>NZ_JBPRLO010000019.1:0-634 GCF_051417975.1 Planococcus sp. 1R117A | reverse complement strand
GCAACACAAGTGATGAGACCGAGTGATCGGTCGACTTTCTAATGGTTAAGTTAGAAAGGGCGCACGGTGGATGCCTTGGCACTAGGAGCCGAAGAAGGACGGCACTAACACCGATATGCTCCGGGGAGCTGTAAGTGAGCATTGATCCGGAGATTTCCGAATGGGGGAACCCCCTGCCCGTAATGGGGCAGGATCCATGTGTGAATTCATAGCACATGAGAAGGCAGACCCAGGGAACTGAAACATCTAAGTACCTGGAGGAACAGAAAGCAAATGCGATTCCCTGAGTAGCGGCGAGCGAAACGGGAACAGCCCAAACCAAGAGGCTTGCCTCTTGGGGTTGTAGGACACTCAATACGGAGTTACAAAAGCACGCGTTAGGCGAAGCGACCTGGAACGGTCCGCGACACTGGGTAACAGCCCCGTAGCCGAAAAGGCGTGCCCTCCTGAGTGGATCCTGAGTACGGCGGAACACGTGAAATTCCGTCGGAATCCGGGAGGACCATCTCCCAAGGCTAAATACTCCCTAGTGACCGATAGTGAACCAGTACCGTGAGGGAAAGGTGAAAAGCACCCCGGAAGGGGAGTGAAACAGATCCTGAAACCGTGTGCCTACAACTAGTCAAAGCCCGTT
>NZ_JBPRLO010000018.1:0-919 GCF_051417975.1 Planococcus sp. 1R117A | reverse complement strand
ATGGGTGATGGCGTGCCTTTTGTAGAATGAACCGGCGAGTTACGATTGCATGCAAGGTTAAGATGAGAAGTCGGAGCCGCAGCGAAAGCGAGTCTGAACAGGGCGAATGAGTATGCAGTTGTAGACCCGAAACCAGGTGATCTACCCATGTCCAGGGTGAAGGTAAGGTAACACTTACTGGAGGCCCGAACCCACGCACGTTGAAAAGTGCGGGGATGAGGTGTGGGTAGCGGAGAAATTCCAATCGAACCTGGAGATAGCTGGTTCTCTCCGAAATAGCTTTAGGGCTAGCCTCAAGATTGAGAATCCTGGAGGTAGAGCACTGTTTGGACTAGGGGCCCATCCCGGGTTACCGAATTCAGACAAACTCCGAATGCCAGTGATTTATGCTTGGGAGTCAGACTGCGAGTGATAAGATCCGTAGTCAAGAGGGAAACAGCCCAGACCACCAGCTAAGGTCCCCAAATATCCGTTAAGTGGAAAAGGATGTGGCGTTGCTTAGACAACCAGGATGTTGGCTTAGAAGCAGCCATCATTTAAAGAGTGCGTAATAGCTCACTGGTCGAGTGACACTGCGCCGAAAATGTACCGGGGCTAAACGGATTACCGAAGCTGTGGATGGACATCTCAGATGTCCGTGGTAGGAGAGCGTTCTAAGGGCGTCGAAGCGGAACCGGAAGGATTCGTGGAGCGCTTAGAAGTGAGAATGCCGGTATGAGTAACGAAAGACGGGTGAGAATCCCGTCCACCGAATGCCCAAGGTTTCCTGAGGAAGGCTCGTCCGCTCAGGGTCAGTCGGGACCTAAGTCGAGGCCGATAGGCGTAGACGATGGACAACAGGTTGATATTCCTGTACCACCTCCCCGCCGTTTGAGCAATGGGGGGACGCAGAAGGATAAGGCGAGCGCGCCGTTGGTTG
>NZ_JBPRLO010000016.1:0-1341 GCF_051417975.1 Planococcus sp. 1R117A | reverse complement strand
TTGGTTAAGTCCTCGATCGATTAGTATTCGTCAGCTGCACGCGTCGCCGCGCTTCCACCCCGAACCTATCTACCTCATCGTCTTTGAGGGATCTTACTTGCTTGCGCAATGGGAAATCTCATCTTGAGGGGGGCTTCGTGCTTAGATGCTTTCAGCACTTATCCCGGCCACACATAGCTACCCAGCGATGCCCCTGGCGGAACAACTGGTACACCAGCGGTGTGTCCATCCCGGTCCTCTCGTACTAAGGACAGCTCCTCTCAAATTTCCTGCGCCCGCGACGGATAGGGACCGAACTGTCTCACGACGTTCTGAACCCAGCTCGCGTACCGCTTTAATGGGCGAACAGCCCAACCCTTGGGACCGACTACAGCCCCAGGATGCGATGAGCCGACATCGAGGTGCCAAACCTCCCCGTCGATGTGGACTCTTGGGGGAGATAAGCCTGTTATCCCCGGGGTAGCTTTTATCCGTTGAGCGATGGCCCTTCCATGCGGAACCACCGGATCACTAAGCCCGTCTTTCGACCCTGCTCGACCTGTCCGTCTCGCAGTCAAGCTCCCTTGTGCCTTTACACTCTGCGAATGATTTCCAACCATTCTGAGGGAACCTTTGGGCGCCTCCGTTACTCTTTAGGAGGCGACCGCCCCAGTCAAACTGCCCGCCTGACACTGTCTCCCACCCCGATCAGGGGTGCGGGTTAGAATTTCAATACAACCAGGGTAGTATCCCACCGACGCCTCCCCCGAAGCTGGCGCTCCGGGCTCAAAGGCTCCTACCTATCCTGTACAAGTTGCACCAAAAGTCAATATCAGGCTACAGTAAAGCTCCACGGGGTCTTTCCGTCCTGTCGCGGGTAACCTGCATCTTCACAGGTACTATAATTTCACCGAGTCTCTCGTTGAGACAGTGCCCAGATCGTTACGCCTTTCGTGCGGGTCGGAACTTACCCGACAAGGAATTTCGCTACCTTAGGACCGTTATAGTTACGGCCGCCGTTTACTGGGGCTTCAGTTCGCACCTTCGCTTGCGCTAAGCACTCCCCTTAACCTTCCAGCACCGGGCAGGCGTCAGCCCCTATACGTCACCTTACGGTTTGGCAGAGACCTGTGTTTTTGCTAAACAGTCGCCTGGGCCTATTCACTGCGGCTCTCTCGGGCTATACACCCTACCAGAGCACCCCTTCTCCCGAAGTTACGGGGTCATTTTGCCGAGTTCCTTAACGAGAGTTCACTCGCTCACCTTAGAATTCTCTTCTCGCCTACCTGTGTCGGTTTGCGGTACGGGCACCTCCCGCCTCGCTAGAGGCTTTTCTTGGCAGTGTGAAATCAGGGACTCCGG
>NZ_JBPRLO010000015.1:0-1486 GCF_051417975.1 Planococcus sp. 1R117A | reverse complement strand
GGTAGTGACCCCTTAAAGTTAGAGTTTCAATTATGCAGCTGATTGGCTGGCATGAATCCGGTAGTTCACCGGGCTCATGCCGGCCAATTTTTGTTTGATGCGTTCATGGTTGTAGTAATGGATGTACCGTTCAATTTTCTGCTTCAATTCCTCGTACGGCGCCAATGCTTCTCCGTGGTACATCTCCTGTTTAAGCAGGCCAAAGAAGTTTTCCATGGCCGCGTTGTCGGCACACGTCGCCTTTCGGGACATGCTTTGGAAAATCCGGTGCTGCTTCAATGTTTTCACCCAGTACCGGTGCTGGTAATGCCAGCCTTGGTCGGAATGGATGGTGGTCCGGTAGGCAGCCTGGTCCCGAATCATCGGCAGGGCTTGGTGCAGCGAGTCCAGGACGAAGTCGAGGGTCGGGCGTTTGGACATGCTCATGCCAATGATTTCGCCGTTGTAGAGATCCATCACCGGACTCAAATACAGTTTTTCTTCTCCCGCACATTTGAATTCCGTGACGTCCGTTACGATTTTTTGGAAGGCGTGCGATGTGTGGAACCGGCGGTTCAACCGGTTTTTGGCGATGGTCCCTACTTGCCCCTTATAGGAGCGATAGCGCGATTTCCGAATGAACTTCACACATTTTAACTTCAATTCGCCCATGATGCGCTGGACTTTCTTGTGGTTGATGACGTACCCTTGCGCCTTTAATTCCAGAGAGATCCGGCGATACCCATAACGGCCTTCGTGTTTCTCAAAGAGCGTCCGGATCACGGTTTTCCATTCCCGGTCCGGGTCTTCCATACCGAGTCGCTGGCGGTGGTAATGATACGTCGCTTCTGGCAGATCGACGATCTCCAGCACATCCGTTAATCGGAATCCTTCTTTTTGGAGTTCGAATGCCAGCGCTGCTTGTGCTTTTCGAGGAAGGCATCCGGGTTCTCCTGGAAAGCTTTTAACTTTTTTAAATACGCCACTTCTAAGCGGAGAAGTTCGTTCTCCCGTTCCAGTTGTTGTTCACGGGACATCGTCCCATTCGGTTTTGACGGGTTGTTTTCCGGCTTGTTTCTTGGTTTTTTCGACATGGGAGGCCGCCCTTTCGCTTGTTCGTTCAGGCCGTCTTCCCCTTGCGCCAAAAATCTCCGGTGCCAATTCGCAATCAGCGAAGGGTTGTGCAGTTGGAATTCCACCGCTGTGTCTTGGTAGGAAGCGCCTGTTCGTTTCATAAAGTGTAATACATCCAACTTGAATTGAACAGAATACACCCGGTGCTTCCGCTTCTTCCGCAAGCCTTCTGTGCCGAAGGCTTGATACGCACGGACCCAGCGGATAATTTGCGAATGACTGGACACCCCGTGTTTTTTGGCTAAGCGTTTATATCCCAAAAAGCCGTCCAAGTATTCGTTGACCAGGTTCATTTTGAATTCTTCGCTATATTTTGACATAGAAAAACACCCCAAAAGTTAGTTTTTAACTCTAACTTTTGGGGTGCAGCACC
>NZ_JBPRLO010000014.1:0-15939 GCF_051417975.1 Planococcus sp. 1R117A | reverse complement strand
TAGTGTTTTGCTCCGGTCGCACGCGACCTTCGCAGAATGTGGGTGCCGCGTTCGGAACGCGGTCCCCACTATTTGTTGACGTTTTGCATTCAGTTTTCAAGGTTCAGGTTTCGTCGTTTGTTTCACCGACAACTTTATTAGTATAACTTATTTAAAAAACATTGTCAACAACTAATTCCGTTGCTTGTTGATTTTACTAGTTACGTTTTTCCGAAGCACTACTGTTACTTCAAACAACAACTATATTAGTATAACTTAATCACTCATCAATGTCAATTGTTTTTCATACATTTTTATTCCCAAGTTTTTTGGGACGCTTTTTAATATACCAGGCATGAAAAGCTGAGTCAAAGATTTTGATTTATCCACTTCAAATAACTTGCCTTCTTTTAAGTTCCTTCTATAAGAAGAGCCCAATTCAAACCATAAATAAAAAGCAATGCTGAAGGAGCCATTGCTTTTACTGGAATTTCACATTGCGGATCCGCGCTTCTTTTAAATAAGAAAAGATAGTTGCTTTCAGCAATCTTCCGGCCGACCCTGCCAAACAATTCATGGTCTGCCGCCCGATTTTCTAATGCCAGCGCACGTCCCCGCTCTTCTTTTGTTTCAATAAACTGGCGAATCAATTGTTCATCAAACGCTTTTTTCAATTTCCCTCTTTTTAAAAACACGCTTGCCGATTTCCTCTTTACAACTCGCGTCTGCCTTCCATTGCTTTAGATAACGTAACTTCATCGGCATACTCTAAGTCTCCCCCAACTGGCAGACCGTGAGCGATGCGTGTAGTTTTGATCCCAGAAGGTTTGACTAGGCGTGAAATATACATTGCCGTCGCTTCTCCTTCAATTGTCGGGTTTGTTGCCAAGATCAACTCTTCCACAGTTTCATCTTGCAGCCGCTTCAATAAAGAAGGAACGTTGATATCTTCCGGGCCAATTCCGTCCATTGGAGAAATTGCTCCTTGAAGAACATGATACAGACCTGTGTAATCGCGCATTTTTTCCATTGCGATGACATCCTTTGGATCCTGCACTACACAAATCGTTGACCGGTCACGTGATTGATCTTGGCAAATCATGCATGGATCAACATCGGTGATATGCCCACACGTTGAACAAAAACTCAAATTCCTTTTCGCATCCACTAACGCTTTAGCGAAATCAAGAACCGTGTCTTCTTTCATCCCAAGCACAAAAAATGCCAGCCGGGCAGCTGTTTTTGGCCCGATTCCTGGCAATTTCATAAAGCTTTCCATAAGTTTCGATATTGGCTCTGGGTAATGCATTCCGTTTACCTCCTAGAACATGCCAGGAAGATTTAACCCCTTAGTGAATTTCCCCATCGTGGAATTCGCATGTTCTTCCGCTTTTTTAAACGCTTCGTTTGTCGCAACGATCAATAGATCTTGAAGCATTTCTACATCTTCCGGGTCTACTACTGATGGATCTAAAACTACATCAAGCACTTCTTTATGTCCGGATACAGTGACTTTCACCATTCCGCCGCCAGCTGATCCTTCAAATTTCAATGTTCCCAGTTCTTCTTGGGCTTCCGCCATTTGTTTTTGCATTTTCTGCATTTGTTTCATCATGCCTTGCATATTTCCGCCACCGCGCATAATAGTTTCCTCCTTTAGGTTGTTTATTAATCGTCGTGAATTTCAACAAAGTCTTTGCCAAATAACCGCTCTGCTTCAGAAATAAACGGATCTTCTTCCGCCACCGACCCATCAGCAGAGAAAGGATGCTGTTCTTCAGCTTCCGAATGCTTCTCTTCTGACCCTGATTTCAATCCGCTGTTTTTAATAAACTCTTCACGGATTTTCAACCAGCTTTCATCCGGCACAAAAATTGGTGTGTAAGCTTTACCCGTATACTGTTGAAGAAGCTGGCTAAAAGCGACAGCAAAAGTCTGATTATCTGAAGCCATCTGGCAATGAATATCATACTTGAATTTTAACACAAAAGCATCTGCTGAGGCCGCTACTGGCTCCGCTTCGTTCAATAAAGCCGCATGTGATTTCTGCAATTGCCCCATGACCGTCGACCAGTTGGTTTTGATCGCTTGGATATCCGGCTTTGTCGCATTCTTCAATACATCCTGAATGCGGCCCACCGGGATTTTATAACTGCTTTGAGACCGCTGCCGGCGTTTTGGTTCAGCGCCCGCCGCTGGAGTTGCCGCAACAGCCCCATTTTTCAATTGTTGTTGAAGTTGAATAATCAGTTGCTCCAATTGATTAACTTTTGCTTCCAGTTCCGGAGATGCTGATCCTGAAGAAACTGCGACCGGTGCATCTGCCTGCACCATTTTCAATAATGCTGTCTCCAAATAGATTTTTGTATGATTGGAGAACCGCATTTCCTGCTGAGTTTTCGTCAATACATCAATCCATGCATAAAGAGTTGCTGATTCAAATTGCTTCGCCAACTCTTCAAACCGTTCTTCGTGCGTAGCAAGCTCCAGCATATCGTGCAAATCCGGAGCCGTTTGAATCAATAACAAATCCCGGAAAAAAGTGATGAAATCTTCTACCAGCCGGACTGGGTCTTTCCCGTCACGGACCAGCTGTTCCAGCAGAGTCAACGCTTGGCCAATATCTTTTTCGACCAATGCTCCTGCCATCTCATAGAATACATCCTGGCTTATGGAGCCAGTCACAAGCAGGGCATCTTCAATCGTCATTTCATCACCGCTGAATGATACTACTTGATCCAGCAAGCTGAGTGCATCCCGCATTCCGCCCGCTGCTGCTTGGGCAATAACTTTCAACACTTGCTCGTTATAAGGAAGGCCTGCGTCCGTTAATACTTCAATCATCCGTTCCACAATATCCGCTTGCGACAACCGTTTAAAATCAAAGCGCTGACAACGAGAAATAATGGTAAGCGGCAGTTTATGCGGCTCTGTAGTCGCCAAGATAAATACAACATGCTCTGGCGGCTCTTCAAGCGTTTTCAACAAGGCGTTAAAGGCACTATTGGAGAGCATATGCACTTCATCAATAATATAAATTTTAAACCGGGAATTTGCCGGAGAAAACCGGACTTTTTCAATGATTTCCCGCATTTCTTCCACTCGGGAATTTGATGCGGCATCAAATTCAATGACATCTGTATTGGACCCTTCAGTAATGCTTTTACAAGAACTGCATTCATTGCAAGGTTCTGCCACAGGTGCCTGTTCACAGTTGAGTGCTTTCGCAAAAATTTTAGCTGCACTCGTTTTCCCTGTCCCCCGCGGACCTGAGAATAAATAAGCATGAGTTGTCTTATTGTAAAGGAGAGCATTTTGAAGGGTTTGTTTAATATGCGACTGACCTGACATTTCAGAAAAGGACTGCGGCCGGTACACACGATAAAAAGCTTGATACGCCAACGTTTTTCTCTCCTTTTGTTAAAAGTGTTTTCCGTCCTTTAATTATATCATAAATGGCGGTTCCTTCTGAATGATTACTTCCTGGCTAATAGATTGGCATGAAAAAACGCCAGTAAAAAACCTGTCCGCATATTTGCGGACAGGTTTGATTTTAAAGTTAATGCCGTGCACCTTTCTTTGACTGCTGCACACAAGCGTTACCCTTGTCGTTAGCTCGATCTAGGCAATCCCGCGGCACATGAAAAGTTCCACTTAATGCTGCTTCCTTCCGGACCTGACATGGTTCATGGGTTTCCATTGCGCAGGACCCAAACGTCAACACTACGTGCAAGGGGCAGACCCTGCACACAAACAGCCTAGGAAAGGGATTCAGTCCTGCTAAAGCGGATTGCAGGTTACAGGACACCGCTATCTTCCCACCTAGCACGGCATTTATTAGTATACGAATGTTTTCTGAAAAAATCAATCCGTAAGCCTTAAAGAATATAAAATATTTAAAAGCTGGGCTCTGCATAAAAAATAAGCTTATATAAGTTGGACTAACATATCCTTTTATACACTGCTTTGGGCAGGGCAAAGACTCGTGCTCCTGCGATGAACCGCGCCGGATAAGCTTTCTAAAAGAGAAGATCACTTGATTGCTCACTTAAATATGGAGTTGTTCTGCGGAATACCAACGGCTACAAACTATACCATTAAAAATTTTTAAAAAAAGATTACCAAAAGTGTTGACAGCAAGTTTCTCTTTATGATAAATTAATTCTTGTCTGATACGGAGGAATACCCAAGTTTGGCTGAAGGGATCGGTCTTGAAAACCGACAGGGGAGTCAAATCCCGCGGGGGTTCGAATCCCTCTTCCTCCTCCATTTTTTTGAATTTACACGCGCATATAAATTCGAGATTGGATTCGTTACGAAAGTAGCGAATTTTTTTCAGGACTTACATGTCTGAAGATTTCGATACATAAAAGATGACTTAACAAGCAGAAGGCTTACCGCCTTCTGCTTTTTTTATTGCCTTTATTATTTCCCGGGAAATAATAACACCCCAGCCTGCAATAGACTGGGGTGTTAGCTTATTTTTTCAATAAAGATGTTTGCTGCATAAAGTTGCCGATTCGTTCTACGATGCGTTCCTTGCAGTCAGGATCATTCATTAAGTCGTATTCATTAATGTTTAAACGCAGAACCGGGCAGCCGTTAAACGAGTTAATCCACTTCTCATAGCGCCCGTGCATTTCAATCCAATATTCAACCGGCGTCTGCTGCTCCATTAGACGGCCTCGTTCCTGGATGCGGCCTAAAATATCTTCAATCGACCCTTCCAAGTAAATCAACAAGTCCGGGTGTGGGAAATAAGGAGTCATAACCATCGCTTCGAACAGATTCGTATACGTTTCATAATCCACGTCATTCATTGTGCCTTTTTCCCAGTGCATTTTTGCAAAAATGCCAGTGTCTTCATAAATCGAACGATCTTGGACAAAACCGCCGCCGTATTCAAACATGCGCTTTTGCTCTTTGAAGCGTTCTGCCAGGAAATAGATTTGAAGATGAAAACTCCATTTCTCAAAATCATCATAAAACAAATCCAGATAAGGATTGGCATCCACTTTTTCAAAAGAGGTGCGGAATTGAAGCGCGTCTGCTAACGCCTTAGTCATCGTTGATTTGCCGACACCTACCGTACCGGCAATTGTAATTACGGCATCTGCCGGAATACCGTATTTTTCACGTAAATTCATATTGTTAAACTCCTTTGTTTTAAGGTTTCGTCCACTTTGCTTAAAATCAGACGTAAATCTGGTTCATTCTGGACGAAATCCATGTCATCGCCATTAAACCGCAACACCGGAATTTCCGGATGTTCGCGTTCAAAACGTTCAATAAATTCATGGTAATCAGCCAGCAGTTGTTCCATATAGGCCGGGGTAATCATTTTCTCGAATTCACGTCCACGCATTTTGATGCGTTTCATCAGTGTTTCAAGGCTGGCATGCAGGTAAATCACCATATTGGGTGCTGGCATATCTGCTGTCAGGATCTTATAGATGGCTTCGTATTTGGCATACTCGGCTGCCGGCAATGTGCGCTTCGCAAAAATCAAGTTCTTGAAAATATGATAATCCGCTGCGACAGGCTCGCGTTTAGAGATGAATTTCTTTTGAATATCAGACAACTGCTTATAGCGGTTGCATAAAAAGAACATTTCAGTCTGGAAACTCCATTCCTCAATGTCTTCGTAAAATTTAGTAAGAAACGGATTTTCATCGACAATTTCTTTTAACATCTGAAATTGATGGTGGTCAGCAATTGCTTTTGCCAGTGACGTTTTGCCAACGCCAATCGGACCTTCTACCGTTATAAATGGCACCGGCATGGGAAGTTCCCCTCTTTCTGTTCAAGTGTTGTACAGTGCCATTCATTTTAACACAGACTTCCTTTTAAAAATAGAAAAAAAGCATGCCCTAATTTAATGGATAGGCGATTTAAAAGTTTTCTCCCGCTGATCTTAGGCTTTGCTTAAGTGGCCAACACTTTTTAGTCTTTTCCCCTCTGTAAGATAAGACTTCTTTATTTTTGCTGTCTAAAAAATGATACACTTGCAAGTAAGGAGAGATGAATGATGAACGGAATTGAACAAGACCATTATTATATGGGCCTCGCGATTGAAGAAGCCCAAAAAGCGGCAGCAAAAGGAGAAGTCCCGATTGGAGCCGTTATCGTGCATGAAGGAAAAGTGATTGCACGGGCACATAATTTGCGGGAAACTACTCAAAATGCAGTAACACACGCTGAACTTTTAGCTATTCAAGAAGCATGCCAGCAACTAGGCAGCTGGCGCCTGGAGAACACCAACCTTTACGTAACGTTAGAGCCATGTCCAATGTGTGCGGGTGCCATTTTGCAGTCCCGCATTCCAAGGGTCATCTACGGGGCACGCGATGCCAAAGCCGGCAGCGTCGATTCACTGTACCGGCTGCTTAACGATGACCGCTTCAATCATCAATGTGATGTTACTGAAAATGTGATGGCTGCGGAATGCGGAGGGTTGCTTACCCAATTTTTCCGTGCACTCAGGGAAAATAAGAAAAAGAAAAAGCGGGAGCTCTTATAGGGCTGCCGCTTTTTCTTCGGTTAAAAACTGCTCAATAAGCAGATTGAGGATATAAGCTTGTTCATGATGGATCCAATGGGTCGCTTCTCCGACAAACACCAATTCAGCGTCTTCGCAAAAGTCCAGGCTTTCCTTTGCCAGTTCCGTTGACAGGAACTGATCGCCGATTCCCCAGATGATGCGAACAGGGACGCTGATTTTTTGTTCCGGTACTTGCAGGACGTTGCCTTGCCGGATCGCCCGGTACCAATTGAGCATAGCCGTCAACGCACCTGGCTGATCCCATGCCTCCTGATAAGCGGCCAGCTCTTCCTCACTAAATGTATCCGGATTGCTTGTTGATACCAAACTCCCTACCATCGTCTTGAAATAATCCGCAGCCAGCATTTTCTCCGGTAAATCCGGTAATTGGAAAAAAGCGATATATGAGCTTCTTGCCCATTGCAATGGATTGCGCTTCAGTACCCTCGGCATGGCCTGAGGATGCGGAATATTGACTGCAATCATTCTTTCAACGTACTGCGGCTTGGTAGAAGCCAAATGCCAGGCTACTGCCCCTCCCCAGTCATGGCCAATAATGGCCGCATTGGTTCTGCCGAAATGCTCGATTAATCCCACTACATCGTCCCGCAGTAAATCCAAGCTATAGCTTTCGATGTCTTGGGGCTTGTCGCTTAAATTATAACCGCGCTGATCCGGTACTGCGACGCGGTAGCCCATTTTAGTGAGCGGTTCAATTTGCTTTTTCCAGCCAAACCAAAATTCCGGAAAGCCATGCAGCAAAATGGCAAGCGGCCCCTCTTCAGGTCCCGCTACTGCAGTATGCAGCGCAATGCCGTTCGTTTTAATCCATTGAAACGATAGATCCTCCATATCAACAACTCCTCTCAAATGGCTTTAGCTGTTCTTTACCCGTTCTGGCGAAAAATAAAAAAGACCCAAAAGCATTTTGCTTTTGAGTCTCAGGTTTTATTTGATAAGGTCTTTGCCGCCCATATACGGACGCAGTATTTCCGGAATTAAAATCGATCCGTCTTGTTGCTGGCAATTTTCCAGCAAAGCCGCTACTGTCCGTCCGATAGCTAACCCGCTGCCGTTCAAGGTATGCACAAATTCCGGCTTGCCATTTGGTTCGCGGCGGAATTTAATATTAGTGCGGCGTGCCTGGAAATCTTCGAAATTACTGCAAGAAGAAATTTCCCGGTACATTTCCTGACTTGGAATCCAAACTTCAATATCGTATTTTTTCGCAGCGGTAAAGCCCAGATCCGCTGTACACATTTTCAAGACGCGGTAAGGCAATCCAAGAAGCTGCAATACTTTCTCAGCATGTCCCGTCAATTTCTCCAATTCATCATAAGAATCCTCCGGCTTTACAAAGCGCACCAGTTCGACTTTATTGAATTGATGCTGTCTGATTAACCCGCGCGTGTCACGGCCCGCAGAACCTGCTTCAGAGCGGAAATTCGCGCTATAAGATGCAAAGGCCTGAGGCAGCATTTCCCCATCTAAAATTTCGTTGCGGTAAAAGTTTGTAACTGGCACTTCAGAAGTCGGAATCAAAAAATAATCTTCTTCTTCAATCAAGAAAGCATCTTCTTCAAACTTTGGAAGCTGGCCAGTTCCAGTTAAGCTTTCACGGTTAACCAGATACGGCGGCAGCATTTCTTCGTAGCCGTGTTCTTCCTGATGCAGATCCATCATGAAGTTGATGAGTGCGCGTTCCAGGCGTGCACCAAGACCGCGGTAAAACACGAAACGGCTGCCCGTCACTTTTGCGGCCCGTTCAAAATCGATGATGTTCAAATCTGTTCCGAGATCCCAATGCGGTTTGATTTCGAACCCAAACTCCGGTTTAGTGCCCCAAGTGCGGATTTCCACGTTGTCGTCTTCAGAATCGCCGACCGGCACACTGTCATGCGGAATGTTCGGCACGCGCATCATGATGTAATTCAAGCGCTCTTCCACTTCACGCAATTGATCATCAATCACTTTGATTTCGTCGCCGACTGCACGCATCTTCGCAATGGCTTCATCCGCATTTTCTTTATTGCGTTTCATGGTCGCGATGTTTTGTGAAGCTTCATTGCGTTCTGCCTTTAACTTTTCTGTTTGGGCAATCAATTCACGGCGCTTTGCATCCACTTCTTCGAAATCATTAAGAACGGAAATATCTTCCCCGCGTTTCGCTAGTTTTGTTTTTACTTGTTCAAAATTGGCACGTACGTATTTAATATCTAACATGCTGGTTCCTCCTTCAATTTTCGGTTAATGGAAAAAAGACAACAAAAATAGCCCTCATCCCTTGGTAAAGGGACGAGAGCTACCCGCGTTGCCACCCTGATTGATTGGCAAAAGCCAATCCTCTTCATTACATAACGGCCTTTAAACCGGCAATGGCTTGTGTCGCCATGCAACTCAGGAGTGGATTCACACGCGCTTTTCACCGGTTTGCACCAACCACCGGCTCTCTTTGGAAAAACAGACGTATTACTATTCCCCATCAACGTTTCTACTTTTAAATTAATCATACTTTACTATAAACTGATTAATTTGGCAAGAGAATACCAGTTTCTGAAGGGATCATGCTTAAAAAGTACTCAGTAATCCGGTGATCCTTTGTCAACTCTGGATGAAATGAACAGCCAAGAAACTGGCCGCTTCTTGCCATGACGACTTTTCCCTCATGTTCGCACAACACTTCAGTGGTTGGACCAGCGCTGACAATATGCGGCGCCCGGATAAAGACCGCTTCAAACGGATCATCAATGCCTTTAATGGATAAAGATGCTTCAAAACTGTCGACTTGGCGGCCGAACGAATTGCGCTCTACGATGACATCCATAACACCCAGATGAGGTTCGTCATAGCCGACGACCTTGCCGGCGAGCAGAATTAACCCCGCACAAGTGCCGAACATTGGCTTGCCGGAAGCTGCAAATTCACGGAGCGGCTCCATCATGCCATAACGGTCAATCAAACGGCGCATCGTCGTACTTTCTCCGCCTGGCAAAATCAAGGCATCCAAAGATTCCAGATCTTTTGGCCATTTCACCAGGACCGCTTCCGCTCCACTTGCTTCAATTGATTGTACATGCTCGCGTACAGCTCCTTGCAATGCCAGCACTCCGACTCGTTTCATCTTACCAGCCCCGCTCCTGCATGCGGTCTCCTGCTGCAATCGTGGAAATTTCAATGCCTTTCATAGCAATGCCCAGGTCTTTGGACAATTCAGCGATCAATTTGTAATCCTGATAATGCGTCGTCGCTTCCACAATCGCACGGGCGAACCGTTCCGGGTTTTCCGATTTAAAGATACCCGATCCAACAAACACGCCGTCTGCCCCGAGTTCCATCATCAACGCTGCATCGGCAGGCGTCGCAACACCGCCGGCCGCAAAGTTGACGACAGGCAAACGGCCAAGGCGTTTCACTTCTTTCAGGAATTCGTAGGAAGCTCCCAAATTGCGCGCTTCCGTCATCAATTCATCATCGCTCAAAGTCACGACTTTGCGCACTTCTGCGTTTACTTGGCGCAGATGGCGGACCGCTTCTACAATATTGCCGGTTCCCGGCTCGCCTTTTGTACGAAGCATTGAAGCCCCTTCACCAATGCGGCGCGCCGCTTCGCCCAAATTGCGGCAGCCGCAGACGAAAGGTACCGTATAAGCATCTTTCAATAAATGGAATTCTTCGTCTGCCGGCGTCAGCACTTCGCTTTCGTCTATGTAATCAACGCCCATCGCTTCCAATATGCGTGCTTCCACAATATGGCCAATGCGTGCTTTGGCCATCACCGGAATAGATACAGCTTTCATCACTTCTTCTGTAATGCGCGGGTCTGCCATGCGGGCTACGCCGCCGTCTCTGCGGATATCGGAAGGGACACGTTCCAGTGCCATAACAGCAGTAGCACCAGCAGCTTCTGCAATACGCGCTTGCTCTGCATTGACCACGTCCATAATAACGCCGCCTTTTTGCATTTCTGCCATTCCTCGTTTTACACGATCTGTTCCATGATTACTCATCAATAATTCCCCCTTTTCATAATATTTTCAGTATAATAGAGTTTGACCATATAGAAATACTCAGATTCGCATTAATTCATAAGGTCAGTTAGGAGAAAGAATGATGGATATGCTCATGTTTCAACTTCAACGGCAAAATAGCACCCCTTTATATAAACAGCTTTACAAGGAAATAAAACAAGCCATTATTTCTGGTAAAATTTCTGTCGATACCAAATTGCCCAGTAAACGGAAACTTTCCGAGTTCCTGGACATCAGCCAAACTACTGTTGAACTCGCCTATGGCCAGCTGGTTGCTGAAGGGTTTATTGAATCAAGAGCCCGTAAAGGATTTTATGCACAGCCGGTAGAAGAATTGGCTTATCTGGACATGCCACAAGATGAGCCTTTGGTTAATGAACGTCTTGAGTACCGGTACGACTTTAATCCAGGAAAAATTGATACCCATTCGTTTCCTTTTTCTACATGGCGCAAATTGTCAAAAGATGTGCTGGATGAGATAAACCATGAATTGCTATTGACGGGGCATCCACAAGGCGATGAAGCGCTGCGCCATGAAATTTCCCGTTATTTATTTCAATCACGGGGAGTAGTGTGTAGTGCGGAGCAAATCATTATTGGCTCCGGAACCGAACAATTGATGCCTCTGCTGATCCGTTTGCTTGATAAAACGGTCGTGTTTGGCTTTGAAAATCCGGGATATCCATTAACCCACAGCATTTTTGCGCACCATGACCGAAAAGCGGTGCCAATCAGCATAGAAGAAGATGGCATTAATGTTACGGAACTGGAGGCTTCAGAAGTGGATATCGCCTATGTCACACCGTCTCATCAATTTCCGACAGGCTCTGTGCTCAGCGCTACTAAACGCGCCCAATTATTGAACTGGGCAGCTGCAAAGCCGGAGCGCTATATCATTGAAGACGACTACGACAGTGAATTCCGTTACACGAGCCGTCCTATACCAGCTCTTCAAAGCATGGATTTAAGCGGCCGGGTCATCTATATCAGTACGTTTTCTAAATCGCTCATGCCATCTTTGCGGCTTGCTTATATGGTTCTGCCAAAACGCTTGCTGCGCGCTTATCAGCGGACTTTCCTCCATTATTCTTCGTCCGTGCCGCGTATGGACCAGCAGCTGGTATCGGAGTTCATGAAAGAAGGGCATTTTTCCCGCCATTTGAACCGGATGCGCAAACTTTACAAGAAAAAGCTTGAGCATTTAACATCGCTTCTGCTGTTATTTGCACCAGCTGTTACCGTTTCCGGGCAGCAAGCCGGCATGCATATTGTCTTAACCATTCAAACCTCTATCACAGAAAGAGAATTGGTTGAACGGGCTAAACATGCAGGCATTCGCGTCTTTGGCTTAGGTTCATACGATGTCGAAGGGAAAACAGTTTCTCCTCCGCAAATTGTCCTCGGGTTTGGCGGATTAACGGAAGATGAAATTGAACAAGGCATCCTGCAGCTTATGGAATGCTGGAACATCCCATTGAAAAAAGCAGTTCATCTCAAAAGATGAACTGCTTTTTTTAGAATAATCCTTTTACAAAATCAAGTGCGCCTGTCCACATACTGCCCATAAAGCTGCCGACAGCTTGCATAGACAACGAGAACCAGTTGGCCCGTTCTACTTTTTCTGTCGCAACCACTTCTACAGGACCAGTGGTTTCATTCAAATAGCCGTAATCCATGCCTTCTTCTTTTACAAGCTTCACAGTTCCAATCACTTGGTCTTTTTCAATTTCAGCTTCAATCTTGCCATCTGTCATTAACGATTCATCAATGACTAATTCAGGCTTATACGAATCTTTATCACTTGTGCGGATCATCATCGTAATTGGTTCTTTAACCGCAATATTAACTTCATCTTCTTTTCCTTTGATTACCGGCAAAGTTTCTTTTCCTTTAAACTGATAACCTGCAGGAACAACTTCCTCTGTTTTAAACTGGCCGAAGCCAAAATCGAATAATACCCGGGTGGCATCAAAACGTGCTTTATAAGAACCGACGCCTTTGTCATCGACCGCTTTCATGACAACGGCGATCAGGCGGGTGTCTCCGCGTTTAGCGGTGCCGGCAAAGCTATGCCCGGCAAAATCCGTACTGCCGGTTTTTAAACCATCAACACCTTCGTATTCATAAGCCAGACCTGGAAGCATTGAATTCCAGTTCAACATGCCTGTTGCATCGGCTGTTCCTTCACGGAACACCTTATAAGGAATTTTTGTCGTCTCTAACACTTCCGGATACTTGTCCAGCAGCGCTTTAGTTAATTTCGCCACGGACTTGGCCGACATAACGTTTTCATCATTAGGACCCGTGTTTTTTGGATGCATTCCCATCAAAAGCGAATTGCTCAAACCGGTTGAATTGACCAATTTGGCATCTGTCAGACCCAATTCTTTCGCTTTCTCATTCATCAGCCGGACGAATTCTTCTTCAGTTCCAGCGATCGTTTCAGCAATTCCAATCGTAGCCGCATTCGCAGAATAAATAGCCATCGCTTCATACAGCTCTTGAATAGTGTACGATTCCCCTTTTCGCAAAGGTACATTGCTTAGGCTCATATCCTGTGAAATTTTATAAGCATAATCTGTTACCGTATACTCCTGATCCCAGGACACTCGGCCGTCTTCAATCGCTTCAAATAACAGATATTCCGTCATCATCTTGGTCATGCTGGCAATACCTAAAGAAGCCTCAGCATTTTGTCCATATAATATTTTGCCCGAATCAGCATCTACTAAAATGGCAGCATCTGCCTTTATATTCAAAGAATCTGCCGCTTTGGTTGGCTGTGGTCTCACAACAGTTAAAAATACAGCCATTACAGTCAATAAAATTGTTATTTTAACTACATTTCTCACTTAATTAAATACCTCCATCTGTAAGTTTCCCCATGCCATTTTATCATATTATATAAGTCCCGTAGCAAAAATATGAAAAAAGCACCCTTTACGCCTAAATTTAGGCGATTAAGGGTGCTAAAAGATACGATTCAGATTTAATTCATTCATTAGCAACATTCTTTTTATAAAAATTGGAATCTACTATCTATAAAAGACTGATTGCAAGTTTTTATGAAATCGAATAGTTTGGTGATTCTTTTGTGATTTGCACATCATGCGGATGGCTTTCGCGAAGCCCTGCGCCAGTCATGCGGATAAATTGTGCTTCCTCGCGCAATGTTTTCAAATCCGGGGTGCCGCAGTATCCCATTCCGGCACGGATGCCGCCAAGCAATTGATGGATGGTATCTGCCAATGGCCCTTTATAAGGCAAGCGGCCTTCGATTCCTTCTGGAACCAATTTTTTCGCTTCATCTTGGAAATAACGGTCTTTAGAACCTTTTTCCATAGATGCAATAGAACCCATTCCCCGATAATTCTTAAATTGGCGTCCTTGGAAGATTTCTGTTTCTCCCGGGCTTTCAGTTGTTCCGGCAAGAAGACTTCCAAGCATTACAACATGTCCGCCTGCTGCCAGCGCTTTAATGATATCACCGGAATATTTAATCCCGCCATCTGCAATAATGGTTCTGCCGTGTTTGCGAGCTTCTGTTGCACAGTCATAGACAGCTGTAATTTGCGGAACTCCTACACCTGCTACCACGCGTGTCGTACAAATCGAACCAGGTCCGATCCCTACTTTAACGACATCTGCTCCAGCATCAATCAAAGCTTTTGTTCCTTCAGCAGTAGCCACATTGCCTGCAATAATAGCCAATTCCGGATATTCTGCACGGATCTGTTTAACCATTTCCAGCACGCCTTTTGAGTGGCCATGAGCTGTATCCAGAACAATCACATCTACAGAAGCTTTAACCAGGTATTCTACCCGTTTCATTGTATCTGAAGTAACACCGACCGCTGCACCGACAAGTAATCGGCCATGAACATCTTTCGCTGCATTTGGAAACTCGATTACTTTTTCAATATCTTTAATCGTAATCAAGCCTTTTAAGATGCCGCTGTCATCAACGATGGGCAGTTTTTCAATTTTGTATTGCTGCAAAATCTTTTCTGCATCTTCCAGCGTAGTGCCAACTGAAGCAGTAACCAGCTGTTCTTTCGTCATAACATCATCAATTTGCAGGGAATAATCTTGAATAAAACGCAAATCACGGTTGGTAATAATGCCGACTAATTTTTGCTCTTCTTCATTATTAACAATTGGAACTCCAGAAATGCGGTATTTCCCCATTAAATGTTCAGCATCAAAAACCTGATGTGTAGGAGTTAAGAAGAAGGGATCTGTGATAACGCCGTTTTCTGATCGCTTAACAGTCGTTACTTGTTCCGCTTGTTCTTCAATGCTCATATTTTTATGAATGACTCCAAGACCGCCTTGACGAGCCATGGAGATTGCCATTTTCGCTTCTGTGACAGTATCCATCCCTGCACTAATAATAGGGATGTTCAATTTGATGGTTGGCGTTAATTCCACCGATAAATTTATATCCTTTGGCAAAACTTCCGATTGCGCTGGAACTAACAAAACATCATCAAATGTTAAACCTTCTTTTACAAATTTCGACTCCCACATTATTGACACGCCTCCTGCTTCCTTTTGAATATTATTGTAAGGTTATCAGCGTCGGTATAAGGTGTCAAGAAAACAAGAATAAGAAAAAATATTCCGAATAGTGCATTATAGCAGCTTTGTAATATCTTCCTCCATTTTACTTGGCGCTGTTTGAGGAGCATACCGTTTTACCACATTTCCTTCACGGTCTACAAGAAATTTCGTGAAATTCCATTTGATGCTGTTCGTTAGTAAACCCTTTTGCTCAGAAGTTAAATATGTGAATAAAGGATCGGCATCGCTTCCTTTTACATCTACTTTTGCGAACATCGGAAAAGTGACGCCATAATTCACTTTGCAGAACTCCATTGTTTCATCTTGGTTGTGGAACTCCTGATCATTAAATTGACCGCTTGGAAAACCTAGTATTTGGAGGCCTTGATCTTTGTATTTTTCATAAAGGCTTTGCAACTCTTCAAATTGAGGAGTAAGCCCACATTTGCTGGCAGTATTGACAATAATTAAAGGCTGCCCTTTAAATCTTGCCAATGATTCCTTTTCCCCATTTGCTTTAGTTACTTCATATTCATAAAGAGCGCTCATTCAATCCACCCTTTCAATTTTCTTTAGATTATAACTTAGAAGATAGATATACAAGAAATATGGTCATGTAGCTAGTAAAATATAAACAGTTTAATATTTTTTAAGCCTTAGCTCTGTTGTAAAAGAAAACACAAAAAAGCCGTTGCCGGGAATACCGGCAACGGCTTCTTCTTCTTACAGGGCCCAGCAATGTCCTACTCTCGCAGGGGGAGACCCCCAACTACCATTGGCGCAAAAGAGCTTAACTGCCGTGTTCGGGATGGGAACGGGTGTGGCCTC
>NZ_JBPRLO010000013.1:0-24393 GCF_051417975.1 Planococcus sp. 1R117A | reverse complement strand
AGGTTCGGGGTGGAAGCGCGGCGACGCGTGCAGCTGACGAATACTAATCGATCGAGGACTTAACCAAATACGTTTGTTCAATGTCGCATATCCGGTTTTGAGGGCGCAAGCACTCCTAAAAAAAGAGTCCAGTGACGATGGCAAAGAGGCCACACCCGTTCCCATCCCGAACACGGCAGTTAAGCTCTTTTGCGCCAATGGTAGTTGGGGGTTTCCCCCTGTGAGAGTAGGACGTCGCTGGTCTGTTTTTTTTTTGGTCCCGTGGTGTAGCGGTTAACATGCCTGCCTGTCACGCAGGAGATCGCCGGTTCGATCCCGGTCGGGACCGTTATTTTTAAGGTAAACACAGCGATCTCGCTGTGTTTATTTTTTTTTGTTTTAAATAGAAGAATGATAAAAAAGCCAGTGCTTCTTTTCTTAAAAGCGCTTCTGAAGGAATATATTTTGATTTACTGCTATTTCTTCGCTAAACTATGTTAAGACTCAAACGAGGTGGCCTATAATGATTTATACAATAGAAGTTAATTCTCCTGATGAAACTGAAGAATTTGCGGCTAAACTTGCGGGCTTTTTAAAACCGCAGGATCTTTTGACACTTGAAGGAGATCTGGGAGCCGGAAAAACTACATTCACAAAAGGTCTAGCCAAAGGGCTTGGCATAGAGCGGATGGTAAACAGCCCGACGTTTACTATTTTGAAGCAGTACGAAGGCGATTTGGATTTAAACCATTTTGATGTGTACCGGTTAGAAAATAGCGATGAAGACATTGGCTTTGATGAACTGTTTGAAAGCCAGGCGGTTTCTGTTATCGAATGGGCTAAATTCATCGAAGAATACCTTCCAAATGAACGTTTGGAAATCAACATTACTCGGAAGTCGGAAGAAAGCCGAATCATTGAGCTTCGACCGATTGGACCACGATATGAAATTTTGTGCAAGGAGCTAAATTTATCATGATTTATTTAGGAATTGATACCTCGAATTCTCCATTGGCAATTGCGCTGATGTCAGATGATACCGTTCTAATAGAAGAAACCACTAATTTAAAAATCAATCATTCTTTGACGGCGATGCCCGCTATTGAAGAAATGATGAAAAAAGCGAAAATTACTCCAAAAGATTTGACGCATATTGCTGTGGCAGAAGGCCCTGGTTCATATACTGGAGTCCGGATCGGTTTGACGATTGCTAAAACACTTGCATGGTCACTGAAAATTCCGCTTCACCTCGTCTCGAGCTTAAAAGTTCTGGCAGCAAATGGCCAACATTTTGACGGCTTGATTTGCCCGATTATGGATGCCCGCAGAGGTACGGTCTTTACTGGTCTTTACGCTGGGCATAGTCTGGAGTCAGTGATTGAAGATCAGCACAGTGATTTGAAAGAGTTTTTGGAGAAAGTCAAAACACTCAACAAACCGGTTTTATTCACCGGAATTGATATCGCGATTCATGAAGGGGCTATTCGTGAAGCAATGGGCGACCTGGCTCTTTTCAACGCCCCTCAGAACCGTTTGCCACGCGCTGTGAACTTGATTATGCTGGCAAAGGATGTAGCGGCACAGGATGTTCATCATGCGGTTCCTGAATATCAGCGCATTACAGAAGCAGAAGCCAATTATATTAAAAGCCAAGAAGGCCAAGTGTCATGAGCACCGATGTAATATTTCGCAAAATGACGGTAAAAGACATTGATGAAGTATACGAAATTGAAAAATTGTCTTTTACTTTGCCTTGGACGAAAGAGTCTTTTTTCTACGAAATGCTGCATAACGAAAATGCCTATTATGTAGTTGCTGAAACAGACAAAGGAATTGTAGGATATTGTGGGATGTGGCTCGTTTTGGACGAATGCCATGTAACGAATATCGCTATCCATCCGGAAGAACGAGGGAAGAAGCTTGGCGAGCGGCTGATGAAGGCAGCAATAGAAACTGCAAAAGCACACGGGGCAATCCTGATGACACTTGAGGCAAGAGTCAGCAACACCGTGGCGCAGAATCTGTATCAAAAATTAGGATTTAAAAATGGTGGTATCCGAAAGCGGTATTATACCGACAATCTGGAAGATGCCATAGTGATGTGGGTGAATTTTAATGAATAAAGATATCTATATACTAGGAATTGAAACGAGTTGCGACGAAACGGCAGCTTCTATTGTCAAAAACGGCCGGGAAATCATTTCAAATGTCGTGGCATCTCAAATAGAAAGCCATAAACGATTTGGCGGCGTGGTACCGGAAATCGCTTCCAGGCATCATGTTGAGCAAATCACGATTGTGATTGAAGAAGCTTTATCACGGGCTAATATGGAGCCGCATCAGTTAGATGCCGTCGCAGTCACTGAAGGCCCTGGTCTAGTAGGTGCATTGTTGATCGGTGTGAATGCAGCAAAAGCTTTTGCATTTGCTCATGACCTGCCGCTTGTCGGCGTTCATCACATTGCCGGACATATTTATGCCAACCGTTTGGAACAGGAAATGGAGTTCCCACTGCTGGCCCTTGTTATTTCAGGCGGGCATACCGAGCTTATCTATATGGAAGAGCATGGAAGCTTTGAAGTGATCGGGGAAACCCGTGATGATGCAGCTGGAGAAGCTTACGATAAAGTGGCGAGAACGCTAAATCTTCCTTATCCAGGTGGTCCGCATATCGACCGGTTGGCGCATCAGAGCGATGGCGCCATTGATTTTCCTCGGGTATGGCTGGAAGAAGGCTCTTATGATTTCAGTTTCAGTGGATTAAAATCTTCTGTGTTAAATTATATGCATAATGCCAAACAGCGCGGCGAAGCGGTACCGCCTGAAAATGTGGCTGCCGGCTTCCAAAACAGCGTAGTTGAAGTGGTGACTGCCAAGGCCCTTCGCGCTGCTGAGCAGTATAAGGTGAACCAAGTGATTGCAGCCGGTGGTGTAGCGGCGAATAAAGGGCTCAGGACTTCTTTATCTGCAGCTTTTGAGAAAAAAGGCATTCCATTCTTTATCCCGTCGCTGCCGCTTTGCACAGACAATGCAGCGATGATTGCGGCGGCAGGCACCGTCATGTTCGAAAATGGAATTACAGGAAATATGGCGATGAATGGCCGTCCAGGAATGGCTTTAACTTCGTGGAAATAAAAGCTCAGTCGAAACCGGAAAAAGGTTTCCACTGAGCTTTTTTTGTTGTTTTCAGACTATTTTATGGACAAAAAATACGTTTGCTGTCAATAGAGAACGTTTGTACTTATGCACAATTTGTGCATAACATGTTCATAACTTTCTGAAAAACAGCCCTTTTCCTATATCTTGTGTACTAGATTCGGGAAAACTATGTGGATAACATTTTAAAAAGCTGTGGACAATGTGGAAAACCCTGTTGATAGTTGATTTAATCACGCGGGGATTGTGAGCAACTTTGTGGAAACAAATATTTTACAAAAAGGTATTGACCTATATATAGAAAAAGAAAAACCGCATACACAAGTATGCGGTTAATGATCGACTTTTTCAAGCTGTTCCTGCAATTCCAGCCACGTCAGCATTTTTTCTTCATGCGCTTCTTTCAAGCTATCGAGCTGGTTTTGAAGAGGAAGGACTTTTTCATGATCCTGGAAAACTTCCGGTTTACACAGCAATTCTTCAATCTCGGCGATTTGCTGATCAAGCTTTTCCATTTCCTGCTCGGTTTCATCTGTTTGGCGCTGCAGCTGGCGTTCCAATTTTTTTGCTTCTTTATTAATTTGTGAAGTGGTGGTTACTGGAACCGTTGTGGCCACGACAGCTTTTTCCGCATCTTCGAGTGCTTGCAGCTCTTCCATTTCCAGTTTCTTTTCCACGTAATAGTCGTAGTTGCCCAAGTATTCAGTGGTGCCGTTTTGGGTCAATTCCACAACTTTAGTGGAAAGGCGGTTCATAAAATACCGGTCGTGGGAAACGAATAAAATTGTACCCGGATAATCGAGCAAGGCATTTTCCAGTACTTCTTTGCTGTCGAGATCCAAGTGGTTAGTAGGCTCATCAAGCAGCAGCACATTGGCTTTTTGCATCATCAGCTTGGCGAGCGCGACGCGCGCTTTTTCACCGCCTGAAAGCGTGGAAATCGGTTTCAATACGTCGTCTCCTGAAAATAGGAAACGCCCCAAAATGCCTCGGATGTCTTTTTCGTTGATATGCGGATAATCATCCCATAATTCATTCAAGACGAGCTTATTGCCTTTTAAGTTGGCTTGTTCTTGGTCATAGTAGCCGAACTGGATGCCGGTGCCGTAATGGATTGTGCCGGCGAGTGGTTTCAGTTCTTTCATAATCGTTTTCAGGAGCGTCGATTTGCCAACGCCATTGGGTCCGACAAGTGCCAGACTATCCTGGCGGTACAGCTTCAGTGAGATGTTCTCAGAAACCGGCTGGCTGCCGTAGCCGATGGCAAGCGATTGGACATTCAAAACATCGTTGCCGCTTTGTTTTTCAATGGTAAAGCCGAAACGCGCGGATTTCTCGTCGCCGTCCGGTGTACCCATCCAGTCGGTTTTCTCCAGAACCCGTCTGCGGCTTTGCGCCATTTTGGTGGTGGAGGCACGGACCAGGTTGCGCTGGACGTAATCTTCAAGCTTTGCCTTTTCGCTTTGCTGCTTCTCGAATTGCTTTAAGTCGAGTTCGTATTGTTTCGCTTTTTCATCGAGATAGCGGCTGTAGTTGCCGGTATACTTTTTGACGCGGTGACGGGATACTTCGTAGACAAGCGTTACCACTTGATCGAGGAAGTAGCGGTCATGCGAAACAATCAGTAAAGCGCCTGGATAGTTTTTTAAATAATTCTCGAGCCAGCTCAAGGTTTCAATATCCAAGTGATTGGTAGGCTCATCGAGAATCAGCAGCTGGGGTTTGCTGAGCAGCAATTTGGCGAGCATCAGGCGCGTTTTTTGCCCCCCTGATAAGGAAACCACTTTTTTCTCATAGTCTTCGGCATAGAATTTCATGCCGTGAAGGATGGCTCGTGTATCGGCTTCAAACTGATAGCCGCCTGCATCTTTGAAATCGTGCTGCAATGTATCGTATTCCTGCATGACTTTTTCATATTGCGCGGAATCATCATGAACGGCCGGGTCTGCCATTTGGGCTTCGAGTTGGCGAAGCTTTGCTTCCTGTTCACGGAAATGACTGAAAATCGTCATCATTTCGTCCCAAACGGTCGCTTCTGATTCCAGATCGGTTTGTTGTTCCAAATAGCCGATAGTCAGGTCTTTCGGCATGATGATATCGCCGCTGTCGTAAGACATTTCACCGGAGATGATTTTTAGCAAAGTTGATTTTCCTGCGCCGTTGCGGCCCACGAGTGCAACGCGGTCGCGGTGTTGGACTTCCAGTTTGACGCCGGAGAGGATTTCATCTGCTCCAAACGATTTATGGACTTGGTTTACTTGTAATACAATCATGTGGGTCACCTCTATTCTCTCTAAGTGTAGCCGATGGGCGGGCTGTTCGCAATCAAGCCAGCTTTACATATCGAGCCGTCTCATGTAAGATAAAATCGATTTGATTCCGCTTTAATGGTCAGTGGGGATGAAGAAAATCCTACTAAGTGAAGTTTCTTATATAACCGCAGGAGGTAACGTTGCATGTTACATGAACCATCAAAAATTCCACAAGCCACAACTAAACGATTGCCGCTTTATTACCGTTTTCTCCAGAACTTCGCGAACGCCGGACAAAAACGGATTTCCTCCCAGGAATTAAGTGAAGCGATGAAAATCGACTCGGCCACCATTCGCCGGGATTTTTCCCATTTGGGGGCATTCGGCAAAAAAGGGTATGGCTATGATGTTCAGGACCTGCTTGCATTTTTCCGGAAAACCCTCGACCAGGACGAAGCGACCAATGTGGCGCTGATCGGCGTCGGGAATTTGGGAAGTGCGTTTTTAAAGTACAATTTTCAGCGCAACCACAACACCAAGATTGTTCTCGCATTCGATTCAAACTCGCCATATGAAGGGGAAAGAATCAGCGGTATTGATACGTACCATCCGGACCGCATTGAAGAAAAGATTGAGGAATTAGGGATTGAACTGGTCATATTGACCGTGCCTTCACGCTCTGCCCAAGAAGTCACGGACCGCCTCGCGAAAACCGACATCAAAGGCATCTTGAATTTCACTCCTGTCCGCATCTCGGTTCCGGATCATATCCGTGTGCAGACAATCGACTTGTCCGTAGAACTGCAAACACTTATTTACCAAATCAAGCAGCAATAGAAAAGCCTTCCGCCGAATCAATTCGGGGAAGGCTTTTTTGCTTTGTTCATTACTGAATATTTTCGAGCTGCTTCAGGAAGTTCTCGATTTTATCCATATTCAATTGAATCAGCATGACATAGCCGTTCAACATGATGTGCGCAATAATCGGAGTGATGATGCGTTTCGTTCTTTGGTAAAGGAATGCCAGCACAAGGCCCGTGGTGAAGTACAGCAGCAAATGGCTGAACTCCATATGAACGAGGGCAAAAACCAAGGCACTGACAGCAGTGGCTACAAAGAAGTTGGTGGTCTGGTTCAATGAACCGAACACGACGCGTCGGAATACGAGTTCTTCCAGTATCGGCCCAAATAACACAACCGCGAGGATTGCCATTGGAACCACCTCGGCGATATTGACGAGTGCCATGGTGTTTTCAGATCCAGCTTCGATGCCGATGGCCATTTCAATCATGGCCGCAATAGATTGCCCGATCAGTAATAACAGAAAGCCGAGGACACCCCAGCCGATTGCAGCAAGAAGGCTTGATTTTTTGCCTTTCCAAATATCGAAAAACCGCTTGTCGCGTAAAATAACAATCATGGTCACAATAAACCCGACGCCCATAGTGAACACAATCAGCCAGCCGGAAGTAGAGGCTAATGCGGTAGCTTCATCCAATCCTTGGCCACGGAAATAATTCAGTGTCGGTGCAATAAATAAAATTGGTAGCAGCTGCACAGCTATAAAAATCAGCAATACATAGAGCGGCGTCTTTTTGCCTTTCCGGCTCGCTTTAACGCTAAACTTCTGTTTGCCGGAGCGGTCTGTATCAGCTTTAGCTTTTACATTTATTTTCATACACAGATTTCCTTTCGTTTCACGTATTACTACTATTGTAGAGGTTTCAAAACGTAACCGCAAAGAATAAAAAAAAGTGAATGTTTAGACTTGCAAAAGGCAAGGGATTTTATTAAACTGAGAAGTGGGTTAGCACTCTCGGTGTTAGAGTGCTAATGGAAACGATATAGATAATCTGAGGAGGGTGTTTCAATTGTTAAGACCATTAGGAGATCGCGTAATTATTGAGCTTGTAGAAGCAGAAGAAAAGACTTCAAGCGGAATTGTACTGCCGGGTTCGGCACAGGAAAAACCGCAGGAAGGCAAAGTGATCGCTGTAGGTAATGGAGTTATCCGTGACAATGGACAGCGCACTGAACTGGAAGTCAAAGAAGGCGACCGGATCATCTTCTCAAAATACGCAGGCACTGAACTTAAATATGAAGGCAATGAATACTTGATCTTACGCGAAAACGATATTTTAGCGGTATTAGGCTAAAAAATAGTATGTTGATATTCCGCAATACAGCTTCGCTTTCCCGCAGGCGTCTAGGCTGTCTTGCTTCATATCACTTAGTAAACTATTTTAATTTAGAATGGTAATTAGATAGAGGAGGAAACTACAGATGGCAAAAGAAATTAAATTCAGCGAAGATGCACGCAGTTTAATGGCTGCTGGTGTTGATAAATTAGCAGATGCAGTAAAAGTGACGCTTGGGCCAAAAGGGCGCAACGTTGTACTTGAGAAGAAATTCGGTTCACCTCTTATCACTAACGATGGTGTAACCATTGCGAAAGAAATCGAACTTGAAAACGCATTTGAAAACATGGGCGCGAAATTGGTCGCTGAAGTAGCTTCTAAGACAAACGACATCGCAGGTGACGGTACGACAACTGCAACGGTTCTAGCGCAGGCAATGATCCGTGAAGGCTTGAAAAACGTTACAGCTGGCGCCAATCCTGTCGGCATCCGCCGCGGTATTGAAATGGCAGTAGAAAGTGCTGTTGAAGGCTTGAAAGCTGTTTCCCAGCAAATCGAAGGAAAAGAATCAATTGCACAAGTTGCAGCGATTTCTTCTGGAGACGATGAAGTAGGCAACTTGATCGCTGAAGCGATGGAGCGCGTTGGCAACGACGGCGTTATCACTTTGGAAGAATCAAGAGGCTTCACAACTGAACTTGATGTCGTGGAAGGTATGCAATTCGACCGCGGATATCAATCACCTTATATGGTAACGGATTCTGAGAAAATGGAAGCTGTTCTAGAGAACCCATTCATCTTGGTAACGGATAAGAAAATCGGCAACATCCAGGAAATCCTTCCTGTATTGGAGCAGGTTGTACAACAAAGCAAACCGCTATTGATCGTTGCGGAAGACGTTGAAGGCGAAGCACTTGCTACATTAGTAGTAAACAAATTGCGTGGAACATTCAATGCGGTAGCTGTTAAAGCTCCTGGATTCGGTGACCGCCGCAAAGCTATGCTGGAAGACATCGCAACCTTGACTGGCGCTGAAGTGATCACTGAAGATCTTGGCCTAGAGCTGAAATCAACAAACATCACTCAACTTGGACGCGCTTCTAAAGTTGTTGTTTCAAAAGAAAACACAACAATCGTTGAAGGTGCTGGAGACCAAGCGAAAATCGTTGGCCGCGTATCTCAACTCCGCAGCCAATTAGAAGAAACAACTTCTGAATTCGACAAAGAGAAATTGCAGGAGCGCTTGGCTAAACTAGCTGGCGGCGTTGCAGTCATCAAAGTCGGAGCAGCTACTGAAACTGAGTTGAAAGAACGCAAACTTCGCATTGAAGATGCATTGAACGCAACTCGCGCAGCAGTTGAAGAAGGTATCGTTGCGGGTGGTGGTACTGCTCTTATCAACGTTTACAACCAAGTGGCAGAACTTCTTGAGTCTCAAGAAGGCGACGTAGCAACAGGTATCAACATCGTTCTTCGTGCACTTGAAGAGCCAGTTCGCCAAATCGCAACAAACGCAGGCCTTGAAGGATCGATCATCGTTCACCGCCTGAAATCAGAAGAAGTCGGCATCGGCTTCAACGCAGCTAACGGCCAGTGGGTCAATATGCTAGCAGAAGGAATCGTTGACCCGACTAAAGTGACGCGTTCAGCATTACAAAACGCAGCTTCTGTTGCAGCGATGTTCTTGACGACTGAAGCAGTCGTAGCAGACATCCCGGAACCAGCAGCACCAATGGGCGGAATGCCTGATATGGGCGGCATGGGCGGCATGATGTAGAACTAAAGTTTCTCTTAATTGAGAAGCTGTCTGGATTATAAATAGTTTGTAAATAGTAGACTACTTCCTATAAAAAGGAGGTAGTCTTTTTTGTGTTGTTAAAATTCGCATTTCAGGATTTCTTGCAAGATCGTAAATTTAAAAATACTACTAAAAGTAATATCCAGAACTATAAAGTTCTATTAGGTGGCTTCATTGATTACTGTCATAGGATTGATATTTTAAATGTTGAAGATATTACATCTAATCACGTTAAGAGTTTTCTAATGGATTGTCAGGAAAAGGGGAATGGTGCTAGTACTTTAAATACAAAGTTAAGACGTATAAGGGCGTTTCTGAATTACATGGTTGAAGAAAAAATGGTGAATGAAAATGTAGCACATAAAGTAAAGGGACTTAAAGAAGATGTGAAAATTCATGTATTCAATGATGAACAAGTGAATCAAATGCTTGGTTATTATAGAGGGCTTAGAAGGAGAGAGAAAAGCTACTTTGCTTATCGGGGATACACGCTGATTCTTACTTTTCTCGGTACAGGTATTAGGCGAACAGAAGCGACTAACTTAAAATGGTCGGATGTTGATTTCACTAATCTTACAATTGCCGTTTTCGGAAAGAGAAGAAAAAGAGAACTAGTATTTTTAACTGAAAAGCTGGCTAAAGAGTTGCTACTGTATCGCACATTTTGTGAGAAGCATTTTGGCAAATTAAGCGAATACGTATTTGTTAAAAGAGATAACGAACAATTAACACCTAACGCAGTCATGCTGATCTTTGCAAACTTACAGAAGAAAATGAACTTCACTGATGTCAGAGTTTCTCCGCATACATTTAGACATACATTCTGTCACAGGCTTGCTATGAGTGGCATGTCCGCATTTGCTATACAGAAGATGATGCGACATGAAAACATAGCTGTAACGATGCGTTACGTGGCTATGTGGGGCAATGACTTAAAAGATCAAAACGACAAGCATAATCCTTTAAATAAGTTCGATTTATAATTTTTGCATGAAAAAAGCCACGTGCGACAACACGTGACCAGTAACTTATAAACACACACATTAAAATTAAATAACTAAAAGTTACTTATCCTAACAAAACCATCTTATCGAAAAAAGTATGATTTTGCAAGGCTTCTTAAGTAGTGCCATTTTTAAGAAGTAATTTTTAGCTTGCTGGAATCCCTAGTAACAGCAAGTAAATATAAAATTGACAGGTTAGCTGAAGCCGATGCAATAATTTCAGCGTTCTCACGTATAACTGTTCCTTATTTCAGTTGTGGGAAGTCTACGAGAAAGCTGCGTTAGTGCTGAAGCGAAGGAAGGGTAGACTGCTTACGGGCAGTGTAGAATAAATCAAAAGTAACTAGATCTTTTCTAAGTCCTCAAAAATAGAGGTGAAGAATTTAATAGCTGAAAAGTTAAAACGTAAAGTTATAGATCAGTGAAACTGTCAGGGCTACTTGAAACAGTAGATTTATTTAGAAGAAATTCTAGCAATTAAATAAGGTGCATACAATACGGATACCTATATTCGACACACCATGTTGTGCAATGCAAAAATTGACTGCTACTTACAGAATTGATTAATTTCAGTCCTGTAGGTAGCCAATTTTTTGCCCAAGCCGTTGTCCTAATTCTCAACCCATGTTGGCAGAAAAGAATAAGAGAAGTAAAGAAAAAAGTTGATGAAAATTTGATATCTTCAATAATGCAGAAACATTGGTATAATCATTTCAAAGATATACCTAATTAGTGGAGGTAAAGACATGAATAATACAGTAGAGTTATTGGATGATATAAAAGAAAATTTAAGAAAAACTTTTGTTATGAAGTATTTTGAAAACAAAGGTATTGATTTTGAACTGTTAGTTTCAAACCATGACTTTAGAAAAAGTGTCTCAATAATTAAGAAGATAGCTAGTGAAAAAAATGAAGAACTTCCTAGATTTTTAAATGGTTGCCGGACAGTTGAAGAATTTTTAAGTGGAATCTTTTTTGAGATAGAAGAGAGACGCTATATGTTAGATTGGATATCTCATGTCTATAATCCCTACATTTCCTATTTGGAAGAGAAAATGTATGAAATAGAAATAGTTAAAGTAGAAGCAGATATTCCTGAAGAACTTACATATGTCAGTATTGTGAGTGACTTGGAAAATTGCAGTAGTAGAATAGAAAAAGGCGACTATGCAGGGGCAATTACTTCAGCGAAAACTTTGGTAGAGGGAGTATGTAAAGAACTTTTAAGTATTCTAGGTGAAGATACTTCTAATAAATCAGAGAAATTCCCTAAATTAGTTTCTAGGACATTACATAGTCTGAATTTGAATGCTAGTAGCGAAGAATTAAACATACACTTGAAAGAAATAGTAAGTGGTTTAAGCAAAACGATAAGTGGACTAAACGATGTAAGAAACGCTGGTGGTGACAGTCATTCAAAAACTTTGAATCCTTCGTTTCATCATGCTGTACTTGCAGTAAATTCTGCTAAAACAGTAACTAGTTTTTTATTTCATACTTACGAATATCAAAAAGAAAAAGGAACAATAAAAATCAATTACTGACAAAAGGATGAAGTATAGTGTTTTATCGTGGTAAAGAAGCTAAATTTAGATTAAAAGTAAGCGGATTAAAGGATTACTTAAAGTATTTAGAAGAAATAGAAGAAGTGATTGATGAAAAAAGAATCACTGTAAAGCAAAGTGGAGAAATGATACCTGAAGAAAATCAAGATGAATACTGGGATCACTATCTTGATGAGTATGACAAGTATGATAGTGTTTTTCCAAATATTCTTCGAAAATCAATTTTCACTAGTTTATTTGCATATTTTGAACATCAGCTAATGGCATTTTGTGAGGATAAAGAAAAGCTGAAGAATATCCCAGGCGTTGGGATAGACAAAGCAAAAGGATATATTTCGAATCACTTAGAGATTAGAGAATTATTTCAAGAAAAAGAATGGGAAGTTATAAAAAAGTATAGCAAGGTAAGAAATTGTTTAGCACATGCAGGTGGAGTAATTTATTTGATGAAAAGTGAGAATGAACAAGGAGAAATTAGAAAATTTATAAATGCCACAAAAGGTATTGAAATAAATGAAGGTGATGAAATTATTTTGACTTCGCTTTTTTGTGAAGAGTTCGTTAGCATAGCTTTTGAATTTTTAACAAAGACATTCCATAAGATTGAAAAAGCACCTTAAACTATAGATAGGTGCTTTTTATTTATTAATAATTGCTTTCTCCAATGATATATTCAGCAGAATCAATAAGATTTTCGTAGTGTAAGAGTAAAATTCTATCAGCTTGTTTTTTTCTACGTATTTTTCTAGTCATTTCATTAAAATCTTCTCTTTTTCCTGCAACCACAACATAATGCAATCGGGTAGGATCAAAATTATAGAATTCAGGTGGTAATTGCTTGTTAGGATTTAGCTTTTTCTGGAATGATTCTCTTAAGGAACTATAGTAATTTTCTAACCATACTTCCCAATCTGCTACTTGGTTTAAGCCTTTTCTAAATGCGTCTCCTAAATGTCCGTTTTTAATGGTGGCATTACCATTTGGATGTTCTAGTTCTACAAAGACAAAATGAAAGCCATCCGAGTTTTTTCCTACTAATAGATAATCAACTTGAAATGAATTGCCAAGCTGAAATTCAGGAAAGATATAAGCATCATGGTGACCAAAAGAATAACCTCTTTTTAATATTGATCCAATTATAAAGTAAGCTTTATTTTCTTTAATAAAGTTCAATATCGTCCTTTCATTTGAGTCCTTTTCGTCTGCTTTCTGCTTGAATTGTTGAACAATATTTGAGAGTTCTTCTTCCTTTTTTAAATCTTCAATATCTAAATAGTTATTGGGGAAAAGAGTAAGATAATGTCTGACAGCTTTAGGATATTCACGGAAAAGATTTTTTCTGCCAAATAGTTGACCGTCAATTTTTATTTCTTCTTTTAGTTTGATTGACTCCCATATTTCTAGTTCTTCTTGAGTAAGCTTCGAATAATCTCTTTCAAAAGTATTCAACTTAACGACTCCCTTAATTTATATTCCTACTGATATTTATGATATATCAAGTTCGTGTAAATACAACATTATGGTAAAATGGAATAATGTGTTACTTTCATTTTATTATTAGATTACGTCTTTGCAAGATAAGCAAAGTAGTTTACCAGTACTAATATAAAGTCTCAAAACAAAGGGGAAGTAAATGAATAGAAAAAAACTAATCTTTAGTATGCTTAAAGAAATGCAAGAAGGAAAGAGTTTAAGCAGGTTAGACTACTCTTTGGATCTGCAAACATGGGGAGAACTTGCGTTGCTACTTAAGAATGAAGAGTATGCAACGGGTATAGCAGTTGCTTATGGGGATAATGGGGTAGCTGAAGTTTCGATGAGTTCAGCAAAAATTACAATGAAAGGATTAAATTTTTTAGAAGAAAACAGTATGTGGGCAAAAGCGTATAAAACTGCTAAAGAAGCACGTGACTGGTTCAAAATCTAAATATGAGATTAATATTAAAGAAAAAGTATATACAGAGAGGGGTAATTTATGCAATTTAATTTATTAACAAATGGAGTAGATTCTCTTAAAGCAAGTTATGATTGTTTAAGTAAATTAGAGGATTTAGCTGAAGGCGTTGAACACAATGTAAAAGACGCACTTATGCATCTAAATCATGCTAATGAAATTCTCTTTAAATTAATACTTAAAAATGAAAAAGAACATCTTATGTTTGAAGATATTTCTAAATATATGAAGGCGAAATCGGATATGCTTAAAAATGGCAAGTCGAGTGTAATAGAAGCTAACCCTAATCTGAAAACTGTTAGTTTCTCGAATGCATTAAATAGAATTGAACTATTATGCGATATACATGTTTCTGAAGAGTTTAAAGGTGCTTTGGATTACTTGAATATAAAGCGTAACCAAATTATGCATTATGAAATTGAACTTAGTGAAGATGATTTATACGAATTAATAGAGAAGCTGAAAATTTGCCAAAACTTATCAGTGAATTTTTTCAATGAACACTTACAGGGAATTAGTGTATTAATGGAAGCCTCAAGATTTGAAGTAACTGTTCAAGATTATTTAGATGATATGGGACAGTACGCAGCTGGAAAGAATGATGAAGATTCATATCTTGATTATATGGAAAGTGCTTATGAAGATGAAGGAGAAGGTAAGTGGTGAAGTATAGTTGCTAAATTACGGACTATATATAATAAAAGGCCTTTTTAAAAAAGATTGTTTCGTATTTACTATTAAATATTCAAAATGAATTTAATAATATTTTTTGGAATTGGAGATTAAAGATGTTGAATTATATAAAGGACAATAGAATCAAAAGTGGATTAATGCTTTTGGGTGTAATAGGGATTATTTTATTTTTTATTTACATTAGCAATCTGACAGGATATTCAACCTCTAAATTTAAGGATATTCTAGAAATTATGTATTTCATTACTAATTCATTACTCCTACTAGTGGCTGTAATTGGTCTTAAACAACTAACCATTGCTAAAAACAATTCTAAAATGAATGCTAAACGGGAATCTTATCACTTGGCTGCGGAACAGTGTACACATTTTTTGAATTATATTATTCCATTAGCAGATGAGACAATTCTTGCAATGAAAGCTAAATCTTTTGATGATTTCGGGGAAGTTGAAATTAGTATGAAAGATGGGAAGGTTACATTTGATAATAAATTTAATGAAGAGAATTTTGAACTTATGAGTATAAAAGAAGTACATAAAATGGTATATCTTTTTAATGCTTTCGAAGCGTATTCTCTTTTCTTTACCCATAGAGTAGCAGAAGAAGAAGTCGCATTTTCTACAATAGGATCTACCTACTGTAGTGTAGTAAAAAGGTTTATACCTGTTATTCTTAACGCTAGCAATTTTGGTGAGAAAGGATATTCAAATATTATTAAATTATATACGGCATGGAATAATAAATTAGAAAAACAAAAGCTGCTGGAAGAGAGAGTAGAAAATGAACGAAAAGAGAGAGAGATAGTAACTATCGATTTTAAAAGTCTAGGTACATAAAACCTAGACTTTTTATTTTATATATTCAGCATAGGGTTTTAAAATTTGAACTTACAAATTGCTATCAAGATAATTAATTAACAAATTACGCATCCTTTTACTCGGTACATACAAATTAATTGGCTTACCGTCTCTAATCCGGCATCTCCATATCCACTGAATCATTTCAGACAGTGCGAACATATCCTCATTCACTTCAGCACCTTTGGCAATAAAGAACTTCTTTTCATACGGATTCATGAAGCGATTAACCGTATAGGCTAACGATTCCTTATGACTGAAATTGTTAGTGGCACGGGCGTTACATGGTACAAATCCTTTTGTATATCCTTTACCCTTCAATAAAGTTCTTGGCGACTTATCGTTTTTCTTTTTACTATCTTCCTCACTACCAAAAGCCGTCCACATGTTCAAGTTTGCTGGGGTATCTACATGGTTTTTAAAGTAGTTGTTCAGGTTGTTCTTTAACTTCAAAATTAATGATTCATTGGAATCTTTCCCGAACCATGATGCAGAAAAAGCGTATGGATCATCTCCCACATTGTTCAGCTTTCCTTCATAGATATTAATCAATGATTTCAGTAGTTTCTTGTCATAGTGTTCCTTATCTTCAAAGTTTATCAGGGCATACTTTTCATTTGATTTGGTAATGGCTTTATACGTGTATTCGACATTGTACACATCATAATAATATTTTTGCTGTTGGGCTTGGAATAAGTAAGTCATGATGTAAACTTCCTGAAATGCCTGAAATACGGACACAGGGAAAGTCCAAAAAAGAACGGTATTCTCAAAATAATAAAGGTTTTCGCTACGTGCCAAATTCTTTACATAGTTGTATTCTGTATCTTGATATTTTCCAGCTTCGTTCCACTCCACTATTCCCGTTACAGCATCCACAAAAATCATTTCATCATCCAGCATTTGCTGAAAGCTATCTTTCTTCAATGCCAGCTGTTCAACAACATTCATAGCTTCATCCAAAATCAGCGTATAGTTGCCAGCCAGTAAAAGATCAATTAATTCACCATCCACATTCTCAAATAGTGCATGGGTAGAAGCAATGTCTCTTTCATGTAAAATCAATTGCTTCAAATTGTTCATTTTTCCTTTTCCGTTCTTTGCTTCAGGTGTGGTAAAGTTCCGACTTGATACATTATCTTTAACACGTTTTACTTCATCAAGAAATGGCGTGATATATAAAAAGTTCTTTTCGGTGCTGGCTTCATTCATGTGCTGGATTGCCCATGAGGTTTTGCCACTTCCCATTATTGAATCAATCACGTTTATATTTGTTTGTGCTTTTGGTTTTGTGTAGTGAGTTTCTTTAACAAGTGTCATCAGTAATCCCATCCTTTTTTGATTGTTCCATCTACACCTGTAACAAGATACTGGAAACAAACAGACGGGAATAAAGGGATATTGTGCAACAAAGAATAAACAGGGGACAGGCGAATAACGATTGATATTGGATTCTAGCACTTCAGAAGTGCTAAAACTTTTTAGAAATCCAGTCATACCAAGGGTTACAGGCACTTGCCCTTAAAGAGAGTATAGCTAAAAGTGCTACTTTTTAATAAGCGTGATAAAGAAGAAAAGATGTTGCTTCGCAGGGAAGAAAAGCACTTCCCCTTTTTCAAAATCAAAAGCCTTTAAACCTCATCTGACAAATAAGAACTTAATAAAGAAAGACGGAACGGAGTGACGGCTTTAGCGTAGCTATTCTTTTGAACTTGTTACGCTTGCTTACTTTTATCAGCAGTAAATAAACCGTTATAGCAGTAGGGCATGATTAACTAAAGGGCATACAGAAGAGATATTTATAGTTATCAGGAAAAGATCTACAAGTACTTAGAAGGGCATCACAGAAGGTTTTTTGAAGATGAAGGATTTAATGGGGAATTGCTGCATTTGACAGGAAATGTTAGAAACGTTGTTACACCGCTGTTTGTAGCTATGAAGTGGGATAGAATGTGTCCAGCTTGTGTACAGACTAACTTTATGATGCCGTGAGATGCTGAAATGGTAAGGAGATGTAAGGGAAGAATTATCCATGAAGCAAGCCGTGGGAACAGAAAAGAAAATAGTCGCCATTGTTTTCAAACAGCAAATAAGTTGAGTATTAATTTTCAAGTGAAAGAAACTAGGCAAATAAAAAAGAAGCCTGAACTATATCAGACTTCCTTTAACTTTCTAGCTTCTGCATAAATTGATGCACGGGGCACACCTGTAATTTTAGCAATGTCGTTTACAGATAATCCGTTTTGATCCCGATTGTTTAACAGTGTTAAAGCTTCAGTAATGGCTTGTTTAGGTTGCCCTTTTCTTCCTAGATGCTTACCTTGTTTTCTAGCCCGTTCACGCCCTTCAGCTGTTCTAGTGTTGATTAAATCCCGTTCAAATTCTGCAATGCTTCCTAACATGTTAAACATCAGCTTTCCAGTTGGTGTGCTGAAATCTATCTGTTCCTTAATGAATACTAAAGCGATTCCTCGACTTGTTAAATCTTCAGCAATCTGTTTCAGATGCAATAAAGAACGTGCAAGCCTATCCAGCTTGTAGACCACAAATTTATCGCCTTCCCTTAAATAGTCCAGTGCTTCTTGAAGTTGCTTTCTATCATTCTTAGCCCCTGATTCCTTTTCTTGATAAATCTTGTCACAACCATATTCAGTAAGTTTTTCTACTTGTAAATCCAATTCTTGACCAGCTGATGAAACACGTGCATATCCGATAGTTTCCAATTTAATCCATTCTCCTCATATGTCCAAATGTCTAAGATGTTCTGTACACTTTACTTTAGACTAACTTCTGTACAGTGTAAAGGGTTAGTTTATGAGGAATATTAGGCGTTTAGATGTATGACTAAAACTTGTAAGTTTTGTACAGTCGATATGTAAGGGATGCCCTGTAAAAAAGCCCTATCCACATAAGCCATTTAATGAGGATGGTAGCACTTTAAACAGGGGGAGGGTACTTGTTTAAATGAGGGGAGAGGGCTTCTTAAAACAGAGGTGGGGGCTGTTTTAAACAAGAGGGATGTCCTGTTAAAGATATGGGGGCTATCCCTAAATGAACGGCTACCCCCAATCCCTGATAACTGCCCTCATACATGTCCTGATACTCTAGCCATGTCAAGTCCATCTATATCAGCACGCTTAACAGCACACTTAACAGCACACAATGGCAGACTGTACACGATGCGATACAAAGAACGATAGCTTCAGCTGATACATATATATAGAAGGAACAGCGAACAGCACCGCAAGCAACAGCATCACAGAAGTTTATCTAATCTATTGTGATTGAATGAATGATTGATATAGATTGCTGAATGATTGCTAATTGAATCCAGATTGATTACTGATTGATGAACGATAAGAAGCTGATGAAGTAAAGGAACTAACAACAACCAAGAAATAAAACAATAAATAAAAGTAAACAATAAATGATAAAAATAAATCTTTAAATAAAAGAAGAAATAAAGAATGTTTTATTTATTTTAAGTAAGGAATCTTGGTTAGGATATTCGGAAATTGAAATATATTTGAAAATAAATATTCAAGAATTACAAAAAAAGCTTGGAAGGGGGGCACGGGGGGGGGGTAGGAAATTCATTTTATTAAGTCTCTGAATAATACGCACACCATTTTCACATCCGATTCTTTCCTGATGCCTGATATATCTACACTGATTGCCCGCTGTTTCCCCACTGGATCTCCCCCGATGCTTACCAGATATTCACCAGATGCCCCGTAACCTTTCAGCTTCTTCAGCTAATCTTCAGCAACCTTTCAGTTAATCCTTCACAACCTAAAGGGGTACATCCAGAAATCACTATTTATATATCAGAAAAACCATACATAATAATTTTTTATGATGAATCTTTTCCAATCCGTCTTACTTTTGCCCACTTTAGCGAACCTATTAGTAGGAAGTAAAAGAGTAATCTTTTGCTGAATAAAAGTGTATTCCCGTGATAAGAGTACATGCCCACTTCTTTTATAGATGGTGTGGAAGTTAGCCCTGCTTAATTGCAAGGGCTTCTTTTCTTTAACTACTAAGACATAAATTATTAGCTTCTACATAGCTTCACCAATAAACCGAAAAGGATGATTACAAAATGAACCCTACCTTACTTGCCATGTCCAGAACACTGGCTGGAATTACACAGAAAGAACTGGCTGAATTGCTGAATATAAACCAATCAACAGTATCTTGCTATGAATCTGGAAACATACCTATTTCAGAAAAACGTACTGAACAGATTTTCGACTTGCTTATTGAATTAGGAGTATCGGATATTTCAATTCTCTTAATCAATCAAACCATTAAAGCAACGGCACAGGCACAGACGGCAATTATTTTAGAGGGGGAAGCTAAAGATGGGAATTAAGACAGCTGAAAAGACCATTCACGCACCTTATCAGGAACGATTAAATGCTTTAGTAGCTATGCTTCATTCTGATACCAACATGAAAGAAATTGCCGGTTCTGTAAATGAATTAATTCAGCTGGTACAGCAAAGAGAAGTTCGTTTTTATACAACTTTTATTAGCCACCACAATCTGGAACACTACAAAGCTTATCTAGCTATTTTCAGACGGGGCAAAGCAAAACAGATTGATAAGCTTCAGGAACTTTTAAAAGAAGTGAACAGCAAATATCCGAATAAGCGATTTTGCCTGAATAAAATCAATCTGATTTTTACTGCAAAATCACATGAACAGCTTCAGGTTAAAATGGACAAATTTGTTCATAACGGAACGCACAAGCCTAATCAAGAATGGATCACTTTAATTTAAAGCAATGAACGGGGGAAACAGAATGGAACAAAAACACGATGCAAAGTTATTGGCACTTATTCCAGTTCCAGCAACCTTGAACGATAAACAGATTGAACTGGCGACAAGCTACGCACGGGGAAAGCTGATGGATGGTTTTACAATCAGTGAGTTCTGCAAGAATCAGGGCATATCTACGAAGACATGGTACAGCTATTTAGAGAACGATGATTTTAAACAATATCTGGATGCAGTCATGGGTTCGGTTGTTCCAGATGATGAACGGCAAGCATTTGCAGCGATGAAAAAACACGTTATGAAATTTGCTTATAAACAGAATCCGACACCAAAAGAAATTGAACTTTTTTATCAAACGTTTGGCTATATTGCTGAATCTGATAAGCGTGACCAGATGGAAAAGTTAGGCTTAAACGAAGTGAAAACAGGAAGCGATTTTAAAACGGTTGAAGAAAGAAAAGCTTCTTTGCTTTCCAGATTGCGAAATAACTAAATTGGATATTAATAATCAAAATAGAAATGGGGAATTGAAATGAGTAATGCAATGAAGAACATGGTTGAAGGTACAAAGAAATTAGCGGAAGAACGGGCTGAACAATTAGCCAAGCTGAAGAAAGCTGAAGCTGGTGAAGTGGATGAACAGGAAGAAGAAGAATTAACGGCTGAAGAAATCCAGCAAAAGATAGAAGAACTTCAGAAGGAACTGGAAGATTTAATTGCTAAGTTAGGAGAGATGGAATAATGGGGAAACTTGCCGATAAATTTAACGGGTTGCTAAACAAAGTAGATACAACAGAATTGCAGTACGAGAAAGCTTTAGAACGGCTTCAGGGTGAACTGATGCAAGTAGATGCAGAACTTACTGCAAAGCTGGCTGATACACGGGAATTAAAGAAAATGATTATTCTCGGAGAAGTTACCCTTGAAACTTTTGCAGTGGAACAGGAAAAACTGGATGCTATCCAAGCTAAGAAATCAGCGATTCTTGAAAACATCCGTTTAACTGAACTCTTTAAAACTGAAGATGTTGATTCAGTTCTTGAAGAATTGAAGGACACGAAAGGCAAGTATCTAAAAGAAGAATTTGAAGAAATTAGCAAATTACGAATTGAAATGATGGAAGCAAAAAAAGCTTATCTTCAAACCCTGATGGATGTATCAGAACGCTATCAGAAAATCATTGCACCAGATAAAAAACTGGCGGATCTTCTGGTTTCAAAAGGTAAGAAATCAAATGTCTACACGCAAGATGTGGCGGAAGCTTTGAACATGTTCACTTTACATTCTGGCGGTGTAACAAATTTACAGGTTGATTATCCGATGGTATATCAGGCAATTAACTATAAAAAAGAACCGCATGAAATTGCTTCAGCATTGAAACACCTTCAGAAGAAATAAGAAATAGCGACTTTCCAACATGGTTTTAAAATCCCTTTATCCCATGTGAAAGAGTCGCTATTTTTTTGTATCTAAAGCAGTCTGAATCCCTGGCTTCTGTTGTTAAAGGTTTGTAAGCCTAATCAGCATACAGCTTTTCACTAGTGTTTCTAAAGTACATGAAAAACCCTTCCCTAAAAAAAGGCTGGTATTCAAGGTTTAACTACCCTGATGCCAGCCTTTTTTCATGTCCATTTTTAATAAATAATGAAGAGAGAAACCGATCACACAAATGAAGAAGTCAAACAGCAGGGAAGAACTGATAATGGGTAACCTTGCGTTAAGAGAAAGTTATTATCCATAGAATGGTCACCAGCGACACAGCAGATGCAGAAAAACATATATAACGCCTTTCCAATGCTAACGAGTTAATACTAAAAAAAGTTCTTTCCATACTTTCAAATTGGAGAATACTTCATGTTGGAAAATTAGACTTCTGGATAAATAGAAAGTTCAGAGGGTATAAAAATATATTTAAAATGCTTAATTTCCCCATCTGTCATAAAAAAACTAAGCAAACTTGCTTATCAGTATCCCTTTAGTGGTCGTGATAGATTACTTAAGGGAGGTGAAAAAGATGGATCAAGAACTATTGATAGACAAAATCATGAGAATAAACAATATGGATAAAGATGGAATGTCACTTATAATTTTTGAACGTTTAGAAACTTATTATAAGATGTCTGAAAAGTATGGTGATGATATTGAGAATTTTTATAAAGAACATGATTTTAGACCAGCTATTGAAGATGGGTATCCAAAAGAGTTGTTTGATTATTTCAGTTTTACAAAAGAAGATATAGAAGCAAGTAATGCTTTAGCTGGCTTTAGTGTAACCACTGCAAGCTATGGAGAATGGAATAATTTGAAGGAAGTTTTTTTGAAAGTAGCTATACGTAAAAAGAGTTTGTAATGTAATCAGTGGATATAAAATTGTTGAATCTGGAAACTGGTTTACATTCTTATTCCACTGCTTTATAGTTAGAAGTATTAATACTAATTAGGAAGCAGTTCCTACTATATACATACATATAAAACAGACGTTTTACATAGAGTTTGCTGCAAAACGCAGCTTCGGTTGCGGCTATGTTCCTGACGACTGAAGCAGTCGTAGCAGACATCCCTGAACCAGCTTCCGCAATGGGTGGCGGAATGCCTGATATGGGCGGCATGGGCGGCATGATGTAATTCTTACCACGCAATAAAGAGAGGAACCCTGTAGTATGAACTGAGTCCCATTTAATGGACAGTTTATAAAAAAAGGTACCTGCAGCTAGGCTGCCATAAGATGACTTCGGTATTCTGCCGGAGTCATCTTTTTTAGATTCCATTGTTTACGCGTTCCGTTGTAATCCGCCATGTACTCATCCACCAGCCCTTTCAATTCGGCCAGGCTGGTGGCTTGTTTAAAATCGACATCATCTTTAAAGTGGCCAAAAAAGGATTCCATGGGGGCGTTGTCGATGCAATTGCCCCGGCGGGACATCGACTGGGTCAATCCCATTTCCTTCACGCGTTGTTGGTATTCGAGATGGGTATAGTGGAAGCCTTGATCGGAATGGATCATCGCTTCTGGATGAACAATTTCATCCAACGATTCCTTCAGTTTCTTTAACGTGCGATACACAATTTCCATCGTGAGAGTAGTTATGACTTCATAGGCGACGATTTCACGGGTGGCGACATCTTTCACGGCGGAAAGATACGCCATTTGTCCGGAACGGTTGGACAGGTACGTGATATCGGTAACGAATAACTTACCGGGTTCATCTTGTCCGAACTCGCGGTTTAATAGATTGGGACAGACGGCGTCTTCCTGTGTGGCTTTGGCGATTTGCTTATAGGGATTCGCTCTTCGGATGTTGGCAGATAAGTTGAATTCTCGCATAAGACGCAGAATCTTTTTGTGGTTCATCGGCGTTTCCAGTAGTTCGACGAGTACCATATAGAAGTGGCGATAGCCGATTTTCCTACGATGCGCATCGTAGATGCTTTTGAGCAACAGGTAGTCTTGATAGTCCCGTTCTTCGCGAATGGCGTGCTGTTCCACGTTCTCTAACCAAGCGTAATAGCCACTGCGACTGAAATGGGCCGTTTGGCAAAGTGCACCTACTAGATTCTTCAATTGGAATTTGCGGACCACCGCGTTGATCGCTTCGTATTTCTCCGCAGGAGTTAGCTGCGTTTCTTCGCCTGCCTCTCGAGCTCCTCGAGCTTTTTTAGCAATTCATTTTCCGCTTCCAGATATTTGATGAGTGCTTCCGCTTTCTCCAGCTTTTTCTCCGCAGAGAGATCTTTGGTGGAAGGGCGACCGGTACTGCCTTTTCCGCGGCGTTCTTCAAAGAAGCCTTCTTCTCCATAAGTTCTAAACGTTGTCCGCCACCGGTTCAAAGAAGACGTCGCTTTTTTGGAACCGATAACAGTTAAATCAAATCCGTTTTCACTAAAGATCTGGGAAGGGCCTTTGCCCGCCAGGCTCTCCTTCACGGCATGGATTTTGAATTCCGGCGTGTACTGAATCGCTCGATCGGATACAGAAGCGACATTCGGAGTCGCCTCCAAGACCCGTTGTTGGTGTTCGTTGAATATGATTTTACTCATCTGATCTTCTCCCGTCCAAGTTAGTTAAATTTAGTATACCGGGGTCTGAAAACAGAAAAAACCCCAAAGGTGCTGCACCCCAAAAGTTAGAGTTAAAAACTAACTTTTGGGGTGTTTTTCTATGTCAAAATATAGCGAAGAATTCAAAATGAACCTGGTCAACGAATACTTGGACGGC
>NZ_JBPRLO010000012.1:0-40426 GCF_051417975.1 Planococcus sp. 1R117A | reverse complement strand
AACCATGAACGCATCAAACAAAAATTGGCCGGCATGAGCCCGGTGAACTACCGGATTCATGCCAGCCAATCAGCTGCATAATTGAAACTCTAACTTTAAGGGGTCACTACCTTAGGGTCTTTTTTTAATTAATAAGATTCCAGTTAAAATCACACCACATAAAAACAAGGAAGCCGTGGTGAGAAGCAATTCATCGGTTCCATGTTTTACTGCAATTCCGACAAATGCCCAGATGAACACCAATGCATATGGAACATCGGAATAATGGAACCGGATATGAAGTGCCAGCGCTGTGGCGATTGTCAGCATGATGACGGCCCAGAGCTGATCGCTCAGTCCCCAGCCGCCCCAGTTATAGTAGGTGAGCACAAAACTGATATTGGCAATGGTGGCTATACTGATCCACCCTAAATTAATCGAAATTGGAAAACGTTCCATAATGCTTCTTTCTTCATTGCCATATTGAAGGTAAAGCCCAATTAAAGAAAGCAGGTATCCGATCATTGCAATAATCGACGATCCGAAAAACTCGTAATGCCAAAGAAACAGCCAAATAATATTAAAAAGGGCACTTAAAGCGAAGAATAGGGCTATTTTAGTTGAGGGAACTTGTCCTTTTTTCAGGCGCACCCAAAAACCGATAATCCAGATAGCAAGCAGTATGTAAATAAGTGACCAGATTGAGAATACATAACCAGCAGGTGTGAACAGTACAGGAACCCGATTAGAAATTTCCCCAGTTGTCTGGCCATTGAGTGGTAGAATATTTGCCAAAGCATTGACAATGATGACAGCTATAAAAGCAATCGTCATCAGCAGTATCCGAAACATAAGAAATCCCTCCTCTTCTTTAAGTATACCTGTCCTTGTTTAGTACAACAAACTGCAATTTCCAAGAAAATTGAAATAAAAGGGAATTTGTGAAATGTCGGACACTTTTCCGCAAAATATTGAATAGTGGGAGTCCGTTCATTTGTTCCGCCTGCCGAATAAAAATGATATACTAATAAGTGTTTTTAGAAAATTTAGTTTACCAGGGGGTAACACAATGACGGTGAAATTTCCGGAAGTATGGGATTTAGATGTGCTTTTCCCAGGGGGAAGCGATTCAAAAGATTTGCGCATACATATAGCCACCACAGAATCTGCCTTAAAGGAATTTGAAGGAATGTCCCAAAGCTTTGAAGTGCCAGCTTCTTTAGAAGATGCTTCACGGATTGTAGACCTGCTGGAACAAGCCAAAAAAGTCATGCAGCAATTGAACCAAGCGGGATCATTTATCGGCTGTTTGATGGCTCAAAATACAGAAGATAAAAAAGCGGCAATTTTGCAGAGTGAAGCATCCGCACTGAATGCTGAATTTCAGACTTCGCTTCAAAAAATCCAGCAGCAATTAGCGAAAGCCGAAGACAGTGTCTGGAATGAGCTTCTTGCGACTGAATCCTTGAAAGACTTCAGCTTCGTGCTGAACGAATGGCGAAAAGAAGCAAATATGCTGCTATCTGAAAAAGAAGAAAATATCATCACCTCGCTTAGTACAGATGGTTACCACGGCTGGAGCCAGCTCTATGATATGCTCGTCGGAGATATCAAAATAAAAATGATCATTGAAGGGGAAGAAAAAATTCTTTCTGTTGGCCAAGCCAATAATTTAAGTTCACATGCTGAAGCAGCTGTCCGACAGCAGTCATACGAAAAACTGGAAGAAGCTTGGACTGAAAAAGAGGAGTTTTTTGCGAAGACGCTGAATTCGATTGCCGGATTCCGTTTGGAAGTATATAAAAAACGCGGATGGGAAAGTGTTCTCCAAGAGCCGCTTCACATCAATCGCATGAAACAAGAAACATTGGATGCCATGTGGGGCGCCATCAGCAAAAACAAGCAGCCTTTTGTCAATTACTTGAACAAAAAAGCCGAGATTCTTGGAAAAGATGGATTGGATTGGTTTGATGTTGATGCTCCTGTAACTGAAAGTACACAGCATTTTTCCTATCAGGAAGGAGCGGAATTCATATTAGAGCATTTTGGAAAATTTGGTCCGGAACTCCAGCAATTTGCTGTTCAAGCATTTGAAAAAGGCTGGATTGAAGCGGAGGACCGGCCGAATAAGCGTCCAGGCGGTTTCTGCACAGGACTTCCGATGACAGACGAATCCCGAATTTTCATGACTTACAGCGGGACAATGTCCAATGTAGCAACATTAGCGCATGAGCTGGGCCATGCTTTCCATACTTATGCCTTGCGTCCTGTCCACCCGTTGAACCGTTCATATGCAATGAATGTAGCCGAAACAGCTTCAACATTTGCAGAAATGATTGTTGCCGATGCTGCAGTTAAAAATGCTCAAGCAAAAGAAGAGAAAATCGCATTGCTTGAAGATAAATTACAGCGAAGCGTAGCTTTCTTTATGAATATCCATGCACGTTTCTTGTTTGAAACCCGACTTTACGAGGAACGGAAAAAAGGAGTTGTTTCATCTGCCAGGCTGAATGAATTGATGGAAGATGCGCAAAAAGAAGGGTTTGCTGGAGGATTAAAATCAACGCACCCACATTTCTGGGCGTCAAAACTCCATTTTTACATTACTGATGTACCGTTTTATAACTTCCCTTACACTTTCGGGTATTTGTTCTCGCTGAGCATTTATGCAAAAGCTTTAGAAGAAGGCAGTGGTTTTGAAGAAAAGTACACAGCATTACTTCGTGATACAGCGATTATGACAGCTGAAGATTTAGCGCTGAAGCATTTGGATGAAGACATCACACAAGAAGCGTTCTGGGAAAAAGGAATTGCTTTATGTGTAAAAGATGCTGAAGAATTTAATGCGCTCGTTTCTTCTGTGGAATAATGCTATGAATTTAACTTTTGAAGGGAATACATGTTATATTCGGAATTTAACAGTTGATGACGCGGAAGAGATGGTACAACTTTTGGTGCGCAACCGGGAGTATTGGGCTGTCTATGAGCCGCGCCATCAAGACAGTTATTTTACTGCCATGGTTCAGCGGGAAAAAATAAGGGAATCAATTTATCAAGCAAGAGAAAACCGTGAATACAGTTTTGGGATATTTGAGCATGAATCTAATAAAATGATTGGCCATATTTCAATATATGGTATCAAACGCCTTCCTTTCCTCAGTGCGCTGGTCGGCTATTCTATCGATCAAGCATGTATCGGCAAAGGGATCGCCACAGAAGCGGTCCAGCTAGTCGTAGCTTTTGGGTTTGAACAACTCCATCTCCATCGGATTGAAGCTTATGTGTCCCCAAGAAATATTGGCTCGATTCGTGTATTGGAAAAATCCAGCTTTCTAAAAGAAGGGTTGTTGCGAGAATTCCTGTATATTAATGGAGTATGGGAAGACCACTTTCAATATGCGTTATTGGAAGGTGAATTTTGAAAGGGCAAGGCCGCCTATAAAAAATGGTGGAAATCAGTTGCCAGATGGTTTTTTGAATAGAAGCAAAGAGAGGGAAGATAAACTATGGATAGAAATAAGCTATTTTCCTATCATCAATGGGCTACTCTTGAATGCCTTCGCCATGTTGGGACTTTTGGTCAAGAGCTTTACCAGAGGGAAGGGCAAAATTCCTTTTCTTCGATTGAAAAAACAATGGAGCATGTGATTGGTGTGGAAAAACTATGGCTGCTTCGGATGATTGGAACAGAGAGCCCGGCATTTGAATATTTTGATGTGTCGACAACTGAAAAAGCAATTGAAGCCTTTATGCTATTGCATGCTGAGATGGAGCTGTACATGTCCTCGCTGTCAGAAGAACAATGGCAGGAGCCGTTGAAATTCAAAAATTTACGCGGTGATGATTTCGAGAATACACGTGATGAAATGCTGTTCACTATCATTAACCATGGGACTTACCATAGAGGGCAAGTAACATCTTTTCTGCGCCAATTCGGTAAGGAAGGAATCGCGCTCGATTATTTATATTTCAAAAAAAGGCGCTAGCCAGTAATCCTTTAATATAACTGCGCTGCTGAATGCAAGCACCGAATCGTTTGAATGAAAAAAACCGCTGAGAAATTTCTCAGCGGTTTTCGTTTCCATCGACGATAATTTCAAGCTTTCCGGTTGTAGGGTCGATGACCAGGCCGTGAACCGGCACTTTACTATCCATTAGCGGATGGTTCTTGACCATATTTACCCCATGTCGGACACTTTCTGTAACATCGTCGAATCCACGGAGCCACTCTTCGAGATTAACTCCGGAATATTCCATTTGTTCAATTGTTTTTTCATCTATTCCACGAGCTTTCATTTTAGCTAAAATGGTGGTAGGATCGATAGCGGCCATTCCACAGTCATGATGGCCGATTATGTAAATTTCCTCTGCATTCAGCTCATAGACAGCTACAAACAGACTGCGCATAATTCCTCCGAAAGGATGGTTGATCACGGCGCCAGCGCTTTTTACAATCTTCGCATCGCCATTTTTTAAATTCATCGCTTTTGGCAGCATTTCGAGAAGTCGGGTATCCATACAAGTGAGAATGACAATTTTTTTATCAGGGAATTTCGTAGTGATGTACTTTTCGTATTCTTTATTATTCACAAACGACTCATTGTACTCTAAAATTTCTTCTAATCTGGTCATGGCGGTTCCTCCTTCAGAAATCTATTCTTATCATAATACTTTTTACTGAAAAAAACAGCCCAGAAGCATATTGCCTCCGAGCTATCTAGATTAACGTGCGATTTTATCCAATTTATTAAGCATTACAAGTGACTTTCCTGTACCGACTGCGACAGATTCAAGCGGCTGTGGTGCAATATGGACGGGCACTGAAATTTCTTCTGACAGCCATTGCTGCATTCCTTTAAGCAAAGCACCGCCTCCGGAAATTACAACTCCTTGGTCTACGATATCGCCGGACAGTTCCGCCGGGCAATTTTCGAGTGTTGCACGAATGCATTCCAAAATGGCAAGCAAAGATTCTTTTAATGTTTCCTGAATTTCAGTAGATGTCAAATTAACGATTTTCGGTAATCCGGTCATAATATCACGGCCGCGAATTTCCATCGTTTCCTCTTTATGCGTAATCAACGCGTAGCCGATTTCTTTTTTTATGTTTTCTGCAGTAGGTTCACCGATCAATACATTGTAATGTTTGCGGACGTATTGGATGATGTCCTCATCCATCCGGTCTCCTGCAACTTTCACTGTATTTGCTGAAACAACTCCGCCAAATGAGATGATTCCAACTTCAGTGGTCCCACCGCCGATGTCTACAATTACACTGGCAATCGGTTCGCTGACAGGAAGATCTGCTCCAATTGCAGCAGCAACGGGCTCTTCAATCAAATGAACGCTTTTCGCTCCGCTTTGCTTAACTGCATCAAGAATTGCACGTCGTTCAACAGATGTGGCTCCACAAGGAGTGCAAATCATTACATTCGGTTTGCGTAAAGATCCACCCATTTGTTTTGCTGCTTTTTGCATAACTAATCTCAATAATTCAGTGGTAACGTCAAAATCTGCAATAACGCCTTCTTTTAACGGACGTACGATCCGGATTGAGCTTGGCGTTTTGCCGATCATTGCTTTGGCATCTTCACCAATAGCAATTACCTTCCCTGTCTTCGTGTCCAATGCTACAACTGAAGGTTCATTCAATATAATGCCTTTTGATTTTGTATATACTAAAATATTTGCTGTTCCTAGATCAATTCCGATATCTGTTGAAGAAAACATGCCTAAACTCCTCCTATTATAAACGACTACCACTCTGCATTTTACCATGTAAAAAACAATGTAAAAAGTACCTGATATGAAAATGATACCTTAGAAAGGTCTATTGTATGTGGAAATTACAAAAAACAGGTAAAAAGATTTACTATATCATTATTTTTTAAAGAAAATGAAACAGAATTATATTAAAATATCCGTATTAGCATATTAAAAACCGTTCTCTAAAATTAGAGAACGGTTTTTTTTAATATTTCTTTTTCGGTAGTGGATCAACGTGCTCCGCATCGTGTACGTGAAGCTCCTTGCCCAAGTAGTGCAACAATGTGAAGAAGAGCAAGAAAATGACAACCATGAACCCTAGAACTATCGTAATGCCTTCTAACATAATGAAAACTCCTTTCATATCTGTAATCATCAAATTTCATTATACATGAAAGTCGAGTAGAAATTAAGTGTCGAAATAATGATACTTAAAAAGCCCAATTTCCAGCTCTGAAAATCGGCTCTCGAGTGCCATCATCTAAAATACCGTCAATGTCCATTTCGTCTGAACCAACCATAAAGTCTACGTGCGTAATGCTTTGGTTTAATCCGTGCGCTGCTAATTCTTCTTTGGACATTGTTTTGCCGCCTTCGATGCAAAATGCATAAGCACTGCCAATAGCAAAATGGTTAGATGCGTTTTCGTCAAACAAGGTGTTATAGAACAAAATGTTCGAAGCTGAAATAGGTGACTGGTGGGGCACGAGCGCAACTTCTCCTAAATAATGGGATCCTTCATCAGTTGCGACCAATTCTTTCAAAACTTCTTCGCCTTGTCCAGCAATGACCTCAACAATTTTTCCGTTTTCGAAAGTAATCCTGAAATCATCAATGATATTGCCGCCGTAACTCAATGGTTTTGTACTGGCTACAACACCGTTGACCCCTGTTTTGTCAGGCACTGTAAACACTTCCTCAGTCGGCATATTTGCCATGAAGGTATGTCCTTTTTCATTCACAGATCCGGCTCCGCACCATAAATGCCCTTTTGGAAGAGCGACTTCCAAGTCGGTATTCGGTGCTGTGTAATGAAGCTTCGCGTATTTTTTATTGTTTAAATAATCGACTTTGGTATGTAGCTTTTCATCATGGTTAAGCCATTCCTGAACAGGGTTGTCCAAATCGGCACGCACCGCTTTGAAAATCGCTTCCCATAAAGCGTCCACTTGCTGTTCTTCCGGAAGCTCAGGGAATACTTTTGCAGCCCATGCTTTAGAAGGAGAAGCCAGGACAGTCCAGCTGATTTTGTCCGATTGGACATACTGGCGATATTTGCTTAAAGCAGTACCGGTTGCTTTTTGGAAAGCGGCAATACGCTTAGAGTCGATGCCTTTTAAGAGGTCCGGGCTTTGAGACATGATGCTGATAAAGGCAGCCCCTTGATCTGCAAGCAATTCACGCTCTTGTACTTTCCATACTGGAAACTCAGAAAACGAGTCTTCCGGAGCTAATTCAAAGCGAAGACGGGTTATTTCATCATCGCTCCAATCCACGTGAACTTGTTTTGCTCCCGCTTCATAAGCTTTTTTTGCAATCAATCGTACCAAAGGTGCAGCATCAAGAGTTGCATTGATATAAAGCGGCTGACCAGGCTGAATATTGATGCCCACGTTTACAGCTAAATCGGCATAGCGGGCTAATTTTTCATCAAAAGTTGTCAAATAAATCTCCCCTCTCATCATTAATATAGTAGCAATTTTCAGTCAGCCTATGCAATCTTTAGGCAGAAAATCACAGTATTATTTACTTGCATTTTTTATTATAAAAGTTTATGATTTAAACAAATGTTCAAAGAGGAGGTGGGGAAATGAATAAAAAAGAGCAGGAAGTTATCGCCTTGATCAAGAAAAACCCTTATCTGTCTCAGCAGGAAATGGCGGATTCTCTGAAAATGTCCCGTCCTTCTTTAGCTAACTTGATATCAGGTCTCATTCGGCAAGGGAAGATTGCTGGCCGTGCATACATACTTCCGGAAGAAGGGACAGTTGTTTGCATCGGCGGCGCCAATGTCGACCGAAAATTCTGGCTCGATAAGGCGGCTCAAATGGGCACTTCCAATCCGGCTTCAGTTTCTGTCAGCATCGGCGGAGTCGCGCGGAACGTTGCGGAGAACTTAGGAAGGATGGGGCACCGCGTAAAGCTGATGTCCATTGCTGGGAATGACCAGGAGTGGAAATTGATTGAGGAAAATTCGTCTCCTTTCATGGATACCGATTTGACCATAACCCATAATGAATTCTCAACCGGCACTTACACCGCAATATTAGAGCCGGATGGAGAGATGATTTTGGCAATGGCCGACATGGCCATCTATGATTCTTTGACAGTGGACTATGTCAAACGCAATGAACCGGCTTTATTGACAGCGGCTTTTCTGGTCATCGATTTGAACTGTCCAAAAGAAACGGTCCAGTATGTGCGAGAACTGGCAAAGGCCAGAGACATTCCGCTCGCTGTCATTCCTGTTTCAACTCCCAAAATCGACCGGCTTGAAAAAGATTTGTCGGGTATTACTTGGCTGATCTTAAACCGGGGAGAAGCGGAGCGCTTTTTAGACATTACGATAGACTCCGAGGAAACTTGGCAGGATGCGATTACTCGCTTATTGGAACATGGAGCGGAAAATGTGGTAATTACCGGCGGCAAAGATGGTGCAATGGCTGGGAACCGGGAACAGGTCAGCCAATTTGCTGCCATCAGTGTTCCTGAACTGCTCGATGTTACAGGAGCGGGAGACGCTTTTTCCAGCGGCATCATCCATAGTTATTTAAAAGGCCATCCGTTTGAAAAAATTATTCAAACGGGGCTGGTCAATGCAGCCAAGACGCTGCAAAGCGAAGCAACAGTAAGAACCGAATTATCGGCAATGCAATTACAAAATGAACTGGAGGAACTTATATGAACTCAATGATTACTTATTCAACAGAAGTACAACAAGCAATGGACAACAACCAGCCAATCGTGGCGCTGGAATCTACCATCATTTCCCATGGCATGCCTTACCCGCAAAACGTCGAAACTGCACGCATCGTTGAACAAATTATCCGTGATAACGGAGCGGTACCAGCTACAATCGCCATTATGGATGGCAAAATCAAAATTGGTTTGTCCGATGAAGAGCTTGAACTCCTCGGCAATAGCCCGGACGTAGCAAAAGTTTCACGCCGTGACCTTGGCCAGTTGATTGCGACACGTAAAATTGGAGCTACTACTGTTGCAGCCACAATGATTTGTGCAGAACTGGCAGGAATCCGCGTATTTGCAACAGGCGGCATTGGCGGCGTTCACCGTGGTGCAGAAACTACAATGGACATTTCTGCTGACCTTGAAGAGTTGGCAACTACTGGAGTAGCGGTTGTATGCGCTGGAGCAAAATCAATTTTAGATATCGGTTTGACATTGGAATTCCTTGAAACAAAAGGCGTACCGGTTATCGGTTATAAAACAGATAAAATGCCAGCATTCTACACGCAGTCAAGCGAATTTGATTTGACTTTCCGTGCGGATGACGTTGACACATTGGCAAAAGTGTTGAAAGCGAAATGGGATCTTGGACTTAAAGGCGGAGCAGTTGTTGCCAACCCGATTCCTGCAGAGCATGCTCTTGAAGAATCCTTCATTAACGGCATCATCGACCAAGCAATGTCTGAGGCTAAAGAAAACGGCATTGCAGGTAAAGAAACAACGCCTTTCCTTCTTGGAAAAGTGAAAGAGTTGACTGAAGGCACAAGTCTAGTGGCGAACATCGAATTAGTGAAACACAACGCTGAAGTCGGCGCGAAGCTAGCTGTAGCATACAACAAACTTTAATAGAGACACTTTAAACCGCGGGGATGTTTTATCCCCGCGGTTTGTTAATTGAAGCAGTCAGAGGTTTTCCTAGGAGAAATGAATAGTGGACAAGAAGAAGTTCTCAATATTTGAGGGCTTCTTTTTTTATGCCTGTAGAAGAAGGTTTTCCTGCCCTTGACTTGCGGGTAAACAGAAATAAGGAGCTGAAACTCATGAAAACAGATGTGTTCATAAGCGGCGGAGGAGTCGGCGGTTTGACGCTGGCGCTGAAGCTGGCACAGCGCGGAGTGGATGTTGTCATTGCTGAACGTCTGGCTTCCCATACTCCGGCTTATAAAGGTGAATTGCTGCAGCCTAAAAGCATGCAGATTTTTGACGGACTTGGACTTTTTGAGGAGATTAAGGAACGCGCCAATGAAATAAAGGTACTTGATATGCTGGAACTGTCGAGTACACTGGCTGTTCGGGACCAGTCATTTCTTGACTACAGTGTATTGCCGGGAAAATACAATGCCGCTTATATGGCGCATCATGAAGAGTTGAAATCAATTATTCTCGGAGCTGCCTCACACTTTTCCAACTTTCATTATTTAGGAGGAACAACGTGCAAAAAAGTTACTGAAGATAAAGCCCTGTTGCGAAAAGGCAAAGAACAAATAGAAGTACAGGCCGATTATTTCATCGGTGCGGAAGGCCGGGCTTCCATCACTCGTAAAGCGATGGGCATCGAAATAAATCAAAGCGCCTACAATCATCATTTTTTAACCGTGACGTTTCCGAGGCCTGAAAATTTCAGAGATGGACAAATCATTTCTACATACAACAGGTTCTTAGGCTTGTTTCCATTGCCTGATAATCTGGTGCGAAGTGTGTACTTGATTCCGGAAGGAGATTATCAGCAATTGAAAGAAAAACCGATCAGCCATTTCCATAAACTTTACACCGATTTGGCGCCTTCTCTTGATGGCTATGTTCAGCAGCTGAAAGACTGGAAGAAAATTCAGCTGATGATTCCAGTCATGTTCCATGCCCCTGCCTATATAAAAGGCAATAAAGCCATTATTGGAGACGCTGCACACGCAGTTCACCCAATGGCTGGTGAAGGCATGAATATGGCCATCCAAGATGCCGATATCCTCGGTGAACTTTTGGCCGATATGATGGATTCCGGGAATCGGCAGCCTGAAAATTTATTGTGGTATGAAAAAGTGCGCTACAAAAGAGCAGAACATGTGCTGCAGCTTAGCCATTTGTCAGCTCTTGCCTATTCGTTTCCTTTCCGCACGGTCAGCTATCTCCGGAAAAAGACCGTTGAACGGATGGAAGAAGACCCGATTCTTCATTTCAAGCAAATGCTCAATGTTTCGGGTCTGGGCATGTGGAAAGAAAATGTCCGTGACCGGTTTATTCAAGGAGGATTCATGCCTGTGCGGAGCAGAGATTTAACCTCAGATACAAAAGAATTGAAATATTTTACCAGAGAAGAAGATTATCCGTGGAAAGTGGAGGGACTTTTATGATAGATGTGATGAAAATGTTTAAGGCCCGGATGTACATGAAACGCAACGAACCGTTTTTGTATAGCTGGCATGCTTATGTGGGATATGAACTGGATTTGTTTAAAGCGTTTGAGCGCCCAGTGACAAAATTTGATGTAGCAGATGCGCTGCAATTGGATGAAGAACTGCTGAACCAATGGGTCAATGTAGGCGTCTCAATCGGGCATTTGAAAGAAGCTGGAAGAGGGCGCTATAAAACATGGAATGCTTGGAAGCTGCCAAAACCGAAAGGCCATAATTCTTCAGGGGTATTGCTGAAAGAAATGATGGAACTGCATATTCCCACGCTTCTCAGCTATCCGGAAATGATGAGGAAACAGAACCGCCGCCATTTCGATGAAGAAAAACATGCACCGACAGTAGCGGAAACCAGCCGATTGCTGGAAGTATTGGCGATGCCTAAAATGTCCAAAATGATCAGGGGGAACAAAAGCAGAACAGTACTCGATATCGGCTGCGGAGAAGCAGGGTACATTAAGAAATTGGCAGACCGCTTCCCGGATACTCAATTTACTGGAATTGAAATCAGTCCTACAGTAGCAGAAACTGCTAAAAAGCTGATTGCAGACAATGACAATATCGTAATAGAAAATGCAGACTTGTGGCATTACAAACCACAAAAACTCCAGGACATGGTTATGATGAACAATGTCATCCACTATATCGATCTGGAAGAACGGCAAGCCTTATTCACCGAACTGGGCAGTTGGCTGGAAGATGATGGAGTTCTATCAATTGTGACGCCAATTGCCGGAACCAGCGATGATCCTCCATTTGCCAACGTCTTCAATAGTTTTTTCTCCTCTTTTGATAATTTATACCGGTTGCCGACTAGACAGGAACTCAAAGAATGGGGAGAAGAAGCAGGACTCGCCATGCTTGGCATCCGAACCGTCATCAAAGAAGGCGGCTGGTACATTGTGCAATATCAAAAGAAAAGCTGAAGCGCCTGATCAGCTCCGACAAGCGCTGGAGGTCTTCCGGAAATGGCGTTCTTTGCCATTCCCGGAAAGACCGAAGCGACTGCAAAGATTCAAAAATATAGAAAAACACCTTGGCATTCCAGAAAAATCTGAATGCCAAGGTGTTTTATTATTGGCGCAATGAACCGAGTTCCTGCGCGATTGCCTGCATTTCGTTTGGTGTGATGCTGTCGCGGCTTGCGACCATTTCATACAGTTCTTTCAAGTCTTCGTATTTCGATGAGTTGAAATGTTCCGGCTTCATCGCGTCGGCATTGACCATGCGCAACTTCGCTTTTATTTCTTCGATCATAAACGAGACGTTTTCATTTGACGGTTTTGATAGGTCCATGATGGATTCCTGCCTTTCGAAGGGTATAACTCATCATTTCACTGTTCAAAATAAAAGTCAATTGCCAGCTCGTGCCGCTTCTTTGTCGGCAATCACTTGTGCTTTTTCTTCTTTGATTTTTGAAACGATCCGTTTTGTTTCCAAAGCGATGACACCCGATAAACCGAGAAGTCCGATTAAGTTCGGAAGAGCCATTAAACCGTTCATGATATCAGAGAACATCCAGACCACATCGAGCGAAACCGTTGCCCCGATGAACACGACTGCAATAAAGGCAACGCGGTACACAATCAAGAGGCTAGGGTTTTTAAATAAATACTGGAAACATTTCTCTCCGTAATACGACCAGCCAATGATGGTGGAAGAAGCGAAGAAAATTAATCCAATTGCAACAACAATCGGTCCAGCCGGTCCTAAAAACTGTTCAAAAGCCGCCGTTGTCAGTGCAGAACCTTCCAGAGATTTATCTGTGTAAAGGCCGGACATAACAATGGTGATGCCTGTAATGGAGCAGATGATCAATGTATCAATGAATACCTGTGTCATGGAAACGAGAGCCTGGCGGCCGGGCATATCGGTTTTAGCCGCTGCTGCCGCAATTGGTGCCGAGCCGAGGCCCGCTTCGTTGGAGAACACCCCACGCGCAACCCCGTAGCGTATAGCGGCCCCTATTGCACCACCTACAGCTGCTTCGCCAGTAAAGGCCGAACTAAGAATAGTGCCGATGGCCGGTAAAATTAATTCGACATTTGTAATCATGATAATAGCTCCGGCAATAATGTAAAACAATGCCATGAACGGAACAAAATAAGAAGTGACTTTTCCGATTGTCGTAATGCCGCCCAAAATGACTGATGCAGCGAAAACGGTTAAGATAATGCCTGTGATCCATGTAGGTACATTAAATGTATCCCGAACCACTGCTGCTACTGAATTTGATTGAGTTCCATTGCCAATGCCGAATGCAGCAATCGAACCGAAAACGGCAAATGACACCCCTAGCCATTTTTGTTTCAGGCCGTGCTCCAAATAATACATTGGTCCGCCAGCCATCAATCCTCTGGCATCAACTACGCGGTATTTTACTGCCAGCACCGCTTCTCCGTATTTGGTAGCCATGCCGAAAAATGCGGACATCCACATCCAGAATACAGCTCCCGGACCACCCAAAATAACGGCTGTTGCAACCCCGACGATATTACCTGTTCCAACAGTCGCTGCCAGAGCGGTTGACAGCGCCTGGAAATGGCTGATGTCTCCTTCTGACTTAGTGTCTTGATTTTTGGTGAACACAAGTTTTAACGCATAAGGCAATAATCGTACTTGTAAAAGACCTAAACGAATCGTTAAATAAATCCCTGTCCCTACCAATAATACTAAAAGCGGTGGACCCCATACAAAACTGCTGATGCTGCTTAAAATTGATTCTAGTCTCTCCATCGTATTTCCCCTTTGTATGTATAATTTTTTGATACTTCCCCTTTGTTCACCACCTTTAGATTCAATATTCCGAAATATTAACCAAAGAGTCAAGGGTTTTTTGAAAAATAAAATTTACTTAGTGTTTAAATTTCTGGAGATTAGGGAAAAATCCAAAAGAGACGCAAGTACTACAATTATTGGGAGGAATTCAGGATGAGCCAAAACAAACTATTAACAGGATTACTTATGGGAGCTGCGGTTGGAGTGATCGTATCTTTATTTGACCGCAATACACGAAATGACGTAATGAATAAATCGAAAAAAGTGGGCAGCAGTGCTCAATATTATGCTCAAAATAGAAAAGAATTAGTGTCTGCTGTACAGCAGCAGACAGAAAGAGTTCAAAATATCTATTCACGAATTTCAGAAGACGCTTCTTATGTAGGGGAAAAAGTGAATGAGTTGAAAGATTTGACTCCACAGGTCAAAGAATTGGCAATGGAAACAAAAGAAGCATTTGTTGACACAAAAGATGCAGTAGTCGACTCGAAAGATGATGTACTGTCTGCATTGAAAGAAGACAGCCCATCTGGTACTTCATCTTTGACAGAAGGCAGTGATTCATCATCATCTGGTTCTGGAAGCAGCTCAGGATCTAATTCAGGGTCTACAACCGGCTCAAGAACTGGATCGACTTCTGGCACGAATAAAGGATCAACTTCTGGAAATACGTCAAGTTCAAATTACTCTGGCACGAACTCTTCAAAAAAGGTCTAATTCCAATAGAAACAGGGAATAAAGACAAAATAACAGAGCCAGAGGAACGGTTGCATAATCTGGCGGTAAGCCATGATGTAACAACCGGAAAAGGTTTTTTAAAAGAATTAATTAAACGTGTCAAAGATATAGATGTAACAGGACTAGGAGCGCAATTGGCGTTCTTTTTCCTGTTGTCGATATTCCCGCTTTTGATTTTCATAGTCACTTTATTGCCTTATTTAAATTTGTCGGAAGATCAAATCTACAGTTTCATGAAAGAAATAGCTCCAATCGAAGTGTATACGATTATTGAAGAGACGCTAAAAGAAATATTGACCAATCAAAATGGAGGTCTTTTGTCTTTTGGTATTATCGCTACTATTTGGTCGGCGAGCCTTGGCATGGATGCACTTATTAAATCATTGAATTTTTCATATGGTGTGGAAGAAAACCGGCCTTTGCTGATAGCACGGGGAATGTCGATCATTTCTACGTTACTATTCATCTTTATCTTAATCGTGGCACTTGTTCTTCCAATTTTCGGACGGCAAATCGGTCTTTTTATTTTCACTTTCCTTGGATTGGAAGAAGGCTTTCTGGAGTTATGGGCTACCATTCGTTTTACTATACCGCCACTGATTATTTTCGGGGTGTGTTCAGTAATTTATTGGGTAGCACCCAACATCAAGCTGGATGTCAGAAGCGTTATGACTGGGGCCGCCTTCACAACAGTAGGCTGGCTGATCATCTCGTACGCCTTTTCCATGTATATTAATAATTTCGGCAATTTTTCAGCAACTTACGGCAGTATCGGAGGAATCATCATCTTGATGCTTTGGTTGTATATATCGGCCATGCTCCTGTTAATAGGAGGGCAGATCAATGCGGTTATGCAAGGGCGTATAGATATGATTGCGACGAAGAAAAGTAAGCGCAGGTGGCTAGTGAAGCGTTAAAGGCCTATTGTAAGCAAAAAACGATCCATGTCAGCAAACTCGCTGACATGGATCGTTTTCTTTATGCATGTTATTCTTCTTCATTCGGGCGTGCTTTGAATTGCTGCATTTTATCGTCCAGTTCATCAACCATGGCGATAAGGCGATCAATATCTTCTAACTCGGTATTTTCTGGTTCAATAGCATCCAACACTTCCAAAAACATATTTAAGCGTTGTTTCATGTATTTTACTTGCTGTTCTTTATTCGTAATGGATTTGCCCATTCGAAACACCTCTTTTCGCATGTTAATGGTAGCTGAAAACAGAGAAGAATACAATAAAATCTGGGTAAAAAGAGCGATTTCAACATTTGGAATGTTTTAAATATTTACTTAATGTAAATCTTATGTTAAGCTGACTTTAATCAATAGAGAGGGGAGGCATTAGTGAAGCGCCAAAACCAATCACTGTAGGAATAAAAAGGAGGTTGTTCGAATATTTCACCGGCGTTTTAAGCCGAAGAAATCGAATTATGAAAATTCAAACGGATATTGCTAAAACCTAGAGGCTCAGCCGGAATCTGAAATTAGATACGGACTGAGCCTTATTTGTGTTTTAAAGGACTTCATAACTTTCAATAATTTCGATTGAATGTTCCACCGAACGGACCATGGAACAATTCTTGCGGGTCAATTCCATCACGCGCGGCATTTTAGCAGGATCAATCTTGCCTTTTAAAGTGAAATGCAAATGTACTTTGGAAACCAGGTTCGCTTCTTCTTCAATGCGTACTATTTCTTTCACATCGATTTGAATATCTTCTGCAGGCATCCGCATTCTCTCCAAAACTTTCCGCATCACTCCACCGCTGCACACGGCTAAAGAAGACACGAGCAGCTGATAGGGACGGAAGCCGTATTCTTCATTGCTTGACACTAATAATTCCCCATATGGCAAATTTCCTGTAAAGCCGTTTTCATTCATCAAAAATTTCATCGAATGACGCCTCCTTATGTTAAAATTGTATCTGAATTCCATTGAAAGTAAAAAAGAACGAGCTTGCGCAGGAGGTACAGATGAAGATTTTCTTAAAAAGCGAGCGTGCCCGGTTTTGGATTTTGGTTGCAATCGTCTCAATATCCGGTTTTTCACAAGGGATGCTGTTGCCGCTAATTGCCATTATTTTTGAACAAGACGGCGTATCATCAGCTTTAAATGGTTTAAGTGCTACCGGTTTATACATAGGAACGTTGGTGGTTGCCCCTTTTATGGAACCGCAATTGCGCAGGTTTGGCTATAAACCGCTAATTTTATTTGGGGGCGGATTGGTGATTGCCTCTCTGTTATTGTTTCCGCTCTGGAAAAGTGTACTGTTTTGGTTCGTGCTGCGGGTATTGATTGGCATTGGTGATCAGGCGCTGCATTTTTCAACTCAGACTTGGATCACCAGTTTTTCTCCGCAGCATCGGCTGGGGCGGAATATTGCAATCTATGGCATGTCATTTAGCGTTGGCTTCGGTGCCGGGCCGCTTTTTGTGCCGCTCGTTGAAATTTTTGAAGCACTTCCGTTTATCGTGTCGGGAATTTTATGCTTAATTGCCTGGTCACTGGTCTTTTTGCTGAAAAACGATTACCCGCAAATGACTGCGGGAGGCATGTCAGAAAAGGGAACTCTTGGGCGATTCAAAACTGCCCTTGTAATTGCCTGGGTCGCGTTTTTGCCTCCGCTTGGATACGGCTTTCTGGAGGCTTCTCTAAACGCAATTTATCCGGTATATGCGCTGCGCCAAGAAATTGATGTCCGTATGGTTTCAATTATGCTGGCCGCTTTTTCATTGGGGGCCATCGCTACACAATTACCGCTTGGAGCTCTAAGTGACCGGATAGGAAGAAGAAATGTGCTGCTCGTTGCGTTAGTAGGGGGCGCCGCCGTTTTTGGGACCGCCAGCTTTTTCGAATCGAACGGATGGCTGACCGTGGCATTTTTTGCTTTGGCAGGAATGTTTGTAGGGTCAACGTTTTCTTTAGGAATTTCCTATATGGCGGATTTGATGCCAAAGGATTTATTGCCGACAGGGAATTTATTGTGCGGCATCGCTTTTAGCATCGGCAGTTTGTCAGGACCGTTTTTAGGGGGGCTTTTTGTCGAGTATTCTGGCGGCTTAAGCTTTTTGCTATTGATTGCAGCTATGCTGCTCGTGCTTTTCTTCATTATTTTGCTGCGGGGAGAACGGGGAAAAGAACAAGTTGCTGAATTCGAATAAAAGCACCTTCGAAAGATGGGCTTCTCTCCATCATCCATTGCTTGTATAGAAGGCGTAAAGAAAAGGACAAGAAAACCGGTTGGTTTTCTTGTCCTTTTGCTATTTCAATATCAATTTTGTTACAGACTCCACTTGCGCTGTCTGCGGGAACATATCGATCGGCTGAATATACTCGATTTTGTAGACTTTCGTTAATTGCTGCAAATCCTTAGCCAATGTAGAAGGATTACAAGATGTATAGACAAAGCGCTTTGGTTTTACTTTCAAAATGGTTTTTATTAAGGATTCCCCGAGGCCGGTGCGCGGAGGGTCAACAGTCAATACATCCGGCACATAACCTTCATTGCGCCAGGTCTCCAGCCATTTTTCAGCGCTTCCAGTTACGTATTTCGCATCATAGCCGTGTTTTTTGGCATTCGCTTTTGCATCCACGACACTTTCGTGAATCAAATCCATGCCTCGGATTTCTTTTGCGCGGTCAGCGAGCCATAAGCCGATCGTTCCGACTCCGCAATAAGCATCGACTACAGATTCGTTTCCGGTCAAATCGGCTGCCCGCTTGATTTCGTCATAGAGCCTAACAGTTTGCTTTGGATTCAATTGGAAGAATGCCCGAGCTGACAAATCGAATGACAGTTCACCAAGTTTTTCGTGAATGGTATCTTTGCCCCAAAGAGTAATCGTTTCCTCACCAAAAATCAATGAAGTTTTTTCTTTGTTGATATTTTGGACAATGGAAACAATGTTAGGGTCCAGCTCTTTCAATAAGTCGATCAGCATTTCCTTTTGCGGCATTCTGGCTCTGGTCGTAATTAAGACAAGCTGGATTTCACCAGTTTCTACACCTGTGCGGACGACGATGGTCCGGACAATGCCTTTCATTGTTTTGCCATCATAAATCGGCATTTTTAAATCTTCCAAAACCCGTTTCACTTCATTCGTGATGCGCGTAGTGTTTGGATGCTGGACAATGCATTGCTCGATGTCGAGCAGTTGATGCGAGCCTTCGGCGAATAAGCCGGCAATGACTTGAGTGCCTTTTAACCGTGTTTGGAATTGGCTTTTGTTGCGGTAATACCATGGGTCTTCCATTCCAATGGTGTTTTCGATTTTGACATTCACGCCTTTTAAGTAGCGGTCGAGTGCTTGGACGACAAGATCGCGTTTCTCGACTAATTGCTGGCTGTAAGTCATATGTTGCAGCTGGCATCCGCCGCATGCCTCGTAAATCGGGCACGGAGGTGTCTGGCGGTGAGGAGAAGGCGTTCGCATTTTTAAAATGCGGGCCTCAGCGAAGTTCCGTTTGACATTCGTTACTTGTGCAGTAATTTCTTCACCAGGCAATGCACCGGGTACAAATACGACGTTGCGTTTAAAAAAGCCGATGCCTTCACCGTTAATGCCGAGCCGTTTTATCGTCAAAGGAAACTTTTGGCCTTCCTCGATAATGGGTTTATCGTTCATTGTTTTCACGTCCTTTAGGTAATCATCCCTCCATTATATGCTTATTTATAGATATCAGCCAGTGCTGACTGCAAATCGGGATAATCGAATTTAAAACCATGACGCTCGAGCACCGTCGGCAATACGCGCTGTCCGGTAAGAACTAACTGGCTTTTGTCGCCAAGCACCGCTTTTAAAGCGAACGCCGGAACAGGGAACCAGTGTGGACGGTGAAGGATTTCGGCAATCTGTTTGCCAAAATCCTTCATTTGTTTTGGGTCGGGAGCTGTGACGTTGAACGGCCCTTCAATTTCCTCGTTTTCCAACGCAAATTGGATGGCTCGCGCTACATCTTTCACATGGACCCATGATAGCCACTGTGTTCCTGAAGCTATCGTACCACCCACGAAAAGTTTATAAGGAAGTGCCATCAATGGCAGAGCTCCATCTTTTTTCCCCAGGATGATGCCAAATCTGCCATAGGCCACTCGTACTCCATGAACTTTTGCATGATCCGCCAGCTTTTCCCAATCGCTAACGGTTTGGGCTAGAAAATCTTTAGCGAAATCTGCCGAAGCTTCCGTGTATGTAACCTGGGTCGAGGGCATATAAATCCCAATGGCGCTTGCGTTGATTAATACACTAGGCTTTTTGTTCAATTTGGCGATAATCCGAAGCACTTCTTCTGTCGCTTCCATCCGGCTATTATAAATTTCTCTTTTTTGCTCTTTGCTCCAGCGTCCGTCATTGATTGAAGTACCGGCCAAATTAATGATGGCATCAACGCCTTCCAACTGCTTCTCCGGGGCTGCTCCTTCTTTCAGCCATTGCACGTATTTGGTGTTCGCAGTAGAGCGTTTTGGGCTTCTTGTCAAAATGTAAACCATATGTCCTTTGGTATGGAATAATCGGGTCAATTCCTTGCCGACAAAACCTGTTCCGCCTGTAATTGCTATCTTCATCCATATCGCCTCCATTTCTTCTAATAATACCCGCAATCCATGCATTTAAGCATTTGAAGGGGTATAATAGGGAAGGAAGAGAGGTGCCGTAAATGCCGATTATTTCGAAAATCACCAGAGGGAAAAGAAATCCGGAAAGGTACAATATCTACCTTGAGGAGAAATTTGCTTTTAGTGTGGATGAAGCGGTGCTGATCCGGTACCAGCTCACAAAAGGGAAAGAGTTAGACCAATGGACCATCGAAGAAATGAACTTTGAAGATGAAGTCCGGAAGGCTTACAATAAAGCGCTGAATTATCTTGGCTTCCGCATGCGCAGTGAAGACGAAGTGCGCACCAAATTGAAAGAAAAAGAATTTGGCAACGCCGTGATCGATGAAGCAATCAAAAAGCTCTACACCCATAAATTTTTGGATGACCAGGCATTTTCAGAAGCGCTCCTCCGAACCCAAGTGAACTCAGGGAAAAAGGGGCCGCGTGCAATTCAGCAGGAAATGCAAAAAAAAGGGATTGATAAACAAATGCAGGAAGACGTTTTAAATTCCTATTCAGAAGAAGAGCAATTGGAAATTGCCAAAGAGTTGGCGATAAAAATTGCGGCTAAAGAAAAGATGAAAACTCCGAGCCAAATCAAACAGAAAATTAACGATTCACTGATGAGGAAAGGCTATTCCTACAGCTTGATTAAATTAGCCATGGAAGACTTGGACTTTGAAAAAGATGAAGACCAGTGGACAGATAGCGTTAAGGAACAAGGCGACAAACTATGGAGAAAACACAGCAGTAAACTGACAGGCTATGACTTGAAATCGAAAGTCAAACAGGGCTTGTATCAAAAAGGATTCCCGAGCGAAGTAATCAATGAATACTTGGAGAAGAAGGAGCAGGAAGATGACTGAAGAAAAGCGTTACAGTGAAATGGATGAACATGAGTTGCGGAATGAGATTGCGCGGCTGAAAGAAAAAGCGAGAAAAGCGGAGCAGTTAGGCATGGTCAATGAATTTGCGGTGCTTGAACGAAAAGCTGTAATGGCAGCCGCTTATATGATCAATCCGGAAGATTTCAAAAAAGGTGAAGTTTACCGGATCGAAGGTGATCCGAATGTCTTTTTCCAAATAGATTATTTAAAAGGCCGGTTTGCATGGGGCTATCGCCTTGGAGGAGAAAAACACACTGAAGCGTTGCCGATTTCCATGCTGCGCCCGCTGAAAGAAGGGAAGTAGGCGAATGAATGAGATGATTGATCAGTTGATTTTGGAACTGCGTGAAAAGAATCCCAATTTAACAGAAGAAAAAGCCCGTACATGGATCGAATTGCTGGTATCTGATTTCGAATCTTCCTATGCAAAAGCAGGATATGATTACCAAGGAAGCGCAGTAGTAGAAAAAGTGATCCGCCAATGGATTACGAGTTACGGCGACAAAATACATGAATTTGCTGGAAGAAACCCGAAGTATGCCCATTTATTGAATGAGCAGAACAATTAAAAAACGCACACTCTAGTTGTGTGCGTTTTTCTCTTTGATTGTTAAAGAGTTAATGTGATTGTCGAACCTGAACGGCCGTTTCCGCTTTTCTTGTCTAGCTGCAGCGTCCAGCCCCTCGAGTCGCTTCGGCCTTTCTGCGAATGGCAAATGACGCCATTCACTTCAAGCCCTCCAGCGCTTGTCGGGGCTTAACGGACGCTTCCGCTTTTCTTTAATTATGGCTGAAGTCGAGTTTTTTCCTTAGTTTGTCTTCGCTGAAGATCCAGCCGGTATAGGAGTTGACGACTTTGCATTGCTCATTCAAATGGGCAACTGCTACGAATGGGTAGTAATCATTGCTTCGGTAGCGCAAGTCAATCAAGCGAACTTCATATAAGTCCTCGTACTCGTTGATTTCCCATCTATAGAGAGGGGAAAAGGAAACGAAGGCTGCCAGGTTTTTGTCTTTTAAGGCGGCTTGGATCAGATTCGATTCCGGTAATGGCTTTTTTAGGAACTTATCGTAAATGTTGATAGAACGCCCATAAGCTCTTCCTACATAATGGTGGCGCTCTGTATCAGCGGCAATCCGCCACTGGAAAAATCGCATTGTAGGTGCGACGATAATATTGGTTGTACCGGGTATCGTGTTGCGCACTGCATGTTTGACTGCAGATTGAACGGCAAACCGTGAAATGTAATAGAAAAACAGCAGCCCATATAAAATGAGCATTGTCCAGACAGGATCAGAACCGAATGCCCAAAACATAAGAGCGATCAAATGGGCACCAAAAATAATGGGATCAAAAGTATTAATAACTCCAAGCGCGACCCAACGGTTGGAAAACGGTCGGAGAGCTTGTGTGCCATAGGAGTTAAATATATCTACAAAAACGTGCAAAAACACAGCCAGGAATGTCCATAGCCATAGATGGAGTGAATTTGCTTCCGGCAGGATAAGCCGCAAAGCGGCGGTTATAAGCAATGGCCATAATATGACCGCCGGAATGGAATGGGTAGCGCCCCGGTGATGGCGGATATAAACGGCGTTGTTTCTCAATTTTAATACGGTATCAATATCAGGTGCCTGGGAGCCGATAATGACCCCGGCAAAAACAGCGGTCATTGTAGCAGGATGGCTCGCAACAACTGGATCTGCCATTGCCAGGCCGCCAAGAGCTATGCCCATGACAATATGTGTACCTGTATCCATGGCCACATCTCCTTTCTTCATTTATGTTAGGAAAATATAAATCCGGCAGAAAAGTTTATAACATATATATACCCCGGAATCCGGTGGTGTAATCTACTGGAATGGAGGCATTCAAAATAGCACTCGATAAATTGCAATTTCAAAAAGATTTAATCAACTGGTTCGCGGAGGAAAAACGCGATTTACCTTGGCGCCGTACATCAGATCCCTACCAGATTTGGATATCGGAAATTATGCTCCAGCAAACAAGAGTCGATACCGTCATTCCTTATTACAAGCGCTTTGTTGAAAAGTTTCCGACTTTGCAGGATTTGGCGGAAGCGGATGAGGAAATCTTGCTCAAGCAATGGGAAGGGCTGGGTTATTATTCCCGTGCCCGCAATTTGCAGGCAGGGGTAAAAGAAGTGGCTGAAAAGTATGATGGCATAGTGCCGGCAAGCCGAAAAGAAATTTCATCATTGAAAGGCGTCGGCCCTTATACTGCGGGCGCTGTGCTCAGCATTGCTTACGGAATCCCGGAACATGCCGTCGACGGAAACGTCATGCGGGTGCTGTCCCGGATCTTATTGATTGAAGAAGATATCGCCAAGCCGAAAACCCGGAAGATTTTTGAAGAGGCGGTGACAGAACTCATTAGCCATGAAGATCCTTCGTCATTTAACCAAGGGCTGATGGAGTTGGGGGCTTTGATTTGTACGCCGACTTCCCCGAAATGCCTGTTATGCCCTGTAAGGGAACATTGTACAGCGTTTCATGAAGGAAAGCAGCATGAATTGCCAACGAAGACGAAAGCGAAAAAAACCAAAGCAGTGCAGTACGCCATGCTGGCCATCCTTTACGGGAAATCTGTGTTAATGGAAAAAAGGCCGTCAACCGGATTGCTTGCCAATATGTGGCAATTTCCAATGATAGAGCTAACTGAAGAAGTGCTGCCTCTTGAAATAGAAGAGCAGCTTTCGGAAAACTTTCAAGGTATCGTCAGCAACGCTGAAAAAATTACTTCTTTCAAACATGTGTTTTCTCATTTAACATGGAACGTGGATGGCTATATTGCAAAAGGCCAAAATCTGAACGTACCATCTCACATGAAATGGGTAACGGCTGAAGAACTGGAATTGCTTCCGATTTCAGGTCCAGTCCAAAAAATGAAAGCAGTCTTAAAACAAAGAGGAGATGTTTGACTATGGCAGAACAAAAAGTAGCATTGGTGACAGGGAGCAGCAGAGGATTAGGAAAAGCATTGGCAATTGCACTTGCGGAACAAGGGTACGACATTGTTGTAAACTACGCACGAAGCAAAACAGCAGCTCTGGATACCGTTAAAGAAATTGAAGCGAGAGGACAAAAAGCACTGCTTGTCCGTGCAAATGTCGGAGATGTGGACAAACTGCGCGGCATGTTTGAAACAATCAAAGAAGAATTCGGCCGGCTGGATGTATTTGTTTCAAATGCGGCTTCCGGAGTGCTTCGACCGATTATGGAGCTGGAAGAATCGCATTGGGACTGGACAATGAACATCAATGCGAAAGCGATGCTGTTTGGTGCTCAGGAAGCAGCGAAACTAATGGATAAAGGCGGAAAAATTGTCGGCATCAGTTCATTGGGCTCGATCCGTTATTTGGAGAATTATACGACAATCGGAGTTTCCAAAGCGGCAGTGGAATCACTTACTAGATATTTGGCGGTTGAATTGGCGCCACAAGGGATATCCGTTAATACGGTTTCTGGCGGGGCTCTCGATACAGAAGCATTAAAGCATTTCCCGAACCGCGAAGAATTGCTCAACGATGCCCGTGTGAACACGCCAGCTGGCCGCATGGTGGAAATAGAGGATATGGTGAAAACCGCTCTTTTCCTTATTTCAGACAATGCGGATATGATTCGCGGCCAAACAATTATTGTTGATGGAGGCCGTTCAGTCACCTTGTAAACCATTCTCCCTTGCCTTTTCGCTGTATGTTTTCAGAATTGATTGATATAATCATGAGGACACTTAAAATATATACGGCTAAGACGAAAAGGTGGGATGGATATGGCGATACCCGTGGAGGGAGAAACGATACAAATCCACAGTTACAAACACAACGGCCGAATCCACCGTGTCTGGCAGGAAACAACGGTACTGAAGGGAACGAATAACATAGTAATCGGTGCAAATGAGCGAACCATGGTGACGGAATCGGATGGCAGGACATGGCTCACGAGAGAGCCGTCCATCTGCTATTTCCATGCAGAACATTGGTTTAATATTATTTGCATGCTTCGTGACGATGGAGTTTATTATTATTGCAATGTGAGCTCTCCTTTTGTTTATAACAATGGATCATTAAAGTACATCGATTATGATTTAGATGTTAAAGTGTTTCCAGATATGTCGTATACCTTGTTGGACGAAGACGAATATGAAGAGCACAAACGGCAAATGGGTTATCCGGAAGTGATCGATCAGATTTTGCATCGGAATGTGGATAAGCTGATTGGATGGATTAAACAGCGAAGAGGTCCTTTTGCTCCGGACTTCATAGAAGTTTGGACCAGCCGGTATGAATTTCATAGACAATACCGGCTCACGGAATAAAAGAAAACCTGTTGCTTGCCAACAGGTTTTTCGTTTGGAATAGAATGGAGTGAATTTTTTGAGTACGACGAAGCGCTATATGAAGTTTGTAAAGCCTTATTACTGGCAAATTGCCTTAACGATAGTTATTGGTATTTTCAAGTTTGCCATTCCGCTTTTCATTCCGTTGCTTATAAAGATTGTCATAGATGATATTATCGGAGCCGATGGGCTATCGAGCGATGAAAAATTGAGACAGCTGTATTTATGGCTTGGCGGAACAGCAATTCTGTTTTTCATCTTCCGCCCGCCAATTGAATATTACCGCCAGTATTATGCGCAATATGTCAGCAATAAAATCTTGTATGACATCCGCCAAAGCCTTTACGCGCATTTGCAGAAGCTGAGTCTCCGGTATTATGCCAATACGCGCGCAGGAGAGATCATTTCCCGCGTCATCAATGACGTGGAGCAAACGAAGAATTTCATCATGATCGGACTGATGAATTTATGGCTCGATCTGGCGACTATTTTGATTGCCATCGGCATTATGTTGACAATGGATGTGCCGCTGACGATTGTGGCGCTGCTGGCGTTTCCTTTTTATGCATTCAGCGTCAAATTTTTCTTCGGCCGCCTGCGCGATTTGACACGTAACCGTTCGCAGGCTTTGGCGAATGTCCAAAGCTATTTGCATGAACGCGTCCAAGGCATGAGCATCATTAAAAGTTTTGCGCTTGAGAAACACGAACAAAAAATATTTGATGCTACAAATGATGAGTTTCTGGACAAAGCAATCGATCATACAAAATGGAATGCCAAAGCATTTGCGGTGGTCAATACCATTACGGATATTGCACCATTGCTCGTTATTGCTTATGCAGGGTATCAAGTGATCCAGGGAAACCTGACGCTCGGAACCATGGTAGCATTTATCGCCTATATTGAACGCCTTTACAATCCGCTTCGGAGACTGGTGAACTCATCTACGACATTGACGCAGTCTTTCGCATCAATGGACCGTGTATTCGAATTGATCGATGAAGACTACGACGTAACAAATAAAGAAGGGGCAAAAGATTTGAAAGTGGTGGATGGCAAATTGGAATTCAGGGATGTTTCTTTTCACTATAACGAAGAAGGAACGGAAGTATTGTCCAATTTGAATTTCACGGTAAAACCGGGACAGACCGTTGCTTTCGTCGGAATGAGCGGCGGCGGCAAATCGACCATTGTTTCGTTAATTCCGAGATTTTATGATGTCACTAGCGGCGCCATCTATATGGATGACCACAATCTGAGAGATGTATCCATCCATACGCTGCGTGACCAAATCGGTTTGGTGCTGCAAGACTCCATTTTGTTCAGCGACTCTGTGAAATCGAATATCCTGATGGGTAAACCGGGAGCGAGCGATGCAGAAGTATTTGCTGCGGCAAAAGCAGCCAATGCTCATGATTTTATCGAAATGCTTCCAGAAGGATACGATACGAAAGTGGGAGAGCGCGGGGTGAAATTATCTGGCGGCCAAAAACAGCGGATTGCGATAGCCCGTGTGTTCTTGAAAAATCCGCCGATATTGATTCTAGATGAAGCCACTTCAGCGCTCGACTTGGAAAGCGAATCGCTGATCCAAGATTCGTTGGAGCGGTTGGCACATGACCGCACGACTTTAATCGTGGCCCATAGATTATCGACTATTACCCATGCTGACCAGATTATTGTGATCGACCATGGCCATTTAGCAGAAAAAGGCACCCATGATGAACTGATGAAGCAGCAAGGAATTTACTATAATTTATTCCAAGTCCAACACTTTAATTGATAGTCCTAAAGACCCTCGAAATCTTCGAGGGTCTTTTTTTTATGAAAAAGGGAAATACTATCAATTTCCAAATACACTATTGCAATAATACTAATCTTACGTATAATTAAAACACATAGAATTTTCAGAATTAAAGGGGTGCCGAGATGGAAGAGCGAAAAATGATACTGGATGTTAAAGGCTTGAAAACATCCTTTTTCACTGATGACGGCGAAATTCCGGCAGTAGACGATATTGATTTTTACATTCGCGAAGGAGAAGTGTTAGGGATTGTCGGCGAGTCTGGATGTGGAAAAAGCGTGACTTCTTTATCAATTATGGGGCTCGTTCCAAGCCCGCCGGGGAAAATTACAGGTGGAGAAATTTTATTTCAAAATAAAGATTTAACCAAGTTTTCCGAAAAGCAAATGCGTGCCATTCGAGGCAACGATATAGCAATGATTTTCCAGGAACCAATGACTTCTCTGAATCCTCTATTCACTATCGGTGATCAATTGCGTGAAGCAGTTAAAATCCATAAACGCGATTGGAACAAAAAACAAATACAAGAACGTGCTGTTGAAATGATGAAACTCGTAGGGCTGCCGCGTGCAGAAGGATTGATGAAAGAATATCCGCATCAATTATCAGGCGGAATGCGCCAGCGGGTAATGATTGCGATGGCACTTTTATGTGATCCGAAAGTATTGATAGCGGATGAACCTACCACAGCCTTGGATGTAACCATACAAGCCCAGATTTTGAAGCTGATTAAAAACCTGAATGAGAGGCTGAATACAGCCGTATTGCTAATAACTCATGATTTAGGCGTCGTAGCAGAAACGTGCGAACGCGTTATTGTCATGTACGCAGGAAAAGTAGTAGAAGAAGGTCCGGTGCATAAAATCTTTAAAGACCCTCAGCATCCTTATACAAGAGGACTGCTCGAATCTGTTCCCGATATGCGCTTTAAAAAAGAACGGTTATATTCCATTCCTGGAAATGTGCCGAAACCGGGAACAATCCGCACAGGCTGTAAATTCGCTGCGCGATGCGAATTTGCCTTTGACCGCTGTATAGTGGAAAACCCCGCGCTTTATCAGACGGAAGAAGACCACCAAACCCGTTGCTTCCTATTTGATCCGAAGGAGGTTCAGGCCCATGACAGAACCGTTGTTAAAAGTTGAAGGGCTGAAAAAGTATTTTCCTATTAAATCAGGAATTCTAGGCCAAGTAAAGAACTACGTAAAAGCTGTAGACGATGTGTCGTTCACGGTCGCTGAAGGAGAAACGCTCGGAATCGTAGGAGAATCCGGCTGTGGAAAATCCACAACCGGCCGTATGCTCATGCGTTTATTGGAGCCGACAGAAGGCAAAGTGTTTTTCGACGGACAGGAATTGACGAATCTTTCAGCGAGCGACATGCGCAAAGCACGCCGTGATATCCAGATGGTTTTTCAAGATCCATATGCTTCTCTGAACCCGCGGCATACCATCGAAAAAATCCTGATGGAGCCATTAAACGTACATAACCTTGGCAATCCGAAAGAACGGAAGAAAAAAGTCCATGAATTTTTGGAGATTGTTGGGTTAAGCAGTTACCACGCCAAACGTTACCCGCACCAATTCAGCGGCGGACAGCGCCAGCGCATCGGCATTGCCCGGGCATTGATGACCAATCCTAAACTCATTATTGCGGATGAACCAGTTTCAGCTCTCGATGTATCGATTCAAGCCCAAGTTTTGAATTTGATGCAGGATCTGCAAAAAGAACTGAAGCTGACTTATATATTTATCGCTCACGACCTTGGCGTCGTTCGCCATATCAGTGACCGGGTGGGAGTGATGTATTTGGGACAGATGGCGGAACTAGCCGACAGCGAGGCGTTATATGAAAAGCCGCTTCACCCGTATACCCAGGCTTTGCTGTCAGCGGTACCGGTGCCTGATCCGGATTTCGTACGTGAAGAAGTAGTGATCAAAGGGGATGTACCGAGTCCTGCCAATCCTCCAAGCGGATGCCGTTTCCACACACGATGCCCGTTTAAGATGGATATTTGCGAAAAAGCTGTACCGATTTTTGCAGAAGTTGAAAAAGGTCATTCTGTAGCCTGCCATCTTTATGAAGAATCCAGGCCGCAATGATAATAAATAACAAAAATGGAGGGGTCAATTTGAGAAAGAAAAAGCTCGTTTCACTGGCGTTTCTGATGCTTTTATTGCTAGCGACAGCATTGTATGGCTGTAGTTCCGATAATGCTTCAGAAAACACCGAAGGGGATAGTGGGAATACAGAAGAATCAGGCGATCCGAAAGTATTGATTTTTGGCCGCGGCGGAGACTCGGTATCACTTGATCCGATTGTTGTTACTGATGGAGAATCATACAAAGTCACAAAGAACATATTTGATACGTTGGTGAATTTCGGTGAACAAGACACAGAAATCCATCCTGGTTTGGCAACTGAATGGAAAGCGGCTGAAGATGGATTATCGTATACTTTCACTTTGGAGGAAGGCGTTAAATTCCACGACGGCACTGATTTCAATGCGGAAGCGGTTGTAGCAAACTTTGAGCGCTGGGCAGGCGGAGATGCTGATAAATTCCCATACTACGGCTCGATGTTTGGCGGTTTCGGCGATGAAGAAGGCCATGTCATCGAATCTGTGACTGCAACTGGCGATTACGAAGTAGAATTTAAACTGAAACGCCCACAGGCACCATTCTTGAAAAACTTGGCAATGAGCTCATTCGGAATCGCTTCACCTACAGCATTTGAAGCTGCTGGAGATAAATTTGGTGATGCACCGGTTGGGACAGGTCCATTCAAATTTGTAGAATGGAAACGCAACGACTCAATCACGATTGAGAAAAACCCGGATTACTGGGTTGAAGGCGAACCAAAACTGGATCAAGTCATATTCCGTGCGATTCCAGATAACTCTGCCCGCTTGAATGCATTATTGTCGGGTGAAATTGATTTGGCAGACGGCATTACACCTTCAGACGGTGAAACTGTAGAAGGAAATGCGGACCTACAATTATTCGAACGACCTTCAATGAACGTTGGCTATCTTGGGTTAACAACAACACGTGAACCATTTGACGATCCGAAAGTTCGACAAGCGATGAACCATGCAATCGACAAGCAAGCGATAGTTGATGCATTCTTCCAAGGCCGCGGAGAAGTTGCTAAAAACCCGATGCCTCCAGTAATCAGCGGTTATAACGAAGACGTCGAAGATTACGACTATAATCCGGAAAAAGCCAAACAATTATTAGCAGAAGCTGGACTGCCAGACGGTTTCGAAATGGAACTTTATGCAATGCCGGTTCCGCGTCCTTATATGCCGGATGGCCAAAAAGTGGCAGAAGCTATCCAGAAGAACTTGGCAGACGTTGGTGTAACTGCGAAAATCGTTTCTTTTGAATGGGCTACTTATCTTGAAAAAGCAGCTAACGGAGAAGCGGATGCTTTCTTGCTTGGTTGGACGGGAGATAACGGCGATGCCGATAACTTCCTATACGTATTGCTTGACCAAGACAATATCGGTTCCAACAACTACACGTATTACAAAAATCAGGAATTGCACGATATCCTGATTGAAGCTCAAACAGAAGTGGATGAAGACAAGCGCAATGAATTGTACAAACAAGCGCAAGTCATTATCCATGAAGACGCGCCATGGGTGCCACTTGCTCACTCAACTCCGCTTTTAGCTGGCGGCAAGAATGTAGTGGACTTTAAAGCGCATCCAACCGGTTCTGACAAATTGGCATCTGTAGATTTGAAGTAGGTAGATTCAGAGGAGAGGTCATTGTGATTTCTCCTCTTTTTTCTTAAACCGAAGTTAACGTTTTCTGTTAGTACCAGCTAAATTATTTAACTTGATCAAGCTGAATGTATACATATGCAAGGGATGGAGAGGTGGAGAAAATGCTTCACTATATCGGACGGCGAATTCTGCAATTGATACCGGTTTTGCTCGGCATGACGTTTATTGTTTTTCTGATTATCCGGGCGATACCAGGTGATCCTGCTCAAGTTATTCTTGGCCAGCAAGCATCCGAAGAAGCAATAAAGGCGCTGCGGACAACTTTAGGATTGGATAGTCCTTGGTATATTCAATATTTTGATTACCTGAAAGGGTTGCTAACTGGTGATTTGGGAGAATCTCTCCGTACTCGGACACCGGTAGTTGACGAAGTTTGGCCGTACTTGGCGGCTACGATTGAATTATCAGTGTTTGCTATTATTATCGCCGTTATTATCGGCATCAATGCCGGCATCATTTCGGCTTGGTTCCAGAATTCCTGGTTTGATTATTTGGCTATGATTATTGCATTGATTGGGGTATCGATGCCCATTTTCTGGCTTGGTTTAATGAATCAGTGGATTTTCTCGATTGAACTGGGGATATTGCCGACAACGGGCCGGGAAAATGTCCGGGATCCGGTAGACGTTATCACCAATTTTTATGTCATTGATACTTTAATAACAGGCCAGTTTGATCAATTATCAACGGTCTTAAAGCATCTGATTTTACCGGGGACGGCCTTAGCGACAATACCGATGGCAATAATTGCCAGAATGACCCGTTCGAGCATGCTGGAAGTGATGCGTTCAGATTATGTGCGTACTGCACGGGCGAAAGGTTTGAAGATGTTTTGGGTAGTTTACAAACACGCTTTAAAAAATGCCATCATCCCAGTTTTAACAATTATCGGCCTTCAGATGGGTTTGCTGTTAGGTGGAGCTATCTTAACTGAGACCATTTTCGGATGGCCAGGAATCGGCCGCTATATATATGAAGCGATTGGGTTCCGTGATTATCCGGTTATCCAGTCAGGCATTTTAATTGTGGCCTTTATCTTCGTTATGATCAATCTGTTTGTCGATTTGCTTTACGGTCTGATTGATCCTCGCATCAAATATGATTAGGAAGGGGGAGGAGCACATTGGCTAATGTAACGGCAAATAAGAACGAAGTGCAGATGGAAAAAGTCGCAGGTCCATGGAAAGAAGCATGGCGCGGATTCCGGAAAAGCAAAGTGGCTGTTGTGGGCATGGGGATCGTGTTGTTCTTTATCTTATTGGCGATTTTCGGCCCTTTGTTTACACCGCAGGGAATCAATGAACAGAATTTATCCCAACGGCTTTTGCCTCCCTCAAGTGGACATTGGATGGGGACGGATGATTTTGGCCGTGATATCTTATCGAGAATTGTTTACGGGGCAAGGATTTCCCTTTGGGTAGGTTTTTTGGCGGTTATCGGTTCGGTAGTGGTTGGCAGCACTTTAGGGATACTGGCAGGTTATTATGGCCGCTGGGTTGATACCATCATATCCCGGATTTTTGATATCATGCTGGCTTTCCCTAGTATTTTATTGGCGATTGCAGTCGTATCGGTACTTGGGCCATCGCTTCGCAATGCCTTGATTGCCATTGCCATTATCAACGTACCGAATTTTGGCCGTTTGATCCGCTCGAAGGTGCTGAGCATCAAAGAAGATGAATACATTATGTCGGCCAAGGCAATTGGCATGAAAGATAATCGAATTTTGTTTTCGCATATTTTGCCGAATTCTATGGCACCAGTTATCGTTCAAGGAACCTTGGCAATTGCCACTGCGATTATCGAAGCGGCAGCTCTTGGTTTTCTAGGATTAGGTGCGCAGGCGCCATCACCCGAATGGGGAAAAATGCTGGCAGATTCAAGATCGTATCTAACCAATGCACCGTGGACAATGATTTTTCCAGGGATTGCAATTATGTTGACGGTTCTGGGCTTTAACTTGATGGGAGATGGCTTGCGTGATGCACTTGACCCGCGCATGAAATCGTAGAAAAACTTAGAAAAACGCGCCAGGCATCTGCCTTGGCGCGTTTTTTATATGATATTTTCCAAATCGGATCCAACTTCTTCGGAATGGTAGTTATGGAAAGACATGATGAGAAGGTCTAAATGCTCCAGTTGTTCTTCGTAATCCAATATAGCAGATAAAATGTGCATTAAACGATAGATGGATAAGTCATCACCTGCTTCTTCGTGAGCAACCGCAATTTCTTTGACAAAAATGGACAGTACTTCGTTGCGTTTTAAAATAACGTCTTCTTCGGAAGTTTCACTGTGTTCCGGGCGCAATTTTCCGACATATTTCATATAAAGTTGATCATGGTAGCTGGTTAGGCTTTCAAGGTGGTCTTGCAGCATCATATGAAAATGCTCGGGAAGTTCTGTCAATTCATTTTCATAGCGGTGAAGCCTTTTTAACAGGTCCAGACTTTTTCTGGTAGTGGTGATCATTTGCCGGTAAAGCACCAATTTTCGGCCTTTTGCATATTGCTGTTTTTTACTATAACTTCGTTCATCTTTATAAAAGGAATACCACTGATCCACTTTTTCGAGTTTTTCAGATAAACGGTCAATATCGTTTTTAACGGAAGTATGGTCTGATACATGCCTTATCGAAACACGGATCCAACGTATGGCTTCTTCCGTCACTTCGTGAATAGAAGTGAATAAGCGCGCTTCATACTTTGGCGGCAAAAAAATGATATTAACAATAAAAGCGGACAGTATGCCGAGGAGGATTGTCAAAAAACGCAACCCGGCAAACTCTAGAAAAGCCTCTTCCTGCGATTCCATAATAACGATAATGGTCACAAGGGTCAGCGACACCGGGTTATTGAGGTTCAATTTCAGCATAATGATTATGGCTAATACTGCTGCAAGGCCGACAGTCAGGTAGTTCGCACCTAGCGTCAGCACGAAAATAATAGCGATAACTGCCCCGATTATATTGCCGTAGATTTGATCTAGCACAGTTAAATAAGACTGATAAATGGAAGGTTGGATTGCAAAGATAGCTGCTATTCCAGCCATGATTGGAATTGGTAAATCTAACCAGTCAGCTAAAAAGAGTGCCAGCGAAATAGCTACTCCGGTTTTAAATATTCGTGCACCTAATTGCATAAACGCGTGGCCTCCTCCCTTTCATTCCGCTGTTTTGGCTATTAAAGCTGCTTGAAGGCTTCACGGACTGCTTGAATCGATTTCGCTACGTCTTCTTCTGTATGTTCAGTCGTTAAGAACCATGCCTCATACTTAGAAGGTGCAAGATTGACTCCTTGTTCAAGCATCAGCTTGAAAAAGCGTGCGAAAATTTCTCCATCGGTAGCTTCCGCTTGTTCATAATTTTCCACCTTTTGGTCTGTAAAGTAAATCGTTAAGGCCCCTTTTAAACGGTTAATTGTAATGGTCACATCAAATTCTTTGGCAGCAGCAAGAATTCCTTCTTCTAACTGGCGGCCAAGCTCATCCATTTTTTCATAGACACCTTCTTCGCGAAGAACTTCAAGGCAGGCGATACCCGCTTGGATAGATGCCGGATTCCCAGCCATCGTTCCAGCTTGATATGCAGGACCGAGCGGTGCAACGGTTTCCATAATCTCTTTTTTTCCGCCGTAAGCACCGATTGGCAAGCCGCCGCCAATGATTTTTCCGAGAGCCGTCAAATCGGGAGTCAACCCCAACAAATCCTGGGCTCCGCCATAATGGAAACGGAAAGCGGTGATGACTTCGTCATAGACAATCAAAGCGCCTTTTTCTTTGGCGATGCGATGCACTTCTTCGAGGAATCCTTTGTTCGGCTCTACGATTCCGAAGTTGCCGACAATTGGTTCTACTAAAATACAAGCGATTTCAGTGCCCCATTTGTCCATGGCTTCTGAAAAAGCGGTTGGGTCATTGAAGGGAATAGTGATCACTTCTTCAGCGATGCTTTTTGGAACTCCAGCAGAATCCGGAGTTCCAAGTGTTGCAGGACCGGAACCGGCAGCCACAAGCACTAAATCGGAGTGGCCGTGATAACAGCCTGCGAATTTCATGATTTTCGTGCGCCCGGTATAGGCGCGGGAAACGCGGATCGTGGTCATAACCGCTTCAGTGCCGCTGTTGACGAAACGGACTTTATCCATATTTGGCATGGCTTCTTTCAGCATTTTTGCAAACGTGATTTCATGTCTTGTTGGAGTTCCGTACAACAGGCCAGTTTCCGCTGCATGTGTAATGGCTTTTGTTATATGAGGATGGGCATGGCCAGTTATGATTGGGCCGTATGCCGCTAAATAGTCGATGTACTTATTGCCGTCTACATCCCAAAAATAAGCTCCTTTGGCGCGTTCCATTGCTATCGGCGAACCGCCTCCGACCGCTTTATACGATCTCGATGGACTATTCACGCCGCCAACGATATGCTGCAGCGCTTCTTCGTGAAGTTTTTCGGATGTGGAATGATTCATTTTTTATTGCCTCCTAGTGTAATCTCTTATCTATTGTAGACAATATCATTGCCGAACGCCAAAGAAATTGAAACTCCACACCAGGTTAGGTACGATAGAAGGAAGAAAAGGAGTGATAATGATGACTACATTAGAAGGTTTAAAAGCACCGGATTTCAAATTAAAAAACGAAGCAGGAGAAACGGTGGCATTAGAAGACTTTGCGGGGAAAAAATATGTAGTGCTTTATTTTTATCCAAAAGACATGACACCAGGCTGTACGACTCAAGCTTGTGATTTCCGAGATGCAAAAGAAGACTTTTCAGAGTTGAACGCTGTGATTCTAGGGGTCAGTGCAGATTCTGAGAAACAGCATGTCAAGTTCATTGAAAAGCATGGCTTGCCATTTTCCTTATTGGTAGACGAAGATCATCAATTGTCAGAAGCTTATAACGTGTGGGTTCAGAAGAAAATGTACGGCAAAGAGTTCATGGGAATTGAACGTTCCACTTTTTTGATTGATCCAACTGGGACAATCGTCAAAGAATGGAGAAAAGTAAAAGTAGAAAACCATATTAAAGAAGTTCTCGAAACATTAAAGACGCTTACCAATCGTTAAAAGGGGAGAAAAGACATGGAAGTCCTGTTCACGTTCATTCCAAAAGAGCATCAGCGGCAACAGCTGATAAATGAGTTTCCAGAAGTGCAATTCTATTTTGAGTATAAAGACAAAGCACGGCTGCCATCTGCAGATATTCTGGTGACGTTCGGTGAGGATCTTTCAGAAGAAGATATCCAGCAAGCCGGGCAGTTGAAATGGATTATGGTCGCGAGTGCAGGAGTGGAAAAAATGCCGCATGCCGCTATTGCGGAACGGGAAATCGTCGTCTCCAATGTAAAAGGGATCCATAAAACACCGATGACTGAATCGGTTCTGGCCCATTTATTATCATTGAAAAGGTCGCTTCCATCTATTTATAACAATCAGCGAAAAAAAGAGTGGAGCCGGAAGACAGGTTCGACGGAACTTCATGGATCTACAGCATTGATCATCGGCCCGGGAGCCATCGGAATGGAAATCGGGCGGGTGCTGCAAGCATTTGGCGTCCGTACCATCGGCTGCAACCGTTCGGGAAAACACGCTGACTTTATGGAAGGGATGGTGTCATTCGATAGCATCCTCAATGTATTGCCGACGGTGGATACCGTGATTTCCGTTTTACCGAGCACGAACGAAACAAAATACTTGTTGAAAAAAGAGCATTTTCAAGCCATGAAAAACACAGCGATCTTTATGAATTTCGGCCGAGGGGATTTAGTGGAGGATAAAGTGCTGATTGATGCGCTGGAAACTGGAGAAATTGCATATGCTGTATTGGATGTTTTTGAACAAGAGCCACTGCCTTCAGACCATCCTTTTTGGACAATGGAAAATGTAGTGGTATCGCCGCATGTGTCCAGCCATTCAGAGAAATATGTAGAACGGGCACTTGATGTATTTATCCCGAATTTGAAATTGTGGCTTGCTGAAGATGCTTATCCAACAAATCTCGTCAATATGGAAAAGGGGTATTGACTGTGAAGATTTATACGAAAACCGGCGACAAGGGCACGACTTCACTCGTATACGGGACACGTGTAGCAAAAAATGACGTCTTAGTTGAAGCATATGGGACTTGTGATGAAGCAAATTCGATGATTGGACTAGCGGTCGGCCATTTGCATAATGAATTCTTTAAAGAAAAAGAAGAATTGGAAGCGGTTTTTCATGAAATACAGACCACTTTATTCCATGTGGGGGCTGAACTGGCTACTCCGAAAGGGAAAGAGGTGAAATGGAAGCTGACTGCAGAGGACATTGCAAAATTAGAGCAATGGATCGATCAGTTTGATGCAGAAGTACCGGCGTTGAAAAACTTTATCTTGCCTGGGGGGCATCCGGCTGGTGCGGCTTTACATGTAGCGCGCACAGTTGTCAGAAGAGCAGAACGAGCCTCCATCTCTATTGGCAATGACGTATCCCCAAACGTTCTAGCTTATTTAAACCGTTTGTCCGATTTCCTGTTCGTTGTGGCTCGTTTAGTCAACTTGCGATTAGGAAGAAGCGAAAAAGACCTGCACCAAAAATAAGTATGAAGCAGTTGGAAATGTAAGCAATATAGTGATTTCTTGACATCGCCCCTCATTTTTGAGTACACTATTTATAACGATTACAATGTAAGAATTATTGATGAAGTGAGGTGCACAGCGATGTCTGAAATACAGTTAAAAGACGCGCTTGATGCTTTGAAGTCAACAGGTGTTCGAATCACTCCCCAGCGTCATGCGATTCTGGAGTATATGATTCATTCAACGACGCACCCGACAGCGGATGACATTTATCGCGCGCTTGAGAAAGCTTTTCCTAATATGAGTGTAGCAACAGTTTACAATAATTTACGTGTGTTCAGAAAAGCGGGATTGGTGAAGGAATTGACTTATGGTGATTCTTCCAGCCGTTTTGATTTTGTGACACACGACCATTATCATATAATTTGTAATGATTGCGGAAAAATTGTCGACTTCCATTATCCAGGACTCGATGAAGTAGAGCATTTAGCTTCTCACGTTACTGGGTTTCAAGTCGATTATCATCGTCTTGAAATTTATGGGACTTGCCAGGACTGCCTTGGTAAAACTGCAAAAGCACAATAAAAACGAGCATGAAATTCATGCTCGTTTTTTATTTGGGCAAAATTACAGAAATAAAAAATCCGCTTGAACTGATCTGTTCAAGCGGACAAGGTATTTATATCTTCGAATTTTTTTTGTTGTAATCTTGGTTAAACTCTTTTCCTTCGAGAGCAGGGTCCATAGTCAAAGGTTCATTGCAATGCATGCAGATATCTACGCGGCCCAACATTTTTGTATGTCTTCCACAATTCGGACATTCAACCGGAACTGTTTTCATCGACAACAAGCCAATCCAAGCATATACGCCTGTACTGCCGACAATTGCGACAACCCCAAGCAGCATGAAAATCACCATGACCAACGGTTGTTCTCTAAAATAAATGCCGACATACATAATAACGATACCGATGAAAATCAGCGCTAAGGCAAAAGTCCGGATACGATTGATTTTATTTTTATAAGGTTTCATTAATTTCTTTCCTCCTTGCATCCATCATACTATATCATAAACAAAGTGAAAAAGTGATAATGATTAACGGATGCAGGAATCCTTATTAAATTTGTCGAAATAAAGAAAAACGGAAACATCTGCATTCATATAGAGAAGAGTGCTGCTTATTTCCGAGGGGCAATAATCGAGTCTCAATAAATTGGAATATAAGCGATAGAATTGCAAGGAGTGGATTTAATGGAACAAATTTTAAGACCCATCTATCAAGAACGTGCCAGCCAGGAAAGTACACTGGGTGTAGTGTTGGTGGAGAAAAGAGAAAAAATGAGCCCCATCACCGATACGTTCGATTCAATTTTGTTAATCATCACAAAAGAAAACGAAACGCCGGTTTTTACGAAACATTACACTTATCTGAATAAGAAAGCTGCTATGCATATTGTGACAGAGAGACAATTGCATAAATGGCTTTTGCTAGGAACAAATCGGAAAATTGTCGACTGGCTATTCCATGGGCGAATTATTTATGACCGAAACGAATTTATGGAAAAACTTAAAATGGAATTGAAAGACTATCCGTTTTATGGCCGTAAGATAAAAATGGGCATGGAGTTTTCGAAACTGATTCGACGTTATTTAGAAGGCAAGGTATTCTTCGAAGAGAAAAACTATCTGGATGCTTATCACCATATAGTAGAATCACTTCACCATTTGGCGAGGCTTGCTGTTCTGGAGAACGGTCTTCCGCCTGAAGTGACTGTGTGGACACAAGTGAAACAGATGGAGCCGGCTATTTATAAACTTTATGAAGAATTGGTTCTGAGCGATGAAGCACTTGAGAAAAGACTGGAGCTTTTATTTCTAGCTAGTGAATTCTTTATCCATTCGCGGACTAAAGATGGAGCCCAGCACATAAGAGAAGTAATGGAACAGAAAGAACGATGGACGATCCAAGAATTGCATGAGCAGGAAGAGTTGAGAAACTATTCATCCAACTTAGAAGTCTTTATTGAATTCCTGGTAGAGAAAGACTTAATTTCGGTAGAGGGTGTTAAAACGAAAAGTGAAGGGATATTCCACCGATATTATTATGTGAAAAACTAAAACAAAATGTTTCCTCGGGAGAATTGATTTCTTTTATAAAGAATCGGTTCTTTTTTTGTGGAAAAGCTGGAGCTTATAAGAATTTAAATAATATTATCGTAAATTCAAAAGATCGGGATTTGTTGACTGCAGCTTTAAGTCTATTCGAAAATGATCTTTCGGCTGATGCGCTTTTCACTATTGAATCTGAATTGCTGTACAAGGTAAGCTGTATTGTTTCACACTGCAAAGCCGTGCAAGAGTAGAAGGGCTTTGTCAGGTGTTCGTTCTATAGTAAAGAACGGCATTGAATTAGCAGCGAAAAAAGAATTAAACTTTTTTTGTTTTTGTTGTTGACAGTTGCTTGTGAACTGTATTATGATTATACACGTCGCCAAGAGAAATTAAGTTTTTCTACAATAATAAAAAAGCTTGACTCTTCTCAGCAACGATGTTAAATTAGAGAAGTCGCTTTTACAAGACACTCGAAACCTGAACCTTGAAAACTGAATGCAAAACGTCAACAACATCGCAACGGCCGCGCAAAACGGCCCGCGCAAACAATTACTGATCAAGCGTGCTAGATCAAAGCGACTCGCGCATCCTTCGGGATGGCGAGACGCCAGCAGAACATTGAGCAATCAATTTCTTCTATAATGGAGAGTTTGATCCTGGCTCAGGACGAACGCTGGC
>NZ_JBPRLO010000011.1:0-49957 GCF_051417975.1 Planococcus sp. 1R117A | reverse complement strand
ACCCGTTCCCATCCCGAACACGGCAGTTAAGCTCTTTTGCGCCAATGGTAGTTGGGGGTCTCCCCCTGCGAGAGTAGGACATTGCTGGGCCCTGTAAGAAGAAAAAGCCGTAGCCGGCATTCCCGGCTACGGCTTTTTTGTGTTTCTGACGATAATTACCGCGAGTTGAGTTGAATAAACCATCACTAGTGCTCAGAACTAATGAAAAAACTGTCTATGTTGTCTAGGTCATGAAACGCTTTATTATGATAGGGAATAATTTTTCAAGAGACAATTCTACAGAATGGCTGGCTGCATGACCATTATTGATTAAAGTTACGTCAAAAATGGAGACGACAGCAGTTCTGAGGGCTGTATTAATGAAGTTTTGTTTTGCACATAATTGTTAAATGTTCAGCTTGATATAAGGCAGTGACCGCATTTTTATCAAATACTACCGCGCTGCCAGGAATATCTATTCAAGAATGAATTTGAAAGCCCGGTTTTGCCCATTTGCTACATCTTAAAAGCGAACAAATAGAATTTATGTAGTAGCGGGAGTTTATTAATGAAGGATTAATAAAATCTAATAGTCGTTCTTGATTGAACACAGTTTGTTCTACTTCGCTTCATTCAATAAGAGGCAGCCATAAAACAAAAATTAAAAAGTGTGCTTCGTGTATTAACTTCTTTGCTCTAAATTCTTGCTAGCACCTTCTTTTCCATGTTACTTATGAAGCAATTCCTATCGTTTCCTACAGTCTATTGCACTCTGCCTTGCATTCCCAAGTAGTTTCTACTAGTATGAAACTTGAATGTTTTAAGGCAACACAGAAAGGGTGCGAAATGTGGATATTAATCCATGGTTAATGGTTATTATTATTTTCTCTATAAATATCGTTTATGTAACCTTCTTTACAATACGGATGATTATGACGCTTAAAGGTTATCGTTATATTGCTGCAGTTGTGAGTATGGTCGAAGTAGTTATTTATATAGTAGGTTTAGGACTTGTTTTAGACAACTTGGATCAGATTCAGAATTTGGTAGCTTATGCAATTGGTTATGGATCAGGCGTGATTATAGGATCGATAATTGAAGAGAAAATGGCACTTGGCTATATCACGGTGAATGTTATCACCAGTGATGAAAACCAATTGCTTCCGAAGAAATTGCGGGAGAAAGGCTATGGAGTGACAGACTGGATAGCTAACGGCATGGAAGGCGGGCGGCATTCAATGCAAATTTTAACGCCACGCAAAATGGAGCTTCAATTATATGCGGTTATTAAAGAGCTAGACCCGAAAGCTTTTATCATCGCTTATGAACCAAAAACGATCCATGGTGGATTCTGGGTGAAACAAGTAAGGAAAGGAAAGTTATTTAAATGAGCAAGAAGACAATATGGTTTGAGGTCGGCGAAAATGAAACAATGGATGCTTGTCTTGAACGCATGAAGCGGGAAGGATATGCAGCTGTCGGCCGTAAAGAAGAACCTTTATTTGAAGAAATTGATGGCAAGCCGGTACCAATACGGCAAATTGTAAAATTTAAGGGAATTAAGCTAAGCGAATAAGCATAGAACCTATAAAAAGCCGAACGATTAGTTTAGTAAATAAACAATCGTTCGACTTTTTTTATTGACTAGGCAACAGTATCTTGTTATGATGATTGAGGATACCCCATATATGCAGGAGAATTGGCTTCTGCGTTTCTACCAAGACACCGGAATGTCTGGACTATGCGGGAAAGCAACTTATGGATACGTGGCGAAAAATGTGCTTATTTAAGGCATCATTCAATTTCGTCTTATTAAAAAGTCCTTAAGTAAACTGCTTTTCACGTAATGTGAGCAGTTTACTTGAGGGCTTTTATTTGTTTTAAAGGAGAGATTTCGAAAATGAATCCACGAATCGGCGTAATAATGGGAAGTTCAAGTGATTGGGAAACAATGAAGCATGCATGTGATGTGCTTGAGGAAATGAATATCGCGTATGAGAAAAAAGTGATTTCAGCTCATCGTACACCCGACTTGATGTTTACCTATGCAGAGGAAGCAAGAGAACGTGGTCTGCATGTAATCATTGCAGGTGCGGGTGGAGCTGCTCATTTGCCAGGAATGGTCGCAGCAAAAACGACGCTTCCGGTCATCGGAGTTCCTGTCCAATCAAAAGCGTTAAGCGGTCTGGATTCACTGTTGTCAATTGTTCAAATGCCTGGAGGCGTTCCGGTCGCAACTGTTGCAATCGGAAAAGCAGGCGCCACCAATGCTGGTCTTCTTGCCGCTCAAATTCTGGGCACAACAGACGCACAAGTTGCTCAGGCATTGCAGGACAGAAGAGATCGAACGCATGATGAAGTCTTAAAAAGTACGGGTGACTTACAATGACAAAAATTATTTTACCGGGACAAACGATTGGAATTATTGGCGGAGGGCAGCTTGGCCGCATGATGGCATTGGCTGCTAAAGAAGCAGGCTTTAAAATAGCTGTTTTAGATCCGGCAATGGATTCGCCGACAGGCCAAGTGGCCGATGTTCAAATCATCGCTCCTTACAACGATATGCATGCCTTAGAAGAATTAGCGGAAGCCAGTGATGTTATTACTTATGAATTTGAAAACATAGACGTTATCGGCTTAGAAAAGCTGGCCCAAATAGCATATGTACCCCAAGGATCTGAGTTGATCCGGATTACACAAAATCGCATTTTTGAGAAGCAAGCAATCTTGGAAGCAGGCGTACCGATTGCAGAATACATTACGGCTTCATCATTTAGTGAATTAGAAGAGAAAAGCAGTCAATTGCCTTTTCCTTTTGTCGTGAAGACTGCCAGAGGCGGATACGACGGAAAAGGCCAGCAAACGGTCACTTCCAAAGAAGAATTGGCTTTAGTAGAACCGCTTTTCCAAAATGGTGAATGTGTAGCAGAGGCATTCGTTGAATTTACAAAAGAAATTTCTGTCATTATTCAACGTAATGTCCAGGGCGAGATGACAATATTGCCAATCGGGGAGAATGTACATAGAGACCATATTCTTCACCAAACAATCGTTCCTGCTCTTGTCATGGACTCAACGATTGAAAAAGCGAAAGAAGCTGCTGCAAAGATTGCCAGTCACTTGGATATGGTTGGCACGCTGGCCGTCGAAATGTTCGTGCTTGAGAACGGGGAAATCCTGGTCAATGAATTGGCGCCTCGTCCGCACAACTCAGGCCATTATTCAATAGAAGGAACGAATATCTCCCAGTTTCATCAGCATGTGCGGGCCATTTGCGGATGGCCGCTCAGAGAACCGAAACTATGGGCAGATACAGTGATGGTGAATATTCTTGGAGAGCATGTAGCTCCGCTAACAGCAAAGATTTCCAGATATCCGAACTGGTCCGTTCATTTATACGGCAAAGATGAAGCCAAACATAAACGCAAAATGGGCCATGTTACAATATTAACGGAAGACCTGCAAGGGACTTTAATAGAAATAGATGAATCCGGCATTTGGCCGAAATAATTGGAGGAATTAAATTATGATAGCACGTTATACTCGACCTGAAATGGGCGCAATTTGGACAGACGAAAACCGGTACAATGCTTGGCTGGAAGTTGAAATTCTAGCTTGTGAAGCTTGGTCGGAGATTGGAGACATTCCCAAAGAGGATGTTGTGAAAATTCGTCAGAACGCTTCATTTTCGGTAGACCGCATTTTGGAAATAGAAGAAGAAACCCGCCACGATGTGGTGGCCTTTACACGGGCAGTATCCGAAACATTGGGCGAAGAGCGCAAATGGGTACATTACGGGCTGACTTCTACAGATGTGGTAGATACGGCGTTATCGTATTTGATTAAACAAGCAAACGTAATTATCCGCAAAGATTTGAATAATTTTATCGAAATTTTGGCGAATAAAGCCAAAGAACATAAAATGACTGTCATGATGGGGCGCACACACGGCGTCCATGCAGAACCAACAACATTCGGTTTGAAACTGGCTCTATGGCACGAAGAGATGAAACGCAACTTAGAGCGCTTTGAAGCAGCTGCTAAAACAATCGAAACCGGCAAAATGTCCGGTGCTGTTGGAACCTACGCAAATATCGATCCGTTTGTCGAAGAATATGTCTGCAAACAGCTTGGACTTGCGGCTTCACCTATTTCAACACAAACTTTGCAGCGTGACCGCCATGCGCAATATATGAGCACGTTGGCATTGATTGCGACGTCAATTGAGAAGTTCGCAACGGAAATCCGCGGCTTGCAAAAATCAGAAACGCGTGAAGTGGAAGAATTCTTTGCGAAAGGGCAAAAAGGTTCTTCAGCTATGCCGCATAAACGCAATCCGATCGGTTCTGAAAACATGACAGGGCTTGCGCGCTTGATTCGCGGTTATATGCTGACAGCTTACGAAAACGTTCCGCTTTGGCATGAACGCGACATTTCGCATTCTTCTGCAGAACGGGTAATTTTACCGGATGCAACAATCGCTTTGAACTATATGCTGAACCGCTTCTCGAATATCGTGAAAAACTTGACGGTGTTCCCAGAGAACATGAAGCGCAATATGGATTCGACGCTTGGCTTGATTTATTCACAGCGCGTGCTTTTGGCCTTGATCGATAAAGGCATGGCGCGTGAAGCGGCTTATGATACAGTCCAGCCTTGTGCGATGGAAGCTTGGGAAAACCAAACGCATTTCCGCCAAATCGTGGAAGCGAACGAAACAATCACTTCACAATTGTCTAAAGAAGAATTGGATGATTGCTTTGACTATAACCACCACTTGCAGCAAGTGGACATGATTTTCAATCGTCTTGGATTAAACTAAACGGGGGCATCGAACATGGAAAAAGGTCAGCTATTGTACGAAGGCAAAGCGAAACGTTTATATGCAACAGATGAGCAGGATATCTTATGGGTGGAATATAAAGACTCGGCAACAGCTTTCAACGGCGAGAAGAAAGCGGAAATCGTCGGCAAAGGCATGCTGAACAATAAAATCACATCATTGATTTTTGAAAAATTGCAGGAAGCGGGCATTGCTTCCCATTTCGTTAAACAATTGTCTGACCACGAGCAGCTTGTGCAGCAAGTAGCGATCATTCCAGTCGAAGTAGTGACCCGGAATATCGTTGCCGGCAGTATGGCTAAACGGCTCGGTTTGGAAGAAGGAACCATCCTGAAACGTCCAATCGTTGAATTCTATTATAAAGATGATGAACTTGGTGATCCGATCATTACAGAAGACCATATTGAAATGCTGGAACTTGCGTCAACGGAAGAAATTCAGGAACTGCGTGAAAAAGCGCTGAAAGTCAATGAAGTGCTGATTGGATTCTTCAAAGAAGTCGGCGTTGATTTGGTGGATTTTAAAATTGAATTTGGCCGCGACAATAATGGCCGCATTTTATTGGCAGATGAAATTTCACCGGATACTTGCCGCCTGTGGGATAGCGAAACAAAACAAAAACTTGATAAAGATGTATTTCGCCGGGATCTGGGCAATTTAACTGACGCTTACGGACTTATTTTAGCTAAACTGGGAGGACAACATTCATGAAAAAAGTAAAAATTTACGTCACGTTGCGCGAAAGCGTATTAGATCCACAAGGGTCTGCGGTAATGGGATCTCTTCATAAGATGGGTTACGCTGAAATTGAAGATGTCCGGATCGGCAAATACTTGGAATTGATGGTTTCAGATGACGCACGTGATATCGATGCTTTAGTTAATGAAATGTGTCAGAAGTTATTGACGAATACGGTAATTGAAGATTACCGTTTCGAAATTGAGGAGGCTGTCTCGCAATGAAATTCGCAGTAATCGTATTTCCTGGATCAAATTGTGACTTGGATATGTATCACGCAGTCAAGGATGAACTTGGTGAAGAAGCAGAATACGTTTGGCATGATTCAACAGATTTGAGCGGTTATGACGGCATTTTATTGCCGGGCGGATTTTCATACGGCGATTACTTGCGCTGTGGGGCGATTGCCCAGTCTTCAGCAGTGATGGATGAAGTGAAAAAAGCAGTGGAAGCCGGCAAACCGGTTCTCGGCATCTGCAACGGTTTTCAAATTTTGACTGAAGCGGGACTTCTTCCAGGCGTTTTGCTCCGCAATAAAAACTTGAAATTCATGTGCAAAACAGTCGGCTTGAAAGTTGAAAATGCCAATACGCTATTTACTAGTGAATATGCAGACGGCCAAGAAATCCAAATTCCAATCGCACATGGTGAAGGGAATTATTATTGCGACGATGCGACTTACGAGCAGTTGAAAAAGAACAACCAAATCGTCTTTTCATATGCGGATGATTTTAACGGCAGCCGCAATAACATCGCAGGAATCATCAACGAGCGCGGAAATGTGCTTGGTATGATGCCGCATCCAGAACGTGCTGTAACCGATTTGATCGGCGGCAGCGACGGACTGGCATTATTCAAATCAATCGTGAAACAGTGGAGGGAAGCAAATGTCAGTCATGCTTGAGCCAAATACTGAGCAAATCAAAGAGCAGAAAATTTATCAGCAAATGGGATTGTCCGATGCAGAATTTGCCATGGTGGAGAACATCTTGGGCAGAACGCCAAACTACACCGAAACCGGCTTATTCTCCGTCATGTGGTCCGAGCATTGTTCATATAAAAACTCTAAACCTGTGCTGGCGAAATTCCCGACAAAAGCGCCGCGCGTTCTTCAAGGTCCGGGCGAAGGAGCAGGAATTGTGGATATCGGGGACGGCCAGGCAGTGGTCTTTAAAATGGAATCCCACAATCACCCGTCAGCGATAGAACCTTATCAAGGTGCCGCGACTGGTGTCGGCGGCATTATCCGTGACGTTTTCTCAATGGGGGCACGCCCGGTTGCCTTGCTGAATTCTCTTCGTTTCGGTGAATTGACAACGCCACGCGTGAAATACTTATTTGAAGAAGTAGTCGCTGGAATTGCAGGATACGGCAACTGCATCGGCATCCCGACAGTCGGCGGTGAAGTGCAGTTTGATGATTCATACGATGGCAACCCGTTAGTCAATGCCATGTGCGTTGGATTGATTGACCATAAAGACATTCAAAAAGGCGTAGCTTCAGGAGTTGGCAACCCAGTAATGTATGTCGGCGCTAAAACAGGGCGAGACGGCATCCACGGAGCAACTTTTGCTTCAGAGGAATTGACGGAATCATCTGGTGACAACCGTCCCGCTGTACAAGTCGGGGATCCATTTATGGAGAAATTATTGCTGGAAGCTTGTCTGGAACTAGTGAAATCCGATGCGCTTGTCGGCATTCAGGATATGGGAGCAGCAGGGCTGACTTCTTCTTCCGCAGAAATGGCTTCAAAAGCTGGATCTGGAATTGAAATGGATTTGGATCATGTGCCTCAGCGCGAAACTGGGATGACGGCTTATGAAATGATGCTGTCGGAATCACAGGAACGCATGCTGATTGTTGTGAAAAAAGGCCGTGAGCCTGAAATCGTGGAGCTATTTGAGAAATATGGCCTTGATGCTGTAACAGTCGGAACCGTAACAGACGATTCTACTTTGCGTTTGGTCCATAAAGGCGAAGTCGTAGCGGAAGTTCCGGTTGACGCGCTTGCAGAAGACGCACCGGTTTACCACAAACCATCAAGTGTACCTGCTTACTTCAAAGAATATCAGCAAATGGAAAATGTGGAACCGGAAGTGGAAAACTATGGTGAAACACTGACGGCTTTATTGAAACAGCCGACAATTGCTTCTAAAGAATGGGTTTATAATCAATACGACCACCAAGTGCGTACAAGCACAGTCGTCAGCCCGGGATCTGATGCAGCAGTGATCCGCGTCCGCGGCACAAACAAAGGTTTAGCGATGACGACAGACTGCAACTCCCGTTACATTTACTTGGACCCGGAAATGGGCGGCAAGATTGCAGTAGCGGAAGCAGCACGAAATGTCGTCGTCTCCGGTGCAAAACCGCTTGCCATTACCGATTGCCTGAACTTCGGAAACCCTGAAAAGCCGGAAATCTTCTGGCAGCTCGAAAAAGCGGCAGACGGCATGTCTGAAGCTTGCACAATTCTCGATGCACCTGTTATTGGCGGAAACGTCTCTTTATATAACGAAACAAACGGCACAGCGATTTATCCAACACCGACAATCGGTTTGGTCGGCCTGGTGGAAGACCTTTCTCATGTAACGACTCAGGATGCTAAAAATGCTGGTGATTTCGTTTATATGATCGGTGAAAGTTTTACCGAGTTTGGCGGCAGTGAACTTCAGAAAATGGTCGAAGGACGCATTTTCGGAAAAGCACCTTTCATCGACTTGACTGTTGAAGCACAGCGCCAAGCGCAAATCTTGTCCGCTATTCAGCAAGGGCTTGTTGCTTCAGCTCATGATGTAGCAGAAGGCGGTGTTGCCGTAGCTCTTGCAGAAAAAGCATTTGGCAAAGGGTTAGGGCTAGATATTACACTGACCGGCTCAGCTACTACCGCTCTTTTCAGCGAATCCCAATCACGTTTCATTTTGACTGTGTCTCCTGGCAAAGCAGGGCAATTCGAACAGATCGTTACAGATGCCAAGAAAATCGGAACTGTCACTGACACCCAGAAATTAGTGATCAAAAGTGAAGACGGTACGGCTTGGATTAATGATTCAGTCGAAACGCTTCGCTCAGCCTGGAAAGGAGCAATCCCATGCTTGCTGAAATCAGAAGCTTAAATGAAGAATGCGGCGTCTTTGGAATATGGGGACATGCAAATGCTGCTCAGCTAACGTATTACGGACTGCATGCCTTACAGCATAGAGGCCAAGAAGGTGCAGGAATTGTTTCAACGGACAAAGCTTCTTTACAAGCATTAAAAGGCGAAGGCATGGTCAGTGAAGTATTTTCTCCGGAAAAAATCGAGAAAATAGCTGGAACTGGTGCAATTGGACATGTCCGCTATGCAACAGCCGGCGGCAGCGGCATTGAAAACGTTCAGCCGCTGCTCTTTAACTCGACAACTGGCAGCTTAGCTATCTCGCATAACGGCAATTTAGTCAATGCCAACCATTTGAAAAGCCACCTAGAACGGCAGGGAAGCATTTTTCAAACGACTTCTGACACTGAAGTGCTGGCTCATCTGATCAAGCGGAGCGGCTATGCAACATTTGAAGAACAGGCAAAAAATGCATTATCTCTTTTGAAAGGCGCTTTTGCCTGTGTGATTCTAAAAGAAGAAGCGATGTATATCGCACTTGACCCGAACGGCTTACGCCCATTATCTCTTGGGAAACTAGGCGATGCCTGGGTAGTGGCATCTGAAACATGCGCATTTGACATCATCGGGGCGGAATTTGTCCGTTCTGTTGAACCAGGTGAGTTCTTAGTGATCACAGACGATGGATTGCGGGCCGAGCGTTTTGCTTACCCGGCAGAACGGTCAATCTGCACGATGGAATATGTCTACTTTTCACGTCCGGATTCAGACATTGACGGCATTAACGTGCATGCTGCCCGGAAACGCCTCGGAAAACAACTGGCAAGAGAAATCCAGATTGATGCGGACGTCGTGACCGGTGTGCCGGACTCGAGCATTTCAGCAGCAATCGGCTTTTCAGAAGAAAGTGGCATTCCGTATGAACTCGGTTTGATCAAAAACCGCTATGTTGGCCGGACTTTTATCCAGCCTTCCCAGGATCTTCGTGAACAAGGCGTGAAGATGAAACTCTCCCCGGTGCGCCAAGTCGTAAAAGGCAAACGCGTCATCATGGTAGATGATTCGATTGTGCGCGGAACGACTTCCCGCCGCATCGTCAACTTACTGAAAGAAGCGGGAGCAACAGAAGTCCATGTCGTAATCAGTTCACCGCCGATTAAAAGCCCTTGTTTCTATGGCATCGATATTTCAACATCAGGCGAATTAATTGCTGCCAATAATACAATCGAAGAAATGCGTGAAATTATTGGAGCGGACTCTTTGACATTTTTATCAGTGGACGGCATGGTGCAGAATATCGGACGTACAGATCCGGGTTCTAAATGCGGCCATTGCTTAGGGTGTTTTACCGGCGAATATCCAACCAATATTTATCCGGATACGGTATTGCCGCATGAAAAAGAGAAAGTGAAATAAGGAGGAACCGGTGTGTCAAAAGCATATGAAAAAGCAGGCGTAAATATCGAAGCAGGCTATGAAGCGGTAAATCGCATGAAATCTCATGTGGAACGGACTGCGCGCAAAGGGATGCTGGGCGCATTCGGCGGCTTCGGCGGCATGTTCGATTTATCCGAGCTGAATTTAAAAGAACCGGTTCTTGTTTCTGGAACTGATGGTGTAGGCACGAAACTGAAATTGGCATTTATGGCGGATCGCCACGATACAATTGGCATCGACTGTGTGGCTATGTGTGTGAATGACATAGTGGCACAAGGTGCAGAACCGCTGTTTTTCCTCGACTATATTGCAGTCGGCAAAGCAGTGCCGGAAAAAATCGAACAGATTGTTAAAGGCGTGGCGGACGGCTGCGTTCAAGCCGGCGCAGCTTTGATCGGCGGGGAAACAGCAGAAATGCCTGGACTTTATGATGAAGAAGAATACGATATTGCAGGATTTGCAGTGGGTGCGGCAGAAAAATCCAAGATTGTCACCGGCGAAAAGATTCAAGCGGGGGATGTTTTGATTGGGCTTGCTTCAAGCGGAATCCATTCCAATGGCTATTCTCTTGTCCGCAACATTGTTTTCGATCAGCACCATTACCAGCTGGATCAACTCGTAGAAGGATTCGAAGACCTCGGGCCGATTGGCAATGAATTGCTGACGCCGACAAAAATTTACGCCAAGACGGTGGCAGCGATTGCTAAAGATACTGAAATCCATGGAATGGCTCATGTGACCGGCGGTGGATTTATCGAGAACTTGCCCCGCATGATGCCGGAAGGACTAGGCGCTGAAGTTGAACTTGGCAGCTGGCCTGTATTGCGTATCTTTGAAATGCTTCAGGAAAAAGGTTCGTTGACAGACCGCGATATCTTCTCAGTTTTCAATGCGGGGATCGGCTTTGTGCTTGCCGTAGCGCCAAAGGATGCTGAACAGGTTTTAACATCTGCAGAGGCAAGCGGTGAACAGGCTTATGTAATTGGCCAAGTTTCTGGCAAATCCGGCGTGCAATTCAAAGGTGAACAGGACGGAACGCTCGATGAACAATAAACCAAAAATTGCCGTTTTCGCTTCTGGAAACGGCTCTAATTTTCAAGCGATTGCCGATGCGATTCAAACAGGTGAGCTGGAGGCTGAATTGCTGCTTGTAGTGACAGACCGTCCGAAAGCTTTTGTAGTGGAACGCGCGAAGAAAGCGGGAATCGCTTCTTTTGCTTTTATTCCAACTGAATACGATTCTAAACAAACATATGAAAAGATGCTGAAAGAGAAGTTGAAAAGCCATGGAGTGGAATGGATTATTCTGGCCGGCTATATGCGGTTGATTGGTCCAGTGCTTCTTGAAGCCTATGAAAACCGGATTATCAATATCCATCCATCTGCTTTGCCGGCTTTCCCCGGAAAAGATGCGATTGGCCAAACGATGGCTTCCGGTGCTAACACAGCAGGCGTCACGGTGCATTTTGTGGATGCCGGAATGGATACCGGGAAAATTATCGCCCAACAAACCTTTTCCATAAATGGTCGCAATCAAGAAGCCGTTGAAAAAGAAATACATGCGATTGAACACCGGTTATATCCGTCAACTTTACAGCAATTATTCAACCGGTAATGTTACCGGTTTTACTTTTTAGGAGGACTCCAAGTGAAAAAAAGAGCATTACTTAGCGTATCGGACAAATCAGGAATTTTGGAATTCGCACAGGAATTGGACAAAATGGGCTATGAAATTTTGTCGACAGGCGGTACTAAACGTTTTTTGGAAGAAAACGGCGTTAACATAACGGCTGTTGATGAAGTAACAAAATTCCCGGAAATTCTGGGCGGACGTGTGAAAACTCTTCATCCTTTAATCCACGGCGGACTTCTTGCTAAACATGATGACAGCCAGCATCAAACTGAAATGGCGGAAAACGGCATTGCTCCGATTGAGGTTGTCTGTGTAAACCTATACCCATTCCGCGAAACGATTATTAAACCGGATGTCACAGTGGATGATGCCATTGAAAACATTGATATCGGCGGTCCGACAATGCTCCGCTCTGCTGCGAAAAACCATGCATATGTGACGGTTATTGTCGACTCCAAGGACTACGCGGTTGTGATCAGTGAATTGCGTGCTCAAAGCTCTACTACTCCAGAAACAAGACGCCGTTTGGCAGCGAAAGTTTTCCGCCATACCGCAGCGTACGATTCTTATATCTCAAATTACCTGACAGAATTGACTGGCGAAGAATATCCGGAAGGGCTTACCCTTACATATGAACTGGAACAGCCGCTCCGATATGGCGAGAACCCGCATCAGAAAGCCGCATTCTACCGCAGCCCTCTTGGATCGGATTTCTCGATTGCCAATACAAAACAAGTACATGGCAAGGAATTGTCTTATAACAACATCCAAGATGCCAATGCTGCTCTTCAGATCATCAAAGAATTCAAAATGCCTGCTGCTGTTGCGGTGAAGCATATGAACCCTTGTGGGGTTGGAACAGGAGAAACTATCTCCGGTGCATTTGCTAAAGCTTATGAAGCTGACTCTACTTCGATTTTTGGCGGTATTATTGCTTTGAACCGGGAAGTGGATGCTGAAACGGCAACTCAATTAGCCGGCATCTTCCTTGAAATTATTATTGCGCCAGCGTTCTCAAAAGAAGCGCTGGAAATATTGACGCAGAAGAAAAATATCCGCTTATTGACGATTCCTTTCGATGGTACGAAACAAGATAAATGGAATACAGTCTCTGTAGAAGGCGGATTGCTTGTGCAGCAGCCTGACACTTTCGGTTATAAAGATGCAGAAATTCAAGTGCCAACCGACCGCCAACCAACTGAAGCAGAACTTGAAGCCTTGAAACTTGGGTGGAGCGTTGTAAAACATGTGAAATCCAATGCCATCGTTGTTTGTGACTCGGATATGACATTAGGAATTGGCGCTGGCCAGATGAACCGCGTGGGTTCTGCAAAAATCGCTTTGGAACAAGCTGGCGATCGTGCCAAAGGAGCAATCATGGCTTCTGATGCATTTTTCCCGATGTCTGATACGGTTGAAGCCGCTGCAAAAGCCGGAATCAAAGCGATTATCCAGCCGGGCGGTTCGAAAAAAGACCAGGATTCAATCGATATGGCCAATGCACATGGTATTGCTATGGTCTTCACAGGCGTTCGCCATTTCAAACACTAAGTGAGGTGCAATTTGATGAAAGTAATGGTCATTGGAAGAGGCGGAAGAGAACATGCTATCGTACGCCAATTTGCACGTTCAGCTTCGATTGAAAAGGTTTATGCAGCTCCAGGCAACGATGGAATGGCAGATGATGCTGAAATCACAGCAATCGATGAAATGAATTTCCAGGCGCTTGTAGATTTTGCCAAACAACAGCGTATTGATTTTACATTTGTTGGTCCTGAGCAGCCACTCGCTGCCGGAATTGTCGACTTTTTTGAAGAACGTGGACTGCGGATTTTCGGACCTTCGAAAGCGGCAGCCCAAATTGAAGGCAGCAAAGCTTTTGCTAAGGAATTGATGGAAAAGTATAGCATTCCGACAGCAGCATATGAGACGTTTACCGAAACAAAACCAGCGACTGATTTTATTCGTAAGCATGGGGCTCCTATTGTCATTAAAGCGGATGGTTTGGCCGCGGGCAAAGGAGTGGTCGTAGCGATGACCGAAGAAGAAGCAATCTCAGCGGTCCATGACATGCTGGAAGACCAAAAATTTGGAGATTCCGGTTCACGGGTTGTCATTGAAGAGTTTTTGGAAGGCGAAGAATTTTCATATATGTCATTTGTTCAAGATGGACAGATTTATCCAATGGCCGTTTCGCAAGACCATAAGCGTGCGTATGACGGAGACCGAGGGCCCAATACCGGGGGAATGGGTGCGTATTCACCAGTCCCTCAAATCCCCGCTTCAGCTGTAGAGGAGACTTTTACGAAAATCGTCGTTCCCGCAGTTGAGGGAATGGCAGCAGAAGGAACGCCTTTTAATGGCATTTTGTATGCGGGTGTCATTTTAACAAGCACCGGCCCGAAAGTGATTGAGTTTAATGCACGTTTTGGCGATCCTGAAACACAAGTTGTCTTGCCGCGCATGAAATCTGATTTCGGTGCTTTTATCGATAGCCTGCTAAAAAATAAACCGTTTGATCTTGAATGGGATGACCAAGCTGTACTGGGCGTGGTCGTGGCAGCAGAAGGATATCCGGAAGCTGTCGTAAAAGGGCAAACCTTGCCGGACCTTAGCAAGCTAAAAAATGTTGAAGTCACTCATGCTGGAACGAAGCAAGCTGATAAAGGATATGCTGGAAACGGCGGGCGTGTCCTGTTAGTTTCAGCAGCCGGTGAGAATCTTGAAGACGCGCAGCGGCAAGTGTATGAACAACTGGGCAAACTTAAATGGACCGGTTTCTTCTTCCGTTCTGATATCGGATGGCGTGCAAAATAATTTTCTCTATGTTATAATAAAAAAATAGGAAATGGCGTTGATTTCGAAAGAAATACGCCATTTTTTGTTTTCTCCCTAAGATAAAGGGGTATATGATTCAAGTTGAAGGTTTCAAATACCCGTCGATTACACCTCTATGTACACTCCAGAACGGTATAACCGCAAACTTCAGTAGCCATACAAAAAAGCTTTGCAAAAACGAAAGGGGCACCTTTAATGAATTGGTACGAAAAATTAAATCAGTATTTCCCGGTAGAAGAAATGAAATCAAAAGAACATATGGATACTTTGCTGAAAGAAAAAGGCAATGTTTATCATAAAGACGAAGGTCCATACCATGTATTGATGTACGCAGAGTTTGACAACTTTTCTTTTGTTGATTATTTATTTGTTTCAAAAGAATCGCGGGGAATGGGTCTTGGCAAAAAGTCACTGCAAATGCTGAAAGACAAAAACAAGCCGATTATCCTTGAAGTGGAACCGGTAAATTATGAAGATACAGATACTGAAAAACGCCTCCGCTTCTATGCTCGTGAAGGATTCGAGCATGCCTCATCAATCGGCTATTGCCGCCGGTCACTTGCAACTGGCGAAGAAAACTCGATGGAGATCTTGTATTGGGTTCCAAACGGGGAAACTGAAGAAGAAATTTTTGAAGCGATGAAGAAAATGTATAAAGACATTCATACGTATAAAGACGTTCATTTTTACGGGGAATCCTATGATTCAGTTTCAAAGGTTTTGACTTTTGAAGAAGACAGCAAAGAAGATGTATTGGAACCTTTCACGAATACAATTTCAAATTAAAATAAAGTCCACGCGGCAAGCGTGGACTTTTTGTGTCTGAATTTAATCTGAATGTTCTTATATTTGGAAGTCCTCTCTGTATTTTCATACAATGTTATGCTACGATATTAAGTAGAGAAATAGAGAGAGAAGGTGCCGGCACATGGTAAACCCGATATGGAGAAATACAGAAATCAGAGAACAAATGAAGATTATTACAAAAGAAGCATCGCCGGATCTTGTTCTGACGAATGCCACTTATTTACATGGAATCTTTAAAAAATGGGTAACAGGTAATATTTGGATCAAGGGAGACCGCATTGTATACGCTGGACAAGAGCTGCCGAAAATTGGCGCTGCCACTGAAGTAGCGGATATGGAAGGTAAATTCATCGTTCCGGGATACATAGAACCGCATGTCCATCCTTATCAACTTTACAATCCGCAAACCTTTGCTGATTATGCAGCTCAAGGCGGAACGACCACGTTCTTATCCGATAATCTGACTTTGTTTTTAGCATTGGAAAACAAGAAAGCGTTTTCATTGCTGGATAAACTGGCAGAACTGCCTTTTAATTTTTATTGGTGGACCCGTTTTGACTCACAGACAGAGTTGAGTGATGAGGACGGTTTATTCACTTCCAAAGCGGTTGGCGAATGGCTGGACCGCCCGGATGTGCTGCTCGGTGGGGAATTGACAGGCTGGCCAAAACTGATGGCGGGCGATGACCAGATGCTGTACTGGATTCAAAAAGCGAAATTGGGCCTGAAGAAAATCGAAGGCCATTTTCCTGGCGCATCCGAAAAGACTTTGGCACGCATGAGATTGCTTGGAGCCGATGGCGATCACGAAGCCATGACCGTCGAGGAAGTGGAAATGCGCTTGCTGCACGGCTATGGCGTAACGCTCCGGCATTCATCCATCCGTCCTGATTTACCGGACTTGCTAAAGGGAATTGTTGAACGTGAGTTGAATGTGTTTGATAAATTGATGATGACCACTGATGGTTCAACTCCTGGGTTCCATAAGGATGGTGTTATGGACTTATGCATCAAGATTGCGCTGGAGGCGGGGGTACCGCCGATCGACGCTTATATGATGGCCTCTTATAACGTTGCCCGTTATTACAACGTTACGAATCTTCATGGATTAATCGCAACGGGCAGGATAGCCAACTTGAATATATTGGACGAGATTACAAATCCCGTCCCTTCCGGAGTAATATCAAAAGGTGTTTGGTTGAAAAGAGACGGAGAAAAAGTGTATACGCTTCCGGATATCGACTGGTCGGTAATGCCTGAACTCAATATGGAGTTTGAATTGACCGAAGACGACTTCCAATTCTCGATGCCTTTCGGACTGGAAATGGTCAATGATGTTATTACCAAACCATATTCGGTCAGTGTTGATACCCATGATGGCAATTTATCGAAAGATCATGAAGAAAGTTTCCTGATGCTAATTGATAAACATGGCAAATGGCGGGTAAATACGTTGATCAAAGGTTTTGCATCGGGCGTCAGCGGATTTGCTTCTTCTTATACAAATACGGGCGATGTCATTTTAATCGGCAAAAACCGTAGAGATATGTGGGCCGCTTTTGAAGAACTGAAACGCATCAAAGGCGGCATCGTCTTGATGGAAGATGGCACAAACGTTTGCACGCTGCCGCTGCCAATCGGCGGAGGCATGTCGGATTTGCCGATGGAGCAGTTGATTCTTCAGGAAGCGGCATTAAAAGAAGCGTTGGCGGCACGGGGGTATAAACATGGAGATGCGGTTTACACATTGCTCTTTTTACAGGCGACCCATCTTCCATATGTACGAATTACTCAAAAAGGAATATACGATGTAATGAATAAAAAAATCCTGTTCCCAGCATTTATGCGCTAAGGCAAGCCGTTTCAGCTTATGGATAGCCGTATTATTTCTGTCTCTTTGCTGAAAGTGCTAAACTAATGGAACAGGCTTCTAAATTTATTGTCTTATAAGGCATGGAGAAGCAAGCTTCTTCATGCCTTTTACATAGAAAGACATAGCTTAGTAAAGAGGAACAAAAGGAAAGGACGGTGAAGCTGCATGCAGGTAGATAAAATCCGAGGTCCTCAAACAGACCAATTAATCGAAGCGATATTGGCGTTGAAAGACAAAGAAGAAGCTTATCGTTTTTTTGATGATCTTTGCACCATCAGTGAAATCCAGTCGCTGTCCCAGCGTTTGGAAGTAGCCCATATGCTGAGAATGAAAAAAACATATGAAAAAATAAAAAATGAAACTGGTGCGAGTACAGCTACCATTTCCCGAGTGCGTCGCTGCTTACATTACGGCAACGATGGCTATGATGAAATGCTGGGCAGGCTGTATCCTGACGAAAAACCGTTTCAACTGCCAAAAGAATGAATAAAAGAGTTGGCACAGATTACTTTGGGCCAACTCCTGGACAGCAGCAGAGCTAGTACTCCACGTTGATTTTAAAAAAGAGGGCTAACCAATAAGTCGTGAACTAGACTTATTGGTTAGCCTCATTTTTTTGTTATAATGAATTGATGAAAAAAGAACCAAGGTTAGGTGGATGATTGTGGACTTTCAAACATGGCGACATGTGTTTAAATTGGATCCGGCAAAACCCATTACAGATGAACAGTTGGAACGAATTTGCGAATCTGGGACCGATGCCATCTTGATTGGCGGGAGCGATAATGTCACACTCGACAATGTCCTTGATTTGATGGCGCGGGTGCGCCGCTACACTGTACCGGTGGTGCTGGAAGTATCCACGGTAGAATCGGTTACGCCGGGGTTTGATTATTATTTCATTCCAACCGTGCTGAACAGCGACAATCCATTATGGATTAAAGGACTTCACCATGAAGCAATCCGTGAGTATGGAGATATAATGGACTGGGAAGAACTGATTCCGGAAGGTTATTGTATTTTAAATCCCGATTGCAAAGCGGCAGAACTGACCGGTGCCAATACGGCATTGTCATTGGAAGACGTGGTGGCATATGCAAGAATGGCTGAACATTTTTTCCGTTTGCCGATTTTTTATATGGAATACAGCGGAACATATGGAGATGCCGCATGGGTCAGTAAAATAAGAGAAGTTCTTGATCATACCCGGTTATTTTACGGCGGGGGAATCGATTCAGCAGAAAAAGCAAAAGAAATGGCCGGAATTGCCGATACAGTAGTGATTGGCAATATTATATATGAAGATATGGAAAAAGCGATTTCGACCGTCCAGGCGGTTGCGGAAATGACTAACGAATCGCTATAATGAAAAGAACAGATGTTCGAGGTGGTGCACAATGGAAATGATAACAAAGAATTTACTAAAAGGGATGAATCCCGAGCAAGAACAAGCAGTGAAGGCGACTGACGGTCCGCTATTGATCATGGCAGGTGCCGGCTCAGGCAAAACACGTGTGCTGACACATCGAATCGCTTATTTAGTGCTGGAAAAAGAAGTTTATCCTTCTAATATTTTGGCTATTACGTTTACGAATAAAGCAGCGCGTGAAATGCGCAACCGGATTGACGGATTACTTGGGCATGGCACAGGGGAACGCATGTGGGTATCGACGTTCCACTCGATGTGCGTCCGTATTTTGCGCCGTGACATTGACCGGCTGGGCTTTTCAAAGAATTTTTCGATTCTGGATACAACAGACCAGCTGACCGTTATTAAAAATGTCTTGAAACAGCTTGATTTGGATCCGAAAAAGTATGAACCGCGGACCATGCTGAATGCTATTTCTTCATCGAAGAACGAGTGCATCAGCGCAACAGAGTTCGCAGCGAATATGAATCCACATAATCCATATGAAAAAACAGTGGCAGATGTTTACGCTGCATACGAGAAACGGCTGAAAAAAAATCAATCTCTCGATTTTGATGATTTGATTATGACAACATTGATTTTATTCAATACAGTGCCTGAAGTGCTGGAATATTACCAAAACAAATTCCACTACATCCATGTAGATGAATATCAGGATACAAATAATGCACAGTACCAACTTGTCCAAAAGCTTGCGAGCAAATTTAAAAACATTTGCGTCGTCGGAGATTCGGACCAGTCGATTTACCGCTGGCGCGGCGCGGATATCACAAATATCCTATCGTTTGAAAAAGATTATCCGAACGCCAAAGTCATTATGCTGGAGCAGAATTACCGTTCGACAAAACGGATTCTGCAGGCTGCAAATGATGTTATCAAGAAAAACACCAGCCGCTATCCGAAAGAATTGCGCACTGATAATGCGGATGGCCCGGCCATCACTTTGCATAAAGCTGGAGATGAACGCCAAGAAGCACAATATGTCGTGCAGACGATCCAGAAATTGATGCAGGAAGAAGGCTATAAAACGTCGGATTTCGCGATTCTTTACCGGACGAATGCCCAGTCGCGGGTATTAGAGGAAATGTTTGTCAAATCGAATATGCCGTATACGATTGTGGGCGGGACCAAGTTCTATGACCGAAAAGAGATCAAGGACCTGCTTGCTTATTTGCGGTTGATTGCCAATAACGATGACGATTTGTCGCTGGCCCGTGTCATCAATGAACCGAAACGCGGCATTGGCGCCACTTCGTTTGAGCGCATGGCCCGTTTTGCGATTGAACAGGACCGGACCATTATGGATGCCTTGCAGGAAGTCGATTTCATGGGGCTGACGCCGAAAACGGCGCAGACAGCTCTCGAGTTCCGCACGATGATTGACGGTTTTACGCAGATGCAGGAATATCTATCGGTAACAGAGCTGGTTGAGGAAGTCTTGAAGAAATCAGGCTACAAGCATATGCTGCAAATCGACAAAACAATTGAAGGCGAAAGCCGTTTGGAAAACTTGAACGAATTCTTGTCAGTTACCCAGGCATTTGAAAAGCAAAGTGATGATAAGTCACTGGTAGCTTTCTTGACGGATTTAGCTTTGATTTCTGACATAGATGCAGTCGATGATGAAGAAGATGCAGATGGCCCTATCATTTTAATGACGATGCATGCTGCAAAAGGGCTTGAATTCCCTGTGGTCTTTATCATTGGACTTGAGGAAAATGTTTTCCCGCATTCCCGTTCCAACAACGATGATGATGAATTGGAAGAAGAACGCCGTTTGGCTTATGTCGGCATCACTCGGGCAGAACAGCGCTTGTATTTGACGCATGCATCTTCCCGTACTTTGTTTGGAAAGAGCAATTACAATATGCCTTCCCGTTTCATCAATGAAATTTCGGAAGAACTGATTGAACAGACAACACCGGTTCACCGAGCTGGTGGAGCAACAAGCTATAAGCAAGTTCAGAAACGGGCAGCGGTCAGCCGACCTGCTTATCAATCTTCTGGCGGCGACAAACTTGGATGGAAGCCGGGCGACCGGGCGAAACATAAAAAATGGGGAACTGGCACTGTAGTCAGTGTTAAAGGTGACGGCGAACAAACAGAACTTGATATTGCTTTCCCAAGCCCAGTTGGCATCAAACGGCTGTTGGCAAAATTTGCGCCAATCGAAAAAGAATAATCGGGAGGAAACCAAATGGACCGCATACAAGCAGAGCAACGCGTTAATGAATTAAATGAACTACTTCGGGGATATGGCCATGCTTATTATGTGCTGGACAAGCCGGCAGTTCCTGACTCTGTCTACGATCAATTGCTGAACGAATTAATTGACCTCGAGACCTTGTATCCCGATTTGATTTTTCCCGATTCTCCTACTCAACGGGTTGGGGGCACGCCCATTACGAACTTTGATAAAGTGACGCATACATTGCCGATGCTCAGTTTGTCGAACGTTTTTAATGAAGATGACATAAGGGAATTTGATAAGCGCGTTCGAAACGGTGCCGGCGACAATATTGAATACGTCTGTGAGCTTAAGATAGACGGGCTCGCTGTGTCCCTGATATATGAAAACGGCCAATTTGTCCGTGGAGCGACTCGCGGGGATGGCCGGGTTGGAGAAGACATTACCGTTAACTTGCGTACCGTTCGGACGATCCCGTTGAAACTTCGGAAATCTGTTTCATTGGAAGTGCGCGGAGAAGTATTCATGCCGAAAAAATCGTTTCATAATTTGAATGCCGAGCGAGGCGAACGGGGCGAGGAATTATTCGCTAATCCAAGAAATGCTGCGGCCGGCTCATTGCGCCAGCTGGATCCTAAAATTACAGCAAGCCGGAATTTGGATGTTTTTATTTACGGCATTGGCGGTGACGCCGAGTCGCATGGCTTAAGTGAACATGAAGAAACGCTTCAATTCATCGAAGCACTTGGTTTTAAAACGAATAACGAACGCCAAGTGTGTAAAAGTGTAGAAGAAGTGCTGGCGTATATTGAAAAATGGACCGAGCAGCGTTCAAATCTATCCTATGAAATTGACGGCATTGTCATCAAAGTAAACCGCTACCTTCAACAGCAGGAACTGGGCTTTACAGCAAAAAGCCCGAAATGGGCAACGGCCTACAAGTTTCCGGCAGAAGAAGTGATGACTACGGTACGGGATATTGAACTCAGTGTCGGCCGAACTGGCGTAGTTACACCGACAGCAATTCTTGAACCGGTATCGGTAGCGGGCACGACTGTCCAGCGTGCTTCCTTGCATAATGAGGATTTGATCCGAGAAAAAGATATCCGTATCGGTGATAAAGTCATTATCCGAAAAGCAGGCGACATCATTCCAGAAGTGGTTTCTGCACTTATTGAGCAGCGTACAGGAAGTGAACTTCCGTTTGAAATGCCGGAAAACTGTCCGGCATGCGGCAGTGAATTGATCCGTATTGAAGGGGAAGTGGCATTGCGCTGCGTCAATCCGCAATGTCCGGCGCAGATTACGGAAGGGCTGATCCACTTTGTATCGCGCAATGCCATGAATATCGATGGGCTTGGCGAAAAAGTGATCGAACAGCTATATCGTGAAGGATTGATTGCCGACATTTCGGATATTTATAAATTAACGAAAGAACAGTTATTGAATCTTGAACGAATGGGAGAAAAATCTGCCTCTAACTTGATTGCAGCAATCGATGCCTCACGCAGCAATTCAATGGAGCGGCTGCTGTTCGGCCTTGGAATCCGCCATGTTGGAGAAAGAGGAGCACGCATTTTATCCGAGCATTTCGGTTCCGTGGAAAAGTTGATGGCTGCCACTTTTGAAGAGTTAGTCGGAATCCACGAAATTGGCGAGAAAATGGCGGATTCAGTCGTTTCCTATTTTGAGACGGAAGAAGTTCAACAATTGATGAAACGTTTGGCAGAAACAAACGTCAATTTAATATACACCGGTTCACGCATCCGTGTTGAAGAGGGAGCAAATGCCTTTGCCGGCAAAAAAATCGTTTTGACCGGAAAACTCGAAAAACTGACGCGGGGGGAAGCCCAAGCACAAATTGAAGCGCTTGGCGGCAAAGTATCCGGCAGCGTCAGCAAAAAGACAGACTTGGTCATTGCGGGCGAAGAAGCGGGCTCGAAACTAGTGAAAGCGATGGAACTCAAGGTGGACGTTTGGAACGAAGAACGTCTCATTGAAGAATTGAGCAAATGAGGAGATCTATAGATGAAACGCATATGGTGGATCCCGGTTGGCATATTGTTGCTGGCGGGATGTGTGCCTTCTGTATCGGATGACACAGAAGTGCTTAAGACGGAAGAAGAAGAAGCGGAGACGGCAATCATCCCAAGCATTCAACTTGATGACCGGTATTACCGGACCTTGCTTCCTTATAAACAAAGTGCTACCCGAGGAAAAATTGTCAACCGGTTAAATTCACATTATGACATCAAAGAAGCTGAAAACGGGCTTCTGCGTTTGTCGCAGCATCAGTTTTCTCCGGATGATTATTATTTCCAGGAAGGCCAAAAAATAACGGATGAAGACGCTACTGCTTGGCTCAGCCGAAAAAGCGAAGACAATCCTTTAGGGCTGAATCCTGCCGATCCGCGTACTGAAGCCCAGAAAAAAGCGGGAGATCGTCCGCCGGTAGAAATTCTTGCCCATATAGTCGAACAGAATTACTTGGTGAAAACCAATGAAGAGACGATTCGGCTAGGCGGAGTTTCTGTCGGCCTGGCTTTGAATTCCACCTATTACAATTCAATCAATGATATTCCCTATGAAGAAGCGATTCCTCAAGTGCAAATCGAAAAAGAAGGAATCCGCCTGGCTAATGAAATCGTTAAGCGTCTTCGTGAAAAAGAAGGAATGGCAAAAATTCCGATTACGGTAGGTCTTTACAAGCAGAATAGCCGCGGTGCTATCGCACCTGGTACGTATTTCTCTTACGGAGTAGCTCCTGGAGGGCAAAATGCAGTCGCCAATTGGAAGGCTATCAATGAGGAGTATGTAATTTTTCCGACGTCAGGCTCTGAAGAAAAATACCGTGAAGTCGATACAACGTTCCGAAATTTTAAAATGGATGTAGAAGAATATTTTTCAAATTTCACCAGTGTTATTGGAACCGGTTTTTATCAAGAAAACCAATTGCGGAAAATGCAAATTGATATTCCAGTACAATTTTATGGAGCAGCTGAATTGATTGGCTTTAGCCAATATTTGACGGGTCTTGTCCTCGAGCATTTCCCTGAAAACATCGAAGTGGAAGTTAATGTCTCTTCGACAAATGGACCTGAAGCTCTTATTTTAAGAAAAGCTGATCAAAAGGAACCAAATGTTCATATTTATGATTAATTTGTTCAAGAATGGGGATAGCCAGACGGCTGTCCCTATTCATTTTTTTAGAAAAATGGTATGATATAGCGTATGTTTACTGAATCCGGAGGTGTAGAAATATGGCGAAAATAACAAAAGACGAAGTAATTGAAGTGGCACATTTGGCACGATTAGCTATTACTGATGAAGAAGCGGTGCATTTTGCGGATCAATTGGAAGCAATTACGAATGCAATGGAATTGCTGAACGAATTGGACACGGAAAATGTCGAGCCGACAACACATGTGCTAGAAATGGTTAACGTCCTGCGCAAAGATAAAGCAGAACCTGGATTAGACCGGGAATTGGTTTTGAAAAACGTTAAAGAGCACGAAGCTGGACAGATTAAAGTTCCAACTATCTTAGATTGATCACAAGGAGGGAAAAAGATGTCATTAGCAGATAAGACTGCAGCTGAACTGCAGGAATTGATACATACAAAAGAAGTGACCATTGCCGAAATGGCGAAAAAAGCATTTGACCGTATCGAAGAATTGGATTCGAAAGTTGACGCTTTTCTAGCACTTGATAAAGAAGGCGCAATGGAACAAGCGGCACAATTGGAAGAAACGCCAATTGCTGAACGCGGTCCGCTTTTTGGGTTGCCTATCGGCATTAAAGACAATATCGTGACTGAAGGCATTGAAACAACGGCTTCGAGCCGTATCCTCACAGGCTTCAATCCTATATACAACGCAACCGTTGTCGAAAAAGTAAAAGCTGCAGGAATGGTTATCGTCGGCAAGTTGAACATGGACGAATTTGCGATGGGATCTTCAAACGAGAATTCCTATTACAAAAACACGAAAAACCCATGGAACCTTGAAACAGTCCCAGGCGGATCTTCAGGTGGTTCAGCGGCTGCTGTAGCAGCAGGAGAAGTACCGTTTACGCTTGGATCAGATACTGGCGGATCGATTCGCCAACCAGCTGCATTTTGCGGAGTGGTGGGCATGAAGCCAACATACGGACGGGTTTCCCGTTTCGGTTTGATCGCTTATGCTTCATCATTAGACCAAGTTGGGCCTATCACACGGACAGTTAAAGACAACGCTTTGCTTTTGAACACGATTGCAGGACATGATGAAAAAGATTCAACTTCTGCAAACGTTGAAGTGCCTGATTTTGCTGCTGCATTGACAGGCGATATCAAAGGCCTTCGCATTGGCGTGCCAAAAGAATACTTCGCAGAAGGCGTGGGAGAAGCTGCAAAACAGGCAGTTCGCGACGCATTGAAAGTACTTGAAGAAAAAGGCGCGACTTGGGAAGAGATTTCTTTGCCGCATTCTAAATATGCACTTGCTACGTATTACTTGATCGCTTCTTCAGAAGCTTCTTCCAACCTGTCACGCTTTGACGGCATCCGTTACGGTTACCGTACAGAAAAAGCGGGCAATTTGCTTGAGTTCTATATGAATACCCGATCAGAAGGGTTTGGCGATGAAGTGAAACGCCGCATTATGCTTGGGACCTATGCACTCAGCTCCGGCTATTACGATGCCTATTACAAAAAAGCACAAAAAGTGCGCACGCTGATCAAACAGGATTTCGATAAAGCGTTTGAAAAATACGACGTTATCATTGGGCCAACGACTCCAACACCAGCTTTCAAAATCGGTGAGAAAATTGATGACCCACTGACAATGTATGCGAACGATATTTTGACGATACCTGTTAACTTGGCAGGCGTTCCTGCAATTTCAATCCCTTGCGGATTTGAAAATGGATTGCCGCTTGGTTTGCAAATTATTGGAAAATATTTTGATGAAGAAACAGTTTACCGCGTTGCGGGTGTTTTTGAACAAGCAACCGATTTCCATAAAAAAACTCCTCAAGTTTGGGAGGGAGCTGCACAATGAATTTTGAAACAATAATCGGCCTCGAAGTACACGTCGAGCTAAAAACAGAATCTAAAATGTTCTCACCAGCACCGGCCCATTTCGGTGCAGAACCGAACACCAACACGAATGTCATTGACCTGGCCTATCCCGGCGTATTGCCTGTAGTAAACAAACGGGCAGTGGATTGGGCAATGAAAGCCGCTTTGGCATTAAACTGCCAAATCAACCGCCACACGAAATTCGACCGTAAAAACTATTTTTACCCAGATAATCCGAAAGCCTATCAAATTTCTCAGTTTGATGAGCCAATCGGTGAACATGGATGGGTTGAAATCGAAGTCAAAGGCGAGAAAAAACGCATCGGCATCACGCGCCTCCATATGGAAGAAGATGCTGGGAAACTGACTCATACAGGGAATGGCCATTCGTTGGTCGATTTAAACCGACAAGGCACACCGCTGATCGAAATCGTTTCAGAACCGGATATGCGTACACCGGAAGAAGCTTATGCATTCTTGGAAAAAGTCAAAGCGATTATCCAGTACACAGGCGTTTCCGATGTTCGCATGGAAGAAGGATCACTTCGCTGTGATGCGAATATTTCGTTGCGTCCTTATGGACAAGAGCAATTCGGCACCAAAACGGAATTGAAGAACTTGAACTCATTCAACTTTGTCCGTCGAGGGATTGAGCACGAACAAATCCGCCAAGAACAAGTTTTGTTGTCAGGCGGCATCATCGGACAGGAAACGCGCCGCTATGATGAATCAACCGGAAAAACAATCCTGATGCGTGTCAAAGAAGGATCAGACGATTACCGTTACTTCCCGGAACCCGACCTTGTGGATATCATTATCGACGATGCTTGGCTTGAACGCGTACGTGCCGAAATTCCGGAACTTCCGGATGCCCGTAAAGCACGCTATGTTTCTGAACTTGGCATGTCTGAATACGATGCCATGGTTTTGACTTTAGCGAAGCCGATTTCGGATTTCTTTGAAGCGACTGTAGCTGCCGGAGCAGATGCGAAACTCGCTTCGAACTGGCTGATGGGTGAAGTATCTGCTTACCTGAATGCCGAACAAAAAGAGTTGAGTGATACAAAATTGTCTCCAGAAGGATTGGCTGGCATGATCAAGCTGATTTCAGATGGCACCATTTCATCTAAAATCGCCAAAAAAGTCTTTAAAGAATTGATTGAAAAAGGCGGAGATGCCAATGACATCGTCAAAGCGAAAGGCCTTGTCCAAATTTCAGACGAAGGCACTTTGCGTGAGCTGGTGACAAACTCATTGGATAATAATCCTCAATCGATTGAAGACTTTAAAAACGGTAAAGATCGCGCAATCGGATTCTTAGTAGGGCAAATCATGAAAGCAACGAAAGGGCAGGCGAATCCGCCATTGCTCAATAAAATCTTGCTTGAAGAAATTGCAAAACGGTAATATAAAAGATGGCCCTTCTAGGGCCATCTTTTTAATGTCTCCATATTAACGGGCTAAAGACTAAATAGGTTGAAGCTTCCACTGACTACAAGTAAACTAGGATAAAGAGAAACTTCACCTGAACCACTGAACCGTGTGAAGTTGACTCATTTGAGTTTTCGCTGCCCGGAAGAAGGGTAATCTACTGGGTATGAAAGCAGGATAAAGGAGAAGTGATCTTACTATGTCAACGGAACAGCAGTATTTTGAAAATGCTATCACTTTGGATAGCTATATGGCTCAAATGGAGTCAAATCAGGAAAAATCCTATTCAATCTATGAAAAATTCGAACTGCCGGAAGATCCGGAGTTTATCCATCTATTAAAAGAAAAACAGCCCCATGTATTGGTCATTACAGAAGACTGGTGCGGAGATGCGATGATGAATAATGCCATTTTACGCAAGATGGCGGAAGCGGCAGGAGTACAAGTGCGATGTGTATACCGCGATCAAAATCTAGAATTGATGGACCAGTATTTGACGAATGGAGGCCGTTCCATCCCGAAATACATCATTCTTTCCAAAGAAGGCGAAGTACTGGGAGACTGGGGGCCGCGCGCACCGAAAGTCCAGGAATTCGTAACTGAAAAAAGGTCCATACTTCCTGAAAAAGATGACCCTCAGCATGACTTGCATTTGAAAACGGTCATCGGTGAAATTTCAGATGGCTTTACATGGAACAGTGATTTTTGGCAGGCAGTCTATGAAGACTTGCGCAAGACTTTTATTGAAGTACTGAAGTAAGAAGTGGAAGGCCGGCAATATGTCGGCTTTTTTCTTGAAAGCAACTTCTGCCCGGTTAAAAGAGTCTTATTCTATAGAACGTTGAGAAAGGCTGAATATGGTATGAAACGAGCACGAATCATTTACAATCCGACTTCCGGACGCGAATTGTTCCGCAAGCATTTACCGGAAGTGCTTGAAAAAATGGAGAAAGCAGGATATGAAACATCCTGCCATGCCACCACTGGTGAAGGCGACGCCACAGTAGCAGCATCCCTTGCAGTAAATAGAAAATTCGACTTGATTGTGGCTGTTGGCGGAGACGGGACATTGAACGAAGTGGTTGCAGGAGTCTCCCAATTTGAAGACCGGCCGAAAATCGGTTTGATTCCTATGGGGACGACAAATGATTTTGCCCGTGCCGTTCACATCCCTCGGGACATCAATAAAGCTGTTGATATCATCATTCAAGGCGATTCTATACCGGTTGATGTCGGCCTGATGAATGAACGTTATTTTATCAATATAGCCGGAGGCGGCAGACTGACCGAATTGACATATGAAGTCCCCAGCAAACTGAAGACAGTGCTTGGCCAGCTGGCTTATTACTTAAAAGGCATCGAGATGCTGCCGTCTATCCGTGCTTCAAACGTCCGAATCGAATATGATGGCCAAGTTTTTGATGACAAGGCAATGATGTTTTTAATTGGATTGACAAATTCCGTTGGCGGTTTTGAAAAATTGGCTCCTGATGCCAGCATCAATGACGGAAAATTCACGTTGCTGATTTTGAAAGAATTGAACATGGCAGAGTTTATTCGCGTAGCTTCCTTGGCGCTGCGTGGAGAACATTTATCAGATCCAAATGTAATTTATGCAAAAGCCAGCAAGATCTCTGTTTCTTCTGATGAACGGGTGCTGTTAAACCTCGATGGCGAATTTGGAGGCTTATTGCCTGCAAAGTTTGAAAACCTAGGCCGCCATATCGAAGTTTTAGTTCCGCTTTCTTCAATTGTTGAAAGAGACCGGAAATAAGAGTAAATTTGTATAAACGAAAAGACCAGATCGGGTTGCGGTTTGGTCTTTTGTCATCTTTACCTTTACTTTATCAAAGGGGGGCTAGCAGATGAACTATTTTGTGATTGGCGATGTGCATGGCTGCTATTACACGTTCAGCAATATGATTAACCGCTATTGGGATAAAGAAAATGAGGTAATGGTGCAAGTAGGAGATTTAATAGACAGAGGAAAGAATTCACCTCAAATGGTCGGGCTGGCCAGACAGTTAAGCGGAGAATTGCCAGAGCAGGCCAATTTCTTGAAAGGCAATCATGAGCTTGAGATGCAGGAACATGTTTTCCGCGGGCCCAATCCGAATTGGCTATGGCAGGGCGGTGCAGACACGCTTGCCCAATATAAAAACTCAGATAGGAATTTCAAGTCCGATATGGAATGGCTGAGCCGATTGCCACTATTCTTTGAAACCGAGCATTTGTTCATCAGCCATGCCGGAATATCCGTGCAAGCAGAAAACCCTTATATAGAAGATGATATGTACGGCATTCTCTGGAACCGCAGCCCTTTGAAAAACATCGGAAAGCTGCAGATCATTGGTCATACGCCACGCGAAAAACCGCTGTATGACGCCAAGAGCCACGCCTGGAATATTGATACAGGCGCAGTTTATGCCCGATATTTGACCGGAGTGAAAGTTAAACCGAATGGAGAAATCATTGAATTTTTAAAAGAAGAAACAGATGCCAGAGATATTTAAGGGAACGACAGGAGTTCTTTAAGCAGCACCTTTACTATCTGATGCACAAAAAATGCAGACAAGCTCGGAATATTCGAGTGTCTGCAAGGAAACACATGGATTTCCAGCCATGTGTTTTTTTAGCGTTTAATGCATTCTAGTTTTGACTATTCCATAAGTTCAAGTGCAGCATCTTGGTCTGCTGCTAGTTTCGGGCAGTTATTTACCGGTTCCCAGTGGAATAGGAAGGTCCGGCCATTGTCTTGGCCATCGCTGACGATAGTATGTTCCCAGGATTCTACAGGTTCCCCCGTATATTCAAAATGAAAGATATTCCGTTCATATACTTTATCTTGATGTTCGGGGTAGTAATTGTATTTATGGACCTTGCCTACAAATTCCAGAACCACACGCGGCAAGCCTGTTTCTTCATGTACTTCCCGGTAAAGGGCATCAATCAGCATTTCCCCTTCTTCGATTGTTCCCCCAGGCACTTGCAGTCCTGCTTCTGGTTCTCCTTTATGTTCAAAGACCAGCAATTCCCGTTGGTCTTCCGCGCCTCTAGTAATATAAGCGAATACTTTCCGTCTTGTTTTCATGCTGCATCATCCTTTGTTTGTGTTCCAAATAGAATACTAAACTTTTAGAAATATTTCAAACATTGAAACTTTTGCTGTCACAAGTTATTCAAAGCTGCGTATTTGTTGGGGTTTTACAGTGGTTAAAAACTTAAAAAAAAAGAGTGATAAGGTACAATAGGTGTGTAGAGTTGAGTATAAGAATTAATGCGATTTTGAAAGGAGAAAAAAAATGGGATTTGAAGATACGGCGTTATTAAGCCGAATTTTGACTTTAATGACGCTTTCATTCCATATTATTTATGCGACAATTGGCGTTGGTGTTCCGCTGATGATCATGATTGCCCAATGGGTCGGGATTAAGAAAAAAGACGATCATTATATTCTTTTGGCCAGACGCTGGGCACGAGGTTTTGTCATTACGGTTGCAGTCGGTGTAGTAACCGGTACAGCTATCGGTCTGCAATTGTCGTTATTATGGCCGAATTTCATGCAAATGGCCGGTAATGTCATTGCATTGCCGTTATTTATGGAAGTTTTCGCGTTTTTCTTTGAAGCAATTTTCCTTGGAATTTATTTATACACATGGGACCGGTTTGAAGATCAGCGCAAACACTTCTTGCTGCTGATTCCGGTAGCTCTCGGAGCGGCTGCATCTTCGGTGTTCATCACTATTGTGAATGCTTTTATGAACTCACCGCAAGGTTTTGAAGTATTGAATGGTGAATTGGTCAATGTTAGTCCATTGCTTGCGATGCTAAGTCCGGCAATGCCGACAAAAGTAGCGCATGTTATGTCAACGGCCTTTATGACTTCGGCATTTTTACTGGCGTCTATCGCCGCTTTCCGAATGATTCGCGGGTCAAATCATATTTACCACAAAAAAGCGCTATTCTTAACCATGAAGTTAGGATTAGTATTTTCCATCGCGACAGCGCTTATCGGAGATTTCTCTGGTAAATACTTAGCTGAATACCAGCCGGAAAAATTGGCGGCTGCAGAATGGCATTTTGAAACGGAAGAAGGGGCAGACCTTATCCTGTTCGGCATTTTGGATGGGGAAGATGTGAAATACGAAATAAGAGTTCCATATGCCTTAAGTATTCTTGCTCACAGTCTGCCTAACGCAGAAGTTATTGGACTGGAAGAATTTCCAAAAGATGAAATTCCGCCGCTGTGGATCCATTATCTCTTTGATATTATGGTAACAATTGGCATGTGGCTGGCGTTCTTCTCCTTTGTTTATGTCGTGGCTGCATGGCGCGGCTGGTCGTTTATCAAAGCGAAATGGTTCCGTTGGCTGATCGTGGCTGGTGGACCGCTGGCACTTATTGCAATCGAAGCCGGCTGGTGGTTTACAGAAGTCGGACGCCAACCGTGGATTTTGCGGGGCTATATGAAAACCGCTGATGCCGCGACAACGAGTGGTCAAGTCGACTTGATGATTATCTTGTTCGCAGGACTGTACTTTATTCTTGGAGTCGGGACTATCGTGGTCCTGTCACGGATGTATAAACGCAATCCGGTCGAAAAAGAACTAGCTGACCGAGAAGCGCAACAAAAAGGCGGTGAACAAGGATGACACTTGAAATCATCGGAATATCGGTTTTATGGCTATTCTTGTTCTTGTATGTCATTGTGGCATCGATTGATTTCGGTGCCGGATTCTTCAATGCCTACAGCGCTTTTACCAACAAACAGCATATTTTAACGAATATTATCCAGCGCTATCTGTCGCCGGTATGGGAAGTCACAAATGTCTTTTTTGTTTTCTTCTTTGTCGGCATCGTCGGATTCTTTCCGCAGACAGCCTTTTATTACGGCACAGCATTGCTGGTGCCAGCGAGCATAGCGCTCGTATTGCTGGCCATTCGCGGCTCTTATTACGCCTTTGCAACATATGGGGCAAAAATCAATCATAGAGGTTATATCTATATGTATGGATTGTCCGGGCTGCTGCTTCCAGCATCTCTGTCGCCGGTATTCGCCATGTCGCAAGGCGGCTTTATCAAAATGAATGGCGACACGCCATATCTTGATTACTGGGCATTGTTCTCAAGCCCGTTGACCTGGAGTATCGTAGTATTAAGTTTGGCAGCAGTCCTTTACATTTCGGCTGTTTTCCTTACTTGGTATGCGGATAAAGCAGGCGACGCCAAAGCAACAGATTTGATGCGAAAATATGCGCTCATCTGGGCAGGACCGGCGATCATTACAGCAACAGGCATTATTTTCGAGTTGCGCAGCCACAATACAGGGCATTTCGAAGCCCTTCTTGATTTATGGTGGGCATTCGGCATATCGTTCCTGTTGTTCCTGGGAACCGTATACTTGATCTGGAAACGCCGGAATTACGGCTGGGCGTTCATCCTCTTGGTGGGTCAATTCTTCACTGCGTTTTTCGCATACGGCATCTCGCATTTCCCGTATTTGCTGTATCCATATTTGACGATCTACGACAGTTTCACGAATGAATCGATGGCGATTGCGCTGATCGTAGCATTCATAGCAGGGCTTGGCTTATTATTGCCTTCGCTTTACTTGCTGTTCCGCCTGTTCTTGTTTGATAAAGATTACGTTAAAGGGAAATCGGATTATCACGCGTAAGGAGGAAACAGAATGACGGATTTCTTAATATTTTATGCGCCGTTTTTAGTGTTATTTGGAGCTATTGGATTTGGCTTCTGGTTTTCACTGAAAGATGGACTCGCGACAAAAGAAGACAAATAATAGACGCGAGCAGGCTTAGGCCTGCCGCGTTTTTTTGTTGCCTTTAAAGTTTTACGATGCCAGTGTTAAGCCTGTCGTGCCTGGCACAGGCGCTTCCGCTTTTCATGTCTAGCTGCAGCGCCTAGCTCTTCAGGACATAATCCAGCCCAACTGCGTGGCAAAGAGCACCACTTCGCTGGTCTGTCTTATGCCCGTCAGAGCTGAAAAGGCGCTTCCACTTTTCATGTCTAACTGCAGTGACCAGATTCTCGGGACATAAGCCACTCCGGCTGTGCGGCTGAAGGCACGCCGCTTCGCCAAAGCGTCTTACGCCGATCGAATCTAAACGGTCACTTTCGCCTTTCTTTTGTGATACAATATAGCAATGTGAAATGGAGTGAACGAATTGAAACCAGTACAAAAAAATGACCGATTGCTTGTTCATGTGGAGGATTTGACGCATGACGGAGCAGGCGTTGCCAAAGTCGACGGCTATCCGCTTTTCATCCACGGCGCCTTGCCGGGAGAAGATGTTCAGGTCCATGTCTTGAAAACTCTAAAGTCTTATGGTTTTGCAAAATTGATAGAAATCGAGCAAGCGTCACCGTTTCGTGTAACGGCGCCTTGCCCGGTATTCGATACATGTGGCGGCTGCCAGATCCAGCATTTGTCTTACGAGGGCCAAATGACGTTCAAGCGGAAACTGGTCCGCGATGCCATCACGCGCATCGGGAAATTGCCGGATGTGCCGGTCCATCCTGTGAAAGGCATGGAAAATCCGTGGCGTTACCGCAATAAATCTCAGATTCCTTTCGGTACAGAGAATGGCCGCGTAGTGGCGGGCTTTTACCAGACACGTTCCCATAATATTGCAGACACCGATATCTGCATTATCCAGACCCCGGAAGCGGATGCCATTATGACTGGCTTGAAAAAGAGCTTACATCAAATGGGCATCGAACCTTATGATGAAGAAAAGCACCGCGGCATGCTCCGCCATGTTGTGGTTCGCAAAGGACGCGCAACCGGTGAAATCATGGTCGTCCTTGTGACGAAGAAAAAGAAATTTCCTCAGGCAGAACGTGCTGTGGAACTGATCCGTTCGCTCGTGCCGGAAGTCGCATCCATCGTTCAGAACGTCAACGGCGAAAAGACCAACGTCATCTTTGGCAATGAAACAGTGACGCTATGGGGCAAAGATGTCATTGAAGACCGCATCGGCGATGTGCGTTTCGAAATTTCTGCCCGGTCGTTTTATCAAGTGAATCCCGAACAGACTGAAGTATTGTACGGACAAGCTTTGGAGTATGCACAGCTGACAGGTGACGAAACCGTTATAGACGCTTACTGCGGCATCGGTACAATCTCGTTGTTCTTAGCAGAACGCGCAAAATTTGTGATGGGTGTTGAAATCGTTCCCCAGGCAATTGAAGACGCCAAGCGCAATGCCGAGCTAAACGGCTTTTCAAATACTTTATTCGAAGCAGGACCTGCAGAACAAGTGATTCCACGCTGGTATAAAGAAGGCAAGACAGCAGACGTTTTAATGGTCGATCCGCCGCGGAAAGGCTGTGATGAACAGCTGCTGCAAACTATCCTGAAGCAGCGCCCAAGACGGGTAGTCTATGTTTCCTGCAACCCGGCAACGCTGGCCCGTGACTTACGCATTTTGGAAGATGGCGGCTACCGCACACAGGAAGTGCAGCCGGTCGATATGTTCCCACAGTCTACGCATTGTGAAGCGGTGGCTTGGCTGGAATTAGCTGAGTAACCTACTTTTAAGATATCCGTTAATATCTAATTTAATATGTGGTGAGATAAAAGTAGACTATTTAAAAGTACGGATTGTATTTTTAAATCATCTGCTTTTGTTTTCAAACGAAAGGATTTGTAAGAAGATGAAAGAAAATTTTTGGCAGGATTTGCCGAAACCCTTCTTCGTACTTGCCCCAATGGAAGATGTGACGGATGTTGTATTTCGTCATGTAGTAAGCGAAGCAGGCAGACCGGATGTTTTTTTTACAGAGTTTACGAATACGGAAAGCTATTGTCATCCAGAAGGCAAGAAAAGTTTGCGTGGGCGTTTGACTTTTACAGAAGATGAACAGCCAATGGTGGCACATATTTGGGGAGATAAGCCTGAACATTTCCGTCAAATGAGCATTGGTATGGCAGAGATGGGTTTTAAAGGCATCGATATTAATATGGGCTGTCCAGTGCCGAATGTGGCATCGAGAGGCAAAGGCAGCGGCCTTATCCTCCGTCCGGATGTTGCGGCGGAAATTATCCAGGCAGCAAAAGCGGGGGGACTGCCTGTTAGTGTAAAAACAAGGCTTGGCTATACAGAGTTAGACGAGTGGCAAGACTGGCTTGCACATATATTGGAACAGGATATTGCCAACCTTTCCATCCATTTACGGACGAGAAAAGAAATGAGCCAAGCAGATGCACATTGGGAGCTAATTCCAGAAATTAAGGAATTGCGTGACCGCCTTGCGCCCAATACGCTGCTTACCATTAACGGTGACATCCCAGACCGCCAAACGGGTCTTAAGCTCGTGGAACAGTATGGAGTGGATGGCATTATGATCGGACGCGGGATTTTTAAAAATCCATTTGCCTTTGAAAAAGAACCGAAAGAACATAGCAGTAAGGAATACCTTGATCTTCTAAGATTGCAGCTGGATCTTCATGATCACTATATAGAAGAATTGCCGCGTTCAGTTACAGGGCTTCACCGCTTCTTTAAAATATATGTCAAAGGCTTCCGTGGAGCAGGTGAATTAAGAAATCAATTAATGAATACAAAGTCAACTCTTGAAGTACGTACCTTGCTTGATAACTTTGAATTGAACCATGTTCAATGATGACAGCAGCAAAATTAGCTTGGCTAAAACTAGTTGGGTGATTAAATAGCAAATGGTCATTTTTAGGCCGAAAATAATAAAATCCTGGGTTCCTATTGGAATCCGGGATTTTTTTATATTTTATCGGATACCCAATACTATTTTTTGCTAAGGTCCAAAAAATATTAGACACTTTGTCTTCATAATATCAATAAAATAGCTTTAATAATAAAAATGATTACTTGACATTATTTTATTACGATTATAAACTTAGTTATATAAAGTAACAAGAAGGAAGAAAAGATGAATGACTTGTAAAGTCAGTTATTTGAGAAGGAGAGATTTTATTGACTGCAAAAAAACAAAATAGCATTGAGATAGGTGTATATACACTGGCAGATATAGGTCCGGACCCTTTTACAGGAAAGACGATCAGTGCCAAGCAACGAATGGACGAAATTATTCAAGCGGCAAAATTAGCTGATGAAGCCGGCCTTGACATCTTCGGAGTTGGGGAACATCACCGATTGGATTATGCAGTTTCTTCTCCTGCAGTAGTATTGTCTGCTATTGCCTATGCCACAGAGCATATTAAATTAACAAGTGCCACAAGTGTATTAAGCACGCTCGACCCAGTTCGGTTATACGAAGATTTTGCTACAGTAGATTTGATTTCAAATGGCCGTGCCGAAATTATAGCAGGCCGGGGAGCTTTCGTAGAATCGTTTCCACTTTTCGGATACAGCACGAATGATTATAACGAACTTTTCAGCGAGCATATGGATTTGCTTTTAAAACTGAGTGAAAATGAAATTGTTTCTTGGGAAGGAAAGTTCCGTTCTGCATTAACGGAAGCTGAAATCGCCCCCCGGTCAATACAAAAACAACTGCCAATTTGGATTGGCGTTGGTGGGACTCCTGAAAGTGCTGAACGTGCAGGGAAATTGGGAGTCGGAATGGCTTTAGCCATATTAGGTGGAGATCCTTTGCGGTTTAAGCCGCTTGTTGACATCTATCGCCAAGCAGGAATGGAAGCGGGACATACAGCGGATGCATTAAAAGTCGCTGTGACAGGGCATACTTATCTGGCAGAAACGACCGAACAGGCAATGGATGAGTTTTACCCTTATTATGTTAACTATTGGAATTATGTCAATCGACAACGCGGGATGGGAACAAGAATGTCCAGAGGTGATTTTGAACAATTAGCTAGTCCGGAAACAGCCTTGTTTGTAGGAAGCCCTGAACAAGTTGTAGAAAAAATTCTCCGCCAGCATGAACTATTTGGGCATACACGTTTTTTGGCGCAAGTTGATATTGGCGGAGTTCCATTCCATAAAGTAGAGAGAAATATCGAATTGCTGGCAACCGAAGTTATACCAAGACTGAATAAAGCAATCGGCAATGACGAAAAACAAGATACCGACATGATTTCTATCTCGTGATTATAACAGGCAGGATTCACTTCAAAAAATAGCAGGAGAAAAATTAAAAATTAACTTTGATAAAAACCGATAGCCATAAACAGGTATCGGTTTTTTGTATGTTTATTTAATAAAAATGATGAGTTTCAAATAAAGAAAAGAGTATACTGAGTAAGAAAAAAATTTTTCTGACGATACAAGCAGAGCGGGAGATGGCAAGATGATTATCCTAAAGAAATTGTATTTTAAAGCGACTAATCTTTCATGGTTGATTTTAACAACGTGTACAGTCATCCTGATAGCGCTCAGCACATTGTTGCTGCCATGGATTGAGCCGGAAACGTTCCTGTCACATTTTGACGCTTTGTGGTTTACGATGACGACAATGTTAACAGTCGGTTATGGTGATTTTTTCCCTGCAACTATTCTCGGCAGAGTATTCACTATTATCTTCTTATACATCATTGGCATTGGATTATTCGCTACATTCATTGGCAAAGCGATTGACAGCATAACCTTATACAGACGACAGAAAGAAAGCGGTGGTTTGATGTACGAAGGAAAAAATCATATCGTCATCATTGATTGGTCCCATAAAGCGGAAAATGCGATTAAAGAAATATTAGCAAGAGATTCCAAAGTGGAGATTGATGTAATTGATACGATTGAAAAGGCGAAGGAAATTCATGATCGGATTCATTTTGTTAGAGGGCGCGCGACTGACGGCGATGTTTTGAACAAAGCCAATGTACAGCATGCTGATGCGCTATTAATATTTTCCGATGATAAAATTGATGATCAAGTCCTGGCAGACGGGAAATCTCTAATGATTGCTTGCGCGGTTGAACGCATATCGCCTGGAGTGCATACAACCGTCGAAGTAGAGCGCGAAGAGCATATTCCAAACTTTTCGCATGTGAAAGTGGATAATTTTATTCTTTCAAATGCTACAATTGCAAAATTGGCTGTGGATTCAATTCTGAAATAGAGAGAAAAGTATGTTCCGCACATCTTTTTTGCTTTGTGGTTTTCAATCCAAAAAAGTGAAAAAAGAAACACAAATAAATGGCTTTTCAGGTTTTATGAAAGCGCTTTACAGGGTAGAGAGGAGAGAGAACGTAACAAGGAGAGAAAGAACAAGATGGAACAAATACCAGAATCTAAATTTGAAGATAAACGATCAATCATCATTGAACAGCTGGTAGAGCAAAATGTCTTTAAAATTCATGGCAGACAGCTCTACGAACTATCCTTATATGAATTGATGAAAACATATACAGAAGAACTGTAAGCCGGAGCTTCCGGCTTTTTTCAATACAGAGATTTAACTGGAAAGCAGATTCGATAAATGAGAAAACGGAGGAAAATGTATGCATCATAAAAAATTAGAAGAATACCGGCTCAACCAATTAGATGAAAAAACCATTGCAGAATTGCAGCTGGAACTGGCTGATGGAAAAATTACATCAGAAGAACTTGTATTGATGTACAAGGAAAACATCTCGCTTCGTGATAAAAATACCAATGCTGTCTTGGAAATCAATCCGGATGCTTTGCACATTGCACAAGCTCTTGATTTTGAACGGCAGCATATGGGAGTGCGCTCACCGCTTCACGGCATCCCGATTTTAGTGAAGGACAGTATGAATACTAAAGATAAAATGCATACCAGTGCAGGATCGCTTGCACTGAAAGACCATTATGCGCTGGAGGATGCCACAATAGTCGCCAAATTGCGCGAAGCAGGTGCGGTCATACTTGGTAAAACAAATATGACCGAATGGGCAAATTTCTTGTCAGATAAACTGCCCAATGGCTATAGTTCACGCGGCGGGCAGGTAAAGAACCCCTATGGACCATTCGATGTCGGAGGCTCCAGTTCAGGTTCTGCAGTAGCCGCTGCCACAAATTTAGCGGCAGCCGCTCTCGGGACGGAAACATCCGGATCGATCATCGATCCAGCCGCTCACAATAGCTTGGTCGGCCTCAAACCGACTGTCGGCATGATCAGCCGCAATGGAATAATTCCACTGTCGCATACCCAGGATATTCCTGGACCAATGGCACGCACAGTAGAAGACGCTGTCACAGTTTTTGCGGCAATGACCGGTTTTGATCCGGAAGATCCTATCACAATCTTTGCAAAGCAGTTTGAAGACTATGACTGGACGCAGCATTTCAAGAAAGATGGGTTGAAAGGCATCAAACTGGGCGTGCCAAGAGCGCTGTTCGAAGAAGGGGTTTCCCAGGACCAATCGGAACAGTTTGAAAAAGCCATGGACAAGCTGCGCGAATGCGGGGCAGAGATTATCGACAACGTAGACCTCGGAGCCGACCAAGGGGATTTAGGGTTTGCGGTTTTGCTGCATGAATTTAAAGCGGACCTTAATGCGTATCTGGCAAAATCCAATCCGCAAAATCCGATCCGTTCAATGGATGACGTGATTGCGTTTAACAATGAGCATGAAGAAACCATGTTGAAGTTTGGCCAAAACCTTATGGAACAAGCAAACGGCATGAGCGGGAAGCTGAACGAACGGGAATATGTCGAGGCTTTGGAGCGAAACCGCTTTTTAGCAGCTGAACAGGGAATCAACAGCACGTTAAATGAAATTGGGGCGGATGCGCTTGTGTTGCCTCAAGATTTCGGCTGCAATATCGGAGCGGCGGCAGGATTTCCTTCTATTACCGTACCTTTCAGCTTCTCAGCCGAAAACGAACCTTTCGGCATCACTTTTACGGGATATGCCTTCAGTGAACCTGCGCTGATTGAATATGCTTATGCATTGGAACAAGCAGCAAAAGGCCGAAGAAAACCATAAGAAAAGAGGCATCGCCAATTGCGGCGAAGCCTCTTTTTACATTTGCTGAAGTTCTTTCCAAACTTGTTCGAACGCCATTACCAGTTCGTGTTCGTATGCATTACTTTGAGTCAAAGTAGATAAAACGCTTTCCATCAACGCTTTGCGGGGAGTTTCTGCAACTAACTCCTCCGCTAAAAAGCTGATCAGCTGCCTTGTATCTTCTTCCTCATCCTGCAACAGCTGTTTGAGCTTTTTGCTTAGTTCCTCTAAAGACAGCTTTTCTGCTGGTGTTTCGCTGGAAATACTTGCTTCTCTGATAAACCGGTCACCCGACTTGATTTGCTGAGTGATTGCCGCTTTCAAGCGCCTAATCACAAACGAGGCCAATTCATCAGTGGGCAGGTCTTCTTCTGTGCCAAGCTTCCAAATATGGATCAGCTGTTGAATGGATCCATGCACCACTGCTGCGTTTTCTAAAGCATAAGGTTCAGCTTCTTCTCCAAATACTTCTGTTATGCGAAATTTAATCCAGTTTAATTCATTAATATATGTTTCTTTGGCAAACTTTTTCAGCTCTTCGTCTTGAGAATAAAAAATGCTTTCATATAGTGAAAAAAGATTTTTTTCCCGGTTAAGCCGTATTCGGATGCACAATTGCTCGGCAAGAACTTCGGAATCGTTCACTGATTTGCCGACTGCAGCTGCCATTCGCTTTTGGCGGATTTCGCTGCCAATCGATTCCATGATGGCTATCAGACATTCCGTCTTCGAAGTGAAATAATTATAGAAAGTGCCTTTTGACACGCCTGCTTCATCCAGAATGTCTTGAATAGAAGAAGAATTATATCCTTTGTTGATGAACAGAGAATAAGCGGCATTGATGATTTGTTGTTTTTTTAGATTCATATTTTTCACCTTTATACTATTAGTCTAGTTCCATAGTAGCCTGTAAGTACTTTTAAATCAATGTTTTTGGACTGTCGGTATATTTTGCTTGATAAAAATATACTGTGGGTATAGAATTGTGCAATGGAGAAAAAACATTAAAATAACGGCAAGAAATTACGGAGGAATAAAAAGAATGACAGAACAGAAAAAACCGCCTTATGGCATAATAGCAATTTTGTTTACAGGGGCGTTTGTGGCAATCTTTAACCAGACATTATTGAATATTGCTTTGCCTGAAATCATGATTGACTTGAATATTACCGCTTCAACGGTGCAATGGCTGGTGACCGGTTATATGTTGGTCAACGGTATTTTGATTCCAGCGAGTGCATATTTTATCCAGCGCTATTCGAACCGTTCTATATTTATTGTGGCCATGTCTTTGTTTGCATTAGGAACTTTACTGGCTGCAATAGCACCGGTGTTCAGCGTGCTGCTGATTGGCCGGATGGTGCAGGCAGCCGGTTCGGCATTGATGATGCCGTTATTGATGAACGTCATGCTGGCCGCTTTCCCGATTGAAAAACGTGGATCAGCAATGGGTTTTTTTGGCCTCGTGATGGTAGTGGCTCCAGCAATCGGGCCTACACTGTCAGGATTCATCGTTGAACATTATTCATGGCGCGTCCTCTTCTGGATTGTACTGCCGATTGCGTTGATTCCACTTGCTTTGGGAATCTTCAAGTTAAAAAACTTAACTTTCCAGGACAGAAACCTGTCTTTGGATAAATTATCACTCGCACTTTCAAGTTTAGGGTTTGGCGGCATTCTATATGGATTCAGTTCAGCAGGGACCATGGGCTGGACTGATCCTGTTGTAGTGCTAACAATCGCCATTGGAATTGTCTCATTGCTTATTTTCGGGTTCCGACAGCTAAAATTGGATGAACCATTGCTTCAAATCCGAATCTATAAATATCCGATGTTCGCTTTGTCATCCGCCATTTCAGTGGCAATCTCAATGTCGATGTTCTCGGCAATGATTTTGATGCCAATCTATATTCAGACAATCAAAGACATATCGCCAATTGAATCAGGGCTGCTTATGCTTCCGGGAGCACTCGTGATGGGGGTTATGTCGCCAATTACGGGCCGCCTGTTCGATAAATTCGGTGCAAGAGTACTGGCCGTTCCCGGGTTGGCTATCGTAGTGGCGACCACTTATATGTTCAGTCAATTAAGTTTGGAATCGAGCTTTTTCAACATCATGCTGATTTATACAATTCGCATGTTAGGGATTTCTCTTGTCATGATGCCGGTCATGACAAACGGCTTGAACACTTTGCCGATGAAATCATATCCACATGGTACTGCCATCAACAATACGCTTCAGCAAGTAGCAGGAGCCGTCGGTTCGGCTTTCTTGATTTCGATTATGAATGTACGCACCGAGTCAACTGCAAAGGATTTAGCTGCCAATGGAACCGATCCGGCAAGCATTTTAAATTTAGCGATGCTTGATGGCATCAACTTCGCGTTTTTTGTTTCGACATTCATTGCGCTTGTCGCTTTAGCGCTGTCCATCTTCATCAAGAAACCGGTTCGCCCAGTTTCCGAAGCTGAAAAGGAAATAGTTTATAAACGCAAAGAAGTAACTGAATAGGAAAGCCAAAGCTGGCCCAAGCAATTGGGCCAGCTTTTTCATTTTTGGATTCCAAGGCTCAGAAATTGAGGAACCAAAGCTGATCTGATTATGCGGCTGAAAACATGCCGCTTCGCCGGTCTCTCTTATGCCCGTCGAGGGCCCGCTAAGCGGGTCAGGTAACCGGTGCGACAGAATGTCGCGCACTTAGGTTAGCTTCAGCTTTTGGGCGCTTGCGCTTTTCTGATTGTCCAGCTTCAGCGCCCAGCCCCTCGAGTCGCTTCAGCCTCGGCAGCAATGGCAAATGACGCCATTACCGCCAAGGCCTCCAGCGCTTGTCAGGGCTAGACCGGTGCTTGCGCTTTTCTTTTTAAAAAAGCGGTGAAACGCCAAATATGGTACACTATTAGCATCGAAAAGAAGGTGGAATAAGATATGAACTTTATAGAACAATTAAATCCGATTTGGCAAGAAAAATGGAATAAGGCAGGATTTGAAACAGCCATGCCCATTCAAGAACAAATGATTCCGGAAATGCTCGCTGGCAAAGACATCGTTGCTGAATCTCCGACAGGCTCTGGTAAAACCTTGGCTTATGTATTGCCAATCTTACAGCGTGTGAATACGGCAAAACCAGCAATTCAAGCGATGATCATCGCCCCATCTCAGGAGTTATCCATGCAGATTGTCAATGTTCTGCGCGAATGGACAGAAGGTACCGATGTAACAGTCGCCCAACTGATCGGCGGAGCCAACGTGCAGCGCCAATTGGAAAAATTAAAGAAAAAACCGACGATTGTAGTAGGGACACCAGGCCGCTTAAATGAATTGGTCAAAACCAAAAAGTTGAAAATGCATGAAATACGCATGCTGGTTTTGGATGAAGGCGATCAATTGATGGCCCGTGAGCACCGCAATATCATGAAAGACTTGATTGAAAAAACACAGCATGACCGTCAATTGGTTCTTGTATCAGCAACCATAACAGAAGAAGTGGAGTTGGTAGCGGATCGTCTGATGCAGCATCCGACGCGCATTCAGGTAACTGCAGAGGATTTGCCAATGTTCGGGAAAGTGACGCATTCGTTCATTAAAGTGGAAGAACGTGACAAGACCGATATGCTTCGCAGAATTTCGCATATCGACGGTGTGAAAGCACTGGCTTTCGTCAATAATCTTGATCAGCTGCTGATGAAAGAAGATAAACTGAAATTCCGTGACGCGAAAGTAGTTACACTGCACTCTGAAATGAAAAAAGAAGAACGTAAAAAAGCGCTTGAGTCATTCCGAAAAGGAGAAGTTTCCGTACTGATTGCGACGGAAGTGGCTGCGCGCGGCTTGGATATTGATGCAGTGACGCATGTAATCCACGTGGACGTCCCACAAACGGTAGACCAGTATTTGCACCGTTCCGGCCGGACAGGGCGGGCAGGAGCAGACGGTGAAGTTCTGACATTACTAGCTTATCAAGATGAGCGCCATTATAAGAAATTCACGAAAGAACTGCCTTCAAAACCAGTTCAGAAAATTCTTCATGGCGGTCAGTTGATTGAAGGAAACAGTAAAACAATGTCAGAAAAGGGGAACAAACGATGACTTTCCAAGAAAAATTGGAGCAGTATGCAGACCTTACTGTTTACGTAGGATTGAACGTCCAAAAAAACCAAACCATCATGATTAATACAACGGTTGATACGATTGAGTTTACCCGTCTCGTGGTAAAAAAAGCATACGAAGCAGAAGCAAAACGCGTTTATGTGAATTACGCCGATCCTGTTCAAACAAGAATCCATTTTGAAATGGCGCCTGATGAAGCTTTCACTGAGTATCCGGAATGGTCGGTAGTTCAACGGGACGAAGTCATCAATACTGGTGGATCGTTCTTATGGATTGACGCAGAAGATCCGGATTTATTGACGGGGATTTCGGCAAAACGCCTGTCTGACTCACAAAAAGCTTCAGGAAAGGCTTTGGAGCGCTACCGTCAGGCAGTAGGATCAGATAAAGTAGCCTGGTCAATTGTTGCGATTCCTTCCCAGAAATGGGCACAAAAAGTTTTTCCGGAGCTTGAAAGCGACCGGCAGATGGAAGCTCTTTGGGAAGCGATTTTCAAGACAGTGCGCATCGGAGAAGGCAATGCTGTGAAAAAATGGCAAGAACATATTAACACTTTAGAAAAGCGCGCAGGTTTGTTAAATGATAGAAGATTCGAGAAGCTGCATTATACAGCGCCTGGAACGGATTTGACGATTGCTCTTCCTGAAAAGCATATTTGGATGTCTGGAGCTTCGAAAACACCGCAAGGCAATCCGTTTATCGCCAATATGCCGACCGAGGAAGTTTATACAGTTCCTTTGAAATATGGTGTAGAAGGAGTGGTACGCAATACTAAACCGCTTGTCTATCAAGGCAATATCATCGATGGATTTACTTTGACATTCGAAAAAGGGAAAATCGTCAAAGCACAAGCAGCGTCAGGGCAGGAATTGCTTGATGAGATGATAACTGCGGATGAAGGAGCGGCTTATCTAGGTGAAGTTGCTCTAGTTCCGCACCAATCACCAATATCGAATGCCAATATTTTGTTTTTCAATACATTATTTGACGAAAATGCTTCAAACCATCTGGCAATCGGTGATTCTTATCCTACTTGCTGTGAAGGGGCACGTGATTTGGAACGGACGCAATTAGAGTCAATCGGATTGAATACTTCCATTGTCCATGAAGACTTTATGATTGGGAGCGCAAAAATGAACATTGACGGCATTCGGGAAGATGGGACAAAAGAGCCGATTTTCCGTAATGGAAACTGGGCATTCTAAGAGGTGAGCAATTTGAAGAAATTTTGGACAGCAATGTTGGCTACTGCCTTTTTGATCAGTGGATCGATGCCGGTGCAAGCGGAAGTGAGAATTCCGGCGGTTTATATCGCACTTGGCGATTCTTTAGCAGCAGGGCAAACGCCAAATTCTCAAATTGATGCAGGTTATTCGGATTTGATTGCGCAAGAATTGGCGCGCCATCAACCGGTTGCTTTCTATACGAAAAACCTGGCATTTCCAGGGTTTACAACAGAAGATGTGCTGAAACGGATTCAGTCACCCGAAGCTAAAGAAGTACTCGCTTCTGCCAACATCATTACCTTGTCTGCAGGGGCGAATGATCTCCTGCCGTTAATCCAATCAAATCCAGCAGAAGGCTCATTAGCATTTCAGCAAATCCAAGTAGATTTTGCTTTAAACAAGGCCCGGATTAATCTGGAAGCTATTATTGCCGAGCTGAAAAAGACGGCTCCTCAAGCAGACCTGTATATAATGGGTTATTATTTTGCTTATCCTCATGTCCGGGATACGCAAAAACAAGGTACTGGAAAACAGCTTGACCAACTTAACGCCATATTAAAGCAAACGTCAGAAAAAGCAGGGGCGCAATTTGTTTCTGTAGATCAATCATTTGGAAAAAATGCAATTGATAAAATTCCAAATTCGGCAGATGTCCATCCCAATATAAAAGGCTATCAAGCGATGGCGAACGCTTTTTTAGAGCAATATCAAAATGGCTGGGAATTAGAAGATAAGGAATTGCCAGCGGCTGCTCCTAAAACATTCGAAGAAATGTTGCAAATACTGGAGCAGGGCGGGGAAGAAAGAAGCGCGACGATTGATGGCGTGACCTCGATGCGTCCTTCTGAGAAGATGGAAGTCGAATATTTAGCGCTGCGTGAAGTTGTGCCTTATGTCTGAAAACAGCCTTTTATCAAACGAAGGCTTTGCCATCTCTCTTAATGGTTGTTTCACCGACTGGCCATTCATGCCGAATATGCATAATAAAGGAGTTGTCCCAAAAGTAATTTGGGACAACTCCTTTACGACGAAGCTAGCGCAGCGGCGGTTTTTTCTGCACCGAAGCTAGCGCAGCGATGCAGGTGCAATGCAGGAGCAATAGTATTAACCTACGCTTTATTAAAAGCAAGGGGCTGTCCAATAAGTCTAATATTAGACTTATTTGGACAGCCCCTTTGTTATTTTTAACGTTTGGCCTGTGGAGTTTTGTATTGGCTGGTATTTCCGGTTTTTTTACTTTTTTGCATTGCTTTGCGGATAATTGGATAAGCAACGGGTGCTATTTTAATAGCAGTTTTTACAAGACGACTTATTTTCATATCTATCTCTCCTATCATAAGTGAGGTATAAACTAGTTTCCCTTGTTTCTATTTTTATAAACCTAGGCATTAGAATGGGCTAATAAAATAAGAACTTCCTTATAATCGTGGATACTGGAGACTAGGACGAATTCTGCGTTGCCATGCCAGTCATCTCCGGCAGGGCCAAACTCTATAGCTCCTTCACCGCCGTTCACAGACGCATAATAGCGGGTATCGGCAGCTCCGTGCTGGCCGAACAATACCGACTCTTTGCCGGTCGTCTGTTTAATGGCTTTTTGCAAGGTTTGTATAAACGGATTCTCTTTTGAAGTGGTCAGAGCCGGCGTTGAACCGCTCGCCTTATATTCCATATCAATATTTAAAGTTTCGGAAAGCTCCTCCATTTGCCGGATGATTTCTTGTTTATCCTGCCCTGGTATAAAGCGGATATCATAAGACATATGACAGATTTCAGGAACTACATTATAGCGTTCGCCGGCATTGATAATTGGCAGATTAACAGACGGTTGTTCGTAATACTCCGTGGATTCTTTTCGGAACGGCAATTCTGCCATGGCCATGTGGAATTTCATGGCAGATTCAATGGCGTTGATGCCTTCCCAAGGCCGGCTGCCATGTGCGGGTTTGCCTTTGAAAGTCAAATCCATCCGCAGTATCCCTTTAGATTGCAGACCCACTTTCAAGCCGGTGGGTTCCCCGCAAATAACAAAATCTCCATGATAACCTTGATCCACTAGCCATTTTGACGTATTGCGCCCGCCGATTTCTTCATCGGTGACGATATGTAATTGGACAATCTGATTAAGCTTGCCTTCATCTAACTCCACAAAAGCCTGCATCATAGCAGCAACTCCCGCTTTCATATCAGCAGCTCCGCGGCCGTAAACTCGGCCGCTTTCTTCCATAGGAACAAATTGTTCGGCATGTCCGGGCACAACATCGACATGTCCGTTCCAAACAATCGTTTTGGTTCCTTGGCCTTTAATGGCTGTCAGCATCAGGTAGCCATCGTTATCATGGACTTTGATGTCTTGCCCGTTGTTTTTCAGCCAGTCGGCACAAAAAAGAAGGGCTTCGTTCGCTCCTTCTTTTGTATCACTTTCAATTTTAATCAAATCCTTTAGCAGATGAATCATCATTTGGCAGCTTTGTTTAACTGCCTGCACCACCTTTCAAATTTTACGGTTATTAAAAGTATACCCTAACGATAGAGCTTGAAACGATATTGCTTTAAGGACGATATTTGTGTACAATACAAGTGTTAGCGAAATAATGTATACACCACAAGGGGAGCTTATTGCTGAGAGTGAACATTTTGTTCTTACCCTTCGAACCTGTAAGTTAACACTTGCGCAGGGATGTGGATGGAAACCTGCCCTTAACGCGGCGCCAGGATCTATCCTGGCGCCGCTTTTATATGGTTTTTTTCTGCGGCCCTTCTGGTGATGTGCATAACACATAAGGAGGAAGTCATGAGAAATTTACGAGTTTTATTGATGGTGGAAATAGCGATTTTCGGAGCGCTTGGCTATGTGCTGGATTTTGTGGCGTTTAAAATGCCACAGGGCGGTTCCGTCAGCTTTGTAATGATTCCCATCGTCTTGATAGCATTTAGAAGAGGCGTTCTGGCAGGGGTATTAACCGGTCTTCTTGTAGGCTTGCTGCAAATTGTCACAGGAGTCATTTCAGTTACGCCGCTTTCGTTTGGTTTTGTAGTGATGCAAGTGCTCCTGGATTATCTGGTCGCCTACGGAGTAGTTGGCCTTGCTGGTATGATGCGTGGAAGATACTTGCAGGCTTACAGAGAGCATCGCACTGGCGGCATGATTACTGCAGTAGTAATTGGGCTGTTTATTGGATCTCTCCTGCGTTATATTACTCACGTAATTACGGGCATCTTATTCTTTGGCATGTTTGCAGAAGGCAATGTTTTTATCTATTCAGCAGTTTATAATGCCACCTATATGATTCCGGTATTTCTGCTCGCGGCTTTTGTCTGCTCCGCACTTTTTGCTGCTGCCCCTAAACTGGTAGATACAAAAGCTTAAATGGAATTACTGAGCTTTCGTAAAATACCTGTCGAGAGCATATCATCAGCCTGTAGGAGGATTATCGTTATGATAGTCCTCTTTTCTTATGGTATAATTTTTGTTAGACAAGTTGAAAGAAGGGTATTAAATGATAGCCAATACAGAAAAAGATATTGAAATGCTAAAAAAAGCCGGCCGAATGGTCGCTGAAATTCGTGATGCGATGAGAGCTGCCACTAAGCCGGGCATCACCACAAAAGAACTCGATGAGATGGGCGGCCGAATGTTTGAAGAACTCGGCGGCGTCTCAGGTCCGAAATCGGAATATGATTTCCCGGGCTATACTTGCATCAGTGTGAACGAGGAAGTGGCACACGGCATGCCAGGAAAACGGGTCATCAATGAAGGCGATATGGTCAATATTGATGTATCAGGATCCTATGAAGGCTATTTTTCAGATACGGGCATTTCTTTTGTAGTAGGGGATGGACATCCTGAAAAAGAAAAACTTTGTGAAGTGGCTGCTTCGGCATTTGATCGTGCCATGTCAAAAGTAAAGGCTGGCGCAAAATTGAACCAGATCGGCAAAGCAGTTGAACGTGAAGCTAAACAGCAAGGCTTATTTGTTATCAAGAACCTGACTGGCCACGGAATTGGAAAATCATTGCATGAAGCTCCTCAGCATATTTTGAATTATTATGATGCTTGGGAAACCACTATATTAAAAGAAGGAATGGTCCTGGCTGTAGAGCCGTTCATTTCGCAGAAATCTGAGCATATTGTAGAATCTGGAGACGGCTGGACGTTCATCACTCCTGACCAGTCTCTTGTCGCCCAAATTGAGCATACTGTGCTTGTTACAAAAGGCGAGCCGATTTTACTGACAAAAATAGATTGATAAAAAAAAGACCCTTTAGGTGCTGCACCCCAAAAGTTAGAGTTAAAAACTAACTTTTGGGGTGTTTTTCTATGTCAAAATATAGCGAAGAATTCAAAATGAACCTGGTCAACGAATACTTGGACGGCT
>NZ_JBPRLO010000010.1:0-50894 GCF_051417975.1 Planococcus sp. 1R117A | reverse complement strand
GATGATGGCAAAGAGGCCACACCCGTTCCCATCCCGAACACGGCAGTTAAGCTCTTTTGCGCCAATGGTAGTTGGGGGTCTCCCCCTGCGAGAGTAGGACATTGCTGGGCCCTGTAAGAAGAAAAAGCCGTTGCCGGTATTCCCGGCAACGGCTTTTTTGTGTTTTCGTTAAATAAGTTTTTGATTGACGCTCATCAGATGCACAGCGTAACTTATTGCTTTCATATATACTAAACATAACGAAAAAAAACGTAAGGATGAAAATCATGACGCATCGAAAACCTTTAGTAGAAGCTTTAACTGCATTTCAGCAGCCACTGCCGATTTCATTTCATGTGCCAGGCCATAAGAACGGCGAGTTATCTGGCTTGCCACAAGCAATCCGTACAGCCCTCTCTTATGACTTAACAGAAGTTACCGGTTTAGATGATCTTCATTATCCCGAAGAAGCTATTCGTGAAGCACAGAGCCTGCTGGCAGCCACTTACGGAGCGGATGAAAGCTTTTTCCTCGTTAATGGGTCGACAGTAGGCAATTTGGCAATGATACATGCCGTCTGCAAAGAAGGCGATACAGTAATTGTTCAGCGAAATTCCCATAAATCAGTTTTTCATGCACTTGAATTAGCAAAAATACGACCGGTTTATGTAGCACCTGAATGGGACGATGAATCGTTGACTGCTGTTGGAGTAGCCTTTGCAGATATTGCAGCAGCGGTGACAGCGTATCCGGAAGCAAAGGCAGTGGTTCTGACTTATCCTAATTATTACGGTATGGCAACAGCAGGATTAAAAGAAACTATCGCTCTTTGCCATTCCAAAGGCATCGCGGTATTAGTGGATGAAGCGCATGGTGCCCATTTTCAAATCGGCGAACCCTATCCTGCTTCAGCGTTGGCTTTTGGAGCGGATGTAGTGGTGCATTCAGCGCATAAAACTTTGCCAGCTATGACAATGGGGTCATTCTTACATATAAAAGGGAATTTAGTAAATGCAGAAAAAATCAAGAAGTATTTAAGAATGCTGCAATCCAGCAGCCCCTCTTATCTTATTATGGCTTCGCTGGACGATGCACGGGCATTTGTTCAAAATTATACGCAGCCGGACATGCGGCATTTTGAAGATAAAAGAGAACAGTTTGTGAAGGGGTTAAAGAGCATTCCAAAACTTGAGGTTTTTGAATCGGATGATCCTTTAAAATTGATGCTTAGAACCGAATATAATAGTGGCTTTCAACTAAAAAAAGAATTGGAAAAGGTGGGAATCCATGCAGAACTGGCAGATCCTTACCAGGTTCTGATGATTTTGCCTTTATTAAAACAGCCGCATAGCTATCCTTTTGCAGAGGTCCGCAGCCGTATAAAAGAAGCGGTGCAAGCTTTAACACAAGCACCTCGTGAAGCGGTTATAGTGAAAATGCCCATCCAACAGAATATCAGCGTTCCTGAAATCTCTTATGCGCAACTCGATATGGAAGCAAGGGAGTGGATCTCTTATACAAAAGCGTTTGGCCGGATTTCGGCTGGCATGGTGATTCCTTATCCGCCTGGCGTGCCTTTGATTGTTCCTGGTGAAAAATGGACCATGGATAAACTGGAAGGATTGATGGATTATCTGTCGACAGGGGCTCAGATTCAAGGAGACCTTCGCTTAGAAGAAAAATTAATCTGCGTACTGCCTGCAACAAATTAGTCATAATTTCTGAAAAATGGGTATGATATAGTATACGAAATTTTACAGGGGCGGGATGTGGAAATTATGTTGGATCAGGAAAAGTATGCAATTGTAGATATCGGCTCAAATACGATGCGGCTTGTCATTTACACACGCGACAAAAGTGGAAAACTGACAGAAAGTGAAAACGTCAAAGCTGTTGCCCGTTTGCGCAATTATTTGTCGGAGAATGGACATCTGGAAACTGAAGGAATCAATGTATTGATACATACTCTTCAAGGTTTCCAGGAAGTAACGAGACATCATAAATTGAAGGAAATTAGATGTGTAGCTACTGCAGCGATTCGGCAAGCTACTAATCAAGAGGAAATTTTAGAGCGTGTTGAAAAAGAAACGGATTTCTCGATGCGGATTTTGTCTGAATATGAGGAAGCAAATTACGGCTTTCTGGCAGTCGTAAATTCTACGCCTTTTGAAAATGGCATTACAGTGGATATTGGTGGAGGAAGCACGGAAATCACTTATTTTCAAAATCGGAAATTAATCTTTTTCTATAGTTTTCCGTTTGGAGCATTGTCTTTGAAACAGCAATTTATCAAAGAGGATCTTCCCACTTCGCAAGAACTAAAGACGCTTCGCAAATTTTTAAAAGAACAGTTCCAAACCTTGCCATGGCTTGCTAATAAAAAGCTGCCGCTGATTGGAATAGGGGGAAGTGCACGGAACTTAGCCCAGATCCATCAGGAATATATCGGCTACCCGGTTGCAGGTATTCACCAATATATGATGACGGCTAAAAACGTTAAAGGTGTGCAAAATCTGCTGTTGAGCATGGATTTTCCTGAAATCCAGCGCTTGGAAGGCCTGACAAGAGACCGCGCAGACATCATTATACCGGCTATTGAGGTTTTTTCTTATTTGATGGATTATATTGAAACAAATAAATTTGCTTTAAGCAGAAAAGGGCTTAGAGACGGCGTATTTTATGAAGAAATGACGAAAGAATTTGAGCTTTCCATTTTCCCGAACGTTTTGGAAGAAAGTTTTTATGAATTGGCAAGTGATTTTGACATCAATTTGAATCATGCTTCTCATGTCAGCAAGAATGCCCTGATGATTTTCAATGAACTGGAAAAGTGCAAAGTCTTTGTTCTGGATTCTAAAGACATGAAATACCTTCGTTTGGGCAGCGCGCTTTATAATCTTGGCTCCTATATTGATGCAGAAGCGAGCCATCAACATACATTTTATTTATTGGCAAACCGTACAATTGATGGGTTATTGCATAAAGATCGCATGACGGTGGCATTAATTGCCTCTTTTAAAAACCGGGAAGTTTTCAAGCGGAATACCGCGCTTTATGAAGATTGGTTTACGAAAGATGAACTGGCAAAATACAGTCTGTTCGGGGCCATTGTCAAACTTGCTTACAGTTTGAATGCAACCAAACGGAATATTATTGAAGCCATTCGAATTGAAGAGCCGACAGCAGGACAACTTGTGTTTGAAATAGAGTGCAATAGTGACTGGATGCCAGAACAATACCAGGCAGAAAAACAGAAAAAACATCTTGAAAAGCACTTGAAAAAGTCCATTGAACTGCAATTCCATGAAGAATTAGCACGGCAGCCACAGTAATCAGGTATAGAAGTGGCCGAGAATTTGAAGACAAAGGATGGCGGAGAATGTGATTACGACGAAAAAAAATACCGTTGATCTGGATAATCCTTCTTATTACAACAATAGAGAACTCAGCTGGCTTGCTTTTAACGAAAGGGTGCTGAGAGAAGCAATAGATGAACGCAATCCATTGCTGGAGCGTTTCAAATTTTTGTCGATTTTCAGTTCGAACCTCGACGAATTTTTCATGGTGCGAGTAGCGGGTCTCCAAGATCAAGTAAAAGTAGGTTTTGCAGGGCCAGAAAATAAAGCCGGCATGACTCCGAGGCAGCAATTGAAAGAAATCGGCAGTAAAACCCATCAATTAGTAGAATTGCAATATCAGACATTGCGCAATTTATTGATTCCAAAAATGAGGCATGAAGGAGTCCGGATTTTCAAAATGGCGGAATTGGCGGACCGAGAGCTTAAAGAAATAGAAACTTATTTCGATGAGCAGATTTTCCCTGTCCTTACGCCATTAGCAATTGATGCGTATCGGCCATTTCCCATGCTTTTGAATAGAAGCATCAATTTGGCAGTCCTGCTTAAAGATCAAGATGAAGAAGCAAAAAATCAATTTAAAACAGCGATTGTTCAAGTGCCGGCTGTACTCGATCGTTTTGTTTATTTGGACGCCAAGGCAGGCAAGGAGCGCTTTGTTTTATTAGAAGATGTCATTAGGCATTTTATTGGCAAGCTGTTTCAAGGCTTTACAGTGGCTTCTACATCGATTTTCCGTATCACCCGCAATGCCGACATGACAATTCATGAGGAAGGCGCCCGGGACTTATTGAAAGAGATTGAAGAAGAGCTGAGGAAGCGGAAATGGGGAGCAGCAGTCCGTCTTGAAGTGCAAAAAGAAGGCATAGATTCCGAAATGCTGGCTTATTTAACAGAAGCCTTGGAAATTAGCAAAAAAGATGTGTATGAAATTGAAGGTCCATTGGATTTAACGCTGTTTTTCAATTTTTATAAAAAAATGTCTAAAACGCATAAGAAACTTGTCTACGAAAGCCGGATTTCTCAACCGCCTCGCGACTTGTCTTCTCATGAAGACATTTTTGATAAAGTGCTTGCACAAGACGTATTTCTGCATCATCCATACGAATCCTTTGAACCGGTCGTGGATTTTATGTCAAAAGCGGCTGATGATCCGGATGTATTGGCGATTAAACAAACCCTGTACCGGGTTAGTGGGGATTCGCCGATTATTAAAGCATTAAAAAGAGCGGCTGAAAATGGCAAGCAAGTCACTGTTTTGGTGGAACTCAAAGCGCGTTTCGATGAAGAGAACAATGTCCAATGGGCAAAAGAGCTGGAGCAAGCTGGGTGCCATGTGATTTATGGGATGACCCATCTTAAAACTCATAGCAAAATTACCTTGGTTGTACGCAAAAAGGATGGAGAAATAGCTCGTTTTGTACATCTGGGGACAGGCAATTACAACGATCAGACAGCGAAGATTTACACGGACATGAGCCTATTCACTTCTGTACGGGAATTCGGTGTAGATGCGACCAACTTTTTCAATTTTTTGAGCGGCTATACCGAAAAGCCGGAATTTCATCATTTATCCGTAGCACCGTTCAGCATCCGAAAAGACTTTCTTGAATTGATCGAAGCGGAAATCAAATCCCATAAGAAGTTTGGCAATGGCCGCATTATCGCTAAAATGAATTCTTTGACCGATAAAGAACTCATCAAGAAATTATACGAAGCGTCGATCGAGGGAGTAAAAGTTGACTTGATCGTCCGGGGAATTTGCTGCCTGCGCCCAGGGATTAAAGGCGTGAGTGAAAACATCCGTGTCAGAAGCATTGTCGGCCGCCTTTTGGAACATAGCCGAATTTATTATTTCTACCATAACGGAGAAGAAAAGACATTTTTGTCTTCAGCGGATATGATGACACGAAATATGGAAAACCGCATTGAAATTTTATTCCCTGTTTACAGCAATCGAATCAAAGCTCAAATAGAGCATGTTTTGGAGATTGCTTTAAAAGATAATATGAAGGCGCGGGAACAAGATGCAACAGGGCAGTACCGTTATGTCAAAAAGAAAGATGGAGAACCGGAAATCAATAGCCAGCTTGTGTTGTACGAAGAAGCATATCAAGTGGCAGAAGATGAGGAATAAGCTCGTCCTGCTGCCTCTTTGAGATGCTCGAAGCCGGGCTGCGTCTACCATGTTCTAAGAGGTTCATTTCCTGTATAGTTAAAGGGATTAAACATGAAGAAATCAGGTGAAGAAAAGAATGGGTTATTTGATTACGCTGGAAGGCGGAGAAGGATCCGGAAAAACCAGTATTTTAAAACGTCTGGCTTCTGCATTGGAGCAGCGGGGTCATTCAGTTGTCTGTACAAGAGAACCGGGCGGGATTGAGATTGCAGAACAAATCCGGAAAGTCATATTGGATCGTGACAATGTCAAAATGGATGCACGGACAGAAGCTTTGCTATATGCCGCAGCAAGAAGGCAGCATTTAGTCGAGAAAGTTATTCCAGCCATTGAAGCTGGAAAAGTGGTTTTGTGTGATCGGTACATAGATAGCAGTTTGGCGTATCAAGGACATGCGAGAGGCCTTGGCATAAAAGAAATCTATGCCATCAATAAGTTTGCCATAGATGAATACATGCCGGATTTAACGCTTTATTTTGATGTAGAACCCAAAGTAGGGCTTGCCCGCATTGAAAAAGATGCAGGCCGGGAAGTAAACCGTTTGGATGTGGAATCGTTAAAATTCCATGAAGCGGTGCGTGAAGGCTATCAATTGCTTGTTGGACAGTATCCAGACCGGATTCAAGTGATTGATGCTGGAAGGGATATCGAGACGGTGTTCCAGCACGCTTTCCATACAGTCACTAATTTTATAAATCCACCCAGAATTTGATAAACGCTGGGAAGATATGCAGTGTAAGCTTTTCTTCATGGTATACTTATATAGAAGAAATACAGAAAAGGAGTGAGTGCTGATGAAACTCGTCGTTGCAGTCGTGCAGGATCAAGATAGTAATCGCTTATCCAACGCGTTAACAAAAAATGATTTTCGGGCTACCAAACTTGCCAGTACTGGAGGGTTCTTGCGCTCAGGGAATACCACTTTTTTGATTGGTGTCGAGGATGGCCTCGTGCCGAAGTTGATGGATTTAATCCGGGATAATTGCCGTTCACGTGAACAAATGGTTGCCCCTGTCTCACCAATGGGCGGCAATGCAGATTCTTATATTCCATATCCAGTTGAAGTGGAAGTAGGAGGCGCGACAATTTTTGTCTTGCCAATTGAACAGTTCCATCATTTTTAAACATCCCTTAAGACGCAAAACGCGTTAAGTAATATATGTTAGATGAGATACCCGTGCTCCCACTGGAACACGGGGTTTTTTACAAAGGCTGAATGAAGGTGAAAATATGCAAAAGACAATCGAAGAGTTTCAGGAAATGCAGCCGGTTGTGATGAAAAGACTGCAAGGTGCCTATGCAAAAGATCGGTTGGCACATGCTTATTTATTTGAAGGGCCAGCCGGTTCCGGATTAACGGAAGTGACCCATTTTTTTGTAAAGCTTCTGCTTTGCGAAGCTCCTATAGAAAATGTTCCATGTGAAACATGCCATAGCTGCCATCTCTATAATACAGGCAACCACCCAAGCATCGTCTTTATTGAGCCGGATGGACAAAACATCAAAATCGATCAGATTCGTGAATTGATTTTCAATATGAATAAAACGGGCTTTAGTACCGGCCGTAAAATATATGTAATTCAAGATGCAGACCGAATGAATAATGCCTCGGCTAATGCGTTATTGAAATTTTTAGAGGAACCCGAAATGAACGTTACCGCCATTTTGTTGACGGAACGACTCAATGCCATCATGACGACAATCCGGTCGCGTTGCCAGATTGTATCGTTTCAGCCGCTGTCGCGGCCGAAAATGATGGAGCAGTTGCTTAGCGGTGGCATGACTGCTTCAATGGCTTCGACTGTTAGCATGGTGACGCAAAATACCGAAGAGGCGGTGCGCTTAAGTTCGGATGAAGCTTTTATCCAACAGCGCAAAATTGTGTTAAAATTAATGGAAGCCATTAACAGCAATGTCCACGAGGCTCTTTTATTGCTGCAATCTGAATGGCTTCCAGTATTTAAAGAAAAAGAGGATACCGAAAGAGGGCTCGACATGTTATTATTTGCATATCGGGACATCGCTTCGGTAAAAGCGGGTCTTGAAACTGCGCGAACATATCCAGATATGGAAGAAACATGGAAGCAGTTGGCGCTTCAGCGTTCGTTTCCAGTATTATCTAAGCAATTGCAGGCGATTTTACAAGCCAAACAGCAATTGCCGCGCAATATGAATCGAACGCTGCTCATGGAGCAGTTAATGCTGAACCTGCGGGAGGGATAAGCAATTGTATAATGTCATTGGTGTCCGCTTTAAAAAGGCGGGTAAAATATATTATTTTGACCCAGGAGAATTTGCGATTGAAAAAGACGATTATGTCATCGTAGAAACTGCAAGGGGTATAGAATACGGCAAAGTTGTTGTGCCGGTAAAAACGGTTGAGGAAAATGATGTTGTGCTGCCATTGAAACAAGTGGTACGCGTAGCGACTGACCGGGACCGCCAGCAAGTAGAAGAAAATCGCTTGGAAGCAGGACGTGCTTTCGAAATGGGCACGCAAAAAATCGAAGAGCATCGCTTGGAGATGAAATTAGTGGATGTGGAATATACATTTGACCGCAATAAAGTCATCTTTTATTTCACAGCGGAAGGGCGCGTCGATTTCCGCAATTTGGTTAAGGATTTGGCTTCTATTTTCCGGACTCGCATTGAACTTCGGCAAATTGGAGTAAGAGATGAAGCGAAAATGCTGGGCGGTATTGGCCCTTGCGGCCGGATGCTTTGTTGCTCAACATTCCTGGGCGACTTTGAGCCGGTATCGATTAAAATGGCAAAAGATCAAAATCTGTCTCTGAATCCATCGAAAATTTCCGGGTTATGCGGACGTTTGATGTGCTGCCTGAAATACGAGAACGACGAATATGAAACTGCTAAAAAAGAAATGCCGGATGTTGGTGCCCGTGTAACAACTCCAGACGGGGAAGGCCGCGTTGTTGGCATGAATATTTTAGAGCGTGTGTTAAAAATTCGCTTAGCTGAGCAAGAACAGACATTAGAATACTCATTAAGTGAGATAATGGGCCAAGGAACGAGAGCGTGAGGTGGTTTTTAAGTGAAAGAGAAGAACTTTTTAGACACGGTCATGGATTTTGAACAGCAATTGGAGTCGATGCAAGAGCAGTTTCGTGAATTGAAAGCGGTAGTGGCCCATACGATGGAAGAACATCATGCCCTGCAGCTTGAAAATCATCATTTGCGGGCACGTTTGGATGAACTTCATAAAGCGGTTCCGGAAACAGCAGTTGTGGATCCGGTGAAACTGAAAAAAGCAGCTATGGATATCGGGGAAGGCTACGATAACTTGGCACGTTTATACCATGAAGGTTACCATGTATGTCATGTTCATTTTGGCAGTTCACGAAAAGGCGATGATTGCCTGTTTTGCCTGTCGTTTTTAAACAAGCAAAACTGAAAGAAAGCGGAAGCGCCTGTTCAGCTCTGATAAGTATAAGACAGACCAGTGAAGTGGCGTTCTTTGCTACATAACTGGGTTGCTTATGACCGGAGAAACGGGCTCTTGCAGCTAGACAACAATAAAAAAAGGCTCCGACACTTTTTGTGGCGGCAGCCTTTTATTATGTATAAGGAGGTGGAAAGATGTTATTGGATGACGAAAGACTGGATTATTTATTGGCGGAAGATTTGCGGATCATCCAAAGTCCATCCGTGTTCTCATTCTCGCTGGATGCGGTACTTCTTGCCCGGTTTGCCTATGTGCCGTTAAAACGCGGAAAAATCGTGGACTTATGTACGGGCAATGGAGCCATTCCGTTGTTCTTAAGCGCCAGAACGGAATCTTCCATCATTGGGGTAGAACTTCAGGAACGGCTTGCCTACATGGCACGCAGAAGCGTGGAATATAACGGTTTGCACCAGCAAATCAGCATTATTGAAGGCGATGTAAAGGAAATCCCGGCTCAGCTTGGAATTGAGAAATTCGATGTAGTGACCTGTAATCCTCCTTATTTTCCTGCGCATGAAATGAGTGATAAAAACCTCAGTGAACATATGGCAATTGCCCGCCACGAACTCTATTTAACCCTGGATGAATCTGTCGAGGCCGCCAGCAAGCTTCTGAAACAAGGCGGGAAAGCAGCGTTTGTGCATCGCTCTGGACGCCTCATTGATATCATCACAGCCATGCGTGCGAATCGGCTGGAGCCGAAAAGGGTTCGTTTGGTTTACCCAAAAGCCGGCAAGGAAGCGAATACACTGTTAATCGAAGGCATAAAAGATGGCAAGCCGGATTTGAAAATCCTGCCACCGCTGATTGTTTATGGAGAGAACGGGGAATATACAGAAGAAGTGAGAGAATTGCTTTATGGAAACGAATAAGCATTATTTTTATGTGCTTGAATGTGCCGACGGTTCCTACTATGCCGGTTATACCAATGACCTGCAGAAACGGCTAGAAGCTCATAACAGTGGAAAGGGCGCGAAATATACGCGAGCCAAAGGTCCGGTCAAAATCATTCACCATGAAAGTTTTGATGCAAAGCCCGCAGCAATGAAAGCGGAATACGCCTTCAAGCAATTATCGAAACCGCAAAAAATCCGCTATATTGCTGAAGGAAAGGAAGATGGCAAATGAAGTCCCAGAAAAGTTTTGTGGAAAACAAAGCGACACTGTATTTAGTAGCAACGCCGATCGGCAATTTGGAAGACATGACCGTAAGAGCCATCCGCATTTTAAAAGAAGTGGACATCATTGCAGCGGAAGACACCCGCAATACGAAAAATTTATGCAATTACTTCGATATCCAAACCAAACTCGTCAGCTATCATGAGCATAATCAAGACAGCGGCGGCTATAAAATTCTTTCTTATTTGCATGAAGGAAAGTCGGTGGCATTGGTTAGTGATGCCGGTATGCCATGCATTTCAGATCCAGGAGAAGACATCGTGCAGCGTGTAGTGGAAGAAGACTTTCCGGTAGTGCCAGTTCCTGGCGCCAATGCCGCGCTTAGTGCATTGATCGCTTCCGGCATCACTCCGCAGCCTTTCCTTTTTTACGGTTTTTTATCACGCCATAAAAAAGAGCGCCATGCTGAACTGGAGACACTGAGCCAAAAAGAAGAAACGTTGATTTTTTACGAAGCACCTCATAGATTAAAAGACAGTTTAAAAAGCGTGCAAAAAACTTTCGGCAATGAACGGAAAATTACGTTAGCCCGTGAAATCACAAAGAAATTTGAAGAGTTTTTACGCGGCACCATTGAAGAGGCTGTAGAGTGGGCAGAAGAGAATACTATTCGAGGAGAATTTTGCATTATTATAGAAGGAAACGCTTCTCCTGATATCGTTGAACAAGAGAAATGGTGGGAGCATTTATCGATTGCAGCCCATGTAGATGAACTGATGGAGAAGAAGCAATTGACTTCTAAAGAAGCAATTAAAGAAGTGTCGCAGGAACGCCATCTATCAAAACGGGATGTCTATCAGGCATATCATATATAAAAAACCGGAGCGCTGGAACCGCTCCGGTTTTTTACTGTCTTGACTTATTTTTTTAAGTTGTTTTGAATTTCTTTTACTAGCATTTCTGCGCCTTCTGGGCTTAGAATCAGCTTACCGCCAACCAACTGCATGTTGTCATCGGAAACTTCTCCTGTCACAGCACAAGTCATATTAGGTAAATATTTTTTTAGAATAATTTTATCGTCGTCAACGTAAATTTCCAAAGCATCTTTTTCTGCGATTCCTAAAGTACGGCGCAATTCAATTGGAATTACCACTCGGCCTAGTTCATCAACTTTACGTACAATACCTGTCGATTTCATAATAATAATCTCCCTTCAAATTTGTCGGATGTTTTTCGTCAAAATTCGACATTTACCACTTCCTGTCATAAATCATACCAAGTACTGGCAATTTGGTCAATATAAAACTATCGAAATTATAATAAATTTTTACATTATAGGGCATAAAATTGATGTTTAAAGTTATTTTTATTGTTAATCTGCCAGACTAAGGAGATATGAAAAAAACCGAGTCTTTTTTTCAATATTTACGCTACTTCGCCAATGTCGAAAAAGGCCTTGGAATTGAAAGATTGTACAATAGTGGCGACTTCGTTAAAATAAGAACTATACAAAGAAACTGGAGGAATTTTTCGTGACTGCTAACAACAATACTTTTTACCTGACAACACCGATTTATTATCCAAGCGGAAAATTCCATATTGGAACTGCTTATACCACGGTGGCTTCGGATGCTATGGTTCGTTACAAACGTTTGCGCGGTTTTGACGTTCGGTTCTTGACTGGCATGGATGAGCATGGCCAGAAAATAGAAGAAAAAGCTCAAGAAGCTGGAAAAGCTCCTCAGCAATATGTGGATGAAATGGCTGACGCTGCTAAAAAGGTATGGTCCACTATGGACATTACTTACGATGATTTTATCCGAACTACTGAAGATCGCCATAAAAAAGGCGTCGAGAAGATTTTTAAAACGTTTTTGGACAATGGCGATATTTACAAAGGACAATACGAAGGCTGGTATTGTACGCCGTGCGAGTCTTTTTATACAGAAGGACAGTTAGTGGACGGCAATTGCCCGGATTGCGGCCGGCCAGTCCATAAAGTTAAAGAAGAGTCCTACTTCTTTAATATGAAGAAATATGCGGACCGCCTACTTGATTATTATGAGAACCATGTTGAATTTATTGAACCTGAATCCCGCAAAAATGAAATGATCAATAACTTTATCAAACCGGGTCTTGAAGATTTATCCGTTTCAAGAACGTCATTTGACTGGGGAATTCCGGTTCCTGGAGATCCCAAACATGTAATCTATGTATGGGTGGATGCTTTATCAAATTATATTACTTCGCTTGGCTACGGTTCAGATGACGAGTCAGCATTTAATAAATACTGGCCGGCCGATGTCCATGTAGTCGGCAAAGACATTGTCCGTTTCCATACCATTTATTGGCCGATTTTCTTGATGGCTTTGGAGTTGCCATTGCCGAAGAAAGTTTTCGCCCACGGTTTTATCATGATGAAAGACGGCAAAATGTCGAAATCAAAAGGCAATGTGGTTTATCCGGAAATGCTGGTAGAGCGCTACGGGCTCGATGCGACCCGTTATTTCTTGCTGCGTGAGCTTCCATTTGGTTCAGATGGCGTCTTCTCGCCTGAATCGTTTGTAGAACGCACCAATTTTGATTTGGCCAATGACTTAGGCAACTTATTGAACCGTACCATATCGATGATCAATAAATACTTTGACGGACAAGTTCCGCAAGTGAAAGGGCTAGAAACGGAGTTTGATGCGACACTTCAGCAAGTAGCCAAACATACAGTGGAAGTTTATGAGCAGCATATGGAAAAAATGCAATTCAGCATTGTGCTAAGTGAAGTATGGGCATTGATTTCACGCACCAATAAATATATCGATGAAACACAGCCATGGGTATTGGCAAAAGATGAAGACGCTGTTGGCAAACTCGCTTCGGTTATGGCTCATTTAGCTGAAAGCCTGCGGATGACCGCCGTCATGCTTCAGCCATTCTTGCCGAATGCACCAAAGCAGATTATCGAACAACTGGGCTTGTCTGAAGAATTTTTGGCATGGGAAACATTGCAGGAATTCGGTAAGATTCCAGAAGGCATTAAAGTGGTATCAAAAGGAACACCGATTTTCCCGCGTCTTGAAGTAGAACCGGAAGTTGCCTATATCCGCGAGCAAATGCGGGGAACTGATGCCCCAGCAGAAACAGAAGAGCTGGTGGAAGAGATGATTGAAGAAGTACCCGATGTCCCGGAGATCACAATCGATGAATTCATGAAAGTGGATCTGCGGGTAGCGACGGTAACTGCCAGCGAAGCAGTTCCAAAAACTTCGAAATTGCTGAAACTGCAGCTGGATTTAGGCTATGAGCAGCGCCAAGTGGTTTCTGGAATTGCAGAGCATTATAAACCAGAAGATTTAGTCGGCAAAAAAGTAGTAGTCGTGGCCAATTTGAAACCGGTTAAGCTGCGCGGCGAGCTTTCTCAAGGGATGATTTTGGCCGGGGAGAAAAACGGATATTTGACTTTAGCGGCAGTGGACGAGAAATTACCAAATGGCGCTCAAATTAAATAAAGAGAAATAATTATCCATAATCGTTCATTCCATAGATTGAAAAAGGATGATTTGATTTTAAAAGGACCTGTAAGAAATTACAGGTCCTTTTTCATTTTGTATTTTATTGGTTGAAGGTGCCAATAAATGGATTGAATTGTTATACAAATAACATGTTTTGTTATACAACTGTAATATTGGTGTGAAGAAAGAAACGAAGGAAACGATTAGAATAAGGTGTAATGTGAGGAGAATGCCTGATGTTCATAGATACCCACGTGCATTTAAATGCAGACCAGTATGATGAAGATTTAAATGAAGTAATCGACAGAGCTTTAGAAAACAATGTTACAAAAATGGTTGTCATTGGGTTCGATCGGAAAACGATTGAACGTGCTATCGAGCTTGCCGAGAAACATGATTTTATATATGCCGTAGTTGGATGGCATCCAGTAGATGCCATTGATTGCACAGAAGAAGACTTAAAGTGGATTGAAGAGTTGGCGGCTCATGAAAAAGTGGTGGGAATTGGAGAAACCGGTTTGGACTATTACTGGGACAAATCTCCAAAAGAAGTGCAGCAAGAAGTATTCCGCAAACAAATTCGACTGGCCAAAAAAGTCAAATTGCCGATTATTATCCATAATCGGGATGCGACGTCGGATGTGCTGCGCATACTAAAAGAAGAAGAAGCACATGAAGTTGGCGGCGTGATGCATTGCTTCGGCGGCAGTGTAGAAACGGCACGTGAAAGCATTGCCATGAACTTCATGATTTCCCTTGGCGGACCAGTCACTTTTAAAAATGCCAAAAAGCCAAAAGAAGTTGCAGCAGAAATTCCCCTCGATCATTTAATGATTGAAACGGATGCACCGTACCTGGCTCCACATCCTTATCGCGGAAAACGGAATGAACCAGCCTATGTCCCTCTTGTCGCAGCAGAGATTGCCCGCTTGAAAGGCATCTCCGTAGAAGAAGTTGCCCGAATTACGACACGGAACGCAGAACAGTTTTTCAACCTAACAGAGCAAGGGTCAAAATAAGAAAAGCCCGTTTAAGTTGACACAAGGAAATCGAGTCTATACAATCACTCAAGTGAAAGAGGAGGAGTTATTTTTGACAGAACAAGAAAAAAATAGCAAGTCAGTTAATTTATATAAAGGAAAATCTTTACTTGTTGCAATTGCTACTGTATTGATGTTTGCTGCTGTTTTGACGTTCGCTATTTACGAAGGAACGAAAAACACGGTGAAGATGACGGCAAACGGCGAAACAACAGAAGTTAAGACGCACGCTGATACAGTAGGGGCGTTTTTAGAAGAACAACAAATACAAGTGGCTAAAGATGATTATTTAAGCCAATCTGCAGATAGCGCTATTAAAGAAGATACTGCACTTGAATGGGATCAGGCAGAGCAATATAAAGTATCGGTTGATGGCAAAGAAACAGCTGCCTGGACTACAGCCAATACAGTAAAAGATATTTTAGCGAAAGCGAATGTTGAAGTTACAGAACATGATAAAGTGACACCTGCATTAAATGAAGAAGTAGATGAGGATACAGCGATTTCTGTTGAAAAAGCATATGAGGTAACTCTGGTAGATGGCTTGGAAGAGAAAAAAGTATGGTCCACTTCGACTACGGTCGCTGACTTTTTAAAACAGAACAAAATTACGCTAGGCGAACTTGACCGGGTTGAAAACGGAATGGATGAAAAAGTTGTTCCGAATTCCAAAGTCCAAGTGGTTCGTGTAGAAAAGGTCACCGATGTAGTGGAGGATTCTGTGAAATTTGCAGCAGAAACGAAAAAAGATTCTAAGCTTTTAAAAGGGCAGGAAAAACTTGTCCAAAAAGGCCAGAATGGTGTCGTTTCTAAAACTTATGAAGTTGTGAAAGAAAACGGCAAAGAAGTAAAACGCGATCTTAAGAGTAAAAAAACGGTTAAAGAACCGACAAAACAAGTTACAGCAGTTGGGACAAAAGTAGTTGTGGCCAGCGTTTCACGTGGTGCCACTGCTAAAGCTCCTGAGAAAAAAGCTTCGACAGCACCGGTTCAACAAGCTTCAGCTGCGCCAGTTCAGAAAGCGGCCGCACCTAAAGCAGCACCGGCCAAAAAAGCTGAACCTTCAAGAAAAGCAGCTGCTGCTTCAACTAAAGCGGCCGCGCCAAGTAGCGGCAAAGAGTTCTATGTATCCGCTACAGCGTATACAGCAAGCTGCGCGGGCTGTTCAGGCATTACTGCTACTGGCATTAACTTAATGGCGAATCCAGGCCTTAAAGTCATCGCGGTAGACCCGAATGTCATTCCGCTTGGCTCTAAAGTTTACGTAGAAGGATATGGTTATGCGGTTGCCGGAGATACGGGCGGAGCAATCAAAGGAAACAAGATTGATTTGTTTATGGCCAATCATTCAGATGCTGTCGCATTTGGACGCCAGCAGCTAAAAGTTACAGTCCTTAACTAATAGAGATAGCGGTATCAGCAAAGGCTTTCTTGGGAGTTCCCGGGAAAGCCTTTTACTTATGTGCCCGGCTGCGTGTAGAATAAAGAGAAACTTTACTCACGGATGCTTTTATATGTTGTGAGTAGTAGCTTGGCTAAACGGAACTTTAAAGCTGCATCTTTTGCTTGGAAAGCAACAGCCGTTAAAGCGGGAGAAAACAAGAAGTGCTGGAAATGAGGAACCAAAAGTGAAAATCAAAGAAATAATCATAGTTGAAGGAAAAGACGATACAGTAGCAGTCAAACGTGCTATAAATGCAGATACGCTAGAGACAAACGGTTCTGCAATTTCGAAAGAAACGCTGGTGCGCATTGCCCATGCCCAGCAAAAGCGGGGAGTCATCGTTTTTACAGACCCTGATTATCCTGGACAGCGAATCCGTGCTATTATTGAAGAACATGTGCCGGGCGTAAAGCATGCCTTTTTAGCAAAAGAAAAGACCATTGCGAAAAACGGCAAAGGGCTTGGGATAGAACATGCCAAAGATGAAGATATCCGAGAAGCATTATCGGCTGTGTATACGCCGCGTCAAACAGAAGATGCGGTTGAAATTACCATGGAGGATTTGATGGACGCAGCATTAGTAGCGCACCCTCAAGCTAAAATGCGCCGAATCCGCTTAGGAGCTTTGCTCCAAATAGGCTATACCAATGGAAAACAGCTTCAAAAAAGGCTTCATATGTTTGGGATCTCCAAAACTCAATTTATCGAAGCTGTACAAGCGTTAAACCAGGAGGAACTTTCATGATTAAAGATATTGCTACACCCATACGCACTCAGGAAATCATGGCGAAACATGGCCTGACTGTAAAGAAAAGTCTCGGCCAAAATTTCCTGATTGATCCAAATATTCTCCGGAAAATTGTCGGCAAGGCAAAGCTGACAAAAGAGTCAGCTGTTATTGAAATTGGACCCGGAATCGGAGCTTTGACAGAACATTTGGCTCGTGAAGCAGGCAAAGTACTGGCGTTTGAAATTGATCAGCGTCTTCTGCCGGTGTTGAAAGACACTTTATCTCCATACGACAATATCTCCATTATTCATTCAGATATCTTAAAAGCTGATGTTCAGACAGCCATTGAGGAAGAACTTGCCGGATATGAAGACATCATGGTGGTAGCAAATTTGCCTTATTATGTCACAACACCGATTATTATGAAGCTGCTTCTTGAAAAACTGCCGATTCGAGGTTTAGTGGTTATGCTCCAAAAAGAAGTAGCGGAGCGCATCACCGCAAAGCCTGGCACAAAAGCCTATGGATCGTTGTCGATTGCTATCCAGTATTACACCGAAGCAGAAATGGCCCTGACTGTGCCGAAGACCGTCTTCATGCCACAGCCAAATGTTGATTCCGCTGTTATTCGGATGATCAAACGCCCGGAGCCGCAAGTAAAAGTAATTGATGAAGATTTCTTTTTCACGGTAACTAGAGGATCGTTTGTTCAGCGCCGGAAAACCATCCTAAACAATTTACAGTCGGCGATGCCTCTTGGCAAAGAAAAAAAAGAGCTGATTTTAAAAGCATTGGAAGAAGCAGAAATTGAACCATCACGCCGAGGAGAAACACTTTCTATAAAAGAATTCGGTTTGCTGGCCGATAAATTACATGCTTATTTCGGGTAATATTTAACATTATGTTACAATTTTAAACTGTTTTTTGATCAATCCTGGTATTTCGAATAAAAAAATATTGACAGTAGCTATATAACGCTGATAAAATTAGGAATTTACTTGACCGGAGGGTCAAATTCTGGTAGACTTTGTCTATAGTGAGGTGTAGACAAGATGCCCAAAACTTTGGCGGATATTAAAAAGTCGTTAGACCTGCATTTAGGAAAGCGATTGATTTTAAAGGCAAATGGAGGACGTAAGAAAACGGTCGAACGCGCCGGAATCTTACGAGAAACGTATCACTCGGTGTTCGTAATTGAACTTGATCAAGATGAGCATTCATTTGAACGCGTGTCTTACAGCTACGCAGACATTCTAACAGAAGCAGTAGAAATTATTGTGCATGAAGGAACAGAAGAAGCACTTTTTGTTAAATAATGAACGGCATTTATATTATTTTAGAACTCACAGCCCGTTGGCTTAACGGACTGTGAGTTTTTTTGTTTATTTGCGCCATTTTTCCCGTAGCGCCCTGCGTGTGTTAAAATAGTCTTCATCAGAATATAAAAAGGAGGCAGTGGGATGCTCTACGTGAAGGCGCCTGCCAAAATCAATTTAACGTTAGATGTTTTACATAAGCGCCCCGATAACTATCATGAGATTGAAATGATCATGACGACAGTCGACTTGGCTGATCGGATCGGGTTGAAAGCAACGGAAAGCGGAATCTATATTGAATCCGCTGATCGCTTTGTTCCGAATGATTCCCGCAACTTAGCTTACCAGGCAGCTCAGTTGATAAAAGAAACATACGGCATTAAATCGGGAGTCATTATTTCCTTGGACAAACAAATTCCGGTTGCGGCTGGACTGGCAGGAGGGAGCAGCGATGCAGCTGCCACTTTAAAAGGATTAAACCAATTATGGCAATTGAATTTGTCGCTCGATGAACTGGCTGAACTGGGTGCGAAAATCGGTTCGGATGTATCTTTTTGTGTCTATGGCGGCACAGCACTTGCAAAAGGACGCGGGGAAATTATCCAGGAGCTGCCCGTTCCGCCTAATTGCTGGGTGATTCTGGCCAAACCGACCATCGGTGTTTCCACAGCGGAAGTTTACGGTGCCTTTGATGTGGAAAACGCCCAGCACCCTAATACAGAAGAAATGATTGAAGCGCTCGCTAAAGGTGATTACAATGCCATGTGCGCTAATTTAGGCAATGCTTTGGAAAGTGTGACGTTGAATCTGTATCCGGAAGTAGCCCAGATCAAAGACCAGATGAAGAAATTTGGAGCAGATGCGGTGTTGATGAGCGGAAGCGGTCCAACAGTTTTTGGGTTAGTCCAGCAAGAAGCCCGGATCCCGCGTATTTACAATGGATTAAGAGGATTCTGCGCGGAAGTTTATGCAGTGCGTTTGATTGGAGAACGAGAGTCACTTGCTTAAATACGTACATTTATGGTAAATTTTCTATAAATCATTCGTGTTTAGGAGAGGGTAAGATGAAGTGGAAGCGCAGTGAACGGTTAGTTGATATGACCCATTATCTTTTGGACCATCCACATAAACTAATTCCCCTTACATATTTTTCAGATCTCTATGAATCGGCCAAGTCTTCAATCAGTGAAGACTTGGGAATTGTCAAAGAGACGTTTGAAGAAAAAGGGATTGGGTTATTAATGACCGTACCGGGAGCGGCCGGCGGCGTGAAGTATATACCGAAACTTCACCAACAAGAAATTAAAGACATTATGGCTGAACTAATAAAAGAGTTAAGCCAATCAGATCGGCTTTTGCCGGGCGGGTACTTGTACATGACGGACGTCCTTGGCAATCCTGACATCATGAACCGGATCGGCAAGGTTTTTGCTACCGCTTTTGCGGATAAAAAAATTGATGTTATCATGACTGTCGCCACCAAAGGGATTCCGATTGCCCATGCCATTGCCCGCCATCTCAATGTTCCAGTCGTCATTGTCCGAAGAGACAGCAAAGTGACGGAAGGCTCGACTGTGAGCATCAACTACGTTTCTGGTTCGTCGCGTCGTATTCAGACGATGGTGCTGTCTAAGCGCAGCATGAAGAGTGGTCAACGGGTATTAATTACCGATGACTTCATGAAAGTCGGCGGTACGATGAACGGCATGAAAAATTTACTTGAAGAATTCGAATGCACACTTGCAGGAGTAGCCGTGTTAGTAGAAGCGGAGCATTCCGACGAGCGCCTCGTTGAAAAATACTTGTCACTTGTCAAATTGCATGAAGTCAGCGAAAAAGAGCGGACTATTGCGTTGGAAGAAGGAAACTACTTTACTAATGGAGGGTTTTAATATGAAATTTGTAGCAACAGACAAAGCAGCAGCAGCTATCGGACCGTATTCACAAGGTGTTATTTCTGGAGAACTGTTTTACAGTTCAGGGCAGATCCCATTGACGCCGGCAGGAGAGATGGTTGAAGGCTCAATCGTTGATCAGGCGCACCAGGTCTTCGCGAATCTCAAAGCCATTCTGGCTGAAGCAGGTTCTTCTTTGGAAAGCGTCATTAAAACAACTGTGTTCATTAAAGACATGAATGATTTTGCAGCACTGAACGAAGTCTATGCTTCTTACTTCGGTGATCATAAGCCGGCTCGTTCTACCGTAGAAGTGGCTCGTCTGCCGAAAGATGCAAAAGTGGAAATTGAAGTTATTGCAAAAATTACAGAGTAAACCAAACCATCCTTCGGGGTGGTTTTTTATTTTATATGTTGACTTAATTATCTTCACATGTCGATATTCCGCCACACAGCTCCGCTTGCCGTGGGCGAGACGGAGCGATGAGACAAGTGCCCTTCTTGGCCTATGGCAGGAGCCCTGCCCAAAGCGATCGAAGCGGTGTTTAAGATTTAATTCCATTAATTCATTTTATATAAACCATTAAGTAAATTTTCTAATAAATTATGTAATTTATGAAGGAGATTAGGGCCTAGCGGCGAATTACATATATTAGCAACATAAAAAGCATCTAAGAGGAAAGGTGGTGACACAATGGAAGTAACTGACGTAAGGCTTCGGCGTGTACAAACAGATGGCCGGATGCGGGCAATCGCTTCCATCACACTGGACAACGAGTTTGTTGTGCATGATATCCGGGTGATTGACGGCAATGAGGGATTATTCGTCGCTATGCCAAGCAAGCGGACACCTGATGGAGAATTCAGGGACATTGCACATCCAATCAATTCGGGCACACGCAACAAGCTTCAAGAAGCTATTTTAACTGCATATCACCAAAGCGAAAATGACCCGGTCTTTGAAGAAGCTGGAGTTTAAACGCGCCACCTCACGAGCCTTCTATTACAGATAGGGCTCTTTTTTTTATGGCCAATTGATAATGTCATGGTATTGTCATGCTCAGAAACCTTGAATAATCAAGGTTTTTCGGATATAGTCAATAAGGAAAAGCTAAAATATCCATTACTATAATGAAATAGATAACAGACGAATCGATTGGAGGACCGGATGACATGACGAATACATACGCAGTAGTATTAGCCGCCGGACAAGGGACGCGGATGAAGTCTAAACTTTATAAAGTGCTTCACCCTGTTTGCGGCATGCCGATGGTTGAACACGTCACCAACAACGTAGCACAGTTGGGCGTTGAAAAAATTGTGACGATTGTTGGCCATGGTGCTGAAAAAGTGCAAGAACAACTTGGATCGAAAAGCGAATATGCGCTTCAGGAAGAGCAATTGGGAACAGCGCACGCGGTACAGCAAGCTGCTTCATTGATTGAAGGGCTGCCTGGCACGACATTAGTGGTGTGCGGAGATACTCCTTTGATCCGCCCTGAAACGATGGAGGCTTTGCTTAGCCACCATGCAGAAACAAACGCAAAAGCCACTATTTTGACAGCTATTGCGGATAATCCAGCAGGTTACGGGCGGATTTTGCGCGATGAAGCTGGAAGCGTCTCAAAAATCGTTGAACAGAAAGATGCTTCTGCCGAAGAGCAAAAAGTGAAAGAAATCAACACAGGTACTTACTGTTTTGACAACCAGGCATTATTCGAAGCGTTAAAATTGGTTTCGAACAATAATGCTCAAGGCGAGTATTATTTGCCGGATGTCATTGAAATTCTGCAAAAGCAAGGAGAAACAGTGGCGGCCTATGCTACGGACAGTTTTGATGAAACACTGGGCGTCAATGACCGTGTAGCTTTAAGTGAAGCGGAACGCATCATGCGCGCACGCATCGCAGAAAAACATATGCGTGCCGGCGTTACCATTATCGATCCAGCTACAGCTTATATCAGTGCCGAAGCAGAGATTGGTGCAGATACAGTTCTTCAGCCAAATGTAATTATCGAAGGAAACACTAAAATTGGAGAAGACTGCCTCGTTTCTTCAAATAGCCATATTGAAAACAGCATCATCGGCGACCGGACGGTTATCCGTTCATCGCATGTTTATGACAGTACGGTCGGAAATGATACAGCAGTAGGACCTTTCGCACATCTGCGCCCGCAGTCGCAATTAGGCGATGAAGTGAAAATCGGCAATTTTGTTGAAGTGAAAAAATCAGCGCTTGGAAATGGCAGTAAAGTTTCGCATTTAAGCTATATCGGAGATGCAAATGTTGGCACAAACGTCAATATCGGCTGTGGCACCATAACTGTCAATTACGATGGCAAGAACAAGTTTCTCACCACGATTGAAGATGACTCGTTTATCGGGTGTAATTCAAACCTGATTGCCCCTGTTACTATTGGTAAAGGCTCATACGTAGCCGCAGGATCTACCATTTCTAAAAATGTGCCGAGCGATGCTTTAGCGATTGCACGCGCACGTCAAGAAAACAAAGAAGGCTATGTAAATAAATTAAATTCAAGAAAATAATAGGAGGCTACACACGAAATGAGTTATCAAATTGATGCAGCAACCACTAAGATGAAAATTTTCGCATTAAATTCAAACCCGGAATTGGCGGAAGAAATTGCCAAGCACGTCGGTTTACCGCTTGGAAAAAGTTCAGTTACCCACTTCAGTGATGGTGAAATCCAGATTAATATTGAAGAAAGTATCCGTGGCTGTGACGTTTTTATCGTGCAATCAACTTCCGAGCCGGTCAATGAGAATTTAATGGAACTGCTGATCATGATTGATGCAGTAAAACGTGCCTCTGCCCGTACTGTGAACGTTGTAATGCCTTATTACGGCTATGCCCGCCAAGACCGCAAAGCGCGTTCACGTGAGCCAATCACAGCTAAATTGGTAGCAAACCTTCTGGAAACAGCAGGAGCAACACGTGTCATCGCACTGGACCTGCATGCGCCTCAAATCCAAGGGTTCTTTGATATCTTAATTGACCACTTGCTGGCAGTGCCACTTCTTTCAGATTATTTCTTGAACGACAGCGGCATCGATTTGGATAATGTCATTATCGTTTCACCGGATCACGGTGGTGTAACACGTGCGCGTAAAATGGCAGACCGTTTGAAAGCGCCGATCGCTATTATTGATAAGCGCCGTCCACGTCCGAACGTAGCAGAAGTCATGAATATTGTCGGGAACGTGGAAGGGAAAACGGCTATCATCATCGATGACATCATCGATACAGCCGGCACCATTACAATCGCAGCCAGCGCATTGATTAAGAGCGGAGCAAAAGAAGTGTACGCTTGCTGTACACATCCTGTGCTTTCAGGCCCTGCAGTGGGACGGATCAACGAGTCTGTCATCAAAGAATTGATTGTGACAAATTCAATCGCTTTGCCGGAAGAAAAGAAAACTGCGAAGATCAAACAGCTTTCTGTCGCCAAATTAATGGCGGAAACGATTGTCCGCGTACATGAACAAAAATCAGTCAGTACGCTGTTTGATTAATCTGAATAAATAGTCATAAGTCCTTTATGTTTGGTTTTCTGGTAGTAGGGTAAATATCCTCTATGGACAACTAAAACTGGAGGATGAGAATATATGACGTCGAAAATATCAGTACAAAAAAGAGACAGCGCTACACCTCACTCTACATTAACGGAATTACGCAGACAGGGAATCGTGCCTGGAGTCGTTTACGGCTATCAGACAGAAACCATCCCTGTATCAGTTTCAGAAATTGATTTGATCAAAACATTGCGCGAATCCGGACGCAATGGGGTCATTAACCTTGAAGTAGAAGGAAAAACACTAAATGTCGTATTAAGTGATTTCCAACGCGATGCGTTAAAAGGCAGTTTTAAGCACGTAGACTTTTTGGCAGTCAATATGTCAGATGAGCTTGAAGTTTCCGCAGCTGTTCATCTAATCGGCGAATCTCCGGGAGAAAAAGAAGGCGGAGTCGTTAACCAGCCGAATCGTGAAGTCTTGATTAAAGTTAAACCTGCTGATATTCCCGATGCGCTTGAAGTGGATGTATCCAATCTTGCCATCGGTGACCACTTGACAGTCGGCGACATTCGCGGAACTGTTTCTTATGAAATTTTGGATGAAGATGATTTTATCCTCGTATCCGTAACCGCTCCTCGTACGCAGGATGAATTGGATGAGCTTGAAGCACCAACCGGTGAAGGCGCTCAACCAGAAGTAATCGGCGGCGAGCCAGCGAACGACCAGAAGAACGATTAAGTTAGCAAAATAAAGGGGCTGTCTCAGGACAGTCCCTATTTTTCTGTTTTCATGTACCAATATGGTAAAATAAAAAGCAGCGAAAAAGTAAAGGAAGATTCTTATGAAACTGATTATCGGCTTGGGGAATCCTGGCAAAACATATGAGCAGACACGGCACAATATCGGGTTTAAAGTGATTGATTACCTGGCATTAAAGTGGAATGCGCCTTTGACGCAAAACAAGTTTAAAGGCATGTATTCCATCATCCACCGGCCTGAAGGAAAAGTGATGCTGTTAAAGCCGCTCACTTATATGAATTTATCCGGTGAAAGCGTCGGGGCTTTGATGGACTATTACGATATAGATATTCATGACATTGTCGTCATCTATGATGATTTGGATTTGCCGACTGGCCAGCTGCGGCTCCGTCAAAAAGGCAGCGCGGGAGGCCACAATGGCATTAAGTCACTGATCCAGCATTTAGGGACTCAGCAATTCAACCGCATCCGCATTGGCATCAGCCGTCCCCCTGCAGGCATGAAAGTACCGGATTACGTGCTGTCGCGCTTTTCGGAAATCGAAATTCCGGAAGTTGCAGAAGCGGTCAAACAAAGTGCGGAAGCATGTGAGTTATGGCTGTCGAAACCGTATCTGGAAGTAATGAATAATTTTAATGGATCATAAATTTGCTTTGGCGCTAAGAGCGTTCAGGGCTTTTTTCTGTTTCTTGTATGATAAATGACACCACCTTATTTAATTTGAAGGGAGGAATCTTAATGGAACAGATTTTGCAGACGTTTTCAGAGGATTCCCATATACAGAAATTCATAGCGGATTTGAAAAAAGGCCGTGACCATCATTTGATTTCTGGACTTACTGGCAGTGCGCGGCCGGTTTTTTATCAAACCGTCTGGTCCGATTCCCGGTCGCCATTATTGGTTGTAACGCCTAACCTATTGAATGCACAGCGCATCTATGATGATTTGGTCAAACTAACGGGAGAAGATCTCGTCCATCTTTATCCGGCGGATGAACTGATAGCGGCAGATGTTTCGTTTTCAGGGCCTGAACTAAGAGCTCACCGCATCGATACGCTCAATCATATGTACAGTGTCGGAAAAGGAGTTTACATCACGCCAGTCGCAGGTATGCGAAAATTGATGCCTACTCAAGAACAATGGGAATTATCGACCTTGCGGGTAGCAGAAGGCGAAGAAATTGATACTCAACAATGGCTGTCGAAATTAGTGGCGATGGGCTATTCCCGTACGCCGATGGTAACAACGCCGGGTGAATTTGCCTTGCGTGGCGGTATCCTTGATATTTATCCATTAAATTTTGAGCATCCGGCACGTATTGAGCTTTTTGATACCGAAGTGGATTCAATTCGTCTTTTTTCAGCGGAAGATCAGCGCTCCCTCGAAAAAATGAAGTCGCTGTGCATTTTGCCGGCAACTGAATTGGTGCTGTCGAGAGGGCAAAAGCTGGATTTAGCTGACAGGCTGGAAGAGCAGCTGGCGGCTTCTTTGAAGAAAATCAAAGCGGAAGATACAAAAGAAGCTTTGCTGCAGCATATTCAGCATGACATCGATATGCTGCGCCAAGGCAATATGCCGGACCAAGTGGCCAAGTATGCGGCGCTGGTCGAATCCCAATCCGCTTTTTTAGGCGATTATTTCCCGGCCGACGGCATCGTTTTGTTCGATGAGCTCGGACGGATTCAGGAAATGACTGAAACGCTGGAACGTGAAGAAGGCGACTGGATCGTCTCGCTTCTGGAAGAAGGAAAATTTCTTCAAGAGGTCCGGTTGTCTTATGCTTTTCGGGAAGTGCTTGCTAAAACCAAGCAAAAGATGGCATTTCTGTCGCTATTCGTCCGGACTTTCCCAACCGTCCAAATTAAGAACTCCATTACTTTTTCATGCAGGCCTATGCAATCTTTCCATGGCCAGATGAATTTGTTGAAAGCGGAAGTGGAACGCTGGGAACAAGGAAAGTTCCAGGTGTTTATCGTAGCGGAAGGTGAAGAGCGGCTGCGAAAAGTCCGTTCGGTGCTGGAAGACTATGACATGGAAGCAGAAATCATTACTTCATCCACTCAGCCCCAAGGCGGCAATATGTATTTGATTGATGGTGATTTGTCTGGTGGTTTTGAAATGCCGCTGCAGCGCTTGGCCATTATTACTGACGGTGAATTATTCCAAAAGCAGGCGAAGAAAAAGACGCGTCCGCAAAAATTGACCAACGCCGAGCGGATCAAAAGTTATTCGGAGATCAAACCGGGTGATTATGTGGTCCATATCCACCACGGAATCGGGCGGTATATCGGAATCGAGACACTGGAAATCGGCGGAGTCCACAAGGATTATTTGCACATCGTCTATAAAGCGGATGATAAATTGTTCGTGCCGGTCGACCAGATTGATCTTATCCAAAAATACATTGCCTCGGAAGAAAAAGAGCCGAAGCTGCATAAAATGGGCGGCGCAGAATGGAAAAAGACACATAGGAAAGTTTCAGCTGCCGTTCAGGACATAGCGGATGATCTCATTAAACTATATGCCGAACGCGAAGCATTAAAAGGTTATGCATTTTCTGAAGAACAAGACATGCAGCGGCAGTTTGAAGCCGAATTCCCATATGAAGAGACCGTCGATCAGCTGCGCTCGATCAATGAAGTAAAGCGGGATATGGAAAAAGAACGGCCGATGGACCGCTTGATTTGCGGAGACGTAGGTTATGGCAAGACGGAAGTGGCAATTCGCGCTGCCTTTAAAGCGGTGCTAGATGGCAAGCAAGTGGCATTTTTGGTGCCGACGACGATCCTTGCACAGCAGCATTATGAAACAATGAGTGAACGTTTTAAAGATTACCCGCTAGAAGTCGGTCTCATGAGCCGTTTCCGTTCGAAAAAACAACAGACGGAAACCGTCAAGGGCTTGAAGAACGGTTCAGTTGATGTGGTGATTGGAACACACCGGATTTTATCAAAAGACATGGCTTACAAAGACTTAGGTTTGTTGATCATCGATGAAGAACAGCGTTTTGGCGTTACTCATAAGGAAAAGATCAAACAAATGAAAACAAATGTCGATGTATTGACGCTGACAGCTACTCCAATTCCGCGGACGCTCCATATGTCGATGATTGGAGTCCGCGATTTGTCCGTTATCGAAACGCCGCCGGCAAACCGATTCCCGGTGCAAAGCTATGTCATGGAATACAACGGCGCGCTTGTCCGTGAAGCAATTGAACGGGAGATGGCTCGCGGCGGCCAAGTATTTTTCTTGTACAACCGGGTGGATGACATGACCCGTAAAGTAGAAGAAATCCAAGCATTAGTGCCGGAAGCCCGAGTCGGCTATGCCCATGGACAGATGTCGGAGTCGGAACTGGAATCGGTGATCCTTGGTTTCCTTGACGGCGATTACGATGTCTTAGTGACGACGACCATCATTGAAACCGGCATCGATATTCCGAACGTCAATACGCTCATCATCCATAACGCGGACCGCATGGGCTTGTCGCAGCTTTATCAATTGCGCGGGCGCGTTGGCCGTTCAAGCCGAGTGGCATATGCTTATTTCATGTATCAGCGGGATAAAGTACTGACAGATGTCGCAGAAAAACGCTTGATGGCCATCAAGGAATTTACTGAACTTGGATCGGGCTTCAAGATTGCCATGCGCGATTTATCGATTCGCGGGGCGGGCAATCTGCTCGGTTCACAGCAGCATGGCTTTATTGATTCGGTCGGCTTCGACTTGTATTCACAGATGCTTGAACAAGCGATCGAAGAGCGGCGCACCGGCATCAAGAAAGAAGAGATTCCGGAAATTGAAATCTCGCTTAATGTTGATGCTTACATTCCAGACAGCTATATTGGCGATGGTTATCAAAAAATCCAGATGTATAAACGCGTCAAAGGCATTGAAGGTGTGGAAGAAGTGGCAGAACTGCAAGATGAATTGATCGACCGTTTCGGCGATATGCCAATTGAAACCGATCGCTTGCTGCGCATCGCGCGCATGAAAGTATGGGCACGCCAAGTCGGTGTAGAGTCCATCAAACAAAATGGCAAGGTGATTTCCATCCGGTTGTCTGAGAATGGGACATCTGCTGTCAATGGCGGAAAACTGGTGGAAGAATCAGCTGCTTTCGGACGTGCTGTCGGCTTCAGTATATCGGGCCAGCAATTAGTCATGGCCATCGATGAAAACAAAACTGGCAAACACCATCCGTTCGATGTGCTTGAAGGCATGGTGAAACTGCTGCCCGAGTCGCTCCGCGAAGAAAAAACGGTCAGTTAATCTTGAAGAGGGAATGAGTGAAGCCCGTTGAACAACGAAGGAACGATGAAGACATTCATGAAAGGCGCTGTCCTTTTGACGATGGCGGGCTTGATTGTAAAATTGCTCAGCGCCGTCTACCGGGTGCCTTATCAGAATATGGTAGGCGACCAAGGATTTTATATTTACCAGCAAGTCTATCCGTTTATCGGCATTTTCAGTACATGGACATCGTACGGCTTTGCCGTTGCGGTTTCTAAACTGATGGCCGATTCTGAAGAGCGGGATCATGGCTCTATTTTGCGGATTGCTTTCGGTTTTATTGCCGTAATATCCACATTGTTCTTTCTGGTTCTGTTTTTTGGAGCGGATTTTCTTGCCGGATGGATGGGAGACGGAAAGTTGAGCAGCTTATTGCAAGTCGGTGCCTTCGCAGTGCTGCTGATGCCGCCGCTTGCAGTTTTAAAAGGGTTTTTCCAGTCGAATAATGAAATGGCGCCGGTCGCTTATTCCCAGATAACCGAGCAGGGAATCCGGGTGACGGTCATTTTGCTCGGCACGTGGATTGTGATCTCCAGCGGTTTTTCACTGTATGCGGCAGGGCAAATGGCAATGTTTGGTGCAGTTGCCGGTGAAATAGCCGGGGTTATCCTGCTGGTCATCTTTTTCCGCAGGCGCCTTTTCAAATTCAATTCACCATCCAAGCTGCGCGTTTGGCCAGTCATTAAAAATATGACGGCCATTTCACTTAGCATCAGCATGAGCTCATTGATTTTGCTGTTTTTTCAACTGGCTGATTCTTTTACCATTTTCCGGCTATTGACGGAAAGCGGAATAGAACGAACTTTAGCGATGGAACAAAAAGGGGTTTATGACCGTGGCCAGCCACTTGTCCAGTTCGGCATTCTGATCGCCACATCACTCGCTTTGACAATTGTGCCGCTTGTTGCCCATATGTCAAAAAAAGAAAGCGGCCGTTCGGCACAGATGTATGCCGGCCTCGCTTTCCGCATTTCGTTTTTATTTGCTTTCGCAGCGGCAGCCGGCTTGACGTTCGTCATGCCTTATGTGAATGAAATGCTGTTTCAGACGCGGGATGAATCACTGACGCTGATTATTTTCAGCTGGCAGATTGTCTGGATGTCGCTGCTTCTGGTCATGACTGCGATGTTGCATGGCTTAGGAAAAGTAAAAGTGCCGGCGCTGCTTTTGACCGGCGGTTTGTTGATTAAAATACTCGGCAATTGGCTATTGGTGCCAATTTGGGATGTGACGGGAGCGGCGGTCGCCGGAAACTTGGGATTGGCTTTTATTGTTATCGGATTGCTTCAATACTTTAAAAAAGTCTGGCCGATCCGTTTTGCCCCGTCCCGTTATTATGGCTGGATCGCCGTTTCCACTGCTGCTATGGGCATTGTCGTTGCCGGCTGGGCTCTTTTTTCGGACATCGTGCTGTTTGACGGGGCAGCGAGCCGAATTTCGGCTATGCTGACTTCATTGACCGCCGTGCCGCTCGGGGCAGCTGTGTTTTTGCTGCTGATTGCAAAGAGCCGGATAATTACGGAAAAAGAGTGGTATATTATCCCGTTCGGCCGGAAATTGGCCGGCCTCCAGCTAAGAATCAGACAACAGAAAAGAGGATAAAGATGAATACCATACATGTAATCGGGCTGGGTGCAGGAGATTTGGATCAATTGCCGCTCGGCGTTTATAAAAAACTGAAACAAGCAGCTAATTTATATGTACGGACCAACGATCATCCAGTGCTAAAAGAACTGGCAGCAGAAGGTGTGGAGTTCACGTCTTTCGATGCAGTTTATGAAAAACACGATACGTTTGCACCGGTATATGCGGAAATTTCCGATACATTGGTGGCACTGGCAAATGAACAATCTGTCATTTACGCCGTGCCGGGACATCCGCTTGTTGCCGAACAGACGGTCCAAAATTTGATCAAAGCTGAAGAGGCTGGATCATGCCAGTTGTCGATTGAAGGCGGACATAGTTTTCTGGATGCCCTATTTGGCGCGCTGCGCATCGATCCGATCGAAGGCTTTCAGCTGCTTGATGGAACTGAAATGAAAAGCGATCACGTCAACATGACCCAGCATATTTTGATCGCCCAAGTATATGATTCATTTAGCGCTTCTGAAGTGAAGCTGACACTGATGGAAAAATACCCGGAAGATTACCCGGTGACGATTGTCACTGCCGCTGGTTCTGCGGACGAAGTGTTGCGTACCGTTCCGCTTTATGAGCTCGACCGTGCAGCGGAAGTCAATAATTTAACGACGGTTTATGTGCCGCCGGCAAAAGACCAGCTGGACCGTTTAAAGGAATGGCAGACGTTCCGCAGTATCGTGGCCCAGCTGAGAAGCCCTGAAGGCTGTCCTTGGGACCGTGAGCAGACACATGAGTCGCTGCGGCCTTATTTGCTGGAAGAAGCTCATGAGCTTCTCCAGGCGATTGAAGAGCAAGATGACGAAGCGATTGCCGAAGAGCTTGGGGATGTGTTGCTGCAAGTGTTCTTGCATGCACAGATTGGCCAGGATAATGGCTATTTTCAGCTTGAAGATGTCTTGTCGGCCGTGAGTTCAAAAATGATCCGCCGCCATCCGCATGTTTTTGGAGACGTAGAAGTGGATAATGCCGATGAAGTGGTGGCAAACTGGCAAGCCATCAAAGCGCAGGAAAAACCGGCAGCGGGGTCAATATTAGATGACCAAGAACGCTTCAGTTCCTCGCTGATTACATCTTATAACTACCAGAAGAAAGCTGCGAAGGTTGGTTTCAGCTGGTCGGATGCAGACGGGGCATGGGCGAAATTCCAAGAGGAGTTGCAGGAGTTTCAAGCGGAATTGGCGAAAGGTTCTACAGACCGCCAATTGGATGAACTCGGCGATTTACTGTTCACTTTAGTGAATATTGCCCGCTTCTATGAGTTGTCTCCGGAACAAGCGATGGTGCATGCTAACCGCAAATTCCAGCAGCGCTTCCGCCACGTAGAAAAATGCGTCAATGAAGGAACCGGCAATTTCAGTGATTATTCGCTCGAACAGCTTGACCAATTTTGGAATGAAGCCAAAGAAATGGCAAGAAAGGAAGACTGACTTATGCGACTTGATAAGTTCTTGAAAGTATCACGATTGATCAAACGCCGTACGCTGGCAAAAGAAGTAGCTGACCAAGGCCGCATCACCGTGAATGGCGGCAAAGCAAAAGCCAGTTCGGTCTTAAAAGAAAACGATGAACTGCAGATTCGTTTTGGCCAAAAAGTGGTAACGGTACGGGTTGACCAATTAAAAGAAAATGCAAAAAAAGAAGAAACCGCCAATATGTATACCATCTTGAAAGAAGAGAAACTGGATAAAGTAGAACCTGAATTTATCGATGACGAATCGTGAGCGTTGATAAAAACAAAAAGCTGTTCCGGAGCCTATGCTCCCGGAACAGCTTTTTCTGTATGGAATTAATTAGCCATAAGTGCAACAAGCAAGGCTTTCTGAGCGTGCAGGCGGTTTTCAGCTTCTTGGAAGACTACAGAATGAGGGCCTTCTAATATGCTGGTTGTCACTTCTTCTTCTCGATGTGCCGGCAAGCAATGCATAAAGATGTAGTTTTCGTTCGCATGCGCTGCAAGTGCTTCGTTCACTTGGAAGCCTTTAAAATGCTCCATGCGTTCAAGCGCTTCAGCTTCCTGCCCCATGCTGGCCCAGACATCCGTATAGATGACATCACAGTCTTTCACGGCTTCAACAGGGTCTGTCGTTACGTGAATGTTGGCGCCGGTATGTTGGGCGATTTCCTTGGCCAGTGCCACCATTTTAGCTTTCGGTGCATATTTGGCCGGAGCGGCGATGGAAATGTCCATACCCACTTTAGCCGCTCCAATCATCAGCGAGTTGGCCATATTGTTGGCATCTCCAATATAAGCCATTTTTTTGCCGGCCACTGTTCCAAAATGTTCCAGTATGGTGAGTAAATCGGCAAGCACCTGGCAAGGGTGGAAATCATCGGTCAGGCCGTTAATAACCGGAATGCTGCTATTGTCTGCGAGTTCTGCAACTGTCGCTTGATGGAATGTGCGGATCATGATGCCATCCAAATAACCGGACAAAACTTTCGCTGTATCGGCGATACTTTCCCCGCGCCCCATTTGGATATCACGCGTGCTCAAATGCATCGCATGCCCGCCAAGCTGAAGCATGCCCGCTTCAAAGGAAACGCGTGTGCGAGTCGAAGATTTTTCAAAAATCATGCCAAGTACTTTGCCTTCCAATAAAGGCAGGTATTTGTTTTCCGGTTTTTTCAATTCTGCCGCCAAAGACAGCAAATCCAGGATTTCCGAGGAACTGTAATCTTTTAAAGATAAAAGATGCTTTTGAACAAGCTGCGGCGCTAATGGTAAAGCTATTGTCATTTAACAAGCACTCCTTTCGTTGGTCCATGAATGGCCTTGACATGTTCTTGAAAAGCGGCAATCGTTTCTTGACGAGTCCATACATGAAGCCGGTGGATAGCCGCTTGTGCTGCTTGGATGGAATCCGGGTCCGGTGTCAAATCAATATAAGCTTTTTTATGATCAGTTTTTAACCATTGTTCAAAAGGCAGAGAGGCTTCCGTGCAGAATGTGAAACCATGCTGTTTCCAAAATACCTGGTCAATGAGCGGCAGCGAAGGCTCTGTTATAAAGATCGTGCCTCCGCCCTGCAAAGCGGCCAGTTGTTGGGAAGCTCCATCCAAGGCTTTTTGCATGGCGATGGCGGAATCCGGGCTTTGGCCGATCACTTCTCCGGTCGACATCATTTCGGGAGACAGGATAGGTGATAAGCCAGGCAATTTGATATGGGAGAACACAGGTGCTTTGACTGTATAATCCGGCTGCCCGTTGTACTGCTCTTCAATTCCTAGCTCATTGAACGGTACGCCGAGCATCAATGCAGTAGCCAGCTGGACAAGTGGGACGTCCGTTGCTTTCGAACTGATTGGCACTGTGCGGGAAGCCCGTGGATTGATTTCCATGACAAACAATTGATCTTGCTCATAAACGAATTGGATATTAAATAACCCGGTGTAATCCATATTGCGGGCGATATGCTTGGCGGTATCAGTCAATTTCTCCAATGCCTCAGCTGTCAGGGAAACAGGAGGCGTAATGGAAATGCTGTCGCCTGAATGGACGCCCGTACCTTCGATATGCTCAAAAACAGCAGACACCCAGACATTTTCACCATCCGTTAAAATATCTGCTTCCACTTCTTTGCCGGTAACGAAATGGTCCACCAGCACCGGGAAAGCCATTTTCGTATTCTCCAGCCAGTGCTGCAAATCCTGTTCATTATGCAGCACCGTCATCCCTTTGCCGCCGATGACATAAGAAGGGCGAATGAGTATAGGGTAGCCCAGCAGCTCTGCATAATGCGGAACTTCTTCCGGTTTTGCTGCTGTATAGCTTGGAATAGTCGGAAGGCCGATCGACTCCAAAAAAGAATAAAAACGATCGCGATCTTCCATTTGATCCAGCAGTTCCACCGTTGAGCCAAGAATGGTAATGCCTGCATCTTCCAATTGAGCCGCCACGTTCAACGAAGTCTGGCCGCCAAATTGAACGATCACTTGCGTAATGCCTTCGAAATCCAGCACATTCAAAATATCTTCTGCAGTCAACGGTTCAAAATACAACGCATCGGCAATTTCATAGTCGGTACTGACAGTTTCCGGATTGTTATTAATCATCACAGCTTCGTAGCCGAATTTTTGCAATGCCAGCACACTATGGACGCAGCAATAATCAAATTCAATTCCTTGGCCGATGCGGATGGGACCGGAGCCGATCACTGCTACTTTTTTGGCATTGAGCGCACGTCCATCTGAGGACCCATTCCAAGTGGAATATAAATAATTCGTTTGTGAACGGAATTCTGCTGCACAAGTATCAATCACGCGATAAGCGGGAAGCAGCCCCCAGCTTTTCCGTTGCCCCCAGACTTCGGAAACCGGGATCGACCAGAGATCAGCCAGCTGCTGATCACTAAAGCCAAGCGTTTTGGCAATCAGCAGGCGTTCTTGAGTCATATCATTCCAAGTCAGTAAATGCAGGTTATGCCATTCATCTACAATGCGTTTCAGTACAAACAAGAAATAAGGAGCAATGGCAGTCATGCTGTGCAGTTCTTCCATGCTTTTGCCACGGATCAATAACTCGAATAACACAAACAACCGGCGGTCATCTGCTTCAATTGCCAGTTTTTCTAATTGGGCTTGCGGCATGCCGGAAAGAGCAGGCAAACGGAACCCGTCAAGCGGGATATCCAGAGAACGGATGGCTTTTTGGAAAGCCGCTTCCATGCTGCGTTCAATCGCCATCACTTCTCCAGTTGCTTTCATTTGCGTTCCGAGCTTGCGGTTCGCTTTGTGGAACTGATCAAATGGCCAGCGTGGAATTTTCACTACAACATAATCCAAAGCGGGTTCAAAACTTGCAAAAGTGGTGCCAGTCACAGGATTTTTTAACTCATCGAGCGTATAGCCAATGGCCAGCTTTGCCGCGATTTTAGCAATCGGATATCCCGTTGCTTTAGAAGCAAGTGCCGAAGAACGGCTGACCCGCGGGTTTACTTCAATCAAATAATACGTTGACGTTTCGGGATGAAGGGCAAATTGCACATTGCAGGCTCCGACAATCCCTAGCGCATTGATAATGTTAATCGAAGCGGTGCGCAACATATGGTATTCCCGGTCGTTCATTGTTTGGCTTGGCGCTACTACGATGGAGTCACCTGTATGAACGCCGACCGGATCCATGTTTTCCATATTGCACACGGTAATGCACGTGCCGTTCGCATCCCGCATCACTTCATATTCAATTTCCTTATAGCCGGCGATGCTTTTCTCGACCAGGCATTGGTTAATTGGGCTGGCACTAAGCCCTTGCATGACAAGCGACAAATACGTCGCTTCGTCTTGGGCGATGCCGCCTCCGAAGCCGCCCAATGTATAAGCGGGACGGACAATCAGCGGATATCCTGCATGTGCGGCAAATGCCAATGCACTGTCTGTTGAATAAATAATGTCGCTGTCCGGAACCGGTTCACCAAGCTCGTTCATCAATGACCGGAATTGTTCGCGGTCTTCAGCTTGTTTGATTGATTTAATGTTGGTGCCGAGGAGCGATACGTTGTATTCCGCTAAAATTCCTGAATCGGACAGAGCCATCGCCAAATTCAAACCGGTCTGGCCGCCGACTGTTGCCAGCAAACCATCTGGCCGTTCTTTTTCAATGATGGCTGCAACACTGTCTACAGTGAGTGGTTCAAAATAAACTTTGTCTGAAACGGTTTTGTCCGTCATGATCGTGGCTGGGTTGTTGTTGACCAAAACGACTTGAATTCCTTCTTCTTTTAAAGCAAGGCAAGCTTGCGTGCCGGAATAATCAAATTCAGCTGCTTGGCCGATGACGATGGCACCTGAGCCAATAACCAGCACTTTTTTAATGTCCTGCTTTTTAGGCATGGATTTTCACCTTCTTTTTCTGTTGGATTACTGTAAGAAACTGATTGAACAATTCAAGGTGCTCGGCAGGTCCTGGAGCTGCCTCTGGATGAAACTGGACCGTCGTGATAGGAAGCGACGGATGCAGGAGTCCTTCGATGCTGCCATCATTGACGTTTTGGTAAAGAATGGAGAGCGGAGTTTTTTCGATACTCCCACCTTCCACTACATAGCTGTGGTTTTGGGAACTCATGGTGACTTTTTTCGTTTTCAAATTGATGACTGGATGATTGGCTCCCCTGTGTCCGTATGCAAGTTTTGTCGTCTTCGCTCCAAATGCGGAAGCCAATACTTGATGACCAAGGCAAATGCCGAATGTCGGGTACCGTTCTGCCCAATCGCGGTATGTAGGAAACAGAGGTGCAAAAGCAGCAGGATCACCAGGCCCGTTTGAGAACAATAAGCCGTCTAATTGGAGAGCATCCAAATTTTCTGTTGATGCCGTATGTGGAATAATGCTTACTTTGCAATTCCGTTTCAGCAGCTCGTCCAAAATAGAAGATTTATATTGAAAATCAACCAAGCCAATATGAATGTCACCTTCGCCTATTGCCGTTATTGCTTTTTCCGTTGCTTCAGTGGAAAAGAAATTGGTTTTCATCGGCTTCCAGAAAGCGGGGGAAGAATGGCCGGGACCGATAAACGACTGCATTGTCCCGAATTCCCGGACTGTTTGGATGACGGACCGTGTATCGATTCCGCTTAAAATAGGGATTTCGTTATCTTCCGCAAATTCCGCCAAGGTCATTGCCCCTTTTTCGACAGGGCCGTCGTATAATTCTGCCACCACAATGCCGGCCGCCTGAATTTTGTCTGATTGGACATGAGCTGCTTGAATGCCATATTGGCCAATCAAAGGATACGAAAATACAATAATTTGCCCTTTGTAAGAAGGGTCTGTTAGCACTTCTTCATAGCCGGTCATCCCGGTGAAAAATACAATCTCTCCTTGAACGCCGCTCATGCCGCCGTGCCATTCCCCTTTAAATGATTCTCCGCTCGAAAGCGATAACAATCCCGCCATAACTTCACACTCCATTCATTTATGCGTTCAAAATGTATATTTATTAATGATTTGAAAAGAAAACATTGAATTTATCTACTGAAAGATAGATTTTTAAGATAGTAACTCATATTATAAACTGCATAAAAATTAAGTCAATAGTATTTTTATTAATTTCGGCGAATAAAATCACTACGATTCTAAATGAAAGAGAGCGAAAGAATGCAAATTGCAGCAAGCCTTATTGGATTTAGGGTTTTCCCCTCAGCATGTTTTCATGTATAATGACAACAAAGTAAGCCGAAGGGGGGAAACAGGTCTTGAATTCGAAGAGAGAAAAACAGGTGGACAATAGTGAAGTCACTTCAATTCGCAATGACTATGTCCGCTCGGTGGAACAGCAGGAAAAACGCCACCAGGCACATAAGGTCCGTTTGTTCAGGAGATTAGCAGTCTTTGGAGTTCTTGTGGCCATGGTGAGCATCTGGGTCGGCACTACTATTTATGCCCAATCACAAACCATTTCAGAAAAAGAACAGCTGCGTGAAGAAGCGCTGGCGGAACTTCAGATAGTCGAAAAAGAGCAAGCGAAGCTGCAAGAACAAATTCTTTTGCTGAATGACGATGAGTATGTCGGAAAACTGGCACGCAAAGATTATTTCTTGTCTGAGGAAGGCGAGATCATTTTCACGGTTCCAGAAGACAAAGAAAAAAGCAAAGAAAACGATGAAGAAAAAGAGTAGTCAGTTGACACTCTTTTTTTGATGGTTATAATAAAAGTGGGAAGAGTCCCGCTATTACAAGCAAATGGCCCAAATTGGAGTCATCTTAATTTTTAAGGAGGAGCATTTTTTTTATGTCGATTGAAGTAGGCAGCAAGTTAGAAGGTAAAGTTACAGGTATTACAAATTTTGGAGCGTTCGTTCAGCTTCCAACTGGTGCAACTGGCCTTGTGCATATTAGTGAAGTCGCCGACAATTATGTCAAAGATATCAACGATCATCTAAAAGTAGGCGAAATGGTTGAAGTGAAAGTGATGAATGTAGAAGCTGATGGCAAAATCGGCCTTTCCATCCGTAAAGCGAAACCTCAGCCGGAAGGCGCACCCCAGCGTCCAGATCGCCCGCAGCGTCCTCGCCCAAGCAGTAACCGTTCATTCGAGCGTGCGCCTAAAGAGAACTTTGAGACAAAAATGGCGAAGTTCCTGAAGGAAAGTGAAGAAAACATGACTTCATTGAAACGTGCAACAGAATCGAAGCGCGGTGGCCGCGGCGCAAGAAGAGGATAACTTGCTAGCTGTTTCAATAGCATAGGAAAATGCTTCAGCACAGCTTAACAATTTAAATTTAGAACGCTTCTCACCTGGGAAGCGTTTTTTTTATAAAATGTTAAGAAAGTGATGATCTTTGAAAAGGAGCAAGTTCTAAACGTGTATTGAGAAGTATGCAAGTTATTCAGCCTCTTTGAACCCACCGATAAAGTCGATTGCAAAAGATCTTAAGACTGAAGTTTTTTATGCAGGCATATTCAACATAGCAGCTTCTGATTTTGAAGGAGTGTTGCCTAATGCTTATCACTACAGCCAACTCAATGGATTTTTGCATAAAAAAAAGCAGCATCCTTAAAAAGGATGCTGCTTTTAATACCTATTCATATTCATAAATGGCGGCAGAGGGGATCGAACCCCCGACCTTACGGGTATGAACCGTACGCTCTAGCCAGCTGAGCTACGCCGCCCTTGTTCAAACGAACATTTTAAATCATACTATTGAACTGATAAAGTGTCAATTACAATTTGAAAATAATTTTTAAGAAAGCATATAATTAAAAAGAAATTTTGATCAGCAGAAATTTAATCCGCAAGTTTTTACTTGGAAAATGGGAGCCCAGTTTTCTCTTAAAGCGTGATAACTGCAAGAAAAGCTAAACGAGGTGTGCAAATGAAGACGTTTCACAAGAAAATGATGGAGTATATCAAAAAGCATCGTTTGCTTGTACCGGGTGATCGGGTGCTTGCCGGATGTTCTGGGGGAATCGATTCGCTGGTTCTATTGCATTTCCTCAAAACAAATGAAGACTATCTCGGCGTTTCGGTACACGGGGTCCACGTTAACCACATGCTGCGCGGGGAAGAATCGCGGCAGGACCGCTTATTTACAGAGGAAATTTGCCGGCAATGGAAAATCCCGTGTCATAGCCAGGATATACCCATCCCTGAAATTCTAGTAGCAAAGGGCGGCAATAAACAGCAAGTTTGCAGGGAACAGCGCTATGCTTATTTCGAGGAAGTGATGTGGCAGACTGAAGCTGGAAAATTTGTTACAGCTCATCATGCAGATGACCAGCTGGAAACTATTTTAATGTCAGGAATAAGAGGAACCCTGCAGTCTGGTAGCTTTGGTATTCCGGTGCGCCGGCCATTTGGAAAGGGTGAATTGATTCGCCCTTTGCTGGCTGTGACACGGGAAGAAATTGAACAATATGCTAAGGAAAACGGCCTTGTGCATAGAGAAGACTCCAGTAATGCAGAAAAAGTTTATACGAGAAATCGTGTCCGTCAAACAATTGTTCCTTTATTAAAAATGGAAAACAATACGGTGTCGGAGCAGTTTGCCGAATTAGCTGAAACAATGCAGCAAGACCAGCAATTTTTAATGGATTTGGCAGGAGAAAAAGTCAAGCAGATAATCCGATTTGAGGAAACCGGCATCAGCTTGTCAGCTAAAAGTTTCAGCCGAGAAGCACTTGCTTTACAAAAAAGAATGGTTCTAATACTATTAAACTATCTATATAATGAACGGCAAGTGGAAATCACAAAACAGTTGGTCGAGCAAGTGCAGGAAATGATGCAAAGTTCAGCCGGCACCGTTTTTTTACATTTGCCGCAAAATTGTATGATAGTTCGCCAATACGACGCTGTTCTATTAAGCATGAAACCGATTGGTGAAGCCGCTGTAAAAAATGTTTCAATCGTTTCAAATGAATGGTCAAAGGAAATGAACGGTTTTCGATACAAAGCAGTCCCTTTATCCCAAGCTAACCTTGAAGAAAGCAGTACGTTTTGGTATTTTTCTGCATCTGAAAAGATGAAGTTGCTGGTAAGAAACCGCAAGCCGGGAGATCGCATCCAGCTGGCGGGTATGGAACGTTCAAAAAAAGTGGCGCGTTTGATGATTGATGAAAAAGTACCTGTCCCTTTAAGAAAGGATTGGCCGGTCATTGCAGCAGAGAATGATGAAGTTTTGTTTCTGCCAGGTTTGCGGCCGTCAAATTTCTTTAGTCGTATAAAACGCGATGAAGATAATTGGGTATTGATAGAACAGAAAGTTTAGATCGCAAAAAGAGGATTATAGGAGGTCCACCATGCTACAGAAAGACATTGAAGAAATATTAATCTCAGAAGAACGCCTGCAAGAGAAAGCACGGGAACTAGGAGCCATATTAACCCGTGATTACCAGGACAAATACCCGTTGGCAATTGGGGTATTGAAAGGCGCTATGCCATTTATGGGAGATTTGATGAAGCGCATGGATAGCTATGTTGAAATGGACTTTATGGATGTTTCAAGCTATGGCAATGCGACAGTTTCTTCAGGAGAAGTAAAAATTATTAAAGATTTAAATGCCAGCGTGGAAGGCCGCGATCTTCTCATTATCGAAGATATCATTGATAGTGGATTGACACTTAGTTATTTAGTGGACCTGTTTAAATACCGTAAAGCGAATTCGATCAAAATCGTTACACTTCTAGACAAGCCTTCTGGCCGAAAAGTAGATTTGAAAGCGGATTATATCGGATTTGAAGTCCCGGATGCATTTGTTGTCGGATATGGCTTGGATTATGCAGAAAAATACCGTAACTTGCCTTATATTGGAATTTTGAAACCGTCGGTGTATAGCGAAGATCAAGAATAGTCAACAGAAGTTCACAAACCGTTAATTCAGCAGGGAAGCTGAGAGCTTTTCGTTGTATGCTGAAATGTTCCTATGTTAGTATTTAGTATAGTTTTGGGAAACTTTGTGAGGAGGCTTGGAATGAATCGAATATTTCGATACACCATATTTTATTTACTGATTTTCCTAGTGATTATCGGGATTTTGGGAACGTTCAATAACAGCGCCCAACCGACTGAAAATATAGGATATGACGAGTTTTTGGGGGCATTGGAAGATGGGTCCGTTACTGATGTGACCATCCAGCCAGATGCCAATGTTTATGAAGTAACAGGTAAGCTTACCGGCTATGAAGAAGGCGAGTCATTTGTTACAAATATTCCAATGGAAAATGAAGCGTTGATCACACGGATTGATGAAATTGCGACAGATCAAAATGTCAACGTGGATTATTTGAAAGCTCCGCAGACAAGCGGCTGGGTTTCTTTCTTCACGGGGATCATTCCATTCATCATTATCTTCATCCTCTTCTTCTTCTTACTTAACCAATCACAAGGCGGCGGTGGCGGCCGAGTGATGAACTTCGGGAAAAGTAAAGCGAAGCTGTATGACGATCAAAAACATAAAGTCCGCTTCAACGATGTTGCTGGAGCAGACGAAGAGAAACAAGAACTTGTGGAAGTTGTTGATTTCTTAAAAGACCCGCGCAGATTTGCCGACATCGGCGCTCGCATTCCAAAAGGGATTTTGCTTGTTGGACCGCCGGGTACTGGTAAAACTTTGCTGGCGCGTGCAGTCGCAGGCGAAGCAGGTGTTCCATTCTTCTCTATCAGTGGTTCGGACTTTGTTGAAATGTTCGTTGGAGTCGGGGCTTCCCGAGTTCGTGATCTTTTCGAAAATGCTAAGAAAAATTCCCCTTGTATTATTTTCATCGATGAAATTGATGCGGTTGGACGTCAGCGTGGAGCTGGCCTTGGCGGAGGACATGATGAACGTGAACAGACATTGAACCAATTGCTTGTTGAAATGGATGGTTTCGGAGCTAACGAAGGCGTCATTATCATTGCAGCAACAAACCGTCCAGATATCTTGGATCCTGCCCTTCTGCGCCCTGGCCGTTTCGACCGTCAGATTACAGTTGGCCGTCCAGATGTTAAAGGTCGCGAAGAAGTATTGAAAGTGCATGCGCGCAATAAGCCGCTTGATCCGACAGTGGACATGAAAGCAATTGCCCAGCGCACACCTGGATTCTCGGGTGCAGATTTGGAAAACTTATTAAACGAAGCGGCCCTTGTGGCAGCTCGACGCAGCAAACTCAAAATCGACATGTCAGATATCGATGAAGCCACAGACCGCGTTATTGCAGGTCCTGCTAAAAAGAATCGTGTCATCTCGAAAAAAGAACGCAATATCGTGGCATTCCACGAAGCGGGTCATACCGTTATAGGCTTAGTGCTGGATGATGCAGAAACTGTGCATAAAGTAACGATTGTTCCACGCGGACAAGCTGGTGGTTATGCAGTGATGCTGCCGAAAGAAGACCGTTACTTTATGACAAAACCTGAATTGCTGGATAAAATCTCTGGCTTGCTTGGCGGACGCGTATCGGAAGACATCATTTTCGGCGAAGTATCAACTGGCGCCCACAATGACTTTCAACGTGCAACAGCAATTGCTCGTAGCATGGTTACCGAATACGGTATGAGTGACAAGATTGGGCCGATTCAGTTTGGTCAGGCACAAGGCGGAAATGTCTTCTTGGGCCGCGACTTTAACTCGGAACAAAACTATTCAGATGCTATTGCGTTCGAAATCGACCAAGAAATCCAACGCATTATCAAAGAACAGTACATCCGTACAAAAGAGATTCTCACTAAAAACAAAGATCTTCTTAACTTAATCGCAACGACATTGCTTGAAGTTGAAACATTGGATGCTGGCCAAATTCTTCACTTGAAAGAGCATGGCACACTTCCTGAACGTTCATACGAAGCGTTGAATGGCGATTTTGAAAAAGAAAGCGTTGATTTGAAGAAGGATGTAACGCCTGATGTAACAGGTGCACCGAACGATCCTTCAGCAGGTGACTTGCCGAAAGAAGGCACCGTTTCTGGACGTAGTTCTGGTCCGATTCAAGAAGAACACAAATAAGTAGTCTTAAAAAGTTGGTTGCCTGTTTCCTTTAGGAAATGGGCAGCTTTTTTTATTGTTCAACTTATTTTTTCTGCTTTTCGAAGTGCCTAAGCCGGAAATGGTCATTACGTTTTTCTTATTTCTTTGGATATATGGTATGATATTTTGGAAAAACCTGAATAAGTGAGGGGCCAATCATGATTTTAGTAATGGATGTCGGAAACACCAATATTATTTTGGGGATTTATGGCCAAGATCGACTTTTGTATCACTGGCGGCTGGAAACGGATCGCCATAAAACTGAAGATGAATTTGGTATGCAGGTTAAGGCGCTGTTAAACGATGCCGATTTAAGCTTTGCCTCGATAAATGGCATTATCATGTCATCTGTTGTTCCGCCTATAATGTATGCATTGGAACAGATGTGCCAAAAATACTTTCATGTAAAACCGTTGATTGTAGGACCGGGAGTTAAAACGGGGCTGAATATCAAATATGAAAATCCCCGCGAAGTGGGGGCAGACCGCATTGTCAATGCAGTCGCTGCAATCCATGAATACGGAGCACCATTGATTATTGTGGATTTCGGCACAGCGACTACATATTGTTACATCGATGAGCATCGGCAATACATGGGTGGTGCCATTGCTCCTGGAATAAATATTTCGACGGAAGCTTTGTACACCCGGGCCTCAAAGCTGCCGCGAATTGAGATTGCACGGCCTTCTAGTGTTGTGGGGAAAAATACTATATCCGCTATGCAGTCCGGCATTATCTATGGTTATGTAGGGCAGGCTGAAGGCATCGTGTCACGTATGAAGGCCCAGAGCAGGCAAAAACCGACAGTCATTGCAACGGGTGGAATGGCTGCATTAATCGCCAATGAATCATCAATGATTGATAAAGTAGACCCGTTTCTAACTTTAAAGGGGCTTTATTTAATTTATAAACGCAATCAAGCGTAAAGAGAGGAACGATGGACGTGGGAGATTATTTAGTGCGAGGACTCGGCTTTAATGGCAGTGTCCGCGCTTTTGCAGTAGATACAACACAAACTGTAGCCGAAGCGCAAACCCGCCATATGACATGGCCGACTGCTTCTGCAGCATTAGGAAGAGCCATGACTGGCGGCGTTATGATGGGCGCAATGTTAAAAGGGGACAACAAAGTGACTATTAAGGTGGACGGTGGCGGTCCTGTTGGCACCATATTGGTGGACAGCAATGCCAGAGGCGGAGTGCGGGGATACGTTACGAATCCGCATGTTCATTTTGATTTAAATGAAAAAGGCAAGCTGGATGTGCGTCGCGCTGTAGGAACTGAAGGAATGTTTTCGGTTGTTAAAGATTTAGGGCTCCGCGATAACTTCACTGGTCAAACGCCTATCGTCTCAGGGGAAATTGCTGAAGATTTTACGTATTACCTGGCAATCTCTGAACAAGTGCCTTCTTCGGTAGGACTCGGTGTATTAGTAGACACAGATAATTCCATTCTGGCCGCTGGTGGTTTTATTGTTCAATTAATGCCCGACACGGATGACGAAACCATTTCGAAAATTGAAGAACGCCTTTCCCATATAGAGCCGGTTTCAAAAATGATTCAACGCGGCTTGTCGCCTGAAGAAATCCTGGAAGAAGTGCTTGGAAAAGGAAATGTGAAGATTTTAGATACAATGCCGGTGAAATTTGAATGCAATTGCTCGAAAGAACGGTTTGCCAATGGGATTCTTGGGTTAGGGCAACAGGAAATTCAGGAAATGATTAAAGAGGATGGGATGGCGGAAGCGCAATGCCATTTCTGTTTGGAAACCTACCGCTATTCTAAAGAGGAGTTAAAATCGTTCATCGATGAACTCCAACAATAATCGCAAACGTCCCACTCCAGCACCGGCAAATGTGGGACGCCCTAAAAGAAAACTTAAGTCAGGTCCGCTGCTGTTTCTAATCTTTCTATTGCTAATTGGAAACCTTCTGTGGTTGATAGCATGGCTGATTCCAAATAGTCCAGAAAGCAGCGAAGAAGTAGCTTCGGTCAGCGGCAAAGCCATCACACGAGGAGAGTGGATGGCTGCTATGGAAGAACAGCATGGCCGCGATATGCTACTTGAACTGGTCAATCAAGAAGTAATGGAAACTGCGGCGAAAGAATACGATATTAAAGTAAGTGAAAAAGAAATAGAGTTGGAGCTGGCTATGCTTCGCTCGGTGCAGGATGATACAGAAACAACTTTGTATGCGGCCGATCCTAAGCGGTTGAAAGATAAAGTAAAAGCACAATTGATTTTGGAAAAAGTTCTTACTAAAGATATTGTCATTGAAGAAAGCAAGATCGAAGAGTTTTATAAACAAAACCAGGCGCTTTATGACATCAAAGATGCTTACCGGACACGCATGATTATAGTGGGCTCGGACAAAGAAGCGAAAGATGCGATTGCAGAGCTGGAAAATGGTTCTTCATTTGAAGCGCTGGCACGTGAACGTTCCCTTGATACAACCACCGGAAGTTTAGGCGGCGACATCGGTTATGTTTCTGCTGATCAATCTTCTATAGATCCAGCTATTGCGAAAGCAGCAGCTTCTCTTGACATAAATGATTGGTCTGCTCCTCTGACACTGAAGGATGGGCGGAAGGCGATCATTTCGGTTACAGAAAAAGCGGGTGGGCAAAAATTTTCATTTGAAGAAGTGAAAGGCCATATTAGCCGGGAGCTTGCACTTGAGCAGTTGCCGCAGTCGGTAACCCCGGAAGCTTTTTGGAAAGAATTCGATGCCGAATGGTTTTATAGTGAATAAAAGCAAAAGACATTTCCTTTGGAAATGTCTTTTTTTAAACAATTCATACAATTTGACAAGCTTTAAAGAACACTGATACCATGAAGAGAGCATAATACAGATAAAATTACTAGGGATTAGGAGTGTTGAAGAATGGCGCGTATTGGAAATTCCGTAATTGATTTGATAGGGCAAACACCTATTGTAAAGTTGAACCGTATGACCGGTGCTGAAGATGCTGAAGTTTATTTGAAATTGGAATACTTTAACCCTGGTAGCAGTGTAAAGGACCGTATTGCTTTAGCGATGGTCGAAGCTGCGGAAAAAGCGGGGGATTTAAAGGAAGGCGACACCATTATCGAACCGACTAGCGGAAATACTGGAATCGGGCTCGCTATGATTGCAGCTGCAAAAGGCTATAAATCAGTCCTTGTTATGCCGGAAACAATGAGTACAGAACGCCGCAATTTGCTGCGTGCATACGGGGCAGAACTTGTATTGACTCCGGGGCCCGACGGAATGAACGGACCGAACGGCGCCATCAAAACCGCTGAGAAATTAGCTTCTGAAAACGGCTGGTTCATGCCGCAGCAGTTTAAAAATGAAGCGAATCCAGAAGTGCACCGTTTAACTACAGGACCTGAAATCGTAGAAGCAATGGGAGATCAACTGGATGCTTTTATTTCTGGGATTGGTACGGGAGGCACAATTACAGGAGCCGGACAAGTGCTGAAAGAAAAATATCCGGATATCCATATTGTCGCTGTGGAACCGACCGACTCCCCAGTGCTTTCTGGAGGAAAGCCAGGGCCTCATAAAATTCAAGGAATTGGCGCTGGATTTGTTCCGGAAATCTTAAATACGGAAATTTACAATGAAATTATTCAAGTGACCAATGATCAATCTTTCGAAACAGCCCGCAAAGCGGCGCGAGAAGAAGGGGTTTTAGGCGGCATTTCATCAGGAGCGGCTATTTATGCTGCATTACAAGTAGCGAAACGCCTTGGAAAAGGCAAAAAAGTATTAGCGATTATCCCTTCAAACGGAGAGCGCTACCTCAGCACACCACTTTATCAGTTTGAAGAAAACAACTAAATGGAATTTTAAAGAGTATGCCTTGTGCATACTCTTTTATTGTGGCAAGAAACCAGTAATACGCGTTAAGATAAAGGCAGTCTAATTATGAAGCTGCACTATTTCCCGGGAAATAGTTTGTTAGCATCCAGAACAAAGAACGGAGAGTGTACTTGATGAAAATCAACTTTAATGAAAAAACATGGATAATGGGTATCTTGAATGTCACGCCGGATTCTTTCTCGGATGGAGGGAGCTATACAACTATCAAGCAGGCAGTGGCTCATGCCAAGAAAATGGTTGCAGATGGAGCAAATATCATCGATGTAGGCGGTGAATCAACTCGTCCAGGCTATACGTTAATTTCCGATCAAGAAGAAATCGCGCGGATTGTTCCTGTGATAAAGGCGCTAGTGGAAGAAGTGGATGCCTTGATTTCAATTGATACATATAAAGCAGCTGTTGCTGAAGCAGCGGTTGAAGCGGGTGCGCATATTATTAATGATATTTGGGGAGCGAAGTACGAGCCTGAGATTGCTAAAGTAGCAGCTAAATGGAATGTTCCCATTATCTTGATGCACAACCGTAACGATACGTCATACACTGATTTCTGGGAAGATGTTAAGCGGGATATGAATGACAGTATTCAAATCGCATTAAATGCAGGCGTTAGCCGTGAACAAATCTGGTTAGATCCGGGTATTGGCTTTGGGAAAACAACTTCTCATAATATCGAGATGATGCAGCACTTAGATCAATTTGTGGCGCTCGGTTATCCGGTCCTCCTTGGCACTTCGAGAAAGTCGTTAATCGGCAAAGTCCTTGATGTCCCGGTCAACGAACGATTGGAAGGGTCTCTTGCGACTGTGTGTTACGGAGTGGAAAAAGGCTGCCATCTTGTCCGTGTTCACGATGTGAAAGAAACAAGCCGCGCTGTCCGTATGATGGACATCTTAACTGGCAAGCAAATTTATAAAGGGGTGGAGTAATGGATTTTATTCATGTAAATGATATGGAGTTCTACGGTTACCACGGGGTATTTCCGGAAGAAACAAAATTAGGCCAGCGCTTCCGTATGACTGTTTCACTCGCGGTCGATTTGAAGATTGCTGGAGAAACGGATGACTTGAAGCACACTGTCCATTATGGAGAAGTCTATGAAGCGTGTAAGGCAATCGTGGAAGGAGAACCGAAAAAACTAGTGGAAGCAGTCGCTGAAGAAGTAACTGCGCGCCTCTTAACTCAATTTCCGCTTGTGAAAGGTGTCCGGGTGCAATTAATCAAACCGGATCCGCCAATCCCTGGCCATTACAAGTCGGTTGCCATCGAACTGACGCGAGGAGAATTTGCATGAACGAAAGTTATTTGTCGCTGGGATCCAATATGGGAAATCGTTTGGAAATGCTGAAGCAAGCTGTCCGGATACTGGCAGAACACCCGTCGATAGAAGTAGCAACAATTTCTTCCTTATACGAAACGGAACCTGTGGGATTTACCGAGCAGGATCCATTCCTCAATATGGTTGTCCATGTCCGTACTCCATTCTCTGCACTTGAATTATTGGATGTATGCCAGGAGATAGAACAGCAACTGCATCGCGAACGACTGATAAGATGGGGTCCCCGGACAATAGATCTTGACATTTTGTTGTATAATCAAGACAATATGGAAACCGAGAGACTAATTGTTCCGCATCCACGGATGCATGAGCGTGCTTTTGTTCTCATTCCGTTATTGGAAGTGAATCCGTCACTAAAAGGTTTTAATCTTCCGGATCCACAAGGTGTCCAGCTTTGGAAAACCTACGACGGAGTCGACACATTTTTGCGACAGAATTGATTTAACGGGAAGCTGTGAGCAGTGCAGTTTAATTAGATAGACAAGCTGTCACAAATTTGTGGCAGCTTTTTTATGTAGAGCCAACAGAAATTGTGTACAATAGAGAAATACATGAACGAGAATGGTTTTTATAGATAAAGGAGTGTAGGACATGTCAGAAGAGTTAAATGATCAAATATTGGTGAGACGTCAAAAGATGCAAGCTTTCCGTGATCAAGGAATAGATCCATTTGGCGCTCGTTTCGAACGAACTCATTCTTCAGAAGAAATTATCAACCAATATGGAGACTTATCAAAAGAAGAGCTTGAAGAAAATCCTCATGAAGTTGTAATTGCTGGCCGTATTATGACGAAACGAGGAAAAGGGAAAGCTGGATTTGCGCACGTACAAGATTTAAAAGGGCAAATTCAAATTTACGTTCGTAAAGATGCAATTGGTGACGAAGCTTATGAGTTTTACAACACCGTGGATTTAGGAGATATTCTTGGAGTAAGAGGGACTGTCTTCAAAACCAATGTAGGCGAATTGTCGGTTAAAGCGAAAGAAGTAGCATTTTTAACTAAAGCTCTTCGGCCGTTGCCTGAAAAATTCCATGGCTTAAAAGATATTGAACAGCGCTACCGTCAGCGTTATTTGGATTTGATTACGAGCGAGTCTAGCAAAGAAACGTTCATTCTTCGTAGCCGTATCATTCAATCAATGCGCCGCTACTTGGATAACCAGGGATTCTTAGAAGTTGAAACGCCAATGTTGCATTCAATTGCAGGGGGAGCGGCAGCGCGTCCTTTCGTTACTCATCATAATGCTCTTGATATGGAGTTATATATCCGTATTGCAATTGAACTCCATCTGAAGAGATTAATTGTCGGCGGCTTAGAGAAAGTATATGAAATTGGGCGCGTGTTCCGCAACGAAGGAATTTCAACTCGGCATAATCCCGAATTCACCATGCTTGAACTGTATGAAGCTTATGCAGACTATAACGACATTATGGCTTTAACAGAAAATTTGATTGCACATGTTGCCCAGGAAGTCTTTGGTACAACTACTGTTCAATATGGAGAAGATGAAATCAATTTAGCCCCAGGCTGGAGACGTCTTCATATGGCAGATGCAGTAAAAGAGTACACAGGTGTAGATTTCTGGCAGCAGCTTACAAAAGAACAAGCACAAGCGTTAGCCAAAGAACATAACGTTGAAATTAAACCTACTATGGAAACAGGACATATTTTAAATGAATTTTTCGAGCAAAAAGTAGAAGAGGAATTAGTGCAGCCTACCTTTGTTTACGGACACCCTGTAGAAATTTCTCCTTTGGCAAAGAAAAATCCAGAGGATGAACGTTTTACTGATCGCTTTGAGTTGTTTATTGTACGCCGGGAACATGCGAATGCTTTCACAGAGTTAAATGATCCGATTGATCAGCGACAGCGCTTTGAAGCACAACTTGTCGAGAAAGCTGAAGGTAATGATGAAGCTCATGAAATGGATGATGACTTTATTGAAGCATTAGAATATGGAATGCCTCCTACGGGTGGTCTTGGAATCGGCATTGACCGCTTGATAATGCTATTAACTAATTCTGCTTCCATCAGAGACGTTCTTTTATTCCCTCAAATGCGTCCGCGTGATTAATTACATGTTAGTGGTGTAGAAGGATCTTTCGGCTCAAAACTAATCCAGTTTTGAGCCGATTAAATTTTTATTAATAAACTGTTGCACATCTTACGAAGTGATGATATAGTAGTTGATGTCGTGTTTTTCGAAAGTAAAACGGACGAAAGAAAAATAAAATTTGTTATTGACTTCCGAATGGAAAGTTGGTAATATTGAAAAGTCGCCAATGAGCGCGGCGTTAACAAAATGAAAACCTGAACCTTGAAAACTGAATGCAAAACGTCAACAAATCGCAACGGCCGCGCAAAACGGCCCGCGCAACAACTTACTGATCAAGCGTGCTAGATCAAGCGACTCGCGCATCCTTCGGGATGGCGAGACGCCAGCAGAACATTGAGCAATCAATTTCTTCTATAATGGAGAGTTTGATCCTGGCT
>NZ_JBPRLO010000009.1:0-65140 GCF_051417975.1 Planococcus sp. 1R117A | reverse complement strand
CATTGCGCAAGCAAGTAAGATCCCTCAAAGACGATGAGGTAGATAGGTTCGGGGTGGAAGCGCGGCGACGCGTGCAGCTGACGAATACTAATCGATCGAGGACTTAACCAACCAGTTTGTTTCAAATGTCGCATATCCGGTTTTGAAGGCGCAAGGCCCAAGTTTTTTGAAAAAAAAGCTTGCAATCCCATGAGGGATTGGTATAATAAACCTTGTCTTTTAAAAACCAAACAGTCCAGTGATGATGGCAAAGAGGCCACACCCGTTCCCATCCCGAACACGGCAGTTAAGCTCTTTTGCGCCGATGGTAGTTGGGGGTCTCCCCCTGCGAGAGTAGGACATTGCTGGGCCCTGTAAGAAGAAGAAGCCGTTGCCGGTATTCCCGGCAACGGCTTCTTTGTGTTTTTGTTAAATAAGTTCTAGAGAGAAAAATATCTATATAAACCGAAGTAATCATTTTTGATAAATTTTCTTTAAAGGATTGAACGTTCTTGTTTAAGGGAAAAGCTATAAAGAGGTGATGAAATATGAAACCTGGATTGTATAAAGTAGAAACCATTGATAAAAGAACCGCTTTATTAATACCTCTCAATGAAGATCGTGATCAGTACACTTTTCCGGTATCTGACTTTACGCATGATGTAACAGAAGGTGATGTTGTAGAGGTATGGCGCGAAGGAACAAAATGGATGACTAAATACCGGGAAGAGGAAACTAAATCAATCTCGAGTCATACAAAAGACTTTTTAAAAAGAATAATGGAACAAGAGTAATATGTATGGATGTCTCGGGAGTTCTTTCTCGAGGCTTTTTTTATAGAACGCCTTTTCCAAATCGTACTATTTGAAATCCTTAAAAAGCATGGTGTATAATTAAGTCAAATATAGTCAAAGTCAGCTTTTGACGTATTATGTATCGAAGAGGTGAAGGCGATGCGGAATATTTCAGATGTGATTGAAGGTTATTTAAAAGAGGTTATCGAATTAAGCGAGAGAGACCATATTGAAATTAAGCGAAACGAAGTGGCAGAAAAATTTCAATGTGTGCCTTCTCAAATAAATTACGTAATTAACACAAGGTTTACTGTAGATCGCGGCTATTTGGTAGAAAGCAAAAGAGGTGGGGGCGGCTATATTCGCATCAAGCGTATTAGGCTTCATAAGAAGTCTGATGTGATTTCAGAAGTAATTGGCCGCTTAGAAAATGGAGCTACTCAAAGTATGGCTGAAGATATTATTTTTCGGCTATTAGATGAAGAAATTATTTCTAAACGAGAAGCGAAATTAATTTTTAGCGCAATCGACCGCTCAACTTTACTTTTGCCATTACCGGTACGCGATGAAGTAAGAGCAAGAATTCTTATTGCTATGCTCTTTACTTTGAAGTACCAGTCGAACACATAAGGGGTGATAAAATGATTTGCGATCAATGCGGAGAACGTCCTGCATCGGTAATAGTAAAACAAAAAGTGCAAGGACAAATGACGGAACGTCATTTATGTCACGTCTGTGCCGCTGAAAACCACAATTTAAATTTCGTTTTCGAGCAAGATCCTTTAGCCATTCATCAATTATTATCTAATTGGTTCCCTAAGCAACAAACATCAATGAGTCCAGTTAAAAAAGAAGTGGCCGTTTGCCCTTCTTGCGGATTTACATTTACTAAGTTTTTGGAATTAGGTAAATTCGGATGTGCAGCTTGCTATGACGCTTTTGATTCACAGTTAGAAAATATTTTTAAGAGACTGCATAATGGGAATTTCGAACATGCAGGAAAAATACCTGCATCTTATGGAAGCACTTTGAAAATAAAAAAAGAAATAGAAGAATTACGTAAACAAATGCAAGTTTCTATAGGGAATGAGAATTTTGAAGAAGCTGCAAAATTTCGAGATGAAATAAAAGAATTAAATCTACAGCTTGAAGGGGGTGCTTCTGATGGCAATTGAGCGCTTTCTTCAACCTAGAGCCAGTAGTTGGATGGCGAATGATGGCGAAAATGTCGATATTGCTATGAGTACGCGTATCCGGCTTGCTCGCAATTTGAGTGATTTTCAATTTCCTTATTCGTTTTCAGAAGATGAAGCACTAAAAGTAGATAAAGAAGTTTCCTCTGTATTACTTGATAAGGGTGATGAGTTGAATCATTCGTTCACACATATTAATATACAGGAAACCCCTAAGCTGCAAAGAGAGGTATTGGTTGAGAAGCATTTGATCAGCCCTTATTTAGCGAGAGGCACTCATTCGGGATCAGTGTTGTTGTCAGAGAACGAAGAGCTCAGTGTTATGGTTAATGAAGAAGATCATCTGCGGATCCAAAGTCTGCAATCAGGTTTTCATCTACAAGAAGCTTATCAAGTAGCCAACCAATTGGATTCATTGCTTGAAAAAAACCTTTCATATGCTTTCCACGAAAAGTTTGGTTATTTAACTAGTTGCCCTACTAATACAGGGACAGGAATGAGAGCCTCAGTCATGCTTCATTTGCCTGCACTTACGATGTCCCATCAAATTGCTCGCATCATTCCAGCGATCTCACGTTTAGGAATGGTTGTAAGAGGTATTTACGGAGAAGGTAGTGAAGCACTTGGCAATGTGTATCAAATTTCTAACCAAATGACTCTTGGAAAGTCAGAATATGATATTTTACAAGATTTACAGAATATGACGGAACAGATCATTCAACAAGAGCGCCTGGCACGAGAAGCGATTTTAAATAATTCTCCTATCGTTTTAGAGGACCGTATTTACCGTTCACTTGGTACGCTGACTCACTCCCGGTTGTTAACTACAGAAGAAGCGGCAACTTGTTTATCGGATGTTCGGTTAGGTATTGATTTAAAAATGATTGACCATATGGATATGTCGATTCTGAATGAATTGATGATTTTTATGCAGCCGGCCTTTCTTCAGCAATATGCCGGAAAACCGCTGCAACCAAAAGAACGTGATTTTGCCCGCGCGAAATTATTCCGTGAGCGTTTAAATAAAGAAAATGTAACTAATGAAGGAGAGGAATTCGCATGATGTTTAATCGATTTACACAACGCGCACAGAAAGTGCTTCAATTAGCTCAAGAAGAGGCTATTCGTATGAAACATGAATCAATAGGAACGGAGCATATTTTGCTTGGATTGATTCGTGAAGGTGGCGGAATTGCTGCAAAGGCTTTAGAAGCTATCGAAGTAAATACTCAATTAATCGAAGAAGGCGTTAAAGAACTTGTTGGGGTCGGTGAAAAAGATGTCGGTCCAATCGTTCATTATACGCCAAGAGCGAAAAAAGTCATTGAATTATCTGTTGATGAGTCACGTAAATTAGGACATTCCTATATCGGAACAGAGCATTTGCTGCTTGCACTGATCCGTGAAGGAGAAGGCGTAGCAGCCCGTGTTTTAGGAAATGCAGGTGTTAGTTTAAATAAAGCACGCCAGCAAGTATTGCAGCTATTAGGCAGCAATGAGCAAGCTTCTACTGGAAGCAGCCCGAACGCTTCTGCAAATACACCAACACTTGATGGTTTGGCACGAGATTTAACTCAAGTAGCGCGTGAAGGCAGCCTGGATCCGGTTATTGGAAGAAGCCAGGAAATTACTCGTGTTATCGAAGTATTAAGCCGCCGGACTAAGAACAACCCTGTTTTGATTGGGGAGCCAGGCGTTGGTAAAACAGCTATCGCTGAAGGTTTGGCACAGCAAATTGTAAATAATGAAGTTCCGGAAACATTGCGCGACAAACGCGTTATGGTCTTGGATATGGGAACCGTTGTAGCGGGCACTAAATACCGCGGTGAGTTTGAAGATCGTTTGAAAAAAGTAATGGATGAAATTCGCCAAGCTGGCAATGTCATTCTCTTTATCGATGAACTCCATACATTAATTGGAGCAGGTGGAGCAGAAGGAGCAATTGATGCTTCAAATATTTTAAAACCTTCTCTTTCGCGTGGTGAGTTGCAATGTATCGGAGCTACAACGCTGGATGAATATCGTAAATATATTGAAAAAGACGCTGCACTTGAACGCCGCTTCCAGCCAATTCAAGTAGATGAGCCATCTGTTGATGAAACAATTCTTATCATCAGAGGATTGCGAGACCGGTACGAGGCGCATCACCGGGTAAAAATAACAGATGAAGCGATTGAAGCGGCAGCAAAAATGTCGGATCGTTATATTTCTGACCGTTTCTTGCCGGACAAAGCGATTGATTTGATAGATGAGGCGGGTTCAAAAGTAAGACTTCGTTCATATACAACTCCACCAGATTTGAAAGAGCTTGAAACAAGATTAGAAGCAGCGCGCTCTGAGAAAAATGAAGCGGTTCAAAGCCAAGAGTTTGAAAAAGCAGCTTCTTTACGTGATGCAGAACAAAAATTAAAAGATCAATTAGATAAAACGAAAAAAGAATGGAAAGAAAAACAAGGTAAAGAAGAATCGGAAGTAACTGTTGAAGACATTGCGAAAGTGGTATCTATGTGGACTGGAATTCCAGTTTCTAAACTAGCGCAAACTGAGTCTGAAAAACTGTTGAACTTAGAAGAAATTCTTCACAATCGTGTAATTGGCCAAGAAGAAGCAGTCACATCGATTTCTAAAGCCATTCGCCGGGCACGTGCCGGATTGAAAGATCCAAAACGTCCGATTGGATCATTTATCTTCCTTGGTCCTACTGGAGTTGGTAAAACGGAACTTGCACGTGCGCTTGCTGAATCGATGTTTGGTGATGAAGATGCAATGATCCGTATTGATATGTCTGAGTACATGGAAAGACATTCAACTTCACGTCTTGTAGGTTCACCTCCAGGTTATGTGGGGTATGAAGAAGGTGGCCAGTTGACTGAGAAAGTCCGCAGAAAACCTTACTCTGTTGTACTTCTAGATGAAATTGAAAAAGCGCATCCAGATGTTTTCAACATCCTTTTGCAAGTGCTTGAAGACGGACGTTTAACAGATTCTAAAGGACGCAGAGTGGATTTCCGCAATACTGTTATCATTATGACTTCGAACGTTGGTGCTGAAGAGCTGAAATACAATAAATATGTTGGTTTCAACTTGGATGATTCGAAAACAGATTATAAAGACATGAAGAGCAAAATGTTGGCTGAGTTGAAGAAAGCCTTCCGCCCTGAGTTCTTGAACCGTATCGATGACATGATTGTGTTCCATTCACTTGAAAGAGAAAACTTAAGAGAGATCGTCAACTTGATGTCAAAACAATTGACAGATCGCTTGAAAGAGCAAAATATCGAGTTGGAATTGACAGAAGCTGCGCTTGAAAAAGTAGCAAAAGAAGGGTATGATCCGGAATACGGAGCACGTCCACTTCGTCGTTCTCTTCAAAAACACGTAGAAGACCGTTTGTCTGAAGAATTATTAAAAGGCACAGCGATTGCCGGCCAACGAATTGTTTTTGATGTAGAAGATGATGAATTTGTCATCCGTACAAATGAGCCAATTACAACCGAAGTAAAATAACTTTATAAAAATCCGCTCGCCGGACTCCGGCGGGCGTTTTTATTTGAAAAAGGAGGCCCCCATGGCTAAGAAAAAGACGAAGTTCATTTGTCAGTCGTGCGGTTACGAATCTGCAAAATGGATGGGGAAATGCCCAGGATGCGGAGAATGGAATCAGATGGTAGAAGAAGTGGAAGTAGCGGCGCCTAAAGGGACACGTGGTGCGTTTCAGCATTCCGCTGCTGTTTCCCAAAAAGCGACGCCGATTAATTCCATTAAAACAGAGGAAGAACCACGCGTAGAGACTGAGATGGGCGAGTTGAACCGGGTGCTGGGCGGCGGTATTGTACCAGGTTCTCTCGTTTTGATTGGAGGAGACCCGGGAATCGGGAAGTCCACCTTGCTTCTCCAAGTGTCTGCCATGCTTGCCAATAGCGGCAGCCGCGTATTGTATATCTCCGGAGAAGAGTCTATTCGCCAAACTAAATTACGGGCAGAGCGTTTAAATGCTTCTTCTTCAGAATTGTTCATCTATGCAGAGACCAATCTGGAATTGATTCATCATACAATTGAAGATGTTGCACCTGATTTTGTTATTGTGGATTCGATTCAAACAGTTCACCATCCAGAAGTGACTTCAGCTCCGGGAAGCGTGACACAGGTCCGGGAAAGCACAGCGGAATTGATGCGCATTGCAAAAACGAAAAATATCGCGATCTTCTTGGTAGGGCACGTAACTAAAGAAGGGCAAATTGCGGGACCACGTATTCTCGAGCATATGGTGGATACGGTGCTGTATTTTGAAGGGGAACGCCATCATACTTACCGCATTTTGCGGAGTGTGAAAAACCGCTTTGGTTCAACCAACGAAATTGCAATCTTTGAAATGCTGCAAGGCGGGTTGAAGGAAGTGCTGAACCCATCTGAATTGTTTTTGCAGGAACGTTCGAGCGGAGCAGCCGGATCAACGGTAGTGGCTTCAATGGAAGGGACACGCCCAATTTTGGTGGAAATCCAGGCGCTCGTCACGCCTTCGAGCTTTAACTATCCAAAACGGATGGCGACAGGAATTGATCAAAACCGCGTATCGCTGTTGATGGCAGTGCTAGAGAAACGAGTCGGCATGTTGTTACAGGCCCAAGATGCCTATATCAAAGTTGCGGGTGGGGTAAAGCTTGATGAACCGGCAATTGATTTGGCAGTGCTCGCAAGCATTGTTTCAAGTTACCGGGATAAAGCGCCGAATGTCTATGATTGCATTATCGGTGAAGTTGGGCTGACTGGTGAAGTTCGCCGTGTATCGAGGATTGAACAACGCGTCCAGGAAGCGGCTAAGTTAGGGTTTAAACGGGCCATAGTGCCAGCTTCTAATTTAGGAGGCTGGGATTATCCAGAAGGAATACGGGTAATTGGTGTTGAAAGTGTAAATGATGCATTAAAAGAAATTTTTCCACAATGAGGAGGCACTTGGTGCTTCCTTTTTGTTTTCCTAATTATAACAGGGGTCATAAAAGCGTTTCTCATGCGAAATGTGTATAATTATAAAAAAGGAGGTGGAGTATATGTTAAAGAAGATTATCCAAATTTTGTTTTTACTAATTGGCGCTGCAGTTGGAATCATATTTTTACCTTACGTATTTGAACTTATCCCTATTCTCGACAGCCCATGGGTCAATAATGCAATCGTATCAGCTGTTCTTGGCGCAATTATTTTCTTTTTATTATCTCTATTATTTGCTGATTTAATTGTTAAGTTTATGAAATGGATGGAAGAAAAACTACTCCATGCCCCGACGCCGGATTTGTTGTTCGGAACGATCGGGTTGATCATCGGATTGGTGGTAGCGTTCCTTATTGGGTTTGCCTTAAATACCATTGAAATTCCGATTGTTGCTACAGCTGCACCTATTATTCTGTCGGTAGTGCTTGGTTACTTAGGTTTTGCGGTAGGCTTTCAAAAGCGGGAAGAAATTATTTCCATGCTGGTTCCCCAAAGGCTGGCTGTGGCCAATAAAAAGCCAGAGATTGAAGCGCCGGTTGAAAAAGCGTCGTTTAAATTACTCGATACGAGCGTTATTATCGATGGACGGATCGCTGATATTTCAGCCACTGGTTTCATGGAAGGTACATTTGTAGTTCCGCAATTTGTTTTGTCGGAATTGCAGCATATTGCCGATTCATCCGACACATTAAAGCGAACGCGCGGTCGAAGAGGTTTGGATATTTTAAAACGTCTCCAAAGTGAACGCGAAGGTGCTATTATGATTACAGAAGAAAGTTTTGATGAAGTCAGTGAAGTGGATTTAAAATTAATGCGTGCTGCTAAGAAAATGGGAGGCCAAGTGGTGACCAACGACTTTAACTTGAATAAAGTCTGTGAACTGCACAATGTTCCTGTTTTGAATATTAATGATTTAGCAAATGCAGTGAAGCCGGTCGTTATACCTGGTGAGGATATGCATGTTGTCGTCATCAAAGATGGCAAAGAACAAAATCAAGGCGTTGCGTATTTAGATGATGGTACAATGATTGTCATCGAAGATGGCAAAGGCTTTATTGGGCAGGCAATTGATGTTACGGTTACTAGCGTGCTGCAAACCTCTGCAGGACGGATGATTTTTGCCAAGCCTCGGGAAGGCCGCCAAGCCTCAATGAATGGATAAAGGATGTAAAAATATGAAATATACAGTCGTCTTGCCTGCTGCGGGCAGCGGGAAACGGATGAAAGCAAATAAAAATAAATTATTGCTTGAGCTTTTTGACAAGCCAATTTTCCTTTACACTTTGGAAGTATTTCAGCAAGACCCACAGTGTGAGGCTATTTGGCTTGCGGTAAAAGAAGAAGAACGTTCGATCATCGATCATTATGTTACTAAATATCGCATCACCAAAGTTCATGGCTACGCAGACGGCGGAATGGAGCGGCAAGACAGTGTAAGAGCGTGTCTTGAAGCGATTCCGCCTTGTGGCGTTGTGCTGGTGCACGACGCGGCACGGCCATTCATTTCACGTGATGTTATTACGCGATTAGTTGAAACCGCGAAAACTTGCGGTGCAGCGATCGCAGCAGTGCCGGTAAAAGACACCATCAAAAAAGCGACAAATGGCATTATCACTGAAACAGTTGACCGCAATCAATTGTGGATGGTCCAAACCCCACAAGCGTTTGACTATGCCTTAATTTTAAAAGCTGCAAAAGCGGCAGTTGAAGATAATTTTCTTGGAACGGATGAAGCCATGCTTGTAGAACGCTTGGGCCATCCGGTGCAAATTGTAGAAAGCACATATGAAAATGTGAAAATGACAACGCCGGAAGATTTGATTTATGGCAAAGCTATTTTAGAAAGCCAGATACAGGAGGGGCAAAGATGATTAGAATTGGACAAGGATATGACGTACATCAATTAGCGGAAGGGAGACCTTTCATTTTAGGGGGTATTGAAATTCCTCATGACCGCGGGTTGCTTGGTCATTCGGATGCAGATGTCCTGCTTCATACGATTACGGATGCCGCACTCGGAGCGATTTGCGGCGGCGATATCGGCAAACATTTCCCGGACACCGATCCTGAATTTAAAGATGCGGATTCAAAAAAATTATTGACGCATATTTGGCAATACGTAAAGGAGCAAGGCTATGAATTGGGCAACGTGGATTGCACAGTGATTGCCCAAAAACCGAAACTGGCTCCTTATATTGAAGAAATGCGTGAGTCAATTGCCAAGTTATTAGAAGCTGATGTTTCCCAAGTCAATGTCAAAGCAACGACATCTGAACATCTTGGGTTTGTAGGACGCGAAGAAGGAATTGCAGCGCTTGCTGTGATTTTATTGGTACAACGTCCGCTTTCGCTGGATGTACCAGAGTGATAGAATAAGAGATACTGTTATTCACTTAGGAGGAAAAAAGATGACACAAGAAGTACGAGTACGCTATGCACCGAGCCCAACTGGCCATTTACATATCGGCGGTGCCCGCACTGCGCTTTTCAATTATTTGTTTGCCCGCCATCATAACGGCAAATTCATCGTCCGCATCGAGGATACTGATATTGCACGGAACATTGAAGCAGGTGAGCTGTCGCAGCTGGATAATCTAAAATGGCTGGGCATTGATTATGATGAATCCGTGGATATCGGCGGGGAGTATGGCCCTTATCGCCAAATGGAACGTTTGGATTTATATAAAGGCTATGCCCAGGAAATGCTTGAAAACGGAACGGCTTATAAATGCTTCTGTTCACCGGAAAAACTGGAAGCAGAACGTGAAGAACAAAAAGCGGCTGGTATTGCCGCTCCGCAATACGCTGGTACTTGCCGCAATCTGACGGCTGAAGAAGTTGCAGAAAAAGAAGCGGCTGGTTTGCCGTATACACTCCGTATGAAAGTGCCAACTGACGTAACGTATGAGTTTGAAGATTTGGTGCGCGGTACAGTTTCATTCGAATCAAAAGATGTCGGCGATTGGGTGTTGGTTAAAACCAACGGCATTCCGACGTATAACTTTGCAGTGGTAGTGGACGATCATTTGATGAAGATTTCCCATGTTTTCCGAGGCGAAGAACACTTGTCGAATACTCCGAAGCAATTGATGGTATTTGATGCTTTCGGTTGGGATTACCCTACTTTTGGCCACATGACGTTAATCATTAATGAAGAGCGCAAGAAACTGTCAAAACGCGATGAATCGATTTTGCAGTTCATCTCTCAGTACAAAGACCTTGGCTATATTCCGGAAGCGCTGTTTAATTTCTTTGCGCTATTAGGCTGGTCTCCGGAAGGCGAAGAAGAAATTTTTTCAAAAGAAGATCTGATTCGCATTTTTGACGTGGACCGTTTGTCAAAATCACCGTCAATGTTTGATAAGCAGAAATTAATGTGGATGAACAACCAATACATCAAGCAATTGCCGCTTGAAGAAGTTGTGAAATTATCGCTACCTCATTTGCAGCAAGCGGCTAAACTGCCTGAAACCTTATCAGAAGAACAAACCGTATGGGCAGAAAAACTGATTGCGTTGTATCACGATCAAATGAGCTTTGGTGCTGAAATTGTGGAACTGTCTGATTTATTCTTCGCCGATGAACTGTCTTACGACGAAGCGGAAAAAGAAGTGCTTGCAGGAGAGCAAGTGCCAGAAGTGATGGCTGCATTCAAAGAGCAGCTTGAAGCGCTGGAAGCTTTTGAACCGGCAGAAATCAAAGCGGCTATCAAAGCGGTACAAAAAGCAACGGGGCATAAAGGAAAGAATTTGTTCATGCCGATTCGTGTTGTAACGACAGGCCAGACACACGGTCCTGAATTGCCGGATTCGATTGCTTTGCTGGGGAAAGAGAAAACGATTGCCCGCGTTTCTCAATTCGTAAAAGCGTAAGCCAAGTGTTCTTGCAGAGTAAAGTGAGATAAATTGACTTATCGGTCCAAAAGTGTAAAATGGACTTACTATTAGGAAATCGTTGACGAGAAGAAGTACATACAGCAAGCTCTAAAGAGAGGATCATCACCGGCTGAAAGTGATCCGGGCCGCTGCTGCATCGAAATGCCTCTCCGAGTGCTGAGTCGAATCAAGTAGACCAGACGTATCGCCTGCGTTAAAGGTGTCAAGAGAGAAAGGCTTTTGTGCCTTTCTAATCAGAGTGGAACCGCGCAACGATGCGTCTCTGTCATTAAGTTGACAGGGGCGCTTTTTATTTTGCCCAAGAAAGGAGTCGGAAATTGTGTGGAAATTATTAAAAGATGATGTCGACGTCATCTTCGAACAAGATCCTGCGGCCCGGAGCTATTTAGAAGTTATCCTGACGTATTCTGGCCTGCATGCCATTTGGGGACACCGGCTGGCGCATTTCTTTTTCAAGAAAAAATTATTCTTTATTGCACGGGTCATTTCGCAAATTAGCCGCTTTTTCACCGGAATTGAAATTCATCCGGGCGCAGTCATTGGCCGACGTTTTTTTATTGATCACGGCATGGGGGTTGTCATTGGCGAGACATGTATCATCGGTGACAACGTAACGCTGTATCAAGGAGTGACGCTCGGTGGGACAGGCAAAGAACGCGGGAAGCGCCATCCGACCTTGGAAGATAATGTGCTGGTGGCAACGGGAGCGAAAGTTCTTGGATCCATTGTTATTGGGGCCAATTCGAAAGTGGGAGCCGGTTCAGTGGTCTTGAAAAATGTGCCCGCAAATGCAACAGTCGTCGGTGTTCCGGGGAAAGTGGTCATTCAGGACGGGATTAAAGTGAAGCCGGACTTGAATCACCAAAATATGCCGGACCCGGTTATGGATAAATGCGAGTCGATGGAATTGAAAATCGCTGCGCTGCAGCAGGAAATTGAACAATTGAAAAATGCTCAGAAGAAAGAAGGATGCCCGAAATGACGATTCAAGTTTTTAATTCGTTAACGCGCCAAAAAGAGGAGTTTATCCCGTTAGAAGAGGGAAAAGTAAAAATGTACGTATGTGGGCCTACGGTCTATAACTATATCCATATTGGCAATGCGCGACCGGTAATTGTTTATGATACAGTACGCCGTTATTTGATGTACCGCGGATATGATGTGACTTACGTTTCGAATTTTACAGATGTGGATGACAAATTGATTCGTGCGGCAAATGAACTGGGCGAAGAAGTTCCGCAAATTGCCGAACGTTTTATCAAAGCTTATTTTGAAGATACGAAAGCGCTTGGCTGTGCAGAAGCGGATATTCATCCACGTGTGATGGATCATATTCCGCAAATCATCGAGTTTATTGAAGTGCTGATTGAAAAAGGCTATGCCTATGAATCGCAAGGAGATATCTATTACCGGACCCGTAAATTCGAAGGCTATGGAAAATTGTCGCATCAATCGGTTGATGAACTAAAAGTTGGTGCGCGTATTGAAACTGGCGACAAGAAAGAAGATGCATTGGATTTCGCTTTGTGGAAATCGGCAAAACCAGGTGAGATTTCATGGGAAAGCCCGTGGGGAGCGGGTCGTCCAGGTTGGCATATTGAATGTTCTGTCATGGCACGAGAGCATTTAGGTGATACGATTGACATTCATGCAGGCGGACAAGATTTAACATTCCCGCATCACGAAAATGAAATTGCGCAATCCGAAGCGCTGACTGGAAAGACGTTTGCCCGCTACTGGATGCATAACGGTTATATCAATATCGACAATGAGAAAATGTCTAAGTCGTTGAATAATTTCGTGTTGGTCAATGACATTCTGAAAGAGCTGGATCCGCAAGTTCTTCGCATGTTTATGCTGTCAGTGCATTACCGGCATCCGATCAATTATTCACAGAACTTAGTGGAAGATGCGATTGCAGGCCTTGAACGTTTGCGCACGGCTTATGCGAATTTGAAGCATCGTCTGGAAACGTCTGCTGATTTAGGTGACCATTCGGATATTTGGCTGTCAAAAATCAACGAAATCAAAGAAGCTTTTATTGAAACGATGGACGATGATTTTAATACAGCAGCCGGTATTTCAAAGATATTCGATTTGTCGCGATTGTCTAATACCTATCTATTAGAAAAGCAGACAGCAACGGGAGTGTTGGAAGCGTTCATTTCGATGTTTGATGAACTGGCTGGCGTATTAGGTTTGCCGTTCAAGCAGGAAGAGGAATTGCTGGATGCGGAAGTAGAAGCGCTGATGGCCGAACGAATTGAAGCACGCAAGAACCGTGATTTTGCAAGAGCGGATGAAATCCGCGATTTATTTAAGGAAAAGAATATTCTTTTAGAAGATACAGCGCAAGGCACGCGTTGGAAAAGGGGGTAACGGCGTGTACGTTTTACGAAACAGCGACGTTGACCAATTAAACGCGTTGGCTCTTGCCTATATGGGAGACGCGGTTTATGAGCAGGCTGTGCGGGAGCACCTCCTTCGCTCGGGCCGCGTCAAACCGAATATTCTTCATCGCCAGTCGACGACATTCGTTTCTGCCAAAGCGCAGGCGATGGTTCTGAAGCGGTTGACCGAGGAGGAATTTTTGACGGAAGCGGAACTGGCTGTTATGAGAAGAGGCCGGAACGCGAAGTCGGGTTCGGTGCCAAAAAACACCGATGTCCAAACGTATAATTTCAGTACCGCATTTGAAGCGGTGCTTGGCTGGCTGTATTTAAAAGAGCAGCAAGAGCGAGTGGATGAAATTATTACGTATGCCATCAATATCGTAGAAGAGCTGAGAGGAGTGATCAAATGAGCGAGGATTTAACACCGGAAATTATTGGCGGCAAAAACCCTGTATTGGAAGCATTGCGTGCCGACCGGGATGTTAATAAAATCTGGGTAGCTGAAGGTGTTCAGAAAAAAGGAATAACAGAATTATTGCAGTTGGCAAAAGAAAAAGGTGTTTTGGTCCAGTTTGTGCCGAAGAAGAAAATTGACGGCTTGACGGATTCAAATCACCAGGGCATCGCGGCTGCAGTGGCGGCTTATAATTATGCGGAATTGAATGATTTGTTCAGCGCTGCAGCAGCACGTTCGGAAGATCCGTTCTTTTTGATATTGGATGAATTGGAAGACCCTCACAATCTGGGTTCCATTATGAGAACTGCGGATGCCATTGGGGTTCATGGCTTGATTATCCCAAGGCGGCGAGCGGTTGGCCTGACAGCCGTTGTGGCAAAGTCTTCAACTGGAGCGATTGAACATGTGCCAGTCGTTCGGGTTAATAATCTGTCGCAAACTATTGATGAGTTGAAAAAACGTGGAGTGTGGATTGCCGGAACAGACGCTAAGGAATCAATGGATTACCGGAATATGGATGCTGGCTTGCCACTCGCTATCATTATTGGCAGTGAAGGAAAAGGCATGAGCCGAATTTTGCGCGATAAATGCGATTTTCTTTACCAGTTGCCGATGGTTGGCCATGTGACATCATTGAATGCATCTGTTGCAGCAAGTCTTCTGATGTATGAAGTCTATCGGAAGCGCAATCCCCTCGGTTGATGCCATGGACATTCTACTGGTTGATGGATATAACATCATTGGAGACTGGTCGGAACTAAAAGAACTGAAAAAAGAGAAGCTTGCAGATGCCAGGGACCGGCTGATTGAACAAATGGCCGAATATCAAAGCTACAAGGGCTGGCGTGTCATTATTGTATTTGATGCCCATTTGGTTCCCGGAATCGAAGCGAAAAATATGCGACATGATATTGAAGTGATTTATACCAAGGAAAGCGAAACGGCAGATGAGCGAATTGAAAAATTGGCAACTAGCCTGAGCAACCGGCGGGATCAGATTCATGTAGCTACATCTGACATGACAGAACAAAGAGTAATTTTCGGCAAAGGAGCATTACGAATTTCCGCTAGAGAATTAAAAATTGAAATGGATGAAATTCAACAGAATATTTCAAAAAAAGTGAAAGAAATTCAGGAGGAACGTGCATTTTCCAAGATTTCACTTTCAGACGAAATAGCTGAAATTTTCGAAAAATGGCGCCGAGGACAGAAATGATAGGTTGACGCTCAATTTTTCCTTCCTGTATACTGTTGATATCGAGGCTCGCGCAACCGGAGGGATAGCCGTGGTAAATCATGAGCAAGTTCAAGCCCAGCGATTCACAGAAATGACAGATGAAGAACTTGTTAGTTTAGTCCACAGCGGAAATACTGAAGCCTTGGATTTTTTAATTACGAAGTTTCGGCATTTTGTCCGTATGAAAGCCCGTTCCTATTTTTTGATTGGTGCTGATAAAGAAGATATCATCCAAGAAGGAATGATTGGCTTATATAAAGCCATCCGGGATTTTAGAAGTGAAAAATTATCTTCTTTCCGGGCATTTGCTGAACTATGCATCATTCGTCAAATCATTACAGCTATTAAAACCGCCACCAGGCAAAAACACATTCCGTTAAATTCCTATGTGTCTCTTGATAAGCCGATTTACGATGAAGAATCGGATCGTACCTTAATGGACGTCCTGACGGGCAATGGTGCTGATGATCCAGAAGAGATGATGATCAATAATGAAGAATTTTTGTATATGGAAGCTAAAATGGGAGAAGTTCTGAGTGATCTTGAGCGGGAAGTATTGGCCCTTTATTTGGATGGTCAGTCTTATCAGGAAATTTCCATGAAGCTGGAACGCCATGTAAAATCAATCGATAATGCCTTGCAGCGGGTGAAGCGAAAGTTGGAACGGCACCTGCAATTTGATGAGACGCGTATGTCTTAGAGTGCAGTTGACAGTTGACTTTTAAGGTGATACCCTTGAAAAAGCTGGAAACTCGAATAGGGTGAGAAAAATGGCTAAAAAAATCGTTTTAAGCTGCTCGAAATGTGCATCCCGCAATTATACGATTCCGGCTAAAAAGGAATCTGGCACACGTTTGGAACTTAAAAAATTCTGTGCTCATTGCAATGGGCATACCGTGCATAAACAAACGTTATGAATTTTAAGTGAAAGCCGAACGATATAGAGTAATTTTGAATTTCGGAGGTTTTTTAAACAATGGGCAACATTGGCAGTTTCTTTAAGAACGTCGTTTCGGAAATGAGAAAAGTAAGCTGGCCTAAAAGGAAAGAATTGACTCGTTATACGATAGTTGTTCTTTCAACTGTAATCTTCATGGCTCTTTTCTTCGCATTGATTGATACAGTTATTTCGGAATTATTCCGATGGTTCTTAGCGCTTTAATGCGGTCAATAAGAATATCGCGTAAAAAATAGCCCGTCAGTTTTTGAGAACGGGTTTTTTCATTTGTAAAAAAGGAGGGATGGACGTACAGTCCGCACGATTATGGAGAAAAATTGGTATGTGGTCCATACGTATTCCGGTTACGAAAACAAAGTTAAAGCGAACTTGGAAAAGCGTGTTGAAACAATGGGTATGGAAAATCTGATCTTCCGCGTCATCATTCCAGAAGAGCAGGAAACAGATTTTAAAGATGGCAAAAAACGCACAGTCATGCGCAAAACTTTCCCAGGCTATGTTTTAGTTGAATTGATTATGACGGACGAGTCTTGGTATGTTGTCAGAAACACTCCGGGTGTAACCGGCTTTATCGGGTCATCAGGCGGTGGCGCGAAACCGACGCCTCTACTGGATGAAGAAGTCGAGTTCATTTTGAAACAGATGGGCATGACTTCTCGCAAGGTGGAAATCAACTTTGCGGTTAGTGATACAGTAGAAGTGATGGAAGGGCCATTCGCGAACTTCCAAGGAAAAGTGGAAGAAATCGACGAGACCAAAGGTAAAGTCAAAGTATCGATTGATATCTTTGGGCGCGAAACAAAAATGGAACTGGATTTCGAGCAAGTACAAAAAGTATAAAAGCCACTTGCTATTCCAGCGTGGAAGTGGTATTATTTCATAGGTCAGACTGTCATAGGACAATTTGTACAAGATAACTAATTCTATCAACATAGTTGACAGAGATATTGAGTGGGAGGGGAAACCCTATTACCACATCACGGACTTAAGGAGGTGTGTTTCGTGGCTAAAAAAGTGATTAAAGTTGTAAAATTGCAGATCCCTGCAGCAAAAGCTAATCCAGCGCCACCAGTTGGTCCAGCATTGGGTCAAGCAGGTGTTAACATCATGGGCTTCTGTAAAGAGTTCAACGCGCGTACGGCAGATCAAGCAGGACTGATCATTCCAGTTGAGATTTCGGTATTTGAAGACCGTTCATTTACTTTCATTACGAAAACTCCACCCGCAGCTGTTCTACTTAAAGTGGCAGCCGGTATTGAATCAGGTTCAGGCGAACCGAACCGCAATAAAGTAGCGACTGTAAAACGCGATAAAGTTCGCGAAATCGCAGAAACTAAAATGCCAGATCTAAATGCTGCTTCAGTAGAAGCTGCAATGTTGATGGTTGAAGGTACTGCTCGCAGCATGGGCATTACAATCGAAGACTAATACAGCAGTTGTTTTTGGATGGGTTGCGTGAGTTCACATGAACCACGCAGCCTTTAATCGTGGGAGGTTCATTCCGTTAGACCACAACAAGGAGGACGTTTTAAAATGGCTAAAACAGGCAAAAAGCTGCAAGAAGCAGCAAAACTAATTGACCGTTCAAAATTATATGAAGCAAAAGAAGCAATCGAACTTGCAAAAAAAGCTAGCACAGTTAACTTTGACGCAACAGTAGAAGTAGCTTTCCGTCTTGGAATCGATACTCGTAAGAACGACCAGCAAATCCGCGGAGCAGTAGTGCTTCCAAACGGGACTGGTAAAACTCAAAGCGTATTGGTTTTCGCAAAAGGCGATAAAATTAAAGAAGCTGAAGCAGCTGGCGCAGATTACGTTGGCGATGCTGAATTTATCCAAAAAATCCAACAAGGATGGTTTGACTTCGACGTGATCGTAGCAACTCCTGATATGATGGGTGAAGTTGGTAAACTTGGACGCGTTTTAGGACCAAAAGGCTTAATGCCAAACCCAAAAACAGGCACTGTTACATTTGATGTGACAAAAGCTGTTCAAGAAATCAAAGCAGGTAAAGTGGAATACCGTGCAGACAAAACAGGTATTATCCATGCTCCAATCGGAAAAGTTTCATTCGATGACAGCAAACTTGCTGAAAACTTAGAAGCGATTTACGATGTAGTCCTTAAAGCTAAGCCATCGGCTGCTAAAGGAACTTATATCAAATCACTTAACGTAACAACTACAATGGGACCTGCTGTAAAAGTAGACGCTAACACTGTAGGTAAATAAGAGATTGACAAATCGTTCTGGCTTTGCTATAATGGCGAAGTTGTGAAATGTATATTTGTACCGCAGACAGCAGGGGCGCCAGCCGCTTAATTTATCCCTGCCGAGGACATGATGAATTCAGTGAACATCTTTTTGATGCTGACTTTATGCCTCTGTGTCTGTTAAAAGACCAGAGGCTTTTCTTATGGACGTACGGTACGAATGAAAATATCTATAGGAGGTGCCCACATGACTAAAGCAGTTGAAACGAAAAAAGTAGTTGTGCAAACGATCGCTGATAAATTTAACGCTGCAGCTTCTGTTGTAGTTGTTGATTACCGTGGTTTGAATGTTGCTCAATTGACAGAACTTCGTAAACAGCTTCGTGAAGCAGGCGTTGAGTTCAAAGTTTACAAAAACTCGATGACTCGTCGTGCAACAGAAATGCACGGACTTGAAGCAATCAACGAACACTTTACAGGACCAAACGCGATTGCATTTTCAAACGAAGATGTAGTAGCGCCAGCGCGAATCATCAATGATTTCGCTAAAAAGAACGAAGCCCTTGAAATTAAAGCGGGTGTTATCGAAGGAACTGTAGCATCTGCTGAAGATGTAAAAGCATTGGCAGAACTTCCGTCACGCGAAGGTCTACTATCTATGCTACTCAGCGTACTACAAGCTCCAGTCCGCAACTTCGCTGCTATTACAAAAGCAGTTGCAGACAGCAAAGAAGAACAAGGCGCTTAATAAGTTAGCCGGATAAAGCACGACCAAAAAAATACCTTTCCTAGGAGGAAATTATAATGACACAAGAACAAATCTTAGACGCAATCAAAGAAATGACAGTTCTTCAACTTAACGACCTAGTAAAAGCAATTGAAGACGAGTTCGGCGTTACTGCTGCTGCTCCAGTTGCTGCAGCTGCTGCTGGCGGTGCTGTTGAAGAAGAACAAACTGAATTTGACGTAATCCTAGCTTCTGCTGGAGATCAAAAAATCAAAGTTATCAAAGCAGTACGCGAAGTAACTGGCCTAGGCTTGAAAGAAGCTAAAGCACTAGTTGACGAAGCTCCTAAAGCAGTAAAAGAAGGCGCTACTAAAGAAGAAGCTGAAGAAATCAAAGGCAAACTTGAAGAAGTTGGCGCTTCTGTAGAAGTTAAGTAATTTCATCAATTTGTGAATAAGAAAAAAGCTCGTCCGTATATATCGGCGGGCTTTTTCTTCTTTCTAAATTTGATAATGCCAAGCAAATCCGGGGTAAGTTGATAAATGTAAGGAGGGCTTTCAGGTGTCGCAGCATTATTATTCCAAAAATCCTCAGACAGCAAGTAAACCTCAAGAATGGACGTACACATTGCGAGGCGAGAAATTCCACTTTCGAACAGATGCAGGGGTATTCAGTAAAGGTGAAGTCGATTTCGGTTCGCGATTATTGATTGAAACCTTTGAAGACTCACAGCTTGCTGGGCCGATTTTAGATGTGGGATGTGGATATGGACCGATCGGAATGGCGATCGCAAAATCATTTCCTCAAAAAGAAATTCATATGGTAGACGTAAATACTCGGGCAATTGAATTGGCAAAAAAAAATGCCGAAAAGAATGGCATTTCAAATGTTCTCGTTTATGAAAGTGATGGACTGGCTTCGGTTAAAACAGAAGGTTTTTCCGCAATATTGACCAACCCGCCAATTCGCGCGGGGAAAGAAACGATATTCCGGTTTTATGAAGAGGCTTATGGAAAATTAGAGGATAACGGTTCGTTGTGGGTAGTTATTCAAAAAAAGCAAGGGGCTCCTTCGACTCAGCAAAAATTAGAAGAACTTTTTGGGAATTGTCGCACAGTTGACAAAAAGAAAGGTTACTTTATTTTTGAAGCGAGAAAAGTTTGACTTGACAAAACGACTATGTTATTATAATTAAATGCAAAATTTATTATTTTGAGGTCGTTTGCCCTTTTTTGGGCATGGCATGGCGGCAGAAACAATCACGGGTAAACCGAAAATGGGCTAAATTTAGACTCGTTTTCTTTTTGTCTTTTCGATATCATACACCATTTGGTGGAAATCGCAAAGACCTATAATCGTTTTATTGAGGGGTGAATAAGTTGGTAGGTCAACTAGTTCAGTACGGGCAACATCGTCAACGTAGAAGTTTTTCGAGAATTAAAGAAGTGCTCGATCTTCCAAACCTGATTGAAATCCAATCAGCGTCTTATGAGTGGTTCCTCGAAGAAGGATTGCGCGAAATGTTCCGAGATATCTCGCCGATTGAAGATTTCACTGGAAATCTATCGCTTGAGTTTGTTGATTACAGTCTCGCAGAACCAAAGTATCCAGTCTCTGAATCGAAAGAACGGGATGTTACTTACGCAGCTCCGCTTCGTGTAAAAGTGCGTCTTCACAACAAAGAAACAGACGAAGTGAAGGAACAGGATGTCTTTATGGGTGACTTCCCATTAATGACTGAAACCGGAACTTTTGTGATCAATGGCGCTGAACGCGTTATCGTTTCTCAATTAGTACGTTCGCCAAGTGTTTACTTCCACGACAAAACCGACAAAAATGGTAAAAAAGGCTTTGGAGCTACGGTTATTCCAAACCGTGGTGCTTGGCTTGAATATGAAACAGATGCAAAAGATGTAGTGTATGTCCGAATCGACCGCACACGTAAATTGCCAGTAACTGTTCTTTTAAGAGCACTTGGTTTTGGATCCGACCAGGAAATCATTGATTTGCTTGGAGATAACGAATACCTGCAAAATACGCTTGAAAAAGATAATACAGAGAGCACAGAAAAAGCGTTGCTTGAAATTTATGAGCGCTTGCGCCCAGGTGAACCACCGACAGTTGAAAGTGCTAAGAGTCTCTTGTACTCAAGGTTCTTCGACCCGAAACGCTATGATTTAGCAAATGTTGGCCGCTATAAAATGAACAAAAAACTCCACATTAAAAATCGTCTCTTTAATCAAACAATCGCTGAAACATTAGTTGATCCAGAAACTGGCGAAATTTTGGTTGAAGCAGGAACGGTTATTGATCGTCGGGTATTGGATCGTTTGATTCCATATTTGGAAAGTGGAGTGAATTTCCACACCGTTTCTCAAACAGGTGGCGTTCTTGAAGATGACGTTACATTGCAGTCAGTTAAAATTTACGCTCCGAACGATGAGAATCAAAAAGAAATCAATGTAATTAGCAATGCTTACGTGGAAGACAAAATCAAACACGTGACGCCTGCTGATATCATTTCGTCTATTAGTTACTTCTTTAACCTGCTTTATGGAGTAGGAAACACAGATGATATCGACCATTTGGGTAACCGTCGTCTACGTTCAGTAGGGGAGTTGCTGCAAAATCAATTCCGTATCGGTTTGTCCCGTATGGAACGCGTGGTTCGTGAGCGTATGTCAATTAATGATACGCAAGCTATCGTGCCTCAGCAATTGATCAATATCCGTCCAGTTATTGCATCAATTAAAGAGTTCTTTGGTAGTTCTCAGCTTTCCCAGTTCATGGATCAAACAAACCCTCTCGGTGAATTGACGCATAAACGCCGTCTATCAGCTTTAGGGCCTGGGGGTCTGACGCGTGAACGTGCTGGTTTTGAAGTACGTGACGTTCACTATTCGCATTATGGCCGTATGTGTCCGATTGAAACGCCTGAGGGTCCTAACATCGGATTGATTAATACGCTCTCCACTTTTGCGAAAGTGAATAAATTCGGATTTATTGAAACACCTTATCGTCGTGTCGATCCGGAAACGGGAATTGTGACACCTCAAATCGACTATCTGACAGCCGACGAAGAAGATAATTATGTAGTAGCTCAGGCTAACTCTCGATTGACTGATGACGGCTCTTTCGTAGAAGAAGAGATAGTGGCACGTTTCCGCGGAGAAAACACTTTAATTAAACGCGAACGTATTGACTACATGGATGTTTCTCCGAAACAAGTAGTTTCAGTAGCGACAGCTTGTATTCCGTTCCTTGAAAACGATGACTCCAACCGAGCGTTGATGGGAGCAAACATGCAGCGTCAAGCAGTTCCGTTGTTAAATCCTGAAGCACCTTTCGTTGGGACAGGAATGGAACATTTGGCGGCACGAGATTCAGGCGCAGCAGTAATCGCTAAACATGATGGTATTGTTGAGTCTGTAGAAGCAAGAGAGATTAAAGTTCGCCACATTGAAGAAGTAGATGGCCGGGAAGTAAAAGGCGATGTTACATCTTACAAATTGCAGAAGTTCGTTCGCTCAAACCAAGGAACAAGCTATAACCAACGTCCAATTGTTAAAGTGGGTGACCGCGTATCAGCTCGTGATATCTTAGCAGACGGTCCTTCAATGGAACGCGGGGAAATGGCGCTTGGACGCAACGTATTAGTGGCATTCATGACATGGGACGGTTTCAACTATGAAGATGCAATCATCATGAGTGAACGTCTGGTAAAAGATGATGTTTACACATCTGTCCATATCGAAGAATATGAATCAGACTCACGTGATACAAAGCTCGGACCGGAAGAAATCACACGCGACATTCCGAATGTCGGAGAAGATGCTCTTCGCAACCTCGACGACCGTGGAATTATCCGTGTCGGCGCAGAAGTAAAAGATGGAGATATCTTGGTAGGAAAAGTTACGCCTAAAGGGGTTACTGAACTTACAGCTGAAGAACGTCTTTTGCATGCGATTTTCGGTGAAAAAGCGCGTGAAGTCCGCGATACGTCATTAAGAGTGCCTCATGGCGCTGGCGGAATCGTGCTTGATGTGAAAATTTTCAACCGTGAAGATGGCGATGAGTTGCCGCCTGGTGTAAACCAATTGGTGCGTGCTTATATCGTTCAAAAACGCAAAATCCAAGTCGGAGATAAAATGGCTGGACGTCACGGAAACAAAGGTGTAATATCCCGCATCCTTCCAGAAGAAGATATGCCGTTTATGCCGGATGGAACTCCTGTTGACGTAATGCTTAACCCGCTTGGTGTACCATCACGGATGAACATTGGACAAGTACTTGAGCTTCACTTAGGTATGGCTTCCCGTTCACTTGGAATTCATATGGCATCTTCAGTATTTGATGGCGCCAATGAAGAAGACGTATGGGAAACGATGGAAGAAGCTGGCATGCCTCGCGACGGAAAAACTATTCTTTATGATGGCCGTTCAGGGGAAGCATTTGATAACCGTGTGTCTGTAGGAATCATGTACATGATCAAACTTGCGCACATGGTCGATGATAAATTGCATGCTCGTTCTACAGGTCCTTATTCACTAGTTACGCAGCAGCCACTTGGTGGTAAAGCGCAATTTGGTGGACAGCGTTTTGGAGAGATGGAAGTTTGGGCGCTTGAAGCATATGGTGCAGCTCATACCCTTCAGGAAATCTTAACGGTGAAATCGGATGATGTAGTTGGACGTGTCAAAACTTATGAAGCAATTGTTAAAGGTGAGAGTGTTCCAGAACCAAGCGTTCCCGAGTCGTTCAAAGTTTTAATCAAAGAACTTCAAAGTTTAGGTATGGATGTTAAGATGCTGACAATTGATGATGAAGAAATTGAATTGCGTGATTTGGACGAAGAAGAAGACCTTCAGCCTGCTGATTCATTAAATATCTTGCCAATTGCAGATACAGAAGCACCTGTTGGAACAGTTGATTGATAAAATTTGGAAGCGGACGGTCCAAGCCTACCGTCCGGCTTCCAATCACTTGGTCTTAAACGAGGACAAGCCGTACAGAAACTCGAGACAAAAGGGAGGTAGGCTCCTTGATAGATGTTAACAATTTTGAGTATATGAAAATCGGATTAGCGTCACCCGATAAAATCCGCTCATGGTCTTATGGAGAAGTCAAAAAGCCAGAAACAATTAACTACCGTACGTTAAAACCAGAAAAAGACGGTTTGTTCTGTGAACGTATTTTCGGTCCTACAAAAGACTGGGAATGCCATTGCGGTAAATACAAACGTGTCCGTTATAAAGGTGTAGTCTGCGATCGTTGTGGCGTTGAAGTCACTCGTTCAAAAGTACGCCGTGAACGCATGGGCCATATTGAACTTGCAGCTCCTGTATCACATATTTGGTATTTCAAAGGAATTCCGAGCCGCATGGGCCTTATATTAGATATGTCCCCGCGCTCGTTGGAAGAAGTTATTTATTTTGCTTCTTATGTAGTAATCGATCCTGCTGACACACCGCTTGAAAAGAAACAGCTTCTTTCTGAGAAAGAATACCGCGCTTATCGCGATAAGTTCGGTAAAAAATTCCAAGCAGCAATGGGTGCTGAAGCAATCAAGCGACTTCTACAGGAAATTGACCTTGAACGCGAAACAGATTCGTTAAAAGAAGAGTTGAAAACTGCTCAAGGCCAACGCCGTACTCGTGCAATCAAACGCCTTGAAGTAGTGGAATCATTCCGCAACTCCGGAAATAATCCGGATTGGATGATTCTGGACGTTTTGCCGGTAATTCCACCGGAACTTCGCCCAATGGTTCAATTAGATGGCGGACGTTTTGCAACTTCTGACTTGAATGATTTGTACCGCCGGGTAATCAACCGGAACAACCGCCTTAAACGATTGTTGGATCTTGGTGCACCAAGCATCATTGTTCAAAACGAAAAACGTATGCTTCAAGAAGCTGTAGATGCATTGATCGACAATGGCCGCCGCGGCCGTCCTGTTACTGGACCGGGTAACCGTCCGTTAAAATCTCTTTCTCATATGTTGAAAGGGAAACAAGGGCGTTTCCGTCAAAACCTTCTTGGTAAACGTGTTGACTATTCCGGCCGTTCCGTTATCGTGGTTGGACCGAACTTGAAGATGTATCAGTGCGGATTACCGAAAGGAATGGCAATTGAGTTATTCAAGCCTTTTGTAATGAAAGAACTTGTTGAGCGAGGTCTTGCGCATAATATTAAGAGCGCGAAACGTAAAATTGAGCGTTTGCATTCAGAGGTTTGGGATGTACTTGAAGACGTAATTAAGGAGCATCCGGTTCTATTGAACCGTGCCCCGACTCTTCACAGACTTGGTATTCAAGCATTTGAGCCAACACTTGTCGAAGGTAAAGCAATCCGTCTACATCCGTTAGTATGTACTGCATACAACGCCGATTTCGACGGTGACCAAATGGCTGTTCACGTACCGCTTTCTTCTGAAGCACAAGCTGAAGCTCGACTTCTTATGCTTGCTGCTCAGAATATCTTGAACCCGAAAGACGGGAAACCCGTTGTAACTCCATCTCAGGATATGGTTCTAGGAAACTATTACCTGACTCTTGAGCGCAAAGGTGCTACAGGTGAAGGTGCAACATTCTCTGGGCCTGAAGAAGCGTTTGTCGCTTACCAGACAGGACATGTTCACTTGCACACAAGAATTGCAATTCTTGCTGGTTCTTTAAAGAATCCGACGTTTACAGAAGAAGAAAACAAAATGCTTTTATTGACATCTGTCGGTAAAATTATTTTCAATGAAATTCTGCCGGAGTCTTTCCCGTATATTAACGAACCAACCGATTATAATTTGCAGGTGGAAACGCCAGCTAAATATTTCGTGCCAACTACAACAGATATCCGTACTCATATTGCGGAAGCTGAGCTGGTAACGCCATTCAAGAAAAAAATTCTTGGAGAAATCATCGCTGAAGTATTCAAACGTTTCCATATTACTGAAACCTCAAGAATGCTTGACCGTATGAAGACACTTGGATTCAAATACTCAACACAAGCTGGTATTACAGTTGGAGTTGCAGATATTGTCGTACTTCCTGATAAAAATGAAATCCTTGTTGAAGCGCAAGCAAACGTAGATAAAGTTATGAAACAGTTCCGACGTGGATTGATTACTGAGGAAGAACGTTATGCACGCGTCATCTCACATTGGAGCAGCGCAAAAGATATCATTCAGGAAAAACTGATGGCTTCTCTTGATAAATTGAACCCAATTTACATGATGAGTGATTCCGGAGCCCGAGGTAACGCATCCAACTTTACTCAGCTTGCTGGTATGCGCGGACTTATGGCCAACCCGGCTGGACGCATTATCGAACTTCCGATTAAATCTTCATTCCGTGAGGGTCTGACGGTACTCGAATACTTCATCTCTACTCACGGTGCACGTAAAGGTCTGGCCGATACTGCATTGAAAACTGCCGATTCAGGTTACTTGACGCGCCGTTTGGTTGACGTGGCACAAGATGCTATCGTCCGAGAAAACGATTGTGGAACAGACCGAGGGCTGCTTGTTGGGGCATTGATGGAAGGTACGGAAGTAATCGAGGAACTGGACGAGCGTATTGTAGGCCGCCATGCGAAGAAAACAATCCGCCATCCTGAAACAAAAGAAGTAATTGTAGCAAAAGACGAATTGATTACTCAGGACTTGACTCGCTTGATTATGGAGGCAGGAATCAAGGAAGTAACAATCCGTTCAGCGTTTACATGTAATACGAAACACGGCGTATGTAAGAAATGTTACGGCACTAACTTAGCGACTGGTGACGAAGTTGAAGTGGGCGAAGCAGTTGGAATCATTGCTGCTCAATCAATCGGTGAACCGGGAACTCAGCTTACAATGCGTACTTTCCATACAGGTGGGGTTGCGGGAGACGATATTACACAAGGTCTTCCACGTATCCAGGAAATTTTTGAATCGCGGAATCCAAAAGGTCAAGCAGTAATTTCTGAAATTAACGGTACCGTTACCGAAGTAGATGAAATTCGCGAAGGCCAAAAAGAGATCACAATTCAAGGAGATGTCGAAACACGTAAGTACTTGGCGCCATATAATGCCCGCCTAAAAGTCCAAGTGGATGATGTTATCCGCCGAGGTGAAGTATTAACTGATGGTTCGATTGATCCGAAACAATTGCTTCAAGTAAAAGATGTTCAATCTGTTCAACTGTATTTACTGAAAGAAGTTCAAAAAGTATACCGTATGCAGGGGGTTGAAATCGGCGATAAGCACGTAGAAGTTATGGTCCGTCAAATGTTCCGTAAAGTCCGTGTTATTGAAGCCGGCGATACCGACTTGTTGCCAGGTTCACTTTTGGATATTCACCAGTTCTCAGAAGCGAATAAAAAGGCAGTTTTAGAAGGCAATTTGCCAGCAACGAGCCGCCCAGTTATTCTTGGTATTACCAAAGCTTCTCTTGAAACAGAATCATTCCTATCAGCCGCATCATTCCAAGAAACGACACGTGTCCTCACAGATGCAGCGATTAAAGGGAAACGTGATGAGTTGTTAGGTCTTAAAGAGAACGTCATCATCGGCAAACTTATTCCAGCTGGAACAGGAATGCAGCGTTATCGCCAAATTAAAATTGCGCGAAGTGAAAAAGAAGCACAACAAGAAATCGTCGGCACAGAGTCATAAACTAATCTTTTCCGGGGAGCCTTTTCCAAACTCCCCGGAATTTTTTAAGAATATTGTTGACATCAAATTCATACAATGATAATATGTTGAGGGTTGATGGTTTAACCGTCTGACACTTTGGAGGATATGCAAATGTCTTATGAAAAAGTAAAGCAGGCAAGTAAAACAATCATAGGTACAAAGCAAACAGTAAAAGCTTTAAAAAGCGGTATTGTCCGAGAGGTAATAGTGGCAAAGGACGCGGACGATCGAATGACCGAACAGATTATTCAGCTAGCTAGAGAAAAAGGTATTCCGGTCGAATTTGCAGAATCACGCTTAAAGCTTGGCAAAGCATACGGCATTCATGTCGGAGCAGCTGCTGTAGCGATTACTGGATGACAGTTTTTGTGTAGAAAACACAAAGACTTTGTTTTTACCCAAAAAATGATCCACCTGGATATGTGGAATTAGAACACCTTTTGAGAGGAGGAAAAATCGATGCCTACAATTAACCAATTAGTTAACAAGCCTCGTAAACCAAAAAGCACTAAATCAGACTCACCAGCGTTGAACAAAGGATATAACAGCTTCAAAAAGTCTCAGACTAATGTAAGCTCTCCACAAAAACGCGGAGTTTGTACACGTGTTGGTACAATGACACCAAAGAAACCTAACTCTGCCTTGCGTAAATACGCACGTGTACGGTTAACAAACCAAATTGAGGTTAATGCTTACATCCCTGGAGAAGGCCACAACCTTCAAGAGCACAGTGTAGTTCTTCTACGCGGCGGACGCGTAAAAGATTTACCGGGTGTGCGTTACCATATCGTACGTGGAGCACTTGATACTGCTGGAGTTAACGGCCGTATGCAAAGCCGTTCTTTATACGGAACAAAACGTCCAAAAGTAAAAAAATAATTATTTGAAATAACGAAGTAATTTCGTTGAAAGGAGGAACACACATGCCTCGTAAAGGTCCTGTATCGAAACGTGACGTGTTGCCAGATCCGATTTATAATTCCAAATTGGTGACACGCTTAATTAATAAAATGATGGTTGACGGAAAAAGAGGTACTTCACAAAAGATTCTATACGGAGCGTTTGAATTAGTTAAAGAACGCAGCGGTAAAGATCCAATTGAAGTATACGAACAAGCGTTAACAAACGTAATGCCAGTTCTTGAAGTTCGCGCACGCCGTGTTGGTGGAGCTAACTATCAAGTACCGGTTGAAGTTCGCCCTGAACGCCGTACAACTTTAGGTCTTCGCTACCTTGTAAACTATTCACGCCTGCGTGGAGAAAAAACAATGGAAGAGCGTTTGGCTAACGAAATTCTTGATGCTGCAAACAACACTGGAGCTTCAGTTAAAAAACGTGAAGATATTCACAAAATGGCAGAAGCGAACAAAGCGTTTGCTCATTACCGCTGGTAATTTCTTTCAAGATGTTAAAATCTTAATCCGAAATGGAAGGAGAAAAACAACATGGCTAGAGAGTTCTCCTTAGACAAAACACGTAATATCGGAATCATGGCACACATTGATGCCGGTAAAACGACTACTACGGAGCGTATTTTATACTACACAGGCCGTATTCACAAAATCGGTGAAACGCATGAAGGTGCTTCTCAAATGGACTGGATGGAGCAAGAGCAAGAGCGTGGAATCACGATTACTTCTGCTGCTACAACTGCTTCATGGAAAGGACACCGGGTCAATATCATTGATACTCCTGGACACGTAGACTTCACTGTTGAAGTTGAACGTTCATTGCGTGTACTTGATGGTGCTGTTACAGTTCTTGATGCTCAATCGGGTGTTGAACCACAAACTGAAACAGTATGGCGTCAAGCAACAACATACGGCGTACCACGTGTTGTATTCGTCAATAAAATGGATAAAATCGGTGCAGATTTCCTTTATTCTGTAGGTACATTACATGACCGCCTGCAAGCAAATGCTCACCCAATTCAATTACCAATCGGTGCAGAAGAAGATTTCACAGGGATTATTGACCTTGTTGAAATGAGCGCGCGTTTCTATGCAAACGATTTGGGAACTGAAATCACTGACGGAGAAATTCCGGAAGATTATAAAGAGTTAGCTGAAGAATGGCACACTAAACTAGTGGAAGCTGTTGCTGAGCTAGATGAAGATTTGATGGAAAAATATCTTGGTGGGGAAGAAATCACTGTAGAAGAACTTAAAGCAGCAATCCGTAAAGGAACGTTGGCAGTTGAGTTTTACCCAGTGGTATGCGGAACTGCATTCAAGAACAAAGGTGTTCAATTAATGCTTGATGCAGTAATTGATTACCTGCCATCACCTCTTGATGTACCACCAATGACTGGTGTTCTTCCTGATTCAGAAGAAGAAGTAATTCGCCGCCCTAGCGAAGATGAGCCGTTCTCTGCGCTAGCATTTAAAGTTATGACAGATCCATACGTAGGGAAACTAACATTCTTCCGCGTATATTCTGGATCTCTTAAATCTGGATCATATGTTCAGAACTCATCAAAAGGCAAGCGTGAACGCGTAGGTCGTATCCTGCAAATGCACGCGAACTCTCGTGAAGAGATCTCTGAAGTGTATTGTGGAGATATCGCTGCTGCAATCGGCTTAAAAGATACTTCTACTGGAGATACTTTAAGTGACGAGAAAAACCAAGTAATCCTAGAGCGCATGGTATTCCCGGAACCAGTTATCTCATTGTCAGTAGAGCCGAAATCAAAAGCGGATCAAGACAAAATGGGTCAAGCCCTTGCGAAACTGCAAGAAGAAGATCCGACTTTCCGTGCACATACAGATCAGGAAACTGGTCAAGTAATCATCGCTGGTATGGGTGAACTTCACCTTGATATCCTTGTTGACCGTATGCGCCGTGAGTTTAACGTAGAAGCTAACGTGGGTGCTCCTCAGGTATCATACCGTGAGACATTCCGCAGCTCTGCACAAGTCGAAGGTAAATTTGTACGCCAATCTGGTGGACGCGGACAATTCGGACACGTTTGGATTGAATTTTCTCCAAACGAAGAAGGAGCAGGTTTTGAATTTGAAAATGCGATCGTTGGTGGTGTTGTTCCACGTGAATACATCCCAGCTGTTGAAGCGGGTCTTCGCGACTCTCTAGACAACGGTGTTATTGCCGGATATCCATTGATTGATATCAAAGCTAAATTGTTCGATGGTTCTTACCATGATGTTGACTCCAACGAAATGGCCTTTAAAGTAGCTGCTTCAATGGCTCTTAAAAACGCTATTTCTAAAGTTAACCCAGTTCTTCTTGAGCCAATTATGCGCGTTGAGGTTGTTATCCCTGAGGAATACCTTGGAGATATCATGGGTGACATCACGTCACGCCGTGGCCGTGTAGAAGGTATGGATGCTCGCGGAAACGCGCAAGTTGTCCGTGCTATGGTTCCTCTTGCAGAAATGTTTGGTTATGCAACTTCATTGCGTTCTAACACGCAAGGCCGTGGTGTGTTCTCAATGCACTTCGATCATTATGAAGAAGTACCAAAATCAATTTCTGAAGAAATTATCAAAAAAAATAAAGGTCAATAATTGAATTTTGATCTTTAATAAAGTATAAATAGTTTGTATGCCTGGAATAATAGGGCCCTGTTATTCCGGCGCTTCAAACAACTAATCAACTTATATTTTGAGGAGGATTTTTCTAATGGGAAAAGCTAAATTTGATCGCTCTAAAACACATGCGAATATTGGTACAATCGGTCACGTTGACCATGGTAAAACAACTTTAACTGCTGCAATCGCTACAGTTCTTGCTAAAGCATCAGGTGGAGAAGCTCGTTCTTATGACCAAATCGACAACGCACCTGAAGAAAAAGAACGCGGTATCACTATCAATACTTCACACGTTGAGTACGAAACTGCTAGTCGTCACTACGCACACGTTGACTGCCCAGGACACGCTGACTATGTTAAAAACATGATCACTGGTGCTGCACAAATGGACGGCGGGATCCTAGTAGTATCTGCTGCTGACGGCCCAATGCCACAAACTCGTGAGCACATCCTACTTTCACGTCAAGTTGGTGTTCCTTACCTAGTAGTATTCATGAACAAATGTGATATGGTAGACGACGAAGAACTTCTTGAGCTTGTTGAAATGGAAGTTCGCGATCTCCTTACTGAATATGACTTCCCTGGCGATGACATTCCTGTTATCAAAGGTTCTGCTCTTAAAGCTCTTGAAGGAGAAGCGGAATGGGAAGAAAAAATCATGGAATTGATGAACGCTGTTGATGAGTACATTCCAACTCCACCACGTGACACTGACAAACCATTCATGATGCCAGTTGAGGACGTATTCTCAATCACTGGCCGTGGTACGGTTGCTACTGGACGCGTTGAACGCGGACAAGTTAAAATCGGTGACACTGTTGACATCATCGGTCTTACTGAAGAACCAAAATCTACAACTGTAACAGGTGTAGAAATGTTCCGTAAATTGTTAGACTACGCTGAAGCTGGCGACAACATCGGTGCTCTTCTTCGCGGGGTTTCTCGTGACGACGTACAACGTGGACAAGTATTGGCTAAACCAGGCACAATCACTCCACACACTGAATTCACTGCTGAAGTTTATGTTCTTTCAAAAGAAGAGGGTGGACGTCACACTCCATTCTTTACAAACTACCGTCCGCAGTTCTACTTCCGTACAACTGACGTAACTGGCGTTTGTAACCTTCCTGAAGGCGTAGAAATGGTTATGCCAGGAGACAACATCGAAATGACAGTTTCTTTGATTTCTCCAATCGCTCTTGAAGAAGGAACTAAATTCTCTATTCGCGAAGGCGGCCGTACTGTAGGCGCTGGAGTAGTTGCTTCAATTCAGAAGTAATTTTTGCTTGAATTTCAAATCCCCTGACTCATTTTTATGAGTCAGGGGATTTTTTTGTGGAAGGAAAGCAAGTAAATATCGACTTTTATTTTGTTCTTCGGTAGAATGTAATATACTGCATTCAAAAAAATTCATATTTTTTTAAATACTCTCAAAACCTTGATGTTGCAACATTGGAAGCGGATACATTTTTGGATAATGTTCAAAATAGACTAAAAAGTCCAACAAACGCTGTTGACACCTTTCAAAATAGGCGATATGATAACAACAATTTACAGAAAGTAAATAAGAATTTAAGGAGCAAGAATAAACTTTTGGAGAAAGAAGTGGGAAGTATGGAACAACAAGTAATCTATATGAACGGTGAATTTGTTAGAAAAGAAGACGCTAAAGTTTCGGTTTACGATCATGGGTTTTTATACGGAGACGGAGTGTTCGAAGGAATTCGTTCTTACAACGGAAACGTATTTCGATTAGAGGAACATTTAGAACGTCTTTATGATTCAGCAAAATCAGTGATGCTTGAAATTCCACACACTTTCGAAGAAATGACCAACTTGGTTGTTGAGACTCTCCGCCAGAATAAATTAAAAGATGCTTACATTCGTCTGGTGGTTTCAAGAGGAGTTGGAAATCTTGGTCTTGATCCTTTAAGTTGTGGAACACCTAATGTCATTGTAATTGCAGAACCATTATCTTTATTCCCAAAAGCTCTATATGATTCAGGAATTGAAATTGTATCCGTTGCGACAAGACGGAGCCGATCAGATGTCCTAAGTCCAAAAGTTAAATCATTAAATTATATGAACAATATCCTAGTTAAAATAGAAGCGAGCTTAGCTGGCGTATCAGAAGCACTCATGCTTAATGATCAAGGATATGTAGCTGAAGGATCAGCGGATAATATTTTCATCGTACGCAAGAAAAAATTGCTCACACCACCTGGTTATGTAGGAGCGCTTGAGGGAATTACCCGAAACGCTATTATGGAGATTGCAGCTAAAAAAGGTTATGAAGTACAGGAAGCTGTTTTCACAAGACACGATGTTTATGTCGCTGATGAAGTTTTCTTAACTGGAACAGCTGCAGAAGTGATTGCAGTCGTTAAAGTGGATGGACGAGTGATAGGAGACGGAAAACCAGGTCCTGTGACAAACGATTTGCTCGTATCTTTCCGTGAATTAGTTCAGCAAGATGGAGTAAAGGTATATGCAGAACACTTGAATGTAGTTTAAACAAAAGCCATCAAAACAACTAAAATTATATAACGTCAACTCAATGACGAGGTTAAAGTAAATGGAAATTGTATTCACAGAGAGCCGGTATAGGTGGAAGCCGGCAATACTCCCATTTACGACATCCCCTCTGAGTGGAGTGCTGAAAGGTTTTTACCGTTTAGGCATTCCCGGTAGCCGGCTCGATTAGGTTACCGTTAGCAAAGGATAAGCATAGCTTATCTGTGAGGCTGCGGTTGCGCGGCGAAATAGGGTGGTACCATGAAGCTTTTTCATCCCTATACAAAGAACAAGTTTCTTTGTGTAGGATGAAAAAGCTTTTTTTATTCTACCAAAGACATAATCCAAAAGGAGGCGGACAGATTGGGCGTAAACGTTGAAGTAAGAGAAGAAACGAAGCAGAAGTTGCAAGGCAGTGGGGCTGATGTCCTGATTCAGTCATTGAAAGAGCAGGGTGTTGAAGTGATTTTCGGTTATCCGGGAGGGGCTGTACTACCCATTTACGATGCGTTGCATAGAAATCCAATCCGGCACGTGCTTGCGAGACATGAGCAAGGTGCCATACACGCAGCCGAAGGATATGCTCGGGTGTCAGGCAAAACAGGAGTTGTGATTGCAACATCGGGGCCGGGGGCGACGAACCTCGTGACCGGTATCGCGGATGCTATGCTTGATTCGCTGCCGCTCGTAGTGTTTACCGGACAAGTTGCCAGTACCGTAATCGGAACAGACGCTTTTCAGGAAGCAGATATCATCGGTATCACCCAGCCGATTACAAAACATAATTATCAAGTAAAAAGTGTGGCAGATTTCCCAAGAATAATCAAAGAAGCATTTTACATCGCTTCAACAGGACGGCCTGGACCGGTTGTTGTAGACATTCCAAAAAATATTTCGACAGAAATGTTTATAGCAGACCACCCGCAAGATCAGGAAGTTTACTTGCCAGGTTATCAGCCTACAACTAACCCGAATTATCTGCAGATCCAAAAAGCCGTGCAAGCGTTGGCGGAATCTAAAAAACCGCTGATCCTAGCTGGAGCCGGAGTTTTAGCAGCTCAAGCAACAGCAGAGCTTCAAGCGTTTGTAGAAAGACATGAAATTCCGGTTACGAATACATTGCTGGGGCTTGGATCAATTGGAGGCGAACATCCTCTGTTTCTTGGAATGGCTGGCATGCACGGAACGTATACAGCCAATACCGCAATTTGCGAATGCGATGTTCTCTTGAACATCGGTGCCCGGTTTGATGACCGGCTCACCGGCAATCTCGCAAGTTTTGCACCAAATGCAAAAGTAATTCATATCGATATCGATCCTGCGGAAATTGGAAAGAACGTTCCGACAGCTATTCCAATTGTGGCAGATGCTAAAGAAGCATTGAAGGAATTGCTAAATCAGCACCTGGAATCACCGGATACAACCGACTGGTTGAAGCATCTGTCGGCCAATCAAGTGAAATATCCACTCCATTACAAAGCCGACAAGGAACGGGGAATTCTTCCGCAGCAGGCAGTGGAATTGATCCATCGCTTAACAGGAGGGGATGCAGTCGTTACGACAGATGTTGGACAACATCAAATGTGGACAGCTCAGTATTACAAATTCAATCATCCGCATAATTGGGTAACATCAGGCGGTTTAGGGACGATGGGATTCGGATTCCCGGCAGCGATTGGAGCGCAGCTGGCAAAACCGAGTGACACCGTCGTAGCGGTTGTCGGAGATGCCGGTTTTCAGATGACGCTGCAGGAACTATCGCTACTGCAGGAGCTGCGCCTTCCGGTGAAAGTGGTGATTTTGAACAACCAAAGCCTCGGAATGGTAAGACAGTGGCAAGAAACATTCTACGAAGAGCGGTATTCCCAATCGTTGATTCATGTACAGCCGGACTTTGTGAAGCTGGCGCAAGCTTATGACATTGAAGGCTACAAAGTGGAAACTATGGAAGAAGCCGAAAAAGTATTTGCAGAAGCATTTGCTTCCGACGGTCCGGTATTGATTGATTGCCGGGTGGTGCAAATGGAAAATGTTTATCCAATGGTCGCGCCAGGCAAGGGGTTGAATGAAATGATCGGAGTGAAAGGTGAATGAGACGAGTTATAACAACAACGGTACTTAATCAAAGCGGCGTGTTGAACCGGGTGACCGGCCTGTTAATGAAACGGCAATTCAACATCGAAAGCATATCTGTCGGACATACGGAACAACCTGGAATGTCGAAAATGACCTTTATCGTAAATGTCGACAATGAAGGGAAGCTGGAACAGTTGTTAAAGCAGCTGCAAAAACAAATTGATGTCATTAAAGTGCACGATATTACAGACAAAGCCATGGTGCTGAGAGAACTGGCAATCGTAAAAGTGGCATCATCACCTGCGGCCCGGAATGAAATTTATACCATTGTTGAACCTTTCCGTGCAACAGTGGTAGATATGAGCAAGAATGTGACTACCTTCCAGGTAGCAGGCGATCCAGAGAAGATTGAAGCATTTATTGATTTAATGAGACCATATGGCATTAAGGAAATTACTAGAACTGGTGTATCAGCATTTGTCCGGGAAACGCAAAAAGCACAAACCGAGCAAATGTCTATTATATAAAAACCCAAACACTCGAGGAGGAAATTAAAAATGGCAAAAATGTATTATAACCAAGACGTAAACGAGCAGGTATTAGAAGGAAAAACAATCGCAATTATCGGATATGGTTCTCAAGGACACGCACACGCACAAAACTTAAAAGAATCAGGATTTGATGTAGTTGTTGGCGTAAGACCAGGGAAATCTTTTAACCAAGCACAAGAAGACGGCATGAACGTAACAACAGTAGCAGAAGCAGCACAAGCAGCAGATGTCATCATGATTTTGGTGCCGGACGAAAAACAAACGAAAATCTACAATGAAGAAATCAAACCGGCATTGACTGCTGGAAAATCACTTGTTTTTGCTCACGGCTTTAATGTTCATTTCAACCAAATCGTTGCTCCGGAAGATGTAGATGTATTCTTGGTAGCACCAAAAGGTCCAGGTCATCTTGTTCGCCGTACATACGAAGCGGGAGCAGGGGTTCCGGCATTGATCGCCATCCACCAAGACGTTACAGGACAAGCGCAAGAAGTGGCTCTTGCTTACGCAAAAGGAATTGGTGCTGCGCGCGCTGGTGTTCTTGAAACAACATTTAAAGAAGAAACAGAAACAGATCTATTTGGTGAACAAGCAGTGCTTTGTGGCGGTGTGACATCACTTGTGAAAGCTGGATTTGAAACATTAGTGGAAGCAGGCTATCAGCCGGAAGTGGCTTACTTCGAATGCATGCACGAACTGAAATTGATTGTTGATTTGATGTATGAAGGCGGACTTTCAGGAATGCGTTATTCAATCTCTGATACAGCTCAGTGGGGAGATTTCGTTTCAGGCCCTCGCATTGTCGATGCAGCAACTAAAGAACGCATGAAAGATGTTTTGACTGACATCCAAACAGGAAAATTCGCAAAAGGCTGGTTGCTTGAAAATCAATTGAATCGTCCGGAATTCACAGCTATCGAAAAAGCGGAAGAAAATCATCAAATCGAGCAAGTAGGCCGAGTGCTTCGTGAGATGATGCCGTTTGTAAATGAAGGCAAGAAGACAAAAACAAAAGAGGTGGTTGCTAGTGCGCAAAATTGACATCTTTGATACAACGCTAAGGGACGGAGAACAGTCGGCCGGGATCAACTTGAATACTGCTGAGAAAATCGAAATCGCCCGCCAACTCGAACGTTTTGGGGCTACGATCATTGAGTCAGGATTTCCAGCAGCTTCACCAGGAGATTTCGATGCAGTTCAACGCATCGCAGGCACAGTGAAAAATTCAATCGTGACGGGCTTGGCCCGTTCGGTTGAAAGTGATATTTCCACTGCATGGGAAGCATTAAAAGGCGGCGAACAGCCCCATGTCCACATTTTCTTGGCAACTTCACCGATTCATATGGAACATAAATTGATGAAAACACCAGAACAAGTAATTGAAACCGCTGTAGCTTCTGTCAAATACGCCAAGCAGTTTTTCCCGCTTGTCCAGTGGTCGGCAGAAGATGCTTCCCGTTCCGAACCGGAATTTCTGGCACGCATCATCCGTGAAGTTATTAAAGCGGGCGCCACTACAATTAATCTGCCGGATACAGTAGGTTACGCCACACCACATGAATACGGTGCGCTATTCCGCTATATATCGGAAAATGTTATCGGTATTGAAAACGTCAAGCTTTCAGCGCATTGCCATAACGATTTAGGAATGGCTACAGCAAATACACTAGCTGCTATTGAAAATGGTGCAACTCAAATAGAAGGCACGATTAACGGCATTGGAGAACGCGCCGGAAACGTAGCTCTTGAAGAAATTGCAGTCGCTCTTCATATTCGCAAGCAAGTTTATGAAACTGAAACCGGCATTCAGCTAAAAGAAATTAAGCGCACAAGTCAATTGGTAAGCCAGTTGACAGGCAGCTTGATTCAGCCGAATAAAGCTGTTGTCGGAAAAAATGCTTTCGCCCACGAATCAGGCATACATCAGGATGGCATGCTAAAAAATCCGTTGACGTATGAAATTATTACGCCGGAATTGATTGGTGATGCAAAAACTGAATTGGTGCTCGGTAAACATTCCGGCAGACATGCCTTCAAAGACCGCGCACTTAAAATGGGCTTTGAGTTGAGTGATGAAAAGCTGAAAAAAGCTTTTGTGGAATTTAAGAAACTAGCGGATCGCAAAAAAGTAATAGTGGAAGATGATTTGCTAGTTTTGTTAACCGATCAGCAAATTAATGACAGCGAAATACCGGTCTATAAATTGGAAAATGTACAAGTTCATTATGGTACAGCAAATATCCCGACAGCTACAGTTTCTGCTTATCAGCCGAGCGGCGAATTGGTAACAGAAGCTGCAACAGGCGCAGGATCGGTGGAAGCGATATTCAATACGTTAGAGCGCATTGTAGCCGGCGAAGTCCATATTCTGGATTATCGGGTAACGTCAATCGGCAAAGGGCGCGATGCACTTGGCGAAGCGGTCATCAATATGACGTATGATGGCGAAACGGTAACGGGTCGCGATGTGGCACAAGATGTTTTGGAAGCAACAGCAAAAGCTTATTTGAACACAGTCAATCGTCAATTGGTTAAATCAGGGCAAAAATTAAAAGTCACAGCGATATAAAAAGCAAAGCAATCGAAAGAGGAGGAATTTAAAATGAAAAAAACAATAGCGGTATTGCCAGGAGACGGAATCGGACCAGAAGTAACAGATGCGGCAGTAAAAGTGCTGCAATCCATTGCAATGCGTTATGGACATACTTTTCATTTGAAACACGCGTTGATCGGAGGCAGTGCAGTCGATGCGCATAACAATCCGCTGCCTGACGAAACCATTGCCGCATGCACGGCGAGCGACGCGATTCTCCTCGGCGCTGTCGGAGGTTCGAAGTGGGACCAAAATCCAGGGCATCTTCGCCCGGAAAAAGGTTTGCTGAACATCCGGAAGCATTTCGATTTGTTTGCAAATATCCGGCCGGTCAAGGCAATTCCTGCTTTGCTTGGATCTTCTCCATTAAAAGAAGAAGTGGCAAAAGAAGTGGACATGGTAATTGTGCGTGAGCTGACAAGCGGCTTGTATTTTGGCGAACCTAAACGCCGGACAGAAAAGGCGGGAATCGATACACTCGTTTATACACGCGAAGAAATTGAACGGATTGTCGATCAGGCGTTTGAAATTGCCCGCACACGAAGAGGGAAAGTAACTTCAGTTGATAAAGCAAATGTGCTGGAAACAAGCAAACTATGGCGCGAAGTAGTGGAAGAACGGAAAGCAGCTTATCCGGATGTTGAAGTAGAACATATGCTGGTCGATTCAGCAGCGATGAAACTGATCACGGATCCACGCCAGTTTGATGTCGTAGTTACTGAAAATATGTTTGGTGACATTCTAAGCGATGAAGCTTCAGTTATCACAGGTTCACTTGGTATGCTACCTTCAGCAAGTGTTCGTTCAGATGGATTTGGTCTATATGAGCCGGTACATGGTTCGGCTCCTGATATCGCAGGGCAGAACAAAGCTAACCCGTCCGCTGCTATTTTATCGGCAGCGATGATGCTGCGACATTCGTTCAGCATGCATACGGAAGCGGCGGCAATCGAAGAAGCGGTTATGAGTGTGTTGGAGGATGGTTATTGCACAGGTGATTTGTCGGTTGAAGGCAAGCATGTTGTATCAACTGATCGATTCGTTACAAAAGTGATTGAAGAGTTGGAAAGAGAATTTGTTTCAGAACATATCATGTATTCTTATGTTTGATTGAAAGGAGAGTTTTGCATGGCGAAAACGATTATCGAAAAGATTTGGGAACAGCATATTGTATACGAAGAGCAAGGAAAGCCGGATCTCCTTTACATCGACCTTCATTTATTGCACGAAGTCACTTCGCCTCAGGCATTCGAAGGGCTTCGGCTAAATGGCCGCAAAGTGCGCCGGCCGGACTTGTGTTTTGCGACGATGGACCATAATGTGCCGACGAGAAACCGAGAAACGATCACAGATCCAATTTCCCGCAAGCAAATTAAGACTCTCCAGCAAAATTGTGATGAGTTCGGCGTTCCGCTTGCCGGCATCAATCACCCAGACCAAGGAATTGTCCACGTCATCGGACCAGAGCTGGGGCTTACACAGCCAGGCAAAACAATTGTCTGCGGAGATAGCCATACCTCCACTCACGGAGCGTTTGGCGCTTTGGCATTTGGAATTGGCACCAGTGAAGTAGAGCATGTCCTTTCAACTCAAACTCTTTGGCAATCAAAACCAAAAACGATGGAAATCCGCATTGACGGCGAACTGGGCTTCGGAGTTTCTGCTAAAGATGTAATTTTAGCGATTATCGCGAAGTTCGGTGTTGATATGGGGACTGGACATATTGTGGAATACACAGGAGATGCCATTCGCAAACTTTCTATGGAGGAACGCATGACTATTTGCAATATGTCAATTGAAGCTGGTGCTCGTGCCGGATTGATCAGTCCGGATGAAACGACCGTCGAATACTTGAGAGGCCGCAGACATGTGCCAAAAGGTGAAGCGTTTGAACAGGAAGCCGCTAGGTGGAAAGCATTAGCAACTGAAGAAGGAGCTACGTACGATGTGTCGCTCAGCATTCATGCGGATGAAATTTCTCCTTTTGTTACTTGGGGAACGAACCCTTCGATGGGATCAGGCATCGCAGGCCATGTGCCTTACGAAGCAGACTATGACAAACAAGCGGACCGCGATGCATTAAAGCAGGCTTTAGCGTATATGCAGCTAGAACAAGGTGCACCATTATCTTCCATCGATATCCAACATGTCTTTATCGGTTCCTGTACCAATGCACGTATTGGAGATTTGAGAGCTGCGAGTGCAATTGTCGAAGGGAAAAAAGTGCATCCATCGGTAACTGCCATAGTTGTTCCAGGATCAGAATCGGTGAAACGGACAGCAGAAGCAGAAGGATTGGATAAAATCTTCCTGGAAGCTGGGTTCGAATGGCGGGAAACAGGATGTAGTATGTGTTTGGCAATGAACGAAGATTCTGTGCCTGCAGGAGAACGCTGTGCTTCCACTTCAAACCGGAACTTTGAAGGGCGCCAAGGAGCGGGTTCTATGACGCATTTGGTCAGTCCAGTCATGGCAGCAGCTGCTGCAATTGAAGGGCATTTGACAGATGTTCGTAATTTTATGAAAGAACCAGTGCCAACAGCATAGATAAAGTGGACAAGGAGGCAAAGTACATGAAGCCAATCAACAAAATCACAAGCATTATGACGCCGCTTGACCGAAAAAATGTGGATACAGACCAAATTATTTCTAAAGAGTTTTTAAAGCGCATCGAACGTACAGGGTTCGGGAAATATTTGTTTTATCATTGGCGCTTCCATCAGGATGGCACACCGAGAGAAGACTTTGTCCTCAACGAACCGCGTTACAAGGGCTCCGAAATTTTGGTCGCACAAGAGAATTTTGGCTGCGGCTCTTCACGCGAACATGCTCCGTGGGCAATTCAAGATTATGGATTTAATGTTGTTATAGCACCAAGCTATGCAGATATCTTCTATAATAACTGTGTGAAAAACGGCATTCTGCCTATTCGCTTAACGGATCAGGAAGTCGATGAATTGATTCAAAAAGGGCAAAAAGAAAGCTTTCAGCTGGAAGTCAATTTGGAAGAGCAGACGGTAACCGCGCAAGACGGAAGCCATTATGAATTCACAATTGATCCGTATTGGAAAGAAATGCTGCTCAAAGGCTGGGATGAGATTGCTTTGACGTTTCAATACGATGACTACATCGCAGCGTATGAACAAAAACAGCAACAAACTTAATACCGATTCATATGTAGTGGAAATCCTTCGCATTCAGCGAGGGATTTTTTATTGCAGTAAAATTCATGTCTTTCTGGTTCATCTATTTTCTGAGTTTTTCTACTTTCAGCAATACCGGCTTTTGCGGTTGACATCCTTTTTGGGTTTTGTTAATTTTAAGTGTGTACTTTAACGCTTTAGCAAACTAAAGGAGATTTTATAATATGAATGCAGTAATTATTGCTGTCTTAGTGATGTTGGTTTTAAGCTTGATGCGCGTCAATGTGGTTTTCGCCTTATTGATCGGCGCGCTTGCTGGAGGAGTAAGCGGCGGCTTATCATTTATAGATACCGTTTCAGCGTATACAGATGGATTGGGGGCAGGGGCGACCATTGCGCTCAGTTATGCCATGCTTGGAGGATTTGCAGTAGCAATATCGCGCACGGGCATTCCTGAATTGCTGGTGTCAAAAGTTTTGAAGTTGGTCAATAAAGAAGGGGAAGCGACAAGAGAGAATTTAGCGAAGGCTTTAATCATTTTTGCTTTGCTTGTCATGGCGATTTTTTCGCAAAACTTAATCCCGATTCACATTGCATTTATCCCGTTGTTAGTGCCGCCGATTTTGCACATTTTAAATGAGCTGCGGATTGATCGCCGCTTGATTGCTTCTGTGTTAACATTCGGTTTAACAGCGCCTTATATTTTATTGCCGTATGGCTTTGGGTTAATCTTCCATGAAATTGTGGCAACGCAGATGGAACTTGCGGGATTGCCAATTGATATGGCGGATATTCCGAAAGCAATGGCGATTCCGGTTGCGGGCATGGTCATCGGATTAGTGGTTGCTGTTTTCATCGCTTATCGGAAACCGAGAGACTACCATTCAAAAATTAATACTACTATAGAAGAAACTCCAAAAAAGATGGCTTCGAAAAAAGATGTCATCGTGACGATTATCGCTTTGTTTGCTGCCTTGTACGGCCAGATCCAAACGGATTCGATGATTATCGGAGCACTTTCAGGTATTCTGGTGCTGTATGTCTTCGGCGCAATGAAGTGGCGTGAAGCGGACGATATCCTGAGCGCCGGAATGCGTATGATGGCATTCATTGGTTTTGTTATGATTTCAGCTAACGGCTTTGCTTCTGTTATTCAAGCTACAGGAGCAGTCGAGCCTCTCGTTGTCAGTGTCGCTGATGCATTTAATGGCAATAAAGGCATTGCAGCTTTCTTCATGTTAGTGGTGGGACTGTTAGTGACTATAGGAATCGGGTCTTCGTTTGCGACCATTCCAATTATTGCAGCAATCTTTGTTCCATTAAGTATGGAATTCGGATTCTCGACAATTGCCATTATTGCTTTGATCGGTACAGCAGGTGCACTAGGGGACGCTGGCTCACCTGCTTCGGACTCGACACTGGGTCCGACTGCAGGTTTAAATATCGACGGACAACACAATCACATTTGGGATACGTGTGTGCCAACGTTCCTTCATTACAATATTCCACTTGTTGTTTTTGGCTGGCTGGCTGTAATGTTTTTGGCTTAAGAAAAAAATGTTCGGACTATTCCCGTATGAGTTGAATATCTAAAATATCCTGTTATACTAATAAAAGCGAATCAGAAAGAATTTCGTGGAAAGCCTTGCGGAATTCTTTTTTATTATGTATAATGGTGAATGTTGGTCTTTGACTGCGATGAAGCGAGAGGTTACCGATACACCCGGCCGCTTTGCCATGGCGAGTGATTGGAAAATTTTCGTGGAGAATGTCTATCCAAAATAGGCGAAAAGGAGGGAAAGTAATGGCAAAACAAAAAATTCGTATCCGTTTAAAAGCATATGATCACAGAGTTTTAGATCAGTCTGCTGAGAAAATTGTAGAAACTGCAAAACGTTCAGGTGCAAGCGTATCGGGTCCGATCCCGTTGCCAACTGAAAAGTCAGTCTACACAATCTTGCGTTCTGTGCATATCTATAAAGATTCACGTGAGCAATTCGAAATGCGCACACACAAACGCTTGATCGATATCGTTAACCCGACTCCACAAACAGTTGACGCGTTAATGAAATTAGATTTACCATCTGGCGTCGACATTGAAATTAAACTTTAATCGGCAAACGAAATAAAAAACACAAATAATCACAGGAGGTGTGACAACATGACCAAAGGAATCTTAGGTAGAAAAATCGGTATGACGCAAGTTTTTGCTGAGAACGGTGATTTAATCCCTGTAACTGTAGTTGAAGCTGCTCCAAACGTAGTACTTCAAAAGAAAACAGTTGAGGTTGACGGCTACGAAGCGATCCAGTTAGGTTTTGAAGACAAGCGCGAAAAGCTTTCTAACAAACCAGCTAAAGGACACGTAGCAAAAGCGAACACTGCTCCTAAGCGCTTCATTCGCGAACTTCGCAATGTAAACTTAGCTGATTACGAGATTGGTCAGGAAGTCAAAGTAGATGTATTCGCAGAAGGCGATGTAGTAGATGTTACAGGAACAACAAAAGGTAAAGGTTTCCAAGGTGTTATCAAACGCCACGGACAATCACGCGGGCCAATGGCTCACGGTTCACGTTACCACCGTCGTCCTGGTTCAATGGGTCCGGTTGCTCCTAACCGCGTATTCAAACAGAAGAAATTGCCTGGTCAAATGGGTGGAACAACAATTACGATTCAAAACCTTCAAATCGTTAAGGTTGATACTGAACGTAACTTGCTTCTAATCAAAGGTAATGTTCCTGGTTCACGTAAAGCATTGCTTCGCGTAAAATCAGCGATCAAATCGAAATAATATTTTTTAGAGGAAGGAGGAAACACGAATGCCTAAAGTAGCTTTATTAAATCAAACTGGTTCACAAGTGGGCGACATCGAATTGAATGACTATGTATTCGGTATCGAGCCAAATGAAGCGGTGTTATTCGACGCAGTTGTGATGCAGCGCGCTTCACTTCGCCAAGGTAACCATAAAGTAAAAAATCGTTCTGAAGTAGCTGGTGGTGGTAAAAAACCATGGCGCCAAAAAGGAACTGGACGTGCCCGTCAAGGTTCGATCCGTTCACCACAATGGCGTGGAGGCGGAATCGTATTCGGCCCGACACCGCGTAGCTATAGCTATAAATTGCCTAAGAAAGTCCGTCGCTTAGCACTTCGCTCTGCACTTTCATCAACTGTAGTTGGAGGAAGCTTGATGGTACTTGAAGGTTTGACATTTGATGCACCAAAAACAAAAGCATTTACTCAATTGATCCAAGACCTTTCAATTGGTAAAAAAGCTTTGTTCGTAACTGCTGACCCGGATGAAAACGTAGCATTATCTGCTCGTAACATTCAAGGTATGACAGTGGTAGCAGCAACTGGTATTAACGTTTTAGATTTGCTTGGACATGACAAAGTTGTTATGACAAAAGCGGCAATAGAGAAAATTGAGGAGGTGCTTAGTTAATGGAAGCACGTGATATTCTAAAGCGTCCGGTCATTACTGAGCGTTCTTCTGAAGTAATGGCAGATAAGAAGTACACTTTTGAAGTGGACACTCGCGCTAATAAAACACAAGTAAAACATGCAGTTCAAGACATCTTCGGAGTTCAAGTTGAGAAAGTCAACATCATGAACTACAAAGGGAAATTCAAACGCATGGGCAAACATGCAGGCTACACTAACAAACGCCGTAAAGCGATTGTTAAATTGACTGCTGACTCAAAAGACATCGAATTGTTCGAAATTTAATTTTCTAAAGTTCTGATAGAACTAATCAAAGAAGGAGGGAAACAACGTGGGGATTAAAAAATATAAACCTACCACTAACGGTCGTCGTAACATGACTAGTTCGGATTTCGCTGAAATCACTACGAACAAGCCAGAGAAATCGCTTCTACAACCAACGAAGCGTAAAGGCGGCCGTAACAACCAAGGTAAAATAACTGTACGCCATCACGGTGGTGGACATAAACGCCAATACCGTGTCATCGATTTCAAACGTAACAAAGATGGCATTCCAGGACGCGTTGCTACGATCGAATACGATCCAAACCGCTCTGCAAACATCGCATTGATTCATTACGCTGATGGAGAAAAACGTTACATCTTGGCTCCAAAAGGCGTTGAAGTTGGAACTCAAATCATGTCAGGAATCGAAGCTGATATCAAAGCGGGTAACGCTTTGCCACTTTCAAACATCCCTATGGGTTCTACAATCCATAACATTGAATTGAAGCCAGGCGGCGGCGGACAATTAGTACGCTCTGCAGGAACTTCAGCTCAGGTGCTTGGTAAAGAAGGCAAATACGTAACTGTGCGTTTGCAATCAGGTGAAGTTCGCATGATTCTTGCTACTTGCCGTGCAACTATCGGTGCTGTAGGGAACGAACAACACGAATTGATTAACATTGGTAAAGCAGGCCGTAACCGCTGGTTAGGCAAACGCTCAACAGTCCGCGGATCTGTAATGAACCCTAACGATCACCCACACGGTGGTGGTGAAGGACGTTCGCCAATCGGACGTAAATCACCAATGTCTCCATGGGGCAAACCAACTCTTGGATACAAAACACGCAAGAAAACGAACAAGTCAGACAAGTTCATCGTGCGTCGTCGTAAAAAATAATTTGATTCCGCTACGGTTCAGCATAAGAACCGTGGTGCGATCACGAAGGGAGGATCCCAAATGGGCCGCAGCTTGAAAAAAGGACCTTTTGCTGACGATCATCTTATGAAAAAAGTTGAAGCGCAAAAGGATTCTGAGAAAAAACAAGTGATTAAAACTTGGTCTCGCCGTTCTACAATTTTCCCGACATTCATCGGACAAACAATTGCAGTATACGATGGCCGTAAGCACATCCCTGTATACGTAACTGAAGATATGGTAGGCCATAAACTAGGTGAATTTGCTCCAACGCGCAAATACGCTAGTCATGGTGCAGACGATAAGAAAACAAGACGTTAATTGAGAGGAGGATTTCCCCATGCAAGCAAAAGCTGTTGCTAGAACAGTACGTATTGCTCCTCGTAAAGTCCGTTTAGTAGTAGATTTAATCCGAGGCAAGCAAATTGGCGAAGCCGTTGCGATTTTAAAACACACTCCAAAAGCATCATCGATTGTTATTGAGAAGTTATTAAAATCTGCAGCTGCTAACGCTGAACACAACTACGAAATGAACCTGGACAACTTGATCGTTAGCGAAGTATTCGTTGATGAAGGTCCAACATTAAAACGTTTCCGTCCACGTGCAATGGGACGCGCAAGCGCAATCAACAAACGTACAAGCCACATCACATTAGTGGTATCTGAGAAGAAGGAGGGATAATTCGTGGGACAAAAAATACATCCAATAGGAATGCGTATCGGAATCATTCGTGACTGGGAGTCCAAATGGTACGCTGAAAAAGACTATGCGACACTTCTTCACGAAGATATTAAAATCCGTGAATACATCGAAGCACGTTTGAAAGAAGCATCAGTTTCGAAAATTGAAATTGAACGCGCTGCAAACCGTGTAAACGTAACAATTCACACTGCGAAACCAGGTATGGTAATTGGTAAAGGTGGTTCTGAAGTAGAAGTACTTCGCAAACAGCTTAACACTATGACTGGCAAGCGTGTACACATCAACATCATCGAAATCAAAAGAGCTGACCTTGATGCGAGACTAGTTGCTGAAAGCGTAGCACGTCAATTGGAAAACCGCGTGTCTTTCCGTCGTGCACAAAAACAAGCAATCCAGCGCACTATGCGTTCTGGCGCTAAAGGAATCAAAACTCAAGTATCTGGACGTCTAGGCGGCGCTGACATTGCGCGTGCTGAACACTACAGTGAAGGCACTGTTCCGCTCCATACGCTACGCGCTGACATCGATTATGCGCATGCTGAAGCAGACACTACTTATGGTAAGCTTGGCGTAAAAGTATGGATCTACCGCGGTGAAGTCCTTCCAACTAAGAAGAAATCTGAGGAAGGAGGCAAATAATATGTTAATGCCTAAACGCGTTAAATATCGTCGTGAGCACCGCGGAAAAATGCGCGGAGAAGCTAAAGGCGGCAAAGAAATCGCATTCGGTGAATTTGGTCTCCAAGCTTTAGAATCATCTTGGATCACAAACCGCCAAATCGAAGCAGCACGTATTTCCATGACTCGTTACATGAAACGTGGCGGTAAAGTATGGATTAAAATTTTCCCGCATAAACCATATACGAAAAAGCCTCTTGAGGTTCGTATGGGATCCGGTAAAGGTTCGCCTGAAGGCTGGGTAGCGGTTGTTAAAACAGGTAAAATTATGTTTGAACTTGCAGGAGTATCTGAAGAAGTGGCACGCGAAGCATTGCGCCTTGCATCTCACAAACTTCCGATCAAAACGAAGTTCGTAAAACGTGAAGAAATTGGTGGTGAATCGAATGAAAGCTAATGAAATCCGTGACTTAACCACTGCTGAAATCGAACAAAAAGTGAAATCACTGAAAGAAGAGCTTTTCAACCTTCGCTTCCAATTGGCTACTGGTCAATTAGAAAACACTGCTCGCATCCGCGAAGTGCGTAAAGCGATCGCGCGTATGAAAACTGTGATTCATGAAAGAGAAATCAGTGGCAATAACTGATAATTCGAGAGGAGGTTTGCAAGTATGACTGAGCGTAACCAACGCAAAGTATACACAGGCCGTGTTGTGTCTGACAAAATGGACAAAACCGTTACAGTAATGGTTGAAACTCAAAAGAAGCATGCACTTTATGGCAAACGTGTAAAATACTCTAAGAAATTTAAAGCTCATGATGAGCTAAACGAAGCGAAAATGGGCGACATCGTTCGTATCATGGAAACTCGTCCGCTATCAGCTACAAAACGTTTCCGCGTATTGGAAATTGTAGAAAAAGCGGTTATTATCTAATTTAAATAAGTTCGGAACCTAAGAAATTCCGGAGGGAGGTAACCTAAGTGATCCAACAGGAAAGTCGTTTAAAAGTTGCAGACAACTCGGGTGCTCGTGAAGTACTAACGATTAAAGTACTTGGTGGTTCTGGTCGTAAGACTGCAAACATCGGTGACGTAATCGTTTGTACCGTGAAGAAAGCAACACCAGGTGGCGTTGTTAAGAAGGGTGAAGTCGTTAAGGCTGTCATCGTTCGCACGAAAAGCGGAGCTCGCCGCAAAGACGGTACTTACATCAAATTTGATGAAAATGCATGTGTTATCATTCGTGACGACAAAGGTCCACGCGGAACACGTATTTTCGGACCTGTTGCACGCGAACTACGCGACAACAGCTTCATGAAGATCGTTTCACTTGCTCCTGAAGTTCTTTAATAAATCAATGTGCCATACCAAGGAGGTGCGACAGAATGCATGTTAAAAAAGGCGATACAGTTAAGGTGATCTCAGGTAAAGACAAAGGCAAAACAGGTGTTGTTTTAGCTGCTCTACCTAAGAAAGACCGCGTGCTTATTGAAGGTGTCAACATCATCAAGAAGCATACAAAACCGAACCAGGCAAACCCACAAGGTGGAATTGTCAGCCAAGAAGCAGCAATTCACGTTTCTAACGTTATGTTACTTGACCCTAAATCCGGCGAGCCGACTCGTGTAGGATATAAGGTTGAAGATGGTAAAAAAGTTCGTGTTGCAAAAAAATCCGGTGAAAAATTAGATAAATAAAATTCCTGAATGAAGGGAGGTACACACATGAACCGCCTAAAAGAAAAATATGTGAATGAAATCACTCCTGCTCTAGTGAGCAAGTTTGAATATAAATCAGTAATGCAAACTCCTAAAGTTGATAAAATTGTTGTCAATATGGGTGTGGGTGAAGCTGTTCAAAACACTAAGTCTCTTGACTCGGCTGTTGAAGAATTACAAACGATTACTGGTCAAAAACCAGTTATTACTAAAGCTAAGAAATCTATCGCTGGTTTCCGTCTTCGTGAAGGAATGCCAATCGGATGTAAAGTTACACTACGCGGAGAGCGTATGTACGACTTCCTGGATAAATTAATTGCTATCTCACTTCCACGTGTACGTGACTTCCGTGGCGTTTCGAAAAAATCTTTCGACGGACGCGGTAACTACACACTTGGCGTGAAAGAACAATTGATCTTCCCTGAAATCGATTATGATAAAGTTTCTAAAGTACGCGGTATGGACATCGTAATTGTAACAACTGCGAACTCTGATGAAGAAGCTCGTGAGTTATTAACACAATTCGGAATGCCGTTCCAAAAGTAAACGTGAGGGAGGCGTAAACGTGGCTAAAAAATCTATGATCGCAAAACAAAAACGCACGCCAAAGTTTAAAGTACAAGAGTACACACGCTGTGAAAGATGCGGACGTCCGCATTCTGTATTACGCAAATTTAAACTTTGCCGTATTTGTTTCCGTGAACTTGCATATGTGGGACAAATTCCTGGCGTCAAAAAAGCCAGCTGGTAATCCCCTAATTTGGGAAGGAGGTAAAAGTAATGACAATGACAGATCCGATTGCAGATATGCTGACACGCATTCGTAATGCGAATATGGTACGTCACGAGAAATTAGAGCTTCCGGCTTCTAACGTGAAAAAAGACATCGCTGAAATTCTTAAGCGTGAAGGTTTCGTCCGTGACGTTGAATATGTTGAAGACGACAAACAAGGCATGATCCGGATTTTCTTAAAATACGGAGCTAACAACGAACGCGTTATTACTGGATTGAAACGTATTTCAAAACCAGGATTGCGTGTATACGCTAAAACTAATGAGGTGCCACGTGTACTAAACGGTCTAGGAATCGCTTTAGTATCGACATCCCAAGGATTAATTACTGATAAAGAAGCCCGCGCGAAACAAATCGGCGGAGAAATCATAGCATACGTTTGGTAATAGACAACAAACGAATGGAGGTGCAACAGAATGTCACGTGTAGGTAAAAAACCAATCGAGGTTCCTGCAAACGTTACGATCACGGTTGGAGACAACAACGTCGTAACTGTTAAAGGTCCTAAAGGCGAGTTGACTCGCACATTTAACAAAGATATCGCAATTACACAAGAAGAAAACGTGCTAACTCTAACACGTCCTTCAGATTCAAAAGAACACCGCACAATTCACGGTACAACTCGTGCTTTGCTAGCGAACATGGTTCATGGAGTTTCTGAAGGATTCGAGCGTGTGCTTGAATTAGTTGGTGTTGGTTACCGTGCGCAATTACAAGGACAAAAATTGGTTCTTAACGTTGGTTACTCACATCCGGTAGAATTTACTCCGGAAGAAGGAGTTTCGGTTGAAGTTCCAGCTAACACTCGCGTTATCGTTAGAGGTATTGACAAAGAACGGGTTGGAGCACTTGCTTCAAACATCCGCCAAGTACGTCCGCCAGAGCCATATAAAGGCAAAGGGATTCGTTACGAAGGGGAAAAAGTTCGCCGCAAAGAAGGTAAAACAGGTAAATAATGCTGCTTAGGCAGTCTGAAAGGAGTGACCTCAGTGATTACGAAACTCGATAAAAACGCATCTCGTAAAAAGCGTCATGCTCGTGTACGTTCTAAAATCACGGGTACAGCATCACGCCCGCGTTTAAACGTATTCCGTTCAAATAAATACATTTATGCACAATTGATCGATGACGTAAATGGTGTAACACTAACTAGCGCATCATCAATGGAAAAAGACTTCGAAGGTTCAAAAGGAAATCTTGAAGCTGCAGCAAAAGTTGGCGAAACTATCGCAAAACGCGCTGTTGAACAAGGATTTACATCGATTGTTTTTGACCGCGGTGGTTATTTATATCATGGACGTGTTAAAGCTCTTGCAGAAGCTGCACGTGAAAATGGTTTACAATTTTAAAAGAAGGAGGGACACATTTCATGCGTCGTATTGATCCAAACAAACTTGAACTTGAAGAACGCGTAGTTACGATTAACCGCGTAGCGAAAGTTGTAAAAGGTGGACGTCGTTTCCGTTTCTCCGCATTAGTTGTTGTAGGCGACAAAAATGGTAATGTCGGCTTTGGTACTGGTAAAGCACAAGAAGTTCCAGATGCAATCCGTAAAGCTATTGAAGATGCGAAGAAAAACCTAATTGAAGTACCTATGGTTAAAGGTACAACTCCACATCTAGTAATCGGCCGCTTTGGTGCTGGCCAGATTCTTATCAAACCTGCTTCACCGGGTACCGGAGTAATTGCAGGCGGACCTGTCCGTGCGGTACTTGAACTTGCTGGAGTACAAGACATCTTGTCTAAATCCTTAGGTTCAAGCACACCAATCAACATGGTGCGTGCAACTATCAACGGTTTAACTCAACTGAAAAGTGCTGAACAAGTTGCAAAACTACGCGGCAAAACTACAGAAGAGCTATTAGGATAAGGAGGGAAAATTACATGGCTACTAAACTAGAAATTACCCTCACAAAATCTGTGATCGGCGCAAAACCGACACAACGTAAAGTTGTTCAATCACTTGGACTACGCAAAATGAATCAAACAGTTGAGCAGCAAGACAATGCAGCCGTTCGCGGTATGCTTGATAAAGTCGCTCATTTAGTAACTATTAAAGAAGTTTAATCCCTGATTTCTATAGAAGGAGGTGCCAACCAAATGAAACTTCATGAATTAAAACCAGCAGAAGGTTCACGCAGTTCTAGAAAGCGTATCGGACGCGGTATCGGTTCAGGTACTGGTAAAACAGCAGGTAAAGGTCATAAAGGTCAAAACGCACGTTCAGGCGGCGGAGTTCGCCCTGGATTCGAGGGTGGTCAAAACCCATTGTTCCGTCGTTTGCCTAAACGCGGATTTACGAACATAAACCGCAAAGACTACGCTATTGTGAACCTTGATGTATTGAACCGTTTCGACGAAGGCACAGAAATTACACCTGCATTGCTTATTGAATCAGGTGTTGTGAGCAACGAACGTTCTGGAATCAAGATTCTAGGCAATGGTAGCTTAGAGAAGAAACTGACTGTTAGAGCTCACAAATTCTCTGGATCAGCTAAAGAAGCGATCGAAGCTGCCGGTGGACAAACCGAGGTGCTTTAATGTTTCAGACAATCTCCAATTTTATGCGCGTGACTGATATTCGAAATAAAATTTTCTTTACATTACTGATGCTCGTCATTTTTCGTCTCGGAACTTTCATTCCGGTGCCGAATGTCGATGCGGATGTACTGCAAGCTACCGATCAAGCTGGCTTGATTGGATTCTTAAATACTTTCGGTGGTGGCGCCCTTGCTAACTTTTCGATTTTAGCAATGGGAATTATGCCATACATTACAGCGTCAATCATTGTGCAATTATTGCAGATGGACGTTGTACCGAAATTTGCAGAGTGGGCGAAACAAGGCGAAGTCGGAAGACGGAAACTTGCTCAATTCACTCGCTACTTCACAATTGTACTTGCTTTTATACAAGCGATCGGAATGTCTTACGGTTTCAACCAAATTTATGGTGGAACATTAATACAAAACGATACGATTGCAACTTATGCAGTCATCGCGATTGTTTTAACGGGCGGTACAGCTTTTCTACTGTGGCTTGGTGAGCAGATTACGGCAAAAGGTGTGGGGAACGGTATTTCGATTATCATCTTCGCTGGGATTGTCGCTGCAATACCTGGAGCTATCAACCAATTATATGCACAGCAGATTGAAGGAGCTGGAGATCAACTTCCAATCAATCTTGCCATCATGGCATTGCTCGCATTAGCAGTTGTTGCTGTTACGGTTTTGGTTATCTACGTTCAGCAAGCGCTGCGCAAAATTCCAATTCAGTATGCAAAACGTGTTGCTGGCCGTGGCCAAACAACAAGTGCACAACAAACGCATTTACCTTTGAAAGTGAACTCGGCTGGGGTCATTCCGGTAATCTTCGCAGTGGCGTTTATCATTACACCACAAACCATTGCTTCTTTCTTTGGAGCCAACGCGTTTACGGATGCAGTACAGAATACGTTTGATTACACTCGTCCTGTCGGCATGATTATTTATGTCGCTTTGATTGTTGCATTCACGTACTTCTATGCATTCATTCAGGTAAATCCTGAAAACATGTCGGATAACTTGAAAAAGCAAGGTGCTTATATTCCAGGAATCCGTCCGGGAAAAAATACACAAGATTATTTAACAAGTGTGCTATATCGTTTGACATTCGTCGGGGCGATTTTCCTTGCAGTCATTTCAGTTATGCCAATTTTCTTCATCAACCTTGCGGGCTTGCCCCAATCGGCTCAAATCGGCGGTACTAGTTTATTGATCATCGTAGGGGTAGCGCTCGAAACAATGAAACAACTGGAATCACAACTTGTTAAACGTCATTATAAAGGCTTTATGAAATAATCAAGGGTCTTGGGAACAGTAAAACGTTCCTTGCTACTTGTCTGAGGGGGCAAAACCGTATGAATACCGTATTAATGGGTCTACCAGGTGCCGGAAAAGGCACTCAAGCAGACAGAATTGTTGAGAAGTACGACATCCCTCATATTTCTACAGGTGATATGTTCCGTGCTGCTATCAAAGGTGGTACGAAACTAGGCTTGGAAGCAAAATCGTTCATGGATCAAGGGGCATTAGTGCCCGATGAAGTGACTATCGGTATCGTCCGTGAGCGTCTTAGCGCAGTGGATTGTAACGAAGGCTTTCTGTTAGATGGCTTTCCGCGTACAGTCCCACAAGCTGAAGCGCTAGAATCTCTTCTTGCCGATCTTGGCAAAAGAATCGAGCATGTCGTAAACATCCAAGTTGAACAAAATGAACTTGTTAAACGCTTAACAGGTCGTCGGATTTGCAAAGTGTGTGGAACTGCTTACCATCTAGTGTTTAACCCGCCTCAAGTTGAAGGTGTGTGCGACAAAGACGGCGGCGAACTATACCAGCGCGAAGATGATAATCCTGAAACCGTCACAAACCGTTTAGAAGTAAACATTAAACAAACACAGCCGCTTCTTGATTTCTATGAAAACAAAGGCGTGTTGAAAAATATAGATGGACAGCAGGACATTCAAAAAGTATTTGCTGACATTGATGCTCTTCTAAAGGGCGACCGAGGCTAATCCCCGGCGCCGGGCGCAGTTAGTTGCCTCCATGTGGCTTTAAGGAGCACCGGAGATATGAATTTTCGAGAGCTGCAAAAGCAAACAAGGCTTATTATATGAAGTCCGGTGCCGAGTGCATAAAGTGCATTTAAGCACTGGAAATAGTATAATGGGTTTCGTGGAAGCATCTGTGTAACGGGTTTGGAACTCATCCAAGGCAGTCCGGACGGTCGAGGAAACATGAGTCAGACTGGATAAACCGGATTACCCCCTCTCCGCATTTTGCGGGCAGTGGAACTCGGAGCCTGTCTTTCGAATGTCACTCATGCATTCCTGGTGAATGAATATAATACAACTATTCAATCAGCAAATACTGTTTGAAGATGAGAACCTGATTTGTATACAGAAGGGAGACTGGGTCGATGGCGAAAGACGATGTAATTGAAATTGAAGGAACAGTCGTTGAGACTTTGCCTAACGCGATGTTTAAAGTGGAATTGGAGAACGGCCATACGATTCTTGCACATGTATCAGGCAAGATTCGCATGCACTTCATCCGCATTCTGCCAGGAGATAAAGTAACAGTGGAACTTTCTCCTTATGATTTAACACGCGGTCGTATCACATACCGTTTTAAATAATCTTTTGCACTCCGGACTACTAAGGAGGTTGGGTTAGATGAAAGTGAGACCATCTGTAAAACCGATCTGTGAAAAATGTAAAGTTATTCGCAGAAACGGTAAAGTAATGGTAATCTGTGAAAATCCGAAACATAAACAAAGACAAGGCTAATATGAAGGAGGTGCATCATACACATGGCACGTATTGCTGGTGTTGACATTCCGCGCGACAAACGCGTTGTTATTTCATTAACTTACATTTTTGGTGTTGGTAAAACTACTGCTCAGAAAGTACTTGCTTCTGCTGGTATCTCTGAAGATACTCGCGTACGCGATCTTACTGAAGACGAGTTGAACAATATCCGTGAACAATTAGACCAATACAAAATCGAAGGTGACCTTCGCCGTGAAGTATCTATGAACATCAAACGCTTGATGGAAATTGCTAGCTTCCGGGGAATCCGCCACCGTCGTGGACTGCCTGTACGCGGTCAAAATACGAAGAACAATGCGCGTACGCGTAAAGGTCCTCGTAAAACAGTTGCGAACAAGAAAAAATAATCAGTAAAGGAGGTTTCTTCTTAACATGGCACGTAAACAACAAACTCGTAAGCGTCGTGTGAAAAAGAATATCGAATCTGGTATTGCTCACATCCGCTCAACATTTAACAACACAATTGTTACGATTACAGATATGCAAGGTAACGCAGTATCTTGGTCAAGTGCAGGTGCATTAGGATTTAGAGGTTCACGTAAATCTACACCTTTCGCTGCTCAAATGGCTGCTGAAACCGCTGCTAAAACTTCAATCGAACACGGTCTTAAAACTTTAGAAGTTACAGTTAAAGGTCCTGGTTCAGGTCGTGAGGCTGCAATCCGTGCGCTTCAAGCTGCCGGACTAGAAGTTACAGCTATCAAAGATGTAACTCCAGTACCTCATAACGGTTGCCGTCCACCGAAACGCCGCCGCGTGTAATCGTTAATCTGAATAGGATTTTTGAACATCACGACTTACTGAATGTGTTCCGAATTGTAGCGAAAGTCTGTGACTATCGAATTCTTGATGAAACGAAAAAAACACCGACGTTTTGAAGGAGGGTAAAATGAATGCTCGAAATAGAAAAACCGAAAATTGAAACGGTCGAGATCGACAGCAATTCCAAGTTTGGAAAATTTGTTGTTGAACCGCTTGAACGTGGATATGGAACCACTTTAGGGAACTCCTTACGTCGAATCTTACTTTCATCTTTACCAGGCGCTGCTGTTACTTCGATTCAAATTGACGGTGTATTACACGAATTCTCCACTGTTGAAGGTGTAGAAGAAGATGTGGCCTCTATCATTTTGAATATTAAGAAACTGGCTCTGAAGATTTACTCTGACGAAGAAAAAGTCATTGAAATTGATGTCAAAGGTGATGGAACGGTTACGGCTGCAGATATCACGCACGATAGTGACGTTGAAATTCTGAATCCGGATTTATATATTGCAACAATCGCTAAAGGCGGCCACCTCCGTATGCGCATGTATGCGAATAGAGGCCGTGGATATGCACGGGCTGATCAAAACAAACGTGATGATTTGCCAATTGGTGTTATCCCGATTGATTCTATTTATACTCCTGTTTCACGTGTTAACTTCCAAGTAGAAAATACACGAGTGGGTCAACTCGCTAATTTCGATAAATTATCTCTTGATGTTTGGACAGATGGCAGCATTGGTCCAAAAGAGGCAATTGCACTTGGTGCTAAAATCTTTACTGAGCATTTAAATATCTTCGTAGGATTGACAGATGAGGCACAAACGGCTGAAATCATGGTTGAGAAAGAAGAAGACCAAAAAGAAAAAGTTTTAGAGATGACTATCGAAGAACTTGATCTTTCGGTTCGATCTTACAACTGCTTAAAACGTGCGGGTATCAATACGGTACACGAACTGGCAAGCAAGTCGGAAGACGACATGATGAAAGTACGCAACCTCGGACGCAAATCACTTGAAGAGGTTAAAGTGAAGTTAGAAGATCTAGGGCTAGGGCTTCGCAAAGAAGACTGAACACTAGTAATCTGATCCGAACTATTTAACAAAGGAGGGAAACTTCAATGAGAAAGCTTCAACGTACAAGTTCTCAACGTAAAGCACTATTACGTGACCTTACAACAGACTTAATCGTACATGAGCGCATTCAAACGACTGAAGCTCGTGCGAAAGAAGTGCGTTCAACGGTAGAAAAAATGATTACGCTTGGCAAACGTGGAGATCTTCACGCACGCCGTAAAGCTGCAGCATATATTCGTCGTGAGCTAGTAACATCTACGGATGCAGAAGGTAACGAAAACACAATCTTTGCTTTGCAAAAATTGTTTGATGACGTTGCACCACGCTACGCAGAACGCCAAGGCGGTTATACTCGCATCATGAAAATGGGGCCTCGTCGCGGAGACGGCGCACCAATCGTAATTATTGAATTAGTTTAATCACTTGAAGAGGGTAAACACCCTCTTCTTTTAGCATCATGATTTATACGACAATATATGAAAAGCTGAGTGTTATGATGAGCGAGCCTTTACTGGCGGCGTCTTGTCTAGCTCTACGCACCTCATTCAACCCCGGCTTAAGCAATCGGGGGAGCCATAGACAGAAAAGCGCATTTCTCTGAATGAGGTGCGCGCTTTTTTTATTTATTTTACATATGCTTATAAAACCGAGTAGAGTAGAGAATAGAGTAGGATTAGAGGAGGTTAGCTGAGATGAATTCGATTATTATGTCATTTGAAGATGTGACATTTACATATATGCCAGAAGATGAAACGGTAAGACCCGCAGTAGAAGATCTGTCTTTTACAATTGTAGAAGGACAATGGATTGCTCTGGTTGGCCACAATGGCTCTGGAAAATCGACAATTGCCAAGTTAATGAACGGATTGTTGTTTCCTGGGAAAGGCAAAGTTGAAGCGATGGGCCAAACGATGTCGGAAGAAAGTCTATGGAGTATCCGTTCTCAGATGGGAATGGTATTCCAGAATCCTGACAACCAGTTTGTAGGGGCTACTGTCCAGGATGACGTAGCTTTTGCCTTAGAGAATAATGGAGTACCGCACGAGGAAATGGTGGTTCGCGTCAAAGAGTCTCTGCGCCAAGTAAAAATGGAAGATTATTTGGATCATGAGCCACACCACCTTTCCGGCGGACAAAAGCAGCGAGTAGCGATAGCAGGTGCCCTAGCTTTAAGGCCAAGGCTTCTAATTCTGGATGAAGCGACTTCGATGCTTGATCCGCAGGGACGCATGGAAGTTATAGAAACGATCCGTGAATTGCGGGAAGAAACAGGTCTAACGGTTATTTCGATTACCCATGATTTGGAAGAAGCTGCACTTGCAGACCGCATTATTGTGATGAATGCAGGGCATAAGCATAAAGAAGGTACGCCGGAAGAAGTATTTTTAACTGGCAACGAATTAACAAAGCTCGGCTTGGATTTGCCTTTTGCGATGCGCATGACGCATTTGCTGAGAGAAGCAGGAATTCAAGTTCATGGAGAACATATGACAGAAGACGAGCTAGTGGAGGATTTATGGACATTTTACTCCGAGAAGTAGGATACAGTTATGCAGTTAATACACCTTTTGAGAAAAGAGCCTTGCATGATGTCAGTTTGCATATTCCGTCAGGCTCCTATACAGCGATCATTGGCCATACGGGGTCTGGAAAATCAACCGTCTTGCAGCATTTGAATGCTTTGTTAAAACCGACTGAAGGGTCCGTTGTCATCGGGGAACAGCAGATTGAAGCGAAGACAAAAGCTAAAAATCTACGTGGAATCCGCCGGCAAGTAGGCATCGTTTTTCAGTTTCCAGAGCAGCAGTTGTTTGACGAAACCGTTTTGAAGGATATCATGTTTGGTCCATTGAATTACGGTGTTTCTGAAGAAGAAGCAAGCCGACGCGCTCATGAATTGGTCGAACAGCTTGGTTTGCCGCCGGAAGTATTGCAGAAATCGCCATTTGATTTATCAGGAGGGCAAATGCGCCGTGTCGCAATTGCGGGTGTACTGGCCATGGATCCTGAAGTTCTGGTACTTGATGAACCGACTGCAGGTCTGGATCCTAAAGGGCGCCGGGAGATTATGGACCTGTTTCATCAGCTTCATATACAAAAAGGTTTAACGACGGTGCTCGTTACTCATAGCATGGAAGACGCAGCCCGCTACGCAGACCAAGTGGCTATCATGCACAATGGGAAATGTGTAGCGACGGGAGAGCCTAGAGATATTTTTGCCAATGAAGAACAATTATTGGATTATCGCTTAGAGCCTCCTCGTACAGTTCGGCTTCAGCGGAAATTCGAAGAAAAGATGGGCATTAAACTGGACGGGATTTCCCTGACAGAAGAAGCGTTGGCAAAAAACTTGGCGCTGGCGCTTTCGGAAGGACGTGAATCCGAATGATGGAAAAAATGATTTTTGGCCGCTTTATACCAGGGGATTCGTTTATTCATCGACTGGACCCTCGAGCGAAAATCTTATTTGTTTTTATTTTTATTGCGATTGTCTTTGTCGCGAATAACACTTTAACTTATCTAGTTTTGCTGTCATTCACGTTTTTTATCGTGTTTTTATCAAAGATTCGCTTATACTTCCTTGTAAATGGGTTAAAGCCGGTCTTCATTCTATTGATATTTACATTCCTCCTGCACATTTTCTTTACAAAAGAAGGGGAAATCTTACTTGATTTTGGCTTTATTGAAATTTATGAAGAAGGTTTGCGGCAAGGGATTTTTATTTCCATCCGGTTTTTGGTACTGGTGTTCATTACCAGTATTTTAACGCTCACAACTTCACCGATATCAATTACAGATGGCATTGAGGTACTGCTTGGTCCATTTAAGCGGTTTAAGCTGCCGGTCCATGAGCTGGCGCTGATGATGTCCATTTCGCTGCGATTCATCCCAACGTTAATGGATGAAACGGGCAAGATTTTAAAAGCGCAAATGGCGAGAGGATCGGATATTGGCTCAGGTCCAGTAAAAGAACGCATTAAGGCAGTAGTGCCGCTATTGATCCCGTTGTTCGTCAGCGCCTTTAAGCGGGCCGAAGACTTGGCAACGGCGATGGAAGTAAGGGGATACCGCGGCGGTGCCGGCAGAACGCGATACCGCCAGCTAGATTGGCGGATGAAAGATACACTGAGCTTAATGCTGCTGGTCGGATTAACGGCAGTGCTCTGGTATTTCCGCACGTAAGGAGAGAATGTATGAAACGATATAAAGCGAAAATTGCTTATGATGGTTCTGGATTTGCAGGATATCAGATCCAACCTGATTCACGTACTGTTCAGCAGGAATTGTTGACGGTGTTAAAGAGAATCCATAAAGGCGAAGCCATTCAAGTGGTGGCGAGCGGCCGCACCGATGCGAAAGTGCATGCTACAGGACAGGTGATCCATTTTGACAGTCCGCTTGATATTCCGTTGAACGGTTGGCTGAAAGCGCTCAATGTGCTTCTGCCTGAAGATATCCGGGTACATGATATTGAAGAAACGGCCCCCGCATTTCATGCCAGGTATCATACCAGCGGAAAAACTTATCGCTATAAATGGGACCGCAGCAAAGTCATCAGCCCATTTACGCGGAACTATCTGGTGCATGTAAAGCAGCTGCCGGATGTTGCTCAAATGAGGATTGCTTCAAAAGCGATTCTTGGTACGCATGATTTTTCAAGTTTTTGTGCAGCGAATACCGGAGTAGTGGACAAAGTCCGGACCATCCGTCACTTGGAGTTTGAAGAACATGGCGAAGAACTGCATATGGTCATTGAAGGCTCCGGGTTTTTGTATAATATGGTCCGTATTATTGCCGGCACTTTGATGGAAGTGGGAATCGGCAGAAGAGACGCTTCAGAGCTGGCGGAAATCGTTGGAGCGGCGGACCGGAGCAGAGCTGGGAAAACGGCAGCTGCACATGGTTTATACCTGGAAAATGTGGAGTACGAAAGCTGAAGCAACTTTTCCAGGTGTTTTTGGAAAAACCCTTGACTTTAGACACCATTCGTTATATGATGATGTATGGTATTTTCATTACCCCCACGATATGCCCCGGAAGGTTATTAGTGTTAAGGGATAACGAAAAAACGGAACAACGGAACGAACATGCAACAAAGGAACAACGGAACATGATTATAAAAGAGATGATATTTTAGGAGGACAATATACATGCGTACAACATTCATGGCTAAAGGTCACGAAGTAGAGCGTAAATGGTTGGTTGTCGATGCAGAAGGGCAAACTCTTGGTCGTTTGGCTTCTGAAGTCGCTTCAATCCTACGCGGTAAATACAAACCAACATTCACACCAAACGTTGATACAGGTGACCACGTGATCATCATCAACGCTGAAAAGATTCACCTTACTGGTAACAAATTAGCTGACAAAATTTACTACCGCCATACTCAATACACAGGTGGTTTGAAACAACGTACAGCTCTTGAAATGCGTACAAAATACCCGACAAAAATGCTTGAATTGGCTATTAAAGGGATGCTTCCTAAAAACACTTTAGGTCGCCAACAGTTCAAAAAATTGCACGTTTATGCTGGACCAGATCATAACCACCAAGCACAACAACCAGAAGCTTACACACTTCGCGGATAATAATTAGTAAATAAGAGGAGGATACACCTTTGGCACAAGTTCAATATATTGGTACAGGTCGCCGTAAAAACTCTACAGCTCGCGTACGTTTAGTACCAGGAGACGGCACAATTACAATCAACAACCGTGACGTATCGGATTACGTTCCATACGAAACACTTGAACAAATCATCAAACAACCACTAGTAACTACTGAAACTCTAGGTAGCTATGACGTACTTGTAAACGTAAGAGGCGGAGGCTTCACAGGTCAAGCTGGAGCAGTACGCCACGGAATTGCACGCGCTCTACTTACTGTAGATCCTGCTTTCCGTGCTGCTTTGAAATCAGCTGGATTCTTAACTCGTGACCCACGTATGAAAGAACGTAAGAAACCAGGTCTTCGTTCAGCTCGTCGTGCACCTCAGTTCTCAAAACGTTAATTTTACAGAAACCCCTTTTCTCTCTGGAGAAAAGGGGTTTTGTTTGTTTATATGGCTTTGAAATGGAGCAAGCCCTTCCGCTTTTCTATAAAAGACAGAATAGATTTAAAATGAAAACGTCTATGTTATAATTTAGGGTGAGCAAAAGTGATAGGGAGTGTAGGATATGTTAACTGAAATTCAAGTTCGCGAAGTACTCGGAGAGTTACAAGATCCGTTTTTACATAGATCGCTGACGGAAACAAACGGCATAACGTCTGTGAAAATAAAAGAAGAAAAAAACCACGTGAGTGTTAAATTGGCGATTGCAAAAACCAATACACCTGAACAAATGCAATTGCAAATGAAAGTGGTTGATGTGCTGAAAGGAGCGGGAGCAGACTCTGTCGGCATCCGTTTTGAAGAACTGGCACCGGAGACGCTGGCTCAGTTCCGCGGAACAGCAAGCGAATCGGAAGCGCAGGACTTGCTTTCACCCTTGAATAAAGTGGAATTCATTTCGATCGCGAGCGGAAAAGGCGGCGTCGGAAAATCAACGGTTTCCGTTAACTTGGCGATTGCACTAGCGCGCCTTGGCAAGAAAGTCGGCTTGATTGATGCTGACATTTACGGTTTTAGTGTTCCGGATATGATGGGTATTGATAAAGTCCCTGTAGTCCGTGGAGAAACGATTATTCCGGTAGAGCGTTTTGGTGTGAAAGTTATTTCGATGGGCTTCTTCGTTGAAGACAATATGCCCGTAGTATGGCGTGGCCCAATGCTAGGGAAAGTTCTGGATCAATTCTTCCGTGATGTGGAATGGGGAGATCTTGACTACCTGTTATTGGACTTGCCGCCAGGAACAGGGGATGTGGCGCTAGACATTCACCAGATGCTTCCGGCATCCAAAGAAATCGTCGTTACCACTCCTCACCCGACAGCTGCTTTTGTAGCTGCGCGTGCTGGTGCTATGGCAATTCAAACAGATCACGAAGTACTTGGCGTCATCGAGAACATGTCTTGGTTTGAAAGCAAAGAAACAGGCAAGAGAGAATACCTATTTGGCCAAGGCGGAGGACCGAAACTTGCTGAAGAACTGCAAGTGCCTTTGCTTGGACAAATTCCTTTAGGACAACCGGATTGGAATGAAGCAGACTTTGCTCCGTCGGTATACTTGGAAGACCATCCAACAGGAAAAATTTACGGTGAAATTGCTGAACAGATTCTCGCTCAATTCGCTAAAAAATAAAATTAGAAGTCCGGAGTCGGAGTCGACTTCCGGGCTTTTCTTTGATATTTGACAAATTGTCACGACTTTCAAGCATTGTTCACATCAAACTTGTGCGGCCGATGGATTTTTTTATTGCGGGTTGATACAATCTTAAGAGGATTTCAAACAATGGAGGCATTAACGTGACAATACGAAATTGGGTTAAGTTTTTCTTTAAAGCACTTTTAATCGGTGGAGGAGTAACCGGTATCCTTGGCATATTCATCCGCTGGAACGATATATTTTCTAAACCGGTGGCAAATGGAGAGTGGGGAGAGGTAATTGCTGGGTTTGTCTGGATGGTCATTATTGGACTAACAATGAGCATTATCAGTCAACTGTGCTTTTTCGCCTATTTGACGGTGCATCAAATCGGGATGAATATTTTCCGCACGCTGCGGCTGTGGAACTGGGTTCAAGTTTTGATTATCGTGGTAGTGGTTTTGGATTTAATTGTCTTCCGATTTGCACCAAACGCAGAAACGGTTGGACAGGTTTGGCTGTATGGAGTGCTGTTGGCGATTTTGCTTATTACCGCATTTACAACAGCGTACTTCAAAGCGAAATGGACCAATAAAGAAACGTTTATCTCGGCTCTATTCTTCATGATTGTAATTACGACAGTTGAATGGCTTCCGGCATTAATGGTTGAGGAAGGAAATATTGATAGCTGGGTTACATTATTGCTGTTCCCATTTTTAGCAGTCAACGCTTATCAGTTATTAGTTTTGCCGAAATACAATGCACAGTCAGATGTTGATCGTCAGAGACTGGAAGAAAGACGAGCGGCACGTAAAGCTGGGATGCAAGCAAAAGTGAAAAAATAAAAGTATGCCTTAAACTTCTTCTATATTAGAGAAGTTTAAGGCTTTTTTATTGTTTGCTAAGTTGCAAGGGGAAGTGAATAAGAAAAGTAATAATAAAAATGCAATAAAGAATGAATTTTTAGAAAACGATAAAGCTCACAGATGATGGAATTATAGAAGAGAAACGTTGGGTGTGGATTTGTTGGAGAAGCGCATAAGGACGGGCTTTCACGGCAGGTAAGTGAAAGGAAAGAAAAAAGAAAATAGAACTTCAGAAAAAACTTTCTTAAATGTGTTGACAGGAATATAAACATGCTTTAATATAATAAAAGTCGCCAAGCAACAACGAACAACACAAACAAAGACGGCGACGCACAATGAACCTTGAAAACTGAACAGCAAAACGTCAACAAAAATTGTTGAAGCGCCTTGGCGCGACAACGAATTTTCTGCGAGGATCGTCGCAAAGCGATCCGAGCAAAACACTAC
>NZ_JBPRLO010000008.1:0-76122 GCF_051417975.1 Planococcus sp. 1R117A | reverse complement strand
TTCATTCTCGCATAGGTAGAAAAGTAGAAATATCTACCTTATATGAGAGAGAAACCTTGATTTGACGCTGTTTACAGACCCAATTGGTTGCTTTACCTTAAGAAATAGAGACATGTATAGTTCTTATTTGTTTTTATATCTTAAGGGAAGAGGGATGAAATTATGCTGAAGGATCTTCATAAAGTTTTTGCTACCATTTTGCATGAAAGCGTCTACCAGTATAAAATGACTGGTTCTGCTAAACCTCTTCCTGTACTGATGGAAGCTCGTAAAAGAGACTGTATAAACAAAAAAGGGGCAATCTGCCTGGTTGAATCCAAAGAGCACTTATCGACACCAGATGGTGTCAGAGGCTATATTGTCACTTCCATGGAAACCCTCTTGGAGGATTCTTTTCGCATTTCTCACTGGAATCCCAATGTAGCAAACTACTTAAGGTATTCTGATGAAAAAAGACGGCACGTCAAGGGACATGATGAGCGGAACCTGCAACAGATCAACACCTTCGTTGTTGACATCGACTCTAAAAAGCAGCCCTATACGGAGATCCTGACAGCAGCGCTTGACCACAGCATCGGCATTCCCACATTGGTTCTGGAGACACCGAAAGGCTTCCAGGCCTATTTTGTGCTGGAGAAACCGCTGTTCATCAGCAACCAAAATGAGTACCGCGGGCTGAAAGTGGCCAAACGCATTTCAGAGAACATCAAACGCAGCTTGGCGGAGGTCTTGCAAGGGGTGGACATTTCCTGCAACGACTTCGGCTTTTTCCGCATGCCTCAAACAGACAACATCCGCTGGTTCTCCGAGGAGATGGTCTATGATTTCGGCAGCCTGATCGCTTGGTCTAAACGCGAGGACGATAACCGGGGCCGCGGTCTCTTTGTGGTGCCCGGAAAAGAAGCGCCACAGGATCCGACGCAGACGGAATGGTTCCGGGAACTGCTGGGGACCCGTTACGTCAAAGGAGGAGAAGGGCAGATCGGCCGGGACAACCTGATGTACACGCTTGCCTTGGCCTGCTTCAGCGCGGGGAAAGGGAGCGAGGAAACCTTGGATCTGCTCGATGAATACAACTCTGGCTTGCAGACTCCGATGCGCCATACCGAAGTGGAGAAAATCGTGCGAAGCGCTTATAAGGGACGCTTCAAGGGCGCTCATCAGGCCTACATCCGTGAACTGCTGGAAAGCTGGACCGAGAAGAAGGACCTCATCATCGAAAATCCGTTGGGCGGCTGGTACAAATTCAAGAAGGAACGGAAAGACCGGAAGCGGAGCCATTACGACGAATGGGAAGAGGACCTGCTTGCCTTTATCCAACAAGCGACCAGTCCGGAGCAGCCGGTGAAGTGGTCCACGCAGAAGGCGATCTGTGAAGAGCTCGGCATGGCCAAAAGCACTTTCAACGAAGTGATCCGGAAATCCAACCGGATTCTTATCAAGCGAAAAGGAAAAGGCTGTAAAGCGCAGACCGGATTGACTTCAGTGGCTGTGCTTTTTCAGGGTGCCTTGGCATACAGCCAAACCCACCGGGCGGCCTACTACCAGGCAATCCAGCTCATGACAGCGGAATCGGAGAATCAGGCCGCGCTCAACGAGCTCGGCAACCTACTCGACCTGCACACTTTTAAGACCCATCACCAACGAACAAATGGGAAAATTTTCAATTCTTCCTAATGGTCCAGTCTGCCAATACATATCTGAATACATGCTCTCGTTTTCTCTTTGACATCTATTCTGTTTATCCATCAATCCCTTTCTTTTACTTTGGAGACATAAAAAAACATCCAATCAGGAGAAAGGATGCTTAAGAATGCCTATTTATCTTCATTTTCGTTATAAGGACCAAACCGTTCATACATTTTGTTGAGCTGCTGTTCTTGGAAATCCTCTTTGAAGGCGCGAAGGAATACTTCAGTTGGATCGACTTCAAGGATGTTGCAATAGTGGATAATCCAGCCGAGTGAATAATTCTGTTTTCCTCGTTCGACCAGTGAAACGGTAGCCGCATTTAATTGATAATTTTTTTCGATTTCTTGTAAGGTCATCTTTTTTTCGTTGCGGATGGATTTCATGGCGTTACCGATTTTCCGATATAGGTCTTCTTGATTTTTGGGGGTCATATGTAAAGGTCCTTTCAAATTATCAGTACCTGTTTTTTAAAGTTAATGCTATACTGAATCCAATAATTTTTAGATATATATAAAAAAATCTCTACAAACTCTGTTAATGGTAGTTTGGCGACCGTCCATAACAGAGTTTCCACGTAGAGAAATTTCAAGGGAATAATTGTTAGCCTGATTATAGCATAAAATCGGCAAACATGAACAGATGAAAGCGGGAAATCTCAGGTTTCATCTGCGTTTATGCTCCTTTGGGATTTCTCTTTAGAGTTTAAGAAAATTCGGAAGGGGAGCTATGTATGACGAAAAAGTACAACGTACAGGAAGAGGCGGCAGAGCGATTCTTCCGGCTGCCGAAAGTGTTTTTCACGAATGAACGCTACAAGAAACTCAGCAATGATGCCAAAATTGCCTTCGCAATCCTGCAGGACCGGCTGGAGCTGTCCATCCGGAACCGCTGGTTTGATGAAGAGGGAAATATCTTTTTCCTTTATGGTAATCAGCAACTCGCGGAGATTCTGAACTGCAGCAAACCGACGGTCATCAAGATCAAAAAAGAACTTCATGCAGCGGAATTGCTGGAGGAGAAGCGGATGGGTCTTTCGCAGTCGAATCGACTTTATTTATTGAAACCGGTAGCCGATCCATCGGACGTGGAAGAGTGGATGGAGCCTGTAACGAAGGCTGAAACCCTTGCGCCCCAACAGAAGTTAAAATCTTTTACTTCAAGAAATCAAAAACCTTTACTTCAAGAAGTTAAAAGCTTTAACACGAATGATACTGAACTTAACAAAACTGATTTTAATGAAACTGAAGATAAGATCAATCAGGAGATCAGCAAACTCAAACTGCCGGATGTACTGATGCAGGTCCTCTTGAAAAACAAAAAGCGATTGATGGATGACCAGATTCAAGTGGAGGATATTGCGAATCATTACCATGCGCATCAGAACTTGCTGAACCTGTACCAGTATGCGGACGCTCTTCAATATTCACTGGAACGGACACCCGGGCGCATCAAAAGCATCACCGCGCGCCTGACAAAAGCGGTGGAAGACAAGAAAAAATGGCTGACGAGCCAAGAAAGGCCGGTTACGGCTCCTGTGAGAGAAGAACTAGTCCCGGAATGGCTGCATCAAGCAGAGGATGAAATGATTGAACAACGGAATAAAGAAGCGTTGGAGGCCGAAAAGGCTGAATTGCTAAGGAGGTTGGAGATGCGGAAGTCACTCTGACTTCCTTTTTTTATGTATAAATAAAAAAAGGAAGAAAAAATAGTCTGAATTCGAGGTTTACTCCTCTGGTAGTTAAGTCACAATCCTTTAGAATATACAGTTTATCGCTCGTTAAAAAAAGTAAATAATGCCCATTATTTTTTGCCTGATAGATATTGCCGAAAATATGGCAACTATAGTACGGTTGAGTCAAACGAAAAGAAGGGGGTAAGGAATATGTTCGAGCGGATAAATGGATTTCTTAATACAGTTTTCAACGATATGCAGTCCACATTCATCACCATTTTCATGATTGGCCTCTTGATTTGTGCCATCGGTGTATGGGCAGGAGATGAGCAATCGTCACCTAAGTTCAAGAACGGTATAAAACTCAGTGTGCTTGGTGTCGCATTGTTCCTGCTTGCAAAGCCGGTCATCGATTACATCCAAGTAAACTTGTAAGACAGAACGAGAAAGTATGTGATAACGATGCGTTCAGATTCCTATACCGAACGCCAGGAGCGTTTGCGTGAGCGCGGGAAGGTGGAACTTCCGCTCAATATCGATACGAAAAAATACTTGTACGGCAATATCTCTTTCCAGGATGTCTTCATTGTTTCGCCATTCCTGGTGCTTGGAACCATCATCTCTTATGTTCTGTACAAAGCAGGGCATCTCAATCAGCAATTGTTATTGATCTCCTTTATCCCGGCGATGATTGTCACGGTTTTCCAGTTGAATAAGCATCCCATCCGGAAAAATCTATCACTGCTGCAGTACAAAGTGATTTGGAAGCTTCGGGCGAAGCAGCGGAAAAAGGATTTTCATTACGCGAAAGGGGCGTTGCCCATGAGCCGGAAAGAGGGCGATACCCGGACGGAGCTGGGACTGGCCAATATTGCGAACGGCTGCCTGGAATCTACTGATCGCAAGCTGATCAAGGTTTTGGAAGTATCTTCAGTGAATCTGTCGTTGATGAACGACCTGGCCAAAGAAAACGTACTCTCCGCCTATCAATCCTTCATCAATGATACTGGGGAGAAACAGATTCAGCTGATGCAGGTAGCCCAGCCCATCAACCTCACCAATTACCTGATGTGGTTCAACGAACAGGTGGATCAGAATTCGTCCTATGCGAAGCGGGTTCTGAAGCAGGGCTATTCCAACCAAATTGAACGGATCCAGAAATCGAAGAACATGGTGACCCGGAAACGGTACCTGGTGATTTCCAAGCCGATGACGAGTTCACCGAAAGATTACATGAAGCTGGAGACCACGGCGAATATCCTAAAAGCGAAACTCGAACAGATGCTGTCAGGCTATGAAAAACTGGATGTGAAAATCCTGGAGAACGATGAACTGCTGAAGTTCTACTACGCCTGCATTGATTTCGAGAACGCCCAGGCGCAAGGCGAAAACATTGTGTACAAGACCAATGCAAAGCTCGATGTGGTGGTCGGGAAAAATACGGCCAAAGCATTGGTCGACCAATACAAGACATTGCTTAATGACCGATTTGAATAAGGAGGTGGCGCCATGCAATGGGTGAGCAGCCTGTTCCGTGCCAAACCGAAAGAGGAACCGACATTTGAAGAGACGGTTTTCAGCATGAATGAAACCTTGCTGACGGCGATTGCTCCGGATAACCTGACGGAATACGATTCATCGGTGCGCATCGGGGCCAACTACACCCGTACGCTCTTGATTGTCGACTATGATCCAATTCAGGATCAGAACAAAATCCAACAGATTACCGAGCTTCCGGAGAACGTCTCCATCGTAAACTACCTGCAGGAATACAACATCGGAGAGGTCCGGTCGCAGCTTGTCAAAAGCATCAAGCAAAACCGCATGAAGATGAACACCCGGTTTGCCGACGAGCAGACCATCATTGATTCGGAAGGCCAGATTGAAAGTGCGTCGGAGATGCTGCGGAACCTCTCTTACAGAAACGATAAGATTTTCCTGTTTCATACCTTGATTCACCTTGTGGCAAGTTCGCAGGAGGAACTGGACCAATTGACGACGACGGTCAAAAGCAAATTCTCGAAAATCGGCATCATCCATAACCCGACCGACCGGGCGGTGGATGCGTTCCGTTCGTTCCTGCCGCTCAACCAGAACAAGGTCGAGGAACTGACCTACAAGATGACCAACTCGGAAGCGATTTCGTACTTCTTTCCGTTCCATGAAAACGAGATGTTCTCCCAGACCGGATTGATCAAAGGCCGCAACATGACGACCGGCAATGTGGTCATCGTCGATGATACGACCTTGCTCAACCGGCATGAGTTCGTCATCGGAATCTCCGGAATCGGAAAATCGACTTACCTGTTTGCCAACATGACAAATAAGCACATGCTGGGCCGAAAAATTATCACGGTCGACCCAAAAGGGGAATTCGGCAGGAATTACGCCGACCTTGGCGGTGCCTGGGTCAAATTCCAGCTGAAAGGCGGAAACCGAATCAACCCGATGGACCTTCCGAAAATCAGTGAGAAGGTGCAGCGGGAAGAAGCGGAGCTTGGCAATATCTTGCTGACGAAAATCTCCAATCTGTTGGTCATGTTTAAGCTGATGTACAACTCGATGAACGATTTGCAGGAGGATATCCTGAGCCGGTACATCCAGAAAGTGTATAAGGAAAAAGGGATAGATGAGACGACCGATGTCAATGTGCTGACGGCAGCCGATTATCCGGTTCTGGAGGATTTGTACCGGATGATTGAACGGGACAAGGAGGAAGATCCTCCTTTATACGAGCGCATACGCGATTTTCATACAACCCTGGAAACGTATGTGTACGGCATCTATTCGGAGCTCTTTAACGGAGCCACAAACGTCAATGTCGACAATGATCTGGTCTGTTATGACCTGAAAGAGATGAGCAACAACGAAAAGATCCAGCGGATCCTGTTTTACAACATCCTGTCGCACACCACTTACGAAATTATGAGCGGTGACCGGGAGCCGAGCGAAATCTTCATTGATGAAACCCACGTCATTGCCGACCCGAAAGTGCCGAAAGCGATGGAGTTCATCTTTTTCATGATGAAGGTGCTCCGGTCCTTCAACTGCGGCATCACGACGGCTTCACAGTCCGTGGAAGATTTCCTGTCCGCGCGTGATGAGAACCGGAACTACGGGAAGGCCATCATCACCCAGTCGGTCCAACGGCTTTACTTGCCAATGAGCGAGGAAGAATTGAAGTACCTGGAAGAGGAGCTGGGCAATACGTTTTCGAAAGAGGAACGGTCCACGTTGATTTTAAAGGACGGGAAGAAAAAAGAGCAGGCCGGGAAAGGCATCTTCTACACCGGTTCGAAGAAAATCAAATTGGAAGTGCAGCTGAATGAAGTGACGTCAAAGCTGTGGTTTGAACAGAAGAGCATTAACGATATCACCATTTGAAAAGGGATGAGGACATGAATCCGAAAGAAGCAGCCAAAACGCTGGGATCCATATTGGTAACGAAACTCCTGTTTAGCCCTTTGGGGTTGATCGCGGTGGGAATCGCTATTCTCCTGATTGCCGTTCCGGTGTTCATGTCCATGACGAGCAAAAGTGAGGATTTCAATCTTGAGGATCCTGACAGCAACCTGGATTCCCTTTCCAGCTCTTCAGTAGGCGCCTACTGCGCGCCAAACGGAGAAATGAACCAAGACCTTTGGGACCAACAGTTTGCTTCTGCAGGGGTTTTCAGTGGGATGGGGGATGTGTTCCTGGAAGTGGCAGCCGAAAAAAATATCGACCCGGTGCTGATGGCCGCGATTGCCCTCCACGAGACGGGGCACGGCACTTCTTCTGCGGTGGTGGAAAAGAAGAATCCCGGAGGATTGATGGGCAAAAATGGGCTCATGGTCTTCGGCACGCTTGAAGAAGGCCTTGCTTCCATGGGCAAGACCCTCCATAACCGAATCATCAAGGATGGCCTCGTCACCATCGCCGATTTAGGTTCTGTATATGCACCGATAGGGGCTAGTAACGATCCGACGAATCTGAACAGCCATTGGGTTCCGAACGTGACAAAAGTTGTTAGCTCGTTAGGTGGATTAACGATGAACTGCACGACTTCGACCGGTGAATTCGCCAAACCGGTCCCGAACGTGGCGGTCAATTCGAATTTTGGTGTCCGGGTGCATCCGGTAACCGGCAAGATTTCGAATCATGAAGGTGTGGATCTGGAATGCACCCAGCCGGAATCGATTTATTCGGCAAAAGAAGGGCGCGTGGTCTTTGCGGCATATCCATCCGGTGTTTTGAACACGTATGGCAATGTAGTCGTCATCGAGCATGAAAATAAGCTGTTCAGCTTATACGCGCATCTCAGCAAGATTGATGTGAAGGTAGGTCAGGAAGTCAGCCAGCTCCAACCGGTTGGCCAGTGCGGCACAACGGGGCGTTCGACCGGCGATCACCTGCACTTAGAAATCCATACCGGCAATATATTTGGCAATCGGGTCAATCCGATGCCGTATCTGGAAAAAGGAGCTTGAGATTCAGGAAGGAGTGGTGAGGTGTGCAAAGGCTGGATCTTCGAATCATCCTGCTCGGGATGGCAGTTTTGATTTTGGCCATCATCAGTTTCAACTTGTATATGTCCTCAAGTGAAACTAAAGAAGAGAATGAAGAACTGAAAGAGGAAGTGGAACGGCTGCGAAGCGTTCAATCAATGGAACAGGCCATCTATACCCGGACCGAAGATTTCCTGCGGGCGACTCTCGAAGGTGGTTCGATTGATTTCTTCTCCAATGCCTTTAGGAAAGAAACGGAACAACAGCTGAAAGAGAGTGAGGATTTGCATGACGGCAGCCGAAGCCAAATGGAGAACTTTGAAATTTTTAATATTTCGGTCCGTCAGGAGAACGAGGCTTACCAGGTCTATGCCATCTACAAAGTTAACTTAACGGGAATAGATGGGGAATTTGAAAACCCGGGTCAGCAGCCGCTCTTGTATCTGACGTCGCGAATCAAATGGATTGAAGAAGAAGGGGAGTGGCGAGTGGATGCGCACGAACTGGAGACTCTCGCTTCCGGTGAAGAAGTCGAAGAGGCGATTTCAAACGGATAAAACGGAAGGGGCGTGCTGAGATGAAAGACCAACTGGATCGGATGGCTGCCTTTCAACAAGCCGTGCAGAAACGGATAGATGGATTGATTGATCGTTTATCCCGGAACGCGATTTCGCAGGAAGAACGGAAGTACGAATTGCTGTATGGCAAACCATTGAGTGAGCAAGAAAAGGTGGAAATTAAAAAAGGCGTGGTTCTCCGGATAGCCATGTTCCTGCTGGTGCCTTTACTTATCTTGGTTTTAACCCTGATGAATAGAGGGGTGATGTCATGAAGAGATGGATTAGCCTTTTAACCTTGATATTCATAGTAGTTTTATCGACGCCCATTCAAGTTTTTGGGGATGAGGGGGATTTTCTGAATGAGACTCTTAAAGAATATAGTGATACTGATAAAGTAACACCGCAGCAAGCTGAAAACGCTGAATCTTATATGAAAAATGTTTTGTATCTAGAAAAATACGATTATGAAACTAATCAATTTGACTGTAAATGGCACGAAATAGGATGTCATACAAACAGTTTTCTTTTCACTACAGTAAGTGGTTTCGTCTATGGTGCAATTGACAGCTTCAGTAAATTTCAATTCGACGCAAATTTTATTACAAAAAATCCTGTATATGAAGGTTATATGCTGAATTTCAAATCTCTTGCCTGGACAATTGCGGCCATCTTCATTCTTTGGCAGACACAAAAAATTATCATTTTGTATAGCGGGAATGGCGAAGAAGGAATGAATTCCCTTTATGATAAGTTAGTGGCTATCGTAACCGGAGGCGTTTTACTTGGTGTTTATGGGCAATTTTTTGACTGGATTCTCGAATTAATGCATCTTCTAACAGAAACAATGTTGACATCCCCAGTGACCCATTACGATATTATGCAAGTCATGGCAATAAACTCTGTAGGCTATGGATTGATACTGATGGTAGTGATTTCAGCAATATTGTTTGTGTTCTTTTTATCAGTTCTATATCGATCTGTACTCTTTGTCATTCTCTATATAACTGGAGTTCTTGCGATACCTACTATAGTTAATGATCAATATAACTTTTTTAACTTATGGTTGAAAATAGTAATAAGCAATATTTTAACTCTTACAATACAGCTTCTATGTTTTGTCCTTGGTATAAAAACTTTAGTTAGTTTAGAAAGTGGAAATATGATTATTGGAATGATTTTCTTTATTGTCGGTTTATCTATTCCAACTTTGCTTAACCAATTTGGAGCATCTACTGGGTCTGCGAAAGCCGTTGGTTCGTCAGTTAAATATGTAGCCCGATATGCTCGAAGATAATAGGAGTGATTAGATGAAGAGTTTTAAGTTAGTAGTTCTTATTTTAATGACTGGATTAATTTTGGTTGGATGTGGATCGGAAAAAAATAAAGGTTCAAATACAGAGGTGAATGAGAAAGAGGTATTTACAGAAGCTGATATTGAAAAGGTAGAAGAAATGACGAATTTTTTAAATGATAAAATGATTAATTTTGAAGCAGAAGTTAATATAGCGATTCAAAATAAAAGCATTGAAATAGGTAATAATGAGAAATTTTCTAGTGCTGTAAGAAAATTAGGCCAAGAAATTGTCATTGCTCCATTTTTAGAAAAATATCCTGGAAGTTTAATTGCTAAAGACTCTGATTCAATCCCAATAACTTTTGAATCTACTAGCAGTGAACCTTGTGGGTTTGGGAACTGTACTTATGACAAAATAAATATTTTGCAAATTGATTATAATTTAAATATGAATGAAGTTTATGTATCTAAAGAATTTGGTGACAGTCAATTAATATTTGATGATGTACAAATGAAATATAAAGAACAATCTGAGGAAGAACAAGAAAGTGCAACTATGAGTTTTGTTAAATCAGAGAATGGAAATTTAATCTTCTCAAGAAACCCTTTTTTGCATATAGAAACGATAGATTTTCCTGAATACGATAAAGAATTCGCTTCTATTGCAACCGATGTTCCTGAAAGTGAAGTAGAAGCTGAACAAGCCGAATATAAAAAGGAAGTGCAAGAAACACTAGCGAAGTTTCCGGAACTTCAATAATCCTTACGTGAAAGGAGTTTGTTGTAGATGGTGATCCGCACGATTGCAAATAAGGTCGGAACGATTGAGGTAAATGGCAATTCATTTTATTTTCTCCAACCGCTCTCTACCTTCCAGACAGATCAGATGGAACAGATCCAGCAAGCCTATGAACGGCGGTTGGCTTCCTTGCAGGAGGACACGCACTACTTAGCAGCAAAGAGCCTGACGTTCCAATCTGGCCAAGTTCAATTCGAATATGACTTGCGTGGGTTAAAAGCTTTTGATTATCTGAAAACCCTTTATTTCGAAGACAAGTTGCCATACTACTTGTCCTTGGTTCGTATTGCACAAAGAATGGATGTAACTGTACTTTGGCAAAAGGAAAATTTTATGGTGGATGAGGAAGAACAGGAGCTCAGAGCAGCTGTTCTGGAAAATGATGAATTGAAGCTTCAAAATTCGAAGAGTCGATTGGATGCCATCAAAGAATTAATTATCGTTTCACTGACCAGTTTGAATCAGGTTTTGGGACGGCCAAAAAGAAGTGACTTTTTCGAGCAGGATGAGGAAGTGATCCGTTTTGCTGAAATGGTTTACCTTCGTTTGACCACACTGGACGAATTGGAATCCTTTATTACGCAAGTACATGCCGAAATAATCGACCGGAAACGAATAGAAGAAGAGGGACGTCAATTGCTTGCTGCCAATAAAAAGCGTTTCTCACTAACAAACTTAAATTTTGCTAAGCTATTTAACGTTTCAGGTGAAAAAAAGAACCTTCGACCCCACATGGAAGTCCCTCAGAAGAAAAAGGTAGAAACAGCTCCTGTTTCTAAAGAGAACAACGTCCGCTTTTTGGCGGGAGTGGGTGGTATTTTGATTGTTGCTGTGCTCCTTAATGTGCTATTGACCAACGCAAATGAAAACGCTGAAGCCAAAGATGCTAATGATGAAGTATCAAAACAAGAAATAAACCTCGAAGAAACATATCGTCAAGGTCTTTTAGGGAATGAAGTCACGGTGATGGAGACGTTGGAAACGATTGGATATGATTCGCTGGAAAAGGAAGAACGAGAAGTACTAGAGGCACTGTATGTGAAAAACGAGGAATACAATAAAGCGCTGGAAAACAATCCCGAGCTAGCTGGTGAAATTGCTGCTAAACTAGTCAAGAGCAAGGACATTAAGAAATTAGAGGAGATTCGAAATTCCTTAGCTGAACCAAAACCTATAGTGGATTTCGAGCTGGCAGCGGCTACAAAAGATTGGCAAACGGTGATTGATCTGCGGAATCAAATTGAAATGACAGATGCGCAAATTGCTTCCGTTGTGACGGCTTTTATACAGACCGGTGATTTGCAGACGGCAAAGGGGTTTGTAGATGAAACAGCCGGTGGCAATGAAGAACTGCTGAATCGGGTACTTGAAGCGGAGAAAAAGCAGAATGAACTTGCTGCTTTGAAATTGGAAAGAGCAGAGAAGCAAAAAGTGATTGATACAGATACGGATAAGAAGAAAATAAAGGTAGCTCAAAATCGGATCAAAGAGATTGATAAGCGGATGGAAGTATTAATGAAAGAGATGAAAAACGGGTAAGGAGGCTGAAGTGTGCACACCAAAAGAATCAACAGTTTAGGGCGCATCGTCATTCCAAAAGAGATTCTGGAAATTTTTCAGTTAAATGAAGGAGATTCCGTAGACATCATGCACAATGAAAGCCAAATCATCATCGAGCCGCATAAAAAGCGATATGTATGTGCGGTGACTGGCAAGATTACAAGTGAAGCTATCCAGATAGGGGAGGCTTGGATCAGTAAAGAAGGTATGAAAAAGATCGTAGAGTATATGAGCATGGAATGAGGAGACAGTCAGGCTACACTCATCCTTGAAATGCACCGAAATTGTTAGGCACGACTTACAATGGGAGTGCATTTTTTTTGCATTTTTGTTAAGGTGGACGGCCAGCTCTAATAGTCGACCAGTGAAGGAGATTAACGTGGAAGGTTTTAGCGAAGCTAAGAAATCTGCCCGTATTTAGAGGATAAACAGACTGGGAGCGTGCACATTCCGGTGGCCAAAAGCAAAAAATCAAACACTTTGAAAGTGTGGAGCACTTTCTCCAGGAACTGGATGACTATCTGGTGTATTACAACCAGAAACGAATGAAGTCCAAATTAAAAAACATGAGCCCGGGGGAATACCGGACTCATATCGAGCAGGCTGCTTAAATTTTTGTCTAACTTTTTTGGGTCAGTTCATCCATTTGATTAATCTGTTTTCAGCTCATGTAATACTTATAAATTTTTTTCAAGGGACTTCTGTTCTTCTTTCGACAAATAGGCCATTGTGAATTTTCGAGTGGAAAAGTAGTTCCCTTATTCACTGTGCCACCTCTCCTTTTTTCTCTGGTATAGCAGTAAAAGAAAATTATCGGAAAAATAGTGTCTGAAGAAGCTGTTAGTGATAAATTAACCCCGAAAAACACTTAATACAATTTATAGGAAGATATCGTTCTTTTAATGAATTTGTTCCTTTCTAAATCAAATTTAAGACGATTATAATCCTCATACGCGGAAACTAAAAACATTATTCTTGTAAAAGAAAAAAAAAGAAATAAATAAATATACAGGTACATGAGTATATTAAAGTAAGTTCCTATTTCTATAGGAAGACCATATGCCCAATAGTAAAGTAGTGAAAGTTCTAATATTAGAATTAGAGACGCAATTGTTAATTCTTTATAATAGTATTTTTTTACTGATTCTTTTGCCGTTAACATGTTGTAAAAATAAAGCCATGACTTTTTTCTAACTGCAGAAAAAATCCAATACTCTGGTTTTTCCAATGTATAAATATTAAACATTTGATGATTCCAATAATCAGTTTCAATCAAAATGGAAAACCTGTCGAAAAAAGGCTCGATCTCTTTAAATGTTTTTTTTTGAAGTACCTGTTGTTTCATAGAAAGAAGATGATAGTGATGAGTGGGTACATGGGTAGTATTTATCTCTGAAAAACTAAACGTTTCAATAAACTTCTTTACTAATTCTTCCTTCTCTTCATTAGCTGTGTATAAATCCAATAACTTCAAGTATATAATCTTATTTGTGTTAAATATAACTTGTGCTTCTTGTTTAAAGGCAGATGAAAAAGTAAATGAACGGGACAAGAAGAATACAAGAATTGGCCCGATAGCAGCGATTATTTTTACAGTCAACTCCATTTCAAAACCCCTCCCAATTCTTTCTCAAAACAAAAGTAGACAAGGAAGTAGAAGACAAAAATCATGTGGACTGAAGCGTTCTATGTGTAGTCATCTAAGAATTCCTTTTAATCTAAATGAGGTTTCAATAATAAACCTGCTCTTTGGCAGCTGTCTTTTTACTTACAGGTTTTGTTTTCTTTATGTACTAAGCACGAAGCATTTGATGCAAACCATCTTTCAATTTGGAGCTAATCACTTCCAAAATATATGCCGGACTAATTGGAAGCAATCTCTCATGTTCACGTTCAACTTTTAATTACGAACCGACTTGGAAGATACTGCTAGTGAAAGTCTATCGTTTAATGATTTGCTTTTGAAGCCTAGTTCCTTAATAGTTTTCGGCCAAAAAAGGTTGCTCTTGCAAAAAAGTGACTTCTTTTTTGTGTTTTTTGCTTCCCAACTACCATCAGAGATAACAAAAAATAATTACTAGCTTGATAATAAAATTGACTAAGGATTGAGAATCATTTGATTGAATATAAGTTACAATAGCTGTAACCAAAAATACTGCATCTGTACCATTTAGGAATAAATATTGGGTAAGTTATTCATGTATAGATTTATTATATACAAATAAATAATACTTATAAAATTTTGATGATTGAAGTGGAATAATTGGAAAGATCAACAAGCAGGAACAAAAGGATTCTAATAAGTTAAGACAAACTAACCCTTCGTGGATAGATAGAATCCTATACAACTTTTCTATGTTAAATATTGCCGATTTATTGATTTGTAGGGAAAGATTTTAAAATCTCTAGAAGAGGAACTTATGGAGACTCATAATTTGATTTCTACAAGATGCAAATAAGAAGAGAAAATATTAAATGAAAATTTAGATAAAGGGATATATTCATGGAATGTTAAATTATGAAGATGAAAAATTCTTTAGATTGTTCAAAATGAAGAGTATATGAGTCCAATTCAACAGTTTTATCGTATAGTAAAGCCCCGAACTAAAAAATAGCTTCGGGGCTAGTTTTTTTACAGAATAGAACTAAAAAATACATGAAATTTTTAGTGTGTTTGGGTGAAACCACCAGTATATTTTATAGCGTTCGCTAAACAAGTAAATATAGAAAACGCAGTGCCTGATGTTTCTTCTCCACTATGAACTTACCTCTTCTCATGATGAATCCCTTTTTTTATCTCTCATCAAAGTGAAAGCAAGCACCCTTCTAATTGAATGGGCACTTGCGTAATTCATCGAATTACGTTCAGAACTTAATCTTCCCAAAGCTCATCTATCAGTTTTTCCACTTCTTTTCTTCGTTTTTCCGTTTCATCCTTCAAAATGGTCACCCGATTCCCGTCAATCTCGACAAAATCACCCGGCTCGGCAGTTTCAGGGAATAGACTTTTCTTGAAGTCCTGGGTCACCCCTTCGATTTCCACGACGGCCATGTCCCCTTCAAACCGGTCGATAATTCCTTTGATGGGCGTCATCATTATTTCACCGTCGCTACGGTAATCTTGGTACCCGTAGAAGTGAAGATGATGTTGCCCTTTTGGTCCGTCCGATACACAAGGGACTTATACGGCTTGTAGCGGTTTAATACTTCTGCAGTCGGGTGGCCGTAGGCGTTCTTGCCGACGCTGATGACGGCATACTTCGGCTTCACCAGCTTCAGGAAATCCACATTGGAGGAGGTCTTCGCCCCGTGGTGGCCGACTTTGATGACGTCTGCCAGGAGCGTTTGCTTCGCCTTGACCATATCCGATTCCGATGCCTTTTCCGCATCGCCGGTGAACAAAAATTTATTCTTGTTGTAGGTGACATGCAGGACTGCACTCCAGTTGTTTAAATCCGTTTTTCCATATTCCCGGACGGGCCCCACAAATTTCGCGGTCCCTGTTTTCAGTGGCAGTTTCACACCGGCTTTAGCCGTTTTGATCGTCAGCTTCTCGGCCTTCACGGCTTTCAGGAAGTTGGCATAGGCATCGGTCGTATGCGCCACTTTCGGGGCATAGACGGCTTCCACCTTGTAGGCTTTCAAGACTTCATCCAAACCACCCAAGTGGTCGGCATCCGGATGCGTGGCGATCATGATCTCGATGTCATCCACTTTCTGTTTTTTCAGGTAGGCGATCACTTCATCGCCCTGGCCTTGGCGTCCGCCATCAATCAGAATGTCTTCACCGCCCGGCATTTTGATGTAGGTGGCATCACCTTGCCCGACGTTGATGAAATGGACTTTCATCGTCGGTGTGGCAGCGGAGGTGGCAGGCACGGACACGAGTCCGGCCAATAGAAATAGGGATGTCAGCATGCTGAGGGTCTTCTTCAAGGGAACGCCTTCTTTCCTGTAAGTTATTTACATTCATCATAAGCGCTGACCGCTCGGACAGCAATACATTTTTTTCGAATTACTCGGGATTGTCCTTGGGGAATTAGTGGTATACAATGAGAACAAATGTTCTTATTCAAGCGAAGGAGTGGTCGACATGAAAATCAATCGAAAGATGAAACAGGTGGGCACCATCAAGGACCGGGGAAACATCAAGTGGCAGGGAATGTTCCTAACGGAACATGTGCAGTTGCTGCGGGAGTGGGCGGAGGAGGACAAGCGGATGCCGCAGCCGAAATTGGACGCTTATGACCTGCAGCTGATCCAGGAGGAGCTGGAGCTGGCCCTGAAACGCCGGTGCCACGTCATCATCCATACGTGGAAGGCGGGCAAAGTGACCCGGCACTACGGAACGATTGTGGAGATCGACCTCCAGACGCGCGTACTCACCTATGCCGATCCGTTCAAGGACCGGACGTTGCAAGTGGATGAAATTGTCTCGATCAATTTGGTCGATTAGTTTTCGCAGGGAGTAAATGTGCACAGAACTCACTTAAGGCATACGTCCATGCATAATATCATGGAACATCGGATTTCCCATCCATCGGCAACCTGGAGGACGAGACATCGATGCAGCAGGACCTGTTCGAGGTGCGGAAATGGAAGGAACGGACGCTAGGCGCGGCGAGACCACATCCGGAACTGGTACGGCGATTGTTAGAACTAAGTTGATGGGTAGGCATAGAAAAGAGTGCAACCTTTCTAAAGCAACACGAAAGATGTTCGGTTTTTTTGGAGTGAAACATGGACAAGGAGAATGGGAAATATGTTGAAACAATCACCTGATGGATGGAGTGGAAAAAGGGTTGAAGGAGCAGCATTCCTAAACGCCAAACAGGCCCCGAGTCCGCTAGAACAGAAAAATGAATCGATAACCTGCGAAAAACCCGGAGCATGTAATGGGAACCTATTGTGCAAGCCATTTTTGAAGAAAATTCTGAAGGGAGTAGGACTATGACAGAGAGGACTACATATAGAAGCCGTAGTGTTTGCGATATTAAACCTTTAAAATGATAAGCGGTAAAATGAAAAAAACTTACAAGGTTAACAGTGCAACTTTCTAAAAGCAGCTTTCGACAGACACTAAATCAGGTCGTGAAAATCACATTGACCTAGAATCTCATTTTCGCCCAGTTGAGTATATGTAAAATATTTTCGATATGTTTAAAAATTAATTTATATTATCTTCCAAAAGAGGATTTTTTTAATATAAAGAAGAATATAGTAAGAATCACCACGTTAGAAAGGACAAAAAGATGGCATACAAAATAAAAAAAGAAACTAGAGAAGGAAATATCTAAACCAAACCGTTAAAATCAACAGCTTAAAACTTTTCAACACAACATAACTTCAGATTAAATTAACCGAAAAGAGGAAAATGCGATGAAAATTATTAAGGTCTGTATAATGTTTTTTTTAATACTTATTCTCACAGCTTGCACCAATGAGAAAGAGGTAGAGGATACCGAAGAGGAAACGAAGATTCCTGAAACACAAATAATAGCAGAGCCGCCTTTTATCACCGGTCATATAGTCGATATAGATACGGACAAACAAGTTATCGTAATATCTGAGAACGTTACAAAAGAAGAAGCCATAACTAACGACATGGAAAGTTTTGGGCTTGATGTTGCTGCTTTTAACTTAAACAAAACTGAAATCGATAAAAAATTAGCAAAAGGAAATTTAGTAGCTGTTTGGAAAATAGGAGAAGGCCCTGAAAAATCAGGAGAAATTGCTGAAAGAATCGTTCTATTAGAAGAATAACAAAAATGGCTAAGCCGTTGATTTGAAAGGAATTTTTCAAATCAACGGCTTTTTCTATGATATATGATTAGTTGAGGCGATATAAAAAAGCCAGTGGACATCATCAACTTGGGAGTAGGTGAAATACCTCGAAAACTCGATGCAGTCCCAAAATCATTTTATGGTTTATTTTGGATAATATTAAAACGCCCATAATGAGCATAAAATGCAGGCATTAATGCTCATTATTTAAAATAAAACTGATAATTAATTATATTGATATTATTTACAATTTTTTTACATTTTTACAACACTTTAGTCTATAATAAGAGCTAGAGAGGTGCACACTCTAAAATTTTTAGGGGGAGGAACATGATGAGAAAAAGTATTTCTGTTCTAATTGTTTTGGGAGTTTTATTAATTTCTTTGTTATCTAATCCATCGAGCTCTTCGGCGGCAGTATGGGGAAAAGGACATAGTGACGCTATTCAATATGCTTTTGTTGGTGCCGGATGGGGCTCTGTGACTTATAATGTGTATACAACGGAAGATTGGGCTTGGAACCTTACGTACAAGAGGGCTATCTCTACTAAGAGACAGGTCGATGTAAGCTATAAGAAGGCTTGCCCTTATACATGCGAATTAAGATTTAGTAACAATTACTACAATAGTGGTGATGGATCACATATTACTGGACAAAGTAGTACGACGATGTCATCAGGGAGCTACTGGGCCAAATATAGTGATGGAAACGCCACAAATTATTCGAAAATAAGTTCGGCAGATATCAGTTCAGATATTAATTATTATCTTAATTTAAAAACCACTATGTCTATGTGGGTATATAAATCAGGTTGGGTTCATGGTGGCTCTAAGGCTCATTGGAGCTATATCAGATAAAAGGGGGTAAACAGATGAAATCTCGAAAAAAGAAGTTAGTTGGTCTGATCGCTTTAGGGTTTTTGAGTTTTGTTTTAATCAGCAACGTTTTTGATGCAAAAATTAACGTTAGTGCTGATTCGACTGAAATGGCTCCTAAGAAAACAGAAAAGAAAGTTGCTGAAGAAGTACAAAATGGGGGCAGAATTTTACTGGAACCGACGGAAGAAATGTGGAAAAATGCTATTAATATGGCAAACGGGCAAAAACAAAGCGACAATCAACTTCAAAAATGGATTATTAGAGGCATTATGGAAGAGTCGGTAGAAGGTAATACTGCTAATATGGGCGATGTAGTAAAAGCCGCTAAGAAAAAATATGCTTTTGAAACAGCTTGGTTGAAACTTGCCACTGAGCAATACAAAATTACTTACACTGATGCAGAAGTGGACGAGTGGATTAAAAATGGTCCCGATATGTACCCAGTACCTGCAATGGAAGCTCAAGCGAAAGCTTTAGGTCTTACTCTTGAAGAAATGAATCACTCGTACGATCGCGATTTCTATGTTAAATGGGTAATATGGGATAAATTACTTCCTGTCTTAGCTGAGAAGTACAATATTGACCTGGAAAATGTCGAGCTGTCTGCTGATGCTCCTTCTCCATTTAATGTGGTAGTAGAGAAATACGAACAAGAAGTAAACCAATATTTAAGTAAGAAGAAATAAATATTTTTTTCTAAATAGAGTAGAGTCAATTGTAAATTCCTAAATGAACGTAAGCGATTGGAAAGAAAATTTAGTTTTTTGAATCAGTGAATACAAGAAACCACAAGTGGTCTTATAAAAAAGATTACTTGTGGTTTCTTGTGTTTGCTTAATTTTTGGTACGTGTATTCGTTAAAACAATAAAGTATTATCGATAGAAAAAAATTTTAAATAAATCATCAAACGTATCGATTTTTGATGGGAAACATCACGTTTAACTGATCAAACGTGATGTTTGCCACACTAAAACGTGCAGTATGTTCGGTTGAAACATCCAAAACGGCTTTTTGTGCTCTTTCTCTGTATTCGGTAATCTATTAAAAACAACTGCAGCAAAGAAAGGGAGAACATTATGAAAAATAAAATGAAATTGCCAAAAGAGCTGGATGGAATGGTGTTAATCGAGACATTGATCAGTCCGATGCAACCGAATACCGGAGTGATTATTGCAGGGGAGAATTATAAAGAAACAGCTATCCAGCCGGTTGTGCGTGTTTACTTAATCACGATGGAAGATGAAGATTGGGTGATTGAGACGGAACTGCAGGCCTTTGCTTTTAGTGACCTCGAAGGTGCTAAAAAATTTGTTTATGATTTACCAGATCTGTCCGCCATTGATATTCTCATCCGTATGAGTGGGTATCAAAGCAATGGAGCTATCGCCCAATAAATTAATCCCTCTGTCAGCCGGCAGAGGGATTTTAAATTCTGTTTGTGAAGTCAAACCATCCCATAATTCCTTTTTAGTGGATTTGGACAGGAACTACCTGACCTATTCATTATAAAGGACTTTTTGTTTTGGTTTTTACTGGTTTTCGAAGATTTGATGAATTACCAACCTTCAAACGGAATTAATGCACATTAATGATATAAAAACAGGGAAGTAAAGAGGAATCCTTGGTGAATATGTAACAATTTACTAATAAATGATAATATAAAAAAAAGCCTCTTAGCTGGCTCGTATTAAAATGCATAGTGTTCTTAATTTTTCTAATGATCGATGTAATTATTATTTATAATGTGGTTTTTAAATGGGTGCTTTACTGGAACAAGGAGCAAAGCTCTTTCCTTCTTCAACTAACGCAACGATTGGAGGTGTACGATGGACTGTATCATTTGTGGGAAACAAGTAGTAAATGAAAACAATCGGTTGCAAAAGAAAGTGAAAGATTATTTGAAAACAACCAGCGAACTAGATGTAAAGCATCGGTGGATTAAACAATGGAAAATCTGTTATGACTGCAGTGAATCGTATACGAATGAAAATCTTGTAGGTAATTCTGAAGTTCTACAAAAAATAGAGGAACAGAAAAAGCGTAAGAAACAACTAGGAAAAGCATTACGTCATAAAAGAGAACAGGAGCCTTTAGGAGAATTACGAGCTTATTACATAGAGAAATATATTGATTATGCTACGTGTAAAGCAGAGCAAAAAGGTCAAAATATAGCGAAACCACCTCCCTTGATAAAGAGTCAACAATACGATGTCGCCTATATTGCATATGTGAAAAGTAATAAATCCACCGCTGTGTTGATTGTGCGGGATATGGTAAAGGATATAGACACAAAGGGAAAGTGGATTGATGTAAGGCATATGGAGAAGCGATTTTCGTCTCATTCTGATGAGGATTTTTCTTTTATCATTGTCGAATTATTTCCGAGAAAACAAAAACCAACTTATCCGAAGCAAATGGCAGAAGAGACGAATTCGGATTACAAAAATCGTATAGCGTATATCACGTGGCAAACCGCAACGGCTGACATACATGATCAGCGAACTCAAGGGATAAAAGGAGACGTATATATCGTGTTGCCTTGTCTTAAGAACGAACATGAGGGCACGTATGAGAAGCATTATATCGTATGGGATCATTTGCACCGTCACTTCAAGCGCGTTAGAGAAAGCAATCAATATGTAAATATTTTAAAGCCACCTATATGGGGATACGATATCGTTGCTGCAAAAAAAATAAATCACCAACAACTACGTTATATTGAGAAAAACTTGCATCAAATCATTGGCAAAACCCATAAAAAAAGTGCCGTTACGCTTTCCATATTCAGCCCGCAAAAGAAAAAAGGGACTGCATCAAAATTGAAAAGGGAGCTAAAAGGAGAAAGGGATAGGAAAAACTGATCCGCGACCCGTTTAATGGACAGTTTATAAAAAGGTATCCTGCAGCTAGGCTGCGATTAGATGACTTCGGTATTCTGCCGGAGTCATCTTTTTTTAGTTTCCGTAAATAATTTAAACATGGACAATAGAGGATTATCTATAACCAAAAGACTTTTATTTGAAAATCATTAGTTTTATTAGACAAATTTTTAAAAAATGTAGTATAATTAGAAAAAATGGAGAGTAGGTGGATTCGTGAATATTAGTCTTTCTGGGTTGTCGCTGAATTTTAAGAAGTCACTGGTCGAGTTGTTAGTACAAGTACATTCAGACTTAAAGAATGATTACTTAAAAAGTAATAATTTCCGTTCAGCAAATGGTGTTCACTTTTATAAATGGGATAAGTTGAATACTAGTTGTTTAAATGGCGAGGTAGAAGATGTTATTGCTTTTTTAAATAAAAGAAGCAGCTGGGAGTTTGTCACTTTATTCGAACCTATAAGTGGCACTATGATAACTTTAATGAATGAAAACAATCTTGAAAGAAGAGCTATCCAATTCGGAAAGACCAAGCAGCCTCACTATATCCACGCCTATTCAAACTTTAATCCAAGTATAAATGAAATGCCATCGGGGCATCCTATGAGTTATCAAAGAGAGTTACTGCCATTATCGGAGGATGAAGAATGGAATAGAAAAACTATAAAACTTCAAATGGAATTAGTAGGAGATCGATTCAATGAGGTAAAGCAACACGTCGTGGTCTCCTTCAAAAATCATCATGGAGCCGTAGCAAAGGTTACATGTATTAAATATAGTCAAGAGATGGTGGCGTTAGCTGAGGAAGATTGGTCAGAATTTATTAACTTACCATATCTTGATGAATCTGCTGAAAATGCTGAAAGTCCTGTTACACCTGATCAGCCTAAGAATGTAGTAGCTCTTAGTAAAAAGAATAATGTTATTAAATTAAGGGAAAAATATAAACCTAATAATTCTGATGAGGATTAATCTGAAATTCTCCAGCTATAATGGAGGTGAATTTAATGAATTTTAATGGAGAACGCTTGAAAGAAGCAAGAATATATCGTGGAATGACTATTAATCAACTATCTGAAAAATTAAACCTGACGAAACAAATGGTGTCTAAATATGAAAATGGATTAGCTAATCCTAATTTTGAAACTGTTGCAAAATTGATGATGATTTTAAACTTTCCTAAACAGTTTTTTTATGAGCGTGATTTTGTTCAGTTGAAAGTTGGAAATACTTTTTTTCGTTCACTTCTTTCTATTAGTAAAAGAGAGCAAGAAAGACAGCAATACCCTTTAAAAATTGTGAGTATGATGAAAATCTTGTTAGATGAGTATGTTGAGTTTCCAGAAATACAATTACCTTTGGATAAAATAGAAAGTGAAGGTTTTTATTCTCCTGAACAAGCTGCAACTTACTTGAGAGAATTTTGGGATTTAGGAGAAAATCCTATTCCGAATATGATAGAGCTACTAGAGAGTAAAGGTTTCATTATTAATGCATTTTCTTTTAAAAATGCGGGAATTGATGCTTTTGGCAGAAAACAAACAACCGTAATTAGAAAAAAGCAATTTGATAGCTATGTGATAAGTTTAAGTGATGATAGTAAGGTATCGGTACGTAGAAGATTTAATGCAGCACATGAATTAGCACATTTCTTATTGCATGATTTGATTGTAGACTCAGATGAACTAACCAAAGAACAGTACAAGAAAATGGAAGTAGAAGCACATGAATTTGCAGGTGCATTTCTCTTACCTCAAAAAGCATTTGTACATGACATTTTAGCCCATCCTACTGATTTAAATAATTATATTCATTTGAAAAGAAAGTGGAAGGTTTCTATTTCTGCTATGACAATGAGAGCTTACAAGTTAGGAGTCATTACATTACCTCAGTATCAACAGCTTCAAAGGAAGATAAGTTCAAATAATTGGCGTAAATTCGAACCATTAGATGACAAACTGTCTGTAGAAGAACCAACAGCCTTAAAACAAGCTATACAATTGTTAATTGAGCATAATGTTTTATCAGGCGCCCAGATAGCAAATTCTTTATCAAAGGATTATCATCTGTCTATGGAAGCAAATGAATTGGAACATGTCATAGGATTAAATCCTGGAACTTTAAAGCCTATTAAAGAAGGTAGCTTGGTATCACTCGATTTGAAATTAAAAAATTCGGGATTATAAAACATTATTATTTATTTTGAAGTTAGGTTGGCTTACGAATTTTAGAATAACGCAAAAGAAGATGCACGGTGGCATCTTCTTTTGTTTTATTCTTTAATAGATATACTTTTCAATTCTTTATTCTTCATAAATTGAACTAAGTCTGTAGGAGTTGAATTATGATCCCTTAGTATTTTCTCAGCTTCTAAACGCCATACTACGTCGCCGGGTTGTGAAAAACTCCTTCTCATTTTTCTTACAGCTTCAATAGCTGAAACAGCCCAATTTATAAAATCAGTTCGGTTAACATAGAAGATGTCATCCGCAAAAGTAATGGCAGATTTTTCAATGAAATTAGAGTTGGTCATCATAATAGTAAAGATAGAAGCATTTTTTCGCAAAAACTTCACTTTTTCTCTTATCCATTTTTCATGACCGCCTGCCTGTTTAACGTGTCTAGTAGGAATTGCCTTACTTTCATTTTGATAAATTTTATCTTCTGAAACTATGCAGAAATCTTCATTTAACATCCACCAAGGATCGGGATCAGAATCTCCAGATGCATTCTCAGAAATGTATCCTAAAACTTTTCCTAACTCTAAATGACCTCTCTCGAAATGATTTCCGTCTTGACTATGCAAATCTGTAAGAATACTTTTTACTTTTTGCTCAAAGAGTGTAGATGTTTTAACACCGTCTTTGACAATTTGATTCTCAAGTCTCTCTAATAAATTACTGATTCCGTCATCGGTTATACTAGTAGATATTGAATCTCGTTGGTCTAAAAGTTTATTGAACCAGTTGATAGTTTTTGTGGAATCAGATGCATTTCTATAAAACTTTTTTGATACGTCAAGATATTTCTCAAATCCAGTCTTGTAGATTTGATAAGCTATATACCCTGCATTATAATTCCAGAAGCCTGCATAACCTTTTAGAACATCCTCTTCTAAAAAACTCAAAACTTTTTCATTTTGTTTCAAAGCTTCTTCGTAATCTTCTTTCCATAGTGCATACTGAAATTGGACTTCGTGACTTGCTGCCATTCTTAATTTATCAAAGTGTTTTTTCACATTTGGTATATTTTCTTCCTCAATTTCGTCTCTTGAATTAATGATGGCCTCTTCAGCATCTTCCCATTCTTCTCCTCTTTCAAAAAATAACTTCAAGGTATCAATAAGCATTTCTGGATCATCGAGGTTTTCAGATTGGGCATAACCAAATTCCAGTTCAGCCCTTAATTCAGGTTGGAATTGAACAATTTTTCTAGGAGACATTAATGCATTCTCTAATTCTGTCCCAAAGATAACTACAGCTGCATAGTCAACGTCAGAACGTGTACATCTTCCTACTGCTTGTACTATTCTAGTTTTCACTCGCTCATCAAATAATATCGAAGCAGCCATTCTACTTGTTAAAAATTTTTCTTGAAGATGTGTAGCACTGGGGAGGCTAAGTAGCATAAGCAGGTTACATTTTTCTCCGTCTAGATCAATACCGTCATATCTATTAGCGAGTATTGCAACTGCATCTTCAGATTGAATGAAACTTTCTTGTGTTTTTTCAATGTCTTTGCTTAAGAAAACTTCTGAAGTCGACTTTTTTTCTATAAGTTTTTTTATGGTTTCTACGCTCTTGTCGTTTTGCGAAAGTATAAGTGCTCGTTTTTGTAGTTTTTTTATTCTAATTAGAAGGTCTTGTGTTTCAGTCTCTTTAAATGAAGCGTTTGGAAATAAAAAGAACCGTCTGCCTATGCTTTGAATTCCCCATTCTTTTACTATAGGCAACCTATAAATGTCTTGAACACCTGTTATTCTTTCAAGCTCGCCACTTTCACCGAGAGTGGCAGACATATAAATTCTCTGCTTAGCTTGTGCGAAAGGATGGTGTGTCATCGTCGGTGGAATATAAGGTCTTAACAAAATTTCATTACTACTAAAAAACATATTGCAAGCATGTAAATGATTTCTTAGATTCTGCCAAGAATAATGCAAAGCTGTATTTTGAGTATGTGCTTCAATTATAGGTATTATTTGATCAATTTTTTTCTCCAGACTTAAATTCGGAAGTTTATCGAACCAATTTTTATCTCTATCATTTTCATTTTCTGTCAAATGATTATATTGAGAACTCTCTAGTACATCTTTTAATGATTCGACTAGAGAAAGGAATAATTCTTTTTCTTCAAATCGATTAATTCTTAAGCTCCAGTTTGAAGCAATATAACTTTCAGAACTATGCGCATCGTCAAATATAATAATATCGGCGTCATCAAAAAAAGAGTTTGTATTAAATAAAGTACTATAATTAGTGACAGCAATTCCTTCGGCTCTATTATATGCAGAGACTGATTGCGGGTTGTAGTTTTTTTTGCTGCCAGTAAAGCCGTATACTTTCATACCATATACGGAGTTAGCCTTTTCCACGACTTGATTTACTAGCTGATTATTCGGACATAGATAGATTACTTTTTCCTTGTTTTTTTTCCTTCTGAATTCAGCGATTAATAACCCTATAAGTGTCTTTCCGCTTCCAGTAGGTAATTCAAATGCAACATCACTTTTTTCGCTGGCTTTTTCTAGGTATAAATCGATCATTTTTGATTGATAATCTAATGGTCCGTTTATAGATCTTTTTTTATAATCTCTATACATTTCTTGTGGTGAATCGAAAGTTAATTTTTCCTTTTTCTTTATTCTAAAGCTCATTTTAACGCCTCCATAATCTCACAATTACTATAATTAAAAAGATTGAAATAAATATTAATTCTTCAATATATTAACAGAATTAAAGACACTAAGCATATATTAATTACCTATTTTACTAATTTTATATTAATGAAAGAAGAGCGAATTAAAGTAAACTGATCAACCCGAAGGCTTTTGAAAAGGAAAAGGAAAAGAGGAAGATGAAAATATATTAAGTGATATAAATTCTTAAATAAAAATAAAAGACCAGCTCATTTTGAGCTGGTCTTTTTATAAATTCAAACAATTATAATAGTAAGTAAAGGGTTTGCCGACGACAACGAGTATCTTCTATCACGCATAAGCGGAGAGCTACTCAATGGGGGAAAAAACCCACCATCACATATATTAAGATTGTCTCTCAATCCCTTGCACTAATTATAATAACACAGTATTAGTTAAAATATCAACGAGTTTGTTTCTAAAAATTTAAGTTATAATAGAATACAGATGGTGATTTTAAAAAGTAGCAATTTGAATATTTAAAGGGAGGCGACAAATTTTGACTGACCATTATCATCTGTACTTAGATGAAAGTACGGCACCTCCTATGTTTTGTGTGGCTGGATTCATAATTAGTTCTTCAAAAGTCAAAGATGCAGAGCAAGAAGTAAATCGTATAAAAAGTAATGTTTGGAGTGATATCGCAAATCCAACAAGCATTGTACTTCATGAAAAAGATATAACTCAGGTTAATAGAGATGGATATGCTAAAACTACCAAAATCAGTAGCGAGTATAAAAGGTTTGAACATAATGCTGTAGCTAAATTACTGTACATAGAAATCGAAAAATCCTTTAATAATTTGGATGTTAAAGTTATTGGTTCATGTATTAACACGAGTGAATTAGAATTATATTACTCGCAAAGAAACATGAACGATTGTTACTTTACGGCTATGCAAAGCATTATAGAGAACTTTGTGCAATATTTAATTAAAAATAATGCAACCGGAGAAATTTTTCTTGAAAGTAGAGATTCAGTCACTGATAATAGTTTGCATTCAGCTGATCGGCAAGTAAGACAGCACTACTCTAGTATTCTTTCAATCGGGTCTATGTTTATTTCTCGCCATGCAATTCAAGATCATTTAAAGGGAATAACATTTATCCCAAAAACAGCAAACAATGCATGTGTTCAATTAGCTGATTTCTTACCTAATCAGTTTGCAAGAAAAGAAACTCATCGCAAACCAAAAATATACGGTATGAATAGAGTTTTAAAAAATCTTCTTTATGATGGGACAGTAAATAATAAGGAACGTTTTGGCGTTAAGGTCATTCCCTCTTCCATCCCTGCTCCAGTTGTAATTTCAAAAGCACATTCACCTCGAAAGAAAAATAGCAAATCACGTGGAAAACGTTCGCGTGGGCAAAGACCTAATAGTAATCAAAAAAATACTTAAACGACTTTCAAAAGAAAGGGAGGAGAATAGAATCTTCTCCCTTTCTTTTGAGTTTCTTCTATTATAGTAGTTTAGCTGTTTCTTCTTCGAGTGCTTTTACCAATTTATAAAAACTAGTCTTTTTAACTCCAGCTTCCTGCATGGCTTCCACTGCTGTTAACTCTTTAGTTTTCCATTTTCTATAAACCTCTTTGAATTCCTCTGAAACAAAAACGGTCGGTCTGCCGAACTGGGTGCCATTTTGCAATGCCAAATCGATTCCTTCACGCTGCCGTTTCCGAATGCGTTCCCGTTCCTCTTCCGCCATCCAGGAAAGAATCTGCAACACCAAGTCTGCAATAAATGTCCCCATGCTGTCTTTATATTGAGTCGTATCCAATAACGGCATATCCAGCACCACAATATCAGCTTCAATATTTTTGGTGAGGTCATTCCACTCCTGAAGGATTTCTTCTTTATTTCGGCCAAACCGGTCCAAAGAGTGGATGTACAAAATGTCGCCTTTTCGGATAATCCGTTTTAGTAATTGATAGTTCGCCCGTTCAAAGTTTTTCCCACTTTGTTTGTCCAGATATATGTCCCGTTCATTGATGCCGATTTTCCGCATGGCTTCCAATTGACGGCCTTCGTTTTGGTCCTTGCTGCTGACACGTATGTAGCCAAATTTGCGATGTTCCATAATTCACCTCTAAGAACGATTCTTTCCTCTCATTATACCTCAAAAGCGTTCGTAAAAGTGTGTGCAATTTCGCGAACGTTCGTAAAGTAATTTGACACGTTTACGAACGCTTTTTTAGGCCCTTTTTAGCCCTTTTTGAAGCGTTCGTAAAAGTGTACTTTTACGAACGGTTTTATTTCCAAAATTATCTAGCTATTGTTTAAAGTCCTCCGTATAGTTGATGTAAGTGTACCGACTCTATTCGTATGATTTAAAAAATGAAAATAACTCCAGTAAAATCCAAATTGAAGCGTTGAAGAGGACGAGGAGAAAGTAATCATAGGAGGATGTTGATGACGACATATAACATGCACTTCGAGATAACAACATTTATCGAATCAAATAACGGGATAAATTTTGCAACAGATTACTCGTTTTGGATCCCTCTGATTGACTATTTTCTTGTTGAAGCGGATGCATTTGAAATCCATTGTTGGGAAGATGAACAAGCAACGGTTGATGAAATCCTAAACGCGCTGAACGACGCAGCTTGCCGAAAGGAAGGCAGTGTCCTCATCGTTGGAGGGGAGCTGACCGACAGAGCGAAGAACTTTCTCCTTTCGCATCCGATGAATGCAACGGGCCACCTGAAGTGGTTTTCGGTCTTTCTTCACCGGAAAGGGAATCTGCTGTTTTCTTCTGAACATTACGGGACCGAATTTGTGGGCATCGGTTTAGATAAGAGTCAAAGGGAGTTTTTCCAAAAAGCACTTCCCTCAACTGTCAGTGTTCTGGAATGGTAGGTATTGGCTAGCTGATTGCGACAGCTTGGAAACAGTAAAATCATTATCGTAAAAAGAGAGTGAATGAGTATTGTACTGCTAGTTTACATTTCTCAAATTATCGGAAGGAAAGAAGTGCTAGACTTAGCTTCTTTCTTTCCTTTTGTGCGTTTAAGTGTACTTTTACGAACGGTTATAAGTTCGAACTACCTTTCTGAATAAAAAAATAGACTGGTTCGTTCAAGTTTAATTAAGAAATGAAACATTAGAAGTTTTGTCCCGTCTAATCGAAAACGAAATATGTAATAAGGTATATAGGAATTATATATTTCTCTTAATAGAATCATAAATTATTAAGATCTACATAAATTCGAAGGGGGAGATCTATTTGAGAACGATGCTAGATTCGCTTATGTGCTTAACAATTATTTTGACAGGTTGTAAAGAGGCCGAACAATTGAGCGGAAATGCTTCTGCAGCTAGTGTTTACTTAGAAGATCTGGGGTACGATCCCGTTTCAATGATCAAAGACGATGCCATTATTATTCAAGAAGATTATTTGACAGATCCAGGATATGAACAAATTTGGCGAGTACAATCTTTCAGCCCTGCTTCATACCTAGGTGAAGAAATAGCTGTTGTGGAATTTGAGGTTGACAACCACCCTTTGGAAGAAATCAGTAATGAAAAGACAACACTGGTATCTGTTTATCTGAATAAAGGCGAAGTAATTGGCGGTTGGTCCTTTCCGAAAGACCCCGCCGAGGCGTTAGTTGGCAGTGTCTATTCGATAGACGGCAGAACTGTAGAAGAGGTTCAAGGCGGAAACTGAGAAAGATAGCGAGCAGCGAAGATAAATCGAGCAAACAGTTTACATATCAGGAGTTATCAGAAGGAAAAGATATGAAAATCTCAAATACTAAAAGGAAGGGAGGGCTAAGTCAGCGTTGCCCTTCCACTTACTGACTATATAGATCCACTTTGACGAATGACTAATATTTAAATGGAGATTAAAACGAGAAGCGGCTTGTTTATTGTTCTACAACAACCAATACAGTATCCTGGCTTTGGTCTTCGCAATGGCCCAACAGATAATCCACTCGTTTATCTGACTCCTCTTTGCGCAGTTCTGTGCATACCGTTTCGGTCACTTCAAATGAACCATATTTATCTTCAGTCAAGTCTCTTGTGAAATGAATGGCCTTCTCATCATACTGGAGCTCTAGATAGATAGGATCTCCCTCCGTGGTATAAGTTTGAATCAGTATATGATCAGCTTGCTTGTTAGCGAAGTTCTCTAAAAAATCATGAAAGCGGTCTAAATTCTCTACATTACCTAAATTTCTTTCTATAATCGTATCGGCTGCCGGAAAAGAAGCATAATTGTTCTGACAGCCAAAGAGAACAAGGCAACTGAATAAAACTAACACCCAATGTTTCTTCATTGTACTACGCTCCTTTTCGCAATCCTAAGATAGAATAGCAAGGAAAATTGTATAAAGAACTTCTTGGTTACAGCAGTTAATAACAAAAGAATTTGTCTCATTGCACTTCTGGGCTACTAAAGTGGGGGAGTATTTTTAGTACATGAGATAGTATCTACTCCAAATATACCAAATAATAGAAATGGAGTAACGCTATTTTATACTATTCTTCTGGAAACCAAAATAAAAGATTGAGTTTACATATGAGGGATTATCAGAAGTAGTTTTTCTAGTAGTAAATTACAAGGAATGTCCTATCGAATGAAGAAGGGTTCCTTCGATTTTGTGACAGACGCAGGTGTGATTGAATTACGGTACAAAATGGCATCACAAAAGAACCTTATGAGTACCTGGGGGCTAAGCCATTCAATGTGTTAAAGTTGAACATTTCTTTAATAAGGCAGATATCTTCCAACTTCCGGAAAGCCATCATAGTGGAATCCATCATCAATCTGGCAAAGAAGTTGAATTTAAGAGTAGTCGCTGAAGGCGTGGAAATGGAATCTTAATACGCATTGCTGGAGAAAATGGGAGTGGATGCGATACAAGGATACCTGGTGAGTCGTCCAAGATTTATAGAAGACTTCAACTCGACTATTGGTATGAGAAATTGAATGGAAAGGAAAAGCTGGGAGCTGAAATCCTGGCTTTTTTTGTGAGTGGAAAGCAGAAAGCTCTTAAGATCCTTAGAAATAAAGTTCATCGTTAATCATCTTTGAAAGTTAAGTGACGTTTCTTAATTCTAGGATAAATTATCAGAAAATTGTGATTTTTATTTGATGTTTAATAAAAAATTTAGTAAAATAGACATACAATCTTATACATAAATATAACAGGAAGGAGGAAGAATCATGCAAGAGCAGGAGAGAAAAGAAGTAACAATAAAACTTTCATCTGTTGAGTTAGTCGATTTGGCAAGCAAAGTGGATAATTTTATCGAAACCAAATGGCCAGAAGTAGAATCACCAGTAGAATTACCCAGTTCATGGCGCGGTATTGCTCCAGTATGGAACCCTGTTGATGATGAAAAAATAAGCGCGTTTAGAAGATGGCTTTTATGGCTCAGAGGCGATGTAGACAGGATGTATAGAAATGGGATTAAAATCCCCGGAAATTTCCCTACGGTACCGCTCATCCCGAAGTATGCAGAAGAAGGAGTTCCAATACCCGCTGAGATGAAACTGCAGCACGAAAAACAAAAATACAATTTCTATCAAGTAAAAGTTTATTTTCATAGCGAATTGGAAGAGCATGTCTTGCTGAAAAATGTGAATTTAAAATTAAAGTTCAAAGACAATTATGACAATGAAGAGAGAGAAACCGTCGTCACTTCCATGGTTCCGGACAACACTTACCAAAATTTGCTCAAAAGCAATACAACGGCTAGAATTGCCATCACTGCAAATGGTACAGTGAAAGCGGAAATTCCGAAGGTTTTGTTGCCTATTGGTTACATTGAGGGAGACGCGAATGTTGTTACAGGAATCGATTCATCGACAGAATTGACCTTACCACCTATTGAGATCAATAACACCCTAATTTCGGCAGTTGGCATTGAAGATACTGAATGTTACTGGAATTTTGATGAAGTTCAAGCAGAGGAAGACATTCAGGTTATCGTTATCCTTAGAGTCCCCCAAGAGGCGACGGAAGTAAAAGTAAAAGCCTCTTTAGAAGTAACGCCATACCACAAGGAGTGGTGGCCTTTGAAACATACTAGGCTGAAGGGAATGAGAACTTCTGAAGAGTCGATCATAAATCTTAGCACGTAAGTGGTTGCTCTTTGAACCAGAGGTGGTCGGCCATGGCGTTTCTGCCCAGTTTCATTGGTAAAAAAATAAAAGCAGAGCGGATTTCATTTCCCGCTCTGCTTTTTATTCATTCTCGTTCTTATCCATCTTGCGCAGAATGACGCGTTGCTCTTCCTGGCTGAGATTCGTGTAGAGGGAAGTGGTCTCGATGGTGTGGTGGCCGAGCTGATCCCGCAATGCGACAAGGGATCCGCCTTCGTCCAGGAAGCCTTTGGCGAAGGAGTGGCGCAGCTTGTGCGGGCTCAGCCGCTTGCCGTCCATGAATGCCTCCGAATACTTCTTCACCAGCTTTTCGATGGATTCCACCGAAATCGGATTGGCCTTGCCGCGGTATTTCGTCAAAAAGACGAATTGGTTCTTCCTGTCCGGCCTGTAGAGCCGCTCCCGCTCGTCCAGGTAGTTCTTCAGGTCTTTCATGGCAGTGTCGGTGATGCTGACGGTATCGAGCTTGTTGCCCTTGCGCAAGGCATGCACGTCCCCATGGATCAGGTCGATATCCGGAATCAGCAGGCCGGCCACTTCGTTTACCCGCATCCCGCTTCCGAGGAGCAGGGAGATGAGGGCAATATCCCGGAGGCGGTTGTATTCATGACGGGCCGCCTGCCGGGAATTCAAGGTTAGAATATAGTCCTCCCGGATAAAGTCCAGGAAATCCGTCATTTCGGAGCGGTTGAACGTATTGGCGCTGATCCGCTTGGCGCGGCGGGCGGTCGATTCGCTTTTCTTCGGTGATTTAATCTTGGCCATGACGTTCCGGTAGAAGTAGCATTCGCCTTCGTCATCCTCGCTTTCCGACGTCAAGTAGTTGAACAGCGACTTGAGCGACTGGATAAAGCGGGTGGTGCTGTCGATCGAGCGGGTAATGAAAATGCCTTCGCGCTTCTCGATCTTTTCCTCCATGAGCCTTTCAAAGAACAGTTCCATGTCCTTCTTTTTCAAGGATTCCAAGACAGTATAGGGGATATCCGCGGTTTTCTCCGCATCGGAGAAGCCTTCCTGCCGCAGCCAGTCAAAAAAGCGCTTGTAGTCGTGCAAGTAGCCGCTCAGCGTGCGGACGGAATAGGTCGCGCGTTTCTTGGCGCGGACATATTCCACGACATAGAAGGGCATGTCCTGAAGTGCCTGTTCGATGTGCTGTTCGGCTAGGATGGTTTTTCTCGTTGGGGCTGGCAAGGGATCACGTCCTTTAAAATAGTTGGTAAGGGTAACACAAAATAACCGGATCAGTCCGCCTGGCGGAAGGCGGAAGCCGCCGCCCGCAAATCGGCTATGGCCTGAGTTACGAGTTGTCCTATCATCAGGTCTTGTTGCAGCTCGGGGTGGGCATAGGCCACGCTGATTTCCGCTTCCGAGTCGGTATCCGGCAACACCGCCCGGATGGCCACGAGGTCGGTCAGATCCGTGAAGGTAACATCGTCGTTCCAGCCCTGGATTTCCATTTCCCAGAAGGGAAGTCCGTCTGCTGTCCGGCCATGGCCAATCCCGTCGTCCAGTTCGATGTATCGCCAATAGTTCATCTGAACACCTGCTTTCAACCCGATTAGTCAAAGAAGGTCAAACTTTACGCTAAATCCAATTTTAGCGGACAATAGTTCGTTTGAAAGCAAGTAGAGTAGCTGATTTTACTTAATGGCTTGCAAGTAATTGAGCAAGCTTTCTTCTACACAAGCGGAGATCAACTCAATAAAGGGCGCTGTATTGTGATGGACACTGGCAAGTTCCAAGGTTTCGTAGTAATGCAACCGCTGTGAATCTTCGGCTTTCACAATAGCGGGAGGGAAGCCGTGGCTCATCAGGATCAAGTTCATCAGGAGGCCGGCTGTCCGGCCATTTCCGTCCGCAAAGGGATGAATATAGACAAACTTGAAATGGAACAATGCCGCCAGTTCAACGGGATGCAGATGGTCTTTTTCCTGGTCATACCAAGTGAAAAGGTCGTTCATTTCCTGCGGCACTTGTAAAAAATGCGGCGGCGTGTGTTGACTGCCTGAAATCCGGACGTTGATGGACCGGTAAACGCCGGCATTTTCATCATCAATGTTCTTTAAAATCAAGTAGTGAATCATTTTTAAGGTTCTCTCATCCAGTTCTCCGGTCTGATTGACCTGATTTTCCACAAAATCAATGGCTGCTGAGTGATTGATGACTTCCAAATGTTCCTGGAGCCGCTTACCGCCTATCGTCAATCCGTCCTCAAGCACGACTTTTGTTTCAATCAACGAAAGCGTATTTCCTTCGATGGCATTGGAATTGTACGTCCATTCCACGCGGTAGACCTCTTTCAAATTCCTTACTGCAGCGGAAGGAAGCGGCCTGAATTGATCCAGCTCTTTTTTTAATGAATCTATGTAAGCAAATTCTTTCATCTACACACACCTGCTTTTCCTTATTGATGAGTTATCCATCGTTATCGATCCGTTTTGATGGCCTTTATATGCGTAACTTGAAAGCTAAGCTAATTTTACAGGCAACTGGTATACATGTATACTTTACTACTTGATTTTACCATATTTACGTTTTAAAAATGCAACTTTAAACTAAACTAGTATTTAGCGTAAAGTTAAAATTCGAGATCGCTATATGAATTCTCCTCTCTCCCTCGTTCTCAGGTAGCTTTTACATTTATTCGTTAAATTAAGATTTTGCGAACAAATAGAAACCTAGAAAGAAAGATGACCGGTATCCATTGTTATCTTCCCTTCTTCTCTACTATTAACTGGGGTTGATTTTATTTACCATACAGCCAGTTCTGCTTCGCTGATCGACAATCTAGATCAGCGTATGTTAGTTTGCCTTTACCGTCTGACGCGTTGAATGAAAGCTATAGGGCCAGATGTTACTGTTATTCGGCATATGGGAATTGGTCATGGTGGAGACGATCCAACCGACTGCCACAATCATGGACGAGCATTGGATTTTTCTGGAATTGATGGGTCCAGCTCAGGGATGCCTTTTAAACGTAAAATCCAGGAAGACTGGGGGAATAAACCGGTCATATCAGGAACTCCATTGCGCTTGGATCCAACTAAGGATTCATTGGCACATGATTTTTTTCGAACGGTATTCAGTTTTGCCACCCTTGAATGTGAATGCAACGGTATCGGACCAGCAAACAAATGGCCTCCAAAGGAAATCGGCGATAAAGGTGGCTATGTATTACATCCCGATTACATTGACCACCCACCTCCTGCTCAGCAGTTAAGACGCGATCATCAGAATCACATTCATATGCAGGTCGGTCCTACACATCAGTAATCTTACAACAAAATTAATAAAGCCTCATAGAGAGGATAAAAGAGAAGAGATAATAGGGAATTTACTTTAAAATTCTACTTTCTAGTATTCTTGATTAAAATAGGCGGACGAAAATCATTAACCAAACAATCTTAAAAACTCTCAGCTAAAAATATTCAAATCCATTATAGAATTATATTTTTATGAATCAAGATACTTCAATGTTTATATCCAGTAGTTTAAAGTGATTATGAACAAGAACTGCTTGTTAAACTAACGAGTGCTTTAGTTTAAGAAACCAATAATGATAAAACAGAACTTCCTAATTTGTGGAAGTTCTGCTTTATATCTAACATTAATATTAGCCGATTCTATACCAAATAAACTTTATAAGCTTCATGGGGATTCTATCGGTTTTTCAGCTGTTTCCCCTTTTCTACTAACTCCTATTATGGCTTTTATTTAAAAGAAGACCCTTCAGTCTCGATTAACATCTTCAAGTCCTCGTAAACTTCTTTCTCGATTTAATAAGCAGTGTTCTATAATTAACATCGTAAAAATATAGAGCATATCTCAAATTCTAAGGAATGGTAATCGTTAAATTGACAGATCAACTAGGAAAAGAAGTGCTCTATGATTATTTCGAAAAAATATACACACTTAATAAACCAATTAGAATTGAAGGTCTCCATTTCCCGATACAACTAACTGTGAATCCGTTATTTTTATATTCTCGGTAATATCCATGCCATCGGGAATTTCCGCTTCGTACTCGCACATTTTTAATGGATCATTCCAAGTTGGACAAGGGTATGGCACCTTGGTTTTTTTATATTTCACCTGAACAGTAGGTTGGTAAAGTGGTAACCAAAAAGGTTTACTGGTTTCGTAAGCATTGTTCGCTGCATCCTTAGCTTTTTGGCCATTAATCCAATTTTTCATAAAGAAGGTGATCATAGGCTCTGGCATATAATTATTTCTAATGGAGCCTACAGAAACTTTAGCGCCGATAGCCAGCCAATCGTCGTTAAGACTTCCCCCATAACAGTTACACATAAAAACCATACGCAAGTTATCGAGCGATGCAGCACCTAGCGCCTTTGCATCTGTTATTAGCGATCGAATGTTGCCCATGTTGGTTCCTGTCAAGGATTTGTTATTGTGTAGGAGCAGTTCCTCGTTTCTGCCATGTCCGATAACAAGAAGATCAACGATTCGGTTTATCTTAGCCTCTGCAACAAGAACATCCAGCAACCGCTCACGAGTGCATCCAATATCCGTTAACAGATAAACTTTATTATAGCTGTCTGCGGCTTGCAGGTTAGTTTTCATATCCTCAAAGGTTTCTGCTACGAGATCAATAATGTCTTCTGCAGCTTTTTCAATTGTAGGGCCAAGATCAAATGGAAAAGCGACTTTCCCAGTATTTTCCTGGAGAACAATCAGTGTTTTTTCAGCCATGATACATTGATTCCTCCTTAATAGGTCAAATATGCATTATGGTCAAATACATCAAAATAGTTGGAGGCAATACTCGAATAAGTATATAACTAATCAATTAGAGCTCGCATTCCAAGTTTTTAATAACATCGACCTAAAATTCCAATTCTCTGCTGCTTCGTAGCCTCATCTCCATCCTGAACTTTAACTACATTTAGCAGGTGGAGTCAGGCGACTCTCATTGGAGGAGAGCGGTACAGTCCTAAGAATAGTAGACTTCATCGAACCACCATACGTTGATAGCTTGATTGGGTTTTAGAGCCAAAATAAAGTAAACATCGACATACTAATACTAGTATTTTGAAAAGGGGAATTGGCATGGAAAAACCTTCGAAAGAAACAAGTTTTCTTCTGGAAGCAGTCTGTTAAAAAACTGAAAGAATTTATATGCCATTTTATTTGCGCTTACAGCATAAAGAAGGACTTCATAAGGAATATATTTGGTTTTTAACCTGTTATTGTATTTGTACCATAACCCTATAAAGAGCCCTTTATAAGCTTATAAAAGGCTCTTTATTAGTTGACTGCTCTTAAAACGGTCTGAATTCTGATGTGCCCGCCGGTCCAGGGTTGCCCGGATCGCCGGTTTTTCCCGGCTGGCCGTGTTTAGCGGGGTCGGGAGGATCGCCTGGTTTATAGTCGGCATGACCGTATTCGGATTTTTTGTTTTTTCCGGTCTCTCCGGTTTCACCAGGCAAACCTCCCGATCCACCTGTACCTGCTAATCCTCCTTTGCCGCCGCTTACGTCCCATTTCGGTGGGTTTCCGCCGCTTTTATCTTCTTTAAAATATAAGAAGAACGAGCCACCCTTCCCTCCGTCTCCTCCACGGCCTCCGGGGCCACCATTTCCGCCATCCCCACCTCGACCGCCGAATGCGTTCGGTTCGCAATTGTTGCCCCAACCTCCGTCTCCGCCTTTGCCGCCTTGCCCTCCGTTGCCTCCATTTCCACCTTTACCGCCATTGCCTCCACGGCAATCCGCTTCAATTCCGCCACGATATTCCGTAACTTGAATTGTAACGGATCCGCCTTGCCCACCGGAAACGCCGGATCCGGCTTCCGGAGCATCGCCACCGCGAGCAGCATTTTGTCCACGGGTAGGGTCATGATCGTCTAAGATGCCACAATCGGCGTCTTGCCCGTTCCGAGCTTGAGCAGGCGTGAGGCCGTCCGGACCATTAGGAGCATCATCTCCGTTTAAACCGGTCGCTACAATATTAATCATAATTTTCCCTCCTCTTTACCTTTCTTATTGCTCACCTTCAATAGAAGTGGCATTGATATGCAAACTTCCTCTTTGGACGACGATTCGGCCTGTGTTCTTAATTACTAAATTATTGCAGAGACATGTGTTGACCTCTTTCGTAAATTCCAAAGTTGCTTTTGATTCTACAGTGATATCTAAAAAGCGATATAAATTTAAGTGACGAAGATTGGTATTAACAAGTTCTCCTAGTTTCGTTTGCACATCGATGTTAATTGCCGAATGAGGAGGAATTTCGCGAAAAATATTCCAAAAAACTTTTTGTTCGTGAAAAGTTGCGTTTTGATTTGATAGTATAAAGTTGCCAAAACGGCGCAGATCGACTCTGTGCACCCCGGTTATTGCAGGTAGAGGCTCGTTCCTCAAAGACAACGCGTGTGTGGTTGCTATCTTTGCAGAATCAAGTAGATGATCCAGCTTATCTGTAGATTGCACGAAACCAGCAGTGACGAGATCTTCTAATTTGCTAATTTGAATTCTCTCAAAGCTGTTTTTCAAATTGTCCGGTGGGTTAGTGTCTAGTGTCAATGTTGTCCCGCTTGATACAGTCAGATCCATAGACATGAAATTAATCCTCCTTAATAATCAGAGTACCGGTTGAGTGGGGATGTGCTTTACAATAATATGATGCAATCGATATCCGTTTATTTTTATTTAGCTGCACACATTTTAAATTAATATAACGGTTAGCTTAAGCCTAAATATAAGCATCGAATTATTACGGAAATTAAACTAGAAATGATTGGGGGGATTATCAGTCTTTTATTACACTTTTAAATCACTTAAAGTTGACTCTACAATTATTTCATTCTTCTTTTGTTTAGAAATCCAAAAATTTCTAGTTGCAAGTTTCAAGGGATACTTTGGAGAATTTTCATTATGTTAAATTCTGTTGGTTTCCCATTTTAAAGAGACACTTGTTTTTTAGCTTTTAGCAAGACTTTACATAAACTGTTGATTTTAGTTTGATCATCTTTTATCATTTGATAGGCCATTTTCTTTAACTTTTCTATGTTTTCCTTTGTAATATTGTCTAAATCATCATCCGGTTTAGTGAGTGGATCCTGAAATCTGTAATATCTTTCAATTCCTTCCTGAAGAGGAAGGAGCTTTCTAAGCTGGTAATCTACAGTTTTGCTTACGCCGTCAAAAACAATATCCAGTATCGCTGGAGCCCAGTTTACTACTCCCCATTTTTTAGCTTCTTCATACTTAATGGATCCAGTTTGTTCGCCGGTGCCTAGAGAAACAACTACAAGATCTTCCTGTTCAGGGTATCTAGTTTTTGCTTCCACGTATGCACACATTGCTGGATTATTTGAAAAAATTCCACCGTCTATTAATGCTAGTGATTCACTTCCACTTAGAATCTTTTTAGGTTCAAAAAAAGTAGGAGCAGCAGAAGTTGCTCGTGCAATATCTTTCATGAACACATCCCCATTTTGATTAGTATAATTTGGGAGTTGCATTTTGAAATGCTTGAAAAAGTAAGGTGTACGACTTTCTATCTCATATGAAGTAACTATCACATCAGTAAGGGAATCGGAAAATCTTGAATCTCCAAAATACTCTTCCAGCACAGTTTCAATGCCTTCATTTGAATAACGTTCTTCGAACAGACCTCTAAGTTCAAAGTGCATGAATTGTTTATCGAAAATCCTCTCACTTTCTTCTTCGTAAAGCTTTGCTAGTTCAGCTGCGGTATACTGTGGCTTCTTTAGATTATTAGGTTTAACTAGTCCGAGGGCAAGGATTCCACCGGTGGAGGTGCCGACAATCATATCAAAAAGATCTGAAATATTTCTGCCCGTACACTTTTCAATTTCAGCTAAAATAAGAGCCGGTATAATTCCTCGAATACCACCTCCGTCTATTGCAAGTACTGTTTTCATGCATATTGCTCCTCTCTCGATTGATTGACATCAAGGATTGATTTAATAGTATGGCACAGGTTCCTGTTACATCGCTTTAAAAAGAGTAAAAAATAATTTCCCTTCTGTATTTCCTTCTCCTTCTCTCCGGTAGTGGTAAGAAGGTGCGTAGAAAATTGGATAAAACCGCTTTAAAGAAGTTGGATATTTTTCAAAATATATGTAAGAATGTATTTAAAATTTCTTAAAAGAATTATACAATAATGACAAGAAAATGTCATTATGTTATTTAAAAATTCTGAATATTTAAGTAATTTAACATTCTTTTGTACCATAAAAAGGTAATTATTGAGTTTTGCTTAGCAAATTTAAGTGGAAAGTGGCGATCCTCTGACTACCGGTAAACAACGGCGCTCCAAAAACATATCCAGAAAGTTCGGACAATCCTGAGCGCGTGTCTATCTTAATCTAGTGTCGACATAAACCTTCTGGTTCAGCAGAATCTGCCATTTTTTATAGGCCTTACTCGTTCTTCCAAGGAATAGTACCCATGGATCTGGCTTTTCTTCGTATCGTCGACTTTTAGTTCATAGAGTTTTTAATAACTAGCCAACTTTGGAAATAAAACCGTTCGTAAAAGTACACTTTTGCGAACAGAAAAGTAACGAAAGTATCAAAAAAGACCAATCCTTGTGATTGGTCCCTTCATCCTATATAAGTTATCGCGTCAATAATCGCCTTGCAATCTTCAACGAGATCCTCATGGGCCTCATCTGTTAATCTCGCTGCTCTAGCCGATGGGTCAATTGCCTTTATTTTTTCACACAATACAAAACCAGTAGTCTGATTGGCGTTATCACTTATCTGGTTATTTTTTGTTCTTCCATTTACCGGCACATGAGTTGGGTAACCTTTATCCGTATTGGTGATGGGTAAGACCCAAATTAGATCGGTCTCTTTATGTACATTTTCTTCTGAAACGACAATAGCTGGTCGATAACCCTGCTGCTCGTGCCCTTTTGCCGGGGACATATCAACCTTTATAATGTCGCCTACTTTAAAATATCTTTTCATCATGACTCCTCCAATTAAATAGGGCCTGTACTTTTCCATTGAGGAATGGAGTACAGGCAAATGGCCTTTAAACTTATTAATGGCTTACCATTCTTCTTTTCCAACCGGCTCTACTTCATCCCAAAGAGGTTCTGGTTCAGGCTTTCCGCCATTGTATCCAACAAATAACTTTTGAAATGGCGTCAACTTGCTTTTTCGAACCAAAGAAATTCGATTTGGTTCAATTTCTACGTCCAGTACAGCATCATCCGTTTCATTAAATCCAGCTTCTTCTAGAATATCTCTTGTAAGACGAACTGCTTTACTGTTGCCCCAATTTTGAAGTCTGGCCTCTCGATGACTAATTTTTCGCTTGATTTGCGGCATACGATTCAACTCCTCAGAGTACTATTTACACTCCAAGTATATACGACGTATATACATTAAGCAAGCGGTATAGATCTTTCACACTCACGACATAACTATTTCATTTAAAGGACGAAAAAGTACAGTTTATAATCGCCTATTTGTTTCTGGTAAATATAGCTTTTAGTTTAATGTCACTTCCGGTAATTCCTCATATGTAAACTTGATTTTATATTTTTGTAATTAATTCCATTTGGATGAACCAGTAAATTTTATCATCTTTTTCTTCAAATTCCTTTAACCCGACTTTTTCTAACACTCGAATCGAAGCAAAGTTATCGTTATCACACCTGGCCATAATTCTCTCTATACTCTACTGTTCCAGCTCCTACCTCACTATCGCTTTTGCCATTTCCGTTGCATATCCATGAACTTGGTAACTGGGAACGATGCCATAGCCCAGCTCGAGCTCCCCTTTAGATTCAGTACTACATCTGAATCCCATGTCCCCTATAATAGTATGACCTGCAGCATGAATGATGATCCCCTCCCATTCATTTTCATTAGTGTACTGGCTAAAACGCTTGATTTTATAAGAAAGTATTTTTTATACACTTCCAGAGGATATTCATCGGCACTCGATAAGCAGTTACTTTTTCTAAGCCCTTCTTATTTGAAAGGGGAGCTTTCATCATGTCTGCAATAAAAGTAGCTAACATCAATCTGGTTGTCTTTATGTATGGCACAGTTCGTTCCCCTTTCTAATTCCTATTTCAAGCCAAAACAAGAGCATAAAAATTAAGGGTATAATCCAACTTAAATATTCTGAATTTTTAAAATATTTATTGAAAAATATCAAATTTGTGATATAATTTCATTTATTCATATACATAAAATCAAAATTTTTATATTTAATCAAAATATTACTATTTAATAAATCCTTCTAATTTTAAGCAGAGCCTTCGCAGCCAGATTATCAAAGATTTAGATGGTTTTATAGGGGGTGAAACTATAATTTTGAAGTATTTTGAATTCTATTTTATAAGCAAAAATAAGGATATGCATAAGTTTTTTTCATTAGACAGGAATGCGATACAAAAATGACTTCATAGAGAGTTTGCTATTAGGCACTTAAGAAGAAAACTAACTAAAAGTTTAAATAGAAGAAGCTAACGTTAGTTCAGTTCATTCATCGATAGTACGTTATATAAAAAAGGCGGTATTACCGATAATATTTTCGTTGATAAAAAATAGGAAAATATTTCAGATTCTAAAGATGGAAAGACGGGAGGAAAACTTATGCCAACAGAACCGGAACGTCTAAGATTACGTGTTTTGCGTAAGGATGATTTGATCGATCTGACCTTTGAATTGGTTAATTTACGAATTCAGGAAAAACCACTAAGTTTAGTACAAATTGATAAAAAAGAACCCGCTTTGCTTATTGTTCACTTTCCGCCTCAACATATTATAGAAGAGGTTTTTGGAAAAAGGGATCCTTCCACCCGTGAAGAGCCTATCTTCAGATCACCTGTACCGGCTATACTGGCAGGCACGAGCCGGCTGGTGTTCGAACTTCCCAATACGAAGAATGAGTGGCCGCTTACAGTAGAGACGCTTTTGAACTGGAAAGCTTATGAGCCGAAACTGGCAGCTCAGGCTCTGCCTCCAGGTGAAGAAATTTCTGCCGAGAGCAAGGCGCCTGCTCCGGAAGAAACAGCGCTTGAAATCCCTACAGGATTGTATCTTTCTCCGGACAAATATGGCGAATGGCTGCATTCCATTGCTCCTGTTGAACACGAGGGACGGGTTGAACTCTGGCACACCAGACTTCATTCGAAAAAGCATGAGACCGAAGGAAGCACAGCAAGGATCATTTGGACCACGCAGCCGGACGTTCCTTTTCCTGAAGCTTTATCGAACGAGGAACGCAATCAGATTACCAGATTGTCATCCGATTTTTCGTTGCCGCAGTTTCCTTTTCCTAATCTGCAGTATCCTCCAGATCCTGATTTTATTTGGCGGCATTGGCGGCAGTTGCTAACCGAAAAAAATCTTCCATTGAAATATGTTCCTAATCCGATCACTTCAAGAAGACTCATGCTATCTTCTTTAGGAGCCTGGGCAAATCTGGAAAGTTCCTGGAATTATCCTACTATCCTTAAAGAAGTAAATGATAACTTAGGGTACCCTATATTTAATCTTGAACAGTGGCAGCACATCATAGCGCAGGCACGGGATCAATACGTTAAGACAGTCACAAAGGCATTTCTAATCCCCACAGGACATCGCGTGTCTATCGTGACGATTACAGAAAGGAAATTTCACGTGGATGCCGAAGACGGCAATAAGCTCAGAGCTTATTTGAAGAAAACCGATACATTGGAACTGCAAGAACCTATGAAAGATTATAGTGGCTTCAAAGAAGCTTTTACTCATGAAGGCAGAGAAATGCCTTTAAAAAAGATTCATATCACCACGACTTCTACACCTGCGTTGGAGAATCTTTCTAAAAAACCGTTTTGGCCAATGGTTAATGGGCAACTTTTTCACTTTCAAATGACTGGAGAAGATGTAGAAGGAAATACAGTTTTTTTTGAAAGCCCCTTGTATTGTGTGCCGGTTGATGAAAATCTGAATTGGGAAGATGTTAAAAAATATTACAATGAGGATAAGCAAGTACATCGTTCGGTTTTTATGCATGAACAATCCATCGCATTTGGTGAAACGGATTCTGACAGTTTGGGAAAGACTTCATTGAATGTAGAAAGCCTGGATTTTGAAATCCAGTCCGTTACAGAGGAAAAGAAAAATGTCTTGACGAGTGAAATTCCACTGCTTCTGCCATGTATGCGCTCTGCTCAGATCAATTTACCATCAGTCAAAGAGCTTTTAGGTCGGCCGTTTCCCACGAAGATCGAGTTTGATCAAAATTACCTGGACCATGGTTTTGATGCCGTGCAGAACAAAGGCGAAGTTTTTATGAAATTCACGGAACCGCTAAATTTAGCAATATCGGCAGAGAAAGCAGGCGGCTTGATCAAACCGGATTCGATGATTGAAGGGCTATCCCGCTCACTTGGCGTTGTCAATGATATTGAAAACCTCAAAAAAGGGACATTTGACCTTAACGTATTTGATAAAGCCCGTTTTCTTGGAGGGATTACGTTAAAAGATATCCTTCAAGAAATTAAGTCATTTGATATCGATAAGATTAAGTCCGCAGCCTCGATGGAACTAGGTGAATTAATGAGAAATCTAGAAGATCCAGAATTCCATATCGAGGTGCCCATGCTGACAACTCAAACCAAGCCTAAAAATAACCCATCAGTCATTGAAACCCGATTTTTATGGAAACCTATACTTCAAAATTATCCTAGTGAACCCAAATCTTTTTTTTACTTCCTGACAAAAGCCGCTGATACGAATTTTGACCGTGACACGCAGCTGACGATAAACGCATTGTTAGTTACACCATTTGGAACTGATAATCAATCATCAGCCAGCTTCAATTTTGAAGGGCATTTAAAAGAGTTTGCTTTGGATTTTGTCGGGGCGATGAAACTTACGTTCACTTTATTACGTTTTCGTTCGGCAAACGGACGAAAGATGGAGATTGATGCGCAAGGGATGGATCTTAAATTTCAAGGACCGCTTACGTTTGTCAATACACTCAAAGACATCCTGCCGGTCGACGGGTTCAGCGATCCGCCTTATTTGGATGTCACGGCTTCCGGCATTCGCGCGGGTTACACGCTGGGAATACCGAGTGTCGGAGTTGGCGTGTTCAACCTGCAAAACCTGAGCCTGAACGCGGGGCTGACACTTCCGTTTCTTGACCAGCCCGCTGGAATCCGGTTTTCGATCTCCGAACGGCAAAAACCGTTTCTTGTGACGGTTGGCTTGTTCGGCGGCAGTGGATTTTTCTCCATTGTGCTAAGCGCCAAAGGGATTCAGGAAGTGGAGGCGGCTATTGAATTCGGAGGGAATATCAGCCTGAATCTGGGCGTCGCAAGCGGCGGCGTTCAAATCATGGCCGGCATCTATTTCGCAATGGATGGTAACGAAGTAAAACTCAGTGGCTATTTGCGCTGTGGGGGACACTTGAATGTATTGGGATTGATTTCGATAACGGTGGAGTTTTATCTTGGTTTTGATTACTTAGACAAAGGTAAAGGACGAGGCGAAGTCTGGGGCCAAGCCTCTTTGACGATAGGCGTAAAGATCGCTTTCTTCAGTAAGAGTGTCACATTGAAAGTGGAACGCCGATTTGCAGGGGCAGCCGGTGACCCGACTTTCGCCGATTTGATGGGGCCGGATACCGAAGGGGAATACCCGGAAGAGTGGGATAAATATTGCAGTGCTTTTGCATGAGAGTAAAACAAAGCTGATATTCTGAATGTATTTGAAAGGGGCCGATACGATGGCGATAAACCAACACCTGCTCTGGATGGCATTGCCGAATGGCGTACAACCGGGCGAAGACGTCAAAAAGCTGAAATTGTCCGTTTTCGTTAATCCGCGTCTATATACCGATCAAGGGTCCACCCTCTCTATTTTTCCTGACTTTCTCAAATGGGGAGAGCTGATGCAGCCGGGCAATGTCGAATTTTCAATTGAAGTGGATGATGGGCACGCGGTGCACCAGGTTCCGGCAGATATTGCCAGTGCACCTCCTGATGCTGTGCTTTGGCAAACCCTTTTCCATCCAAATATACCGGTAAGGCCGTATCAGTTTAAGGAAGACGATTTATCGAACCGGCCCATTGTAAGCTTTTCGGTAAACCAAATTCTGAATTACATCAAAGACCGCTATCAGAACATTGCCATCAAATCCGCTACAGATCTTCCTTATGCAAGAGAAAAAGATGCTCAAGAGGGGCAGTTGAGTCTGGAACAAGAATTCGCAGATTTAATCGGATTTCATTCGGAAAACGCACCTGATGGCAAATGGAGCAACAACTTAAAATATTCCTTAGAGGCTGCTCGTGAAGAAGCGTTAAGACGAAAAGAATCTAATATTAGAGAAGGACCGATTCTGCCAGGAAATTTTTTTAGTGTCGCTGATATACACGATGCTCTTTATCATTCATTGCTTTTTCATTATCGAGTATCCGAAGACAAGCCGATCGACTTGCCCGACGATACGGAAGCGCATGATCACTTTAAAGATACCATCGATTTTCATCAAATGCTTTCCGCCCTGGGTGACTTCCCGGACCTTTTGCGCATGCTGGGGCTGGTCATTGATCTTCAAGTCGACGCCGATTCCTTTCCTTGGACCCAAAGTGAGGAGGGGCCTGCTAAGAATAAAATTCGCGTTGTGCCCCAATGGCGTTCTTCTTTGCCTGCCCGGCAGGCTGGCCTGCAAGGAGAATGGAGCGCTGATTACAGTCCATGGACTTATTATAACTATCAGAACGAAGGCCCCGATTTCTTCAAAACCTTTTCCCATGGAGAAGAATTTCAGGGCATCTGGGTGCCCACAGATGAAGTGAGCCTCGTCCAGGTAGATCCGGATGGAGCGGCTTTGCAAACGTTTAATTTTGCTGGAAGTTTGCGGAAAATGAATAAAAGCAGGAATGATCAACCGATTGATGTTCCGAAGAAGATTGGCATACCCACTTTGCGCACGTCAGGAATTGCCGTGGTCCGAAACAAGAATGCCTTTAATCTCAACAGTCTTTTTAATCGCTCAGCGGAGCTTAACCGGCTGTTCGAGGGAAGCGATACTCCCCAGCTCGTGGACCTTTTTGCTTCAGATATCAGTAAAGGATATCGGATTGACATCTTCGACGGTACGGCCAAAACATGGAAATCACTTCACGAACGCATCGGCACCTACCAGATAGTGAATGCAAGTGGCATGAACAAAACGATTGTTGATGAAGGCTTTGCCCAGCCCAGCGTGACCAGTCCCGCCAAGCAGGAAAGCCTGGCAGATGAATTGTACATTCACGAATCGCTTTTTACCTGGGACGGCTGGAGCTTATCTGCGCCGTTGCCCGGAAAAAGCATTAGCCGGAGTCCGCGCGCGCCTGTTCCGGAAGAGCCGGAAACGCTGCCGCAGAAAGTCCCGAATGATGCGATGACCGAACTGGGCCTAGAAACAAGTTTCGAGGCCAAGGCAGGTTCACTGCCGCGGCTCCGTTTTGGCCGGCGCTACATGCTGCGCATCCGCACGGTCGATTTAGCAGGCAACGGCCCTACTATCGAGGAAGCGAACTCATTAGAGGCAGTCTTGCCGGGACAAGTCGAAAAAACGTATTTGCCGAAAAACGAACTGAGTCTATTGTATAGCCGCTTTGAACCGGTCAACCCGCCCGAGCTTATTCCGAGGCAATTGTATCAAAATGAAGTAGATTCACCTGAAACTGCCTATACCGAAGGCGAATCGCTGGAGCGCCTGGTGATCCGCAGCAATTTTGATCAGTCAGCCCCTGAATACGCAACTGCGCATCCGGCTTATCAACCTGTGAACGAGCGGCATGTCGCCGCTCCCAAAGCTTCTCTCCGGTTGATCGAAATGCATGGACTGCTGGACGGGGCGCTGAATGCCAAGACTGCAGGCTTGCCTCCAGAAGAGGTCAAAAAGCGCATCAAAGAAGTCTATGATCTGGCGAAGCGGGAAGCGGGTACATTCAATGATGCGGCACAGCCGGGTGTCCATTATGTTTCGACGAGCCATGATCCGGCCGTGCGGCAAGGCTATGCGGTCCATACGGCAGAACAACTCGAGCTGCCTTACCTTCCGGACCCTTTGGCGACAGGAGTGGTGTTTCAAGGGTTGCCGGGTGTTGCTCCCAGCGACATCTTCACTATTGAATTTAAAGGTGATACTTGGCACGACGCCCAACCTTTCCGCCTTCAACTGGCCGAAGGCGAAGGGCAATCACCCGAGTGGAATGCGGACACCCGGGTCCTGACGGTCCATCTTCACAAGTCCGGGCAAGTCAAAGTCCGTGTCAGTTCCTTGTTCGGAGGAGAGCTCGAACAGATGGGGCTTTGGCAATGGCTGAGGGATGCGATTAAAAATGAAAAAATTACGGAAGAAGAACTGACGGAATTAAAACAGGTTGTTTTGGATGGGCGCCACTGGATGTTTACGCCTTACCGTGAAATCACGCTGGTCCATGCGGTTCAGCAACCGTTAGTTCAACCCTATCTGAATCTTGAGCACAAGCGTTTTGAGGGAAGTACAGCGGCCTATCTCCACGGGGAGGTTGAATTGCATGTTCCGAGTACTTCTAAGGTTGATATTTCGGCTGAATGGAAAGAGCGGCGGGACGATTTGACAAAAGATGAACCGGATTGTGAGCCGGTAGCATTCAAAGCACAGGTCATGGACTTGCCGACAACGTTCAATGGCCAAGCGGTTTCAGTAGAAGGGCGAGATGGAAATTGCGTACCAGACGGCTATTCTTTGCATGTTGAAAAGGAGTACCTGCTCCTTTTTAATAGCTGGAAGGCAGAGATTGCAACAAAGTGCTTTCAGCAAGAGTTAGAAAAGAGGAATTCAGAGGACTTACAAAATAAAATCGAAGTGGCCAGTAAAGTTACGCGTCATGAATTTGGCGACACGAAATATCGCCGCGTGCGTTACCGGGTTTCCGCCACTTCCAATTTCCGTGAATATTTTGCGCCCCTAGGAGAAAGCCACTTGTCCAGGGAAAGCAAGGAAGTGGTCATGGACATCCTGAGTTCGGCAAGACCGGCTGCTCCCCGGGTTCTGTATACGATCCCCACATTTGGCTGGTGCCAGCAACAAGACGGCACTAAAGAGGCAATGACAAATCTAAGAAAAGGAGGCGGCATCCGGGTTTACCTGGATCGCCCCTGGTGGTCATCCGGCGATGGGGAATTGCTGGGTATCGTCATACTGGAAAGCGGCTCCAGTGAAATAGATTTCCAGAACAGCTATGCCACTCTTTGGGGAGACGACCCGATTTGGCGATCAGCCAAGCGATTGTCCAGACCGACGCCGGAAAACTTCAACAGCAGCCACAAATTCAAAGGGGTCGGGCTGGCAGAAAAAGACGGGGTATTCGCAGATGTGATTGGCTATGAGCCAAAATGGGAAGAAGAAAAAAAGCTATGGTACTGCGACATCGAACTGAACGAAGCAGACGCCTATTATCCGTTTATCCGATTGGCGCTTGCCCGCATCCAACCCAATTCCCTTATTTCCCAATACTCGGATTTCCGGCTTTCGCCCATCGTACTGACGGACTTCGTCCAAACGGCGCCGAATCGGATGCTTAGCGTAACCCGAACAGCCGATGGAGCCGGCGAATTTAACATTGCAGTAAGCGGGGTTACTTATTCCGCTCAAAGCTCATTGGATAAAACAGTTCAGGCAACAAGCGAAGTGGTGGTCCAAATACAAAAACGCATGAAAGAAATTGCAGATGACACCATAGGGTGGTCCGATGTGCTGGAACCCGTTTCTTTAGCAGGAAGCACACCCGACGATCAAGGGGTGGTTATCTGGCAAGGGCCATTAGCTATTCCGAGTGAATATCAAAATGAAGAGTTAAGGTTTGTCATTCAGGAATTTGAAAGCCTTTATCGTGCAGCTCCGAGTCTAAATATTTCTGAAAAGGCAAAACGTTTGGTGTATATGGATATTGTTCCCTTTGAGACACTAAATCAAAAGTAGGGAAAAGAGTGGGGAACATGTCTTATTGATTACAGCTTAATTTGTGTCAAGGACTTTGAATAAATTAAGTGGTTGAATGGTCTTCTTTGAATCAAAAATGAATCAAGGTCAGCCTCACTATTTCATTCAAAAATAACAATAAAATTCTACTTGGTACAAGATTGTGATTCCGTTTATTCTCTAATTTATTAAAAAAATGAATGTTTTAAAAATTAAAACTATTTTTCTAGGAGATTTGTAAAATGCCGCAACTAGGACTTTTTGTTGGCGGATTAGGTGTTGGAGATGTATTAGGTCATGGAATTGGCTTGGTGGGGATATTACTAGCTTGGGATCGCTTTGACCGAGGACCTTCGGCAGCAGATGATTATTTCACCCCTAAAGGATGTGCCCTTTATACTTGGATAGCTCCAGTCAGTGGAACTGTAGTGGTTAAAATGAAAACAAAATCACCCATCAAAATTCCTGAGGCAAACTGTCCTGAGTTCCCCGATGGAATGAGTTTTGACTTTTTGACCCCAGGCTCTGTGAGAGATTATGTAAACCGAATAGAAGTAAAAGCAGGCGGAAGTGCATTTACTTCTATTGCAGACTTTTCATTTGATATATTCGAGGGATCAACCAGAATATATAGTGCAGCTTCAGAAAGTAATTCTTTGAAGATTGAGCTTGCAGATTGGAGTCTCCTCCCAACGGTAGTATCTATCCAAGATAGGCCAACACCGCAGCCTTGGGATGATAGACTTGAGGGGAGCGCGATGATGTTATTTAACGCACTAACTCCAGGTAAAGAGTTATGGAGAGAATTAATGACTCCAAATGCGCCATTAAATTGGTGGCCTACCTGACCCGATAATTTGAGATACAAGAAAAAATACCTAGGCTGCCATTGTCCGATACTCAGATGGGGAGTGGCAGTTTAATTTTTGAAACGATCGTATGTAGTTGTAGTAATACGAGTAATCTTTGAATTTTGTTTTCCAATGGCATTGGTTAGGCATACCTTTTCAGTGGATAAAATTCAATGAGATTTTTAATCAAACCGAGGTAAAACAAGTTGAAGAAAGCATTCTGAATACAAGCAGAAACTTCAAATCACAGACGAATTTTCAATACAAACTAAAAATTAATTTTATTATTCTTCTAATAAATAAGGACTTGTCCATTGCAACAAGTCCTCTTTTCACTAATTAATTTCCCAAGACTAAAACCATAGTACCGTTAGTTAAGTAATTGGTGTAGGTTTAGATCCGTCCTGCCAGAACGTGACGGGAACGACCTTCCCAGGCTTCTCCGATTCCAATTTTAAAAAGAGCTCGTAGAGATCCACGCCAATGTACTGCCCACCGGGCGCCCCGCCGATGATTTCCACCAGCGCCAGGTGCAAGTGAGGTGGAATTCCGCCAAATCGATGGACTCGGCCGAGCAGGTCGCCGCGAGTGACTGTAGTTCCGACTGATATTCCAACTGGTACGTCTATGAGGTGTGTATAGAATCCACCCATCATGTCGTTCGGGGCGCGCATAAAAATTTTAGCGCCGTACTCTTTGCCGTTGTCCTTTGCCGAATCATGCGGTTGAAATTTCGTAATGTGGGCATCGAATGCCGCGTATATCTCGGTGCCCTCGTGGGCTCCAATATCCATTCCGTACTGAACATACCAATTTGTCCCCTGATGACCTCCTTGGTGGGGACCGCCAAGCCCATGGGTAAAGCCCGAATGATTAACAGCTGCGGATACATCCACGTTGAAAGAGCTTCTCCGTTTATTCATAGGGAGACTCCGGCAATAGACTCGCAATTTCTATTGGTATTTCCTCCGAGTCCCACGCGAAACTCTCGCCGGGAATGGCCCCCTCGACATCTTGGATCTTGTTTTGCATGATCAACATCTGATCGTCTGTCAGGTCGCCAATACGAGTATTCACCGTAACACCCTCATGCGATAAAGCCGTAGCTATTGCATTGGCGTATGCGACCGGGTTGTTTCCGTCTGATGCGGGGGCATATCTATGGAATCCGTCCAATATTGACAGGTTCACGTAAGCTGGGCTGCGAAGTAGCAAGGCGATCGCATTGAATCCAGCACCCCATGTCGGGAAAATCAAGAAGTTGTGCCAGTTGAACTTGCCGGGATACTGACCGTAGTCGGGACCACCGGGAGAACCTGTAATGTTCCCAGGGTTGTTGTTAAGCCAAGCAAAGCTGCCGATGGAATTCCGCATTTGCGGATGCCCACGCACAATTTCATCAGCGTGGATCACGTAATTGTAGATTTCCTTCCCATGACCCAGATAATCAGTGGGATCATTAGGGTTCGAATCGGGGAACCAAAGGGATCTTGGAATATTCTTGTCAAATGAGATGTTTCCATTCCAGTACCAAATATGGTCGCCTAGTTCTAGTGTCATTTTACTTACTCCTCTCAAGGTAATTTATTGCTCACAGCAACTAAGACGTCTGATTACGTGCTTGTTTCATGGGCATCCTTACAGATAGGAGTTTAACTTTTCTATTCACTGATACTGCCGTACACTAATGCCCACTAAACACAAAGTGTCTTGTAGCATATTTTTGTATATTATATCACAAATTAATATTTATGTAAATATTTTTATCAAAAATATGATAGTTTTGAATTTAAATTATTTAATTAAAGTTAAATGGAGGCACATAGAACTATTATAGAATTGACTAAGAAATTCAAACTACAACAAGAGCAGTTATTATGTAGTATTCGTGCTTAAGGCTATATTGACGAAGCAGCCTCCAATTATAAGCGGAAGATATGTAAAAGTATTTATAAGTCCACTAGAAACGAACCAAGAAGTTTCATAGCACGGCCTGGAAACGAAAGACGCTATTCCCTCTCCATTAAAACCTACAATTAGAAAGAAAATACCTATTAAGAAAGAAGTTGACGCGTTTTTTAAAATTCTTTTTTCTATTTGTTGCATAATAGTAGACTTAGACTTAAAAGTGGACACGACCAAATGAGTTTCGACATACTGAAACTACTAAAGCAAAGGGCGTGTCAGATATGGGCAAACGAAAAGACGAGGCGTTTAAGGAATATGTGGCCAAACTGATTGTCGATGATGAAAGAAAAGCCACGGAAGTTGCTTATGAAATGGACCTAGTTGCGAGTACAATCCGGCGATGGGTAACCGAGTATCAGGAAAAGAAAGCTCAATTGGCGAATCCGGACGGTGAACAGCTGATGAGCACGAAGGAACTGCAACAGCGGCTCAATGACGCCGAACGGCGTCTGCGAGAACGTGATGAGGAGGTCGAAATCCTAAAAAAGGCCATGCATGTCTTCACCAGAAACCAAACGTGATCTGTGCGTTCATCCAGGCGCATCGGAATGAGTATCACGTCGTGAAGATGTGCCAGGTCCTCGGGGTATCCAAGAGCGGCTTTTACAAATGGCAGGCAAACTTAGTCAGCGGGCAGTTGTCTGAACGCCATGCGAAGCGAGAAGAGATCAAACAGAAGATCGCCCAGGCCTATCACGAAAGCCGTGGCATCTACGGCAGTCCACGCATCCATGAAGAACTGGAGGCATGGGGTTATTCCATATGCGAGCGGACCATCGGCCGTTACATGAAGGAGATGGAACTGAGCGCATTGCCGGAACCTAAGTTCCAAGTGACCACCGATTCGGCGCACGACCAGTTCATCTACCCAAACCTGCTGGAGCGCAAGTTCTAGGTTGCCACACCGAATACCGCTTGGGTCAGCGACATCACCTATATCTGGACAATGGAAGGTTGGCTTTATTTGGCGAGCGTCATGGACCTCTTTTCGCGAAAAATCGTTGGCTGGAGCCTGGATGTCACCATGAAAACCGAATTGCCCCTTGCCGCTCTAAAGCAGGCCCTCATCATCCGAGACCCGGATGCGACCCTAATTCACCATTCCGACCGGGGTTCTCAGTACTGCTCCACCGAATACATCGATTGCCTGAGAGGCAAAGAAATCCAAATCAGCATGAGCCGCAAGGGCGACCCGTATGACAACGCGTGTATCGAATCCTTCCATGCCAGTCTGAAGAAAGAACTTATTTATCGCACCCGCTACAAGACACGAGCGGAAGCCAAGGTAGCCATTGGCTGGTACATCGACAGCTTCTACAACCCGAAGCGCCGCCACTCGACACTCGATTACCTGTCGCCGGTCGAGTACGAGAAAAAGCAGTTTCATCTTTTCAGCGAAACGCTTGTTTCGTGATCATTTGGCAGGCAGCGCCATCGGTTCTGTTCGAAACCGATGGCGCTGCCTATCCGAGCAAGAAAAGCGCAGCAGCCTTTTCTCGATAAAAAAGATAAAATAACCGTGTCCACTTTCTTGTGTCCCATGAACTGAACCCCTTCTCTCCCTTTCTATTTTGATACCGATAATCTGGTGATATGTAAACTAAAACAATATACTGCTTAAACATTGTTATTAATTGGTTCGATTCATGAAATATCTAATGACTTTAAAAGAAACACCCAAAAGTCATTTTTCACTACTATTTTTTGTGGCTCAGTGCCGTTTCTTCTATATAAAAAGTGTTACAATTTTCTACGCTTTAAGCGACATTTAAATTCGTATGAATAATCTCTAATAACCTCTTCACTTCCTGTGAATCCTGAGGATGCATTTCAAGGTATATGTCACTTACTTTTAAAAGATATTTATAAAATGTCTCAAAAGTGACGATTACTTCTGATTCATAGGCGTGAGAAACGTCAATTGTAAACCGTACGCCATCTGTGAAGTACTCTTCTTCCAAAGGATGCATCTCATGAAAAAACTCACAGTTGTGATAGTCTACCGAAAAGCCTTGATTCTGTGAAAAAGATTCTAATGCCCCTAAAAAAAGTATTGGTCCTTTTATAATGAGACTGTAGTAATCACACATAGGCATTAACTCTTGAGGAACCTTTAATTTTTCAGCTAATTTTATCATTTGCCCACCTCTTTAATTAGTTTGTTCTATTACAGGGAAGAAATTAGTTATTTCATTTGTGAATTCGTTTTTGTACCTGTAAAATTGTCACTTACTTGAAGTCACTCCATCAATAGAAATCATGTTACCTAACTTAACTTTAAATGTACCTGTACTTAATCTAACTTGCATCCCTCAAGATTTAAATGGTAGATGCATAATTTGGGGAATGAAAGCGTTCGTAAAAGTACACTTTTACGAACGAAAAAAGTAGTGGTGCTTTCTCTTTAATTTACTGAAACAAGTCTATTGATTGAAATAAAAAAGGCCCTCCCGATTCCGGGAAAGCCTCAGAAAATTTCACTTTGCTTTGAGAACCTTATCGATTTCCTGTTCCAATATTTCCAGTTCCTTTACTCTTTCATTTAACTGCTTCTCAAACTGAATCCCTACATACATCTTTTCTTCATCTTTTTTGAGTTGATTAATTTTCTCTTGAATGGTTTTCACGATACTCATAGGAGATAGCTCCTTTCTTTCTATTAGTGGATCTAGTTGAAAACTACGTTTAAATGCCCTGAAAGCGGATTTTCATTGCCTGCAATACCGCGTTATTGGTTTCATCGCCATAACTAAAATCCAAGCTGACCTCATTGCCGTTAAACAAACTGAGGCCGACTTCCACTAGTTTTCGGGTAGATCCGGTCAACCCTTCATGCGTGGGAATCAGCTTTCCTTTGTCTTCGCTGTATTCCGTCAACAAAGCCAATGGACCGCCTCCCGAATGGATCTCCGTTTTGTCTAACAATCTATAGATAGCTGGAATGCTGGCAATATAAAGGTTCGCCCGGTATTGAGGGTCTGTCCCCTTTCTTTCAAAAAAAGTAATCAGACTGGAAAAATTGGCTTCGTGTTCATTGTCCATGAAATACATATGATTTCCTTTCTGTGTTCCAGGTCACTCAAGTAGCAAAGAGAAGAGAGATTTTGTCTTCCAATAGGCGCTATGGAGGCGAATGGAATTGAAGGAGAGGGAGATCCCCCCTGGTTTCCCGCTCCTTTATTCCATCCCTTTCTTTCAGACTGTCTGCTAGCAAGAGGCATCACCTGAAACACGCTTCATTTTGTCTTTATTATATAGTAAGATGACCTCTTGTTGACGCTAATATAATGAGTTAGCTGCTTCTGAAGTTTACGACTCTTTTAGAAAGACGACGGGCTTTTTGTTTAGTCTTCATAAAAGCAGTTTTTTTCGATAGGGTGTACCCATTTTCATTTTTTACTAATTTCATTCTTTTTTCCATTTTTCGAGTTCCAACAAGACGTTTTCCCAGTAGGTACGATTGGAATGTTGCTGATTCAACTCCTGAAGAGTCCTTGCATGAAGTTTAGTATCTCCAGGGAAACAGGATTTACTTCGTGAATGTTCACATGCTAAGGATTCGATTTTCCTATTTGTTTCTCGAATGTTCTTCAGCAGGGCTTCTTTTGCTAATAAAAGAATCGTTTTTCTTAATTTTTCAGGTGTTTCAACTATATTTCCCACCATAAAAAACCTCCTGTTTTTAAGCAATCAAGCAAGGGGCGTGCCCCTTGCTTGATTCAGTTTTAAAAATAACCTTTTTCCTTCAAGGAAATGCCCTTTTCATTTCCGACAATGACATGGTCAAGCAATTCAATCCCGAGTATCTGTCCGCATTCATCGAGACGTTTGGAAACTTCGATATCCTCGATACTTGGTACAGGGTCAAATGAAGGATGGTTATGAGCTACAATGATACTTTTTCCGTTGTTCAAAATGGCACTTTTGAAGACTTCTCGTGGTGCAACAATGGAGGCGTTAATGGCGCCTATATGGCACCGATGGACGGCTACCACTTTATTTTTGGTATTCAAGACAAGTACGAGAAAAACTTCTCTGTCTTCATCGCCTATCAGCTGGCGTACGGCTTCCATCACTTTTTTCGGACTGCTGCATGTGACCTCTTTCATGAATTCGTATTTCTCCTCGACCTCTAATACTTCTTGTCGTATTCTGATGACCTCAATTAGTTTTTCCATTTGGCATGTCTCCTTTGAATTTGATTTTTGTTTTTGGTTTCCGAAGCACTTCTCTTCCCAAAGGGGAAGATTTTTCCCTTTTGGTAAGTAGAACGGAAGACTCCCATAAAAAACCGTCAATTGAACGTGAAATATCGGAGCGCAGTGAGAATATGTCGCGAAAGTCCATTGACGGTTTTTTCAGGCGCTTAGCCAAAAACAGGATGGTGCAGGTTTCCAGTCTGTTTTTGGCTTAGTGCCTTTGGGATGTATTAAGGTTCGGATTCCAAAAGGAAAAATCGCATGACAACAGCAAAGCCAGCTTTGCTTTCCACTTTTTTTCTGTTGAACTTGGCCCTGCCATTGTCGTGGGAGCGTGAAGAACCGGACAGGAACTTAGAAACGGTTTCCAGTTCGCCAGTTGCGCGTTTTTCGTAAGTGGCCGACTGGTTACGGTTTCTTGTTATCGGCCGGTTTAGATCACAGCGAGATGCACTAAAATGTTTAGCTGCGTCTTTCAGCAGCCATACAAATTAGGAGCAGACCTTTAGGCAATCCCGAAACGGTTTTGATTTCGGTTTAGTGAAATCACGATCGTTTTTCACGGCAATTTTGTAATCATTAAAACGACGTGTGGTTATGGATGCATGTAAGCCAAGGTTTATTCGTAAATAAGGCCGTAAATCACGACCGTATTTTTGTAGTAGTTCACGGTAATTTTGTAATAGTTACACACCGCAAGGGTTTTTATGATGAGGATTTATCTGAAAAAACCTCCTTCCTGTTGGATAATTCGAAAGAGGGAGTGGAAAAGTTTAAAGGGGAAAAGAGAAAAGCAGGTTTCCTGACTGGAGGCAAGGCTGTTCCATTGGGTTAAGAGGACGTCTTACGTAAGGCAGGTTTCATTTGCTGACACTTAATTCAAGGAAGAAGGAAATAAAAAAAGGGCCGGCAAGAATAATTTGCAGGCCCTTTTATAGGAAGTTAACGATTTAGGATTTTAACTCATCCAACAAAATTTCGGCACCTCTTGGACTTAAGGTAATGCCACGTACATATTCCCGGTTTTCAGTCGAAATTTCACCGGTTATCAAACAGGCTCCTGGTGCCAGAGACGGCTTCAGCAAAATGAACTCGTCTTCCATGAAAATCTCAATCGGTGCCTTTTTCTCAATCTGAAGCAGTTCCCGTAATTCGACCGGAATCGCGATCCGTCCCAAGTGGTCTATTCTTCGTACTATTCCTGTGTTTTTCATTTAGGTTCGCTCTCTTTCCCTTATTCCCGCTCCAGTTCAATCTCTTTCGCCTTTTCCGGAGATGCCAGCTGCTTGAAGGCGGTTGCGACTTCCTTCGTTTGGGAATGGTTCGGATTCAGCTGAGTGATGTGCTGCTGCAACTCCATTTTGGACTGGATCTGCGGATTCTTCACCAAGTGCCAGCCGATCGTGATGCCGTGCCGGTAGTCGGCCTTCACGTTCTTTTCCTTCAGGACGCGGCCAATCCGTTCCTGCAGGTGCTTCGCGTTCAGTTGCTGCAGGTGCTGGGTGTCCTTGATGGCTGTCCGGCTCAAGAAACGCTCGGTGTTCAATGATTGGGCCAGTGCCGTTTTCTTCACGAATTGCTGCCCTTCCGCTTTCTTGTGGAAGGTCCGCTGCGTACTTTCCCCGCCCTCGGTTGTCACCGCATAGGCGCCGTTTTCCAGTTTCGTCACCTTCAAGACATCTTCCACCTTCTTGTATTCCCGTACCAGCTCGCCTTTGCTCTCCAGTACGTTCAAGACCGCATACCGGTACTGCAATTCACTTAACGGCAGCATCCGGTTAGTGTTGGTGCGAAGGAAGAACTGGTGGTCGCGTTCGTTTTGTTCCACTGCCGCAAAGACGACCAGGCCGTTTTTGGCATCCAGCAGCTGCAGGGTCGGTTTGTCCGCCAGGGACAGCTGGAGTTTCATTTCCACGGCTTCTTTAACACGCTCCGGATCGATGGATTGATAGAACTCGTTGATTTTCTCGCTTTGAAGCGAATTGAAGTGCTCAATGGTCACCCGCGAGACGTCTTGGACTTCTTTGATGGCTTGTTTGGCCAAATCCAGGTCTTGGGCCCAGGTGGCGATGTAGCCAGTGGAAGCAAGGTCGGTATCAAAGCCGTAATACTGGGAAACGATATAAGCGGCGCATTCCGCTTGCGCTTCCTTATGGCCTCTCGGCAAGTCTTTCATCTCCTGTTCCCGGTGATGCAGCTGACTGTGCGCATATTCATGGATCAGGACCCGGAATTTCTGTTCCGCACTCTTGGAAACGGCGGTGTTGATGACAATCTCCTCGTCATTCCGGTTGTAATAGCCCCCGTATGCCTCTGTTTCGTGTGCTTCTTCCCGGATCGTCAAAGCAATCAAAGGGTTCTCATTGGTCTGCTGGATAAAACGGTTGTATAGATCAGTTAACGATTCGGGTGATTTCAACTCTTCTTGGATGAAATCCCGGACATTGGGAATGTCTTTGCCATCGGTCTGTGAAACATCGAATACTTTTCCCATGACAAATCCGCTGATGCTTTGGCGGATTTCCGATTGCGGATCCCCATTTTCGTCTTTCAGGACTTCACCGGTCTGTTCGTTGATTTTCTGGACTTCGACTTTCTTGAACGAAGGGACCAGGATGTCGATGCTTTTCTCCCCTTTATTGACATGGCGGCCCAATGCTTGCCATTGCTTGAATCCGCGGACCATGGTCGCGTCCGGACGCTGCATCGCGATCAGCAAGACGTTGTTAAAGGAATAGTGATGGCCGCTTGCCATGACGTTCAGCATGTCCTGGAACCGGTTGTTCCGGAACAGCTCCTCCAGGTTCTTCTCGAGCCGGGCATTGATTTCTGTCAGGTCCAGTTTAGTCGACATAGTCAATCACATCCTTTCTGATGTACCAGGCCTCATAAAGGGGTTCAGGTCGCCCGTCGATTCGGACCGGTGCGTAACAGGTGATGGCGTAGTTCCGGATATCTTCTTCAAGATCCAGGATGCCTTCGTATGTAAGTGCCTCAAAGGGCACGGGATCATAGAAACTCAAGATCCGTTTGTCACTTGCGATGATGTCGCTGATGGTCACAAGCATCCGTGTTTCTCCCCTTTCTGCTTACAGAAGCGTCCGTAGATTGTCTGCTTCTTTCTCCTTCAGTCGTGCTTCGATGCTTTGCTCAAGCTTCTCTTCTTCTGGCGGCCAAACTTCTTCCTCATCGAATTCATCAAATCCCAAATCAAAGAGTTCAGATTGGTCGATTTCCTCTTCAATGATCCGGGTGCCGCCGGAAGCTGCTGCAACCATGGTCTTCGGCAATTCTACCGGCTCCTCCGCAACACTCACTTCTTCCATTCTCTTGGGTTTTGAAGAAGGTTCTGGCGGCTTTCCTTGGAACTGGTCCACGTAATTGCCGAAGACCTCCGACTGCCAGGCTTTCTGCAGCTTCATCGGATGAAGGCCGCTGACGAACAGGTAGCTGTCGTTCCGGGAAATGCTGGCCAAATCCCCTTCCGGAATCAAGGAACGTTTGACGTATTGTTCCGATTGGCTCCGGCTTGCACTCGATTTGCCACTCATGAAACCGCCGCTCTGACTTGAAGAGCCGGTCTGGATCTTCGCGGTGGTTTCACCGGCCAATTGAGAGAAGTACTTGATAGTCTCCATGTCCTTGCTTCGTAGGAACAGCAAGGTATCATGGTTCGACAGAATGGAGCGTGCCATTTCTTTTCCATAGATGGATTCAATCTGGCCGTTGTCCTGCACGATGGTATTCATTGATAATCCAAGCCCTCGGCAAGTGGCGAGGACCCGTCCGTATTTCTCGATTTTCCCGATGTTCGCGAATTCATCCAGCAGGAAGATGGTCGGGATCTTCAGTTTCCCTTTGTTTTCATCCGCCATTTTGTAGAATTGGGATATCAACTGATCAAAGAACACGGACGTTAGCGCAGTGAAAGGGTTCTCGTCCATCGGCAGTTTCACATACAGGATGCTCTTCTGCTTCTGGAACTCCCGGAAATTGAAATCGCTCTTTCGGGTCATGTCGCTGATTTTCTTTAAGGTGAAGATACTGACCTGTGAAGCGAACGAGGAAGTGACGCTCGCTCTCGTGTTGCCGCCTAGAGTCGTCAACCCTTTGAGAAGTTCGTAAGCGGGATGGCCTTTTCCGATCTCTTCGTCGACCCATTCCCGGAAAGCTTCTTCATCAGGAGCCACCTTTTCATTGAAGACATCCAGTACGTCCTGCATGCTCGCACCCGGAATTTCGGACTTGCAGTAGACGATCAATCCGGCGAGCATCTTTTGTGCCCGTTCCATGAAGAAATCCTCTTTCCCGTCTTTTGTCGAGTTCTTCGCAATGGTCACCGATACACTTTGTGCATCCTGATCATCCAATACATAATCCAGCAGGTTGTAGCGGTCTTGGTTGAAATTGATGAAGTCGATCTGGAACACTTGATACCCCTGCTCCCGTTTGATGGCAGCCGTCTGATCAAAGAGCTCCCCCTTCGGGTCTGTGACAATTAACGTTTCTTCCTTGTTGTTGAGGAGGTTCGGAATGACGTAGGATTGCCCTTTCCCGCTTCCGCTTGAACCGACAATGTAGACGTTCCGGTTGTCGATGTCCGTCGAACGCGGAATGATGAGCACTTGTTTCTTTTCAGGTACACGGCCCACAATCAATCCATTCTCCAACGAATTCAAGGTCTTTTCCGGTTGGGAAGGATAAAACTTGTTCTGCTTTGAGAATTGTTTTCCGTTAATCACTTCATGCGGCTGGGTAAAGCGTGCCGACCCATGTACACCGAAATCATGTGCATCCTCGTATTTCTCTTCAAACAATCGCATCTTCGACAGGAACCAGCCGAAGAAGACAAGACTCAAAATGCCAACCAATAGCTGCGACTGGCGGTCAGCCTGCCCGGTGATGAAAGACGTGGTACCGGATACATCCAGAAGGATGGCATTCAAGTTTCCTTTCTCATGAATGAAACGCAAAAATCCAGTCACGGTATAGCCAACCAATAAGGAAAGGAGGACGGTGATGCCGATTTTTACTCCCGCCCCTTTTTGCAGTTTCTTTTTCGTCATGTTTGTTCACACCTTTCTTTTTTAGCTTTCCTACAGATTGATTTCCAAACCCAGGTGACGACGCATTCGGGTATTCCGCCCTTTTCGGTTGAGCTTGGCGAGTTGCCCCAGATCCTTTTCGTAACTGTTCGGATGTGCGGCCTGCCTTACCAATTCATCCACTAATTCCGTACTTGCCTGCCCGCTCGGGAAGTGCCCGGTCTGTTGCTGTTCGGACGTCAAGCGCTGATAGAACGAGCTGCTTTGCTGATTCCGGTAATTCGCAAAAGAAGCGGTGCGTTTTTCTTGCTCTTTCTGAGCCGCTTGAAGGCATTCTTTGAACGTAGGTTTTTTGTGGAACGCCGTTTCTTTGGCGAAATGCTTGAGCAAATCCGTTTTCATTTCAAGCGGCAGTGCGTCAACTTTTCGCAACAAGCTTTCTTTTGCATGCGGGAACGTCTGCCGGATCATATCGCTCAACTGCTTATCGAAATGAGTGGCTTTCTCCTGATACCGCTCCACCAACTTTTGCGTGGTATTGAGCTTCACCGATGTCTCGTAGATGGCATTCAGGTCTTTCCCGGTTTTCAGCAGCTGTTCTTTTTCGGTCCCTAATTTGTTGCGCATCAGAGATTGGATCCGGATGCTGTCACTCACTTTCTCCGCTTGGCTGCATACCTTTTTCAATTCATGCCGCTGCAGCTGATGATTCATTTCATGAGGCGGTGGAACGCGTTGCCATTCCCCATCCTTCATTGCTTCAAGCAACTCCGCTTTGAAGTCGACGGTCCGGTCATTGAATTGGTAGCGGTCTTCTATTTCCGGATAAAGTTCGTTGAAGGCATTGTGTACAATCAAGCTGTGTACCCGGAAGCTTCGTTCCAAGTGAGCGGTGACGGTTTCATTCGTTTGTTTCTCTTTGTCCACCGCTTCCCCAAGCTTTTCAAACGCCTCCAATCGTTCAGTAAAGACGGATAAGAAATTTTGAACAGGGAAACCCTGGTCTTTCAAAATAGCAGCGTCTCGTCGTTGGTAAGCGCTGTGTGTCGCATTCAAAATGGTGTGCGTAACGCTGGTTTCCACTTGTTTCGGTTCCAGCGTTCGCTCTTCCCAGCGGTAGAGTCCTTCCAATTGTTTGTGGACGGTCTGGAGCGACACATTTCCATTTAACCGGCCTTCCATAAACCGCAGGCTTTTTTGGTAGTCACTATCCAATTGCTGCATGACTTCCATGGAATGATGGTGAAGGATGGATTGGACGTCCACTGTTTTTTGCTTCGCTGAAAGGAAAGTAATTTTCTGATTCAGCTGTTTGATTTCGGCATTGGTTTTCCGGATTTCCTGATTCAATTGGTGGTAGAAGGTCTTTGCTTCCAATCCCTTTTTCTCCATCCGTTTGACGTACTGATATTCGTTGCGCTCCATGCGGATCTCAGGGATTCGATCCAGTCCCTGCTCTTCAAAAGAAAGCGCGGAAACGGTTTTCTCGATGCCATGCTCTTTGAATGCCTGGTTGATGGCTTCGGCATAATCCAGACGCCATTTGACGAGCGTCTCCCGTTCGTTCCAATCAGTAGAGGAAACCGTTTGGAAAACCTTTTCGCCGGCATCGTTGCGAAGAATCTCCCCGTCTTGGTCGTACTCATATTGACGGACTTTCTTGTTTCCCCAGCTGCCGTCTTCATTGAACGGGCGGATGGTCAACAAAATATGGGCATGGGGATTATGTACTTTATCGCGGTGGATCGAGACGTCTGCGACCATGCCGGCACCCACAAATTCAGTTTGGACGAATCTTTGAACCAGCTCATGCTGCTGATCTGCGTTTAACTCAATCGGCAAAGCGATAAGCACTTCACGGGCCAATTGGGCATTCCAAGCTTTTTCGATTTTCTCCACTTCGTTCCACAGTTTCTCGCGGTCGAGTGTCCATTCAGGCGCATGGTCAGGCTTGAGGATGAACGAGATCGGAGCAACTTCCCTTTTCCGGAAGCTTTTCATCTCCCCATCCCTTTCGGAATACAACTCTTCCCCGCTTCGGTAACTGGCACTGGCTACAGCGGATTGATTTTTTTTGCTGATGATGTTGGCTTGCAGACGGAAATAGCTCACGTTCTCTCACCTCTTTTTTCTTCTTTTGTTTTCTGGAAACATCCGAAGGCGACAATAAAAGACCGGAGGTTCTTTTCCCAGGCACCACGAAGTGGTGTATAACTGGGCACTCTCCCTTTGGGTTCGGATTTATTATAGCATAATTTTTCCTTTTTTCTCTAGAATAAATTTATTTATATGTTAAAATATTTATATATAAATAAAAAAGAGGTGAAAAAATGGCGGACAATATTGAAAAAATCACAAGCATTGAAGAACAGATCGAGAAGTTGAAAGAGAAACGGAAAGTGCTCGAACAGCAGATGCAAAAGAACATTGGGGCGGAGGTATTGAGATATTGGCAGGTGGAATCAGAACAGGAAGCCATTGACTGGATTCAAAAGCTGGCTGCTCAAGTAAACGGAAAAGAAAAAGCAGCAGAAGAGTGGAATGGCCATGACCAGCAACCGAGATAATCTGGTGAAGTCCGAGGAACTGAAACAGCAGATCAGTGACCTTGAAAGAAGAAAGAAGCGGCTTCAACATGAAGCAAAACGGCGGGCAAGCTGGGAAGAACGGAAAGCGCGGACGAAACGGCTGATTGAGACGGGAGCTTTAGCGGAGAAATACTTCGGTATGGAGAAGCTCTCGGTAGAAGAAAGAGAAAAAGTGTTTCAGACTTTCTCTGGTTTTATAAAAAGTAAATTAAAAATAAAATAGAACAAAGATAAATTTATTAATTAAGAAAGAAGTTAGCTTTCAACAAAGAAAATTATTTTTATTAACCTTTATTCTTGAGATTTATTTAAAGCAGTATGTTGATGCTATTTAATAGACTAAGGGACTACAAGCTAATAATCCGTTCAGTTAAATTGTACAAAATACGAAATAACATTCAAATTAGCCCGCTAATTCGTATTGGAATTAGCGGGCTTTTAAAAACCGTTGAAGGACTGTTCATGGATAGAAAGCATGCTTAATAACTACAATGGCTGCTGATTACATGATGAACGCTATTGAATCTCACTCAAAGGAACTTCTAGTTATTGAACAGTACGATTGAATGGTTAACCCTAAATCATTGAAAAACCTTCTGCTATAGAAAACCTTCTCGTTTTAAATTGTTCTCTTCGTTATATTAACCTCTATCCACTTCTTTTCTTCTTCAAAAAGAAAGTCCCACTTTTTTTGTATTATCCAATTGAATAGCTCTTGAATTTCAACCCGTTCATTCTCAAAGCGGATTAGAAACGCTAAAGCATCTGTCAGTTCTTCGCTGTCAGTGACTCTTTTCCGTTTTAATATCACTTTGATTCGTTCAGATACCGGTACGATGGCGGTCTCATCTCCATGCTTTTTAATGGCTGACATAGCGTAACCTTTCACGGAGGCAGAACGACTTTGTAATGCTTCCAAGAAAACAGGCAGTAACGAATTGTCACCTATTTCACTTAATGCCCAGATAGCCGAACATTTCACATCTCCACTCGGGTTCTCCAGAAGGTGAATTAAATAAGGAATCGATTTATTTGTACCGATATCCGATAAAACAGAACTGGCATACGTAAGGTCATACGGATCCCCGGAATCCTTTAGGATACGGATCAATGCCTCTTCTGCAACAGGGCTTTTACATCCTCGTAGAGATTCGATTGCCGCATGCCTGATGCCCGCACGTTCATCTTGGACAAACTTCAATACGGTTGAACAATCGATTAGGTTTTTTTGTTCTGCGATTCCTCTTAGTATCGACTCCAAAGCATATCTGTCTCTTTCTTTTTCAAGCCATTTCAAAAGGATTGCGGTTGTGCGTTCATCTCCTGTGTTTTCGCCGATTTTTTCAAGAATGAAATAAATGTTCCTTCTGAGGTCTGCGTGTTTGCTTCTTTCCAACAAGGCATCGAGAAAAGGAAGGACAGTTGGGTCATTCAACTGCTCGGCTTTTCGATAAGCCTTCCAGGAAGGAGAATCTTCGCTTGTATAACTCCCATCTCTTTCATCAACAATGAAGTCTGTTGCTGACATTTGTTTAATTAGCTCTAGCAGGTCTTTTTCGTTCACCGAGTAAGTCTCCTTAGCAGATAGTTTTATGGCAATACGTGATGGGTTCACCACTGCTTCTATGGCTCTTTTATGTATAGTTATGTGCTTCCGGCTCTTCCAATTCATTTAAGTGTTCTGCCTTTGTTGCTGTTCAGTCAATTCGATATAGAAATAGTAACCATGAAGAGGAAAATGCTCTTTTTACTTACTCCACCAATTTGGATATGACAACCACCATTGTTCTGCTTCGCTCAAAGATTGCTTGATTTGTTGAGCAACTTCATCACTATTCTCTCTATTAAATTGAAAGGCAGCATTTGTTTCTTTCCCGATTCGCGTACGGTTAAAAGGAGACCCTCCTCCAATTTGATAAACTTTCAATCTGTTAGGTGGCCGGAGTTCCCCGGTAATATCATCTCTGTATCCTTCTGGTGAACATTTTGAGATTTCTACATACAGAGTGCCTCCCCACATACTAAATTGAAACATGAGCAATTCAAGTTGATGCTTAGATTTTCTATAAAAGTGAGGAAAGGTTCCTTTAAACCCTTTTTCCCTTAGATGTGGTATCACGTATTTCTTTAAAGATTCTATCATTGCATCACGTTCTGCACTCATAGCTCTCGCCTCCCCTTCTCTTTCATAGGAGTTTCTTCACTCCCTTGCTCCTCCCCTTTCGTTTTACTAGAGTAATGAGATTCGAGTTTAATCTTCCTTTACTTCAATTATGAACCATTCCTCAGTTGTATTTAGGCGTAAAAGGGATAAGTGCTCTTCCGCTTCTCCTTGTGTCTGGAAAATCTTTTCTGTGTTCTCTTCAACCAAAACAACACCGGTTGAAGATCTAAGTAGGTATGACATTCCTTGCCCCCTCCTTCTAAGTCTTCGGTCTAAGTACGCTAAGTATTGCACTATCTGTTTACGAACTTCAACTTACTTCGCTATATTACAAAGTTTTTAAATAGCTAGCTAATCATTTTTTTGTTCTATAGAAACCGATAATGACTGCAGCGATAGAACCGGCAATTAGAAGACGTTTATATTCTGTAATTCATTTGTAGATCATTATCCACTACCCTAATAATTAGAACTGTCTCTACTATCTCTTACAGTTATTTTACGCAGCATAAAAAACCTGCTTTTTTCCATAAGATATAAATCTTCTTTACAAAACTAGTTTTATTTTGAGTATGAGAATTATGTTAGTTTCGTTTTCTTCTACTAAAAGCTGCAAGAGCAATTACAATGAAAACTATAATAACTGCTACCGCTATCCAGGAATAAAGCAATCGGATATATTCCATTTATGCCTCTCCTTCCTAAGCTAAGGAATAAATTCAAAACTCAAGTGCAATTATTAACTTATATCCTTTTAAGAAAAATACATATTTTCAAATTTTGATTCCTTTGAATTCCTTCAGCCTCATACTTGATTATGAATAAAAGTGACCAATCAGATGCGTTATAGCAAGAAGCCGGCCTCTTCCCTTTTGGAAGCCAGCTGTCATCTTTTCGTTAATCATATATGCGTATGCACATATACAGACATATACGTATGCAGATGCTAAATAGTTTAAAGTTTCATTTCTAAGAGGAAGATTAATTCTAACGCAAGTAGAAATATCTACCTAACACAAGTAGATATTTCTACTTGTGTTAATCTGGCTGTCATTAAAGAATGCAGTCATGTAATCAAACAGATAGCCATATTCTTTTAGCTTATGCTAATAATGCATTTAGCATAAACTAATAATTTTAGATGGAAATGAGGAGTTCTCTTTCTCAAGCTTAATTAGGTTTTAAATATTTTCGTTAAAAATAAGTATTTTACGAACATATAAAAATTCAATGCAGGAAAGACGATATGTACCCTATTTTTCTGTCCATTTGAAGTTCATTTCATATGCAGCTTCATCTTTTCTTTTATCACCTTCTACACTTTTTCAATCCTTTTAATCGAATAGTTTTGCAATTTAAAATTATTGATTTATAATAAATCTTATAAGTTTACTAAGAATTAGGAGTGATACAATGACAACAAAACAAATAGCAAAAGTCGAAACGAACGGAACTTGGGATGGAAATCTAAAGACTTCTATTTATGCTAGAGATTTTTCGCCTTTTATAGTAGATGAACCGGAATATTTGGGAGGCACCAATGAAGGCCCGAATCCGATTGAGTATGTATTAGGTGGATTGACGGGTTGTACATCCGTAATGATCGGATTGATAGCGAAGGAGAAGAACTTTTCTTTTCAAGGAGTGGAATTTAAAAATAACGGCACAATAGACGCGCGTGGCATGATGGGAGTTGAAGGAGTTTCTCCTCATTTTCAAAGTGTTGGCTTTGAGGCGATATTTTCAACAGATGAAAGCGACGATCGGCTGGAAGAATTAAAAGAAGAAGTGGAAAAAAGATGTCCGGTATACAATCTAATTGTCGATGCTGGTGTGGCGATTGAATCGAAATGGTATAAAAAATAAGATTTGGACATCTCGCTACTGATGGAGATAAACCATTTATAAAAATACAATTTTATAAACGAAAAGGGAGAGAAGATGAGCTTTAATTAGCCTCTTCTCTCCCTTTGTATTCATGCAGCTTCTGATAATACGGTCATATGTTAAGTAACTGTGGTCTACATTACATATTCAACTGAAACGCCCAGCTGCTGAAGCAATTCAAAGTACGTGGGACAGGTCTTGGAAACACAGCCCGAATCGTTGATGCGGATGCCCGGGATCCCGGAACCGATCAATGCCAAGGACATCTCCACCCGATGATCATTATACGAGTTCAGTGTGGCGGCTTGCGGCGTTCCGGGATAAACCGTCAGCATGAAAGGAATTTTACAATCTAATTCGTTTTCAGTGTACAACGAATGCAATTGTCCATGAATAGACGTATTTGGCCTATACTTTGCATTTATGAACGCAAAGTATTTATCCCAACCTTCATTTGGCAGATATACGACTGTCGTTGCACAAATATCATAGCAAATGTTAGAAGAAACATTTTCAATTTCAAAAGAATGATCAGGGTTTAAAAATTGAGATATTTTATTTTTATTGTTTTCTTCCTCAGTATACTTTTTCACAAGGTTTGTTAAAAAAAAGAATCAAAAGATTATACATTCATTATTTAGAAACAGCAGAAAACGCTCCATCCTTTTAGAGATTTAATTATAGCCTTTTTCCTTCCATTATTTAACCAACATCTTTTTCGATTGTTGTTGTGTTTACAATAATGTTTTTATTGTTTTAACTGTTTAAACTGTTTTAGAGAGGTCTAAACCCTTGATAGCATTGGCTTTGAAGGACTTAAAAGCCACACTTTCGGTCCTAACTGCCACGGTTTCGGGTTTTAAAGCCACACATCCGATTCCAACTGCCACGGTTTCGGTTTCCAGTGCCGCACTTTCGGTTCTTAAAGCCACGTTTACGGTTTCAAGGCCACACTTTCGGTTTGATAAACCACACTTTCGGTCTTTGTATCCTAAAGCATCCGTTGAAATGGGTGATTTTAAGGTCTGAATCAGTAACATAGCTTAAAAAGCCACACTTTCGGTCTTAGAATCTTGTGTTCTTTCTTGATAAGAGCCGATTCTCTTGAAAAACCACACTTTCGGTCTTGAAAATTCCAATTCCGATCTTGAAAAGCCACAAAAATAAAAACAAGTGGTTTTATGGTCTTTTATCTGCTTTATATAGTATGATTCAAAGTAATAAAGCCACAAAATTTTAAAAGGTGGGCCATTATGAAAAGCAAATACTTAGTCACTCAATCAAATAACTTATTAGAAGCCAGACATAATAACCCTTTGACAACAAGAGAACAGAAAATCGTGTTAACAATGGCCAGCATGATTGAGCCATTTGATGAAGACTTTAAAGATTACCGGATATCATTAAAAGAGTTCAGTGAAATGCTTGGGCTTGCTGGCAGCACGAAGTATAGCGAGATCAAAGAAATTTCCAAAACGCTCATGTCCAAAACGATAGAGATACCGCAAGAAGATGGCGGTTGGTTATTGGTCCATTGGATTTCAAGTGCTAAATACGTTAATGGCGAAGGAGTCTTAGAACTTTCCTTTTCCCCTAAACTAAAGCCTTATATGTTACAGCTGAAAAAACAGTTTACTTCTTATCGCCTAAGCAACATTTTGTCGCTGAATAGCACCTACTCGATTCGATTATATGAATTAATGAAAAAGTGGCAACAACTGAAAAGATGGGAGATTTCTCTTGAAGAGCTAAAGATGAAGTTGGGAGTAATTGAGGGTTCTTACAACAGATATAATCATTTCAAAACACGGGTGCTTTTAAAAGCAGTTAATGAAGTAAATGAGAAGACCGACCTTTCTATCGTCATAAAAGAAATCAAAAAGGGACGCAGTGTTGAAAGGATAGAATTTACTATCCAACGTGCTGCTGAAAAAGAAAGTCTTCTACCGGTTCCAGACGAAGAGTTGGATCAGCTAAAAGTGGAAGAAATGCGTATCAGATTAAATGCTCTAGCTGTAGACTATCAATTCGATGTGGTTTATTTTTCTCAATTATATGAAGGCGCCTATTTGATTTGGAAGGAAGACGTGGAAAAGGAACTGGAACTGCTGATCAGGTATATAAATGAAGATAAAACAATAAAGAATCCACTTGGGTTTATTAAGACGAAAATTAGAGATGCTTGGAAAATTTATCAGGCGGGTGGAAATATCACCTTTGCTGATCTACAGGTAGTCAAACATCGAGGTATTCAGCGGGAGGAACTTTTACCGGACTGGTTTACTATGCCAGACGAAACGCCTCTACCAGAAGAAGTACAACCAGATTCTGAGCCAAGCATTGATTTTTTGAAAGAAAAAGAGGAAGTATTAGAAAAGCTGGCAAAGAAAAAACGAAAAAGCTAAACTTATTTTTAAGTTTAGCTTTTTCAGGTTGCTGAGTAACCCATTTTTATAGAATCTCTATTTTTCTATAGGAGAAAGATCGATTCTCAAATTAGGTTTTTTCGGCCCTCCTTGCCAACAGGATGGCCGTTTTTTTGATATTTTGTGCGGCGGTTGTCAGGAAAGCCTGTTCTTGGACAGATGGGCGCCCCCGACGCCTTGTTGCTTAGCGGGAGCCATGAAGTTCCTTGCATCTGCAAAGCTCCGGTCGGTGGTTTGGCTGCGCAGTTTGTAAAGCTTGCTTCCGCTTTTCGTCCGCTTGTTCTGGCAGACCTTTTCTTTTTCCGCTTCCCAGATGTGGCGAGTGACGGTTCGCTGGTTGCTCTTGGCAGGTAAGCACTCGGGACGCAGCCGGCAATCTGCACAATCCTCTGGGCGGCTCTTATATTGTCGGTAGCCCTTCTGGTCCGTGGTCGTATAGGATAATTTTTAGCCCACCGGGCAGGCTTACGCTTCCAACGATTCGACATACGTAAACAGCCAGCCGCTTGGGCTTCTTCGTGCTCCCGTTTTTGAAACGTATATAGCCCATGATCGCAAAAACGCTTATTCATTGAGTATTTTGTAGATATGTCCGGTGAAATAACCGGCGATCAAGGCGACCGCTTCCACTGGAAAGTTGAATTTTTTCTGCTGGGCGGCCAAACGCGCAAAGTACGGCACGGAATCGCTGGTATTCCCGGCTGTGATAAAGGTATCCGTAATAAAGTTGTACTTGGATTGCTGGTCCAAGTAGAAAAAACCTTGGCGTCTGTCTTCTGCTTGGTCGAGATATACACTAAGGCTTGCTACCGATATTAAATTCAAAACTCATGTGAAATTTTCACTTACACCTTTATAGAAAAATACATATTTTTAAACTTAAATTACTTTGAATTCCTCCAGCCTCATGCTTGATTATGAATAAAAGTGACCAATCAGATGCGTTATAGCAAAAAACAGCCTCTTCCCTTTTGGAAGCCAGCTGCCATCTTTCGTTAATCATATATGCGTATGCACGTATGCAAATGCTAAATAGTTTAAAGTTCCCTTTCAAAGAGGAAGATTAATTCTAACGAAAGTAGAAATATCTACCTAACAAAAGTAGATATTTCTACTTGTGTTAATCTGACTGTCATTAAAGAACGCAGTCATGTAATCAAATAGAATGCCGAATTCCTTTAGCTTATGCTAATAATGCATTAGAAATAATCAAAGGAGATAATATTCCTTTTCATTATGGATTCGGTAGATCTTCACTTCTTCTCCAGTTCTGGAAAACGTAATAAAATGATTAGATTCTCGCGGCCACAGCCCTCTCGAAACGCCTTCAAGTCTTCCGATAGGCGCTTGATTGATTTCACAGCAGAACACTTGGCCATCTATTTCAAGAGCAAAGTACACCAAATCCCTTAGGATGTTGATGGCAAAATGTCTCCATTTAATGCTTGTGGTTCCTCTTAAACTGGGTTCTTCTTGGATTCAGGAAAGATCTGGACCAACGGTTTGCGAGCCAGATAGCCGAGCCTTTCCCTTTGACCAGAGCCATCCCTTCCATAATGTCTGGTTTCTCTGGCAAGTCGGATTCATACCTGAAAACTGGCTTTCCTTTCAAATTGAACAATAAGAGCTTTTCATTCGGCAAAGTTTCTTTGAACCCTTCATAATAATAGCTGATCCAAATTCCCTCAGTGCCAATAACCACTCCTTCTATTGCATCACCAACATCAAAGGAATCTAGTACCGTTCCCGACAGATCTATGATGAACACATTATCGTCATGCATGTTGTTTCTGCGTTGCACCAGAAGAATCCATTCTTTATCAAGCCAGCGGATAAAAGGATTGTAATCAGTGATTGGAGACATAAGCCAAACTCCATGAATGAAAACTCAAAGTTTCCGATGAGCTACAGCATAGAGGACTAACCCATACTAATCCCGCCAATCGACGTAGCAAATTGAATACGTTTCGAAATGGGCATCTTTTTTAGAAAAACGATTTCTTCCTCTATGGTTATAGACAAATCACTCACTTCCTAGCTTATGGTGAATAGAATCCATTCTTATTCTCTAATTCAATTGTATTTTTTCATAAAGCATATGCACATATACGCGTATACTCATATGCAGATGTAAAAAAGAATAGCGTCCTATGTAAATTTTGAAGTTCCATTCAGCAAAAGTAGAAATATCCACCTCGCAAAGGTGGATATTTCTACTTTTGTTGATTATTCAGATGTGTCGTTAAAAAAATCAGTCATGAAGTTAAATTGTTTTCGTTGTCGATCAGTCAATTCGTTTCGGGCATAGTAATCAACTAACTCAGATATAATCGCATATGTTTTATTTTCATCCATGAATTTTCCTAGAACCCCAATTTGTACATGAAGATCAAGCGGAACTTTTATGGACTTAACATTATTACTTTTGCCAACTACTGACTTAGGTTTTCGTACTTGCTCTTTTTTTACTTCTTTTGAAGTTTGCGTTTCCGGCACCTTCACTTCAGCAGATACTTTAGAAGTCTTTGTTTGATTAGTAGGCGGTTTAATCGTTGGGGTCTCTTTTTTTACTTCATTATTCGTAAACTTGAAATCGTTTTGATTGTTGACAATGATTGGTTTAGGCCGTTCCAACGTCTTGGACTTAGGTTTTTTTTGAATAAGGGGTCCTTTTCTTGATGCTTCAGACATATTCTCCTTCCTCCTCAAAGCGCGCTAGCTTTTCTTCCATTTCGTCAACAACGTCTAGGAAGATTTGATGTGCTTTTCGATCGTGATGATCGTCATTTTTTATACCTGTCATATCCCATGCCTTTAAACGTTCTAAGTGTTTGATTACGTTTTTGAATACATTGTCTTCTCCAAAAAGTTCTGTGGCGCGTTCTACAGTGCTTTGATCAACTCGTCCACCAGCTCTTAAGAGCACTGGCAATACACCAAGCACTTGGATATCAGCATCATATTCATCAGCCATAAACTGCAGATACGATACATAAGTTTCTGCACCTTCCAGGGACAGTTCTTGTGCTTGTAAGATGATTAAAACGTAATCTGAAGCCATCATTGCATTATCAGAGTAATCACTAATTGTTGGTGGTACATCAATAAAGATGTAATCATAATTTGCTTTTAAGGGTTCAAGTAATTGTTTGAGATATGTTATTTGGTCAATATCATTTTGAAAGTTTTGATATAAAAACTTAGAGAAGTTTTTAAATGACACAGCTGCTGGAATTAAATCAAGATTTTCAGAAACGTGTAAAACTACGCTTGTTAGGTCCCCTTCTTTGAATCCATCGAAAATCGTTTTATCAATTTCATTAATCCCGGCAGAACGTGCAATTAATGTGCTGGCATTTCCTTGAGGATCCATATCGACTAACAAGACTTTTTTATTATGTACTGTGGCATATTCCCAACTGGTCATTACGGAAACTTTTGTCTTGCCCACGCCACCTTTAAAGTTACCTACTACAATTGTTTTTGCTGTCATTGTAATTCCTCCTTAATTTTCCTACTTCGCACTTTTCTACCTAACAAACTTCCACCCGTGTATATATCCGATAATAACATAAGTAGAAGTTGGTGAGGATAAAAAATAAAATGTAATACAATTGTAATATTTTCATCTTCTCCTATACATAGGTAGAAAAGTAGAAATATCTACCTGTGCGAGAACGGAAGCCAATCTAACAGAAGTAGAAAAGTAGAAATATCTACTTCTGCAAAGATGAAAATAGTTATAACAGAAGTAGAAAAGTGGAAATATCTACTTCTGCGAGAATGTCTCTCAATCTAACAAAAGTAGAAAAGTAGAAATATCTACCTTTGCGAGAGAATGACTAAATCTAACGAAAGTAGAAAAGTAGAAATATCTACTTCTGCGAGAATAGAATTCTTCCGAACGAAAGTAGAAATATCTACTTTTGTGAAGATGTTTTAAAAAATAAGATGAGCTAAAGTACTGAGAAATCAACTTTTGGAAGGAGAAGATGATTTTTATAATCTACCTTCCTATAAACATAAGTGGATAAGTGGAAATATCTACTTATGCGAGAATAAGAATCATTCTAACGAGAGTAGAAAAGTAGAAATATCTACCCATGCGAGATTGAAAGTAAATATAACAGAAGTAGATAAGTAGAAATATCTACTTCTGCGAGAATAGGATTCATTCTAACAAAAGTGGAAAAGTGGAAATATCTACCCGTGCAAAAATGAAGTTCATTCTAACAAAAGTAGAAAAGTAGAAATATCTACCTTTGCGAAGTTCGACTTCATTCTCGCATAGGTAGAAAAGTAGAAATATCTACCTTATATGAGAGAGAAACCTTGATTTGACGCTGTTTACAGACCCAATTGGTTGCTTTACCTTAAGAAATAGAGA
>NZ_JBPRLO010000007.1:0-161795 GCF_051417975.1 Planococcus sp. 1R117A | reverse complement strand
AACGGGCAGTATGACTCCCGCTTTTCCAAGCGGAAGCTCCACTGACCGTAAAAGCCCGATTGGTTCAACTAACAATCAGTGGAAAACCTCACTGATTGAGTTTCACTTTATCCCGCTTTAACGGGCAGTATGACTCCCGCTTTTCCAAGCGGAAGCTCCACTGACCGTAAAAGCCCGATTGGTTCAACTAACAATCAGTGGAAAACCTCACTGATTGAGTTTCACTTTATACACGCGTGCTTCGTAAGGGAATAACTGATTGGGATCAATTTCTTTATAATTTGCTAATAATAAAGTTCCGTCTTCCGGTTCGTCCCACCAGCATGCATGCTGTGCCAAGTTTGTCACGACCAGCACTTTTTCGTGTTCATCTTCACGGGTATAGGCGAAAACCGATTCATGTCCGAGTTCGACAAGATCGTAGCGTCCATACACCAGCACATCCATATGCTTCCGCAGCCAAATCATCTGTTTATAAAATGACAGGACCGAATGCGGATCGTTTTTCTGTGCTTCGACATTCAGCCAGTTGTGGTTCGGATTGACTCCAAGCCACGACCGCTCAATTGAAAATCCTCCGTATGGGCTCGCGTCCCATTGCATCGGCGTCCGCGAATGGTCACGGCTGGTTGCTTTGACCAGCGTCATGATATCTTCATGCATCATGCCGGTTGCGCGTTTGTAGAAATACAAATTATGGGTTCGTACATCGTTGTAATGTTCAATTTCTTCAAAAGGAGCATTTGTCATGCCGATTTCCTGGCCTTGGTAAATGAACGGAGTACCTTGCATGAAGAAATACATGCAGGCAAATGCCGTTGCACTTTCGCGCCAATACTGCCGGTCGTTGCCCCAAGTTGATACCATGCGGGGCTTGTCGTGATTTTCAATGAACAGCGCATTCCAGCCCTTGCCTTCTACACCTTTTTGCCAGCGTGAACGGATTTCTTTCAGCTTGCGGACATCAACGCCGTGTGTTGAATCTGCGCTCCATAATCCCATGTCTTCAAACTGGAATACCATATTGAATTTGCCGTCATCTTCGTTGATCCATTCTCCGATATCATCTACATTTACGCCATTCGCTTCCCCGACGGTCATGATGTCGTGTTTCGCAAACGTTTCATCGCGCAGTTCAGCAAGCAGCGGCTGGATGCCTTTGACATTCATCATTTTCTCCCAAGCCGGGATATACGCTCTATCGATGTTATCCGGCATGTCACTGAAATCTTTTTTAATGTGGCTGATGGCATCCACTCGGAATCCATCGATTCCTTTGGCAAGCCACCAATTGACCATATCGTATAATGCTTTGCGCACCTCCGGGTTTTCCCAGTTCAAATCGGGCTGCTTTTGGGAAAATAAGTGCAAGTAATACTGCTTTGTCTGTTGGTCATAAGCCCAGGCCGGACCTCCAAAAATACTTTCCCAATTTGTCGGCTCATCCCGCCAAATATACCAGTCCCGTTTCGGATTGTCTTTTGATGAGCGGGATTCCATAAACCAGGGATGTTCGTCGCTTGTATGATTGATCACTAAATCAATGATGAGTTTCATGCCGCGCTTGTGGACTTCATCAAGCAGGCGGTCAAAATCCTCCATATTCCCGTACTCTTCCAAAATTTCCTGGTAATCGCTGATATCATAGCCATTGTCATCATTTGGCGATTTGTACATGGGACAAATCCAGATGACGTCGATTCCAAGTTCTTTCAAATAATCGAGCTTGCTGGTCACTCCTGCTAAATCTCCAATGCCATCGCCATTTGAATCTTTGAAACTGCGCGGGTATACCTGATAAGCAACCGACTCTTTCCACCATTTTCTGTTCATCTTGCTGACTCCTTTAAAAACGATCACACAATCCGAGTTGATCAACCCGGCAGGCCAAACACAAGTTTCGCGCTCCCGTTTCCTCCGTTTAGTTTTGTCTTTCTAGCCAGTGTCTAAGCAACAATTTTAAGCGGCAGCAGTGAATTTAATAGTTTTTAGTACATACCCGCTGATGAATAAGTTATTCACGTTAAACTAATATTTTGTGATAAAAAAACAACAGTTTAAGAAGGGTTTAACGAAATTTCTCTTTCCTTGTCTGTGAAGGGATCATTCTTACCTTTAAGATTTTCCGCATTTCGCCGACTGTCATAATAGCATAATTCGATAGGACTTTGTCGATTATTCCCCGCACATATTGGTGAACATTTACCTCATTAAAATAGGCAGTTTAAATCTTCCATCGTTCCACGTTCTTCGCTCCTGAAACCTTGATTTTATTTACAGTTTACAACGATTTTAGGCTATTACAAAAGATACAGCTTATATTACGGAATTCTTTGTGTTAACCTAAATTAAAAATAAGTTGACTCAAACACGAAGGCTTATTATACTGAAAATAGCTTGAAAATATGGAGGGAAACTATGACAACGACCACAACCAGAACGGCCAATCATTCCAAGACTTTGCATTTAATACATATCGCCATGTTTGCGGCACTCATGGCCATCGGGGCGAATATTTCGGCGTTCCTGATCATCGGCGGCGTACCAATTACGCTTCAGACGTTTTTCGCTATCCTTGCCGGCCTTTTGCTTGGCAGCCGGATGGGCGCTTTTTCCATGGTTGTTTATGCGTTTATCGGCCTAGCCGGAGTTCCGGTGTTCGCCGGATTCTCCGGAGGGATGGATACCTTGATCAGCCCAACATTCGGCTTTATCTTGTCGTTTGTCCTGATTGCGTTAATAAGCGGCTGGATTGCCAATAAATTCCCGAAGCGTATCGGTTTTGTCATGGCAGCGCTTGCTGGCCTTGTTGTCAACTACGTATTTGGCACCAACTGGATGTATGCAGCTTATAAGCTATGGTTCGCTGCACCCGAAGGCTTCACATACCAAATGGCTTGGGCATGGATGGCCGTACCGCTTCCAAAAGACTTGATCCTGTCAGTGCTTGCCGGCCTCTTTGGATTCCGCCTGCGCCCGATTATTCAGAAGTTTAAATAATGAAAGAAAAGACGGCTAATCCCTTTAGGATTAGTCGTCTTAGTTTGTATATAGAACTTATTCATTTAACCGATATTCCGTCAACCAGCTGCGAAGCTATAGGCCGAATCATTTCGGTCAATAGCTTTGCGACGAGCTTGCGCAGGAGCACATGTTTTGTGGCTGAGGTTTGTGAGGCCAAGTCTTTGCGACGAAGCGCGCAGTGCTGCAGGAGCACAAGGTTTTCGAAGCGAACGAGGAGGCTCAGGCCGCCCCCCGCGGAAAGCGTCTGCCCTGGAACGAAATGATTACAGCAGCTGAAATTCCCCATCAAACCAAAACGGCTAATCCATTGAGGATTAGCCGTTTTTTCATGTCCCGCAGAATGTCTGGTAGGAATCCGGTGACTCCGGAGGCAATGTGCTGTAATCCTTCTGATCTTCGGTATGGGCATATGGATCAGCAAGAACTTTAAGCAGTTGTTCCATGACACTGTAGTCGCCTTTTTGCACTGCGGCTTCCAGCGCTTCCTCCACCCGGTGATTCCGCGGAATCACTGCCGGGTTGCTGTTTCGCATCAACTCATGCGACTGTTCTTTTGACTGTTTCTGCCGTGTAAGCCTTGCCTGCCATTGTTCAGTCCAGACAGTAAACTCCGGCTTGCCGAACAGCACTGTATCTTTCAGCTGATCAAACGTCAACGCACGGAAAGTGTTGGTATAATCTGCATCGTATTCCTTCATGAGATTCAGCAGATCCGCAACAAGCACTTCATCCGCCGATTCTTCATTGAAAATTCCCAGCTTCGCGCGCATTCCGGAGAGCCAATGGGTGTAATATGTTTTGATGTAATCAGACAGCACTTGCTGTGCCAGCTTTACCGCTTCTTCCTGTTCTTCATGCAATAAAGGAATTAAAGTTTCCGCGAAACGCGCTAAGTTCCAGCCCGCAATCTGCGGCTGGTTGCCATAAGCATAGCGGCCATGATGGTCAATCGAGCTGAAGACCGTTGCCGGGTCATACGTGTCCATGAAAGCGCAAGGCCCGTAATCGATTGTTTCGCCGCTGATGGTCATATTATCGGTATTCATGACGCCGTGGATAAACCCAGCGAGCTGCCATTTTGCAACGAGCGACGCATGGCGCATCGCCACTGCTCTGAAAAATCCGAGGTAACGGCCTTCTCCAAGATCCACATCCGCATAATGGCGCTCGATTGCATAATCTGCCAAGGCTTGAATATCGCCCACTCCTGCTGCATACTGAAACGTCCCGAAACGCAGATGGCTTGCCGCAACACGGGTCAAAATGGCCCCTGGCAGACTGGTTTCGCGTCTGACTTCCTCACCTGTCGCCACCACCGCTAAGCTGCGGGTGGTCGGAATGCCGAGTGCATGCATCGCTTCACTGATGATGTATTCGCGGAGCATCGGCCCAAGTGCTGCCCGGCCATCGCCTCCTCGCGAGTAGGGCGTACGTCCGGATCCCTTCAACTGAATATCATAGCGCTCGCCTGCAGGGGTGATTTGTTCCCCCAACAATACCGCACGGCCGTCGCCCAACATGGTTAAATAACCAAATTGATGGCCGGCGTAAGCTTGCGCAAGCGGCAGCGCGCCTTCCGGAATTTCATTTCCGGCAAGTACTTCCAGGCCTTTTCCGCTTTTCAGTTCTTCTATATTCAATCCGAGCGATGCTGCCAACGGTTCATTTAAAGCCGCTAGCTTCGGAGACTTCACAGGATGCGGTTTTACGTTGGTGAAAAATGCTTTTGGGAGGCGGGCATAACTGTTTTCCAAATTCCACCCGGTCTCCGTTCTTTCTTTCCGTTGTGTCATAATATCTCCCTTCCTTCTATATAAATAAAAACTTGGCTGGTTGTTCTATTAAGAGGCTCCCGGTCGGAAACCCTTCTATTTCTTACTATACCCCCTTCAGCGGCGGATGACTCAGCACTTGGCTTTTTGAACTTCTATCTCCCATTCATACAATCCTCTTATCTAAAAAGCTGCTATAAGAATTGATCACGCATTCACGAATTCTTTGGTTCTAATAAGAACACGATATATCCTAGGTCCTCATTAAAGTTCCAATCCAAAAACGTCTCGCTGATTTGGCGTTTAAGGACTGTTTCCAGTCTGGCTTCTTCCAACACTCTATGTTCAAGTGGCCGTTTAGCCAATTTCAATTGTTCCTCGAAACCGTTCCTGATCAGCTCTTTTTCAATCTGCACTAAAATCTTTGAACGCCGCACAAGGATGGTGCGGTCACTCAACCAAAAAGCATCCGTGCTGCCCGGCACTTTTTCCGCTCTTTTGCTCGCTTCGTTTATTTTTTCCTGGAATGCTTTTTCATCTGCCTCTTTCGGCCACTCGATGGTTTCTCTGTTCAAACCTGTATCCAGTACGCCAATAATCAGGCCTGTTTCTTTTTCAAGGTCCCAGTCTGCATAAAGTTCTTTGACATCTATCGCCAAATATTTACTAAGTGAAAGGATGATTTCCGGTTTCAAATCATTCATCATCAAATCTCTTGTCTCCAATATGCGCTGTTCTTCCTTTTGTTTCATTAGCACTTTTTCCATTGGCGACAAAAAGCCGCGAAAATGGATAGTGATAAAAGGGATGGCAATCGTGACAAACACCGAAGTTGGGCCTTTGCCGAAATGCTCGCGCAGCAAGCTGGACAGATAGCTGCTGATTTCAGATTGAAGTGTTTTTTCCTTTGTCATCTAAACGCCTCCTTTTCTTGAAAGCCACATTTTACTAATTTGGTTTCATTATACAGGAACAGATTCAGGGTTAATATGCCTTACTTTGTATGAAGTTCAAGCATACAGGCTCTTATTCCTCAGTCTCCTTCGAAATCCCAGTTAAGGAATACATCCAGCAGAGGCTTTTTTAAAATAGTTTCAAGATCAACAGAATTCAGCATCCGGCATTCAAGAACACTTTGCCAGCCTCAATTCTTTGGTGGCTCTATTTTTGACCAATTCCTTTTCAATGTCCACCATAATCTCTTGGCATCGAATCCGATCCTTTCATTAACTGATCCTGGACGTTCACCAATATGCAGCAAATTTTAATGATTCAGAACGAAATTAGCTAAAAATACCTATTAAAGCTTTTATTTTAAGCTTTTTCTTTAGAAAGAAATCTGATTTTTCTAATAAAAATAGACTGTTAGACACTACTCATTCTTTCTACTATTAAGTAAGCTAAAGATAAGATGTTTGTGGAAAACCTTGCCTTTTCTTATAGAAAGGAGTGCAGGAAGTGAAATATTTGATTGATCACGCGACAAAAACCATTCACCAAAGAGTCTTTGCCGGAGACCGGTGCGGGTTCACGACAACACCGATTGAAAAACGGGAATTCAAAGATTGTCTCGCTTACATTGAATCGCTTCAAACACAAAAAGGTTACACCATCTGTCCACACTGCACTTCTGTGCAGCAGTTGGCCACTCATGAGGAAATTTTCATCAATCCCGCGCATTAGAACAGAAAAGTCCGTTTCGTTAATTTTAGTAAAACGCCTATTCTTTTCTATGCCCATCGGATAAAGAGTAAAACCTTTCGTAACACACAAAAAGGAGCCTGCTTAGTTTCAAGCAGACTCCTTTTCTTATGCCATTATTTACTTTCGGCTTCCGCCTCTTTTTTCTTTTTAACTCCAAGCAACGCACCAACGACCACAATTCCGATTAATACCGTCCAAAATACGATGGTCCACGGTGTTGAATGCGGGAAATCGTGCGGCAAGATGCCTAATTTTTCGTGAGATAAAGTCATCACCAATAATTTGACCCCTACCCATCCGACGATAAGAAATGCTGCTGTTTCCAGCTGTGGATAGGTTTCCAAGAGCTTAACGAATTTATGGGCAGCAAATCGCATGATGATGACACCGATCAATCCACCGGCAAGCATGACGAAGAATTGTCCGGAGTTGATGCCTCCGATAGTGTCCATTCCGAATACATTCAAATGCGGCAGCGTGACAGCAAGTGCGACCGCCGCAAGCATCGAATCAATCGCAAACGCGATATCCGCCATTTCAATTTTAAACACTGTCATCCAGAAACCTGAACCTTTTTTCGGTGCTTTTTCAACGTCAAGGATGTGATCGCTATCGCCTTTTCGCTGATCGTAAATGTGCTTAGCTGAGATAAACAATAGATACGCAGCTCCTAGTGCCTGGATCTGCCAAATGTTCACCAGCAACGTAATCATGAACAATGCCGCAAAACGGAACACAAATGCTCCAGCTAACCCGTAAAATAATGCTTTTTTCTGCTGTTCTTTCGGCAAGTGCTTGACCATGACGGCCATAACAACCGCGTTATCCGCAGCCAAGAGCCCTTCCAAACCGATTAAAACCAACAGGACCCATGCGTACTCCAATAAAATTGCTTCCATCTTTCATCCTCCTTCTAATTTTTGCCAGCAAAAAAGACCTTCGCCTAATAAAAGGCAAAGGTCTCGCTAAGCAAACTTGTTTGCTATCACAACCGATGGCTACGAACCATGTATTGACGACTGTGAAATAGGTTTCCCTACAGCTACTCCCCCTTGACATAAAGTCAAAGTCTATTGAGTTGTAATGCTAGTATAACATCTATCCTGCTTGAACAAAAATGATAGGTACCGAATGCCACAACTTTTTTATTAACAAATGGCATCAAGCAATCGATTAGTTAGCCAAATTGATATTCAAAATGTATACCAGCTGCTGATTCAACTCTTCTGCTTTTTGCCGGAAATCCGTTCTGCTCCACTCAATGGCCATGCCGAGAATGGCATTTGCCTGATAAGCGCTCAGCATAGCGGAATCTATTTCCGGCTTTAAAGCCAGGTCCATGTCTTTTCTCAGCAAATCACGGACTTGATCGAATAAGAGGTAGTAATAAGACATCGGCACCGTTTTGGAAAATACAATCCGGTAAAACCGTTTGTACTTTTCAATATGATGAAAAATGCGGATAGTCGACGGATTCAGTTCTCGGGGATTTAAAATTTTTGTGTGACGGTAAGGTTCTTGATAGGAATCCGTTAAGTCTTTCATGATTTCCTTATAATAATCTTCAAACAAATCTTCTATCTGGCCATAATGCAGATAAAATGTGCCCCGGTTGATTTTTGCCAATCGGCAGATTTCCGTGATGGAAATTGATTTCAAGGCCTTCTCCTGCAACAAAATCAATAAAGCTTCTTCTAAGGCTTGTTTGGTTTTGATCACCCGCAAATCGCTTCGCATTTTCATTCTCCTTTTACTGAACAGATTTTCACGTTTTGTGGTTTATTGAACAGTATGGTTTTATTTGATTATTGAAAACGTTTTCTTCCTTCACTATACTTTTTAATAGACAGATGTTCAATAAAATAACAGGAGGTTATGAGGATGAGATTAGAAGGTAAAGTGGCGATTGTTACCGGTGCCGCTTCAGGTATGGGCAAAGCGATTGCTGGAGGCTATGCTAAAGAAGGTGCGAAAGTCGTGGTGTCCGATTTGAATTTGGAAGGCGCTTCTGCAGTTGTCGAGTCCCTTAAAGAATCAGGAGCTGAAGCCATTGCTGTTCAGACGAATGTCACTTCTGAAGACGACTTAAGCCGCCTTTTTGAAGAAACGAAGCAAGCTTTTGGCAAACTTGATATTCTGGTGAATAATGCGGGAATCATGGATGGCATGGAACCGGTCGGGGAAATTTCAAATGAACGATGGGAACGTGTTTTTGCGGTCAACACGACGGCAGTCATGCACGCCATGCGCCTTGCGATTCCAATTTTCCTTGAACAAGGGCACGGTGTCATCGTCAATAACATTTCAGCTGGCGGCTTGTACGGCGCCCGTGCAGGGGCTGCCTATACCGCATCTAAACACGCCGTTGTTGGATTGACTAAAAACACGGCATTTATGTACGCGGACAAAAATATCCGCACGAACGGTATTGCGCCAGGCGCTGTCATGACAAACATCGGCAGCACAATGAGCAATATCAGCGAAGCGGGCATGAGCCGCCAGCAGCTTGGGATGGCCTTGAATCCGCGTGTGGGGCAGCCGGAAGAAATTGCACAATTAGCGGTATTCCTCGGATCAGACGAAGCCAGCTTTGTGAATGGCCAAGTGATTACAATTGACGGCGGCTGGACCGCTTATTGATAAATATCCTTCAAAAAACCTGTCGGGACGATATTTCTGCCGTTCCGGCAGGTTTTGGTTTTTCCTGGCTATTGCATTATGCTACGATAGATAAGCATTCCAGTACAGCACCACCTTTTGGAGGTAATTCTTATGAAAAACTTGCGTCACGAAGAACAAATCACGCTTCTTGAAGCCATGTTGGATGGCAGCAAAGTAGCAACGATTGTTACAGATCCGTCCCAAGAAGACAATCCCATCATTTATACAAACCGCACGTTTGAAAAAATGACCGGCTACCAGCAGTCGGAAGCCTTGGGCCGGAATTGCCGCTTTTTGCAGCGTGAAGAAGCCCCTTCCAAAATCCGAAAAAAACTTAGAGATGCCATTGAAGCAAGAGAAAGCGTGACGGTTACTTTACAGAATTACCGCAAAGATGGAACCCTCTTTTGGAACCGGCTGAATATTGAACCGGTACATGTAAATGACGCTCTCTATTTTATCGGCACACAAACCAATGTTTCAATTGAGCATTCCCAGCGCCAGGCCCTCACTGAAAAAGAGTTGGAAATCGAAGAAATCATGCTGCCTATTCTAGCTTTGCAAGACCATGTAGCGGCTGTCGCATTAATCGGAAATATGAGCCGGCAGCGATTTGAATTATTAATTTCAAAACTAAGCATGTATGTCCAAAAACAGCGTGTTGAAAAAGTCATCATAGACGTCACCGGACTTTATTGGGAAGAAGGGTTTCCGATAGAAGGCTTAGTAAGCATCCGGGATGTATTGAAACTGATGGGCACGACATTATACATTACGGGAGTTTCTCCAAAAGCTGCACATGAGCTGGGGACTTCGCAAGGGACAAGCCCGCACCTTCTTACTTTTTCATCCATTCAGAAGGCTATTGAGTTTTCCCGATCACCAGCCACTAGCTGAAATTATAGCTTCCTGAAACAAGCCGCTGTTTGGATACTTTGTTTAAGTATCCAAACAGCGGCTTGTTTTGTTTTTACTGATTCTGTTCCCCGAATACTCTTTCCGTCAGCCGTTTGCAGTTGTTGTGATCAAAAAAATCGATGAACTGCGGCGCCATGCTATACCATTTGTTGAAGTTGACGCCTTCAACAGCGATTTCTTTCAGAAACTCATAAACTTCCTCAACCGTTTTGGCTTTATAGCCATACAAGTCCTTATTCAGATCCATATAGATGCCGCGTTTCTTTTCCCAATCTTCCTGATCGAATAAATAAAAGATGATCGGCTTGTTCAAATAAAGGAAATCCCAAGAGACACTGGTGATGTCGGTCAGCAACATATCATTTTCTTCAATGGCCTGTGAAATGGAAAGCTGGTCAAAGCCGATAAAATGGACACGCTCGCTAGTGACCTCATTGAAATGGCTTTCAAAGCGCTGCATAAATGGATGCAGCGCTACGGTAACTTGCATATCCTGATTTTCCAGAAGCTCCTGAATTCCAGCGTGCTTCAGCAACTCGCTGGTATGCACAAAGTAATCACTTTTTTCAAATTCTTCGCTATCCGATTCCATCAGCCATTCCCGCCATGTCATCATCGCCAGCACTTTCTTCACATATGGTGCCGGCTGATTGGCGGTGTAGCGGTCAAACCGTGGAAAGCCGGTCACAATCAGTTTTTCTTGAGGGATTTTCCACTCATCCCGTTTGATCCGCATTTCAAACTGGGACGCGCAATTAAAAAAGTCCGTTCGCTTCAAAAGTGGCACATCTTCTTTTTGAATTAAAATCTTTTTAAAGCCTTCAATGCCATGGCTGACATGCGTCATGACCGTCTTGGTATTTAGGAATAGAAATTTATGTGCGGAAGGCGCAATATCATATCGGATCGAATGGCCATGAAAAGAGTAATCTGCTTGAAAGAACAGGAAATAATTCCGGAAGCTGCCGAGGGCCACTGCATTACGCATTCCTTGTTCTTCCGCATAATTCGTTTTTGGATCGTAAAGCCAGTATACCTCCATGGTATCGGCATATTGCCTGATCAAATATTGATGCAGGACCGAAGCATTGTCTTCATACTTTTCTCCAAGATTGCCGCCAACCAGCACTATTGGTTTCCCGCTTTTGTTTTTCAGCAATTTTGCAGCGGCAAATGCTAAAGCGATTTTAAACGGCGCCAAGATCCTTTTCCCTCTCTCTTCCGCCTTCAGCTTCATAACTTCACTCTTTTCTTTAGATGAGATAGTGGCTCTATTTTTTCACACTTTCCCTGCTCTGTCTATGCAGGGAAAGTAGATTTTATTTAATTTTCCAACAATTTAAAAAGTTATAATGGTAACATGAAGACAGCTAAACCAGAAAACTTCAAAGAGACCAGGAGGAAGATCAAACATGAGCCAAACCGCTGCATCGCCTTATGGAAGTTGGAAATCCCCTATCACAGCAGATTTGATGACACGCGACACTGTCGGAATTGTAAACGCAGCTTTAGAAGGACAAGACCTTTACTGGACTGAAGAGCGGCCAGCAGAAGCAGGGCGCAACACGGTGATGAAAAAAACGGCAGATGGAACGGCCATAGAACTGACGCCTTCCCCGTTTAATGTCCGCACACGCGTCCATGAATACGGCGGTGCCCCTTTTGTGGTCCATAATACAGACCTCTACTTTTCCAATTTTGACGACAACTTGCTTTATCTCCGGCGAGGAGAACACAATTTCCAACCGATCACCTCGGATCCCCATCGCCGTTATGCCGATGGTGCGGTCGATGCTTCCCGCGGCCGTTTATACTGGATCCGTGAAGACCATACCAACTCCTCCATTTACGCAGAAACAGCCATTGTGGTGATGGACCTTGATGGCAGCAATGAACGCATTGTTCTGTCCGGCAATGATTTCTATTCAAATCCCCGCATCAGCCCAGATTTTAAGCAGCTGGCTTATTTGACGTGGAACCACCCGAACATGCCTTGGGATGACACACAATTATGGCTGGCCGATTTGAATGAAGATGGCTCTGTTTCCAATGCCCGTATGGTGGCAGGCGGTTCGAACGAATCGATTATTCAGCCGGTCTGGTCACCGGGCGGCGTGCTCTATTTTCTTTCTGACCGCTCAAACTGGTGGAACATTATGCGCTTGAACGGCAGTGAAGCGGAACCGGTTTGTCCGATGGAAGCGGAATTCGGCGGTCCGAGCTGGGTATTCGGCGAAGCGGATTATGGTTTCCTCAATGAATCGACCATTCTTGCGGCGTATGCGCAAAGCGGCATCATGCACTTGGCCACAATAGATGCCAAAAGCGGTGATGTCACGCCCGTTGAAAACCGGTTCACCTATTTTTCTTCCATCCATTCAAATGGCGGCGAAGCCGCTTTTATCACTGCTTCGCCGACAGACTTTCCGCGTGTCGTGCGATTGGATGCGAATGGCCAGCTGGAAGAAGTCAAGGCAGCTTCCGATTTGCCATTAAATGAAAATTACCTGTCCATCCCGGAAGCCATTGAATATCCAACAGCAGGCGGAAAAACCGCCCATGCCATTTACTACCGGCCTAAAAATCCGGATCACGCAGCACCGGCGGGCGAAAAGCCCCCTTTGCTGGTGTCGGTCCACGGCGGCCCTACCAGTGCCGCTATTTCTGCACTTAATCTGGAATTTCAATTTTGGACAAGCCGCGGCTTTGCGGTCGTCGATGTCAATTACGGCGGCTCCACCGGTTATGGCCGTGAATACCGCGAGCGCTTGAAAGACAACTGGGGTGTGGTCGATGTGGAAGATTGCGCGAATGCCGTCAACTACCTGATTGAAAAAGGAGAAGTTGATGGAGAGCGGGCAGCTATTGTCGGTGGCAGCGCCGGCGGCTACACAACTTTGGCATCGCTCGTCTTCACGGATGTCTATAAAGCGGGCGCGAGCTATTTCGGCCTCAGCGAACTGGAGATTTTCGCGAAAGAAACCCATAAATTCGAATCCAAATACTTGGAAGGCTTGCTCGGGGCCTATCCGGAAGCGAAGCAGACGTATTACGACCGTTCTCCCATCAACTTTACGAACCAATTATCATGCCCCGTCATTTTCTTGCAGGGTCTCGAAGATAAAGTGGTCCCTCCAAACCAGGCAGAGCTGATGGTAGATGCCTTGAAAGAAAAAGGCCTGCCTGTCGCTTATCTGACTTTCGAAGGCGAAGGGCATGGGTTCCGGATGGCAGAAAACATCCAACGTTCCATTGAAGCCGAACTGTATTTCTACAGCAAAGTCTTCGGCTTTGAGCCGGCTGATGACATTGAGCCGGTTCCTATTGAGAACTTGTCTGATTGAACGGACTAAAAACGGAGCAACCCCATTAAATGGGTTGCTCCGTTTTCTTCTATATAAATAAAAAACCACCTTGCCCAAAGGCAAGGTGGTCTCGAAAATTTGCGGCGTCCAAGCCACGTTCCACAACGTGTTCCAATAAAGGATTGCTGGTCCGTCTTACGCAAACGAGCTCATCGCGTTTCTAACAGTAAAGCATATTGGCCCGGCTGTCAATCTATTTCGTCACGGTATCACCTTTGGCAGCAAGAGCGATTTTAAAATAGAGCGGACGATAATAGGAAAACTGCCAAACCTTGCGTCAGCGTTGAAGAGAATCCTGTGCTTCCTCCGGACGAAACTGCAGATGATCTCTTCATAAAGAGTGAATAAAAGAAGCAGCCAGAAAATCAGCTGCTCCTTTTTCTACTATCTTTATTTCGTGTAAAGCGCGTTTGAAATCAAGCGGAACAAGTAATCTGTGTGGTCACGGAATCCTGGCTCAAGCCCGATCAAGGTGACGTCTTTATCGCTTTCACGAACAATGACCGGCTGGCCTGATGCCAACTGATTATTCTTCCAGTGGCCTGCCATAAAGAAGTCGCTATCGTCGAATGCCGCCAGGACTTCTTCAGTTTCAACACCTGTGTACCAAGCCGGACGGTAAACAAAACCGATGTCGTCTTGGCCGTAACCTGCTGTGATGCCCTTGCCGTCGTAGTCAACAGAAACGATGCCATTGCTGTTGCTGCCGCCTGAATTGACGGAAGCAGTCGTCAAGCCGAGCGTTTTTGTAGCGCGTGATGCTCCTGCTCCGGCTGCAATGTATTTGCCGCCGTCAGCGACGAACGCATTGACGTTCGCTTTGAACTTATCAAATTGTGCTGCGTTCTGGAAACCGAATTCTTTGTTCGCTGCACTTAAGTTTGTTGAAATCAAGCTTTCCGTACCGTTGTAGATGAATGCATCAAAACCGTTAAGCCCGGCTTCTGCCACTTCAACTGGAGACAGTTCGGTTACATCAAACCCTAAGCGTTCAAGCGCCAAATTCATGCCGGAATGCGACTGCACTTTGCCCATGCCGCCGTCTTCAAGAAGTGCCACTTTCAACGCAGAAATCGCTTCAGCTCCTGCTGGCACAGTTCCGCTCTTCACTTGGATGCCGGATGCTTTCACAGCAGCAGAAATGGCGTTAGCTGGTGCTTGCACATAGAAATCGCCTTGTTCGCTGCGTTTAACAGAAACGCCTTGCTGAAGAAGTGTGTTGACCAGTTCAACTGCTTTCACCGAAGAATTTGGAATCACAAACGGCCCTTTTCCTGTAACCGTGCCTTGGCCTTTCACTTCATTGACTTTGGCTGCTGTTACCGTAACTTTTGTCTGGACCGGATCTGCTTGGAAGCCCCATAGTTCCGGCAAGCTCCAAGCAGAGATGTCGTACATCGCCGGTGTATCGTCCGTAATGTCTTCCCCGTCCCATAACATCGTATTGGCAAGTCCCGCTTTTGCTTGTGCCATGTCTACGATATAAGAGCCTTTAGCGTAAGATTTTCCTTCTATCGTAAAGGCCTTGGATGCCTTCACCACTTCAATATCGTTCTGTATCAAATGATTGACCGCTTTTTCCGTTACAGTCGAATCTTTTTCATCGACCGGCAATACGTAAGCTTCAGGGAAGAAGCCGTCAGCATGGAACGGGTGGTCAAAATTGATGCCGCGTTTGAACATTTCGATCTGGTCGGTGATCATGGCGTCTTTATTGTCAGTCGCGTGTTGAAGTGCTCCCATGACTGCATCGTACATCCACTTCACGCCGTCTTCATCATTGGTTGGCGCTTCAAGCGTATGGCCATATGCACCGTGGTACATTGCATACATCGGAGTGAAGATTGGCGGATAATCATCCCAGCCCGCTTCATCGTCACGCTGCGGCACGTATGTGCCGACCATGTTTTTATACAGCGTGCCTTCGTATTCGGCTTTGTTTTTCATGATTTCGCTTTCCATCGCTTCCGCTTGTCCCATTGCCCATTTATTGTACAGGTCATATTCGTAGTTCGGATTATGCGGCGGCGTACAAGGTTCGATCAAGCCCTGCTTATTCGGTGCATAATTCTTTACGTAACCGTGTGTATCGAGAAATACCATTGGATTCCATTCAGTGATCAAATCTACCGTATGCACGGTTTCAGGCTGTGACTGTGTAATGAAGTCACGGTTCAAATCAATGCCTTCCCCGTTGAAGCGGGTCGCGTCGACACGGCCATCCGGGTTGGCAACGACGTTAAAAATTAAAATGTTGCTCTCCAGGATTTTTTTGGTCTGGGCATCGTTTTGCGTAGCAAAGCGCTCAATCAGCTGAAGCACCGCATCACTGCCGACAAATTCCGTGCCGTGGATGGAGCCATTGATCATAATCGGCACTTTAAAGTCCGGGTTTTTGGCAATCCATTCCTGTGCTTTTCCGGGATTTTTGAACATTTGTTTCCGGAGCGCCTGGTTTTGGCCAAATTTGCCGCCCGCTTTCGGATCCGCAACAGTCACCACATACAACGGATGCCCATCAGCGGACGTGCCTTGGACCTCCACTTTGATGCGGTTCGATGTTTTATCGATGCGCTCAAGCTCTGCACCGATTTTCGAGAATTTCAGAAAATCATAGCTCTCCGAGTTGAACTTGCTGCCGTCCTGCTCCTCCAGCGCATTAACGTACGTAGTTTTCGGAGATTCCGCAAGGACCGAAGACCATGGAGCTGTTGCAAGCATACTGATTGCCAATAAACCGCTGACTGTTTTTTTCATTCATGTTCCCCCAATTAGTTGTTTAGTTGTATAAATATTTACTACTTCTAATAATAATTGAAGATATCTGTAAGCTCCATGGTTATAATTAACTAAAAATTTAGTTAATTATAAGAGTGAAAGCATCTAAATGCCTCTATATTTTTATCAGTTATTTTTGTTTTTAACTATATTTATTGCATAAATAAAAAAAGCCTAGAGAATCCTCTCTAAGCTTCCCGACTATTTTCCTAAAAATTCTGAAATGGACTTTATAAATTTTTCCGGTTCTTCTACGTTCGGTGCATGTCCTGACTGCTCAAATTCGACAAATGTGGAATTCTGAATGAGTGATGCCAGTTCTTGCCCCCTCACTGGAGGATTCAATCCATCGTAAGAACCGCTGATAATCAGCGTTTTGGCTGTGACAGTCGGCAGTGCTGAACGAAAATCAAATCCTTCTAATGCCTTATTCGCAGCGGCCATTTCCGTAAGGGATAATTCAGGCTCGATTTGCGCCATTTCTTCCTGCCATTTCTGGATGGCGGGCAAGTTATGGAAGACGTATTTCGACAAGTATTCCATTTGTTTTTGTTCTTCTATTCCTTCTAGCTCATCGGCATAGCGGGTCAATAATTCCTGGGTGGAAGAGGTTTTTCCATGGGCTTTCGATACCACCAATATGAGCTTTTCCACTCGGTCCGGATGCGCCAACACAACGCCTTGCGCGATATAACTTCCCATGGACACGCCAATGATATGCACTTTTTTAATACCCACATGATCAAGTAACGCAATGACATCTTCAATATGGTCGTTCAGCGTAAATTTCACCGGTTTGTCTGATTTTCCATGTCCACGGCAGTCAATGGCGATGACCCGGTATTCATTTTTCAAAAAATCCATTTCCTGTCTGAACATGGCGTGACTTGAACCCAGGCCATGCAGCAGAATCACTGGCATCCCTTCCCCTGCTTCTTCATAATACAAGCGAACTCCGTTTGATGTGAATTCCGGCATTTCTCTTCCTCCTTCAGTGAATTAAAGATTTCGCAGGTTTTTCATGCTGTGTCTTTTTATTCTATACCCGCTTTGCCGGCGTCTAGTTTACTTTTTCAAAATCACAGAAACTTTCCTAAAACCTTTTTCGTCTTAGCTTAAAATATATTCTCCTAAAACGGAGGTCTTTCATGAAAAACTTTATACGCTTCGGTTATCTTCAGGCTCTGTCCTGTATTTTTCCAGCTGTTATTTTTGCTGCACTAGCGTTTTCAAAGTTTGTGGAAATCCCGTTTTTGCCTCGCTACGATTTTATTCTGCTCGTCTGTATTGCCGCACAATTCGTCATGCTGACTTCAAAGCTGGAAACCATGGATGAATTGAAAGTGATTTGCGTTTTCCATGTAATCGGCCTGGCATTGGAATTGTTCAAAGTGCATATGGGATCGTGGGCTTATCCGGAGGCCGCACACTCCAAATTTTTTGGAGTCCCGCTTTACAGCGGTTTTATGTATGCCAGCGTGGCCAGTTATATCTGCCAGGCATGGAGACGGATGGATTTAAAAGTTTATGGATGGCCAAAGCCGTTTTACACCTTTGCAATTTCATTCCTCATTTACGCCAACTTTTTCACGCATCATTTCACTTACGACATCCGCTGGATTTTAAAAGCTCTGCTGTTCGTGATTTTCTTTCGGACGTTTGTGACATTCCGGGTGAACAGAACCCCTTACAAAATGCCATTAATCTTATCTTTTCTGCTAATCGGCTTCTTTATCTGGATAGCGGAAAACATCACAACTTTTCTGGGCGCTTGGCAGTACCCAAACCAGCAAGCCGCCTGGTCGCTTGTTCATATCGGAAAAATCAGTTCGTGGTTTTTATTAGTCATCATCTCGGTCATCATTGTGGCACAATTAAAGCGGATGAAAAGTTCAATGAGATATCCAGAAAAAGAACAGCCTTCTTTCCCTGTACCCATAAGGAACACTTATAAATAATCATTTTTAAATTCGAATTAACTTATCTTTGCTTTTAAGTTACGATGAAGAAAACAAGGAGGTGCGCTTATGGATCAAGCAATTGAATTCAGGCAAGCCACACGACAGGATTTGGACCGCATTGTGGAGATGCTTGCGGATGATGTATTAGGGAGCCAGCGTGAACGCTATGAACAGCCGCTCCCTAAATTTTATGTTCAGGCATTCAATGCCATTGCGGCTGACCCCAACAACGAACTGGTCGTCGCTTGCCTTGATGGTGAAGTGGTCGGTGTGCAGCAAATTACATTCACTCCTTACATTGTGCGGCAAGGAGGCTGGCGGGCTACTATCGAAGGCGTCCGGACAGCATCGTCCGTTCGAGGACGAGGGCTTGGCAGCCAGATGATTTTGTATGCAGTCGAACGGGCAAAAGAGCGCGAATGCCATTTGGTACAATTGACTTCGGACAAGCAGCGTGAAGACGCCTTGCGGTTTTATGGACAGCTCGGCTTTGAAGCGACGCATGAAGGGTTTAAACTCAAGCTGACTTGAAGAATGGACTCCTGAATACAAATGAGCCTATTATCCGCGATGGATAATAGGCTTGTTTTTTGATCAAAACATGTTAACTTTGCAAAAGCTTTTTCTTATCACCGCATGACTTTACTGAACCAAAATCCAACGATTGGAACTCTGTTTCAGCATTCAACTATACAAGGAGAAACAGCAAAGTAAATACCTCATGTGTTTTCTGTCCCCGTCTTATTTCTTCAAGATTTGTCCCAGTGCCTGATCGAGCGTTTCGTATTTAAACTCGAATCCTGCACGTTCCAGCCGTTCCGGAAAGACCCAGCGGCTTTTCAAGATCAACTCGGTTTCAGTGCCCAGCGCTACAGCCCCCATTTCGAGCATCCATTTGGCTGCCGGCAGCCCGAGTTTCCGGTTCATCGCCTTGCGCATCAATTCCATCAGCTCGCGGTTGGTGACAGGGTTTGGAGCAGAAGCGTTAATGATTCCACTTAAATCTTTATGGTCCAGCAAAAATAAGATGATGCGGAAGACATCTTCGATATGGATCCAGCTGAACATTTGCTTGCCTTTGCCTTGTTTGCCGCCAAGGCCAAAACGCACCATGTTTTTATACGGTTCCATGACGCCGCCTTCACCAAGTACGATTGCCATGCGAAGCGCCGCTTGACGAGTCTTAGGGAGCTGGAAAGCGAAAAATGCCTGTTCCCAGGCCTGGCCAACTTCAACGGAAAATCCGCTGCCAAACTCCCCTTTTTCTTCCGTCATCGGCCGGTCTTCCGCATGCCGGTAAATTGTCGCTGTGCTTGCATTGACCCAAAGCGGCGGTGGATTTTCACAAGCTGCCACCGCGTTGCCAAGAAGCTGTGTCGTTTTCGTCCGGGATTCCAATATCTCTTTTTTGTTTTTCGCGTTGTAGCGGCAATTGACCGATTTGCCCGCAAGATTGACAACCAGTTCCGCTCCTTCCAATGCTGCCACGATGCCCCTATGGTCATTCCATAAAATCTGGTTGGATTGGCGGGAGATTATGTGAACTTCATAGCCTTGTTCTTTAAATTGTTTCTCTAAATATTGGCCGATAAAACCCGTTCCGCCAGCAATCACAACTTTCTTTTTCAAGCCATTCCCTCATTTCTGTTCAGTTCTAAATTTCCAGTCATTTCTTATTGTACATGACGAAGGGAACAGCTTGAAGGGTGCATAGATTTTATGCAAAGCAACCTATTAGCCATACTTTTTCTGATGTTCTTTTTTGCGTTTCAAATAATCTTCATCTTCCCTGATTTCATCCCATTTCTTTTTGAAAATCGCAGCAGACTCAGCTTTGACTGGATCGATTTGCCGTTCCTTGATCGTCCTGTCTTCGTTGTATTTTCGGCCGCCTTTATAATTGGTATAGCGCCGGGCGCGCGTATAGCCCATCTGGATAAATTTCCGCGCCATGTCCATCCCGACAAAATCATCCTGCTTGCGGTATTCCTCGAACATCTCATAAATCCTTTCGCACGATTCCTGAGCGATTTCCGGCGTCTTAAAACGCCAATGCGGCAAAATCTCACTTTTATACGGTTCTACCAACAGCACGCCTTGCTCTCCTTTGCCGACACGATAAAGTTCCGGATGCTCCCGGAGATCCAAATTTTCATAATCGTGACTGTAATCAAACGCCATCTGCATGCACTCCTTTTTGTTTTTATACCCTGCTTGAATGGGAAAAATGCCTGAAATTCGATTGGGTAGTGTAGAGGGGAATATTCAGCGGCTTTTGGCTGTGGCCAAAAGCCGACTTTGTTAGAAAGAGGGCTTCGTTCTAGCGAAGCCCTTTTCCATTCAATCTTTTGAGCTTTCGATTTAGAAAGGTGTCTTTTGGAAGAATACCGATAGAAACTTGAGAAACGCTGATTGAAATGTCCGAAACGTCGATAGAAATTCTTTAAACGCTGATAAAAACGAGCGAAACGCCGATTGGAATCCAATTAACGCCGATAAAGCGATGCAATCAGCGGAAAAGGCCATACTGTCTCTGTCGTTGCATCGCTTCGCTAGCTTCGAGACATGAAAGGGCGCTGCACGTCGCAAAGCAATTGGCGGAATATTGGATAAGAGATATCCCTAATACAAATTTCAACTTTCTCAACAAGCAGAAAAGCAGAACATCCTCCAGGAATGTTCTGCTTTTATTTATTTTCAGAAGCAAATTGCTGCTTCAAAAGCTTCTGCATTTTGTCTGCCTGAAGAGGCTTGCTGAAATAATACCCCTGGACTTCGGTGCATTCTTTTTCAACCAGGAAGTCCACTTGCTCTTTTGTTTCAACACCTTCCGCGACAATGCATATATCCAGCGCTTTCGCTAATGTAATAACTGCTGAGACGATAGCCGCATCGTCCTGGTTCTGTGGCAGATGCCGGATGAACGATTGATCTATTTTAATGGCATCTGCCCGAAATTGCTTTAAGTAAGTCAATGAAGCATATCCGGTGCCAAAATCATCGATCGACACTTTCACGCCGAGCTTCTGCAAGCTCTCAACCGCTTCCTGGATCACGGATTCATGGCTGCTCAGCACACTTTCAGTAATTTCAATTTCCAGACACTCCGCCGGCAGCTCCATTTCATTTAAGATCGATTGCACGAGAGCCGCTACGTCTTGTTTGATAAACTGTTTGACCGAAACATTAACCGCTACACGGATATCAGGCCCTTCTGCCGCTCGCCATTCCTTCACTTGCCGGCAAGCAGTCCGCAATACCCAAGCGCCTAATTCCAAGATAAATCCGCTTTCTTCTGCCAGAGGAATAAAAGTTGCCGGGCTGATGCTTCCTTTTTCCGGATGATTCCAGCGGACTAGTGCTTCCATTCCACTGATGCGCTTTTTCTTCAAGTTGATTTTAGGCTGGTAATGAAGCTCGAACTGCTGCAGTTCCAATGCTTTGCGGAATTCGCCTCTTAACATATATAGTTCATGCGCTTTGTCGTCCATGGCAGGGTCATACACTTTGCTGGCATTGCCGCCTGTTGCTTTTGCATTGTACATCGCTACATCCGCATTTTTCATCAAAAGCCCAATTGTCTTGCCGTGCTTGCCAAACTGGCTAATGCCGATGCTTGCAGTTACATGGAACTCTTGTCCTTCAATCATCAGTGGTTTTTCAATTTCTTTCAAAATTTGTTCTGCAGCAAGGAGTACTTGCTGCGCATCAGTGACGTCCTGAAGCAGCAGGATGAATTCATCTCCGCCCATTCGAGAAACGATGTCTTCTTTACCAATCGCTTTGCCGATTCTTTTGGCAACTTCCTGAAGCAAAATATCTCCGAAATTATGGCCGAATGTATCATTCAGCGATTTAAACTGGTCAAGATCCACAAACATAACAGCCAAGTCTTCAGTTTGCCGAATCATATTTGCAAACACTTCTTTAAAATATCGCAGGTTCGGCAAATTGGTCAGGGCATCGTGATTGGCTAAAAACTGAATCTCCTCTTCGTGCCGGCTGCGCTCAATCGCCAGTCCGGACAGGTAACTGAACGTCTTCAGCATGTCAATTTCAATATCCAACGGTTCTCTGACTTCATGGTAGTAAACTCCGAATGTCCCGAGCAATTCATCTTTAGTGGAAAGAATCGGCATTGACCAGCAGGCACGGATTCCATAGCGGACAGTTTCCTGGCTCCATCGGGACCAGGAAGCAGCCTTTTCAATATCCGTTACAATTGCAATTTTTTTGGTATAAGATGCATGGCCGCACGAAGCGAGATGAGGACCTACCGGAAATCTATCAATCACTTTGATGAATTGTTCAGGCAATTTTGATCCATAGCCAAAACGCAGCCAGTCATGCTCTTTTTCATAAAACATGACGGTACAAATACCTTTAGATATTTTCTCCACAACTCCGATGATATAATGCATGATTTCTCCCAGCGGATCCCCTACCGCAATCTTGGCCAAAATCACAGTTTGTTCGTTTCTTAGCTGTTCCAACAAATTCTTTTCCGTCACATCTTTAACCATACCGTGGATGCCAATAATTTTTCCATTCAATTTTGCCGGAAGCGTAGTGATTTGCACATCTTTGATTTTTCCATCTTTGCAGCGCAATTTAGACTCGTAGCATTGGGGAATTCCCTGTAATACTTTGTCAAAGCATCTGATGGCTTCATCAAGCGCTTCAGGAGCAAGCACGGAACGAAAGTTCATGCCAATCAGTTCTTCCCTGCTATAACCGCTGATTATCTCGGATTCTTGATTAACATCCAAAATATTGTCTTCTTTATCAAGCGAATAAATTCCATCCGAATGGTCGCGGAATAACGATTTGTACATCTGTTCATGTTCCAGTAAGCCTGTGATATCCCTGCCCATGACAACAAGTGCATCCGCAGTCCTTTCTGAATCATAAATCGGTATTTTGATTACGTCGAAGATCCGTTCTACACCATCAACCGTGATAGTTTCAGCAGTCTGAATCTGTTCGCCGGCTTGCCATGCCCGCCGATCAGATTCAAAAAAACAAGATACGTATTTTTTATAATGAGGGTAGATATCGCCTACTTCTTTATCCGTCTTGCCGATTACTGCATCTCTGTCTATCCCGAAAATCTCAAGCGTTCGAGCACTCACTTCCATCCACCGGCTTTTTGGATCTTTTAAGAGAATAATGTCGGGACTTGCATTGATAATCGTTTGGACGGGCAAATTGCGTCTACTGTTAAGCATTTATGTTCAACTCACTTTTCTGTTAGAGAGAATAGAGTTTCCTTTATCCCAAGCCTTGTCGCCATATGATATTCCCTTTAATCCCCTTTTTTAATGAGCAAGACAATTAGGTAATTATAAATTACAAATGCCGCTTATTCTACGATTATATTTTCCTGTTTTATCAAAAGACGTTCAATGAAATAACCCGGACAAAAGAATTTAAAAGGAACTATAAAGACTGCTATGCGAAATGCAGTGATGAAATTTCTTTCAGTTTAAGTATTAGAGTCATCTTATTATGGAGAAAATATCTAATTTATTTCTCCGATTAGATATTTTTGTGGAATATTTTGAGATATAATGGAATAAATAGTGATATTGGGACTACTATTACTTTAACAAGGAGGAAATTATTTATGAAAAAGCCTATTTTCGATGCACTTCAGCAAGAAAAGGAAAATCAGTCAAAAGTAGAGTTGATGGATCGATGCATTTCTTCATTAGAAGGTGAAATCAATGGCCTCGTAATTTGCAGGGCCATTCAGCAAGCTTTTGGGATGGATTTGTATAAAGCTCGTATATTGGATAAAGAACTCGCCCTGCAGGCAGTCCATCTTTCCTCTCCCACTCTTCCGCCATCCGCAGCAGCAATAGACATCTACATAGAACAGCATGGCCAGGCCGTATCCGGTTCTGAAATCCGGGCAATGCTCAACCGAATATTCGGCACAAATCTGGAAGGCATCTCCGCCTTGCACCAGCAGCGAATTTCACTCTACTCGAAAGATCAGTGGATTGTCCGAAATGACAAGGATTTATTTCTCGTCCATACCGGAACAAACGATGTTGATGTAAAAGTCGTTCCGACTGCCTATTTCACTGAAAAAACCGGAATGGACAGCTTGCCTGAAGAATTGCAGCAGGAGTTATCCAACCTCGGCTTTTCTTTTGATGAACAAGTGGACGCTTATTACTTCTGCAATCCGAACGGAAAAGCCGTTCTTGATTTGTTTAAACGCCAGACAATGGGCGCTATCCACCGAACGATTCAAAAATCTTATGCCACTTTATAGAACAATCCCCTTTTCACTAGTGAAAAAGGGGATTGTGTTTTTATTTACCAAATGATGACAGAAACTTCACACGATCTCCCATTGGCGGTGTATTATTATCGACCAATGCCACTTCAAGGACTGCTGGTCCGTTCATATTCATGAGTTCTTCAAGGATTTCCGGATTCAAATCTTCCATTCCATCCATTCTGTAACTTGGAATATTCATCGCTTTGGCCATTGCCGAAATATCAATCGGCTCCTGCTCAAATGCAGCATGGACACGCTTGAATTGCAGTGCATGCCCATGATAAACCATCCCAAGGCGTGCATTGTTCATCACCACAAACAAGATCGGCAGATTGTACTCTTTCGCAGTCAAAATCTCCATGCCGTGCATAAAGAAACAACCGTCTCCGGTAATCGCTACAGTCGGGCGCTCAGGCTCCGCAAACTTCGAACCGATCGCTGCACTCAAGCCGCTGCCCATTGCTCCAAAATGGACATTGATGTCAAAGGTCCCTTCATCTTTCACTTCCATATGGTGGATAACATAAGCCATGAATTCACCGATATCAATTGTATAGCGAGTTGAAGCCGGCAAATATTCCTGCAGTTTCAGCAATACGTTTTTGGTGCTGTATTCTTCAAGGTTTGCTGGTGCTTCCTTGGATTCTAGAGGCTCCATCGTTTTGGCAGACAAACCGAGCGCCTTCAGTTCTTCAATCAAAAATACCAAACTTAGTTGAATATCGCCTAGCACAGGCACATCCACTTCGTATTTGCGGTTAAAGACCGACGCGTCGAAATCCAGCTGCACCAAGAAACGGTCTTTTGCCATATTGGCGTTGTAATTGTTCGTCGCCGTTTCACCCAGGCTCGAGCCAACTACCAATAAAGTCTTCGCGTCGCCTTCATTCATCAATTTTGATGCTCCGTCGTTTCCGGCAAAACCGAAAACTCCCGCAAACAGCGGGTGGTCATGGCGGATGATTCCTTTTGCCTGAGGAGAAACCATAATCGGCCAATCCAACAGCTCTGCCAGCTCAATTAGCTGTTCAATTGAATTTCTTGCTCCCTGCCCTGCAAATATATAACCGCTCTTCCGCTCCGCCATTTCCTTAGCGGCTGTTTTGATTGCCTCAAGATCCGGCACCATATTTTCCCGCTTTGCCGGAGCCGGAATTTCCACTTCGCCTACTTGGCTGTGCTGGATGTCGATCGGCATCGCGACATGCACGGGTCCTGGCACGCCAGAAATCGCAATTTCGGTTGCTTTGACAATTTCTTTCAACAAGTCATTGGCATCAGTCACCGTCACGCTGTATTTTGTCACAGATTTAAAGACAGGATCAGCATCCAATTCCTGTGAAGCGTTCAATCCCATTGTGTTGACCGGAACCGCTCCTGTTAAAAACAGAACAGGTAGATGTTCACGCATGGCATTGGCTGCACCAGTCACCAAATTAGTGCCTCCAGGTCCGCTGCTGCCGATGCAAACGCTCAATTGGTTGCTGTATTTCGCGTAGGAAGCGGCCATATAGCCAGCGGCTCCTTCGTGCTTTGTAACGACTGGTGTAATTTCTGGCATATCGTAAAGCTCGTTGAAGAATCCATTGACAGAACCTGCTGGAATACCGAAAACGTGCTTAACACCCATGCCTTGTAAATACTCTAATACTAAACGAACTGCTTTCATTTTTTAGCCTCCTGGTTTAATGTAATGTGTTGCTGTTGCTGTATAAGTACTTGTTAGCTAAATCTTTTGCTTCGATTGGTCTGCTGAAAAAGAATCCTTGCATGGTGTAGCACTCTTTAGACATTAAGAAATCCAATTGTTCCTGAGTTTCAACACCTTCAGCAATCACGTTCAGCTTCAGGTTTTGGGCTAAAGTAATAATGGTGTCGGTTATGGCAGCATTGTCGTTGTCATGTTCAATATCTTGGACGAATGAGCGGTCAATTTTCAGCGCATCGATCGGGAAGTTTTTCAAATAACCCAAGGACGAATACCCGGTACCAAAATCATCGATGGCAATTTTAACACCCAGCTGTTTTAATTGCTTCATTTTTTTTATGGTCACTTCGGTATTCCGGATCAACTGATTTTCAGTCAATTCAATGTGCAGGTTCTCAGGAGTGATTTCATATTCTTTTATAATGTCCCGGACCATGGATACCAGATTATCTTCTTCAAACTGGCGGCCAGACAAGTTCACCGAAATACTCAGAGATGTATGGCCTGCTGCATGCCATTCTTTCAACTGCCTGCAGGCGTTTTTCAAAACCCATTTGCCGATTGGAATGATCAATCCTGTTTCTTCCGCTATTGGAATAAAGTCCACCGGTGAAATCATGCCTTCTGTTGGGTGCATCCATCTGAGCAGCGCTTCCGCCCCGATCAGCTGATTGGTCTTGCTGTCTATTTGCGGCTGATAATAAATGACCAGTTCGTCGTTATCCAATGCTTTGTATAAAGCATTCTCCAATTTGATGCTTTCCAGATTCCGGTTGCTCATATCGCTTTCAAAGAAGTGATAATAAGTTCCCGATTTTTCTTTGGATCTATACATCGCGGCATCGGCATTTTTTATTAAGGTTTCAGCCGTATCTCCATCTTGCGGATACATGCTGATGCCGATGCTCGTTTTAATGTAAACTTCGTTGCCTTTTAATGAATAAGGCTTTGAAAAGGCATCCATTACATCTTCCAGAACATTTAAAACATCTTTTTTGCTTTTTACATTTGGCAGCACTATCGTGAACTCATCGCCACCTTGCCGCGATACAATGGCTTCGTCTGGAACGCTGACTCTTAAACGCCCTGCCGATTCCCTCAATAAAATATCTCCGTAGCTATGCCCAAGACTGTCGTTGATCAACTTGAAGCGGTCCAAGTCCAAGTACATTATGGCCATTTTTTTACTTTTATATTTTGCAGCAGCCAGTTCCTGGTTTAACCGGTCATTCAATAGCACCCGGTTTGGCAAATCCGTCAAGCTGTCATAATAAGCGAGGTATTTAATCTCTTCTTCCAGTTTTTTGCGTTCTGAAATATCTTTGAAACTGACTACTTCGCCGAGAATGTGGTTGCCGTCTTTTATCGAAGAAATGACATATTCCACTGAAAAACCGGAATGGTCTTTCTTGAAAAATTGCTGGTTGGGTTCAAAATAAGCCGTTTCGGAAATAGGTGCTTTCTTTTTCCCAAAAATGACTTCGGAAGATTTCCCAATCAGCTCTCCCGATTGATATCCAAGCATCGATTCGCTTGCCGGGTTGCAGAAAGTGATCCTTCCTTCAAGATCCAATCCGAAAAGCCCATCTCCGGCTGAGTTCAAAATCAGCTCGCGTTCGCGGCTTAAATTCCCTAATTCTGCTACTACCCGTTCAAGCTCATTGTTCTTAATCCGGATTTCAGAAGTTCTTTCTTCAATAATGACTTCCTGTTTCTCCATATACAAAAGGTTGGACAAAGTCGAGGCTGTGGCATCCGCTAAAGACTGTGCCAGCTGCATATCCGCTTCTTTGAAAGAAAGTTCGTTTTTCTCGAATTCCGGAACAGCCAAGGCCCCTAAAACTTCGCCCATGGCGATCAATGGCATCATGAACATGCCTTTTATGCCGAAGTTTCTGCATACTTCATGGTTCGGCCGGTCGTCTTCAAAAACATTGGGAATCAAAAGCGGTTTTTTTGTTCGGATTACTTCTTTGAACACGCCATCACTTAATGTGTCGAACTGTGCCTTGTTATGTGTAGCCAACCAGTCTTCTTCTGACCAGTGGCTGTCTTTGCTCAGATTGGCAGGCTGAATTTTTTTCTCAGCCTGCGGATCCAGCAAATGGACCCCGACGTTGTAATTGTTCAATACATCTCCGACATAAGAAAAACATTTATCCAAAGCTTCCTTCATCGTCGAGCACATTGACAGTTCCCGCGTGAAATCAAGCAACACTTGTTTTTCCGCCAATAAATTTTCTTTGTTGCTTAAGTTGGTGGCATTGCGGATGGCAACGCCTGCCATATTGACGTAAGCTTCGACCGTCTGGATTTCTTCATCTTTTAAATCCATCGGAATCCCGTAGTCGAATAAAAACACCAGGCCGAACAATTCGTCTTCATACGTAATCGGCAGCCCAAGAAGCGATTTAATCTGGAAACTAGAGACAGCCCGCGGGTCGGGGCGGTCATCCCTGGAAGTATCCGGGATGTAAATCGTTTTCTTTGTTTCCATTACTTCTTTTGCCAGCAAATCATATTCCATATCGATAAAATGCATATCCAGCGTCATGCCATTTATAATTTCAGGCTTTCCAACATATCCCCGGAAATCTCCGTTTTCTTCCGGCAAGTAAATCCCGACCGAATCACATTGAACAATTTCCTCAGAAATCGCTGTAATTACATGTTCCAGCACTTCCCTCAATTCGAGTTTCGTGTTTATTAATTTCGTAATTTGCGCAAGCCGAGAATACCGTGTTTGTTCTTTTCGCATTCATACGCTCCTCAGTTCTATTAGTTGATCAGCACAATATAATGGATAATTCCAATAAATACCTTACTTATTTTAATTTTAACACTTTTTTGGAATAAATATACTGTTTAAATACAATACTTCTGCATATCCTACCACAAAATCTAGTTATATTGAATTAAAAATCCATCAGCCTTTTGTACTGATTATCCATAAAAAAAACTGCCCACAAATGTGGACAGTTCTAATTACATTTTTACTTCTATTCCTGAATCTGCCGCCTGTGCTTTTGCAAAAACACCCTTGGCGACTGCCAGATCAAAATATGCCGCTCCGACGGATTTGAAGAACGTGATTTCCTGTTCCGATTCGCGTCCAGCTTTATCGCCTTCTATAAGTTCGCCAAGTTCGGCATAAATATCATCAAACGACCAATTGCTGTTTTGGGCGCAGTGGATCAATTCGCCGGCTTCTTCCTGCACACCTGCCAAGTCATCCGCAACGATCTTATCTGTCCGGGACACCGTGACTTCATCCACTTCCCGCATGCTTGGCAAGTAGGAACCGACTCCATTGATATGGGTGCCTGGCTGCAAATCCCGGCCATCAAAAACAGGATCATTGGAACGGGTGGCGCAGCAGATGATGTCTGCTTGCTTGACCGCTTTTTGGACGTCCGTTTCGACTTCGTACGGAATATTCACTCCAAAAGCTTCCAATTTTTCACCGAAGGCTTGTGCCTTCTCAGGTGTCCGGTTCACCAGGATGATGCGTTCAATCGCACGGACCTCGAGCACACCGAGCACTTGTTCAAACGCCATCGCTCCGGTGCCGATGACGGTAAGGATTTTACTGCCCTTTCTTGCCAGGCGCTCAGTCGCGATGGCACTTAAAGCTCCGGTGCGCAAACGCGTTAAATAGGAAGCTGTCATAAGTGCCACGTGCTGGCCGTCTGTTGCGTCCGTCAGCAAAATCATGCCTTGTGTCGTCGGCTTTCCCTGCGCCGGATTTCCCGGAAAAATCGTCACGATTTTCACTCCGGCAATATCTCCAGCTAAATCGGCGCTCGGCATATAAAGAGATGATGCCTGGCGTTCAGGGAAATCCAGAACGATGCGATGCGGATTAGCAATCTTGCCTTGCTGTTTCGCTTTTAAGATGACAGTAATGTCTTGGATGGCATCTGTCATTTGATAAGTTTCCTGAATCTGCTTTTCATTGATGATGAGCATGGTTTCCTCCTTTAAAGAAAGTGGCTTATACTCGGCTTTCTTTCACTGCCACTTTCGGCGCTGCTTGTTTTCCGCTTAAATCTTTCACTGCCCAAATAGCGGCAAGTGAAATTAATGCGGTGATGATGATGTAAATGGCAACTGGCACATAAGAATTATCAAAGCGAGCCAGCAGCGCTGTTGCGACAAGCGGCGCTGTTCCGCCTGCCAATGCTGCCCCGATCTGGTAGCCGAGCGTTACGCCCGTATAGCGGACTTTCGCTTCAAAGATTTCAGAGAACATCGTGCCGAGCACCGCGGTAATCGGCGCCCAAATGATTCCCAGTCCGATAATCGTTGCTACTACAAGCAACAACACTGATCCTTGCTGCAGCATCCAGAAATATGGGAAAGCGAATAACGCCATTGCTACAGTTCCGGTAATATACATTCTTTTGCGTCCGACTTTATCGGACAGCGAACCCATGATTGGGATTAAAATCGTTGTAATGACGGTTGCAATCATTACCGATCCCAGCGTCGCGGTTTGCGAAAACCCGAGAGTCGTTGTCGCATACGATACAACAAACGTACCAAAAATATAAAATGGTGCTGTTTCAACCACTTTCGCGCCAATTGCAATCAGCACTTCGCGCCAATGGTATTTCAATGTATCAACAATCGGCAGTTTCGGAATTTCTCCCGATGCCTGCACTTTCTTGAATTCCGGTGTCTCATCGATTCCTTTACGGATCCATAAACCGAAAATGACTAAAAATGCGCTCAAGATAAACGGTACGCGCCAGCCCCATGTCATAAACGCCCCGTCTGGAAGCAGCGTCATCACCCATAAAGCGAGAGTTCCCATGACCATCCCGATGGTTACACCCATTTGCGGAATACTGCCGAAGAGCCCGCGCTTTTCAGGAGGAGCATATTCCGTCGCAAGCAACAGTGCGCCACCCCACTCGCCGCCAATTCCAAGCCCTTGCACCAAACGCAAGGTGATCAATAAAATCGGAGCCCAAATGCCAATCGCTTGATACGTCGGCAATAAGCCCATTCCGAATGTCGCAAGTCCCATCAAACTTAATGTAATGACCAAGGTTTTCTTGCGCCCGATGCGGTCACCGATATGGCTGAAAATAATGCCACCGAAAGGCCGGATGAAAAATGACAGCGCAAATGACGCATAAGCCAGCATCAGTCCGACTGTCGGATCTTCATTGACAAAAAATAATTGATTAAAAACAAGTGCTGCCATCGTTCCATATAAGAAATAGTCAAACCATTCAATCGAACTTCCCACTAAACTTGCCGTTAAAATACGCCGTGTTTGCTTTTTGTCCATACTGTTTCCCCCTTGAATAAAATAATAGAAATTGAAGTCCCACTTCAATTCATCCCCTTTTATCAGTTTAGACAGTTACAAATTTTCTGTCAACAGGTTTTGTTTTTCATTGCTGTGATTCTTTCAAGTAAGGTATGATGAAACAAGATATCACAATAAAGCGAGGAAATGCATATGCCTACTGGTTCAATAGGTACCACTTTAAAAGGCCTTCGCAAAGAGCGGAAAATGACATTAAAGGAATTGGCTGATGAAACCGGAGTATCCATCAGTTTTCTGTCGCAAGTGGAGCGCGGAAAATCGAGTGTCACTTTGGAATCGCTGCGGAAGATTTCGGATGCTTTGAAAGTAGACCCGAGCACTTTTTTTGCAGACGGCAATGCAGAACAGGACGACCTGGCTGTCCGCCTGGAACGATTCTTCTATAAAGATTTATCAAACGGCGTGAAAGAAGCGGGCTTTTCCCCGATCCTCGTCACTTTGCAGCCCGGAGAAAACAAGGGCAATGCGTTCGCGCACAATGGCTATGAATTTATTTTTGTCGTGGAAGGTGTGCTGACGGTGGAAGTCGACGGCCAGCGATTTGAACTCCCTGAGCAGCAATCCACGCTGTTCGATGCCCGCAAAACCCATTACTGGTTCAACATGACCGAACGGGATGTCCGATTTCTGGTCGTCTCATCAAAAACGATTTAAGGAGAGAGTCAGATGAACGCACAATTAAACCCAGCAGTTGACCAATACATTGAAGAACTTCCCGAGCATATCCAAAAAATGGCCGTCGAATTGCGCCAATTGATTTTTGAGGTTTCCGAACACATGAAAGAAGAAATCAAATGGGGCAAACCCAGCTATTCACGGGATGGGTTGGTGTGCTACCTGCAAACTGCCAAAAGCCACATCAATTTCGGCTTTTATCAAGGAGCTCAGCTGGATGACCGCGATGGGTTACTGGAAGGCGACGGCACGAAGATGCGCCATATCCGCGTCAGAAAGCTGGATGACATCCAGCCAGACGCTTTTAAAAACTTGATCTGGGAAGCAATTGAGTATAATAAAAAATGACAAAAAGGATGACTCCGCAGAGTCATCCTTTTTGTCGTTTATGCCCAAGTTGCAGCTGGTTATGCCCAACTTTTCGATTTTATGCCCAACTTTAGCTGTTTTATGCCCAACTCTCATGCCGTTATGCCCAACTCACCAAAATCACTGATTTATTTCTCCGCTATCGCTTCAAAAGTGATGCACTGGCCTGCGCTTGTCGGATATTCACCGTATCGGTAATCGGCTGAAACAGTGATATCTTTAAAACCAGTCTGCTCCAATACCATCATAAACTCCTCCACGCCATACCAGCGCATCGGGAAACGTTCTAGTTCGGTGGCGATGAGTTTTCCTTCGCGCCACTTTTCATAGCGGCCGTGAGAAACCGTGTATTGATTCACCCAGTCCACTTCCACTTTCTTATTTTCCAGTGTGATCGTATCACCATTTTCCAGTGTCCATGTACGAGTTGAAATTTTCCCTAAGTCGATTTCCCGCTGCAAATACAAGTCGATAATCAGCTTGCCGCCGTCTTCCAGATGATAATGGAAGTTCCGCAATGCGTTCAAAGATTGTTCCCGCTCATGCAGCAGCAAAAACGTACCGGTCGGAATAATGATGGCATTGTATTGCTGATCTGTTGAAAACGACTCCATTCTTCCTTTAAACAAGTTCGGACTCAAGTTTCTTTGACGACAATTATCCCGGCACTTTTCAAGCATTTCCGCTGAAACATCAAATCCATCCACTTCATATCCTGCTTCAAGCAATGGAATAAGCATTCGCCCTGTTCCTACTGCCGGCTCTAAAATGCGGCCGCTTGTTTTCCTCAGACGTTCTTGGTAATATTCGATATCGCCGAAAGAACTGCCGATTGGTTTGTCTAGGTCGTAAACTTCTGTCGATAGTTTGCTGTAGTAATTTAGCAATCCATTTCCCCCTTTATTTTTTCTAGTTCAATACACTATAACTTTCTATGCCTTTTCAAAACAACATTATTCAGCGCAATAAAAACCGCAGCGAAAATCACCAATGCCAATAAATCACCGCTGATTTCATTGAAACCGAGGCCTTTGTACATAACAGCTTTTAAAGCATCCGCCGCGTAATAGATCGGCATGACGCGGCCGATTGCCTGCAGCCAGTCCGCCAGCCCTTCGAGCGGAAAAATGCCGGCAAAAAAGATTTGGGGAACCACTACAAGCGGAATGAATTGGACCATTTGGAATTCAGAAGCCGCAAATGTCGACAGCAAGATGCCGAGCGACAACGCTACCAATGCCAGCAATAAATTGATAAGCAGCACAAGCCAGACCGATCCGACCAGCACCACATCAAGCACCGTAATGGAAAACGTCACCACGATGATGGTCTGGATCACCGCGAAAATCCCGAATCCCGTTAGATAAGCGGCAATCAGCTCCCCTTTGCGAATTGGAGTCGCCATTAAACGCTCCAAAGTGCCGGATACCCGTTCTTTCAATAAACCGATGCCTGAAATCAAAAACACGAAAAAGAAGACGAAAAAGCCGATAAGCACCGGTGACAGTACATCGAAAAACTCTGTGTCGCTGCTGCCGTAAATATAAGCCGTTTCAAGCTGCATGGCCTGGGTTTGCCCTGAAGCCAGCAAGACCGTTTGGCTGACCTGGGCCAGCAGATTTTTTGCTAATGTTGGATCGTCATTCAATAGGGTAAGGATCAGCCGGCTGTTGTCCAATACCAGCAAACCATCCAAATCATCCTCTACGACGGTTTCTTCTGTTGCCTTTTCGTAAGGAATGACTATGACTCCCCGTTCTTCCAAGGCCGCCGTAAAGGGTTCGTTGATACCCACTGCAGCGAGTTCCGGATTGACCGTGTTGCCGTTGAAAAAGAAGTACATCAGCGTCAGGACAACGAGCGGTGCAAAAAACAGCAGCGCCAAAGTCCGTTTGTCCCGCAGCATTTGCTTGATGATCCGGCGCACCAACGCGAGAATTCTCATCGCTGCAACCTCCCCGCTTTTAAAAAGGCTTCTTCTAATTGCCCGACTCCATAATGGTCTTTCAATTCAGACGGTGTGCCGCTCGCCAAAATCGTTCCGTCCCGCACCATCGCCACTTGATCGCATTTTTCCGCTTCGTCCATCACATGCGTGGTGATGAGGATGGTTTTTTGCTGTTCATTTTTCAAATGAAACAACTCATTCCAAATGGACACTCTCAGTTCCGGGTCGATGCCCACGGTCGGCTCATCCAGGATCAGGATTTTCGGATCATGCACCAATGCGATAGCCAGCGACAGCCGGCGTTTCATCCCACCCGAGTAAGCCGATACTTTTTTGTTCAGGTCATCGGTTAATTTAACTAAATCCGCTGCATAAGCAATGCGTTTTTTCATGGCTGATTTTTTCATTGGATACAGCGATGCAAAAAAATCCAAATTTTCCTTGCCGGTCAATTCTGCATATAAAGCGTCGGACTGCGCCATATAGCCGATGTTTTTCAACAATTCCAGATCCGGCACTTTCACATCCAGCACTCGGACCGTACCGGTGTCCGGCGCATCGATGCCGACAATCATTTTCACCAACGTCGTCTTTCCGGATCCCGATGGGCCGATCAACCCGTAAATCCGGCCTTCTTCAATCGACAAATCGATTTCCTGCAGCACGGTTTTCTTGCCGAAGCTTTTGGTGACGTTTTTCAATTCAATGCTGGCGTTCATGGACAAGCCCCCCATTTCAGAAAAAACGAATGCGTTATTACCTTGTATTTTACTCTTTTTCAATTTGATTCATAGCCGCTGGGGCAATAAAAAAACGATCCCCATCAAGGAGACCGCTGCTTTGTTATTTTATTCGGCTGACACAATACTGGTAAATTTCCGCTGTCACTAGACAGTCGCCTAAGGCATCATGGGCATTGTGCTCAAGCTGCAAATACTGCGCTAAAGTTCCCAGCTTATGGTTTGGCGTTTCGCGGATAGCTTTCCGTGCCAGCTTCACCGTATCGATTACCGTATATTCCGGTATCGGCGCAATCTTGTCTAGTGCGTACAAAAAGCCCATATCGAACGGTGCGTTGTGCGCCACAATTGGCAGACCTTCAATAAACTCGATCAATTCGTCCACCACTTCTTCGATGGCCGGCGCATCCTGGACATCTGCATTGGTGATGCCAGTGATGCGCGTAATGGTCGGAGAAATGTATTGTTCGGGGTTGATCAAGAGGTACATGGTATCTTCACGGTTATGTCCGATGTATTTGACCGCACCAATCTGTATAATTTTATCGCTTCCTGCCCGCAGGCCGGTCGTTTCAAAATCCAGGACGACGTAGTTTTCAACCAGCTCCATGCTGGGTTTGTATTTCTTCGGGCTCGGCGCTTGGTTTCTCGCCCATTTTGGCCGGGTCTCTCTCATTTTCTGTTCGAGTATTTGTCTCGGGTCTCGCTTGTCCACGCCACCCCTCCTTTCGTTATTCCTTTTGCCTCACTTTAATTGAAGTTTCTCTTTATCCCGCTTTAACGGTCAGTAAGGATCTTCCGCTTTTCCAAGCGGAGATCCACTGGCCGTAAAAGTCCGATTGGTTCAACTAACCTTCAGTGGGATAGCGCTCCCACTGAAGGAAGTTTCTCTTTATTGTACCGGAAAACGTTTAGAATTTCCGTTATGGTGCTATACAAATAGTAAGAAAAACTATAGGAGGAATTAAAGATGGCCCGTGGAGGATTTTCAGATAAACTGAAAGGCGTTGTCAGCAGAACCAAGGGCGAGGTCAAAGATCAAGTAGGTAATGCTACGGACGATTCACGGTTGCAAAATGAAGGCAAGTTCGACAAAACCAAAGGCAAATTCCAAAAAACCATTGGAAAATTAAAACGCGGTTCTTAACATCCGGCTTAACCGCCGGATTTTTTTATTTCCTTGTCCACTCTTCAGCAAGCATGCCATAGACGACATGGTCTACGTAATGGTCATACAGCCATTCCGCTTGGCGGATGGTGCCTTCTTGTATATATCCAAGCCGTTCCGGAATGCTGCGGCTTTTCTGATTGCCGACAGCTGCACGGATTTCCACTTTGTTGAGCTTCAGCTCATTCAGTGCATACTCGGTGAATGCTTTTGCAACGCGGGTCATGATGCCGTGCCCTTGGTATTCTGGTGCGAGCCAATAGCCGATATAAGCTGTTTTATTCGCCTGGTTGATGGTATTGAAGCCGCCCATCCCGACGATTTCTCCTTTAAAGAGGATGGCTGCATTTAAGGTTTTGCCTTCTGCATAATTCCTTCTTCCCGTTTTAATAAAATCTTGGGTGTCTTCCAGTTTCGTCGTAAAATCGAGCCAAGGAAGCCATTCTTTTAAATATTTACGCGAACTGTCGGTCAGTTCGAAAATCCGCTCAGCATCTTTCATTTCAGGCAATTTCAAAGCTAAATCTTCATCAATTTTATGTATAAACATACCAATTCCCCCTTCGATTTACTGTATATCGTAGCATAACCGAAGTTTATTTGCGTTTAGAAATTTTTATTTGCGTTCAGTGAGCGTTTATTTGCGTTCGCCAAAGGTTTATTTGCGTTCATCATATTGTACGCGCATCCAAGGGTCTATTGCCTTAATTTGGAATGCTGTTAACTAATGAACAACCGAAAGGAGGACTGTCGTTGGATACTCAAGAAGAATTGCTGATCGAGCTGCCGGAGATATTCGATTTCCGCATTAATTTAGCTTATATGCAGCGCAACCCGAAAGAGTGCATGTATATGGTTAAAGATGGAACAATTACGCGGGCGCTTGATGTTGGCGGAGAACGTACATTGTTCCAGATTGCCTGTCCCGATAACCGCTTTTTACACGTTCATTTTCTGACTGGCATTAAAACTGAAAACAAGAATGCCATTGCCGCTTTTATCCGCGACTGGTTCGACCTTGATAACGACCTCGCTCTTTTTTATGAGATGGCGCAAAAAGACCCTCTGTTAAAACAGACCGTCACTGATTTCTATGGCTTGCGCAATATTGGGTTCCCGGATTTGTTCGAAGCGCTGTGCTGGGGAATCTTGGGCCAGCAAATCAATTTAGGTTATGCTTATACGCTAAAACGCCAATTTGTTGAGAAGTTCGGGGAATCGGTTGAATACAACGGACAAACTTATTGGATCTTCCCTTCGTATGAAGAGATTGCTAAACTGCAGCCTGCCGATTTATCCGATATCAAAATGACGGTGAAGAAATGCGAGTACATCATCGGCGTTGCCCAATTGATGGGAAGCGGCGAGCTATCAAAAGAAAAGCTGATGGCATTGGGCGATTTTAAACAGATTGAAAAAGAATTGATTCAAATCCGCGGCATTGGTCCTTGGACCGCCAATTATGTTCTGATGCGCTGCCTCCGCTTTCCGACTGCGTTCCCAGTCGATGATGTCGGGCTGATCAATGCCCTCAAATTACAGTTGGCGCTTGACCGCAAACCGACGAAACAGGAAATTCTAGAAGTTGCTGTTTCGTGGAAAAATTGGGAAGCTTACGCGACTTTTTATCTGTGGCGGCTGCTGTATTAAAAAAAGCTGGTTCAAGTAACGGCTTGAACCAGCTTCCTTCTATATTATGTCGTTGCATAAACTTTATTCAATTGCTTCGAAATTTCTTCTGCTGCACCTTTGATCAAGTCAATTAATGGCTGCAGTTCGTCTTTTTCGTATTGCGCGCACACTCCTGCAAATGCTATAGCCATTTCCGCCTGGCCATTGAAATTTACAATTGGAGCGCCAACTCCAAAAATCCCTTTTATCGTTTCGTTGTATGAAACGGCGTAACCATTCTTTTTCACTTCAATCAGTTCCTGCCGCAGACCGGCAAGCTCTTCTTCACTGAAGCCTTGGACACGTTCGTTGTTTTGCAAGCAATATTCCAAGTCTTCTTTGGTGGCATAGGCTGCCAGGCATTTCCCATATGCTCCGTCGATCAATTCAAAATGGCGGCCAACGGAAACCCGCACTCCAAAGTTGTCACCTTCAACTTTCGAAATGATAGTCGAACGGTTTCTGCCAACCCGCGAAACCAAATGAGTTGTCTGACCAGTGATAGCTGTCAGCTTTTCCAGCTGGGCATTAATAATAGATAGATCAAACAAATGCTCTTTTGCCCGTTCTCCAAGTACTACCAGATACGGACCAAGTGTATAGCGTTTGCTTCGGGCATCGTAATTGATAACCGATATTTGCTGTAGTTCGTAAAGCACCCGGTAACAAGTTGTTGCATTTATCGATAATGCATTGGAAATCTCGGTAAGCGTACTGCTTTGATATTTTTTCCGGCTCAGTAAGGTAAGCAATTTAAAGGCTGTATCGACTGCCGGAACGGAATATTTCTTTTTCTCTGCTTCCATCTTCTCCACCTCGGTTCAATGTTTCCACTACCTATTCCCTTATTTCATGGGCTGCACACTATTATATCCTGTTTAAAGGGCCATTATTAAGGCAGTCTTCAAATAAATTTCAATCCGCTGTGGAAATCTTCTTTATTCAACAATTGCCTCTTTTTTGGCCGTGTAATCTGTATGTTCTTCAACATAATCAAACAATTGCTGGCCGACACTTTCTTTTCTTCCCACTTCGATTTCTTCAACAATATGGGCGACAAGGCCGACTGCCCGTGCGGCAACAGCGAATGATTTCATGACGCGGTGATCAAATTCCATATCGGCTAACACAGCACCAATTGCCCCAACAGCATTCAATGTGATAGGCCTGCCTTTTCTTTCATTGAATTGCCGGCTGATTTCTTCAATGACTTCTGAATTTTTCTTATAGAAGCCCAGTTCTTTTGCAAGTTTAAACAGTTTAACGGTTCTTGGGTCAACCGGCCGGTGAATCGGATGTCCGAAGCCCGGCAATTGCAGTTTTTGTTCTGCGCGCTCATCGAGGATCCGCGTTGCCAGTTCTTCCGCCGGTGTATCTTCCCCGTACTTTTCCATTCCTTTTGTCAGCATTTCTGCAACTTGCTCCATCGCTCCAAGATAAACGGAACCTGCGCCTAATAACCCGGCAGCTACCGCTGCTTGTACTGCTTCCGGCGCTCCAAGATACGTTAGACGCGTTGAAATGGAGCTCGGTGTGAAGCCGTGTTCGCAAATCGCCACCATTACCGCATTAAGCATTTTGGATTCATTTTCTGTCGGCTTCCTGTGTTTAGCGCCTAGAAATGCCATATCAGCAAGGGTGATTTCTCCCATCAAATCATCTACCAAATTATAGCCATGAACATGTATTTTATCAGTTTCCGAAACGCCTACATTGGTTTTAAAGTCCATTTTATTTCCTCCTTTTTTTAAACCGGTACGTTTACGTTTTTTGCGTTATAAGCTTTACGTAACTGAGAGGCAATAATATTTTTCTGAATTTCCGAAGTTCCTTCATAAATGCGGGCGATTCGGGCATCACGGTAGAAACGTTCGATTGGATAGGACTTCATATAACCGAGTCCGCCGTGGATTTGAACTGCTTTATCAGCCACGCGTCCGTAAACTTCCGAACCAAGCAATTTAGCCATTGCCGCTTCTTTAATGACGTTCTGCCCCTGGTCCACCATCCATGCGACTTTATATGTAAAGCTGCGCAATGTTTCGATTTCCAAAGCCATTTCTGCCAAGTAATGCTGGATGATCTGCTGTTCAAAAATCGGTTTCCCAAATTGTACGCGTTCCATCGCAAAGTCTATCGTCAGCTCTAACAATCGTTCGCATGATCCGAGATTCCGTGCTGCAAGACCCGCACGTCCATTTGCAAGGATTTTCAGCGCATTGACATAGCCTTTTCCTTCTTCTCCTAAAATATCTTTTGCATCCACTTCGCAGTCTTCAAAATAAAGCTCAACCGAATGCACTCCGCGGAGACCCATTTTCTCTTCATTTTTTCCTATGATCAAGCCCGGATTATCTTTTTCTACAATAAAAGATGTGATGCCTTTGGCTCCTTTGCTTGGATCTGTTACGGCCATCACGGTAAAGACGCTTGCAATTGGTGCATTGGTGATATAATGCTTGGATCCATTTAAGATATATTTATCGCCTTTTCGGACCGCTTGTGTTTTTAAATTGGCTGCATCAGAACCGGCACTCGGTTCAGTCAGGACGAAAGCGCCAATGTATTCACCGGAAGCCAGTTTCGGCAAATATTTTCTTTTTTGCTCTTCGTTCCCCATTTCAACAATCCCCACAGTTCCAATTCCACCGTGTCCACCGATCAACGTGGTATAACTATTCGATGTTTTTCCAAGCTCTTCAAAAATCGCGCATTTGCCGACCATGCCGACCCCAAGCCCACCATATTCTTCCGGGATGCTCAAGCCGAAAAGTCCCATTTCTTTGCTCTTGTCAATAATAAATTGTGGAATTTCATCGTCTTCCTCTATTTGATTGGCGTAAGGATCTACTTCGTTGTATACAAAGTCGCGTACCGTTTTTTTGATTTCCAAGATATCTTCTGACAGTTCAAAATTCATATGAATTCCTCCTAATAAATTTCAGTTTTTGTTGGTTCCTTTTATGAGAGAGAAAACACCGACTCCATTTGCAATAATTATCCCATCTTCATCCACAACTTCTGCGTTCACATACTGGATCCGGCTTTTTGAATCCGCTATCGATGCAGAAGCATAAACCGTCTTTCCTTCTTTTGCCGGATTCATAAAATTGGTCGTCAACGAAACCGTCGTGACCAGTTCCGGGTGGATTGATCGCAATGTAACGGAAACCGCTACATCCATCAAGGACATAATGGCGCCGCCATGCAATGTCTGGTTATTGTTAAGTACTTTATCGGCAACCAGAACCTTTACTTTGGCTTCTCCTTTTTCGATCGAATGAATTTTAAAGCCAAGATTTTTCCAGAAAGGAGCGCTCTCAAAATGCTCTTTTAACCATTCAAGATAATCGGTTTCAGTTTTCAGCATAATTCCTCACTCTCCTTATGGATTTACTACTAAGTCTGGAGCTTCGACTTTGTTCCAGACGAGCAGTCCATCGAGTGCTACAATTCCTTTTCCTTCGTCCAATACCATTATTGGATTGATGTCCATTTCCTTCAGGCTGCCATTTTGTGCATAGACAAAGTCGGAAATATTAACAAGTGCATCGGCGAACGCTTCAATATCAGCCTTTCCGCTTCCGCGTATCCCTTGAAGCAGCGCATAGCCTTTCAGTTCCTCGACCATTAATAATGCATCCGCTTTATCAATCGGTACGTGGCGAATTGCTATGTCTTTTAGAACTTCGATAAAGATGCCACCTAGTCCACAGACGATAAAGCTTCCGAACTGTGGGTCCTGCTTGATCCCAATGAACATTTCCACCCCTTTTTCAACGAGCATTTCTTCAAACAATACCCCATTGACTAAGGCATCTTCCTTGTAATTTTTACTGGAAGCAATGATATCTTCGAATGCTTGTTTCGATTCATCGATATTTTGAATGTCCAGCTTGACGCCGCCGGCATCGGTTTTATGCAAAATGTCTTTCGAAATGACTTTAGCGACTAACGGAAATTTCAAATCTGCAATTACTTGTTCAACTTCCTGATAAGATTCAGCTATCGCATTTAATGGTACAGTGATTGCCAATTGCTTTAGCAACGCTTTCGATTTTTCTTCCGTCCAGACGGCTGTCCGATTGTCTCTTGGCTTCAATCTCACAATTTCGGAAGACATGGCAATGGCACGATCCTCCGTACGGTAAAACTCAGACAGATCCGCCAAATGCTTGACTGCAAGCATCGTATCGTAAGTGGTCTTGTAAACCGGAACACCATTTTTGCGGAGCACTTCACGCCCTTTGCCGGTCAATTCTTCCGTTCCTGTGACGGTCACAATGATCGGCTTTTCTTCCCGCTTGTCGATTTCTGCCACTTTACGGCAAATTTCTTCACCTAAGGCTCCACCAAAAGTTGTCTGGATTACGATAATGTCGGTATTATCGTCCTTTACAAGTGTTTCAATCGTTTCCGTAAAAATATGCTGTTCTTTCAAAGCTTGCGCCGTAATGTCAATTGGGTTTAACGCAGAACCATACGATGGAATCGTGGCTTCGATCACTTCTTTTGTCTTGCCTTGAAGCGGTTCCAAACTCAGGCCCAGTTCTTCACTAAAGTCTGCCATCGCGATACCAGCTGCTCCCGAATTGGATACTGTTACCAGCTTGCGACCGCCTGCCCATTTTCTTCTCGAAACGATTTTCATAACATCAATCATTTCATCAATATCTTTCACAGTAAGGATGCCATATTGCTTGGCAATCACTTCGAACATTTCTTCCGAACCGGCTAAAGAGGCGGTATGGGAAGATGCAGCCTCTTTTCCGATTTCGGACCTTCCCGTTTTTAAAATAATCAGCGGTTTCTTCAATACTTTCGCGCGTTTCGCCACCTGGATCAATTGCTGGCCATCAGGAACTCCTTCCATATAAGCCGCAATTACTGTCGTCTCCTCATCTTCAAGCATGGATTCCATCGTATCGATGGTCGTGACATCCATTTCGTTCCCGGTATTCACTACATACGTAAATCCGAGATTTTCTTCCTGCGCTAAGCCGAAAACTGAAAAACCGAGAGCGCCGCTTTGAGAAACAAGACCAATATTCCCGCGCTTAAAGCCGTTTTCTGCTTCCATTGAAGTTGCGAAACCCATTGGAATGCTTTCTTTTACATTCAGGCAACCAACACTGTTCGGTCCGATAATGCGCACATTGTTTTCTTTTGCCAGTTTTGCTACTGCGTCCTGGATCTTTCTTCCGCTCTCTCCAATTTCCGCAAATCCCGAACTGAAGAGCAAGATGTTATACACCTCTTTTTGGATGCATTCTTCTAATATCGACAGTAATCTTGCAGCAGAGATCGCGATCATAGCGAGATCCACTTTTCCTGGAATATCGAGAATGCTGCTGTAGCATTTCACGCCTTCAATCTCCTCGTAGCGGGGATTGACTGGATAAATTTGCCCCTCAAACTTATGCTGAAGCAAGTTTTTCATCGGTTTCCCGCTGATTGAAGTCAAATCTTTTGAAGCTCCGATGATGGCAATTGATTGTGGATGAAAGAAATCTTTTAAATTGTTCGCTGGCATACACAACTCCCTTTCGTTTCCAGAATACTTTTGGCTTTATTCAACAATCGCTTCTTCTGAACGCAATGCTGCTTTATTGCTTGTGCGGATAATAAGCAATAGAACGATAGAAACTGCGATTCCAATTAAACTTAAATAAAGGAAAGGCGCAATAATCATTAGGGAAACCGCACCTAAAAGGATTCGAATCCATACGTTTTTCATAGTTCCTGCCCATATCACGTAGCCTTCCAGAACTGAAGCCAATAAGAAAACACCGATAATGGCAGTCCCTACTACGCTAATGATTTCCGATATTTCTCCCCGGCCAATCAGTGCAGGATTGTAGACGATTATAAATGGAACCAGGAAAGTAACAATTCCGAGCCGGACAGAGGTAAAGCCAGTCCTCATTGCGTTAGCTTTGGCAATTCCAGCTGCGGCAAACGAAGCCAAAGCCACTGGAGGCGTAATGTAAGAAACAGTCGCCCAGTATAAAACGAATAAGTGAGCCGCAATCGGATCGATTCCTAGCTGTACCAAAGCAGGAGCCATAACCACTGCCAGGAAGATGTATACGGCTGAAACTGTCATCCCCATGCCAAGTACAAAACTTGTAATCGCACCAGCAACTAGAATCAGGAACATATTGTCTCCGGCTACCGAAACCAATTCTCTCGCGAACGAGAATGATACACCCGTGATAGATAGCGATCCGACAATAAAGCCGATACCTGCAATTAGAGCGGTTAAATCTGTCAGGATGCGTCCTGCATCAATTCCAAGGTTATATAATTTTTCTTTATTGAAGCGCGTTTCTTTTCTCGTCATTGCAAGAACAAATAACAGCAAACTTACATAAAACGGCGCTTGTCCTTCATTGCGCATAACCACAAGAAGATACGTCAGCAAAACCAGAACTGTCAGGAAAGGCCATCCTTGTTTTAAAGTTGAAACCAATGACGGCAATTGCTCTTTCGGGATTCCGCGCAAGTTGTTTTTTGCTGCATAGCCATCCGCCTGGACCAGCAAAGCGAAAAAGTAGAGGAAGGCAGGAATAGCTGCTGCCAAAGCGATTTCCGCGTATGGCACCCCGATAAATGATGCCATGATAAATGCAGCCGATCCCATAATTGGCGGTGTAATGGTCCCACCCGTAGAAGCTGTAGCTTCAATTGCACCGGCATAATGGGCCGGGTAGCCTGCTTTCTTCATGGAAGGGATGGTCATCGCACCGGTTGTGATCGTATTTGAAATTGCGCTTCCGCTCAGCATCCCGAAAAATGCGCTGCTGATAACGGCAACTTTAGCTGATCCACCGCGGTAACGGCCAAAAATCGATTGCGCCAGGTTGAAGAAGAAATCTCCTCCTCCTGAAGCTGTCAGCACAACTCCGAATAGCATAAAACCGATTAATAAAGATCCGACTGTGTCAAATGGAATACCAATTACACTGTTCGTACTCATAACATGGTTCCGTGCCGTTGTTAGAAAATCGAATGTTTGGCCTGACAAAAAACCGATTGGCACTGCTCCAGAAATTAGCGGATACAATGAAAACGCCGCAGCAATTATCATAATCGCGAGACCTGCCACACGGCGAAGTCCTTCGAGGATAATTATCCAGAAAATCACACTGAAAACTGTCGCAATCGCTGGAGAAATGTATTCCCAGCCTTCGCTGATAATCCGTTGTGCATTGAGCCCCATGTAAAATGGAATAACAAAAGCCAGAATCATTAGAATGACATCAAACCACTGGACGTTCTGATTCTCTTTTTTCTTGCTGAATGGGTGAATAATAAAAGCCAATGGCATAAATGCTGCTAATAGAAAGTAAAGATAAGCTGAGTTGATTGGATTTAAACCAAAAAGATTTAGATAAAATAATTGATTGATGGTCAGCAAGACTCCTACTACTGTTAATATCACCACTACGCTGCCCCAGAATTTATTTAATCTTTGTTCCATCTCTACACCACCTTTATGTTAGTGATGCGCACCCAAGATTTTTGTTCTTCGGCGCGCTTGTTTTTTATTACTTCACTAGCTCTTCTTTTTTAGCAGCCCAGTATTCCGGGAATTCTTCTTTACTGATCCCTTCATCTTTGGCACTTTTCACTGTCTGGTCCCATGCTTCTTTCAACTTTTTAGAGCGTTCAACGAGTTCATCGTTTTTCTTTTGGTATTCATCTGTCCATAATCCCTCTTCTTCCAGGAATTTGATTGTTCCTTCATGAACCGGTACTCCGTATGGTTCTACAAGAATGTTTTCTTTGTGCCAGTTATGGAGGTTCGCTGCAGCATCTTTCCAGTCATCATATGTTTCATCCATCGCTTTTACATAAGCATAAACACTCTCAGCTGTTTGATCTGAATAGGCTACCGCTGGATATCCGTATCCCATAATCGTAATCGGATTTTCCGCAGTCATGCCAGCTCCGTTATCCATATCACTCGGCATTACCCATGGTGCTATTTCCTGGACACGTTTCCAGCCTTCTGTGTCGTCGGCAGGCATTTCAATCCAAGCAATGTCGTCCATACTATCCAGTTCAATCAGCACAGATGCTGTCGGATTCATGAACGTTACATCAATCTGGCCATTTTTCATTGCATCCGCCTGGCCGCCATAATCGGATAGTTCCGTTTTTTCTACATCATCCCAAGTTAATCCAGCGAAAGCGAGAGCAGCTTCAGCTTTGATATTTACGGACTGGTTGCCGGTAATATAAGGAACTTTTTTTCCTTTTAAATCCGCGACTGTCTTTATTCCTGATTTTTCCAGTGTGACGAATCCAAGATAGCTGAAAGGAGCCCATACTACTCGTAAGTCCTGTGGTCCCCAGTCCTGCGTAGCAAATTCATCATTTCCTTCAAAAGCAAATTGATATTCATCTCCAAGGCGGCCAATGCCCGCCATGCCGTTTTTCATCGGCTGCATTCTGCCAACCCCGCCGGACGAAGGCAATAGACGAATTTGAGTGCCATAGCTTTTCGATATTTCATTGGCAATGGCCGTTGCTTCCGTATAGCCGCCTGATCCGACGTCATAAACACTCCACACCATTTGATCCGGAAGATTTTCAAGAGAACCGCTGTTGCCTGAAGATTTCCCGCTTTCTGTGCTGCCTTCACTTGTGCCGCTGCATGCTCCTAAAATCAATACGAAGACCAACATCACCAAAAGACCTGTCTGCTTTTTTATCATGTCATCTCACTCCTCTATTATTAGTTGTTTGACCGTTTTTTATTAACGCTTACATCGAGCGGCCGCCAGCTACTTCGATAACGGTTCCCGTAATATAATTCGAGTATTCTGAAGCCAGGAAAATCACTGCATTGGCAATATCTTTTGGCTGTCCTGGACGCTGCAGCGGAATCTCTTCGATTCTGGCCTGCCGGATTTCTTCAGGCATCGCCCGAGTCATTTCAGAATCAATAAATCCAGGTTGGATGGCATTGACGTTAATCTGGTATCTGGCCGATTCTCTTGCCGCGACTTTCGTCATTGCCACAATTCCAGCTTTTGCTCCTGCGTAATTGACTTGTCCCATATTTCCGATCTTCCCTGAGATAGAAGAGATGTTGATAATCTTTCCTTTTTCTTTTTTTCGCATATGAAGCGCAGCTGCCTGCATGCATAAGAAAGTTCCCTTCATATGTACCTGGATGACCTGATCAAAATGTTCTTCCGTCATTTTATGCATCATGGCGTCACGGGTAATGCCGGCATTGTTCACAAGGATATCAAGATCACCGAACGCTTCGAGCGTTGCCTCCATCATTTTCTCGACATCATTTTTATCAGCTACATTCACTTGACAGGCAATCGCCTTTTTACCCAATGCTTCCACTTCACGTTTCACTTTCTCTGCGGCTTCTAAATTCATGTCCGCCACTACGATATGGGCCCCATGTTTGGCAAGTTCCAATGCTGTATCCCGGCCAATCCCTTGGCCGCTTCCTGTAACTAGCGCAATTTTTCCGGTTAAATCCATTGTCAAAACCTTCTTTCCAAGTTTTAGTGATAAAGATGATTGTTTTCTAAAGGGCTATTTTCCGGTGAAAACCGGTTTTTGTTTATTGCGGAAAGCATTTATTCCTTCTTTATGATCATCAGTCTGCTGGAGAATGGTTTGAGCAAAGCGTTCTGCTTCTAGCGTTTCTTCCAATGTCCTATGGCTTGATTTGTTAATCATTTCTTTGGTCATCATATTTGTGTAATACGGTCCCGCCGCAATGCTTTCTGCTTTTTCCAGGACTGCTGCAAATAATTCTTCTTTCGGAAAGATTCCATTGATCAGACGGTTTTCTTTAGCTTCTTCCGCTCCAATCATTGCGGCGCTCAAAATCCATTCTTTTGCTTTATATGGACCTACACGTTCGGGAAGAAAGTAGTTTAACCCACAGTCCGGTATAAGGCCCAACTTATTGAAAGCGAGTCCGAACTTGGCGTCCGGTGAAGCGTAGACCATATCCGCAGCTAAAGCCAAACTGAACCCTGCCCCCACTGAATATCCTTCAACCATAGAGATGACAATCTTTTTCATGTTATGGATTTTCAAGATTAACGTTGCGAATAAATCCATATGGTCGTAAGTTTCAATGGCTGTTCGAATGCCCATTCCGTTGACGCTGCTCCCAGTACAGAAATTGCCGTTTTCTCCTTTTACGACAATCACTTTGATATCAGCATCTTGTTCGACTGTTTGAAGAAGCTCCAAGAACTGTTTTCGCATTCCTGTGGTCATCGCATTCAGCTCTTTAGGATTGCTGAGTTCCAAAATGGCTATATTGTTTTGTTTTTCGTATTTGATGCAAGGCTCCAAACGAACCCCCTCCTTTTCTTCTGAAAAATTAATCCTTATTTCTTTTTCACCTGAAATTTCGCTGTAACTTTAACTTCTTCTCCGCTTTTGGCGTATGCAACACAAGACCAATAAACTGGATGTTCCTCTACAATCTCGCCCGTTATGGTGATCGCTTCTCCAGGGCGTGTCATCGCTTTGAACCGGACAGAGAGTTCCGCTAAGTCTTGTTCAGGAAACCAAGCGCCAATTGCCTGACCTATAAAGCCCATAATCAGCATTCCGTGTGCAATTGCTCCGTTTAACCCAGCTTCTTCAGCAAAAGGGACTACTGTATGAATAGGATTGAAATCGCCTGAAGCTCCAGCGTATTTTACAAGCTGCGTATGGGTAATCTCTTCTTTCTCCAATGGGGGAAATTCATATCCGATTTGCATTCACATTCCTCCTTAATGTTTCTCGATAATTGTGGCGTAGCCGATTAGGGCAATTTCATTGTTTTGGTTCCGGTACTCTCTTTTCACGGTATAAAGGTCCATTCCTTTCTTTTTCTGTATATCTAAAATTTCCGTGGACACTGTAATTTCTTCTCCAATTTGGAAGCCTGTGTAGTATTCATATCTTTGTTCTCCATGAAGAACTTTTTTTAAATTCAATCCGAGCAGCTGGCCATATGGAATTCCTCCACCCCAAAAATCGATTACTGTAGCAATAGTAGGCAGCAACTTTTTACCAGTCAGGTAATCAGGATTGTCATCTCCAATAGCAAGTGCTAATTCTTTTACTTTTCCTGCTTCAAGCCGGTAAGTGAACTCGTCAAACTTCTTTCCAATCTTATTTTCTTTTGCTTCTAGCATTGAATAGCCTCCATTCATAAAATGTATCCGTTTACATTAACGAAAAACTTCAAAATCGAAACATTAAATAAAATATTCTTTTCATATAAGAAAAACTTAAAACCTTTAAAACATGCATTTAATAAACTTATATACTTATTATTAAACACTACTTTACATGGGTGAAAAGAATAAGTAAACAATTTTCTGAATATTTTATTATTTATTAATGAATTCTTAATATTAGAGGCATTAAGAGAGATTTTTCTAAGTGGTGGGTGCTTAAAGAAGAAAAGCTCGAAGAATAGCTATATAAGTTGAACTAATAACCTTTCACTATCGATATTCCGCAAACCAGCTGCGCTTGCCGCGGGCGTCTCCGCTGTTTTGCTCCATATCTTAGCTAGCACTGCAGAAACGGATGGAGTTTCCTATTCTCAATGAGCTTACCCAGCGCCGGCGCATCCAGGGGCTAGGCAAGGAAATGATCCAAAAGTAGTTTGGGTCATTTTCTTTGCGACGAAGCTAGCGCAGTACTGCAGGTGCAGGAGGTTTTTAGCTATGAGACGAGTGGTCTTCTCGGCTCATGGCGGGAGTCCTGCCCAAAGCGGCCGAAGCGATGTATGAAATGATGATTTTTAAGTTCAACTTATATAGTTATCAGGCTATCTTATCGGGAGTCGTAATTGAGCAGGTTCCTGTAACTTTCGGTTATTCATAAGAAATATCTTTTTTAGAGGGCATGGTAATCTCCTCTTCTCTATAACCCAATTCAATTGAAATACTGGAAGCTGCCTCTTTCATTTTTTCTTTTATCCGAATCTTATTTTCTTTTGTAAACTTATGGATTGGAGCACTGACAACTAGCGCTGCAATCACGTCGCCCCGGTGATTGCGGATAGGAAAAGAAAATCCGGCAATGTCGGCATAATATTCCGCTTGGCTGTAGGAATAACCTTGCTTACGTATGTCCTCCAACTCTTTCAACAGTTTTTTCTTGTCAGTTACCGTATTTTCTGTAAACTTCCGAAGCTCGCGGTTCTCCAAAATTTCATCGATTCTCGCTTGATCTAGAAAAGCCAATAGTAATTTTGGCGCGGAGCCTGCATACAGCGGCAGTCTTCCACCCACTTTGCTGTTGAGCCGAATGTAATTCTGTCCTTCCACTTTTTCTACATATGTTGCTTCTTCGCCGTCAAGGATCGCCAAATGGACAGCTTCATTTAATTCACGATTCAATTGCTCCATGTAAGGCAATGCAATTTTTCTATAATCCATGTACTCAGCAACATAAGTTCCCAGTTCTAAAAGTTTCAGTCCCAGACGGTATTTAACATCATGGCTGGAGTTCTTCGTTTTCACCAAAAATCCACTTGCTTCCAAAGAAGAAATTAGGCGGTAAGCTGTTGGTTTTGGCATCTTGTCCAATTCGGCCAATTCGGCCAGCGTCAGTTCAGGATGCTCTTTAAAATATTCCATTAACTGCAGGGCTTTGATTACACTTTGATTCATCTTTTTTCCTCCAAGTATTCGTGATGCCATAAATTTGAATTCAATCATTTCATTCTTCGTTTCAGCTATACCTGTAGATTCTCGACAATCGTTGTTATGCCTTGCCCGCCACCCATGCATAAAGTGACGAGACCGTATTTTTCACCTTTTCTCTCCATGTCATGCAGCAGTTTTGTCATCAGGATGCTGCCGGATGCACCAATTGGATGGCCAAGTGCAATGGCTCCCCCGTTTACATTGACACGGCCAATATCCAAATTAAGTTCTTTAATAACGGCAAGCGATTGCGCCGCAAAAGCTTCGTTTAATTCAATCAAGCCAATATCATCCAAATTTAAATTTGCCATTTTTAATGCCTTCAAGGTAGAGGGCACAGGTCCAATTCCCATAATTTCCGGTGATACACCCGACACTGCCTGGGCAACGATCCGCGCTTTAGGCTTTAGTCCGTATTCATGCGCCTTTTGTTCCGACATCATCAATACAGCAGAGGCTGCGTCATTTCTTCCGCTGGCATTAGCTGCCGTAACAGTTCCCTCTTCTTTAAAAACTGCTTTTAAATTCGCCATTTTCCCGACTGACGTTTTTCTTGGATGTTCGTCTCGATCAAAAATTATCACTTCTTTTCTCGCTTTGATTTCGTAGGGCACAATTTCTTCCACAAAATATCCTGAAAGAATCGCTTTTTCAGCCAACTCCTGGCTCCGAAAAGCAAACTCGTCTTGCTCCATACGGCTGATACCATATTGGACCGCCAAGTTTTCAGCCGTTAAGCCCATCGTCAAATCGCCATATACTTCCATCGGTTGGGAACGAGGCTGGCTTTCTGTATTCGGATCAACCAACATTGCATTTCCAGCACCATATCCATACCGGGCGTTCCGCATGTAATAGGGTGCCGTGCTCATGCTTTCCGCTCCGCCTGCCACAACGACATCCGACAGGCCCAATCGGATTTGCTGGTCGGCATTGTTAATGGCCTGCAAGCCGGAACCACATTGCCGGTGCACTGTATATCCCGTCGTTTCAATTGGAAGTTCCGCGCGCAAAAGAGCAAGACGAGCCAAATTGGAAGAATCCGCACTTTGTTTTGCTTGGCCAATAATGACTTCATCAATGGCTTGCTTATCGAAGGATCCACGTTTCACTACCTCATCAATTACTTTTGCAGCTAAAAAATCTACAAGTTCATCTTTTAAGGCACCACCCATTTTTCCGATAGCTGTTCGTGTAGATGCAATAATCACCGGATTGTTCAAATCACTTCACTCCTTTTCTTATAAATGGTGAGGCAGTCCGTACATCGCCTCTTAAATTTGTATTGCTTCTTACTGGTTTTTAAATTGCGCAACTCTTTTTTCCATAAAAGCGGCAGTTCCCTCCACTTTGTCCTCTGTGCCAAAAGCGATCGTCTGCGCCATCTTTTCAATCAGCAAAGTTGTTTCCAGGTCGATATCATACCCACGGTTCACGACCATTTTTGTCAATTTCACCGCAATCGGTCCTTTTGCATGAATTGCCTTCGCTTTTTGTTCAACAAGATAATCCAATTTTTCGAGAGGAACGGCTTCTGACACCAATCCGATGCGTTCAGCTTCCTCTCCACTGATAATTCTTCCTGTTAAAATCATATCAAGAGCAATCCCTTTGCCGACAATGCGCGAAAGCCGTTGTGTCCCTCCAGCGCCTGGAATAATTCCTAAGTTCAGTTCCGGCAACCCGATTCTTGCAGTTTCCGCTGCTACACGTAAATCACATGCCAGTGCCAGCTCGCAACCGCCGCCAAGAGCAAAGCCATTGATGGCTGCAATCGTTGCCTTACTGCAGTTTTCAATTTTCTTGTACGTAGCTTGCATGCCCGGTGCTAAAGCATCCAGCATTTTACGCTCTCTCAATTGGCCGATATCCGCTCCAGCAGCAAATGATTTATCCCCGGCTCCTCTAAATACAATGACACTCACTGTCGGATTGCTTTCACAAAGGTCCACTGCTTCTTCAATTTCCTTCAATGTCTCTGCGTTTAAAGCATTTCTGACTTCAGGCCGGTTAATAGTGATCAAAGCATAGGTTTCGTTAAAATCAAGCAAGATATTGTGAAACATGGTCATCCTCCTTGCCTTGTTCCATAATCATAAAAACCGGAACCTGACTTTCTGCCAAGCCTGCCTGCTTTGACGTATTTAATCAATAATGGACAAGGGCGATATTTTTCCCCTAAAGTGTGATAGAGGTATTCCATATTGCGCAGCCGTGTATCAAGTCCCACCAGGTCGGCTAATTCAAGCGGACCCATTGGATGATTCAGCCCCAACTTCAAGGCTTTATCAATATCTTCTGCTGAAGCTACACCTTCTTGGAGCATATTCATCGCTTCGTTGCCGATCAGGCAATTCATGCGACTGGTGACAAAACCAGGAAACTCATTGACTTCGACTGTTTCCTTCCCTAGTTTTTCACCGACTTTTTTTGCCAAGGCAACAGTGTCATCAGAGGTTTCTAACCCTCTGATGATCTCGATTAATTTCATTTTGTGGACAGGGTTGAAAAAGTGCATAGCTACAAGCTTTTCTGGGCGGGATATTTGAGCGCCGATTTCTGTCGGACTCATCGTGGAGGTATTGGTAGCTAATAATGCATGAGGTGGACAGTGCTGGTCTAAACGCTTGAAAACATCAATCTTCAATTCTATTTTTTCAAGAACTGCTTCGATTACAACATCTGCTTGCTGAGAGGCTTTTTCAAAACTTTCTGTGTAGGTGATTCTTTTTAATGCTGCTTCTGCGTCTCCAGATTTGATGTATCCGCGTTCAGCACTTTTCTTCATCTCCTCCTGGATGTATTGTTTGGCGTTTTCAAGGGCTGATTCCTTGATATCGTGAAGAATAACGTCAAATCCGCTCAAAGCTGCCGTATATGCGATGCCCCTTCCCATAATTCCTGAACCGATCACTGAGAAATTTCTCATCGTTTCACTCCCTTTTCTTTTTGCCAAATCACTTTAGTTGCTTAGCACATAATTTAAAATATAAACGTATGTGAGCCCCAACAAAGAAATAAACAACAAATAAGCTCCATTCCATTTATAGGCGATCATCATTCCATTTCGTTTCACACTGGCAGCAACAATAATGTTCAGTGCATTTAAAGGGCTGAGCGCGGATGACAGCATCCAAGAGAAGATACACATGAAAGCGATCAATGAAGGGTGGATATAAATATCACCAGAAATCAATGAGGTTAAAATAAGTGGTACAGTGATAATTTGATGCACACCCAGCATGGCAAACAACGTCACACAAGCAACGATCAACAAAAATAAAATTCCAACCGACTGCAAAGTAGCCCATTGCATCACCTGTTCGATTCCTGATTTGACAGGAGTATGCGAGATGGCATTTCCAAAGACCCCAGCGCTCAAAAACAGACAGATTTCCGTTTTTGTCTGAGTCAGCATTTTATCTTTATACAAACACAGTTCTTTCTTAAAAATCTGCACTGTACCTCGGAGCATAAACCAAGACACTGGCACAATCAGGCAGACGATGCACACAAGCAGCAGCATCGATTTGTGCAATAGCTGCTCCATACCGATCAACAGGACAATTAAGAAGATGACATAGCTCAGCAACATAAACACATGCTTTTTCTGTTCAGTTCTTGATTCGGAAGAGCCGATTATTTCTGTTTCCACTTGTTTAGAGGCGTGGGGTCCAAACAAGAGAATTCCGCAAATCATCTGAAGTAAAGCAAATGCAATACCGACCGGCAAATACGATACATATGTAATATCCAGATAAAAAATCACAATCCCCACAGAGGCAAAAAAAGGAGACCAGATGACTGCAGGTGCAAATCCGATGTAATAAGATTTCGACAAAGTTTTTGGAGCGACTTTGATATTTTCTACAAAGCCATGGACAATCCGCAAAGCCCCCATATTTAAGATAGGTGAAACTACAGCGGTAACCGTTGACAGGCCATAAAAGAAGTTGCGTTGATTACTTTTCAGTTTATCCAGATAGGATACAGTGCTGCCGATGACCCCTTCTCTTTTTAATGGAACTGACAAAAGCGGAGCCAAGATTAGGATGGACAGCAGCGGCATGTTTTGCGTAATCCCTTGAAACAACACCATGCCTCCTCCACTAGTTGAATAATGGATGCCCATCCCAAATAGTAATAAAACGGCCGTAAAGATTTTCGGATTTTTATCAAGCAGCAGCCAAAATAAGATAAATACAGTTACCGCCAACAGGACGTAAAGGTTTTGAAGCATACTGCTCGCCACAAAAGAACTGAGGATATATAAAAAACACATGCTCAGCAGCAAAGTAAATCTGGGCATCTCATCCCTTCTCCCTAAAAAACTGTTTTCAGTGGTGATTTTCGTGCCCCGTATAAAAAATCCAACTGTTCATTGTATTCGGTGATAATCTCTTCAAAAATCTCATTGACCGTTTTTAACTCATTAACTAATCCGATTGATTGGCCAAGAGCCATTACCCCTTTATCAAGTTTCCCTTCATAGATTAATTGCTGGTATGAGTCACCGCTGATAAATGGCATAATCTCCTCAAGTGGTGCACCGCTTTCTTCAAGGGCCAACAAAGCAAGGGCATTTTCTGTTTTCATAACCCGGGCCGTTTTCCTGATAGACTTTTTCACGAGGACGGTGTCTGTTTCCTGCAACTTCAAAATTTGTTCCTTCACAAGTGGGTGAAGGCCAACTTCTTTAGATGTTAAAAACCGTGTGCCCATTTGAATTCCTTGAGCTCCTAAAGCAAAGGCTGCCAATGCCGCTTTTCCCGTCGAAATGCCACCAGCCGCAATGACGGGAATCGACAGTTCCTGCACAGCCCGTTGTGTCAGCATCATCGTCGTGATATCATCCTGTCCTGGGTGCCCGCCACATTCATAGCCGACTACGACAACCGCATCACATCCAATTGACTCCGCCTTTTTAGCAAAGCGGACAGATGGGACGACATGCACTATCTTGATGCCGTTGTTCTTCAGCTGCTCCACGTATTGATGTGGATTGTTGCCTGATGTAAATACCACTGGAACCTTTGCTTCAATCGCCCCTTCGATAAACTCATCCATCGGCCGGCGAATGCCGATTGCTGCATTCATGCCAAAAGGTTTAGAAGTAAGCGATCTTGCCTTTTCAATATCCTTCAGCATGTCTTTCTTATTCGCGTAGCTTCCAGCAGTAATCAAACCTAATCCTCCAGCTTCAGATACTGCTGAAACGAGTCTAGAAGTACCCAGTCCCTGAAGACCGCCTTGAATGATTGGGTACTCAATGCCAAACATTTCCGTTATGCGGGTTTCAATCATTTCTTCACCGTCTTTCGTTAGATTTTAATTCAAGTGATAAAGCGCTTTCAATTTCGTTTCAATTAATGAAACGACGTTTCATTAATTGTATATATCAAAAGTATAGTTTAGACTCCCTTTTAATACAACGAAAATTCTGTATTTTTAATAAATTCAGTAATTTTAACAAAAACTTCTTTTCTCATGCTGGTAAATAAAAAATAGCCGGTTTCAAGTTTTCACTTGAAACCGGCTATTTTATTTTAAGACAACACTGCTATCCGCTCCCGGTATTTTTCAATCAGCCGGTTGTTGTGATCGTCGGTGCCGTCGATATTGCCGCTGAGGAACACGGGCGGCTCAAAATGGTTGTCTGCCATTTGCTGAATGGCCTCTGCAAAGATGGCGTTTAAGATGACGCTCCCTACTACAGTCGAAGTCGGACCAAAAGGGACTTTGACATTTTCCGCTTTGAGGACAGCGTCGCCTGTTACTGAATGGTTATCAATAGCGAGGTTTACCGCGTCATGCAAATGCTTGCCGCTTTGGTGCCTTGAAGGCTGGCTGTTTGCGTATTCGAGTGATGTGAGACCGATGACAAAGGCACCTTTGTCACGGGCCGCCAGCGCAAAATCGATCGGTACGGGATTACGCCCGGAGGTGGACATCACAAAGACCACATCTTCCGGCCGGAAATCCTGTTGTTCGAGCAGATCTTCTGCGTAATCGCTGCTCCGCTCCAATCGAGATGAGCGGACGGCTCCTTCATGGAGCATCAGCGGTTCGATGAAAATCGGTTTGACCGGTACGAGCCCGCCTGCCCGGTAGAAAACTTCCTCGGCCAGGATATGGGAATGGCCGCAGCCGAACAGCTGGATGATGCCGCCGTGTTGAATAGCAGCTGCCACTTTCCCGGCAGCTTCCATCATGACCGCTTTTTCCTGCTCTTCAACAAGCGCGAGCCTTTCCCGTACCTTCTCAAAATACGAATTCAGCATAGCTGTTTAAACTCCCAGACCTTCGCCGACAATCAATTCATCGACAGCGGCCATTAATCTTTCTTCATCTTTGCCGTCTGCCACAATTTTGATTTCCTTGCCTTTTGAAATGCCGAGCGACATAACGCCCATAATTGATTTCATGTTTACTTGCTTGTCTTTGAATTCAAGTTTCACTTCAGAAGTGAAAGGTGACACGACTTGGACAAGCCGAGAAGCCGGACGTGCATGAAGCCCTTCTTCGCTGGTAATGGTATAGTTTTTCTCAATCATGTTCATTCTCCTTTTCGTCTTTTTTAACGTTGAATTTCGGTAATGAATTTATAGCGGTCCGCCCGGTATGTGCTGCGGACCACTTCAAAAGGCACGCCGCTTGCCAAATAACTGACTCTTTCGATGATCAATATGGCTGCCGGCATGCCGATTTGCAGCAGTTCTGCTTCTTCCTGTTTAACGAGCGCCGCTTCCATCCGCTGCGAAGCGTGGCTGATGGCCAGTTTCTGCTCCTGTTCAATAAGGGAATACAGCGATCCGGCAAGCGCTTCCTCACTGAGCTGTGGGAACAGCTTGACTGGAAGATACGTCCGTTCAATCGCCATCGGTTTTTCATTGGCATAGCGGATCCGTTCGACTGTATAGACTTCCTCGCCATGCCCTAACTGGAGTTCCTTGGCAATATCCGGCTCGGGCGACCCTTTTTTAAAATTAATGACTTTGTTTCTCGGTGTCAATCCCCGCGCTTTCATGTCCTCGGTAAAACTGGTCAAACCATTTAAAGGCTGCTCGACTTTAGGCGAAGCCACGAACGTGCCACGGCCTTTTTCCCGATACAGTAAACCTTCGTTCACCAAATTGGTGACAGACTGGCGCACAGTCATGCGGCTAACGCCAAACAGCTCTGTTAATTCACGTTCCGATGGGATGGCTGTCCCAATAGGAAATTCGCCCCGTTCGATCCGGCGCTTCAGCTCTTCTTCAATTTGGACATACATCGGTATGTGCGACTGTTTGTCTAGCACCGCATTCACTGCCTTTCTGTTTCCACCAGATGATAAGCATCCTGGTCAACAATAAACGTTACGTCTTCGTGTTTCCACAAAAACGAGGCTGGAAAATCTTCACTTATCGGCTCTTCCATCAACATTTTTACAGCTTGTGCTTTTTCCTTTCCGGATACCAGCAAAAGGATTTTATCGCTTTTCAAAATAGATTCAATTCCCATCGTGATGGCATGGGTTGGCACTTCATCCAATGAATCAAAAAAGCGTGCATTGCTGTTTCGGGTCGATTCATCCAGCTCGATGCAATGCGTCAGGCTGTCTTCAGGAGTCCCCGGTTCGTTAAAGCCGATATGGCCGTTCGTTCCCATACCAAGAATCTGCAGATGCACAGGCCCGATCCGATCGAGGAGCGCTTCGTAGCGCATGCATTCTTCATCTACAGAAGCAGCCTGCCCTTCCGGCAAATATGTATTGCGCATCTGAATATCCAAGTGCTTGAATAAATTTTCATGCATGAAGCTGTGGTAGCTGTTCGGATGATTGCGGTTCAGCCCCAGGTATTCGTCCAAATTGATGGTTCGCACTTGCTTGTACGAGATTCCGCGGTTCTTGAATCCCTCTATCATATTGCTATAAAGCCCCATCGGTGTAGAACCGGTAGCCAGCCCTAAAATTGAACGTGGATTTTTCACGACCTGCTTTTCCACTATTTCAGCAGCGAGCTTGCTCATTTCATCGTAATTTTCAACTATTTCTATATTCATGATGTCCCTCCTTGATGTATGCAATCGTCCCCCGGCAAATAGTCATTTGAACATTCAGACTTTCATCTAAAATGACAAGATCCGCATCTTTTCCTGCTCTGATGCTGCCTTTATTGGATAAGCCCAGCTCTTTTGCCGCATTCGCAGATGTCATCGCCACGAGTTCTGAAATCGAACAGCCCGTGCATGACTGGACGTTCCTCAATGCTGTGTCCATCGTTAAAATGCTTCCGGCCAAAGCTCCGCTTTTAAGGCGGGCATCGGTTTCGGTTACCAGAACGTCTTGCCCTGCCAAATCATATATACCGGGTTCAAGCCCTTTTGCCCGCATCGCATCGGTGATTAAAATGAGGCGTTCTGCCCCTTTCTGCCGAAAAGCCAGCTCAACTGACTTCGGATGGCTATGGATAAAATCAGCAATGATTTCCACTGATAAGCGATCCTCTGTCAGAGCTGTTCCAACGACTCCCGGGTCCCGGTGATGAAACGGACTCATTTGATTGTAGAGATGTGTTACATGGCTTGCTCCTGCTTGAAGCGCCTGCTGCATCTCCTGCCAAGTGCCATCTGAATGTCCGATAGACACCAGCACGCCATCTGCTGTCACTTGTTCAATAAAATGGATGCCGCCTTCCGTTTCCGGAGCCATCGTCACCAGTTTAATGCGGTTTCCGCTCAACTTCTGCCATTTCTGAAAAAGCGCTTCAGAAGGTGGTGTAATATGTTCAACCGGCTGTGCACCGGGTTGTTTCTCTGAAATAAAAGGCCCTTCCAGATGAATGCCCACCATTTCTGCCTGCGTTTCTTCCGCTTGAAAAAAGCTGGCGTTTTGCAATGCTTTTGAGATTGCCTCCTTTGATTGTGTCATCGTTGTCGCTAAAAAGCACGTCGTACCTTCTCGCGGCAATGCACTGGCCATGCCGCTGAGTGCTTCTTTTGTCGCATCCATCACATCAAATCCCGCAGCCCCGTGGATATGCACATCAATAAACCCTGGGACCACTGTCCAGTTCTTGCCGGATGCATCTATGTGGATATCAGCATTTTTTGGGAGCGACGAGGCTGCTTCGGTGATTTTCCCATCTTCCAGCAAAATGTCTCCGAGAAAGCTTTTTTCCACCGAATCGGCAATGGTAATATTGGAAATTAAAATGATTTTCTTCATTAAAATGCCTCTCCTTACGAAAAACCAGGAAAATCACGGATGACATTCCTGGTTTTGTTTTGTCTGATTGGATTTACTTTAAATAGCGGAATAAAGCTCCTCAATTCAAAGTTTCTCTCGATCATTATTGAATTTTCAGGATGGAAACTGTTCCTTGTGTCTGTAGACCTGTTTTCAACACTTCAAGTTCCTGGCCCGTTAAGTTTGTAAAAATGACCGGAGTTACAACAGAAGGTGCATTTTCCCCAAGATAGGTAAGATTCAGTTTCAGCAACGCATCGCCGCGCTGGACAAGCTGGCCTTGTTCCACTAATGTCTCAAAGCCTTCGCCGTTCAGTTTCACCGTATCCAGACCCACATGGATCAAGATTTCGACTCCCGTGTCTGTCACAATGCCAATGGCATGTTTGGTCGGGAACACAGTGACAACCCGGCCGTCCACCGGTGAATAAAGCGTGTTTCCTGATGGAATGATGCCAAACCCCGGTCCCATCATTTCTTTCGCAAATACTTCATCCGGCACTTCACTCAATGGAATGATTTCTCCGTCAATCGGCATGCCAAAATCTTCTGCGCGGATTTCTTTGACCAGCTCCGCCTCTGTTGACAGTTCTTCAACCGGCACCTCCAGACTTTCTGGTGTCGGGTTGCCATTTGCCAAACGGTTCTTCATAGCATCCGCCAAGAACTCAACAGCTGTCCCGATGACCACTTGGACATTCGTTTTATTGATTTTCATCAGCCCCATTGCGCCGTGGCGCTTCAAGTCTTTCTCGTTTACTTTATCCGCATCTTTTACGGTCATGCGCAAACGAGTGGTGCAGTAGTCGACTGCCGCGATATTGTCGCTGCCGCCTAGTGCTTCAATCGTGTGATAAGCTCTGATATCGATTCCTTTATTGCCTGTATCTGCATTGCCGTCTTCAGCGTCTTCGTCTTCACGCCCAGGCGTTTTCAAATCCAGTTTCACAATCAGGAAGTAGAAAATTGCAAAGTAAATAACGCCGGTTCCAAGGCCCATCACTAATAAAACAAGTGGATTCGTCGCCAGTCCGTAGTTTAGGACAAAGTCGATGGCTCCCGCTGAGAATCCGAAACCGTGATGGACATCCAGTGCATATGCGACCATCATCGAAACACCTGTCAATAAAGCGTGGACTACGTATAATAATGGCGATAAGAACATGAACGAAAACTCAATCGGTTCAGTAATTCCTGTCAGGAAAGAAGTAAAACCGATACTGAACAGCATCCCGCCGATGATTGCTTTGCGTTCTTTTTTAGCCGCTGCATACATCGCCAGACAAGCTGCCGGAAGCCCGAACATCATGATTGGGAAGAAGCCGGAAAGGAACGGCCCTGCTGTCGGGTCTCCTTTTAAGAAACGGTTGATCTCACCGCGCACAACTTCTCCCGTTGCATCTGTAAAGGTTCCAAAATCAAACCACACAATTGTGTTGATGACATGGTGCAAGCCAGTAGGCAAAAGCAGGCGGTTAAAGAAGCCATATGCCCCCACTCCAAACATGCCGGCGTTTAAAATCCAGTCGCCCGCGCCGTCAATCATTTCCTGGACCGGCGGCCATGCATAACCTAATATTCCTGCCAATACAGTCATTGTCGCCGCTGTTATAATCGGGACAAATCGCCGGCCTCCAAAGAATGCCAGCCACGCCGGGAATTTTACGTTATAGAATTTATTGTATAAAAGCCCCCCGATGATTCCGGAAAGAATCCCGGCAAATACACCCATATTGATCGATTCGTTGATTGTTACAATAGCGGACGTCAATACCAGGTAAGCAATCGCACCCGCAAGCGCCGCGCCGCCGTTGCTGTCATGGGCAAGCCCGAAAGCGATCCCGATGGCAAAAATGATGGCCAAATTATCAATGATTCCCGCTCCCGCTGCTGATAAGAACGGAATGCCGAGCAAGTCATCCTGGCCAAAGCGCAAAAGCAAGGCTGCTGCCGGCAATGTTGCGATTGGGAACATCAATGATTTCCCGATTTTCTGCAAAAAACTGAACAAGTAAATCCACCTCTTTTTTCTTAGTCTTAATTTTTACTATAAAGTTAATATGTATAGATGTCTATACCAATCCGAGCTTATGACGAAAAAATGTATGCGTTTTCTTTTTCGCCTTTTACAGAAGAAGCTTTGAAGGAATCTGAATAACTCATGAGGCTCCTTTAGGCCCCATAAAAAACACCTCCTGAAGTCCATCGAATAGATGTAAATCAATTCGAGTCAGAAGGTGTTCATTATTCAGATAAATCCTCACTTTATAGTTAGCTCCTTTCTTCTGCTTGAAGAAGGGATGTTCAATTCTTCCCGATACTTGCTGATCGTACGTCTTGCTACCTTTATGCCTTTTTCCTCATTAAAATAATCCGTAATTTTTTGATCGGATAAAGGTTGGCATTTATTCTCTCCTTCTATTAAGCTTTTTAAAAGCATTTTCACTTTTGTTTGAGCGATAGAACTTCCGTCCAAAGTTTCTAATTTAGAAGTGAATAATGCCCGAAGTTCAAAAGTTCCTTTAGGCGTTTGAATAAATTTGTTCATCGTTACTCTGCACACTGTAGACTCATGCATTTCGATTTCTTCCGCAACTTCCTTTAATGTCAAAGGAGCCAATGCAATAAAACCTTCCACAAAAAATCGTTCTTGCTTTTTTATGAGCACTTGCATGATCTTATTGATTGTCTGGCGCCGTTTGTCGATGCTGCTTAATAACCATTGATAGCTTTTATATTTTTCTTGAAGATACTTGGCTGTTTCATCGTCCTTGCCTAACAAGTTTGAATACTGATCGTTAAAATGGATTTCAGGCAAATAACCATCGTTCAGATAAAAAGCAAGGCTTTTACCATTATGCTGCACAATAATATCAGGATTTACGTATTGAATTGAAAAATCTGAAATAAACGAACATGGCCGAGGATTAAGAGTCAGCATCAATTCATGGATTTCTTTCACTTTCCCTAAAGGTATACCCATCCGGGCTGCAATGTCTTCCCATTTCTTATTGGCCAGTAACTCCAAAAAATTCTCAATGAGACATTCTATTAATTCTTTATCAAGAAATTCATCATTTACCTGAAGCAGCAAACACTCCTTTAGATTTCTTGCTCCGATTCCCGCTGGACCGACCGCCTGCAGAAGTTGAATTCCTCTGCTGATTTCGTTTTCATTGAATAATGCTGAAAGTTCTTGTTCATTTCCAGCAAAATCCAAGTACCCATTGTCATCCATATTGTAAATAATGTATTCAATCACTTTGAGGTCCTGTACATTTCTATAGAAAATCTTGGCTTGCTGCATCAATTTATCTCTCATACACACTTCTTTGCTTTGTTTCATTTCAATTGCTGAAGCCGAAGTACTTCTAGTGATTGAACTTCTATTTAAGGTCCTTTCGTATAGATCAGAACTTTTTTGCTCTTTCAATTCGATTAAAGGATTCTCCATTTCTTGTTCCATCAAATACTGATAAAGATCATAAGTTGAATACTGTAAAAGTTCAATAGCTTGCCTTAACTTATATGTCATAATCAGGTTAAGCTCTTGTTTTTGATGAAGAACAAGTTCCATAGCAAGCCTCCTCGTCGAGTACAATATTCCTAAAATAACTTTCCAGGATTTTTCAAAGGGTATTTTGTAACACACCCCTACAATATAGTCTCAATATTCTAATTTTATTACCAAACATCAAAAAAAGCTACGCAAAAGCTCTAGGCTTCTGCGTAGCTTTTAAAATTCAGAGGGGCGGTAGCTTGTATCCGCCAGCCGCTTGCTGAAAAGCATCGGCTACTTTGTAAACAGTGCCCTCGTCGTGGTAACGGCCGATGATTTGAAGACCCACAGGCAAATTTTCTGATGCTGTATTTCCTGCAGGTACCGATATAGCAGGGTGTCCTGAAAAATTAAAAGGAATGGTACGCCGCGACACATCGATATCTCCATTTTCAAAAGAGGGATCTTTCTCCGTAGCTGGGTAGGCCATGGTTGGGCATACCAAGACATCTGCCTGTTTTAAAGCTTCATCAACCAGTTTCTTGAATTGCTTCTGTTTCTCCAGTGTTTCTAAATAACTCACCGCTGATATGCCAAAACCGGCTTTTAAATTGGCGTAAGTGGCAGGATTATAATCAGCTTCTCTTGTGTCATACCATTCTTTATGGATGGCTGATGCTTCCGCTAAAACGAGCACTAATGCTGCGCTTTCAATATTCTCAATCCCCGGGATATCCGCTTCTAGAATGTCAGCTCCCAAATCTCTTAAACGCTCAATTGCTTCAGCTGTTAACGACAAGACTTCCGGATTGGTGACCGTGTCCATCAAAGCTCGGATGACGCCTACTTTGACGCCTTTAATGTCTCCAGAAAATGTGGAATTGAAATCGAATGTCATGGAAGAAATGTATTCTAAAACAGCCGCATTATCGCGTACTGTCCTTGTTAACGGTCCGATATGGTCCATCGACTGGGATAAAGGGAATAATCCTTGTGATGGCACTGTACCATAAGTCGGCTTTAATCCGACAATCCCGCAAAAAGAAGCCGGGACCCGGATTGATCCGCCTGTATCTGTTCCGATAGAGGCAAAACCGATTCCAGCTCCGACTGAAGCAGCAGAGCCAGTACTTGAACCGCCTGCCGTACGGTTGACGTCCCACGGATTATTGCATTGACCGTAATCCGGGTGAACGGATCCATATGCAAATTCAAGCAAATTATTCTTGCCGATGATGACAGCCCCCGCTTCTAGCAAGGCTGTATAAACAAAGGCATCTTCATCGGGAACATGGTCTTTCAGAATCCGGGAACCGACAGAAGTCCGGATTCCTTTTGTCATAAAGATGTCTTTGACCGATACGGGAATGCCGACCAGTCTCCCCGCTTCTCCGCCGCTCGCAAAAACACCCTCCGCCGCTTTGGCTTGCGCCATCGCCTGGTCGGCTAGTACCGTGATGAACGCATTCAACTTAGGTTCTAATGCATGCAGCCGCTCTAAAGTCACTTCTGTCACTTCTACTGGAGAAACTTCTTTTTTTCTATAAAGTGTGCCAATTTCTTCGATTGATTCAAATAATAAATCTTTTATATTGTTGATGGGCAAGAGAATCCCTCCTCTTCAACTTTTCATAATGGCTTTTTCGAATAGTTCATGACTGTCTCGTTGCCAGGTGTACTTCCAACATCCTTGAAAAATGGCTCCAACGCTTTTTTGGACACCGGCTTGGTCAGCAAGCTGACGATAATCATTCCTAACAAACTGATTGGCACGCTAATGTATACTGCCTCAATTCCGAAAGGATTTCCTAACCATAACCAGATAACCGCACTTACTATACCGCCTACCATCGATGTAATCGCTCCTGCAGTGGTAGCTCTCTTCCAATAGAGGCCAAAAAGGATAGAGACTGCGAAAGAAGATCCGATCATGGCTGCAGCATTAATCCAGATTTGCTGAATTAATGGAACAGGGTTTAAAGCGAATGGAATCGGCAATAAGCCCATAATCAGCACTACAATTCTCGTCACTTTTAATTGCTGCTTCTCAGACATTTTTCTTTTCATAACCACTTTCATGATGTCATGGGAAATTCCGCTTCCTAACATAAGCAAGATGGCACTGACCGTCGATTGGATGGCTGCAAGAATTGCCGCTAATAGGAGACCACCGAGTACAGCAGGCAATAAATCCATTGCAATTGTTGAACTGGCCAAGTCAGGTGTTGCTAAATTAGGATAAAGAATTCGCGCACTGACACCAAGAAGGCTAACGGAAACTGCAATAATCGCTTGGAAGATAAAAGAAACCCCGACCGCGCGTCTGATTGTTTTATTGTCTTTGATTGAATAAAAACGGATCGCGATAATCGGATAACCGATCATCATGATGAAGAACGAAATACAAACGGCCGTCAAAGTTCCCGGCGGCATGCCATTAGCTACAATATTTGGATCAATAGCTGCCAGCTTCTCATTCATCACACCGAACCCGCCAGCTGCCGATATGGCAAACGGAACAGCGACCAAAAAGCCGACGGCAAATACCATCATCTGAAGAAAATCCGTATAAGCAATCGCAAAAAGACCGCCTAATACCGTATAAAGAATGAAAACCCCTGCCAGAATCAGAACTCCTATAGTTTCCGGCAGTCCAAATACTACGTTCAATAAATAAGAGCCTCCGACCAGTTCCGCTACAATCGTCATCCCAAAACAAATGATTAAAATAACCACCGAGATAATTCGGATGGCATTGCTTTCAAAACGTGTTCCAAGCAGGTCGGGAATGGTCAATGCACGATGCGTATTAAAAAAGGATTTCATCTTAGGGGCGATAAATAATGCCATAATTACCCAAGAAGCCCAAATGGATATCCAGATCCAGGAGTAGTTGTATCCTACTTGATAATGAAAACCTACGGAACCAATTGCGGTACCTGCACTCATCTGAGTCGCCGCCAAAGTCGCTCCCCCAACCCAAACGCCAAGCTTTCCTCCAGCTGCTAAATAATCTGTTTCATTGTGGACGCGGGACTTCATATACCAGCCGATCGCTATAACAGAAACCATATAAACTACAAGGATCGCGATAACCATTACTTCTTCTCCTCCTTTTTACTGAGGAATTCTGTTAATGCAAAATATGCGATGATAAAAACAGCCATAGTCACCCAAATCGCCCAGTTAGAAATTGACAACCCCATTATCTCCTGCATAATTTCCACCTCAATTTTTATTTTCATTGATAAGGCTTAGCATTTAACGACTGCTTCCGGTTGGCATTTGGACTACCTTTTTTCTATGTTTATATCAAAACATTCCTGGATTTTTTTGCTCCATCAATATTTCTTTTTTGACCATCAAGTCTTTGGCAGAGCTGACCGTTCCTGAAGAAATTTTCGGAGGCGAGGGATAAGCCCGTTTTGAATGGGTTACTTCCGCTCCGGCTAAAGCTTCAGCCATTTTAAGGGCGATACGGCCCGGATTGATAACAGGCACCCCTAATTCGTTCGACATTTCTTCCGCCACGTTTAAAAATCCCATCGACATGCACCCTAGAATCAAGGTATCTGCCCTGTCTTCTTCAATCGCTTTTCTGCCTTCTGCCACAAGCTTCCTCACTGTGTTCTCTTTTTCTTCTGCAAGTTCTAATACTGGCACTTCAATCGCCCGGACAGAAGCCAGCTTTTTGCCGACTCCAGCTTTCTCCACTAAATGATATAGCGGATTGACCATGCTATTGGTAACGGTGATAATCGAAAAGCGATAGCCGCTCATGGCTGCTGCCATTACACCGGCTTCCCCCGGGCCAACCACCACCATTTTTTCAGTCACTTCCCTGACGGCATCCAGCCCTGGGTCTCCATAACACCCTAAAATAGCCGCATCATAACCCTGCTTTTCCATTTCATGCATACAACTGACTGTATTCGGAATGCTTAGGTATTCTTCATACAATGATTCTATCGATGCAGGGCCTTCTTCAATGTCGACGATATCGACATGAGTGCCAGGAGCAGCATATGATTTCAATACATCGAGCCTTCTGGCCATTTCTAAACGCCCTTTTTCCGTTCGGCTGAGCGGCCCTGGTATGACATAAACGATTTTCAAGAAAACACCTCCTTTACTCTTTTATATATGCAAATTCCATGCCAACTTTATGATCATTGATTTCATTTTCCGACTGCCAGCGGATAAGGGATTTTATAGCCTCCATTCACTGTCTGGAAAACATCGGCTGCACGATAAATCGTCGCTTCATCAAAATAGCGGCCAATAAATTGAATGCCTACCGGCAAATTTTGTGAAGGCGTTACTCCTGCCGGTACCGTGATTGCCGGATGGCCTGAAACATTAAATGGCAATGTCCGCTGTGTGTAATCGTACGTTGTATCTTCAAAAGTAGGGTCACGCTCGGTTGCTGGACTCGGTGACGTTGGACAAACCAGAATATCAAAATCGTCAAATACGGCATTCACTTTTTCTGCAAAAGCCCGTTTTTGTGCCAAAGCTTCTAAATAACTTACTGCCGGCACGTTGAATCCTTCTTTTAAGTTCCCAGCTGTTCCTACCGCATAATCAGACGCCCGTTCCGGATACCAGCCTTTATGGTAGAAAGATGCTTCAGATAACAGGATTGGAAAGGCAATCTCCATTACTGCATCGATTCCGGGTATTTCAATATCCATCATTTCAGCGCCTAATTCGCCAAGCTGCTGAAATGCGGCATTTACTAAAGTCGAGACTTCCGGATGAGCGCGGGAATCCGTTAAAGAACGAATCACACCAATTTTCAGCCCTTTGATGGAGCCGCTAAAAACTGCGTCGTAATTTACTTTTTTCGAAGCAATGCTTTCCAATACGATGGCGTTGTCTTTGACCGTTCTCGTCAGCGGGCCAATATGGTCCAAAGAATGCGAAAGATGCAACAAGCCATTTCTTGAAACAGTTTCATACGTCGGTTTCAAGCCAACAATTCCGCAAAAAGAAGATGGCAGGCGGATTGAACCGCCTGTGTCTGTACCGATTGATGCAAAGCCTATTCCCGCTGCGACCGCCGATGCAGATCCCGTACTCGATCCTCCAGCAGTCCTGTTAAAATCCCATGGGTTATTGCATTGTCCATAATCGGGATGGACAAAACCATACGCAAATTCAAGCATATGATTTTTGCCAAAAACAATTGCCCCAGCATCATTCAAGGTGTTATAAAGCGCGGAATCCTCATCTGGAATATAATCTTTCAAGATGCGGGAACCGGCCGTTGTCTTAATCCCTTTTGTCCGAAAAATATCTTTAATTGAAATCGGAATTCCGTATAGTTTTCCTGCTGTTTCACCTTTCATAAAAACATCTTCCGCTTCATGCGCTTTTTGAAGAGCTTTTTCTGCTATAACTGTAATGAACGCATTCAATTTTGGATTGAGTTCATCCAGCCGCTTCAACGCGGCATTCGTCACTTCAACCGGCGAGACTTTTTTGCTGCGGTATAAGTCCCCGATTTCCGTAATCGATTTAAACACCAGTTCTTCTTCGCCTGTCCCTGCCATTCTTCCTCACCTCATTTTGATGAGCCTTAATCGTTTTATAATTGTGAATAAGAAAGAACTTCCCTAGCTTCTTGAAGTGCCCAAATCACCCGATTTTGCCCTCGCATCAAATGGGTTTTCAATACTTTATATTGATGTGTACCTTCTTGTGTTTGTCCGAAGGTAAGCGCAGGTGCAATATCTGGAAGAGCCGGCACATTCAATGCCGAATCGTGCCAGAACTTGCCTCTTTTTGTAAAATTGATTGGAATTAAAATTCTCGCTAATTTTCCAATAACTTTATTCGCTTGTTTCACTTCTGGATTAGAAATATCTGATTCCTGCAATTTGGAGATTTTTTGATAAAAAACTGCCAGATCTTCCCGCAGCTTAGCAACTTCGTCCAAAGCTGACGTGAAATCAAAATGAGTCCCTGCTGCGTCTTGATAAGATTGAATGGTTTCTGTGAACTCATCAGCTGTGCGTGTAAAATCGAAAGGATGAATGGTTGCATTAGCAGCACGCATTACCCCTGTCAGGTAGACTTTGATATCTTTCACCAAAATATCCAAATCAGCCACATGCATTAAATCTTCTTCTGTATGCCACTCAATATTTCCGCCACAGCCTCCGACCGGATAATATCCTTTTTCTTTCAGCATATCTTCCGGAATACTCGAAGACAGCATGAAAAATGAAGTGATGCCGATATTATTGAATGAGTAATCACCGGCGCGCAAAGGTCTCTTGCCCGCTGAAGGCTGATCGACTGCATCTTTCACTACATCTTTGCAGAATTCGTCAACTTCGCTCATCCACATCATGTATTCGTAGGAAGTTGCCCAGCGGCATCCTGGAGAGTCACAGTTCACAGACGCTATGCAATTCTTTTCTAAATCCAATCCGAATTGATCCACAAACCATGTCGACCCTGCATAACGCCCGGTTGAATGCCCTGTCCAGACAGCAATGCGAACACTTCTTTTTAATTTGCTTCGGTTTTTATATAGGATACGGGCCATTTCAATCAATGCCGCATTTCCTGTAGCATTATCCCCGATTCCTTCATGCCAGGAATCCAAATGGCCATGCAAAAGAACATATTTTTCCGGTTCTTCTGTTCCCTCGATAAAAATATCGATAACTGGGCAGTTGAACCATCCTTTCTCCAAAAACGTCTTAAACTCCAGCGTCACCTTTTCGCTCTTGCTTAACTCAATCAGCTCACCGCCATCAGGCTTATTGATTGCAAGCACGGGAATCTTCGGCTCATTCTTCACATTATCGAGATCAGGAGCTCCCCAAATCGTGGTGCAGATCCCTTCGTGAATATTGTTTCCTGGGCTGATGAACATGATGGCCGTAGCTCCCATATCGGCAAATTCCTGTACTTTTCCTGGCATTGGATACCCTTCGGTCAAAACGATTTTTCCTTTTAAATCACCCAGGTCTCCCTGCACTTTTGTTCCGAAAATATCATTGATCCCTTTCGCATAACCGGTCGAAATGTAAAGAAGCTCACCACTGACTGCTTCATCTCCAGTAATGACAGAAAAAGAAGGTGATTTGACCCGGTATTCTTTTTCAGTAGGAGCTGTTACTTTTAAATACGATTTTTTGGGAATACTTAAATACAATTCCGGGTTATGAACCTGATGCGGGATTTCCCATTTTTTTAAAAAATCGGTTAAGAAATCAGCGGCAATCTTTTCATCTTCACTTCCAGATTCACGGATCAACGTACTAAACCTTTCTAAAATCGCTTTTGGTGCTTCCAGATTGATTTCGTCCAATAAACCTTTCTCCTGTTCAGTATTCGCTAGATTAGCCATTCAATAACTTCCCCTTCCTTTTTTAAGCTTGTTCGTTAAATATCATTGCAAGTAACGTGCCAAAAAAATCTTAAAGAAACTGCAAACGAATAATAGCGTCCAACTGCTTTAGGGTGTTTTTGTGGTTTAATAGGTTATTAAAACACCCTATATAGGTTGAAAAAAGAAAACAACTTGTACATACCGCTTCGGTCGCTTTGGGCATGGCTCACACAATAAGCCGAGAAGAGCACTCGTCTTATTGCTCCGCCTCGCCCGTGGACGCGCCTGCGCTGGATAAGCTTTCTAGAAGAGAGATGATCACTCAGATTGCTTTTTGATGATTGCTCACTTAGATATGGAGCAAACCAGCGGAGGAAAACATACTGCTCCTGCATCGCTTCGCTGCTTCGTCGCAAAGACATTAGCCTCGCAGGCTTCGGCTAATGTCTTGCCTGCGGGATAGCGAGACAGCCGAGACCCCGCAAGGCGCGAAGCGACTGAGGAGGCTTGGCGCTCGCCCGCGGCAAGCGAAGCTGTTTTGCGGAATGTCGGCAAAGAAGATGATCGGTTCACTCTATATAAATAGAGAATCTATTTTACTGCCTAATAAATCCCGCTTTCTTGCATCACCGCTTCTAATTCCCTTATATTGCCCATGCTCATCTCTCTATCCCCGTTTTCGATTTCCTGGATAAGCGAAAGAAGTTTACGTGTAAGCGGCATCGCAAGCCCGTGCTCTTCCCCGATTCGGATTACCGGATTCAACTGCTGCGGCACTTCGGTTTTTCGCTTGCGAACCGCTAAATCCCTCCAAATCCCTGTCCTCGTTTTCGTATAACTCCTCAAGCGTTCAGCTAACTGAAAATAACTGGTTTGCAATTCCCGTTCTTTTTTATGGGGATACAGCAAGGCCGGATTCCAATTGTCGAATGGCTCTGCCGTTATCCCTTGCTTCTCCGCAACTCTTAACACTTCCGTTCCAATGGCATTCAAAACGGGATGCAGTTCTGCATCGGCAAAAAAATCCGCTATTTCTTCATTCGTAGTGGCTGTAGCAGTGAGCATGGCTCCGTAAGCAAGTTTGCTCCATAAATAACCGAAAATATTGTCCGTCGCTTTCGCTTCCCCCCAGCCTTGCAGCCGCTCTTTCAAATCTAGCACCCGCTCACTTACCGTTCCATCCATTTCGCCAATATATAAACTTCCCACACCCCCGTATTCAATTTTTCCCGGCTCCATATAATCTGCGAATAGATTAATGAAACAGCCGACGGTCCGATCCGCCCCTACCACTTCTGCTATATCGTATTCACATAACCCATTTTGAAAACTCACTACATAAGAATCAGGCTTCATCAACGGTTTGAAAGGTTCTATAGCTTCTTTTGTGTGCTGTGCTTTGACTGCTAAAAATATCGTTTCCACCGGCAACTTTGCCGCCAAAAACTCTTCAACGGTATAGGCTTTTGCTTCCACCGTAAAAGAATCATCTTTCATTTGGATGGTCAGCCCTTTTTTATTCATCGCATCGACGTGAACTTTATCCCGGTCTATAAACACTACTTCTTCCCCCGAGCGAATCAAATAGGCTCCGATGACACCGCCAATTGCTCCTGCTCCAATGATTGTGATGGTCATCACTTGCCTCCTTTCTCCTTTTGCAATAACAGATATTCAGCTCTTTTCCCGTATTCCCGCATAGTGGATCAGAAGGCCCGCCAGCAAAGCGCAGCGTTCGTTCATCCGGTCGAGCAGCAAGTGTTCATGATTGGCATGCGCTCCGTCTCCTACAGCGCCAAGTCCATCGAGAGTAGCTGCAAACGGGGCGGTGAGATTGCCGTCGCTTCCGCCTCCTGTTTCTTTTTCCATCAACTCAAAGCTGAGCTGTTCTTTCGCAATGCGCTTGGCTGTTTCAAACATTTCCTGCACTTTTTCTGTTCGCTCCAAAGGCATCCGGTTGATTCCACCTGTCATTTTCAGCTTGGTCTTTTCTTTTAACGGCTCTAAATTGAGGAGCATTTTGTGGACTCTTTCCAATTCTTCCGCTGTTTTCCCTCTGACATCAATTTCGGCCACCGCTTTTTCTGCTATGACATTGGTGGCTGTTCCTCCTGAAATTTTTCCGACACTTATTGTTGTGCCCGTTGAAAAATCGGTTTCTCCATGCAGTTTTAGGATTTGTCTGGCTAATTCATCGATTGCACTGACTCCTTTATCCGGGTCCACTCCGGCATGGGAAGGAATTCCCGTCACTTCCAATCGGTAAATCCCTACGCCTTTCCGAGAAGTCTTTAATGCTCCTTCAAGCGTCATGCCGGGTTCAAGCACAAAGACGTAATCGCTTTTCTTTGCTTCTTCTTCTATATAAGGACGGGAACTTGGATTGCCGATTTCTTCATCCGAATCAAAAAAGACCACCACTTTTTTATCGAGGCTGATGCCCGTATCTTTAAGCGCTTTTAATGCAAACAAGCCCTGGATCAGCCCACCTTTCATATCAAATACACCTGGTCCGCTTACTCGGTTTCCCTCGATGCGGAATGGCATTTCGTTTAATGTCCCGATTGGCCAAACGGTATCAAAATGAGCAAGAATCAATACTTGCCCTTCTCCTTGTCCCCATTCACATCTCACGTGATTTCCGTACGTTTGTACCTCAATGATTTCTGATGTTCCGCCAACTAGTTCTTCAAAAGTCTCTGAAAGCCAAAGAGCCAATTGATCCAGCTTTTCTTTATCTGCAGAAAAAGATTCGTGTTCAACAATCGTCTGTAAGTAGTGAAGCATTTGATTGTGGTTTTTTTCAATGTGTGCCGCAACAGCTTGCAAAACGGCATACTTAACTTTTTTCATGACATTTCATCTCCCTTTGCTGCAAAGCTTTTAAAAACCCTTCCGGCCGAATAACCGCCGTCCACCAATAAATTTTGCCCCGTTATATAAGAAGCTTCCTTGCTCGAAATAAAATAGACGGCAGCTGCAATTTCTGAAAGCTGTGCGGTTCGGTTCAACGGTGCAAAAGACACTTTTTCTTTGTGCTCTTCAATGGCTTTTTCAGTGATCAGCGTATTGAGCAAGGCTTCCGTTTCGACAAGGCCTGGCCCTACCGCATTGACTCTTATTTGGTGAGGGGCAAGTTCCAATGCCAGTACTTGTGTCAGCATCTTCAATCCAGCTTTTGAAGAACAATAATGTGCTACCCCTGGGCGCGCCACTTCACTGGCAGCAGAAGTTATGTTGATGATATTGGCATTCTCCGGCTTTCTTTCAATCATCAGTCTGGTAATCGCTTGCGTTAAAAAAAAGCTTGCGGACAAATTCAAATCAATTACACCACTCCATTCTTTCCGGGAAATCCGCAAAAAAGGTGTACTCGGAAAAATCCCGGCACAATTCACTAATACCGTTACTGTTCCGAATGATTCTTTGCATTGCTCGACAATTTGTTCGACAAATTCCGGTGATGTTAAATCCCCTGAGGCAACTTGGACCTTTACCTCGGGATACTCCTGTAACAATTTTCTTCTTGTTTGATCAAGCGCAGTTTCATTGATGTCCACCAATAAGAGATGATCTCCGCCAGAAGCAAACCTTTCGGCAATGCCTTTTCCAATGCCGGAAGCTGCACCGGTTATAACCGCGACTCTTTTATCCATCTTTTCACCTCCTGCACTGTTATTTTCCTACGGCCGGTTTACAAGTTCCCTTGCTTCCCGAATTGCCGATGCCACCCGATTCTCTCCTCGCTTCAAATGTGTTTTCAATACTGTATGTTCGTGGGAACCTTCTTGAAGTTGTTCGAATTCCCCCGCAGGAGCTAAGTCGGGCAATGCCGGAACATTTAAAGCAGGGTCATGCCGATACTTGCCCATTCTGGAAAAGTTAATCGGAATGAGTATTCTTGCTAACTTTCTTAATTTTGCGTTGGCTCTTTGAACTTCAGAAGCTGTTGCGGGCAATTCCCTTAATCGTTCCACTTCTTTATAAAACACAAGCAATTCTTGCTCTAAATTGCCGGCTTCCTGCATCGATAGGCCAAAATCAAAATGCTTCCCTGCCTGTCTTTGATAAAACTGAAGTGTGTCTTTAAATTCTTTCGCAGTAGCTGCAAAATTAAATGGATGAATGGAGGAATTGACTGCTCTTAATACTCCGACTAGGTAAACTTTGATGTCTTTCGTTAAGATATCCAAATCAGTCACATGCATCAAATCTTGCTCCGTATGCCACTCGATGTTGCCTCCACATCCGCCTACCGAATAATAGCCTTTATCTCGCACTACTTCTTTCGGGATAGCCGAGGAAAGCATGAAATAGGAAGTAACTCCGATATTGTTGAATGAATAATCTCCTGCACGAAGCGGTCTTGAGCCTTTGCTTTTTTGGCCAACAGCATCTTTGATGACTTCTTTGCAGAAATCTTCCGCTTCACTGGTCCATGTCATGCATTCATAAGACGTCGCCCACCGGCATCCAGGCGATTCGCAATTGATTTGTGCAATGCAGTTTTGTTCAATCTCAAGTCCAAATTGGTCCGCAAACCATGTCGAGCCCCCATAGCTGCCAGTTGAGTGCCCAGTCCAAATAGCCACTCGGATGCTTCGCTTTAGCTTGTCTTTATTTTTTTGAAAGATCCGGATCATTTCCAGCAGCGCTGCATTGCCCGTTGCATTATCTCCTATCCCTTCATGCCAGGAATCCAAATGGCCATGGAGCAGGACGTATTTATCAGGCTCTTCTGTACCTTCGATAAATGCGTCAACTATTGGACATGCTTTCCAACCTTGCTCAAGATGTGTCTGGCAATCAGCTGTCACATTGCCTTTCGCAACCCATTCTTTTAATTCCTCTCCATCGGATTTGTTGACAGCCAGCACAGCTATGGTTGGTTCGGTGTCATCATTGTCTAGATCAGGAGCTCCCCAGATTGGCGTGCATATCCCTTCATGAATCGTTTCACCCGGATTAATGAAAACAAGAGCTCTTGCTCCTAAATCAGTAAACTGTTGAACCTTTTCAGGTGTAGGATATCCTTCAGTCAGGACGATTTTCTTTGAAATATTTTGTTCTTCCACGACCATAAAATCCTTAGCCATATAGGCCAGTTCCCCTGACACGGTTTGATGGCCGGTAATCGCAGAAAAAGAAGGCGTCTTAGCGTTAAATTCTTTCGCAAATGGAGAAGTGGTTTTTAAATACGCTCTTTCCGGGATACTGACATACAGTTCCGGTTCGTACACTTCATAAGTGACTTGCCACTCTTCTAAATAGCTGGTAAAAAAATCGACTGCAAGTTTCTCGTCTACACTGCCTGATTCTCTGATTAGCGTAAGAAATTTGTTTAAGACAGTTCCTGGCACATTCAGATTAATTTCTTCCAGGAAAAGCTTTTCTTGTTCTTTTAATAAGGCGGGCATCCCGTTCTACCTCCTTTACTTCTATAAAATATGCAAAAACTATGCCAAAGCATTTTCTGTGAAATAAGAGCTTCCGAAGCTGTTCATGAATGCTTTATGGTTTAAATTAGGTTTGTTAGGTTTTCTTAGGGTGTTCTGAACTTATGCACTCCCTGGGAAAGACCTGTTTAGGCCAAAACAAAAACCAGTGCAAAATGATTTGCACTGGTCTTCTATGATTCAAGATTATACTTTCAAAGTAGGTTCCAGCATTTTTAATAACGCTTCCCCAGTTTCTGAGATTTTACTTCCTTTCCCTTTAACTCCGCAGTAGATTAACCCATGGTCACGCAGTATCGCCATTCGTTTTCGCACTTTTTGTTCTGTGAGATTATAGCCTTCGGTCATCACGTTCTCGACAACTTTTCCTCTGCCGATATTCTTCATCTGTTTTTTCGCTTGGCTTAAACTCGATAAAATCACATAGAATTCTTTTAAATCCCCTTCTTTTTGCAGCGCGGTCAATAGATCGTTCTCTTGCCGTTCTTCCTTATCCATCTTTTCTTTAAATTGTTCAGGCAGATCGTTTAGCGTTATGCAATTATCTTCCATTACTGCTGTCATATATTGCACGACTCCTATCAGCTCCCGCACATTGCCCGGCCAATCGTAGTCGAGCAATTCTTTTATCACTGCAGGAGAAATTTCTGGAGTTGCTGTTGAATTGTTTTCAATGAAATAATGGAGCAAATCGAGAATGTCTTCTTTTCGCTCTCTTAAAGGAGGGACACGAATCGGCAGAACAAACAGCCGATAATAAAGATCTTCCCGGAACTTTCCTTCTTTCACCAATTGCTTGAGGTCTTTGTTTGTTGCCGCAATTACCCTGACATTAACAGGTATTAAATTCCTTCCACCTACGCGCATCACTTGTTTTTCCTGCAGCACCCGCAGCAATAAAGTTTGTATGTGTAGAGGAGCATCTCCGATTTCATCCAAAAAGATTGTCCCGTTATGGGCGATTTCGAAAAGCCCTTGTTTCCCGCCTTTTTTTGCGCCAGTGAATGTTCCATCTTCATAACCAAAAAGTTCACTTTCGGCTAATGATTGAGGCAAGCCAGCAAAATTCACCGGAATCAGTGGGCCATCACCCCGCGCTGATAAATCATGGATGGAATGCGCAAATAATTCCTTGCCTGTTCCATTTTCTCCGAGAATCATAACTGTATGATCGGTTTTCGCTATTTTCTCGACTACATTCATTATTTCTTTGATTTTTCTGCTGCTTCCCAATATGTCTTCGCTTGTATATCTTGAAGAAAAGCCGATTTTCTGCATATCCTTCCGGATGCTTTTCTCTAAATACTGAATCCGTGTGACATCTTGAAATGCTGTCAGTTCGCCAATTTTTTTATTATTAACGACTATTTCACTTTTATTTACCACCAATTTTTTCTCATTGACATTTACTATTGCTGTTTCTTTAAGGTCCTTACTCTTTTTGTTTTCAATAAAAAGCCTTGGAAACAGTAATGGTGCATTTTTTCCAAGGATCGATTCCGGATTCGAATAATTTAGAATATCTTTTGCTGCTTTATTTATTTTAAGAATATGGCCATGGTCATCTGTCGCTATTAAGCCATCATGAACGGTATTAAAAATCGCTTCCAATTCGTGATTCAAGTTCTTCACGATATCCAATGAAGAAGATAGCTTCTGGCTTAATGAGATAATTTCTTTTACATAGCGAGTCGATTGCGAATTCACTTTTTCGCTATCTAAACCTAGTCTTATTGAAACTTCTATAATAGTGGAAAAATCCAGGGGGCGAATGCCAATATCAATGATATTTTTTATATAAGGGGGAACAAGTTCAATGACTGAGGGCACAATAGCAGTATCTATTCCTTCTATTTTTTGATTGGAGCCTGGATAATAGGGATGCATATTGAATTCAAACCCCAGGCTTTTCAACAAATCTATGATTTCATCCGTATTTTCTAGCAAATTATTCACCACAATGCATTCGGAATCAGAAGGCAATTTAACCAAGTCTTCAAGCTTTGAAATATCCAGTCCTCGTCTTGAAACGATTGTTTTTTCAGCAGGAAATTTTTGAGTGTCCATCAATTTTTCTGACGAAAGCAGTATGAGGTCGCTGTCGCGGCAGTTTTCCTCGTTCAAGGAAACAATCTGCAAATCATCGTCTTTAAAATACTCGGTCAATTGCTGATGAAAAACTTCAAACGTTTGTCTAGATTTAGTGACTAATAATAATTTAGGTCGTTTCAAAGCTATCTCCTCCTTCCGTCCATAATTCACTGAATATTTTAAACTATACGACGTTTATAGTCAACGTAACGCTGGTATACCTAGATTTACTTAATTAAAAAAACGCGGCCATTAAAAGGTTCTTGAAAGAAACCTTTTAAGACCACGTTTTTTAATTAGGGCTTACTTTGATAACGATTTTTCCAAAGTGTCGCCTTTTTTCCAAAGCAATCTGGGCTTCTGCAATTTCATCCAGCGGGTAGACCGAATGAATGCTGGGCTTTAATTTCCCTTTCCAAACCAATTCCGTCACTTGTAAGAAATCTTCCCAATTTCCTAAAGGCGCTCCCAGTATTTTTCTATGCCATTGATAGATCTCACGAATACTGAGATCCGGATTGTCCCCACCTGTGGCACCTGAAAGAACCAGTTTGCCATTCATCTCCAATGTATTGAGGCTCTGTCTCATTGTAGGAGCGCCAACCGAGTCAAAAACGATGCTGACTCCTCTTCCATCTGTCCATTTCATGACATCCGCTTGCCAATCACCGGTAGAGTCAAACACTTCGTCTGCACCTTTTTCAATTACTTTCCTGCGTTTCTCTTCTGTACTGGCAATTCCAATGACAGTTGCCCCGGCAGCTTTCGCAATTTCGACTTGCGCCGATCCCAGTCCACCGGACGCTCCTACTACCAATACACGGTCGGAAGGTTTGACACCGGCTACTGTCATCACTCCTCTCCAAGCAGTCGTGTAGGCTACTGGCACCGCTGCCGCAAGTTCTGAAGAGATATGATCAGGGACTTTCATAATATTCCGGGCAGGAGCTGCTACATATTCTGCCAGACCACCCCAACTATGCTCTCCCAATATGGTGTAATTCGGGCACATGCTCGGTTCTCCCATTCGGCACCACCGGCATTCATTGCAGCCAATCGCAGGATTGATCACTACTCGATCGCCTATTTCGGGCAATTCCCTATGCATTGGTTTGTCCTTGCCGTATTTAACGATACGCCCAACGATATCCACTCCTGACACATGGGGCAGATGGATGGGATGGACGCCAGGTCCTTTCAAGCCTTCCCTTACAAAAACATCTAAATGATTCAAGGCAGTTGCTTCTACTTTTATCAAAACTTCTCCCTGGTTTGGCACTGGCGTTGGTACGTTTTCAATAGAAAGTTTTTCAGGACCGCCATGCTCTCGTATAACAACTGCACGCATTGTTGCTGGGACTTCACTTTCTTTGCTAAAACTTTCGTACTGGTTTGAAGCCATTCTTTCTCCTCCTGTAAGTTTCAAATTCAGATCAAGGAATCGAAGTCAGTGCCTTTTTTCTGCAAAAGAGTTTCTGCCAACATAATTTTTGATTAATACAGCCAGCACTTTTGTCGTTTGAACCAAGTCGTCGATATCCATAAATTCATCGTAGCCATGCAAGTTGTTATCGTTTGTTCCAGGACCAAAATTGATTGCCGGAATTCCGTTTTGGATAAACCACCGGGAATCCGATTGGCCCAGCATACCAACAACCGGCAAACTCTTTCCGTTTACTTCTTTGTTGGCCTCTTGAATTTGGTTGATCAATGGGGAATCTTCACTTGTTACGGTTGGATCTGTTTCAAAACTTGAAATTCGAGTCACTTTCGCTTTCAGTTCCGGATCTTCATTTTGAAGTTTCTCAATGATTGCCAGTACTCTATTATAAATTTCATCCAAAGTATGTTCAGGAATGACCCGGAAATCCACTTCTATTTGACAAGTTCCAGGAACCACGTTTATCTTGGTTCCGCCTTCAATAACACCAATGTTCACGGTCGTATGCCTCATACCAGTGATGGAAGAAAGTTCTTTCTCCAGGTTTTGTTGGAGCTTTTCCAATTCTAGAATGATTTTCGCCATTTTCTCTATCGCATTTTTGCCTTTCCATTTGAATGCTGCGTGTGCCGGGATGCCTTCTGTTTCAATTTTCAATTGCAGCACCCCGGCCATTGCCCGGACGATTTGATTGCTGTATCCTTCCACAACGACCATGTCGCCTTCAATCAGTTTATTATTTGTTACATACCCGGCTCCCAAAGCACCTCCTGTTTCTTCATCGCAAGTTGCTACAATCGAGACTTTTCCATTAAAAGGAATATTTGATTTTTTCAGTGCCAATGCCGCCATCGTGTATGCCGCCAATCGACCTTTAGAATCTGTGGCTCCTCTCCCATACAATTTTCCTTCAACAATTTCTCCGGAAAATGGCGGATAGGTCCAATAAGACGGATCTCCTGCTGGCACAGTGTCCAAATGCGCATTAAACAATATATGGGGCCCTTCCTGTTTCCCTTCAATCGTAGCTATAATATTCTTTCTTGGTTTTTGTAAGCCTGAATTTTTCACTTCTTCCTCCGGCACTTCAATGACCTCTACTTTAAATCCCCATTGCGTTAACCTATCTTTTAGAAATTGGCTGATTTCTACATAACTGCCTTCCGGGTTTTCAGAAGGAATTTGAACCATTTGCTGTAAAAACTCGACAAGTTCCGATTTTAAGTTTTCAACAGTTTGCACTACACCGTTTCCCATAAAATCCCTCACTTTATGTTATTAATAATATTAAGTTATATCTTTAAAGAAAGGCCGCAGCGATTCTTGTGGCACAGGTTTTGTAAACAAACTAACGGTTACGTATAAAATACTGCTGACAATTACACCAGGAATAACTTCATTCACTCCAAACGGGCTGCCTGCGATATACCAGGACAACGCTGTAGTAAAACCACCCACCATGGAAACAATAGCGCCAGCTGCTGTCCCGCGCTTCCAGTTTAATCCAAAAAGCACTGTAGCAAAAAAGAAGCTGGCCGAAAGCGAGGCTTGCAAAATAACAATAAATTGAACCAAATCAATCTGCCTTAAAGCTAAAAATACAGGAATGATTCCCAGGACCAATACCGCTAATCTGTTCACCCGCAATAATTCTTTTTCAGATGCATGCGGCTTGAGCATGGTTGCATAAAAATCATGGGAAATTGCAGAAGCCGATACGATCATAATTCCCGACACCGTACTCATAATAGCTGAGATAATGGCTAAAATGATTAACGAACCGACAATTGGCGGTAAAATATTGATGGCCATTATTGTAGAAGCTATATCTGGAGTGCTCATATACGGGTACATTGCCCGAATAGTCATTCCCGCAATTGTAACTGACACCGCAATAATTGCTTGAAACACCATCGAAACACCGACTGCCAGTCTTACCGTTTTAGGGCTGCGTAACGTATACATTCTTGCCAACTCATACGGAGCCACACATATTGATAAACCGAATGCCGCTCCAAACCCAAGCAAATCGATAAAGCCATAATGCCATGTCAGCATATTAGGGCTGAACGTACCTAAAAAGTCACCGACAAATTCAGTTCCTCCCGCTTGGATGAGCAAAATAGGAATGGCAGCAAAAAAGCAGCCTGCCATGACGATCGCTTGAACAAAATCACTATAAGCTGTCGCTCTCATACCACCGAACATCGTGTAGATTAATGTCACACCAATCGTGATGAACACACCCCAAAAGAACGGAAGCCCGAATACCGTTTGAAAAACATTCCCGCCGGCTTGATATTGTGCAGTCAAATAAATGGTGTATGCTGTAACAATCAAAAGAGCCGAAATTCCACGAGCCGTTTTGCTGTTATATCGTTTTCCCACATAATCCGGTACGGTCTTTCCTTTAAACGCCTGAAATTTAGGGCCGACGACTGTAGCTGCAATCAGCCATCCTGTCCACATGCCAAGCCAAATCCATATATAGCTGGAACCGGTTAGATAATGGATCCCTAAAGTTCCCACAAATGTACCAGCACTCATCTGGGTAGCTGCAAATGCGGCTCCGCCAACAACCGGACCGATCGATCGGCCAGCTACCAAAAAATCTTCCGTATCTTTATTTTTTCGGAAAGAGATATAGCCAATCCCAAGAATTACAATGAAATAAATGACCAAAACGACATAAAATGTTGTACTGACATCAAACATTGCCATCCCTCATTTCCCTTTTATTCTTCGCTCCGAATTGCCCAAATGAAATATCCGCCTATAAAAAGCACTGCATATACCAAAAAGAATGCAAATGGTAGCCCAAAATCAAGCATTGACTGACCCCCCTGTCTTTTTAGCCGGTTTAAACAGGCTATATGCCATAGCTCCAATAAAGCCCAAAATAATCACTAAGCCAAATATCGTCCATAAGTTAATAGGATTTAAAAATCCCGGAGGAGAAGAACTTATTTCCAGATTGACAAAATTCGGAATATTCATCATGTACTCTTCTAAAGTTCCTGTTTCTCCCACATCAATTATCGGAAAGGAGCTTTGCAAATATTGGCCTTCCGGAATCGTTACCCGCAGTAAAACATCGTTCCCATTGCCATCTGTACTCGCAGCAGGTATGACTATTGGAATCCGGTTTTCTGATCCTGTATAGGAGTAAGAAATATTGTAACTAAATCCATCCCCAGCTCCTTCCGGAAGGGTTACAATCACCTTATTTATAATTTCATCTTCAACCACTTCGAAATCCAACTCTTCCCCCTCTGCTGTAATTGTTAAGTCAGAAGTTGATCCTAAATTGGTGAATACATGCTCGACAGTGCCATCTGGAAAACCTGCCAAGTTTGTAAGTGTTAGTTGCTCAGTTACGTCACTTCCCTCTGAACCGACAGTAACTTCAATAATGCCTTTTTCCAATATTGGCGGTGCTTCAGCCGCGAATGCAGGTATAGTAAAAGTACTTAAAAACAGCAAGGTCATTGCTATTATTTTCTTCATTCCGTTCCTCCCCTTACTGATTCGATTGATGAAGATTGTTTAGTGGATAATCTACGCATTTTCCGTCTCTTCCCTGGAAGTTCCACTGCCCTTTTCCTCTAGTTTTCCTAAAGAAAGAAGAATACGTATGGTGAACATCAGCAAACACGAAAACCAAATCCATTGAAAATGGCCAGTCCACTCAAAGATTAAACCGTACACATAACCAGATATTGCGGAAGCACTTTGGCCAACTGTATTGATGATGCTAATTACTGCTCCTTCGCTTTCTTTTATCAGTTCTGACGCAATCGTCAACATCGGAGCCATCGCCCAGGAAATCCCTGCTCCTATCAAAACAGCAGCAAAGTAAATCCCTGAATCTTTGAATGCCAATAACCAAACTGAACTGACAGCCATCATGATGGAACCGGCAATTAATGTCGTTCTCCTTTCCCCCATCCAATCGGATACTTTTCCCGATACTGGTCCCATAATAATTTGACTGATCATCGTAACTGCCATGATCCCACCCACTTGATTCTTGGAAAATCCGCCAAGCGTTTCCAAGTAAGTCGGCAACCACGTTATAAACCCATGAAGGCCAAAAAGACCGAAAAATGAAATGCCGACCAATCTCAGAACAATTGGCTTTTTTATCAATTCAATAAGGCTCAAACGTTTTAAGCGGGATCCCTCACTTTGCTTTTCCGCCTCAACTTCTTTCTTGTTATATGCAGGCAAAAACAGGAACGAGATCAAAAGCACAAGCAGCAGAAATGATAAAAAAATAAATAAAATCCGAAAATCAACATACAAAGACAAAATCGGCAACACGGTTAAGGTCATTAACATCCCTAGCCCTGCTCCGCCTTCCATGATCCCGATGCTAACGCCTCTTTTATCACTTGGAGTAAAAGTGGACACCAGTTTTATTCCCGGTGAAAATAACATCGCCGAAGACAGGCCCATGATGAACCTAAGAACAAGCGCTAGCCAAAACACCTCAAGAACCGCAAATAGCAGAGACGCTGCAAACATGACAGAGACCCCGATAAAGATAAGCAGTTTCGGTGAGTAACGGTCCGCTAGCATGCCTGCAGGAATTTGAAAAAGAGCATATCCAAGTAAAAAGGCTGAAGCAAGTCCTCCCACTTCCGCATATCCAACATCATAGACATCTCTTAAGTCTACAAGGAACGGAACAATATCCATCCTTTGCGTGAAAGCTGAAAAATGCACCATGCTGACAAAGACGACAACCACCCATTGATAGGTCTTCATCTGTTCAATACTCTTCCATCAAATGCGTGAAAGTATCCGCTACGCCAAACCCTGGGAGATTAGTTGGTGCATAACTGGTTTTTTTAACATCTGAAGCAAATGGGTCATCCGTCAGGTAATGAGGCCCGACAAGCTCTTGGGCATATTTGTTAGAAAAGATCATGGAAAGATGCCCTCCTGCATGAGTGCCAAGCTGTGTATCCCAAGGACTGATTAATACGCAATCGATTCCCGCTGCTTCTGCTATATGAGCAATTTTCAAAGCATTCGTGATGCCGGCACACTTGATCAGCTTTATGCCAAAAAGATCGACAGCCCCTTTTTTACTTAACTCCATTGCCTGATGAATGGAATGAATACTTTCATCAGCCATAATCGGGATAGTTGAATATTTCCGCACCTCAGCAAGGCCATCGGTATTCCAGTAAGGAACCGGCTGCTCCATGTATTCAATTGCAAGGTCTTGAATTTCTTCTAATACGGTTAATGATTCTTTTACGGTATAACCTTGATTTGCATCTACCCGGATCTGCACTTCCTCTCCTACAGATTGACGGATATTTTTAATCGTTTTAATATCCTTTTCAGGATTCAGACCCACTTTTACTTTGATCGTCCGAAATCCTTCCTTGGCTTTTTGCTGGGCCATCCTTTCCATTTGTTCAGGAACGTCTTCCCCTAAAGCATAGGCGACAGGAACGGATTTCTGTTCACCGCCTAACAATTGATAAACAGGGGCATTCAGTTTTTTGCCTTTCAAATCCCACAGCGCCATATCGACAGCAGATTTCGCTCCAGTCGCCGGATATAACACCGCATTCATTTTTTGATGGATTTTTTCAACTGAAAACACATTTTCTCCGATGATTGCAGGACCAAGTTCCCTTTCAATTGCCAGTTTCATCATTTGAGCGCTTTCGCCTGTGAAAAAAGGAAGCGGGGACGCTTCACCAATCCCTATCGCCCCATCCTCATCAGTAATTCTGACTATGATATGGGACTGGCTGGTCGGCATAGCCCCATAGCTTGTCCGAAACTTCACATTGAAAGGGGTTGTGATCAGCTTTACTTCAACTTTCTTTATCAGCATCTCATCACTGCTTTCTGCATAAATACTAAGATCCTTCCGGCTATCCCCTAGACTATTTGCTCAAGCGCTTGTTCCACAGCCTGGCTTGCCTTCTTTAAAGCAAAATTCACTTCATTTCTGCTCCGAAGCAAAGAGGTATACAGGAACTGAAACTCATTCGAATCCTTGTCTGCTTGAAGCAATTGATCCAACTCAGCAAGTTTTGGAATGATCGGCTGTTTAAGTGCAAAATCGTGATCAAAAACGTTTCCTTTTACATAATTTAAAGGGACCAGAATTCGGGAAAGTTCCATTATGGTTTCATTTGCCAACGAAATGCGTTCTTTGTCTTCGTTCTCCAATCCAGCTATTGATTGCTGGAATTTCTCAGTTGCCTTTTTCAATTGCTGTGCCCGTTCAACAGCAACAGACAAATCGAATCTTCCCTGTGCTTTTTGTTGCCATTCTTTTAACCCCTCTTCGATCTCTTTTACGCCTTCCAGTATGTTGACCGGAATTAATGGATTGGTTAAAGCCCGATAAACCAGTATCAAATAAACTTCACAATCCCGTTTTAAGAAGTCTGGATCAATTTTATCGATCGTATCTTCAGTGGTATGCCACCACCAGCCAAAGCCGCCTGCTTTTCCTCCGCCGAATAAGTTCTTAAAAGCTGCAGCCGCCGGTTCATCAGAAGGTACTTGTTCAGATAGCCCCATGAAAATTGAAGGTGTACCGGTTCCCCAAAATGATTGATCGCCTGCACGCCCAAACCGGGAACCTTCATATTCTTCTCCAGTTAATGTGCCTATCACTTCTTTTGCAAAACCTTGCGTTTCCTTCATGCAATTCGCTTCCGTTAAAACAACGGCATCCTTTGCGCCTACCGAATCCACATTGACATGAAGAACGCAGTTTTCATGCAGCTCTTCCCAATGAGTGTCGCAATACCAGGCCGAGCCTGCATAACGCCCATGAGAATGCCCGGACCAAAATGCCAGCCGGAGTGTGCGCTTCAATTTTTCTGGATGCTGGGAAAGGATTCTGGCTACTTCTAACATCACTGCATTGGCAGTCCCGTTGTCCATAACCCCGTAATGCCAGGAATCAATATGGCCGCTGAACATGACAAATTTTTCCGGCTCTTCGCTTCCTTTGATTTCGGCTGTCAACGTTGGAATAGAACGGAAACCGGTATCTACTTCTGTTGAAATTCTGCATTCACTTCTTTTATCTTGAATCTCTTTTCGGATAGATTGTCCATTCTCAAAATTTACGGAAACCACTGGAGTATTTGGCAAATAGGAAAATGTTTTTGGAACCGGAGTACCCCAAACGGGAGACACAATCATTTCATGCGTATATCTGGCATTCACAAAAAGTACGGCTGCTACACCATATGAAGCTGCTTTTTGAACGCCTGCCGGAGTTGCTAATCCATCGATCAGAGCAACTTTTCCTTTAACGTTATTTGACTGATATAATTCATCCGAACCATTGCCTAGATCAACAATTTCAGCTACTAAGTCCTTGATGGGTTTCGACATTGCATGAGTGATACAGTCAAATTCCTTACCGTTAACATGAAGCGAAGCGCTCAACGGAATTGAGATGTAAGCATCGCTGAACAGCAATTCCGTTTGCAGCCCAAAACTTTCTAATTGGCTTTTTGCATATTCAAATGCTCTTAGTTCTTCTTCAGATCCTGAAAGTCGAACTTCTTTCGCAATTTCTTTTGTAAACTCCATGAGGCCTTTTTTTGAAACATCTGCCCGCAGTTCATTTTCAAATGCCGATAGTTTTTCTGTTGTCTGCAAAATAAATCCTCCTTTAATAAGTTTCTTTTGTTATCAGTGCCATCCTTATCCTTGAAGAAAACTTTTCCTCCTTTCATTAAATTCCTTACTACACATATTGCAATTCTTATGCCAAATTCCGACTAATTATAAAAGTTCTCAAACTTTCAAGCTTAATTACCGGCATTGCTATCTTTGAAGCTGCTAAACTTCTTCTTTTGAAAGCCTCCACTCTTTTCTAGAGAAGAAGATAAGCCGCTTCCTCTATTTTTTTCTTAACTTAGGGTTTCTTAGGCTATGCGTTATTATCCTAAAATTTTAGAAGCCACACCTTAATGAGAAGTAAAAAAGCTTCACTTTCTTCAATGTTGACTGAAGAAAGTGAAGCTTTTTTATTTCAATTTATTCCTTTAGACTGCCAGTCACCTTTCCCCTTTTGTGAACTCTATTAATTCTTCTTGCCAACGATTTCAAGCTATTAAAGGAATCGAGTTCCAAACCATATAAAAAGCCCGCCCTGCAAAAAGCAGGACGGACATTTTTCGATTAGATAAACAAGCTGAGAAGCAGGACAACTCCAAGACCCACAAGAGAAGTGGTCAATAGAAGAAGACCCCAAGTTCTGAATGTCTCTTTGATCGACAAGTTAAAGTACTCTTTGAACAGCCAGAACGACGCATCGTTCACGTGAGTGATCGTGTTACTTCCTGCAGCAGTTGCAAGCACCATCAACACAGGGTTAACGTCAAATGTATCTATCATCGGACCTACGATACCTGCAGCGGTAATAGCTGATACAACGCCTGTACCGGTTGCAATACGCAGGATGGCTGTAATAACCCAAGCCATGATCAATGGTGAAACGCTTGTGTTCTGCATCATCGTCGCGATGTAATCGCCGACACCAGAATCCAAAATGATTTGTTTGAAGGCACCACCGGCACCGACAATCAAGATGATCATGGCGATGCTTGAGATTGCCCCTGAGAACGAATCCATGACTTCATGCATTTTGCGTCCGCGGCGAAGGCCGAAGACATAAATAGCAACCAATACAGCAAGAAGCATTGAGATTTCGGCGCTTCCGAAGAAGTTGACGATATCGTGGATCAGCGTTCCTTCTTCAATAAAATAGTTGATGATTGTAGCACTTGTGATAATGATAGCCGGCAATAATGGCACCAAAATACTGATAGCAAAGCCAGGCATTTCATCGTCCGCAAATTCTTTCGGTTTTTTCAAAAGAGGCGGAACCGGTTTATCCAGATTGCGCAGCAATCTCGGCAAGATGATTCCTGCCGCAATAACTGCAGGCACAAATACTACTACTCCAAGTATGTAAACCATACCCATGTCCGCACCATACGCAGCGACAAGTGCGGTTGGGCCTGGCTGTGGCGGGAACAAACTGTGCGCCATTGTAGCAGCGGCAACCATAGTCATCCCAAGGCGCATATACGAAACTTTTGCTTCAATGGCAATACTGATGACAAGCGGGGCTAAAATAATGAAAGCCACTTCATAGAATACGGAAATCCCGAAGATTCCGCCGACAATCAGAATCGCCCATTCAATATTTTTCACACCGAATTTATTCAATAAAGTCGAAGCTACACGCTGAGCAGCTCCTGAATCGACCATCAATTTACCAAGAACAGCCCCCAACCCGATAATCAGCGCTAAGCTTCCGAGTGTGCTGCCGAAACCGTCTTTTATAGATTCAACAATATGAGGCAATCTTAAGCCGTTTAAAATCCCGACAAAAATTGCAGAAATCAGTAACGCAAGAAAACTGTTCAGTTTCACTTTCATATTCAAGAACAACAGCAAGGCTACGCCTAGTGCTACCGAGATAATCGGCAGCGAATCAATAATCCAATCCATTCCTTTTTCCACCTATTCTTTAACCAAAAAACCCATTTCCAAGCACGTTAACAAGAACTTCTCTTTATTAAACTAGGATGCAAGCGATGTATGGCAGTTCTGGCTGTTTTGTTTTTTGAGTTAATCTGTGCCAGCAGCAATTCAGTGGCTTTGTTGGCCATGTCAATTGTCGGCTGTGTCACCACCGTCAGCGGCGGTGAGTAAAAGCTCGCGAAAGATACTTCATCGATGCCGATGACAGCGACGTCTTCGGGAATCTTCAATTGATGGTCTTTCATGTATTTCAGCACTTCAATTAGTACAATATCGTTTCCGGCAAGTATGGCTTCAGGCGGTTCCTGTAACGCGAACAGCTCTTTCAATACCCCTTGGATCTGTTCGGCATCCGCTGTCCGGATGTATTCCGGCCGCACCGGAAGACCATGTTCTTCGAGCGCCAGTTTATAGCCTTCAATACGTTCGACACGCGGGCTTGTGTTGCGGATAATCGATGTTGTAATAATGGAAATCTGCTTGTAATCGCTTTCAACAAAAGCATCAACCGCCAGTTTCGCAGCTTGGTGGTTATCAAGCATGACGGTATCAATTTCTAACCCGTCAATTTTCCGGTCCATGAAAACGACCGGAAAATTCCGCTGCTTCATTTGTTCATAGAGATCAAGGTTGCCGCCGGTCGGAAAAATGATGAGCCCGTCGACTTGTTTCGCCAACAGCATCTCGATGTAATTCCGTTCTTTTTCCGGCTCATCATCAGCGTTGCAGATGATGATGTGGAAGCCGTTGTCATTGAAATTATTTTCAATGGCACGCAAGATCTGCGTTGAAAACGAATGAAGAATATTGGCGACAATGACCCCTACCGTATACGTCGATTTCTGCTTCAAGCTTCTCGCAATAATATTCGGGTGGTAGTTGAGCTCTTCAATTGCCGCTTCAATTCTTTGGCGCGTGCTCTCACTCATGTACTCATAGCGTTTATTCAAAAATTGGGAGACGGTGCTTTTCGAAACTTTCGCTTGTTCAGCTACTTGAGCTATGGTTACATTTCTCGCCATAAGCCTAGACTCCTGAATAAGCCATAAAGCCGCCGTCAACCGCTAATGTTGTACCGGTTACAAAGGAAGAATACGATTCATCCACCAGGAACAGGAGCGCTCCAAGCAAATCTTCAGGCTGACCGAATTTCTTCATTGGTGTAGCAGCAAGGATTTTTTGTGATCGTGCAGTCAGATTGCCATCCTGGTCCACCAGCAAATCTTTGTTCTGGGTAGTCTTGAAAAAGCCAGGTGCAATGGCGTTGACGCGTAAACCGGTTTCAGCGAAATGAACCGCCATCCACATTGTGAAATTATTGACCGATGCTTTGGCTGCGCTGTACGCTGGAATTTTTGTCAAAGGTGCATACGAACTCATTGATGATAAATTGACGATGGCTGGAGCTTCGCTTTTCAGCAATTCTTTGCCGAACACTTGGCAAGCTAAAAATGTGCCAGTGAAATTCAGAGAAAACACATTGGTAAAACCGCTTTCTTCCAAGTCGAAGAAAGATTTTCCTGCCGCTTGTTCATCGTGCAGTTCAGGTCCAGTGATGGCATCCGAGTGGTTCCCGCCTGCTCCGTTGATCAAAATATCAATTTTGCCAAACTCGTTGAGTACGGCGTCTTTCGCTTTTTCCAAGTCACTGCGGTTTAAGACGTCTGCCTGGATGGCCAAAGCAGCTCCTCCAGCTTCCGTGATTTCTTTAGCAACCGCGTCGCCTTTTTCAGCCGTTCGGTTGACAATGGCGACTTTGACGCCTTGGCGCGCCAGTTCACGCGCCATTTCTGAACACAATACGCCGCTTCCGCCAGTGATGACTGCTACTCGGCCTTGAAGATTTTCATGAATTGGAATCATTTTGCACCTTCCATTCTTTTGGTTTCGTAAGCATCCCATAAACCAAGCAAATACATAATACCGAGCGCCCGGTCATATAAACCGTAGCCCGGGCGGCAAACTTCGCCCCAGATGTGGCGGCCATGGTCCGGTCGGACATACCCTGTGTAATTCTGGTCATGCAATTCTTTGACAACACCTTTGACATCAATTGATCCGTCTTGTGTGTAATGAGACGTTTCCGTGAAATCGCCGTTGTCGTAGATTTTCACGTTGCGGATATGGGCAAATGGTGAGCGGTTTGCGTATTTCTTCGCAATTTCAACCATATTATTTTTGGTGCTCGCTCCCATGGAACCTGTGCACATTGTGAAAGCATTAGATGGTGAATCCGAAATTTCAATCAATTTTTCATAGCTTTCTGCGCCTGTGATAATGCGCGGCAGACCAAAGATTGAAAACGGCGGATCATCCGGATGAATCGCCATTTTAATGCCGGCTTGTTCTGCAACCGGAATGATTTCTTTAAGGAAAAACGCTAAGTTCTCCCAAAGCTTCGCTTCGTCGATTTCTTTATAGGCATCAAACAATTCCGTGATGCGGTCCAGCTTTTCCGGTTCCCAGCCTGGCAGCGTCAAATCGGACGCTTCGCTGACTTGGCGGACCAGTTCTTTCGGGTCGATGCTGTCCACTTTCGCTTTTTCAAAGAACAGTGCTGTTGAACCGTCTTCAAGCGGGTGGAACATTTCAGTGCGTGTCCAGTCGAAAATCGGCATGAAATTATAGCAAATCACTTTAACGCCGAATTCCGATAAGTTGCGGATTGATTGTTTGTAGTTTTCGATGTATTGGTCGCGTTCTGCATTGCCCAATTTAATGGACTCATGGACGTTGACGCTTTCTACTACATCTATATGGAAGCCGTGGGATTCAATGTATTCCACTTCAGCTTTGATGTCTTCTTTTTCCCAGACTGCTCCTGCGGGTTTGTCATGAAGTGCCCAGACAATTCCTTTTACACCCGGAATCTGTTTGATATGTTCTAAAGTTACGGTGTCGTTGCCTCTGCCGTACCAGCGAAATGTCATATTCATCGTTGCCACTCCTTTTACTGCACGCTTTGCTGCATGTATTTTTGACTCAGTTCTACAGCTGCTTCAAATCCGCCTGCTGCATATGCTTTGTTCAGATCACTGCCGATTCCGACTGCGACTGCTCCTGCTGAAAGCCAGTCCTGGATGTTGTTTAAATTGATGCCGCCTGTCGGCATGATCCGCACATGCGGAAGTGGTCCATTGACCGATTTAATAAAGGAAGGTTCGAAATTGTTCGCCGGGAATAATTTGATGATATCGCTCCCGGATTCCAAAGCTTTGACCATTTCACGGATGGTCATGCAGCCCGGCAAATACGGAACGCCGTAACGGTTGCAGACAGTCGCAATTTCTTCGTTGAAATGCGGGCTGACCACAAACTTCGCTCCTGCTAAAATTGCGTGTCGCGCTGTTTCCGGATCAAGTACCGATCCTGCCCCAAGCAAAACGTCTTCTTCACCCAAAGCTTCAAAAACTTTCTGCACTTGAGGAGTTGTATAAGTCAATTCAATGGCTGGAATGCCGCCTTGCACTGCCGCTTTCGACAACTCGATCGCTTCTTCTGCACTGCTGCCGCGGATGACTGCGACCACTTTCGTTTCTGTCAGCCGGGATAGGATAGCGTGTTTCAACATATCGGGATTCCTCCTTTATTTAACGTTCAATGATTTTTTCTTTACTGATTAAAGCCTTTACTTCCTGAAGGTAAGGCAGTCCTTCGTTATCTCCTGATACGGTTGTCACAAGCGCACCCACACCGTTTGCGAACTCAAGCGTATCTTCCGGCGAGTAGCCGTGAAGCATAGCGTAGATATAGCCGGCATCAAAGCCGTCTCCCGCTCCGACGGTATCGATTGGCGAGACTTTAAACGCTTCTTTCGTATACCAGGTTTGACCTTGGTAAAGCCGTGCTCCGTTGCCGCCGTCTTTGATGACAAGCTGGCCAATATTGAAGTCGATCGCGCATTGCTCCAGCGCTGCTTCAGAAGCATCACCGATAATCATTTCGATTTCATCCAGCCCGGTCAATAAAATATCGACATACGGGAAGATTTCCTGGTACGCCGCTTTTGCTTGTTCAAGCGTCCACAGCTTCAATCGGATATTCGGATCGAACGATACTTTAATTTCTTTTTCATTCGCAATTTCCAGCACCCGTTTGACAATGGCCAGGTTTTTCGGATCGATTGCCAGGAAAACGCCGGTCAAGTGAATCAAATCGATTTCTTCGAACATCGCTTCTGTAATATCTTCCGGTTCCATCGTCAAAATCGGCGACTGGTAACGGTAATAAAACGTTTTTCCGGATCCGTCTTCACGGATTTCCTTGAAATTCAATGATGTCGGGTAGTTTTCGACAAACTCGACATTCGCCATATCGACGCCTTCGCCGCGTGCAAAATTATAAATGACACGGCCGAATTCATCTCCGCCTAAACGGCTTGTCCATTTGGTATGCAAGCCTAAACGTGCGCACCCAATGGCAAAGTTCAATTCTGCTCCGCCCACTTTGCGGGTAAAAGCAGAAACATACCGCAATGGTCCAGTCTCAGAGGGATTGAACGTGATCAGCGCATCACCCAATGTAAAAACACTAAAAGTCTTCGACAACTCAATTACCCCTCTCACACACTTTATATTGAAATGAAGATTTGATAAATCGGTTTAGTAAATCGGTTTAGTAGAATTATATGTGAAAGTGCTTTCAAAATCAAGCACTCTTAAAATATTGAGAAAAATGAGTAATATGAAATAGATTCACCAAAAGCAGAGCAACAGGCTTTTTACTGCAAATTATATAAAAAAAGAAAGCACGAAATTTTCTAGTTTCATTAGAAAATTCGTGCCTTCATAAGTAAGCTGTTGTTATTTCTGCTGTCTTGGCCGGATCAATATTTCGTTTACGTCCACATAATTCGGCTGTTCGACTGCATAGCCGATGGCTCGGGCAATGTCTTCCGCTTCCAAAAACTTCATTGGACTTCCGCTTGCGAATCCGTCCAGGATATCTTGATCGGTAATCGTATCAGACAATTCAGTTGCGACTGCGCCCGGCGAGACGATGGTCGCTCTGATGTTCATCGCCGGACTCAATTCCTGGCGCAGCCCTTCGGTAATGGCGCGGACCGCAAATTTCGTTCCGCTGTACACCGCGCTGCCCGGCGTAATATCATGTCCTGCAACCGAAGAAATATTGATAATATGCCCTTCTTCGCGCTCTTCCATATACGGCAGTACAGCAGCGATGCCATACAGTACGCCTTTGATGTTGACATCGACCATCCGGTCCCATTCTTCGATTTTCAGTTTGTTCATATAAGACAGCGGCATCAAGCCTGCATTATTGACCATCACGTCAATTTGGCCGAATTGTTCAATGGCTGCTTCCGCTAACGCTTTCATGTCTTCAGCTGAAGTGACATCCGTCACTTTGTATGCAGCCTGGCCGCCTGCTTCTTCAATTTCGTTTTTCAATTCAACCAGACGTTCTTCGCGCCGTGCCGCCAGCATAACAGCAAATCCTCTTGATGCTAATTCTTTTGCCGTCGCTTGCCCGATTCCACTGCTCGCGCCTGTGATAATTGCTGATTTCGTTGTTGCCATTGTGTTTACCGCTCCATTTCCGCTCGAATCATTATTTTACTGCCTTCTAAAACTTTAAACTTGTTGCAACGGGCTGTAAACTGTCATTTAATCAAATGTCCTGCATTTGATTTTCGGGGTGCGTGAGGCTTTATCTGCGCTTAGAAAAGTTTATCTGCGTTCAAATCGATTTATCAGCGTTCAGCATGTTTTTATCTGCGCTCAAAATCGTTTATCTGCGTTCACCGTTCATTCACCTGAAAACCGCTCCCTAAACTTAGTCCCGCATTAGATGCCAAACAGAAATTTATTTACTATCAATTCGGCTGCTGCCTCGGCCGGATCAACACCTCGTTAACGTCGACATGCGGCGGCTGGTCGACTGCGTAGACGATAGCGCGGGCAATATCTATTGACTGCAGCGGTTCTACGCCGCTTCTGCTTTTAAAATTGGTCAGAACATCTTCGTCCGTGATCGTATTTCTTAATTCCGTCGCTACCGCTCCCGGAGAAATGATCGTCGCCCGGATTTCATGGGAAGGATCGATTTCTTTGCGCAGCCCTTCCGTGATGGCACGTACCGCAAACTTTGTTCCACTGTAAACAGCACTTCCCGGTGAAACGACATGCCCCGCCACGGATGCGACATTAATAATATGCCCTTTTTTTCGTTCTTCCATATAAGGAAGAACCGCCGCAATGCCGTAAAGCACGCCCTTGATATTGACATCGACCATTCTATCCCATTCGTCGACCTTCAGTTTATTCAAATAAGACAATGGCATCAAGCCGGCATTGTTGACCAAGACATCTATTTGGCCGAACTGGGCAAGCGTGGCATCTGCCAGCGACTGCATTTCAATTCTTGAACTGACATCGGTCACTTGATATTCCGCCCGTCCGCCAGCTTTTTCGATTTCATTTTTCAGTTCCACCAGCCGGTCTTCCCTTCTTGCCGCCAGCATGACCGCAAATCCTTTCGCTGCCATTTCTTTTGCTGTGGCTTGCCCAATCCCGCTGCTTGCACCTGTAATGATGGCTGTTTTCATGTTTTCCACGCTCCACTCATCTCCATTTCTGTTTGATGAACAAAAATCCGCTGCCTAAGCTAAAAAAGATGATTTATTACATCTTTTACTCTACCCGTAAATTCCATGCATCAAAACGCTGCTCTTGTACCAAAATCTTTGACCCCATCCCAACGGGAGTGTTACGATTTTGCCAATACATTCCATTCAGAAAATGAAGGAGGAATTGCCGTGATCCCATCTAAGCAACGAGAAATTCATTTAGCCAACCGTCCGGAAGGTTTGCCATCAAAAGAAGATTTTGAGTTTGTGGAACTGGATATGCCGTCACCGGAAGAAAATCAGGTGCTGGTGCGAACATTGTATTTATCCGTTGACCCTTATATGCGCGGGCGCATGCGGGATACCAAATCGTATATTGCACCTTTTCCATTAAATAAAGCCCTTATCGGCGGAGCGGTTGCTGAAGTAGTGGAATCCAGGTCCGAACTTTTCAAACCAGGAGATGTCGTAACCGGCTACATGAAATGGGCAGAGTACAGTATGGTGAAAGAGGAGAAAATCCGTAAAGTCGATACTTCTATCGCCCCTGTCACTGCGTACCTCGGGATTCTGGGAATGACCGGGCTGACCGCTTATTTCGGTTTGCTCGATATCGGCAAGCCGCAGGCCGGTGAAACGGTCGTGGTGTCCGGCGCAGCAGGAGCCGTCGGTTCGGCTGTTGGCCAGATTGCTAAAATCAGAGGAACCAAAGTGGTGGGCATCGCAGGCTCTGATGAAAAAATCGATTTCCTGATAAATGAACTGGGCTTCGACCATGCGGTCAACTACAAAAAAGACAGCTTCCAGGATGACTTAAAAGCGGCTTTGCCTGATGGCGTCGATGTTTACTTTGACAATGTCGGCGGTGAGGTATCAGATGCCGTCATCAACTTACTGAATAAGAATGCGCGCATCCCTTTATGCGGCGCCATTTCTTCCTATAATAAAGAAGAAGATGTGGGTCCGCGCATCCAGCCTGCACTGATCAAAACAAGCTCGTTGATCCAGGGTTATACAGTCGGCAATTATGCAGCGGGATTTGAAAAAGGCTCTGCTGATATGGCCAAGTGGCTGCAGGAAGGCAAATTGAAATTTGAAGAAACGATTGTCGAAGGCTTCGACAATACGCCGGACGCCTTTATCGGGCTTTTTGAAGGCGCCAATATCGGCAAAATGCTGGTGAAAGTTGCTGATCCTGAATTTAACTGATTTAAGCAGCGAAAACCAAATTCTCCAAAACAAAAAACACTCACTGGATTCAAACTCCGCTGAGTGTTTTTCTTGTTATTACCAAACCATTTTCTGGCGCCGTTTGTACATCTTATCTTCTTTGAAATTATTTTCGCCTTCTTTGCCGATCCCCAAATAATGTTCCCGGATTTCTTCATTCGCCAAAAGGTTTTCCACTGCGCCTTCCATGACCACACGGCCGCCTTCCATAATGTAGCCGTAGTCGGCAATCGATAAAGCTACCGTGGCATTTTGTTCTACAACCAAAATGGACATGCCTTCTTCCTGGTTGATCTTTTTGATGTTCTTGAAAATCTCCTCCACTAGTAACGGTGCGATTCCAAGTGATGGTTCATCCAGCAGCAGCAGCTTTGGCTTCGCCATGATGCCTCGGCCAATTGCCAGCATTTGCTGTTCGCCGCCTGACAGAAAACCCGCTTTCCGGCTTTGAAGCGCTTTTAATTTCGGGAAGTATTCATAGATCTTCTCAATATCCCCTTTTATGTTTTTACGGTCTTTCCGAGTATAGGCGCCGGCCATGAGGTTTTCTTCAACCGTTAAATCTTTAAAGACGCGCCGGCCTTCTATGCATTGAAAAATTCCACTTTTCACAATGGCATCCGGGGCCATTCCGTTGATTTTCTGTCCTTTGAATTCAATCGTCCCGTCCGTGATCAGTCCATCTTCTCCGGCAAGCAGCCCTGAAATCGACTTTAACGTCGTTGATTTGCCGGCGCCGTTGCTGCCAAGCAGCGCTACAATTTTTCCTTCCGGCACTTCGAGGGAAACCCCTTTAAGCGCAAGAATCATCTTGGAATAAACAGCTTCTATATTATTTACCCGAAGCATCCAACTCCCCCTTCCTTTAATGAAAACAGATAAGGAGAGTACCTAGATACTCTCCTTATAGGTATTTTATTTTTCAGCGCTTAAGTAATCGCTCATTGGTTCCCATTTACCGTCAACCACTTTGCCGAGGCGTGCTTGGTTTGTGCCGGCGTGGCTTTCTTCACTAAACGTTACCGGTGCAGCTAATCCACCAAGGTCGAGGTTATCAAGGGATTCAAGACCCGCTAGAACATCTTCTCCGGTAATATCGCCTTCCGCTTTCAGTTCAGCCGCTTCTTTGATGCCTTCTACCATTACTTTTGCAGCTACCCAGCCTGCCACATGCTGCATGTTGATGTCTTCGATTGATCGGCCATCGCCTTCCAAGAAGGTTTTGTACTCTTTCATCCCTTCTACGTCTTCATATGGAAGGGAATGTGTAAGTACTGCCATAAAGCCTTCTGATACTTCACCGGCTTGCTCAACCAAACCTTCGCCTGCCGCCTGGTTCAAGCCGATAAACTGCGTATCGATTTTAAGCGTTTTTGCATCACGCAGAATGGTTGAAGTCGCTCCCCATGTTTGCTGGATAATCGCATAGTCCGGATTTTTCTTTTCCATGTTCAATAATTGAGACTGAGCTTCTGTTGCTGATAATTCGATGACTTGCTCGTCTACAATTTCAACGCCGATTTCCTCGCCGTATTTTTTGATGTCTTCAATTGGAGAGCGTCCGAACCCTGTATCGCTGTAAAGCAAAGCAACCGTTGGATTGTCTCCTTTATGATTTTCTTTGATCCAGTTCAACACCATACGGCCTTGATCCGAATAAGAAGCAGCTACGAAAAAGTTGTACGGGCTTTCTTTTAAATCCTTCAAGCTTTCAGAGTACGAAGCGGACATGAAAGGAATTTTATCAGTTGCTACCTGCTTGCGAAGGGCTTCCGTATCGCCTGTTCCCCATCCAAGGATTGCCGATACGCCATCGCGATCTCGATAAGTCTGATAAAGGCGCTGCGCTTCGCTAATTTCGTAGGCGTAATCTTCTCCTTTATGTTCGATATGAAGGCCTTCAATGCCGCCCGTTTTTTCTAAATTTGCGAAGAAGTCTTCCTGACCTTCAGAATATGGAGTTCCTGTATCGCTGGTTCCACCGGTAATGTCATAGAACGAACCGATCGTTACCGTTCTTTCCCCTTCTTTTGCGCCGCCTCCGCTTGTCGCAGCTTCTTCACCGCAAGCTCCAAGAACCAATGATAATCCGAGTAATACACTGATCGCTTTCATTCTGTTATTTTTCAATTTACTTCCCCCTTTGTGTTTATATAGCTATGTGGACGAAACGGCATGATGGACATTGCAGTTTCAGAAAAACCTTTGTTAATGAGAAAACGGCCATAACTTGAAATAATTTTTTAAATTGGTCCACATGGAGGCGAGCCCCCCAGGCTCAAAAATTAAGAACAGGATGATAACTATGCCAAAGACGAATTCCCGGAATGAAGACAAAATTTGTCCCAGACTTGGCAAATACAGCACCATGAAGTCGATAATCATCGTCAAGCCTACCGGCAAGAGAGTGATAAAGACGGCTCCCAAAATGGAACCCATGACACTGCCGAGCCCGCCGATCAAAATCATTGCCAAGTATTCGATTGAAACACTGATGCCGTAGAACTCCGGACTGACAATCATCGTGTAATGAGCCAACAAAGAACCGGCGATTCCGACAAAGAAAGAGCTGATGGCAAAGCCCATGACTTTATACTTAAATAAGTTGATGCCCATGATTTGCGCAGCTACATCACGATCCCGCACTGCCAGGAAAGCACGTCCAGTACGCGTCCGGACCAAATTGGTCGCATACAGCGCGGTCAGCATCAAGATAACGATGCATAAATAATAGTAGCTTGTATTGCTCGACAAGGAGAACAGTCCAGCCGTCGGGCGGCTAAGCGACATCCCTCCTGTTCCGCCAGTGACGCTGGTCCAGCGGCTGATGATGAAGATGATGATAAACTGCGCAGCGAGCGTTGCAATCGCCAGATACAATCCCTTCAAACGAAGCGATGGAATCCCGAACAAACCGCCGACAACCGCCGTTACTAAACCGGCAAGAGGAAGCGCAACCCAGAAGCTCAGTCCGTAAGTGGAGGTTAGAATCGCCGAAGTATAGCCGCCTACTCCTAAGAATGCTCCAGTGCCGATAGAAATCTGTCCGGTAAAGCCCGTCAGGATATTAAGTCCGATTGCGCCGATTGAAGCAATTGTGCAAAGCGTCAGCAATCCTATAACATAATTTGACGTAAACAGCGGAACCAGCAGTGCAAGTGCAATTAGCGCAAACATTCTTAATGCAGCGCTTTTCGATCCGAATAATTTCATGTCTTTGGCATAGCTTGTTTTATAATTACCGCTTTCATTGACAAACGGATTTCGCATCGCGTTACACCCTTTCTGTTCCGCCCCGGCCAAATAACCCGTACGGCTTGATCATTAATATAAGAAGAACGACGATAAAGGGCGCTACTTCTTTCAGTCCTCCGCCAATTAACGGGTCTAAGTATCCCCCCGCCATACTTTGCAAAATTCCGATGATGAACCCACCGACAATGGCTCCAAGAATGCTGTCGAGCCCGCCAAGGATAACCACGGGCAGCACAGTCAAACCGATGGTTGCCATTGTCGGGCTGACTCCGTTAATATTACCGAGCAGCACTCCGCCTACAGCTGCGACAACTGCGGCAATCGCCCAGGTAATGGCGTACACTTTCTTGACGCTGATTCCCATTGAAGAAGCCGCTTGCTTATCATCCGCCACCGCTCGCATCGCGATTCCCATTTTCGAAAACTTGAAGAATACAGAGAACAGAATGAGCAAAGTGATTACGATAATGAAAGACCACAGGTAAACCGGCGTAATAATGACTCCGCCCACTTCCAGCGGCGTTGCCGGAAAGATCAGCGGGAATTTCTTCGTCTGGTGCCCCCAAATCATGTGCACGAGCCCTGCCAGCAAGCTCGACAACCCAATGGTCGCCATAATGACGGAAATGACCGGGGCGTTCTGGAGCGGCCGGATGACCAGCCGTTCGACAAGCAGCCCCAGCAGCATGCTGAACACCAAAGTAATCGCCAATGCGATGATAAACGGAACTTGATACGCCGTCATAAGCGTCAAGCAGATATAAGCGCCAATAATGACAAACTCCCCGTTCGCTAAATTCAAAGCATCACTTGCACGATAAATTAACACAAAGCCCAAAGCGACGAGCCCGTAAATACTTCCTACTACAATTCCGGTTATAAGCATCTGAATAAAAAACGTCATTTCTCCACCCCCACTTAAGCTCCTATTGCACAACCTGATGACGGATTGTGCCAGTCAAGCTGCTATCATCTTCTGACGTGTTTTTGCCGGTTCCCGCCTCTACGCTGTCCCCGTAAAAACTTTCGATGAGTGAACCGTATTTCTGCTTTATATAGTTTCTTCTGATTTTCAGCGTCCGCGTCATTTCATCATCATTTGCGCTAAGCTGCTTGTGGAGGATGGCAAACTTCTTCACGGCTGCTCCGCCCTCAAGTTCTTTGCCCAGTTCACTGACTTCTTTGCTGATAAATTCAATAACTTCGGGGTTTTGTGCCAGGTCTGAGTAATCCGTATAAACAAGGCGGTTTTTATCCGCCCATTTCCCAACGCTATTCAAATCGATGTTTAAAATTGCTGTAATGTATGGCTTGCCTTCGCCAAAACATACTGCTTCCTGGATATATGGGCTGGCTTTGAGTTTATTTTCGACCATGCTTGGATAAACAAGTTCGCCATTCGCTAATGTGATAATGTCTTCTTTCCGGTCCAATACGTATAAATGCCCTGAATCGTCCAATCTGCCGCAATCACCAAGTGAAATCCAGCCATCCTGTTGCATTGAACTTTCGCTTTTCGCAAAAGCCTCTGCATTCCGAACAAAGATATCGCCTTTTTCACTAACTTTCATTTCCGTATGCGGGAGCGGTTTGCCTACACTATTCAACTGGAGATCTTCATCTCGCTGGACAAAGGCAATGCCGGCAAGTTCCGTTGCACCGTATGTCTGTTTCACGTTCACTCCGATGCTGTGGAAAAAACAATAGGTTTCCGGTTCAAGAGTCGCTCCTGCTATGTAAGCCCGTTTGACGCGCCCAAATCCCATATGATCTCTAATGGCACTGAAAACCAGCCAATCACCAATTCCATACATCAGTTTATCGGCTGCTGACACTTTTTGATGTTGAAGTTTGGCTTTAATCACCTTATCGCCATACTTTTTAAAAGTCAGATATACTTTCTTTTTGAGCCAGCTGCTTCCTTGAATACGTATGGTAAAATTCGACAATAAGGTTTGGTAAACCCGGGGAGGCGCCAATAAAGTCTGCGGACCAATTTCCCTTAAATCCGTAAGGACGGTATGCGGTTTTTCCGGGAAGTTTACTGCCATTCCAGTCAATAGCGGAGCCACTATGCTAATTACCTGTTCGTGGATCCAGGAAAGCGGCAAAAACGAAAAATAATCATCTTTCCCCTTCATTTTGTCTACAGAGTCCAAATTCTGTGCAGCTGCAATCAAATTGCTGTGGGACAATTTAACACCTTTAGGATGGCCGGTAGCAGAGGCGCTATAAGCAATAATGGCTGTATCTTCAGGCTTGGAAAACTCAAGTTCGCTGCTATAAAATGCTGGTGCTTCCTGAATAAACACTGCACCTTTTTCCAGCAATGCATCAAAACTGGTTAACCAGTCATTTTTGTAATGCCGCAAGCCTTGTCCATTGCAAAAAATAATATGCTCTAAATAAGGAAGGTCATTTTTGATTTCCAGCAGTTTATCAACTTGCTCCTGATCTTCTACAATCGCTATCCGCGCTTGGCAGTCATTTAAATAATAAATTAATTGTGCCGGAAGAGAGTCTTGATAGATGCCTGCCGAAACCCCGCCGAGTGCTTGGGCCGCTATTTGTGAATAAAGCCAATGCGGGCGGTTTTCGCCAATCAACGCCAGTGTTTCGCCTCGTTTAAATTTAAACTCCGTGGATAAGGCAATTGCCAGCATTTCTACGTTTTTCTGGTATTCCCCCCAGCTGACTTCGTTCCAGATTCCAAGATGTTTTTGTCTGAGAGCCACTCCATTTTTCATTTCAGCAGCGCGCTTTGCTAATAGCTTTGGCAATGTCATTTCACATCTGCCTCCTTCCTAAATGGCTTCTTCTCCGATATAGGCTTTTATGACCGCCGGATTTTTTTGAATTTCTTCTGGCGTCCCAAAACCAATCTGCTTCCCAAAATCCAATACGGCAATATGATGGGACAAATTCATGACTACTCCTAAATCATGTTCAATCAGCACAACCGTCATGCCTTTTAGTTCATGCATATCGAGAATCATTCGCGCCATCATGTCTTTTTCGGAACTGTTCATCCCAGCCATCGGTTCATCGAGAAGAATAAGTTCCGGCTCGAGAGCGAGCGCTCTTCCTACTTCAACTCGTTTTTGCATTCCATAAGGCAGTTTTCCTACCGGTACATTCCGAATATCTTGAAGCTCTAAAAACTCGATCACTTCCTCCACTTTTTCCCGATGAACAATTTCTTCCTTTGAAGCTTTCCCGAAATATAATCCACCGCTGAATAATCCTGAATCCATTAAGGCATGCCGGCCTAATTTGATATTGTCGAGGACTGACATATGGGCAAATAAGGCAATATTTTGGAAAGCACGGGCTATTCCAAGGGATGTCCGTTTGTATGGTTTTAGGCTGGTCAATGCCTGTCCTTTAAAAAGGATCGATCCTTCAGTTGGCTGATAAAGTCCGCTAATGCAGTTAAGCATACTGGTTTTTCCAGCTCCGTTAGGTCCAATAAGCGAGAAAATTTCTCCTTCTTCAATGTGGTAACTGACATTATCTAATGCTTTTACTCCACCAAACTGTAAATGCAATCCTTCTATCTCCAGAATTTTTCCCATTACGATTTCCCTCGTTTCATCGCAAAATAATACTGTAAGCGCTTCCTTGTATAGTATATAAGGAGCATAACCTTGTCAATATTGACTTTTTTAATTTTAGGAATATTCTTAATTTATTTTTGAATATTATTATCGTGAAATTAAGTCTTTTTTACACATGGAAAAATTCAAGAATTATTCTTCTTATGTTTTTCCTTATATTTCATTTTTGCTCGACAACGAGGAATAGGATTTCTATAGAATTTATCTTTAAAGAATCCGGGTAAAAGCCGTGATGGCAGAAGAATCTCCTTTGAAGTGGCAATTTCCTGGCTTATTCCAGAAACAGCATAGCTTTTACTGCCTCGCCTTTGCCTCGCTAAAGAAAAAATTTTTTGCCTTCTTTTGAGTGCTGGCTGCTGATTTAAAATTTAAAACCTATATAGAAAAAACATTAAATTATTCATTGCTTTTAAACGCAAAAGTTATATTTGCAGACGTTTCGGTAGACATCAACCAATTGTTTTATTTTGAAATACTAATTAAATCTGCAATATTTTATTGTTTTTCGCTATGAGTTTTTCTGCGTAAGTCTTGATTTTGAGAAAAGAAAAAGCATTCAAAGCGGGTTGCCGCTTTGAACGCTTTTTTAATTTCTCACAGCTCCCGCACGATACGAATGACGAGCCGGGGAATATACAAAAAAATCTCTAAAACACCGATAAAGAACTCGAACACATCCCATATCCACCAGCGGTCCTTCTTCTCTTTCTTTTTCACCAGCCATCTCCCCTTTACCGGTTTAACTCATAATACGCAGCTATAGAAAAATGGTTTCATTTCGCAGTGAGTCCGAAAGCCTCGGCCAGCAACTTGATCCCCTTCATCCGATTCTCCACTCCTGAGACATTCGGGATGATCATCACTTCATCCGCATCATATAATCCCGCAATGCGTTCAATTTCCGCCTTCACCGTTTCGGCATCACCGATAATCATGCGCTTCCGGTTTTTCATTGCTTTTTCCTGCTCGCCCGCACTGAAGCCCCGGGCTTTCGCAGTTTCAATGGACGGGTAATAAGGAGGCGGCATATCCGATTCCACAAATAACAGCCACAAATCAAAAGCTTTCGCAATGTCTTCCGCTTGCTCCGCTGTTTCCGCGACGACGGCAAACACGGCAATGATCACTTTTGGTTGTTCCAGCAGTTTTGATGGCTGGAATCTTTTGCGATATGTTTCCACCACGTCCACACTTGATGCAAAAGGCCGCGCAAAATGAGCGTAGGAATATGCCGTTCCATTTGCTGCGGCGAGTTCGGCACTGCCTGTTCCAGTCCCGAGCACCCACATCTCAGGCGCAGTCTCAGTAACCGGTGTGGCAATCAATTCATTCGCATCAGTCAAATATTGCTGCAAGTCTTCTATTTGCTGATCATACGGAATGCGCTTATTGCCGTTCAGCGCCTGATTGACTTTAAGATAGCTGCGCGAGCGTCCGACTCCAAGATCAATCCGGTTCGGATAGAGCGCTTCAAGCATGCGGAAATTCTCAGCGACTTTATAGGCGCTGTAATGGGGCAGCATGACACCGCCTGAACCGATCCGGATTGAAGACGTTGAAGCTGCCAGATGCATCATCAGCATTTCCGGCGTGCTTCCTGCAACCGACATCACTTTATGGTGCTCTGAAACCCAAAACCGTTTATAGCCAAGCTGTTCCGCAAGCTTTGCCAGTTCAGTCGTCTGCAGCAAAGCTTCGCGGGCTGTCCCGCCTTCATCAATCGGTGAATAATCCAAAATGTTTAACGCAATCATTTGACTCCCGCCTTTTTTAACTAGTTGCTAGTAGTTTAACATGCGGGAGATTCTCCTTAGAAACAATTGCTTTAGAAAACCATTGAACTCCTGAAAAAAGCTGCACGGAAATCGATTGTTCATTGCAAATTTGCGCCCCAGCCAATCGTTTGGGCGATGACGAGGAAGACAGCACTTAACGCAAGCCACAGACACATTAGCGGAATAATGAATTTGAGCCATTTTCCGTAAGATACATGTGCTAATGCAAGCGTAGCCAACAGAACCCCGGAAGTCGGATATAGGACATTCGTAAACCCGTCACCGAATTGAAAAGCCAGAACTGCAGTTTGCCGTGTGACATCCAGAACATCCGATAAGCCGCTCATGATCGGCATCATAATCATTGCCTGTCCGCTTCCTGAACCCACAAGGAAATTGAATAGGCCTTGTACAATCAACATGGAAATAGCAGCAATTTCTGCTGGCATAAAGCCTACAAGCTGAGTGGTAAAATGGACAACCGTATCCAAAATTTCACCTTGTTCAAGAATGATTGAAATTGAACGGGCCAACCCGATAAGCAAAGTGCCCATTAACATCATTTTGAATCCTTCATGGAAAAACTCGGCGATGCGGCTTGGCGAGAAGCCGCATATCAACCCAATTGCTATTCCCAGAAAAGCATACCAGCCGCCCAATTCAATGAAATACCATTTCCATTGCAGCAATCCGTAGAGCATGACGACAAAACCGGCTGCCAATACTGCTACAGCTGCTTTTTGGCGCTTCGTCATAGTTTTTGGCAGTTCTTCGGTATCCGCATTTTTAAATTGTTCATCCATTCCATCACCATACGTCAGGCCAAGCTCCGGCTTTTTCTGCACTCTGCTGGCATAGCGCCACACGTAAACAATACCGATTCCTGTCATGATGATAAAAATGATCAAACGGTATCCAGAACCTGAATAAAGAGGCAATTCCGTCAGTTGCTGGGAAAGCCCTAATGTCGCGGGAGCCGTAATAGCGGTGGAAAAACCGGCTGTTGCTGCAACTATCGGAATGGCGACTCCAGTAAAGCGGTCAAATCCCATCTTTATGACCATCGGCACGATGATCGGAATGTAAATTAAAATCAATTCCAAGGCTCCGGTTATAGTTGTAAAAACAGCAATCGGAATCATCAACACAGGCACTACAAGAATGGTTTTCGACTTTAATACTGAGCTGATCTTGCCAATTAATAATGGCAGCAATCCTGTTCTATCCAAAACCGCCGTTAACCCACCCATCATTAAACCGCCAAAGATTATAGCTCCCGCTTGAACCATCCCATTTGGAATGGAATGAAGAAAATCAAAAAAACCTACACTTTTTGCGTCTGTATACTTGAAGGTGTCCGGGACTAAGATTTGAGCACCGGTTTCGGTGGCTGTCCTCTCAAAAGCGCCACTTGGTATCAAATACGTTGCCACAAAAGCCAATAACATCATAATGAATAAAATCACGTAAACATGAGGAAGCTTATAAGCTTTCTTTTCCTTTAATTTGTATTTTTCTGCCGACTCCGTGTTAATTGCCATCCCATTCTCCCCTTTGCTCCTAACAATCGAATAACGAAAATTCTGAACTATCTATGTAAATTTTTACCGAGATCCGAATCTCATTCAGATCTCGGTCGCCTTGATTAAACTAAGAACTTAAAAACAGCGTTTACGAAAATGTTAACGCCATATTCCATTGCGTCTTCATCAAAGGTAAAACGCGGATGGTGGTGCGGGTAAACAATTCCTTTTTCTTTATTGCCGGCTCCAATCGTGTAAAACGAGCTAGCCGCTTCTTGCTGAAAAGCAGAAAAATCTTCCGCTCCCATTCTCGGTTTGCAGTATTCTACAGCTTCTTTGCCATAAAGGTCGTGAACCGTTTCTTCAATGACCGCCGTCACTTCCTCATCATTGACTACCGGCAAATAGCCGATTTCATACTTCAGCCTGTAACTGGCACCGTGCGCTTCCGTAACCCCTTTTACGACACGTTCGACAAGCTTTGGCATGATATCGCGGTATTTATCAGCAAAGACACGAATGGTTCCAACGATTTCCACTGAGTTGGCAATAACATTGCCCGCTTCGCCGCCACTGAATTTCCCGATTGATAATACAACTGGATCAAGCGGATCAGAATTGCGTGAAACGATATGCTGAAGATTGGTCACGACTTGTGACCCGATAGCAATGCTGTCAATCGTATCGTGTGGCATGCCTCCATGGCCGCCTTGGCCATTGACGGTAATCCAGAAGGCATGGGTTGAAGCCATCATGGGGCCATTCGCCAAACCGATTTTGCCAATTTCATCTGTCGACATTAAATGCGCCCCAATCACCCAGTCGACTCCTTCCATGGCACTGGCTTCCACCATTTGAATGGCGCCTCCGGGAAATTGTTCTTCCGCGTGCTGGAACAGGAAACGGACTTCTCCCTTAATATCCTCCTTCATGCCTGAAAGGATTTTTGCTGCTCCCAGCAGCATTGCAGTATGGCCGTCATGCCCGCAAGCATGCATGACGCCATCTCTTTTAGAACGGAATTCCAAACCGGTTTCTTCCTGGAGGGGCAAGGCATCCATATCCGCCCGGATTGCCAATGTCTTACCTGGGTGTGCACCAATCAATCTTGCCATAACACTTGTTTCTGTCGGGCGCGTAATTTCAAGATTGCCGAAAGATTGCAGCGTATCATAAACAAACTGCGAAGTTTCTTTTTCTTTAAATGACAGTTCAGGGTATTGATGCAGATAACGTCTCCATTCGATTACTTGCACTTTCACATTCTCGAAAGATTTTTGTAGATTGATTTTCACCATTGGAAGACCTCCAGTTTTTTAATTAGAAAGAACAGCATTTCCCTTTTTTTGATATACAAGTTGCCCATTTGAATACGTTTGCTCGACTTTCACTTCACCGATTTCTTCAGGAGCCACATCAAAAATGTCTCGGTCCAGGACCAAAAAGTCAGCAAAATAGCCAATTTTCAATTGCCCAACTTCAAGAAATCGGGCCACTTCAGCCGCGCCTCGCGTATAAAGCTCGACCGCCTTTTCAGCAGAGATTCTTTCATCTTGCCCGTTATCAGCACCGTTATATGAGCTTCGTGTAACAGCGGCCTGGATGGCGATAAATGGATCAACCGGATCTGTCCATGCCGTTGCCGGTGCGTCAGAAGAAAATCCTACCGAAATCCCTGCTTCAAGCATGGATTTTACCGGATAAGCTGTCTTTGTGCGCTCTGTTCCTAAATTGTTTACATAGCTTTCAATTTCGGCGAAAAGGAAAATCGGCTGCGGCACAAACGCGATTCCTTTTTTAGCCGCCACTCGAATCGCATGGGGTGTGGGCAATGCGGCATGTTCGATGCGCACAGACGGGCCGTCTTCTATCCAATTGTCAACTCCCGCAAACACATCGACAATTTGGTCAATCGCTTGCTCTCCCATCGCATGGACCGCAAGCTGGACTCCGTATTCTTTCGCCATCGCTGCTGCAGCTAAAAGCTCTTCTTTCGAAATGGTCGAGAGGCCATAACTTTCATCTGCTCCCAGAAATTCCGGATTGACCCAGGCGGTCCGGCCGGAAACACTGCCGTCGGCAAACAGCTTAATGCCTCCAATATAAACCGGCTGTGTTCGGTCTGTAGTTTCTTTTGATAGCCGCTGTATTTTCAATAGCTCCTCAAACGTATAATAGATGGAAATCCGTTGAGCAAAGCCATTGGAACGTGCTTCTTTATACATATCCAGATAATCCATCGGAGAAGCCAGGGCCATCATTTCCGTAATGGATGTAATGCCATGCTCAAACAGGAACGGAGTTATTTCGGCAACTGCTTCCGCATGTCCCGCACCAGGCATTTGAGGCATTTTGTTCATGACCAAAAATCGTGCGCTTTCCCGGAACGTGCCTGTCGGTTCTCCGTTTTCATCGCGGTCAATCTGTCCCCCCGGTGGATTCGGCGTATCTTTTGTGATTCCAGCCACTTCAAGCGCTTTACTGTTGACGACTATGATATGCGCACAAGTCCGAGTAATGATTACCGGAGAATCGCTTACTGCCTCGTCCAGATCTTCTCTTACTGGAGAACGGCCATCCGCCAGTTTCCCTTCATCATAGCCCCAGCCTCGAATCCATTCACCTGGCTTTTGAAGTTCCCGCTGTTTTCGGATTTCATTTTGCAGATCCGCAATGGAATTGACGACAGGAGCCGTGCATGGAATTTCTTTTGCTGCACTCGCCAGGTATACCGGATGCAAATGTGCATCAACGATTCCAGGAATGACCCGCTGCCCTTTTAAATCAACCCGCTGCCCTTCCACGTGTTCACTGTCGGTTTGCGAACCGATCCATTGAATCTTTCCATTTTCCACCACCATTGCTTCCGCATATGGTTGCATCGGATCTGCAGTAAATATTTTTCCGTTTTCATAGATGACTTGCTGCTGACTGGACATGTAATTTCCCCTTTCGAATCTGCTTGTTCTTTTTCGTTCTAAGCGAAAGTAAAAGGCCAAGAACCTCCCGACGAATCAAGATTCGCTCTATTATTCTGCTTCTGCATCTTCTACTGGTTCTGCTCGCTTTGCGGCATTATTTTGGATAAAGGCCGGTATTAGAATTCCTAAGATAAACCCGACAATTGCCGGTACTAGCCAAGCAAAGCCATGCGTACTGTATGGCAGCATACTGACCAGCTGTTCAAGCAGCGGAACTTGGAAACCGATGGACACTAAAGTTTCAGCAAAACTAACAATGAATGTAAGTAAAATTGCCCCACGATATCCTCCTGCATGCGGGATGAATTTGTTAAAGACTCCGAGAAATACAAGAACAATTGCCACCGGATAAAGCGCCGTGAAAATCGGCATGGTATAGTCGATTATTCTCTCCACGCCAAGCAACCCAATTCCCGTGCCTATTACAGCAATTATTAGCACCCAAAGCCTGTAACTGATTGTGTTTTCAGTTAGTTTAGCCAGGAATTCTGCTATTACCGCTATTACGCCGATGCTCGATGTCAGACATGCAAGTGCAACTACAATAGCTAACGCAGTTGTACCGACATCACCTAAAAGAGATTCGACGATTTGAGAAACAAGGACCGTATCAGAGATTCCGGAAGGGAATGCCTCGCTGGCCCCTGCTCCGATATACAAGAGGCCGCCATATACAACCAGCAACCCTGCCCCTGCAATGGATGTACCCGTCAATGCTATTTTGCGGGCTTGTTTACCCTGATAACCAAAGCCGGCAATGGCGGCAATGAAAATCGGTGCACATAAAATTCCCGTAATAACATCGCCTGTCTGATAAGCACTGATAAAGGCATTTGAGAATGGCGTTTCCGCCCCTGTCACTACCGGTGTGCCCAGCGGAGAGAACAGCCCTTTGCCTATGATGAGCAGCAAAATAATGACGAGCAGCGGGGTCAAAAATTTTCCGATTTTCTCAATGACATGTGACTGATCCATCGCAAAATAAAAACTGATTGCAAAGAACAGCACGATGGTTACCACTGGCGGAAGTGAGGGGAACTGAACAGCTATTCCCAGCTCGTGAGTGGTTGCAGCCATCCGCGGCAGCGTCACAAACAATCCAATGCCGACCATCAATAAAAGATTAAAGGCAATATAAAACCACGAACTAATCGGTTTCGTCAATTTCTCAAAATCCCCGCCTGCATTTAGAATTGCGATGACTGCAAGAAGCGGGAGTACAATCCCTGTTACTGCAAATCCGATTAAAGCAGGCAGCCATTCACTTCCGCTGGCCAAGCCGATAGAAGGTGGGAAAATCAGATTTCCCGCTCCAAAATATAAAGCGAATAACGCAAATCCAAGAATGATACTGTGCTGAATTGTCTTGCTCATGCTAAACACATCCTCTATGTTGTATTTTCCAGCTGAAATCGCTTTCAATAAAATCAATTTCCCACATAAATTCAGCCAATTAAACTATCGCTATTGTCTGTGAACTTAACTATATACAATCCTGTACAAAGAAAAAAAGAGGGGAAGTTTTTTCCCCTCTTTCGTAAAAAAATTTTTACCGCAATTCGTACTTGCTTAATTTGTATTTTAAAGTTTGTTTTGAAACGCCTAATCTTCGTGCCGCTTCCGCTATAACGCCATTCGATTTTTGCAATTCCGTTAAGATAATCGATTTTTCGTAATCATCGACGACTTCTTTCAAATCCATATTAGCCCTTTTATTCTCCGTTGATCCTGAAAAATGATTAGCTTTGCGAATTCTTGGCGGAATATCCTCTAATGTGATGAGCTTATCCTCTGCTGTATTGAAGGCTGTTTCAATGGCATTTTTAAGTTCCCGGATATTGCCCGGCCAATTATAAGTCCGGAAATACTCCAGCACTTCCGGCTCAATGCCTTCAACATTCATATCCATCCGCTCATTGTAAAATGCGATAAAACGGGAAACCAGCATATCAAGGTCATCTTTCCTATCTTTCAGTTCCGGCAGCTCTAATTGAATGACCCCGAGGCGATAGTACAAATCTTCACGCATCCGCTTTTGTTCAATCAGCAGATCCGGATTTTCATTGGTCGCGGAAATGATGCGGATATCCAATTGGACATCTGTTGCGCCTCCAATTTTGCGGATGCTTTTTTGTTCAATGGCATTCAGCAGCTTGGCCTGCAAATGCGGATCCAAAGAATGAATTTCATCGAGAAACAGCGTCCCTCCTTCTGCCTGCTCAAAAAAACCGATACTTTCTTCAATGCCAGCAGCTTCATTCTTTTCTGTTCCCCAGAATTCCCTTTCCACTAAATGCTCCGGAAGGGCTCCGCAGTGAACGGAGATAAAGGGTTTGGCAAAACGGTTGCTGAGATTATGGATCGCTTGTGCGATCACTGCCTTACCTGTTCCAGTTTCGCCATAAATCAGGACAGTTGAATTGTGCTTGGCAATCCGGACCATTTTATCTTTAATCTTCAGCATTTTATGATTTCTAGTGATGATATCGTCAATCGTATAGCCGGTATTGTTTTTCCGGTATACTTTATGGCTGTTGTATTGGTCAAGATATTGCATATCTTCTTTGGAATAATAATGTTTCGAAAACTCTACTGCTCCTACCACTCTGCCATTTTCGCTTATCGGGTATGTCGAGCTTTTGGAAATGAACATGCTCCCCGTCTTTGTCATCATTTTTTGTGAGACACCTGTCACAGCGGTGCCTTTTTTAAGCACATTCATTACAGTGCTATTGTCATCAGTCAGATTGGTATAAAAAGAAGTGATTTTCTTTCCCAAGAAATCTTCAGGCCGGTGCCCCAGTTTTGCCAATACATTCAAATCAGCCAAATCATAATAAAGGGTTTTGCCGTCTTCATCTACGACAAGGACATTGTCAAAATCCGCGAGACGGTCAAAGTTGTCTAGTTCATGTAGCACATTGTTTCCTCCTAACGCGCTTTTCCTGCTTCTAACATATCCAATAAAACAAAAAAGCGCCAACTTCAGCAGCAGAAGTTGACGCTTTTCTCCGGCAATCACGGCTGCCGGTTGATGACTCCAAATGAATATCGGGTTTCGCTGTTAAACCGCTCACCTTTCTTCAATATCGCTGAAGGGAAATGCGGGTGATGGATTGAATCCGGCAATCCTTGCGTTTCGAGGCAAAGCCCCAAGCGGTTGCCTGTATAAAGGACAACGGCCGGTTCTGTCGTTTCGACAACGAGTTGGCGCCCGCTTTCTTTGTCCACCAGCACAATTTCTTTTCGCTGGCTGCTGTCCAATAGAAATGGATGATCATATCCGCCGCCAGCCAACGGACTCTGCGGATCAATTCCGTCTTGCAGCTTCCTGCCATCTCGGAAATCAAATACCGAGTCGTCGACCGGCAAGCATTCGCCTGTTGGAATTTTTTCAGCATCCAACTCAAGGAATTTATTGCTATTTATTGTCAGTTCATGATTGAAGATATCCTGTTTCAAATCTCCACTCAAATTAAAATAACTGTGATTGGTCACATTCAATAAAGTCGTTTTATCACAAACGGCCGAATAAGAAATGATCAAATCATTGGCATCATCGCGGATCGTGTATGTAACTTTCAGTTCAAGGTTCCCAGGATAGCCTTCTTCCCCGTCCGGGCTCAAATAGGAAAACTCGATGGCGGCTTCGCTTTCATTTCGCATCAACTCCGACTTCCATAACTTATGGCTGAAACCTTGATTCCCTCCGTGCAAATGATGGCCGTTGGCATTGGCGGCAAGTTTATAGTCCTGGCCTTCAAGTGTAAATGCGCCGCCTTTGATCCTGCCGGCAAAACGTCCAGCCACTGCTCCTAAAAAATGCGGATTGTCGCCGTATTCCTCCAATGTGTCAAAACCCAGCACCACATTCTCCAAGTTCCCCCTTTGATCAGGTGCAATAATCTTTGTAATGATGCAGCCCCAGTCCATGCATGACACTTCAAAACCAATGGCGTTCCTCATGGTGTACAAGGTCACCGGACGCCTTTCCTTATAGCCGAATAAACGCTGTTCCACTTCCATTTTGCTTCACTGCCTTTCAAAGTTATAGGACATGCCCCCTCAGTGAGACTCGCTTGGCAACAAGGCTCGATCACTTGCTCGTTTTCCCTCTTACTCGTTCACTTCGACAATTACAGGCCTACCCCCTGCCTTAGCAATCGGCCGAAGCATAGTAAGCTGTATTTTGTTTGGAAAACGAACCAGTGTCGCAGTAAATGTCTCGAATTTCACTTTTATGCCTAAGTACACCCTGTTTATGCCCAACTTTACTAAGTTTATGCCCAACTCTATGAGAGTTATGCCCATCCTCGGCCACTTTATGCCCAACTGGCACAAAAAAACCATAAAAAGGATGGCTTATCCGCAATCCAGCAGACAAACCATCCTCTTTTCATTGTTCCATTAATCCACCACGAAATACCGTGCGTCCGGATGGGCAAAAACCATCGCCGACACAGAAGCTTCCGGGTCCATCATATATTCTTCCGTCAACTGGACACCGATGTCTTCCGGCTTGATCAAGCCGAATAATTTCGCTTGGTCTTCCAGATTCGGACAAGCCGGGTAGCCGAATGAGAAACGCTGTCCTTGGTATTTCGCCGCGAAACGGTCTCGCATCGAGAAGTCAGTGGCATCCGGGAAGCCCCATTGATCGCGGATTTCCTGATGGATGCGCTCTGCAAAACCTTCTGCCAGCTCCAGTGCTGTCGCTTGCAGCGCATGGCTTTCAAGGAATTTGCCGGCTTCTTTCAAACGAGCCGCTTCATCACGTACACCGTGCCCTGCCGTCACTTGCATAAACGCGACATAATCCATTTCGCCGCTGTCGACGGATTTCAAATAATCCGCGAGGCATAGAAACGGCTCAGCTGACTGGCGCGGGAAGGTGAAGCGTTCAATTTCAGTCTTGGCATCCGCTGGGCTATAAATAATGACGTCGTCGCCATCACTTTGTGCCGGGAAAAACTGATACATGCCGGATGGCTTTAACAATCCGGCTTGCAAGAATCCGGTCGCCAGTTCATGCAGTTCCACTGCCCGCTGGTCGCCTTGCGCAAGCGATTTTTCACTGAAGCCTTTCAAACCGAGATGGTGGCCGATTAATGTTCGCATATTGACGTACGGATACAGATGGGCCACTGAATAATCCTTCAGCACATGCCGGCGCAAATCGTTCGGCTCGTAGACCGGCACATCTTCCCGGACCGTTTTGACCGGACGGACTGCTACCGCCACTGCCTGTTTCGATTCTCTTGCGGCTTCCGACACTTTGCGTTTTTCCTGCTGGGCGTCCAGCTCTTCCAACAGCACTTCTTTCCCGGCTTCGCTTTGCAAACGGTTGGCAAGGTCCAAGCCTTGCATCGCATCTTTTGCGTAAATGACCGGTCCGTCATATTCAGCGGCGATTTTGGTTTCAGTAAAGCGCCGTGACAATGCTGCTCCTCCAACCAGAATCGGCACATCAATGCCTGCTTCCTTGAAGTCCTGTGCTGTGATGACCATCTGCTTGGCCGATTTGACGAGAAGCCCGGATAAGCCGATCATATCCGGCTTTTCTTTCCGGATCACTTCGATCAACGTCGCTGGCGTCACTTTAATGCCGACATCGATGACTTTATAGCCATTATTGCTGAGAATGATATCCACCAGGTTTTTACCGATGTCGTGAACATCGCCTTTAACTGTTGCCAGGACAATTTTGCCTTTGCCGGAATCGTCTTCTTTTTTCTCCATAAACCCTTCCAGGAAGGAAACCGCCGCTTTCATGACGCCGGCGCTTTGCAGCACTTCCGCCACAATCAATTGGTTGTCATTGAACAGGCGGCCCACTTCAGCCATGCCTTCCATTAGCGGACCGTTGATGATGTCAAGCGGTGTATCGTACAGCTCGAGCGCTTTTTCCAAATCCGGAATGAGCCCTTCTTTCGTGCCTTCCAAAATATAATAGGCAAGCCGTTCAGGAACTGTTTTCGGAATATCGTCTTCGGTCTTTTCCTTTTTCTTATCACGGTAAAACACCGTAAAATCGGCTAAGGTCTTATCCGTCGTCGTAAACAGCAATTCATTGGCCATTTCAATTTCTTTTTGCGGAATTGAAGCGTAACGCTCCAGTTTTTCCGTGTTGACGATGGCGTAGTCAAGCCCAGCCTGCGTGCAATGGTACAAGTAAACCGCATTCAGCACTTCGCGGCCGACCGGTGGCAAGCCGAACGATACGTTGCTGATGCCGAGAACTGTCAGACAGCGCGGAAATTTCTGCTTGATCAGGCGGATTCCTTCAATGGTCTCCACCGCGGAACCGATGTATTGCTGATCCCCTGTTCCGACCGGAAATACAAGCGGATCGAAAATGATGTCTTCCGGCGCAAGCCCCCATTTATTGACCAATAAATCATATGATCGTTCAGCAACTTCAAGCTTCCGTTCGCGCGTGACAGCCATGCCCGGTTCGTCAATTGTCCCGACCACAACGGCCGCGCCGTATTTTTTCACGAGCGGCATAACGGCATCAAACCGTTCTTCTCCGTCTTCCAGATTGATCGAATTGATGATTGCTTTTCCTTGTGAGTATTTCAAGGCCGCTTCGATGACGGCTTCATCCGTGGAATCAATAACAAGCGGGACTTTCACTTTTTTGACAACTTCCTTCATAAAGTTTGTCATATCTTCGAGCTCATCGCGGTCCGGGTTTGCCAAACAAATATCGATGACATGCGCTCCGTTCTTCACTTGTGCCCGGGCAATTTCAGAAGCTTCCTCAAATCGGCCATCGATAATCAGCCGCTTGAATTTACGGGAACCGATGACATTCGTGCGTTCACCGATAAACAACGGGCGCATCGATTCATCGTATTGCAGCGGCTCGATGCCAGAAATCACATGGCCATGTCCGGCTGCTTCCGGCTTTCTTGGTGCTAACCCTTCCATAGCTTCCCTGACGGCTTTAATATGGGCCGGCGTTGTTCCGCAACAGCCGCCGACTACATTGAGCCAGCCTTTTTCGGCAAATCCGCGCAGTTTTTTCGACAAAGATTCCGGCGTCTCGTGGTAATGGCCTTCTTCATCCGGAAGCCCGGCGTTCGGATAACAGCTGACATAGCCATCCGACAGTTCAGCTAAAGAACGGATATGGTCCGTCATAAACTCAGGGCCCGTCGCGCAGTTCAAACCGACTGACAGCGGCTTGACGTGTTCAATTGAAATATAGAACGCTTCGATGCTCTGCCCGGCAAGCGTCGTCCCCATCGGCTCGATGGTTCCGGACACCATAATCGGAAGCTCGATGCCGGTTTCTTCAAACGCTTTCTTGATACCGATCGTTGCCGCTTTGACATTCAGCATATCCTGGCTCGTTTCCAAAAGAATCAAATCTGCGCCTCCTTCGACGAGCGCTTTCGCTTGCACATAGAAATTGTCCAGCATTTCATCAAATGTTACGCCGCCCGTCACGGATAAGGTTTTTGTCGTCGGGCCGATTGCACCTGCCACAAAACGCGGCCATTCCGGAGTTGAAAAAGCGGCTGTGCTGCGTTTCGCAATTTCCACCGCCCGGCGATTGATTTCCGCTGCCCGGCTGCCGAGATCGTATTCATCCAGCACGATCGGTGTGCCGCCAAATGTGTTCGTACAGATAATATCCGCGCCCGCTTCTAAATAAGCATAGTGGACGCTTTCGATCACATCCGGACGGACGATATTCAAATACTCGTTGCAGCCGTCGAGCTGCTCTCCGCCGAAATCTTCTGCTGATAAATCAGCATTCTGAATCATCGTTCCCATAGCTCCGTCAATAATTAAAATTCTTTTTTCAAGTTGTTCAATTAGCTGTTTGGACATGGCTGCGATCGCTCTCTTTCTGTCTATCAAGTTGGCGGATATAATCGATCAATTCCAAAGACATATCATAGCGGAAAAATGGCGTGATCAAGTAAATGCCATTGAATAATTTCGCTGCTGTATCAATCAGTTCTTTGGCGATTTGGATGCCTTCTGCGCTGGCCCAGTCTTTATCATCGCCGCAAGCGCGCATCCGCTCGAGCGCGTCTTCCGATAACTTGATGCCCGGCACTTCATTATGCAGGAATTCGGCACTGCGGATGCTCGTCAAAGGCATTACTCCGAGGAAAATCGGCGTATCCAGATGCTTGGTCGCTTCATAAATTTCAATGATTTTCTCTTTCGTATAAACCGGCTGCGAAATGAAATAATCCGCGCCGCTTTCAATTTTCTTCTCCAAACGCGACACTGCCCGGTCAAGCACCCGGACATTCGGGTTGAACGCAGCGGCGACGGAGAAGTTCGCTTTTTTGCGCAGCGGTTTCCCCGAAAATGAAATGCCCTCATTCAGCTTTTTGATCAACTGGATCAATTCCAGGCTCGAGACATCATAAACACTGGTCGCTCCAGGAAAATCGCCCACTTTTGTCGGATCTCCCGTTACTGCCAGGATGTCATGGATTCCGAGGGCATCCAGTCCCATCAAATGCGACTGCAAGCCGATCAAGTTCCGATCACGGCATGTTATGTGTGCAAGCGGACGGATTTGTTCCTGGTGTTTCAAAATGGCGCCCATCGCCAAATTGCTGACCCTTGGAGAGGCAAGTGAATTGTCCGCCATCGTAACTGCGTCTACTCCTGCTGCACTCAGCGCTTTTGACCCTTCGATGAATTTTGTAATATCCAAATGTTTCGGCGTATCCAATTCCACAATAATGGTACGCTCCGTTTTCGCTTTTTCATGAAGCTGAGCCTCTTCAAGTGCTTCTGCTTCGCGAATGACAATCGGCTTTTTCCTAACTACTTCTTTTTCAGTAATCGGTTTTAAATTGCCGATGCGTTTTTTTAGCGCTTCGATGTGTTTTGGCGTCGTGCCGCAACAGCCGCCGATCAAGCGTGCCCCTTCTTCTCTTAATAATAAACCTGCGCGTCCGAAATAATCTGCTTCCGATTCATAAACCACCCGGCCATTTTCAAGATCCAATAAGCTGGCGTTCGGATAAGCCGAAAGGTAAGCTTTTTTCGGCAACGCCACTTCTTCCAGCGCCTGAATCGTATGGTGAGGCCCCAACCGGCAATTGACGCCGACAATATCTGCACCTAATTCTTCCAGTTGATGCAAGGCGTCATTCAAAGCCAGGCCGTTTTGCAAGATGCCCGGCTCGTGCATGGACACTTGGGCAATCAACGGCACATTGGTCACTTTCCGTAGATGGGTAACGGTTTCAGCCAGTTCTTCAAAATCATAATATGTCTCAAGTAACAAGGCATCCGGGTCTCCTGCCAGCAAATAGCTTGCTTGCTGGTCCACCATCGTGATGATTTCCTGCAAAGTCGCATCGCTTTTCCGGATGCCCCGGATGCCGCCGATTGTCCCAAAGACAAATTGCCCGCCCGGAGCGGCCGCCCGTTTTGCAATGCGGATTGCCGATTCGTTGATTTCTTTCACTTGATGCTCCAGCCCATAACGCGCAAGTTTCAAGGCATTGCCGCCATACGTATTGGTCTGGATGATATCTGCACCGGCCTGAATGTATTCCTGATGGATCTTTTCGATGATTTCCGGCCGCTGCAAATTCAATTCCTCGTTGCAGTATTCAATGCCGTATGAATATAATAACGTTCCCATTGCTCCGTCTGCCGTCAATATTCTCGTCTTTAGCTCATCTAATAAACCCATGCTTTCGCCTCCTAAATATACAAAAAAAGCCATCTTTGAAAAAGAAGGCTTTACGATTAATAAACTCGTTCCTTTTCATCTGCCAGACATTTGCATGCCTGCTGGAATTAGCACCTGACCATTCATGGCTGGTTGCTGAAGCTTCATAGGGCCAGTCCCTCGACTTCTCTCGATAAGAATTCACTATTCAGTTGTTATTCCATTTTAACAGGCAGTTGGAGTCCATCTGATTGAATTTTCAATTTATATCTTTAAATCGTAACTGTATCCAGGCCTCAGGTCAAGTTGATTTGTCGAAAAAGAAAGAACTTTCTGTGTTGAAGTGTTAACTTTCTCAAAGCGGTGTATTTTTTGCCGCTTGTATTGGATCAAACTCTGCTGCATGAACTTCGAATTTGTACCAAGTAAAATCTCCTTCTTCCAATTGCCACGTGATTTCGATTTTAGAAGGAACTTTAATCCCGCCCGCGCTGTGATGTTCTTTGATTTCGGCAACACAAGGTACAAGAGGCGCCTCTGGGCTGCTGTCCTTATACCGAAGAGCGATAATTTTTTCCAGCTCGCCGTCTTCCTTAAAATGATAGGTCGCTGAACCTGATACCCCTTGATAATCCATTGTCGCCCTAGCCGTGTTTCCATCAATTTCTTCCCATGTAATATAAGGGCTGATGGCGGCGGTCGGATACCAGGACACTTCCATTAAATAACGCTGCAATGCCGATTGATCGGTTTTATCATTATCCGCTTCTCGGGCGACTGGAAATAGCCCCGCCGCTTTAATGAGCAATTCAGATTTTCCAGATTCGAAACTGTCCCGGCCCACGATTTGGATAAAAGGCAGCATGTTCATCTTCACTGTCCAAGTGAATGACGGCGGATCAGTTGTAATGGTCTGTTCAGCTTCAGCTTTTGTCCACTCCTGCTGTTCCGGCTTCAACCTCATCCAGCCAGTTTGCCTTAGAAATACAGTGCGGATTTGGTCCTTTCCTACGATCCCTGCATTTGCCAGCCATTTTTGCACAGGTGCCGGAAGCTGCTTCAGCATCTCTTCTGTAACTTTTTGCGGCTCTGCATCCGGCACTTTTGCCAGCTGCTGCTCAATTTGTTTCTTGCTCTGGCTGCTGAAATTCCACAGCGCCCCTTTATATAACGCGGCCACAGCAACGACGGAAAGTGAAATCGCCACTCTCTTCCTCATCTTACAGCACCTCCATTTTTGCATTACTACCTTATATACGACATCGGGCATGATTTTCCTGTCAGTAAAAAAGCTTTACGCGAGTTATTTCATCCAAAGCATTTGATTTCTCCACTTCAGTCCTTCCTAGGGCTTTTATGTCCTGATCATTTACTGGATTTCAACTGCTCTCCACCGGAAAGAATTCTTTTAACGTATGAAGCGGCCGGGCATTCGGATGCGCTTCAAACGGATGGAACTCAACTCTTCCCACATGCACCCCCGTATTGTATTCTCCAATCACCGAGTCTAAAAGGATGAAGACGAGCGGAATAATTTCCTCTTCATTTTCCTCTGTCAGCCCTTTGATATACAGCATCATATTGACTTCTTCCTGCTCTATATCCTGTAGAGCGGTGTAATAAACATCTTCCCACGTCAATTCCTTGTTTCCGTAATGGACGCTGAATTCTTCCAGTGAAGGCTGCCTGAACGCAATGATTTCGAAACGCTCAAGTTCCGGCGCTGCTTCCTGCAAATCAAACACAGCATCAAAAGCCTCGACCATACCGTCTGCACTGATAATGAATTCGCGTTTTCCGTTTTCCGGCTCTGCACTGAACTCAAAAACGAGGTGCTTATTCACTTTCTGAAGCTTTTGCTGCAGTTCATCAAACAGCTCTTCCCGATTTTCTTCAGCCAATTCAAAATAGGTCTCTTCGTTCTTCTCGAACCATCTCCAAAAAGCTTCAATTTTGTTTTTGCGTGTAGGCAGCCATTTCATATCATTGATCTCCTTTAGTTAACATCTTTCCTTATTAGACAAACTTATTAACGTTTAAGCATTTTTTAACCTTACCCCAACTAACTCCTTGTGTTTATACGAAAATAATGAAAATTTCCACTTTTCTAATTATAATGAGCAATCAAGAAGGAGTCTATAAAATATTCCGGGAAGACCATCCATGCCGCCTTTATCGCGGTCTAAAGAATCAGAGGAATTCTGGAACGGCATTGATGAAATCATTTAATGGTTCTGCCAGCCTGGCAAAATAAAAAAGAGTTGCTGAATAAACACATTCAGCAACTCTTTTCTTCTCACCAAATCGCTGCTTGTCAGTTAGATGAGATTTATGATGCAATTATTTTCTATATTTCAAAGCCAGCCCTTTCAGGAAATTCCGTGCATAGCGGTCGCCGCAGATGCTGTAATTTTTATGCCCCTGCTTTCTCAGGATTCCACCCATTTCGCTTTTGGAAACAGTGACGCCGGCAAGTTTCAAGATGTCGAGCATGTCATCACTTGTCAGCTGCAAAGCGATTTTCACTTTTTTCAACAGCAGGTTATTGGAAGGTTCGTTTGTCAACGGCGGCTGTTCAGGCTGTCCCGGTTTTGGTTCCTGTCTGCCCCTTTTGTGGACGATCAAGCCGTTTAAAAAAGACTCCAGCATGGCATTATCCAAAGGGATATGATCTTCACTTTCTTTAACATCCTCTTCTTCCGGCGTTTTCGTCAGCACTTTCAGCACTTCTTCTTTCGTCAGCTCAACACCGCCAAGTTTGAAAATCTCCACCATATCGCTGTTTTTTATATCAAGGGCGTACCTTAATCTAATCAGTAAGTCATTATTATCCATTTAAAATCCTCCTATTGCGTACTTCCCAAATTTCTATCCATATAAGTTGAACCAACTATTTTAGCTGCGAAGCCATTGGCCGAGGGTTGTGAGGCCAATGGTTTTGCGACGAAGCTAGCGTAGCGATGCAGGAGCATATGTTTTAAGGCCGATGGCTCATCATTAAAGTCCTGCGGCCGAAGCGGCATCTAAAAGTATCCTTTTTTCATTCAACCTATACCCTATATCCACCCCTAATAATAGCATAAAAAGCCTTTCATCAAAGGGCTTAACTGATGAAAGGCTCTTTTTGCTAATCACTTTCCTGCTTCTTGATAAACCTCTTCTTTCGAATGAAAGCCATCTGCGATGACCGTATCGACCAAGTTACCGGCATCTACTGCCGTAGGCGCCAGCAAAATCGACGGCACTTCGGTTTTTCCGTTATTGACGCTGACCGATGTCATGACTTCTTCGCCTTTGGCCAGCTGGATTGCGAGCTCCGCCACTTGTGTGGTCAGGTTCTGAATCGGTTTGTAAACGGTCATGGTCTGCGTGCCGGTGACAATGCGCTGTACCGCCGCCAGTTCAGCGTCCTGGCCTGCGACTGGAATTTCCCCGCTCAATCCTTGCGCTTCCAAAGCTTTGATAACGCCGCCGGCAGTTGCATCATTAGCGGCAATCACTGCGTCGATTTGATTGTTATTGGCTTTGAGTGCTTCGGCCATATTGTTCAAGGCGTTTTTAGGTGCCCAATCTTCGGTCCATTGATCATAGACGATTTTAATATCTCCCCGGTCGATAGCCGGCTGGAGTACATCAAGAACGCCTTTCTTGATCAAATGGACGTTATTGTCTGTCGGGGCGCCTCCGATATAGACATAATTCCCTTTCGGCACGGCTTCTAAAATTGCCTGTGCCTGCAGCTTCCCTACTTGTTCATTGTCGAATGATACATATAAATCAATGGCGGCGTTTTTCACCAGGCGGTCGTAGGCGATGACTTTGATGCCTGCCTTATGCGCTTTATGGACGATAGCTGCTGTAGCTTCAGCATTGTGCGGCACAATTACCAGTACATCGATGCCTCCTTGAATCAGCGTTTCTGCCTGGGAGATTTGAAGAGCGTCATTGCCGTTCGCCGCCACAATCTCCACTTCCGCCCCACGAGCCTCAGCCGCTTTCCGGAACAAGTCCCGGTCTTTCAGCCAGCGTTCTTCTTTTAATGTGTCCATTGAGAATCCGATTTTGATTGGACCTTCTTTTTCTGTCTCCGAGGGAACCAGCGTTTCTTTCTGCGCTTCCGGTTCACCGCCGTTACAAGCTGCCAGCAAACATGCAGCGAATAAGACACCCAGCAATTTGACCATTCGGGACCAGATAGGCTCCATGGGCTTTTCCTCCCTACTCTTCCTTGATGCCCAAAAGCGTTTTGCGGTATTCTTTCGGTGAAACATCGTACATTTTTTTAAATACCTTGCTGAAATAATTCGGTTCATGATAGCCGATTTCAATTGAAATCTCCTTCAAGCTTTTTTCGGGATCGGACAGCAGCTTTTTTGCCCGCTCCATCCGGCAGGCTGTCAGGAACTCAATATAATTGACCCCCAGTTTTTCTTTGAACATCTTGCTGATGTAAATCGGGCTTAAATCGACTTTTCTCGCTAAAGTATCCAAGGAGATGTCTTCATCGGAATGCTCCCGGATCCATTGTTTGATCTGATGGATTTTGTCCACTTCGAGCCGCCCGCAATGGCCCATATACAACTGCTTCATCCCTTCCAGCAATTGCTTTGTATCGCCACACAATTGGCGGTAATCCTGAGCCTGGACCGAGTAAAAAGGCGCTGCCGCCTCCACGCCCATTTCTTCCATGACGCGGGAAGTAATCCACAGCACTTCAAGTACCCGCTGCTGGGCAAGAACGACATTCGCACCTTGCTGTTCGAAACGCCGGATCAAGTCGTATACGATTTGATCTATGCACTCCCATTCTCCTAACCGGACATAATCGAACAGTTTCTTTTCCTGCTGTTTGATAAAAGCGGAATCGCTTACTGTATCAAGGACCAGCACATCGGAATAAAACCGGTATCTTGAAGGGATAGCCAAATCCATTGTCGCTATCAGCGATTTTTGATAGGAATTCCGGATGTCTTCCAACGAATCGCATTCGATGCCGATGCCTATAAACCAGTCTTCCGGCTGGCACTCTACTGAAATCGATAAAATGTCTTTAGCCAGCCGAATCGCCTGCAAGCGGAATGACGTTCCCTTTTCTCGAAATACGATAATCGGCAGCTGGCGGCCGTATAATGCCCCGACCCAGGCGTTGCCCTTTTGCCGGATATGCTCTTTAATCGTCGAATACGAACTTTCACAGCCTTCTGGAATCAGCACGGTCATGACGAACTTTTCATTGGCCGCTTTAATTTCGAGCATTTCCACCAGCATATCGATATGCACTTCATGGACATGGTCAAAAAGCAATTGAGTCACGACATCCGTTTCGACTATGCTCAATGCCCGCTGGAAAGCATCCTGTTCCTGCTGGCGCGCTGCAGTATCCTGTTCTTTTTGCTGCTGCTGTTCAAGCAGCTTGCCCACTGTCGCCACAATTTCACTGGCTTTGCTCGGCTTCAGCAAATAGTCTTTGACGCCCAGTTTGATGGCTTGGCGTGCATAATCGAACATATCAAAAGCCGTGACCATGACGAACTGGATGTCCTGGCGGCTTTGCTGAATCTGTTCTATCGCCTCCAGCCCCGTCATGCCAGGCATCATGATATCCATAAATACCCAATCCGGCTGCCAGGTTTCAGCTATTTCAATTGCCGATTTTCCATTTTTCGCTTGCCTGAACTCGAAATCGGGATAGGTTTTTTGCAGAATCGCCTGCATTCCATCACGTTCAATCGGTTCGTCATCCACTATGAGAAGTTTGACCATGATTTTGTGCCCCTTTTACTTTTGGTAGTTTTAACGTGATTTTTGTCCCTTTTCCAATACCGCTGTCAATTTCCACCAGGTTTTCACGGCCGTAGAAAAGCTGAAGCCTTTTTAGCACATTGCTGAAACCGATGCCAGTCGAATGCCCTTCTTTCGACACAACAGCTTGTTCAAGCAGCTGGCGCTGTTTTTCTTCGTCCATGCCCTGTCCGTCATCTGCGATTTCAATCCAGATTTCATCTTCGACTTCCTGGATGCGGAACCAGATTTGGCCGCCGTCTTCTTCCGGCTCGATGGCATGGATCACGGCATTTTCAATTAATGGCTGAAGCGTCAGACCCGGAATCTGGAAACCCAGCGAAGATTCCTCTATTTCCGCGTGAAACTGCAACCGGTCGCTGTAGCGTGCTTTTTGGATGTCGATGTATTGCTGCAGCACATAAACTTCCTCGTATAGAGAAACTGCCCGGTCCATCCGTTTTAAATTGTAGCGGAGCAGCCCGGCAACACTGACCAGCAAATCGCTCGTTTCTTCCGCTCCATCCAAATAAGCCTTTTTCGATAGCGTATTTAAGGTATTGAATAGAAAATGCGGGTTGATCTGGTTTTGCAGGTTTCGCAGCTGGCTTTCTTGAAGCAATAATTTACTTTCCTGCAGTTCCCGTTCAAGTTGCGCTTTTTTCTGGATTTCCAAAATCAATGTATTGATATTGCCGCGCATATGGTCAAAGGTCTTGGCCAAAAATGAAATTTCATCGTTCGAATCAACTTTGATAGGCTGGTCAAAATGGCCTTTCGCCAACTCATTGGCCGCTTTTGTCAATTGCTGCACCGGTCTGGTGATGCTGATGGAAAACAAATACGTAAACAGCAGCAAACAGGCAGTAATCAATAACAGCAGCCAGAAACCCAGTTTTTCCAGCTCTGTTGACTGGTCGATGATGCCGCGGTAAAAACGTTCATATGTTTTCAATTCGGTATCAAAAATCGTCAGCGTCATTTCCGAAATATACATCGAAATGCTGGTAGCTTCCGCAAATTCAGCGAGTGCCGATTCAGCTTCCTCTTGCTCTTGGAACATCACCGAACGGTCCACCGTTTCAATAAAACTGTCAATCAAGTGGCTATAATTGGTCAGTGTTAATTCGTTTTCCACATTGCGGAGGTCATATACCGTCGACTGGACCGTGAGCAGGCGTTCCCGGCTTTCTTCAAGCTGTGCTTTATTGCCATCGGTTGGGATCATCAAATAACGGTTTAAGTCTGCCACTATTTCCTGGCTGGCACTGGTCACTTCATTCATTTGCAAATAACGCTGCAAAATGTCGTTGTACTGCGTCTGCATTTTTTGATTGTAAAAAGTCAGTGTCAGCCAGATGGCGACCATGATGGCAAGAACTACGGAAGCGAGCACCCAAATCTTTTTCTGGATCGTATTCATGGGCGTTCACGCACCCCTTCCAGAATCCGTATATCCGTGAAATAACCATCGGGATTTAACGGGACTTCCTCGTTTTTTATCCATTTCATCATCAGCTCGACGCTCAGTTGACCCATTTTTTCCGGTGACTGGCCAATAACGGCATCCAAGCCTCCATGTCTGAGCAAGGCGGAAATATCGGCACCGTCATCGAACGAATAAATATGAAACGGTTCAAGCTTGGCACGCCGGCTGATTTCCTGCATCATCGTGCCGACATGGTTGGCGTTGAGCGCAATGAAAGCATCCGCTTCCGGCACTTGGTTGAGCACATTTTGAGTCGCTTCAATCACTTCTTCATCTGAATTTCCGCTTTTTACCATAACTGTGGATATGCTGGGATAACCCTTCAATACTTCATCCATTCCGCGCATGCGCTGCTGTTGGCTATAAGCTTGTTCGACATCGCTCAATAGGATGGCCTGCCCTTCACTTCCCATATCTTTTACCAATTGCTCAGCAAGCAGTTTTCCTGCCTGGTAATGGTCAGATCCCACATACGTTTTCCGCAAACTTTCCGCGACTGGCACGTCGTTAGCTATCGTAATTACCGGTATTCCGTAGAATGCCGCTTTGATTTTCGTCAGTTCTTTGAATTCCGCTGTATCAAGTCCTTGAACGACCACACCATCCACTTTTGAATGAAGTGCAATTTCAATCTGCTTTAAAAATTCATCGGAATCATTGCCGTAACTTCCCCACACTTCCAAACTAACGCCTTCTTTTCCGGCTTGTTCGGCTGCTCCTGCACCCACTTGATTCCAGAACGGCGTTTTCAATTCCTGGGTGACCAAAACCAGGCGATAACTTTCCTGATTTTCAGGAACAGCAGCAGGCAATTGCCAATCCGAACGGAATGCTTTTCCAGCTGACATAAAAGTAAAAAAACCTAAAACCGCACAGAGCATACAAAGGACAACTATGACTTTTTTTCTCATGTTGTGCAGCTCCTTTTCAACATGCTAATTGCTTTCATCATATCACTTGACAGAAAATTCACAATACTTAACCGGCATATAAAAAGAGCATCTACACCATGAGATGCTCTCAGTTTTTTAAAGTTATTAAACTTAAGCCCGCTGCTTTCTTGTCAGTACATCGAAAATTACAGCCAAAGCTAAAACGCCGCCACGGATCATGTATTGATAGGAAATCCCCGTTCCGAGCAAGTTCATGCCACTCGATAGTGAAGCCATGACGATGGCCCCGATAATGGCACCGGTCACTTTCCCGACACCGCCTGCTGAAGAAACCCCGCCGACATAAGCTGCGGCAATGGCATCCAGCTCAAACAGTGTGCCCGCTGTAGTCGTTGCCGATTGCAGCCGCGAAGTGAACAGGATGCCAGAAAGAGCGGCAAGCATCCCCATTGAAGCAAAAACGAAGAGGGTGATTTTCGTGACGTTGATGCCGCTCAAATGGGCGGCTTCCGGATTGCTCCCGACGGCGTAAATATTACGTCCAAGCACTGTTTTTGTCGCCAGGAAATGATACACGACAACGACCAGCAGCATGATGACGACCGTCCAGGAAAAACCGTTATAACCGGCAAGAATCCAGGTAATGTAACCGATAATAAATGATACAAAAACCAGCTTCACGATGAAAATCTTAAAGGAAACCACTTCGAACCCATACTTCGCTTTGTTGCGGCGGTTGGAAATCTCGCTGTAGATATACAGCAAAATCCCTGCAAGTCCCACCAACAACGATAATAGGTGCAGTTCGTTGATTTCCATGAGCGACGGAATAAATCCATTGCCAAGTGCATTAAAGCCCTCGTCATTGACGATGATCGTCCCGGTGCCTTCAGTGACATTCAATAACGCGCCGCGGAAAAACAGCATCCCGGCGAGTGTTGCCACAAAGGCTGGAATGCCGACTTTTGCAATTAAAAATCCATTGAACAAGCCGATAATTACGCCAAATAGCAATACGAGCGGAATCACCAGAAATACGGACATTCCCATCTGCGAAAGGAAAATTGCGGCGACTGCACCCAAGAATCCTGCTAGAAATCCGACCGACAAGTCGATGTGCCGGATTACAATGACCAGCGTCATTCCCACTGCCAGAACTGCAATATACCCTGTTGAATCCAATAAATTACTGATGTTCCGTGAAGACATGAACAAACCGTCTGTCATAAAAGTGAACGTCAGTATAATAACCAGCAATGCGATATACATGCCGTAATCGCGGATATTCGCTTTGATCAGGTGTTTTGCTTCTGCTAAAAACCCCATTATTCCTACCCCCTATTGCGTCGCAAGTTCCATAATAGCTTCCTGAGTCGTTTCTTCTATTGTTAATTCACCTTTTATGGCTCCTTCCGCCATGACATAGACGCGGTCGCTCATGCCGATGATTTCATTCAATTCTGATGAGATCATGATGATGCTCAATCCTTCTTTGATCAGCTGATTCATAATGGTATAAATCTCAAACTTCGCGCCGACATCAATTCCGCGCGTCGGTTCATCCAAGATCAAAATCTTAGGTCCGGTAAACAACCATTTGCCGAGCGATACTTTTTGCTGATTGCCTCCACTCAGTTTTCCAACCGCCTGCTCAAGCGAATTCGCTTTGATGCGCAGTGAGTTTTTATAGTCTGTCCCAACTTTCACTTCCTCATTCAAATTGAGAACGCCTCTTGTCGAAATTCCTTTCAGATGCGCTGCCGTGACATTGTTCTTGATGTCTTTGATCAGAAACAGCCCATTTCCTTTACGGTCCTCGGTGACATAAGCAATTCCCGCCTTAATCGCATCGCTTGTATGTTTCAGTGTTCGCTGTTTCCCGAAGACCTGAAGCTCGCCTTGCAGCCTATAGTTTTTCGGATTGCCGAAAATGCTCAATGCAAGCTCTGTGCGGCCAGATCCCATTAATCCTGCAATGCCGATGATTTCCCCTTTTTTCACTTCCAGATTGGCGTGTTTCACCACTTGGCGTGCGAGTTCCGGATCATACGCCGACCAGTCTTTTACTTGAAGAACAGTCTCTCCTATTTTCTTGTCTGGCCGTTTTGGAAAGATATCTTCAATTTCACGGCCTACCATGTTTTTAATGATGATGCTTTCCGAAAGCTCTCCTTTATGGGCGTCCAAAGTGATAATGGTTTTGCCATCACGCAAAATTGTCGCCTTGTCAGCGATTGAAATAACTTCCTTCAATTTATGGGAAATCATGATGCACGTGATTCCCTGGCTTTTCAGTTCCTTCAATAATTCCAATAAGTTTTCGCTGTCGTTTTCATTTAAAGCAGCTGTCGGTTCATCAAGAATCAGCAGTTTCACGTCTTTGCTGAGCGATTTGGCGATTTCAACCAATTGCTGTTTTCCTACACCTAATTCCTTGATCAAGGTTTCCGGATCCACTTTCAATTTCACTTTCTGCAGTAATTTTGTAGACTGGACAATCGTTTCATTCCAGTCCACAAAAGGGCCTTTCCGGATTTCGTTGCCGGCAAAGATATTTTCATAGACCGTCAAATCCGGAAACAGTGCAAGCTCTTGATAAATGATGCCGATACCGGCTTTAACGCTGTCGTTGATTTCATTGAACTGCTGAACTTTCCCTTCGAACACAATATCGCCTTCATATGTGCCATAAGGATAAACACCGCTCAAGACTTTCATGAGCGTCGATTTGCCAGCGCCGTTCTCTCCGATCAAGCAATGGATTTCTCCCCGTTCCACTTTGAAATTCACATCTGACAAAGCTTTTACACCGGTGAATGACTTGGATATATTTTTCATCTCCAGAATATAGTCGCTCATTTCTTCGCCTCCCTTGCGCAAACACCAAGGAATGGAGAAATAGTGATAGATGCTTCTATCACTATTTCTTCCGCCCTATGTTATTTTTTACTCTAAGCCTGTAAATTCATCTGCTTTGTAGTAATCGGAATCAATCAATTCTTCCTTGGCATTTTCTTTATCTACTACAATTACAGGTGTTTGTTTCGCTTTTACTTCTGTTGTTCCGTTATCGTAAGAACCGGTTGTTTCAGGTGTATTGCCGTCTAAAACTTCAACAGCCATTCCCATTGCGTCTTCCACCAGTGTACGGACATCTTTGAATACGGTCATCGATTGTTTTTCATCAAGAATGTACTGGACTGATGCTTTCTCAGCGTCTTGCCCTGTAATCAAGTAATCAGTCACTGCAGCGTCTGAAGCGAACACGTCCGCAATGGCACGCGCAGTTCCATCATTCGGTGCCAAGATTGCTACATTGCCTTTCATATCGTCGCCGACGGAAGTCAGGTGGGTCTGAGCTTTGTTTTTCGATTCGTTCGGATCCCAGTTGGTTGTTACTTGGCCGATGATTTGGCTCAATTGGTCACGGTCAAGCTCTTTCGTATCTTTTAATGCCTCCGCTTGGCTGGAGTTGGCAATTTTAAATGTGCCGTCTGCAATCTTTGGCTGCAGCACTTCCCATGCACCTTGGAAGAATAAGAATGCGTTGTTATCTGAAGAAGCTCCTGCATACAAGTAAAGCGGTACACCCGTACCTTCCACGTTGTCCAGTAAATATTGCGCTTGTGCAGCACCTACTGCTAATGAATCGAACGTCACATAATAATCCACTGCATCCGTATCAGTGATCAAGCGGTCATAAGCGATAACGGTTACGTCATCCTGTTTCGCTGCCTCAACTGCCGCTGCAGCGGCTGCGCCGTCATGCGGCGTGATAATCAACACTTTAATGCCTTTGTTCAATAGCGCTTCCACGTTCTCTTTCTCTTTTGCTGAAGACCCTTGGCTGAACAGAATCTCCGTTGAATAATCCGAGTCGGCTAAAGCTGCTTTGAAGCGCTCTTCATCCTGCACCCAGCGCGGTTCATCTTTTGTCGGCAGCACAATTCCGATATCTACGCCTGAACTTGAACCCGAGCCCTCTTCTCCACTTCCACCGCCTCCATTACATCCAGCAGCTACCAAAGCGAATATAGCCAAAATCATCAAAAACAAGAAACCCTTTGAATTCTTTCTCATCTTCTTACCCCTCTCCTTTTATGAAAGTTAAGTTCATATTTAGTATAATTCCGCTAAATTTTAATGTAAGCGCTATCATAAGTATTCTTTTAACATTAACTGTAATTTTTTATCTTTTAAACTGTTTATAATAGATAATTTTCTAAAAGAATCGGTTGATTTTCATTGCACCAGAGACTCCAGCGGGGCAGTGTAAGCGACGAGGTTGTCGATTAGAAAAGCCGCTCGGACGCTTTAGGCACGCCTCGCTTGGTGAAGGTTTCATTAGTCTTCAAGAAAGGTGCGACTGCTTCTAACCTTGGAATGATCAATATTAAGTAAAGCGGCAACAAAATGCACAACACTGCCACTTCCTTGCTTAAAGTGAATACCATCCTAACTAAAAAACCCACCCGTAAAATGGAACTTTACGGGTGGGTTTGGCTGATAGAGATTAATTTAATTTTAATTCATTCACTCAGGTGTGCGAATGACCAGAACATCGCATTTAGCTGAACGGACGATGGCTTCCGACACAGAACCAAGAAGGAAACGCTCAACGCCGCTCACTCCGGTTGCTCCGCAAATGATCAAATCCGCACCGGTTAAATCAGAAAGTTCTTTTGTGATCACCGTTTTCGGAGAACCGTATTCGATGACAGCTTTTACGTTTTCAATGCCTTGAAACTCCACCTTCGATTTGAAGCCATTCAACATTTCTTCCGACATCTTTTGGGCTTTGTCAATGCTGGCGCGGTCATAAGCTTCGAAGGCTCTTGTATCTACCACATTGACCAGGTTCAACACTGAACCTGCATTGCGTTTTGCCACGTCAATGGATTTGCGGAAAGCATATTCCGATTCTGTTGAACCGTCTATTGCTACGACAATATTTTGATAATTATTCGCCATTTTTCTTACTTCCTTTCTCAAACAAATTGAAAGCTGTGAGTTCTATTTAAATCAGTTAATAGTTGCGCTTGGCTTCTTAAGGAATAGCGACAGCACAACATTAATGATGGCAAAGATTAAGCTGACAGTAAAGACAAGCGACGATCCTGAGGCTGCGGCTTCAGCGGGTGCTGCAGACGTTGTTGCCAATAAGCTTCCTTGTCTTGCGGCCATAAGCGAGACCATTACTGCAATACCGATTGCTCCAGCTACTTGCTGGATCGTTTGAGTGATTGCGATGCCATCCGGGTACAAACGTTTCGGCAGAGAGTTCAGCGTGTTCGTCTGAACAGAAGCAAGAACGGCCCCGACTCCAAGCATCATAATGATGAAGGTCACGACAATCAGCCAAACAGGCGTCGCTGTGCCAAATTGTGCATACAGGACATATCCGATTGCGACTAAAATCGTGCCCGGTGTGATAATTGCACGCGGCCCGTATTTGTCAAAGAAGCGTCCGATAAACGGTGCTAGTATACAGTTCAGCAAGCTTCCTGGAAGAAGCACTAAGCCTGTTGCAAAAGCAGCCATTAGAAGCGCCATTTGCATATACATCGGCAAGATCACAAGCATTGACAGCATATTAAAGAACGTGATGAAACTCATGAACACTCCAAGGACGAAAAGTGGATAACGGAATGCTCTTAAGTTCAGCATCGGATTTTCCATCTTCATTTGGCGGACTGCAAAAAGAACGATTGCCAGAAGCCCGATGATGATTGACCCCATAACAGTTGCACTTGTCCAGCCGGATTCACCGGCCATGCTGACTCCGTACACCACTCCACCGAATCCGATGGTCGAAAGGATGACAGATAATGCATCAATTGAAACTTTACGGATTTCATTAACATTCGGAAGATAAACAAGTCCGAAAATAAGAGAGAACAATAAGAACGGTGTTGTCACCCAGAAAATCCATTCCCAAGATAATGTATCTAAAATAAGTCCTGCAATTGTTGGTCCGAGAGCCGGTCCAGCCAACATAACTAATCCCATGACCCCCATTGCCGCTCCGCGTTTATTTGGCGGGAAGATGGTGAAAATCACATTTTGTGTTAAAGGCAAGTTGATGGCTAAGCCAGCTGCCTGAATAATACGGCCGATCAGTAATACGCTGAATACAGGTGCTAATGCAGCGATGATTGTACCGCCTAATAGCAGCACAACTGAAGTAATAAACATTTGGCGTGTGGTGAATTTTTGCATCAAGATACCGGACACTGGCACTAATATCCCTAACGTTAAAAAGTAACCTGTTGCTAACCATTGGACCGTTGTCGCGTTGACGCCAAATATCTGGCTTAAATCTCCCAAAGCGATATTTAATGCCGTTTCGCTAAAAAGTCCGACAAAGCCTGCCACTAAAAGGGCTGCCATGATTGGGCCTGTTTTGATTTGCTCTTTAATTTTCGTACCTGTTGCTGTTTGTGTAGTAGTCACTTATTCATACTCCTCTAATCAAATTGGCCTTGCTGATGAAATACTCGCTTTCAAACGGAAAAGCGCTACTGGAAGTTTCTTCATTTTCAGATGACTTGATTCAACGTGATTTTTCCATCATGCACCTTTGTGTCATCAGCGATTGGTTTACTATAACAAAATTTTTCTTTAAATGTCAACCTAGTTGACAATATTTAATTTTTCTGTTTTTCATCAACTTAGTTGACAATTTTAAAATTTTCTGTTATCATTAAAAGAATTGATTGCTAAAAGAATTGATAATGTTTGTTAGGAGGACCAAATGTTTAATATTGGGGATTTGATTATTTATTCCGTACACGGCATTTGCAGAATTGACGATATTAACGAAAAGACCGTTTCAGGCATTACCAAACAGTATTACGAATTGCACCCGTTGGAAAATAGCCAGCGTGTAACAATCAGTACACCCGTCGACAATGATAAAGTGGTGATGCTGGAGATGCTTCACAAAGATGAAGCGATGCAGCTGATTGAAACATTTAAAGAGCCCGAGATGGAGTGGAATGATAACTCCAACCAGCGCCTTGCCTTCTTTACAGACTTGCTTAATACAGGTGACCGAAAAGAAATTGCCAGAGCGGTCAATACGCTGATGCGTAAAAAAATTGAAGCCAAAAAGGAAAACAGGAACCTTTATGAGCGAGACCATAAATATCTGAACACCGCACAGTCTATCCTCTTTCAGGAATTAGCCATTTCTCTAAATACGACATTTGAAGAAATAAATGCAATGGCAACAAAACTGATCCATGAAAATTAGTAACTTAAAAACCCCCGATTTGCCGAATAACTCGGCAAATCGGGGGTTTCCTTTTTATGGATGGCGGATTAAATTCCCCAATCCAATTTTAATATGTCTTTAAGGACTTGTACTTGTTCTACACCAATCTGATCAGCAATTCTTTTTTCCAGCTGGGCTTTCAGCGCTTCGTTCTTTTCATAGCATTCTTCCCCCCATGCTGTTAACTGGATCCACTTCTCTTTCTTGTTGTTCTCTACATTATTAATTTCAACGAGCCCTTTGGCTTCCAGGTTTTTGATGAATTTATGTATCGCCTGCCGGGAAATTTCTACATTTTTTGTGATATATGAAATGGTCGGCTGCTTTTTATAAATCCTTGCCATGATATACCATTCCGAGTTCGAAATATAAATGTCACTTTGGCTGTTCCAGGCTCTCTCCGAGATTCCACGCACTAAACTATGCCGTTCACTCAATAAATCTATCAAATCTAAATTCTGTAATTCAGAGTTCGAACTCAAACGATTCACTCCCATCAACTTCTTCGCAACCTAATATACAGATTGTGATTGGGAAAGTCAATTTGGTTTACTTTCAACCCTGTACTAAGAATGGACCTCGTGCACTGAGATAAAATGTTTTAAAAAAGGCAGTTTCAGGGTAGAGAATAAAATTACAAAAATAAAAAAAGAGGTTGATAATATGGTAAAAATTGCAGTTGAACATCCTTTTACAGACGTTCAGCGTGCCTTGAAGAAAAAAGGATACCAGGCACATATGGTAAAGCGAACAATAGAAGCAATCGATTACGACGCGATTGTTGTACGGAATCAGAATGTTTTCGCCGGTTCGCGTATAGAAGGCTCACTCGTGGAAACCCGTGGGCGCAGCGTCAATGAAATTGTCGAAGAAGTAGAAGAACGCCTTCAGCGCGCCGGCAAAATCGCCGGAACAGCGGACGCTGCCAAAAGCAACTCAAGCGGCAGTTTCACATCAGGCGTAATAACCGGAGCACTGGTTGGCGCAGCCGCAGCACTTCTTGCAGCTCCAAAAAGCGGGAAAGAACTGCAAAGCACAGTAAAAGAAAAAATTTCGGGCGGCAATTCTGATGGCACCGGAAAGTTGGACCAAGCAAAAGAGAAAGCTTTACAACTAACTGGCCAATTGAAAGAAAAAGCCATGGAAATAAAAGATAAAAAAGGCAGCAATGGTTCTTCAGCCGGTCAGCAAAAAGGGAAAACCTCTGCGTTTGCAACAGTCCCAGAGGGCTTTCGCGTCGTGACGGTCGGGTCAGGCAATCCCTTAACGGAAATCGGCCGCAATTCCCCGAGCACCTTGGTTCAGTTTAAAGACAAATATTTCTTAGTCGACTGTGGAGCCAATACAACCAGCACTTTATTGGAGCTTGGCCTTCCTGCTGAAAAAATTACGAATATGCTGTTTACCCATCAGCATGTTGACCATAACGGTGATTTCTGGACGTTCTTCATTGACGGTTGGCAAGGGTCCGATGGACGAAGAGCCCTTAATTTAGTCGGGCCGCAAGTCCAGGACCTGTATGATACTACCATAAATTTCTTCAAAGAAGATTTGGAGTACCGCGCAAGTTTAGGCACGGCAAAAGACGGGGCACTGACGAATGTGAACATCACTGATTTTACGGAAGAACACCATAGCTTGGAACTTGATGGCGTGAAAATCACGGCTATTCCCGTTCCGCATACTGCTCCAACTTATGCGTACCGCTTTGAGGCAGACGGCCAAAGTGTCGTAATCTCAGGAGATTTAGCTTATACCGATAATCTTGCACCGTTTGCAAAAGGTGCAGATATTCTGGTGCTGGATGGTATGATGACCGGGACTTTTTCAGCTCTTTCCGAAAAAGCAGCTAAAAACTTAAGGGACGGCTTAGAAGGATCTCATGCAACTACACAAGAACTCGCCAAAATGGCAGCAGATGCAGGAGCCAAGAAAGCTGTTCTGACCCATATTGGCTTGGGCGGAATAGACATTGAACACGTCAAGAAGTCATTTTCAGATGCGAACTTTAAAGGAGAAATTGTGGCTGCTGAAGATGGCCTTGTGATTAATCCGTAAGAATTAGTTTTAAAAAAGAATGAGCCGGCATCTGTTATTGGATGCAGGCTTCTTCTTTTTGTTGCTCGTAGGTGAATACCTAACAACTGTTCACTGATAAAAGGCATCAAAATGAAAGAAGCCACCGAGATTTTCTCGGCAGCCCTGAAGCAAAAGCATGTGTTTATACTTGAAATTTATTAACTTATTTTACTTCCTGTACTCGCACTTTTTCTAAGTGGCGTTCCATCTGGCCTAAATGGCCTTCTAAATGCTTAACGATCAGATGGTCAATCAGGAACGATAGTGGTTTGCCGTCAAAATTCGGGTTATAGCTTGGTGCCGTTTTCGCTAAGTCTTCTTCTTGAACTTTCTCAAATGCATCTTCTGTAAGTGGAACAAGAGATTGCAGCCAGAGAACGGCTTCTTCTTTGGAAACAGCCTCAACCTGTTTTTCTTCAACTGCTGCCAAACGTCTTACATGTTCATGATTACGTCCCCATTTAGCACCTGGGACAATCAATAGCGCTTCCAAATCGGCTGCCCAGAATTCTACTGCTTCAATGACATGGTTGGCAATTTGCATAACAGACCATTCTTCTGCAGAAGGCTTCTTATATAATAAAGATGTTTCTGTCGTTTCCAATATGCTGACCATTTGGCTAATCGTTGATTTGATGTTTGTTGCACTTTCTTTCAATTTTTCAATAGTCACTGTAAAATACTCCTTAGTTCCGGTTGTAAACCGTTATTTTTAATGCTTTGCAACTAAACAAAGAGAGAGGAATGAATTTCATGTCCAGCAATTCAACAATCGGCTCATTAGCTTTGGGAATTCAAATCATTGATGCCGTTGCCCAAAGCGATCTTCCATTGAAGTTTTCCGATATTCAAGAAGTTACCGGCATTTCCAAAAGCAATCTATACAAATACTTAAATACATTAACGCAAATGGATTTATTGTACCGGGATCAAAGGCGCGGTTCTTATTCTCTTGGTTATAAATTCCTGCAATACGGCACTGCCGCTTTGCAAAATGCTGATTTCATCGACAGGTTGACTCCCTATTTTAAAGAAATCAGCAAAATCACCAGTATGACCACACTCTTCGCTACTTGGGTGAATGAGGGACCGATTATTACAAATATCTGGAATACCAATTACGGGCTGAATATCGGCGCGCAAGTAGGAACCAAACTGCCACTTTATTCGTCATCCGGCAAAATCTTTGCCGCCTACGCCCATTCAATGGAAATGACTAACTGGATTGAACAAGAGCAGCAAGCAATCGAAAACTTCGACATTTCCAAGTTCCAGAATGAGATGAAACAGATAAGAAATAGCCAGTATACATACGCCTACGAACCACTTATCCGCCATGTATCGTCTCTCGGGTTTCCAATCCTGAACTATAAACGTGAACTGATCGGTTCTTTTTCTGTCGTCGGCTTCTCAGAAGATATCCCTCATGAAAGTGATTCAGAAATCATTCAACGCATTGTTTCAATGAGCAAAGAAATGTCTGCCATCTATGGATACAAAGAGAAAGAGGAATGATCCCTCTTTCTCTTTTTTTATTTTTTTAAGCTTTTACTTCGTTTTTACGGACATTGAAATAATTGTATAAGTGATCGGCTACTTCATAGTCAGTTGCTTTATGCTGGCTGAAAATCGTATTGCGTAAGAGTGTTGTGATTTCGTCTTCTGCATGGATGATTTCTCCCCATTTGCGTGCAGACGTTTGAACCATAGCACTGCGTGGCAGTCTTTCAGCTTGGTATTTAGTGAAAGCTTCGTTATAAGTCGCTTCTGTTTCCAGTGCTTCCCCTAAGACAAAAGCATCTTCAAGTGCCTGTGCTGCACCTTGCGCCAAGTACTGCAGCATTGGGTGCGCCGCATCGCCGAGCAACGTCACGTTGCCTTCTGTCCAGTTTTCAATTGGCAGACGATCGAACATTCCCCAGCGGAACTGTGTAGAAATAAACTCCAATGCCTTCTCAACAAGAGGATGAGCTCCTTTAAAGCGCTCCACCATTTCTTCTGGTGTTCCCCAATCGCCATCCGGTTTGTAATCATATGTTTTGAAGACGACCACTTGGTTATAAAGTTCACCGCGGCGTACCGGATATTGAACCAAGTGAAGATTCGGCCCGATCCACATGATGACATCGTCCATAGCGACATCGCCTTTTGCTGTGATTTCTTCAATCGGAATTGTTCCGCGATAAGCTACGTATTCAGAGCAAATCGGCTCATCATCAGAGAACATTTTCCGGACATTGGATTTCAAGCCATCTACACCGATGATAGCTTCCGCGTTATACGTTTCGCCATTTTGGTTTGTGACGCTTGCTTGACCTTCTGCTTGTTCAACCGTTTGGATGATCTGATTGTTCATGAATGTGATACGGTCATATTTTTTACATTCTTCGAATAACACACGGTGCAAGTCTGAGCGGTGCAATACGAGGTATGGCTGTTTAAAGCGCTCTTGGAATCCTTCAGTCAAATCCAAAACTGCCAGCTCTTCTGCAGTATAAACGTCTTTTAAGACCAAGCGTTTAGGAGAAACTGAGACTTTCTCGATTTCTTCTTTTACACCAAGTTGATCCAACACATATAAAGCGTTTGCCCCTAACTGAATTCCTGCTCCCACTTCGCCAAATTCAGGCGCTTGCTCCATAACTGTTACAGACTTGTCTGTGCGCTGAACGATTGAAAGCGCTGTCGCCAAGCCGCCGATTCCTCCACCTACAATAATGACATCGCTTACTTTTTCCATTTGAAAACCTCCCGAAATATATTTAATCCACAAATAGAGAACTAAGTTTCTTATTAACGAAAACTTTAAGCTTTTCTGTTATGATTGTCAATAAGAAATATAAATTTTCTATCTTTTTGATCAGTTCTTTCTCTTTTTTATGCTTGCAAAGGGATTGAACAGAAAGGAGGAAAACGAAATGGAAGAAAGAAAGCCGGCAATTATCCAATCGCTTCAGAATGGGTTGGATGTTCTGGAAATGATTGCGAAAGAACGCAGGCCAATGAAATTCACAGAAATTCAACAGCTGTCCAATATGACCAAAAGCAATATCCATAAATACTTGACCACTCTTTCTCTAGCTGGATTTCTCCATCGTGATTCTGCAACCAATACATATACGCTGGGCAACAGGCTGATTGAAATCGGCAATATGGCCCAAGGTGATACATCATTTATTGAGATCGCTGATTCGTATATGAAAGCTTTCGCAGAAGAAACAGGGTTGACCGCATTAATTGCACTTCCTTCTATAGACGGTCCGCTGGTAAAAGAAATCTGGAGCGTTACTTATGGAATTGATATTGGCGCACAGCATGGAACCACATTGCCGCTTCTTTCATCTACAGGATATATTTTCTATGCGTTCCAAGAAGGGCTGCAGTTAAACAAGTGGATCAATCAATCCAGTCAAACTTTATCTGTTCATGAACAATTAGCAATCATGAAAGAAATGGAACAAGTCAAAGAGCATTTGTTCGCGGCTAAAACAGAACCGCTCATTGAACACATTTCATCTTGCAGCGTGCCGGTATTTAATCATCAACAGGAATTAGTAGCAGCAATTACAGCTGTTGGTTATAAAAATCTGATTCCACAAAACCATCACCACCCGAATGCGCAGAAAATGCTTGCGCTTTCAAAAAAGCTATCCAATTATTCCACATGATTTTTTCAGAAGAAACAGAAAATTTATAAAAAGTATTGACATTGTATGCACAAATGGTTTATGTTTTCTATAAATAGAGAACTAAGTATTCTATTTAGATAATTAGGAGGTCTATCATGAAATTAATTAACTATACACATAATGGCTTAACACGTGCTGGTGCAATTGTAGACGAGCAGGTGGTTGACTTAAATTTAGCTTACCAAGCGCAGTTGCAAGCAGCTGGTGAATATCGTTACAAAGAAATTGCACACGCTTACGTGCCATCTACAACGGATGAATTATATCAAGGCGGAGAAAAGTCGCTTCAATTGGCGCAAGAAGCCGTAGATTTCATCTTAGCTAATCCTTCTGTATCTGCTCAAAAAGCTGTTTACAAGCTTGAAGAAGTAAAAGTAGAAGCACCTGTCATCAATCCTGGAAAAATCATTTGTGTCGGACACAACTACCGTGAACACATTCTGGAAATGGGCCGCGAATTGCCGACTCATCCAGTAATTTTCGCGAAATTTGCGAACACGATCTTAGGTCCGGAAGACGATATCCCGTTCTATCCAATTTCAGAGCAGCTTGATTACGAAGCAGAATTCACATTCGTTATCGGCAAACAAGCACGCAATGTTTCTGAAGAAGACGCGCTGGATTATGTAGCCGGTTACACAATCACAAACGATGTGACTTACCGCGACATTCAACGCCGCACGTTGCAGTGGCTGCAAGGTAAAACAGTAGACGGCTCTGCACCAATGGGTCCTTACCTTGTTACTACGGACGAATTGAAAGATCCGTCTGGTTTGGATGTTGTCTTGACTGTAAACGGAGAAGTTCGCCAGAAAACAAATACAGCTAACCTGGTCTTCTCTGTTCAGAAATTAGTTTCTTTCCTATCTAATCTGATGACACTTGAGCCTGGCGATGTTGTATTGACAGGTACACCTGGTGGAGTCGGCGTCGCGATGAAACCTCAGCAATTCTTGAAAGACGGAGATGTTGTACGCATCGAAATCGACAAAGTCGGCGCACTTGAAAACAAAGTCGCTACTGCATCAACTACTTTAGTTAACGCATAAGAGATTCATTAGCCAACGGTTTCCATTATCCCGCAAGAACAGCTATCTTGCGGGATTTTATACTAAGCTTCAAATCAATCTACTTACAGAAGGAGTCGAAGTAAAATGGCCGGAGTATCTCCAGAAGTAGCAGAATTTATGAAAAGTCAAACAGTGAAAGACTATAACAAAGAAATTGCTCAATACAACTTAGGGCCTCTTTGGGAAGCAATTCCTGAAATCATGAACAAAACACCGAAGCCACAAGCTGAAGCTTATTTATGGTCAAAAGAATTGATTGATGCAAAAATGGCGGAAGCATGCCAAATCTTCACCCCTGATCGTGGCGGAGAACGCCGTGCGCTTTATTTCCAAAACCCTGGCTTGACTTACCGCAAACCTTGGGGCTGGGCTTCAACTTCCCAAACCATTTATGCCGCTGTCCAGATGCTTCTTCCAGGTGAAAAAGCACCTTCTCACCGCCATTCACAATCTGCACTGCGCTTCATTTCTGAAGGGACAGGCGCTTACACAATCGTTCAAGGCGAACGCATTTTCATGGAAGAAGGAGATTTCTTAACCACTCCTAAAAACTTGTGGCACGGTCATGAGCATTTAGGCGAAGAACCGATGCTGTGGATGGATGCACTCGACATCCCTACTCTGTATTCAATCGGCGGGACTTTCTTTGAACCATATGAAGGCGGTCTTCAAGAACCTGAAGTTCCAGATAATTTCTCAGAAGTTCGCTACCGCGGCGGCATGATGCGCCCTGTAGGAGACGATAAATATACGGTTGCTCCGCTTGCAAACTATAAATGGAGCCGCACAGTAGACGGCATCAACGGCTTAATGCAATATGAACCGGACAAGCACCACGGCTTTGCACTTGAATACATCAATCCATCAACAGGAAAATCGGCAGCTCCTACTTTAGGAACTCGCATGCAGCACCTTCCTGCTGGTATGCATACACAAGCATTGCGCCATACCCACTCAACTGTCTACCATGCACATAAAGGCGAAGGCTATACCGTCATCAACGGCGTACGCTTCGACTGGAAAGCCGGCGATTACTTTGTGATCCCGAACTGGGCTTGGTATGAACATAAAGCAACGAAAGACGCTTACCTGTTCTCAGTCAACGATATTCCAATCATGGATCGCTTTGAGTTGGAGCAACAACAATCATTCGATTCCAATAATGGCCATCAGGAAGTTACTGGTGAGTTTAAAGCAGCATTCCGTTAAGACTTGATGAATGAAAACACCCCGCAAACATGAGACATTGCGCTCGCGTTTACGGGGTGTTTTTATTAGCTATTTATAGGCTTTTAATTTTTTCAAGTAAAATGAAAGGCTTTAATGCTGGTCCAGCATCTGTTGCTCTTATGCATTTACTATTTCTATCAGCGATTTACTGAAAATGATAATTTATATCCGTTCGGTATATGGACAGCTTTTCTCCAACCAATCAATTGGTCGGTGCGTGTGTATAATTTAGTTTCTGTAATAAGAACTGGATCTTTGTCTTCTAGCTCCAAAATCTCCGCCTCCATTTCGGATGCAACGGAAGCGTAAATTTGATGGTCCTCACGGGAAATATGAGTGCCTTGTTCATTTTCGAGAAGCACAAAAATGCTGTTGGTTTCTTTCAGTTCTTCTGTAGTTGGGTGGAATTTTTCTGGCACATGCAGATAAGTCTGTGTCCAGACAAGCGGTTTGTCTTCAAGCAAGATTAAACGCGAAATTTTTAATACCTCTTTACCCGGATCCAGCCGGAGAATCTTATAAAGTTGTTGAGTCGGCACTACACGGTCCACATTCAATATTTTCGACTTGCAATCCAACCCTTGACTACGAAGGTAAGCAACCAGTCCTCCTAGCTCCAGCCCTGGAGGCCGTGCCGGCATTTCCTGTACTGGGAAAGTGCCTTTCGCCCGTTCCCGGTAAACATACCCTTCATCTGTAAGCTCCTTTAATGCCTGGCGAACAGGCGCCCGGCTCACATGAAACCGTTCAACTAGTTCATGCTCGGTACTGAAAGGCCGCCCAGTTTCGCCGGAAGCTGCTTGAAGCTCCTTAATCAATATCTCTTTGATTTGCTTGTACAAAGGGATAGGTGAACTGCGGTCGATTGTTTGTTTTGGCATCGAACTTGTCATTATTGGACTCCTACTTTCTCAAATGGTTTGCTGGCCTGCATCTTAAGCAGCGCTGCAAGGTGTGCCTGGACATAATCAAATATTACACCAGGAGTAAGTATCCGTAAAACAAGGCCTTTAAAACGTTTTCTTATTCGCTGCTGTCATCTGTTGAAAATAAGCATGGGCATGAATGACAAACGCCTGCGAAATTTTGGTCGGATAGGAATACTTGTGCTTCAGCAAGCCGATTGTATGGATACACTTTCCATTTATAATTTTAAGATGCTTGATTTTATCTTCATATAAATTAGTCGAAGTTTCCGGTGTAAATGCTGCGCCTCGGCCGTTTTTTACAAGCTGCAGTATAGTGGTCGCTTCTTCCAGCTTGTTCTCGTTGAAGTGGAAAGCGAAATTGAATTATTAAGCAAAAGGCCGCCCAGCAGTTTGTTCTGCTGCAGAACAGCCTTTTCTTTTGCTGAAATAAAAAGCACCAATCTCCATGGAATGGAAATTGGTGCTTCGCTGCCTTTATTTTGCTTCACGTGATTCTCTTGGCGGTTGGCATACATCGCATTTGCGCTGGTTGTTCTTATTGAATTTCGTGAAAGTCTTTTCAAAGTTGTTGCCGCATGAACATTTAAACAGCAGCTTTTGGGAAAAACCGTGGTACTCCGTTGATAACAATGTGCTGTCTGAATTCTTTTCTACGAATTCTCTAATTTTATCGATCGTCCATCGTTTATTCATTCTGTTACACCTCTATAGTTTATTGGTAGGCGGTTGGCCGTCCATTCAATCGGGAGCAAATGCCGTCATCATCCTAAGTTCCTCATTATAGCACGGATGGGCACAAGATACTTATTTCGATGATAAAAAAAGCATCGGTTTAAAGCACCGATGCTTTCTGTTTTCGAAAACGTTTCACATAAACCAAGGATTCTCTGTTTAGCTTTCCCACTATTAAATTATTTATTTTTTACAGGATGATAGTAGACATGCTCCGTATAGTCTGTAATGATTCCATCAACATCTAAATCGAATAGACGTAAAGCTTGTTCTTGTGATCTTGAAGTGTATGGATAAATCTTCATCCCCGCTTCATGAACATCACTGACCAATTCATCCGTCACAATGTTCATAGTGGGATTGAAATAATCAGCATAAGCAGCGAATTGATCTAATTGTTCTTCCGTTACATTGGCCCAGCTCGCTCCTGCCAGAACGCCATGAGAGAGATTCGGCAAAAGTTCTTTAGATTTTTTCATGGATTCATGGTTAAAGGATTGGATGATGATTTTCCCGTTATTCGATACATCCATATTTCTTTCAATCAAAGCATCCGCAACTTTCTCCTCCATTCCTGGATAAAGTTCTGGTGCCTTCAACTCGATTAAAATACCGACCTTTCCACGAAACGCATCTAATACTTCCTCAAAGGTAGGAACCTTCTCACCAGCATAGTCTTCACTAAACCAGCTGCCCGCATCCAACTGTCTGATTTCTTCAAACGTTAAATCGCCCACTTTGCCAGTTCCATTAGTTGTCCGATCGACAGTGGTGTCATGAATCACGACAAGCTCCCCGTCTTTCGTCATTTGAACATCAATTTCAATATAGTCCGCCTTCATTTCAAATCCTTTTTGGAAGGCTTCCATCGTATTCTCAGGTGCATGTCCAGAAGCTCCACGATGTGCTACGTTCACCATTTTTTGCTGTTCTTGTTTCGAAATCACCTTGCTCACTTCTCCGTGTTCAGCAGCAAGTGCAGGTCCGGTAAAGGATGCCGCCGCCATACTTACTGCTAAAATAGTAACCATCCGTTTCATTCAACCACTCCTTATTTAAGTTCAACCTAATTATAAGCAGTGACTATAAAGTGGGTATTAATAACATATTAAGAAGTGTAAAGGAAATATATGTACTTCCCTTTTGGCTTCCCTCTTATGAAGCAATCAAAAAAAAGCGCCATTTCCAGCTAAGGAATTGACGCTTTTTTTATAGTTGTTTCTTACATTTCCGAAAATAATGACCCTGATTTGGGAAGAATAATACAGATTATGTTTTGATATTATACAGTTTTGTTGTTGGCTACTGCATAAGATTCGCTTAAAAGATCATTCTTCGGATGAAGCCCTGCTGCTGCTATGATGCCCAAAACAGCACAAGCAATGATATAAACGAAGGCAGATACATATAATCCATCAAAAACGTCAATTAAATACCCCATAACCATAGGTGCAAGGAATGCCCCAATCATCCCGCCAAGATTGATCATACCGAAAGTGGACCCGATGACGTTCTTTGAAAAAACTTTATGCGGAAGGCCGAATATGGTAGCCACAATCGGACCATGGAAAAACATACATATCGTTTGATACGTAATAACTAAGGCAACAGATGGAGCATTAAATAATAAATAAAGAGAGACAATCATAATGATAAAGCTTCCGATGGCAAGGTATTTTTCTTTTCCGCTCAGTAAAGACTTAATCAATTGTCCACCGATAATAACACCGATTGCCCCAGCAAGCGCCGGAATTGCCGAAAGCATCCCCATGGACATGATATCCAAGCCTCTCACGTTTACAAGATAAGAAGGCATCCATGAAATGAGTCCCCAGACGACTGTACTTACACCGAACCACATAATAGCCAACTGCCAGCTGGTAGGAATCTTCAAAACATCTTTAAAAGTGGCTTTTGGCCCTGCTTCTTCTTTAACAGCTTCTATCTGCATATTTTCCGGCTTTAAATAATACCAAAGCAAAGCGGCAACGAAAACGCCTACTATTCCTATGGCCATAAAGAGGTTTTGCCAACCAATCCATACCAGCAGTGGTGTAGCAATTAAAGGCGCAATCACTCCGCCAAGTGAATTGGAAGACATCATGATGGTCTGGGCGCTCGTCCGCTCTTCCTTGGGAAAGACATCAGATATCGCTTTGGAACTGGCCGCAGGATATGCCCCTTCTCCAAGACCGAACATAAAACGGATCAGTATCATCGACATAAGAGACCAGGCCATACCTGTTAAAACCGTAAATAATGACCATAACAAAATGGCAATCGCAATGACTTTTCTGGATCCGAATTTATCCGCAAGCCAGCCGCCCGGCAATTGCATTAAAGCATAGCCCGCAAAAAAACTGCTCAGTACAACTCCCATAACAGTCGGGCTGAGATTAAAATCCTTGGCAATTTCCACAATTCCGACATTCATGGCCATCCTGTCAAGATAAGATAAAATCCATCCTAAAAACAGCAATGCAAGAATCATATGCCTCTTTTTATTTTTGACTTCAGTATTCTGCATAAAATCATCCTCCTGTTGAATATCCTTATAGCAAATAAGTTCTTTTTGAAGAGGTTAGCGTGAACTGTTTAAATAATCATTCACGAGTGAAATGAACATTTTCCCCGCTAACAGAATGGACTGCTCATCTACATCAAAATTTGGATGATGGTGAGGGTAGATTGCTTGAATAGCAGGATTCATTCCTCCTACATTGAAAAAAGCACCCGGCTTCTCTTGGACATAGTAGGCAAAATCCTCCATCGCCATCTGCAAAGGGGATTCCGAAACATTTTCTTTTCCTGCAATCTTTTCAGCAACACGTTTGACGCGGAGCGCTTCTTCCGAATTGTTGCGTACGGAAGGATAGCCATATTCATAGCTCACTTCGCACGCTGCACCTGCACCGCTGCAAGCAGCCTCCGCCACTCTTCTGATGTTCTTTTCGGCAAGCTCCCGTGCTTCCTTGGAAAAGGTGCGGACTGTTCCCGATAAAATCACTTGATCGGGAATAATATTGTATTGACTCGTCCCTTCGAACGAACAAACGGTTATAACAGCTGGATCGGTCGCATTGATGCGGCTCGCTGCAATGTGCTGGATATTCATAACAATTTGGCTTCCAATAAGGACTGGATCAATTGCCAGATGCGGCGAGGATCCATGTCCGCCGGCTCCCTTTATAATAATTTCAAACTTATCGCCAGCTGCCATCATATAGTCTTCTTTAAAGAGGATCTGCCCTGCCGGAAGGTTCGATAAAACATGAGCGCCGTAAACTACATCTGCATCCTTAAGGCACCCCGCCTCAATCATCGTTTTTGCACCGCCAGGAATGACTTCTTCCGCGAACTGATGGATAAACAGCACATTGCCATGAAGTTGGTCTTTTACTTTGCTAAGCGCAAATGCCGCTCCAAGCAATGACGCAGTATGAATGTCATGGCCACACGCATGCATAACACCCGGTACTTTTGATTTATAAGGAACATCTTTTTCATCCTGAATTGGCAACGCATCAAAATCAGCACGGAGTGCAACCGTTTTTCCAGGTTTCCCGCCTTTTAATAAAGCCGTAACGCCGCGTCCCCCTACTTCCGTGTTCACCTCAAGGCCGCATTCCCTCAAATAGTTGGCAACGATTTCCGGCGTTCTTTCTTCTTCAAACGACAATTCCGGATACATATGTAAATCCCGTCTAATATTCACGAGATCTTCGAATATATTTTCTAATTCCTTGTAAGCTGTTTGTTCCATCACTTCTTTTCCTCCCTCGATTAGAAAGCGTTTCCAAAATTGAATAGTTTAACTTTTCGTTATTCATTAAATACTATATAATTTTAGTTATGCGCGTCAATGTGGAATTCAACAGAATACCCGCGCATTATTTGTTGGTTTCAACAATGGGGGTGGTAAGATATGGAGAACAAAGAATCCTTTTTTCAACAATTGAGTGTAGAAAATAAAAAAGCGCAGGATCACATCCTGAATTTAATGGAAAGCTTTCATGCCATGAACTCGACTCTTGAGTTGGATGAAGTGCTAAAGAAAATCATGCATTTTGCTTTAAATATTCTCGAGACTGCAGAGGCCGGATATATCCAGCTGTATGATGAAGCTTCAAATAAGTTAATCATCAAGACGCCTGTCGGCTTTAATGAGAATATTAACCTCTTTAAAGTAAATGTCGGGGAGTCGATTACAGGGAAAGTTTTCGAAGATGGCTGTGTCCGGTTAATTACTACTCGGAAAGAAATTTATAATAATATGAGCGATTTAAGTAAAGAGAATTTTGACTTGATTGATCAGGCACATTCTAATAACGAAAACATTAAGTCTGTTTTATCCGTCCCTGTTTCATTCGGAACAAAACGGATTGGCGTTATGACCTTCCATTGTTTTGCTATCGAAGATGGCCTCACCGAAACAGATATCCTTCTCTTACAAAGCTTTGCTTCCCAAGCAGCTATTGCCCTTCATAATGCCCAGCTTCACACAGAAGTACATAAAAGTTTGGATGAAGTCACTCATTTATCCCAAAAGCTGAAAGAAACCAACGCATTGCTGGAAAAGCGAACTGGCATCCATAATCACCTGACCGAATTATCCATTCAGAAAAAAGGGCTACCTACCATTATTAATGAAATGAATAAACTGATGGAAAAGGAGCTGGTCTATGCGGATTACTTGGAAGGAAGCCATTTTCCACAACACATTCCGCATTTCGGCAACAGTCTAGATGATCTCTTCTTTCTCTTCGCTAGTAAAACGAAGCCGGCGTATGTCTCCATTTGTGACACAGTTCAGCTTGACTGCTATATTTATCCGATTAGATCAGGGTCCGTTTTTTTAGGCTGTCTGGCTGTCGAAGGAAGCTCTCCTCTATCACAACTTGATAAACTTATTATTGAACAAGGAGTACCTATCCTTGCCCTTGAGATTATGAAACTTAGATCACAGACTGAAATCATGTATAAGAAAACCTATGAAACCTATCATCAATTCTTAAAAACAAGAAATCCTCAGCAGGCTGAGGTTGCTGCAAAGGAATTAGGGATCCATCATCATTATTTTCTTCAAACCGCATTGATTGAATTAGATGGAAATGCTGACCTGCATTCTCTTGAAAACGATGCATTGCTTCTTTTAACATATCTGAAAGAGAAACTCCCTTTAGAAAACAGCCTGCTTTTCAGCTACAATAACAAAATCACCTTTTTTTCTTCTGCTCCAGATGCTGGCCGTGAAACAAATATTTCAAAAACAATCGAAAGCAGCATAAAATGGTGGAATGAACAGTTTCCAGTAATAGCCCGTGCAGGAATCAGCACTGGACATTACTATCCCGGGCAAGCGGAAGAAAATCATTTAAAAGCGGAGAAATCCCTGCTTCACTTAAAAAAACAAAATAAAAAAGGCCTGCTTCATTACCAAGATATTGGAATCAGCCGTCTTTTCTTGCAACATCCCCCTGAAGAAATCAACTTATTTTTACGGGAGACCTTTTCCCTGTTATGGACTGATCAGGAAAAAATGGACGACCTGCTGCATACACTCTTCGCGTATGTACAGAATAATCGTTCCATGACTTCTACTGCCAAGGAACTTCATATCCATGCCAATACGCTTTATCACCGCATTAAAAAAATTGAGGATATTCTGGAGATGGATTTCAGCGATTATGAGGATTACCTGAAAGTCCAGCTAGCGGTCTATCTTTATAATACTTTTTTTGATTCATGAGCCGAGGCGAGAAATTTAATGTAGACATTCGCTAAAAACTTATGAAACAGAAAAAAAGCCTTCCATCAGTTCACCGAACTGATGGAAGGCTTTTTTTGATAAGATGGTTTTTGTGAAAATGAAAAAGCTCCTTCTGTAGAAGCTTCCTCTCTTCGTTACTCATCTTCTCTTAGTTCTTCTGCAAAACCGATTTCATCGCCTGCTCCTGTTCCTTCTCTCAAAGCTTTCGCAAATTCCTCTTGGCTTTTGAAAAAAACAACCTGACTATCTCTTGTGCGTGTTTCCATGGCTTTTATTTGATTTGTTTGATTCATTTTTCTTACCTCCACAATCTGTAATTCATTCAACAATACGTCTCGTTTCTTGACGCAAAAAAAGCGCCAGTTTTGGAGCGAAACTGTTTGTAATATCATTATTCCCCCCATATCTTCATCAATAAACATGTCTCGCTCTTCATTTTTTGACCCTTCTCTTAAGCTATATAAGTTGATGGGACAACTCATTACTGCAGCTTCATCAAAGTGAAAAAGAAGACCTTTTGCAAGTTCATAGAACTTGCAAAAGGTCTTCTCGGAAGCTTCATTTAAACGGTTTGGCTTTTTTCAACCAACTGCGATTCTTTGCTCAAATTCATGAAGCAAAGCCCGCACTTCATCCGTCGACTCTGTCTGCAGCAATTGATTTCTCAATTCCTCGGCGTCCGGAATTGCGCTGACATAGATCTTAAAGAAACGGCGCAGCGGCCTGAACGGCAGCGGTTCTGTTTCTGTAGAATATTGATCATGGAGATCCAGCTGCAGTTTCAAGAGGTCGAGGTATTCCTCGGTGCTGTGCTCACGCGGCTCTTTTTCAAAGGCAAATGGATTCTGGAAAATTCCGCGTCCGATCATGACGCCATCGATGCCGTATCTGTCGGCAAGCTCCATGCCTGTCTGGTAATCCGGGATATCGCCATTGATCGTCAACAGCGTATCCGGCGCCAGCTCATCCCGCAAAGCCTTGATTTCCGGAATCAGTTCCCAATGTGCAGGTGCTGCGCTCAATTCTTTTTTCGTGCGCAGATGGATCGATAGGTTGGCGATGTCCTGCTTCAAGACATGCGACAGCCAGCCTTTCCACTCATCTACATGGCTATAGCCAAGACGCGTCTTTACACTGACGGGCAATCCGCCCGCTTTGGCGGCCTGGATGACTTCCGCTGCGTTATCCGGAAAGCGGATCATGCCGCTGCCTTTTCCTTTGGTCGCTACGTTCGGGACCGGACAGCCCATATTGATATCGATTCCTTTAAAGCCTTGTTTCTCCATGCCGATGCTCATTTCCCGGAACTGCTCGGGTTTATTTCCCCATATATGCGCCACGATCGGCTGTTCATCTTCTTCAAACGTCAGGCGTCCTTCTACTTCAAAGATGCCTTCCGGATTGCAGTAAGTTTCCGTATTTGTAAATTCCGTAAAAAACACGTCCGGACGAGCCGCTTTCGCCACCACTTTGCGAAAAACGACATTCGTGACCTCTTCCATCGGCGCTAAAATAAAAAACGGCCGCGGCAAATCGCGCCAAAAATTTTCTTTCATCTTTAACTTTCAATCCTTTCATTACAGGATGCAAGGCAAGCTCTTCATCCAAAAATCTTTAGTGCATCTATATTGAAAATAAAATATATCAACTATAAGTAGGAAATCATCACATTTTTTCTTAGCATTATACAGTTTACACGAGCCGCCCATTTATGGAAAGTGACGGAGGTTAGAAGCTCTCTTTATCGCAGGCTGTGTCCATTTTTTCTATACAAAAAGCGCCAACTCTCGGGAAAAGAGTTGGCACATATCAAAATCTTAGATCCGTAATTTTCATGAAAATTGGTTTAATCCATGAATGCCTACCACTTCATCCGCTTAATAAGCAACCCAGCTCAATCCCGTAGTCCCTTCACCCGCGTGCACGCCTACACAAACACTTAGTGGAACCACTTGTACTTTTAGTTCAGGAAACTCCTGCAAGAGCTCGTTCTTCCAGATTTCTGCATCAGCTGCATTATTGCAATGATTTACCGCAACTTCTGATACAGTTCCTGCAGCCATACCGGTGCGCAGTGCAGAAACGACGTGGTTCTTTGCCCGCTTATTTGAACGGACTTTCTCTTTCATGACCGGCTTGCCTTCTTCAAACGTAATGACCAATTTGATATTCAGTACATTGCTCAAAAATGTCTGTGTTCCGGAAACACGCCCACTTTTATGCAGTTGGTTCAGACTTGAGGGAATAAAGGATAAGTGTGATTTAGTAGCCATTTCATTGATCGTTGCCACAACTTCTTCCACTTCTTTGCCTTCTGAGAACAGCTCAGTGCCGGTTTCAATCATTTTAACCATTGGAAAAGAACCGATTTTGGAATCAATCGGATACACGTTGAAGTCTGTCATCTTCGCGGCTGCCTGTGCGCTTTCAAATGTGCCCGAAAGCCCACTTGATAAGTGTAATGCAATTGCAAAATCGTATCCTTCGGACTGCAGTTTTTCATATAAGGAAACCATTTCTCCAATTGCAGGCTGCGAGGTCTTGGGAGAGACTTTCGCTAAGCGTAATTTCTCATAAAATTGTTCCTGGGTAAGATCGTTCGACTCTCTGTACACGCCATCAGGAAACACAACGCTAAGAGGCAGAACGTACACATCATGCTGTTGAATGAACGCTTCATCCAGTTAGGCAGCTGTGTCCGTAATCCAAGCTATTTTCATCATAAATATTCTCCTTTAAATGCCACTCCATATCAGTAACGGCTCTTCTATGGATAACGTACAGGACAAATGAATAGGCTCCCAGTGACAGCTGTCATATATAGAAGAAGTTTTAAATGGACTGACATGATTTGAACTTACTTTTTAACCTCACAATAGTTGGAGAAAAAATTAAAAAGACCGTTAATCCACTGAAGGATTAACGGTCTTTTGGCTGTTTCTTTAAATAGAGAGGTCTAAAGATACCGATTAATAGATTTTATACGTATTCTTTCCTGCTTTTTTTGCTCGATATAAGGCTTCGTCCGCATTTTTAAGAACGGTGTTTAAATCATTCTTGCTCCCGCCAGGATAAGAGGCTATTCCAACGCTTGTGGAGAGTTGATAGTTGGCATCCCATTTACTTAAACAGCCGAGTACATGTTCCGCCCGTTCACTCATTTCCTCTTTGCTCAATATATGCGGAAAATGAACGATAAATTCGTCTCCCCCTAACCGGACCGCAAAAGCATCGTTGTACTCATCTGCAAATTTTTCAAGCTTAAACGCAACTTCCTTTAACACTAGGTCTCCGGTATCGTGGCCGTGTATATCGTTGACCTTTTTAAATCCATCCAAATCAAGAAAGAATACCACTCCCCCCGATTCAGAATGGTCTTCAAAAAATCTGGAAAGGTAATGTCTGTTGTATAGTTCCGTTAAAGAATCACGATAGGCAACACGCTCCAGAACCAAATAGTAAGAAAACATCCTGACTATTCTTTGAAGCAAGGTGATGCTCTTCTCGTCAAATCGGCTTTGCTCATGGTGCACTGCACATAATGTCCCGAACCGCTCTCCATCAATAAAAGAAATAGGAATGCCCAAATACGACTTAGCATTGACACTCTCAAGTGTATTTTTTAAGTCACTTGGACAAGTTTGTTCCCTAATGTCTTCATAGACTAATGGTTGTTTGTTTTCAAAATCAATCCGATTACAAACCGTGTCGCTAAGGTTAATCATCATTCCTTCCGTCAAGAGAATCCTTGTATCATAATTTGAAAGCTTTAAGATAATTTGCTGGGTATCGCTGAAAGACGTTAAATAAATCAATTGATCTGGCAAAATTTCTTTTGCCAGATCCAGCACATCACTAGCCAGCTCATCAAAATTTTTATACATCTGCAACTCTTGCAACGTGATCGCCATAAAGCACCTCGATTATTATCATAATTTATTTAAATTGGTTGATCTTGACATTAAACAAACTACATATATTTTTGAATATCAGTTAGAAAAGTAAGACTCTTCAACTAAATTGCCCAATAGTGTAAGTGTATCATTTTTCACCGTACATAATAACTGCTTTTCCAAAATACAAGCGAATAGGTATGAGAGCAAAAACAAAAAGAACTCTAATCCCGTCATATCAGGGGTTAAGAGTTCTCTTTTAGTGGTTATTATTCCAGCTGTTTTTATATATTCATATAGACTGATTTATACAGAACGCTGTTTATGAATGACTTGAGAAATAGAATCATCATTAGGCGAGCCTACTTGATTTATCTTTCAATATATTCATATAGAAACGACTGTCCATCACGGTAAAAACGCGGATCATATAACCCCAGTCTCTTCCCATCATCCACTACAACAACAAAAGGCGACCATTCATAAAGTGTTTTCGCTTCAGGGCGTCGGGAGAATAAGTAGTCAAGATCAGCACCTTTATCAGAAACTAAAACATATCGTTCTTTTTCTTCCTGGAACAAATTGTCCTGAAAAATAGTCACGGTATCATCTTTTTTCACAATGACTGAATAGGTCCAAGGAATAAAATCCGCAGATAGAGCGACCTGATCATATTTTTCATTATATTGATTGTAGATGAGGAACCCTTGAATGCTTTGAATAATGAGGTGAAGACTCATTAATAACCAAGCCATTTTGAAATAGTAAGGCGAATTTTGCTTGTTTTTTTTCGATAAAACAAAAGCGATTCCCATAATGGTCCAAAACACCAAATCAATAATGGGAATGGTTCCGAAGGTAATTCGGTCATTTAAAAAAGGTTCCAGATAACCGGTCCCCCACGCATTAAACAGATCACTAGTGTCATGAATAACCACGGCCAGCCATCCAAGAAAAAATAACCTTTTATCTTTTGTTTTGAAAATGACAGCGCAAATCAAAAAGAGCAAGGCTGCCCAGAGCGGTGTCACGAAAATAGAATGTGTGATGCCTCTATGCCACATCTGATATTGCCCTGAAGTATCCCACAATCGGGAAATAACATCGATATCGGGAATTAAGCTTGCCCCTACCGCTGTCACTAAATAAGCACGTTTATGATTTTTATCCATTTTACTTTTATCTACTGTTCCGTACAATGTGAGTCCGAATAAGGTATGCGTAATGGTATCCAAAGTGCTGCCTCCAATATTTTCTTATGCTTGCATCAATGAATTGTACTATAAACAGTCCAATAGGAGATTGAAAAAATAGTCCTTATCTTTATTTTGTATTATAAAACGATCAAGTATGGAGATAAAAACATTTGAAACCGGCAAACGGTGAATGGGAAATGATTATGGCAGAATTAAGTCTTGAGTTTGCCCATTCGTTATGTCATACCTCACTGTTAGCTGAGACTGGACTGCTCGATGTACAGCCTAGGGTCGTTTTCTTCTATTTATACTCTCATACACAAAAAGCGCCAACTCCTTATAAGGAGTTGGCGCTCTAAACTTTTGGAGCTGTATTACATCATGCCGCCCATTGTATAGTGAAGTTTTCAATAGTTTTCAAAAGTAATTATATCTAAACTTCTCTTTTTTTACCAAATTAACATGTCAAAAGGTTCTATTTTTTACAATTAGTTAAAAGACGGCAAACTTTTTCATATCATTTCAAAAAGTCCATCAAAATTTAAACGCTAAACTATGAGCAAACTATGAGCAATTAACTCCCTCTATTTTTTCTTTTAGTTTCATTAACAAAACCTGATGTCTCTGAGTAGTAACTCTTTAATATTGAAAGAAAAAATTCTCCACACCGAAAAAATATAAAAATTAGGTAAGTACTTTTTAGGAATAAAATAATTTCTATTGTCTATCATATATTATCACATATTCTGAAAGGTGGAGATAGCAATGAAAAACAATATTATTGAAGACAGCTCAAGCATGAATGAGGTCAAGTTCAGGAATTTATCAAGTACCGAACAATTACAATGGGTAAATCAAAGATTGCAAGAAACCGGGAGCAAAGTCGAAGAAATTGCCAAATAGATAGGAATCTCTTCTTCCTCAATTTCTGCTCTAATGAAAAAAAGTGGCTGCAGTTACTCCAGGGTTAAGAAACAATACATTCCTATGGAAGAAAAAGAGCATAACTCAAAAGATGACTCACAAGAATTCATGGATTACTTGCTCGCCAATGCTGAAGTTATTAAAAAGGTTATTGAAGAGGTTATTGAAGAGAGTAACTCTAGACAGATTATCTTCGATTCTTCTATTTTTCAAACTGACAGTCCCTTTACCAGCAAAACAGTAAAAATAAAAAACAGCACCTTAGAGGAGTTCCAACAATTACTAAAAGAGAAATTCCCTCAATTCCGTACTCAGGACGTGCTAACGCAAGCAATAATAGACTTTATCAAAAAATACAAGTAAAGTAACAATCTCCATCACTCCGTCTGAGGGATGGAGATTAATTATTTAAATTTCACTATCAACCGCAGGAATTCCGATTCCGTGCAAATACAAATAAATATGGTCAGTTTGGAGAACAGTTAAGCTATGAAAAACCAACAATACCAACAGTTTAAGCTCTCCCAAACTATTCACCCCGAACTAGCAGATACCATCAATCAAGCTTAGAGTAGGAATGTTCAATGTTGCATACGTTTGATTTGTTCGTAAAGATTAAAACCCACAATGTGTTGCATTTTCAAAACAAACATGGAGTTGACTTCGATTCACTGGTTTTGCCAAATGAAAAAGGAATTAAGGTGACCAAGATATTTAATAATGAAACTCATGGCTGGTGTGTCTCCCTTCATATAGAAGCTATCAAACTGCTTGGAAAACACATTATTGAAGAATCTGATTTAACCGATTTAAAAAGACGCTCCAATATGTTCGTTCAAAAGCATTTTGGATTGAATGCTGATTTCAATAATCATGTTTTGCAAAGAATTGATTATCGGTATGACGCAGTCATTCCGGATAGCATTGAACGGCAATTGGTCATCGACTTGTTTAACAAAGTCGAATCTAAACGGAACAGGCAAATTAAAAAGACACATTATACTGACGATAATGGAATTCGTAGAGCTTTCAAGACTTCTTGTTATCACTCTTCCAAGGGTGTATCAGGAATTATTTACGATAAGGAAGCGGATCGGAAAAGCGCAAATGCGGAAATAGAAAGTTATGAAGAAAACGTCCTCCGTATTGAGGTATCTGTTCGGAAACCTCATCTTTACGGCAGAGAACGAAATCACGAGATACCACGTCATTTAGATTTTTATTTTAAGAAAGAAATGCATCGACACTACATGCAGCAATATATTCTCGATGTTTTTCCTGCTTCTGACTTTTACACACTTGCACAAGCAGAAAAGGTAATCAGTGCCTCTTCACTAAAAAGCACGGAAAAGAGAGTATTAAAATCTATGCTCGATAATATTACTAATGGCTCTATCGACACAGTCAAGAGGAGAAAATCAGCAGCAACTTTTAAAAAGTACATGCACTTATTCAAAACACTGGATGTGCATCCAATTGTGATACAGAAACATAAGAAGGTACGAAAACATATCGAAAATCCGTTAAAATCAATACTGCTATGAAATGATAAACTAACTAATACTTTATCTATTTAATTTTAAGGAGAGTTGTACATGTACTGGAAGTGAGATAACCCTCTTTATCCACTTATCGATTTTCTCCCATTCATTCTCACTTTTTCTTAATTATAAGAGAGCATAGGCGAAATGCCATGCCCAATCCACTGGGAGTGGCTATCCATTGCAGTTGTTTAGTAAAACTGATTACGATTCAAGTCGCTATTCAGGAGCACGGTTTGCCGTCCCAAACTTGTTTTAGAGTTTTAGTTATACGAAGCAAATTATTGCACATAAAGAAAAGGCGCTATTTCCGCCCCCTCTTTCCTTCTTTCTATCGCATCGCCCGACGGATAACCTCCCGGTGTTCTGCCAGCATTCGTGCAATGGAACGTTCCATATTAATGGCCGTCAATCGTCGGTTCGGGTTTCTAGGTGGGTCAATGGGAGGGGTTTTGGCGTTTGTCTTGTTTACAATGTCTAACCAGTGTCTAATAGGTTTCCTAGTTAAATGTCTCTCTTTTCTTTCTTCCGACGCTTCTTTCTGCTCTTTTTTATTCACCATCCTCAACTCCTTTGTTTGGATTTTTCCCTGCTCACTTGGCAACTTATCATTTCACCGTTCATTACGAGGTGTTCCCTACTCTTCTATTGTTAGGGGTCTTCTATTATGTTTGACGGGTCCTTGCTATCTGAATTCACATTATCGTTCGGTTCATTTTTGGTTGGATTTTGAGGAATCACCACTTCCCCTTTCGAACAGCATTCATATGAATAGAGCCACAGTTCAAGTACATAGAGAAGATTCAAAATGAGTGGGACATCGGCTAAATGAAGCGTTGTTTCCTCTTTGTCCGCTGGTGTGTAGATAACAAATAATGTGTTGTAATAAAGTCCCCAAAAGGGCAACAGGATAAAGGATTTCTTGTCTTTGACGTTAATGACACTTTCTCCAGCCAAAAGCTTTTGAACTGCCTGATGCGTCTTTACCCCTTCATGAAGGGGAGAGAATTCAAAATCGTAACGAATATCATCATAGGCACGATTAATGTTTTCGAAAAAGTCATTCGAATCATTTGTAGAGGCTACCGGGTACGCATGCATTGAGAGGTGGAATTCCTCCAAAAAATGCTCTAAGTTGAGAATAATAAAGTCCTCATAATCCATGTAGCCAAAGTTAAAGTTTTGAGGCAAGTAAACCGTCTGACCAAGAGCTGATGCCGTCCTCTGATTCCCACCTGCTTTTGGCATTTTTTGATTAACGTTCAAAATCCTCTCATGGATTGCAACAAGTACCTCATCGGTATTCTCAATCGTCTTCACCGCTTCCACCGGCTTGAATTCCTGGCTCAAGAATTTTGTGATGACCGGCGTTTGAAAGACGAACAGGTCAATGACCACAATGCTTATGACCAACAGCGTCAGTCCGACTATCTCACTGACGGGAAATGCTTTCGTTGCCCATAACAAATATCCAATTGTTAAGATAACCCCATAGTAGATTTTCCGAATGGCAGTCTGGTGCTTGTCATAGAACAGGCTGTTCGATGCATACAGCCCAATACTTACGAGGATACCGATGAGCAACATCCCCAGGATGACCATTGCTTGCCATGTCACTTCCACCCTGCCTCTCCCCTTTCTCTGCACAATCAAAAAACTTCTTCCAATGACGTTTGCCGATTATGTATCGTGTGGCCCTAAGATACAAAGGAGAACAGGTGATTTCTTTGCTCGTATGACAAAAAGGAAGGCGCTTTTGCCACCTTCCCTTTTGGTATTCGAATTAGCGTAATTTCCTTAGCAAGTCCCGGTCTTCCTCTTTCATTTTACCAAGTGACCGGTTCATCTTAATTTTAGTCGGTCGCTGGTGCGGATTAACTGGCGGAATCGTGATTTTCGTAGTTGAAGTATTGCCATTCCCGTTTCCAGAATTAATTGAGGACTTCCGTGGTGACATTTTTTTCACACTCCTTTTTTCTTTGATTCATTTTGTTGTCCAAGGTTTTAATTGATTCTGGCATCGTTTTGTTCCGTTATAGTTAAGAACATTTCTGGATGGATGACTTGTTGTTCCGTAATGAAACCATCCAGCCACAAATCGAACGTATAAATCATATTCAAGAGTAAGGAAGCATCTGCTCCATTAACGATTCCTGTCACCGTACCAGAAGGTGTACCATCATCTTTCAGTTCGTCGTTGTTTCGTGAGGATATTACAAAGAGAATATTGAAGTACTTTCCGAAATAGGGGAAAATCACATGCGAATCCCCCTTCTGGAAAACTTCAATGCTCTCTCCTTTTTCCAGGGTATCAACGGCTTGGCTTTCACTCATTCCCACATCCCGCATGGTGAAATTTAGGTCACTCATGATGTTCCGGTAGACACCTTTAATGGCGTTGTTCAATTGCGCTCTATCATCAGGCGCATCAATTTGATAGGGGTACAAATCCATACCGAATTCATCCATAAACGTCTTCAAATAATCAGTCAAGTTCCGCATGTACTTTTCATAACTATAATCAAAGCGTTCCAATTCCCAATCATTTTGGAGCAACACCAAGGATTCATTAAGTTTCATCAGCTTTTCGCTTATCTTTTCAACTGCAAAAGCTTTTTTGTTGATATTTTCTTTGATTTCGTCCGCCTTAAACTCGCCTACCATGAATTTTGTAACATCGGGAGTCTGGAAAACGAACAAATCGATGATGACAATCCCTGCTGCCAATGCCGTAAACTCCTTAATGGTATTGAATGGGAAATTATTTGCTGACCATAGTGCAACACCGCCCACGACGACCGAAACATAATAGATTTTCCGGATGAGTGTTCGATTGTTCAAATAGAATTCTCTGTTCTGCCAATAGAGACCGATACTAGCGACCATTCCGACCAGCAAGACAACCAAAAATGCTTGCAAAAAATCAGTTAAAAGCACGCTAACCCCTCCTCTTTTTTCCTATTATACCTTTTAATTAACAGTATTTGAACTATTCCGTTAAATATATTTGCTATTTTATTATTTTTTTGATTTCATTAAACGATGACTTCCGAAAAAAAAAGATAGGCAATAAAAAGAACAGTAGGACGATTTCTGAACTAAACCCCAAATGGTAGACACTTTAAAAAAAGTGACCCATTTGGTAGTGACCCCTTAAAGTTAGAGTTTCAATTATGCAGCTGATTGGCTGGCATGAATCCGGTAGTTCACCGGGCTCATGCCGGCCAATTTTTGTTTGATGCGTTCATGGT
>NZ_JBPRLO010000006.1:0-204583 GCF_051417975.1 Planococcus sp. 1R117A | reverse complement strand
ATTGCGCAAGCAAGTAAGATCCCTCAAAGACGATGAGGTAGATAGGTTCGGGGTGGAAGCGCGGCGACGCGTGCAGCTGACGAATACTAATCGATCGAGGACTTAACCAAACAGTTTGTTCAATGTCGCATATCCGGTTTTGAGGGCGCAAGTGAAAAGTTTTTTCAAAAAAAGCTTGATATACTTTATATTATTGGTATAATAAAACTTGTCTTTCAAAATAAAATTAGTCTGGTAATGATGGCAAAGAGGCCACACCCGTTCCCATCCCGAACACGGCAGTTAAGCTCTTTTGCGCCAATGGTAGTTGGGGGTTTCCCCCTGTGAGAGTAGGACGTTGCCAGGCTGATCAATATTATTCCGAAGTAGCTCAGTGGTAGAGCACCGCACTGTTAATGCGATGGTCGTAGGTTCGAATCCTACCTTCGGAGCCATTCTTTTGGAGAGCTGTCCGAGTGGCCGAAGGAGCATGATTGGAAATCATGTAGGCGGGCAACCGTCTCAAGGGTTCGAATCCCTTGCTCTCCGCCAGTAGATATCTTCAATAATTAAGGCCCCTTGGTCAAGCGGTTAAGACACCGCCCTTTCACGGCGGTAACACGGGTTCGAATCCCGTAGGGGTCACCAACACTTTAAATACCTGGAGGATTAGCTCAGCTGGGAGAGCATCTGCCTTACAAGCAGAGGGTCGGCGGTTCGATCCCGTCATCCTCCACCATTTCCTAAATACATAAACTTCAACAAGGCATTAAAAAGTTTCTTCTATATAATACAATGGCTATTGAAGAAAGTATAAGGAAAGAAAATCATCACCTATATTATTGTCGCGGGGTAGAGCAGTTCGGTAGCTCGTCGGGCTCATAACCCGGAGGTCGCAGGTTCAAATCCTGCCCCCGCAACCAAAATGGTCCCGTGGTGTAGCGGTTAACATGCCTGCCTGTCACGCAGGAGATCGCCGGTTCGATCCCGGTCGGGACCGCCATTTTTACAGAACAAAATGGGTCAGTAGCTCAGTTGGTAGAGCATTAGATTGAAGCTCTAAGTGTCGGCGGTTCGATTCCGTCCTGACCCACCATTTTTTTATATCTCCATGCCGGAGTAGCTCAACTGGTAGAGCAACTGACTTGTAATCAGTAGGTTGAGGGTTCAAGTCCTTTCTCCGGCACCACTAGGTGGGGTAGCGAAGTGGCTAAACGCGGCGGACTGTAAATCCGCTCCTTCGGGTTCGGCAGTTCGAATCTGCCCCCCACCACCAGTTTTATAGGGGCATAGTTTAACGGTAGAACAGAGGTCTCCAAAACCTCCGATGTGGGTTCGATTCCTACTGCCCCTGCCAATTTTTAAATTATATGATGGCGGTCGTGGCGAAGTGGTTAACGCACCGGATTGTGATTCCGGCACTCGGGGGTTCAATTCCCCTCGTCCGCCCCATGTTTTTTATTTTAATGAATGATTTAGATACTAATGATAATATGGCGGTCGTGGCGAAGTGGTTAACGCACCGGATTGTGATTCCGGCATTCGGGGGTTCAATTCCCCTCGTCCGCCCCATCCAGTTATTGGGGTATAGCCAAGCGGTAAGGCAACGGGTTTTGATCCCGTCATGCCCTGGTTCGAATCCAGGTACCCCAGCTTTTGCGGAAGTAGTTCAGTGGTAGAACGCCACCTTGCCAAGGTGGAGGTCGCGGGTTCGACCCCCGTCTTCCGCTCCAATAGTTCTGGCGGCATAGCCAAGTGGTAAGGCATGGGTCTGCAACACCCTTATCACCGGTTCGAGTCCGGTTGCCGCCTCCATAATAATTTGCCGGCGTGGCGGAATTGGCAGACGCGCGGGACTCAAAATCCCGTTCCTTCACGGGAGTGTCGGTTCGACCCCGACCGCCGGTATCTTCGAAAAGGACCTGCCTGTCCTTTATAAACCACCAGTTTTGATTAACTTCAAAACTGGTGGTTTTTTTGTGGTTTCTTCCTTTAGCATAGAACTTTGCATCTTTTATTATAAATGATATTGTTATTAATATTCAGATAACTTATCGAAGTGGAGGAAATGCTATGGCTTATAAATTGATTAAAAATGGGCATTTAATTGATGGAACAGGGAATCCGATATTTCATGAAGCAGCAATACTTTTAAACGGCAACCGCATAGAAGCTGTAGGGAAGCTTTCAGAAATGAAAATTCCTGAAGAAGGTGTAGAGGAGCTTGATGCACAAGGCGGTTATATTCTTCCAGGATTGATTGATGCACATGTGCATATCGCCATGCAGATAAAAGATATACGCGAAACTTTAAATACACCGTTCGCCTTAAAATTTTATGAAGCAATCGGCTATATGAAAAGCACTCTGAATGCCGGAGTGACTACTGTCCGTGATGCAGGGTTTGCGGATTTCGGCATTAAACAAGCAGTAGAAAAAAGGTTGGTTGCGGGTCCGCGGATGCAGCTGAGCATTACTCCTTTAACAATTACAGGTGGGCATGGAGACTCATGGATGAGATCGGGGCTGGACATTACCGCTAAAAGCTATCCGGGAATGCCAGAAGGGATTTGTGACGGCCCTGAACAAGTGAGGCAAAGGGTTAGGGAAATGCTCAGAGCGGGTGCTGAAGTAATTAAAGTTCATGCGACAGGAGGGGTGATGAGCCCGACAGATCATCCGGAATTCACTCAGTATTCCCAAGAAGAGTTGTCGATTATTGTAGAAGAAGCGACATTCCGGCGTGGCATAAAAGTAATGGCACATGCGCAAGGAGCAGAAGGTATAAAAAATGCCGTGCGTGCAGGCATCCATTCAATTGAACATGGCATCTTTTTGGATGATGAAGCGATACAGCTGATGCTGGAAAAAGGGACTTATCTGGTGCCGACTTTACTGGCCCCGGTATCAGTTGTAGAAGCGAGTAAAATGAATGAAAGCATGCCGGATTATGCAGTAAAAAAAGCGGCTGAAATAGTGGAGGTCCATAAAGAAAGCATAGCAAAAGCTCATCAAGCTGGAGTCAAAATCGCAATGGGGACTGATGCTGGGGTAATGGCCCATGGCACAAACTTGCGTGAACTGGGCTTAATGTGTGAGATTGGCATGTCTCCAATGGAGGCCATTGTAGCAACCACTAAAGTAGCTGCAGAGTGTTTGGGATGGGATGAACAAATTGGAACTGTCGAGGCCGGAAAATTGGCGGATATAATTATCGCAAAAAATAATCCTCTAGAAGATATTCGCTCTCTTGAAAATACAGACAATATAGTAGCCGTGATCAAAGATGGATTTATAGAAAAGAATTTGATTTTCTAAACACCTTAATTAGGCAGAAATATAGACGGAGTCGAAAAAAGCGAGTAATGCAGTTTTTGAATAATTTTGTAATGTTACAGCAATGTAAATTTATATTAATATAGTATGAATTTAATGTAAATTAGTATATTATATAAAAGCTCAGAGTTTACTTTATGAATATAGCGGAGGTAAGAAAATGGCTTTCAAAAAGAAAGACAAGTTTGCAGTTTTGTTAAGTAATATCGCGTTGAATTTAAAAGAAAGTGCTGCCTATTTTGCAGACTTTAAGTTGAGAGAAGCCAGCGATTTGAAAATTTTCTCTAACACAATGAAAGATTATGAGACCAAAGGGGACAATTATGTCCATACAATCATTCAAGATCTAAACCAAGCTTTCATCACGCCGATTGAACGGGAAGATATCTTGGCGCTTGCTATGAATATGGATGATGTTTTGGACGGCTTGGATCACACAGCTTCTATGTTTGAGATGTATTCCATTGTTAATGCCGATGAATTTATGCTGGAATTCGTTGAAGCGATTCGTTTAAGCACAATCGAAATCGAAACTGCAGTAGATTTGATGTCTTCTAAGAAATTGCCTGCAATGAGAGAGCATGCGATAAAAATCAAAGACTACGAATCAAAATGTGACGTCATCAGACGCCATGCCATCAAGCATTTGTTTCAGACGGAAAAAGATCCAATCCGCATTATGCAATACAAAGAAATTTATGAAGAATTAGAAGAAATTGCAGACCATTGCCAAAAGGTAGCAAATACATTCGAATCAATCATAATGAAAAACGCTTAAGGAGCAAGATGACTCATGGATATGGTTCTGCTTTTAACGGTATTAATTGTCGTTTTTGCTGTAGTCTTTGACTTCATAAACGGATTTCATGATACGGCCAACTCAATCGCTACTGCGGTGTCAACGAAAGCATTGAAACCGCGCCATGCCATTTTATTGGCTGCTGTAATGAACTTTGTAGGAGCTATGGCATTTACTGGCGTTGCTAAAACAATCACTAAAGATATTGTGGATCCGTTCACTTTAACTAACGGATCAGTTGTGATTCTTGCAGCTTTGCTGGCTGCAATTGTCTGGAACTTGGTTACATGGTATTACGGGATTCCAAGTAGTTCATCCCATGCCTTAATCGGCTCTATTGCTGGTGCAGCGATTGCCGCAGCAGGCTTTGCAGCTTTGAATTATGGAGGATTTTTAAAGATTCTTCAAGCATTGATCTTTTCGCCAATTCTGGCCTTTGTTGCCGGTTATATTGTCTACAGCATCTTTAAAGTGGTGTTTAGAAATCACAATCTTACCAAAACAAATCGAAATTTCCGCTTTGTTCAAATTGCGACTGCGGCTTTGCAGTCTTTCTCCCATGGGACAAACGATGCCCAGAAAGCAATGGGGATCATAACGATGGCATTGATTGTAAATAACTATCAATCTTCGGACGACATTCAGTTCTGGGTACAGTTTGTGTGTGCGCTTGCGATGGCTCTAGGGACTTCAGTAGGCGGTTGGAGAATTATTAAAACAGTAGGCGGCAAGATTATGAAAATTCGTCCTGTTAACGGAGTAGCGGCTGACATTACGGGTGCTGCGGTGATCTTCGGAGCGACATTCATCCATTTGCCAGTCAGTACTACACACGTCATTTCTTCATCCATTATGGGTGTAGGTGCTGCTCACCGGCTTAAAGGTGTTAAATGGGGGACAGCACAAACAATGTTGATCACATGGATCATCACCATGCCAATTTCTGCACTGCTGGCTGCAGGTTTTTACTTTATTCTTAATATTTTCCTATAAGGTAATAAAAAAAGAACTTTGAAATTCAAAGTTCTTTTTTTATTAATACTATCGCGAAAAACTATTGGCGTTTCAACTAATATATGTTATATTTATTAATGTCCTTTTTGACATGCCGGCGTGGCGGAATTGGCAGACGCGCGGGACTCAAAATCCCGTTCCTTCACCGGAGTGTCGGTTCGACCCCGACCGCCGGTATCATTATCATCGCCATGCCAAGCGATGACTTAAGAAAGCCAATGTTCTGAGACCTTCAGAGCATTGGCTTTTTTTGAGTTTCATAAAGACATCAGCTATTATTTCCTTGGTTAAAAGCAGTTAGTGCGGGGGAGCAGCGGCCTTGCCCGTGATGATCGGACTCGCCTATGGCAATCTGCAATAAGGGTTAATTGCAGAATTGGAGGCTTTACCTATCTATACGTGTTTAACATCCCCTATGCGCAGCAGGCAAAGAAAATCTTTTCGGTAGTTCCGTTCTTGTCCCTGGTTACTTATTTAGGGACAATCAGTGCCTCTTGTCCTTTGGCAGTTGCTATCCTCATGAGATTTAATTAAAAACAGTTATTCAAATACAAAAGCCAGTGCAGAAGAATCACTTCTGCACTGGCTTTTTTGTTATTCATTTTTGCCCAGTCATTTAGCGAATTTACAGCTTACCAGCTTGTTCTCCGGTGTAAACATTCCGTCCGGATTCTTTTTAAAGAGCCATGCATGCAAGTCATAATGCTTACCTTTAGAACCATCGTGGTTTTTCATTGGTCCCTGGAATTTCTGGTTGAATAATTTTGGCGTTTTATCAGTTTTTTCATCCGGCACATACCATTCAGCTGCGACTAACTTATAGCTTCCATCTTTCAGTGGCTCATAAACCAAAATTTCAGGTTTTCTAATGTCAAGTTTCGCATCATCTGCCCGGCTCGGTTTAACCAAGTGAATCCCCATTTTCGGCACGCAAGCTCCAGGTACTAATCCGGTGAATCCTTCATCGAGTGCGACTTCAATGTCCCGATACTTCTTAAGTGCCTTTTTGCTGATGGCTAACTCCTTCCGAACACTGTACTTGTAATCGTCGTCATCGTCATCGTGGTGGTGTGGATGAGCACTGACTGTAGACATGGCAGACAGGCTGAGAAAAGTGACCATGAGGGCAACGAGAAGCCTTTTCATTGTACTTCCTCCTTGATGGATATTTGATATATGTATTAAATATTTAATGTTATTTTCACCTACATTATATACCTGATGCTGTAAAATGCAATACAACTGTATAAAATAATCCGAATATTTAATTGATATATAATACTTCTAATTGGTCTTTGTTTATCTAATTTCTTTTGCTGAAAGAGAATGCAGGATGCCAATAAAAGAAAGAAGCAAAGGCCGAAACATGAAGAATAAGAATTTGTTCTGTTACTTCCCCCCTTTTGAGAGGAATGCAGGCGGAATAAGTTGAAGTATTAACCATAGGAAAAGAAGAGCCAAAAGGGGATGTGAAAAGTTAAGTATCAACCGGTTGGATTAGTTGAAATAAATAGGCTGAGAGGGGCGGCTCCATGCCAACAACAAAGTGGCATCAACTCACTGTACAGGAAGTTATGGAAGTGCTGCAGACAGATGTAAACAAAGGTTTGACAGAAGAAGAAGCAGCAAATAGAAGCAGACAATGGGGATTGAATGTGCTGCCGGAACCCGAAAAGGAATCAGCCATTTTGCGTTTTATCAAACATTTTAAAGATGTACTGATTTACGTATTGATGGGAGCCGCGATCATTACCATTCTATTGGGGCATTATATTGATACATTAGTCATTTTGCTGGTAATTGTGATCAACGCGGCAATCGGGTTTATCCAGGAAAGCAAAGCGGAAAAAGCATTGGAAGGCATACGGGAAATGCTGTCCTTAAAAGCGACGGTGGTCCGGAACGGGACGAGAGCGGCTATCCGTTCTGCGGATCTGGTGTCAGGAGATATCGTTGTCTTAAGTGCTGGAGATAAAATTCCTGCAGATATTCGTATTTTCGAAGCAGTCAATCTGAATGTAGAAGAATCGTCTTTAACGGGTGAATCGGAAGCGATAGAGAAAAGCAGGGCGGCTTTGCCAAAAGAGGCAGTTCTGGCCGATCGGCAGAACATGGTATATGCAGGCACCTCTATTTCTTCAGGATCCGGCCTTGGAATAGTAGTTGAAATTGGCAATAATACGGAATTGGGAAAAATCAACGCTTCTATTTCTGCCGTGGACCAGTTGCAAACTCCATTGCTCAAACAGATTTCAGAATTTGGAAAAGTCATTTCTGCTATTATCTTGATAAGTGCGGTTGTGATGTTTCTTATTGGCTATGTCTTCCATGATTATGGAACGGCAGAGCTGCTATTGTCTATTATCGGTTTAACAGTAGCGGCGATTCCTGAAGGGCTTCCTGCTGTCTTGTCCATCATCCTGGCAATTGGTGTGCAAAGGATGGCAGGAGAAAATGCCATCGTCCGCAGTTTGCCTTCTGTTGAAACATTAGGTGCAGTGTCTGTTATTTGTTCAGATAAAACCGGGACGCTAACTAAAAATGAAATGACCGTCACATCAATTTTGCTGAAAGATGAAGACTTCGAAGTAACAGGCACAGGCTATTCTCCAGAAGGCTCCATTTTAGTGAATCAGCAAGAAGCCAGGCTTTCAGAGTCTCCAGAACTCAAGCGATTCCTGGATTGTGTTAAAACAGTCAACGAAGCAGACTTGAGACGCGACGGACAAGGTCAGTGGGTCATCAGTGGAGATGCTACAGAGGGATGTTTTGTCACATTGGCAGAAAAAGCGGATGAAAAGGTCGATAAATTGAAAAGCCTATCGAAGATTCCTTTTGATTCGTCGTATAAATATATGGCGTCGCTTGTGGAAATCGAAGGGGAAAAATTCATTTTCGTGAAAGGGGCTCCCGAACCAATCTTTGACATGGCAGAATTGGAAACAAAGTCTGATCAATTGATGATGTGGCAAAAGAAAATACAGGAACATGCGAAAAAAGGAGAACGGCTAATAGCAGCAGCTGTAAAATCGGTTGATTTTTCGGCCAGGAGCATAGACCATAGCGACATGGAAAGCGGCTTTGAAATAATCGGCCTGGCGGGAATTATCGATCCGCCCCGTGAAGAAGTGATCGACTCTATCCAGCAATGCAAAAAAGCGGGGATCCAAGTCAAAATGATTACAGGCGACCATAAGGAAACAGCGTTGGCAATCGGCTCTACAATGGGCATTGGAAGCAATGGTCTGGTACTGGAAGGCAAAGATTTGGAGCGCATGGACGATGAGGAATTGGCGGAGGCTGCTTTAAAATATGATATTTTTGCCCGCACAAGCCCGGACAACAAATTCCAATTGGTAAGGGCGCTTCAAGCTGAGGGACATATTTGTGCGATGACTGGAGATGGAGTAAATGATGCCCCCGCTTTGAAACGGGCGGATATTGGTGTGGCGATGGGCATTAAAGGGACGGAAGTATCAAAAGAGGCAGCAGAGATGGTTTTGGTGGATGATAATTTTAATACGATTGTCAAAGCGGTTAAAGAAGGCAGGCGTGTTTACGACAACTTGAAGAAAACGATTCTGTTTATCTTGCCGACTAATGTGGCGGAAGGTTTTTTGATTTTTGTCAGCATCTTGTTCGGAACAGTGATGCCATTGACTCCCGTGCAGATTCTATGGGTCAATATGATTTCAGCTGTCACGATTTCCATGGCAATCGCTTTTGAAAAGCTGGAGGCCGGTGCAATGGAAAGGCCGCCCAGAAAGCCGGACACGAAGCTGCTGAGCCCTTATTACCTTTTTCGCATCGCTTTTGTTTCTGTCGTAATCTGCGGCGGGATATTGTTTATGCTGTCTGAAGTGAGGGAGGAAAACTATGGCGCAGCCATCCTTCATACAATGGCGCTGCAAGCGCTGGTGATATCTCAATTGCTTTATTTATTCAATTGCAGAAGTGAAAAGGGCTTTGCGTTAAACCGGAATTTCTTTTCGAATAAAGCCGCCTTTTTGGTATCCGGCATTTTAATCGCTGTCCAGCTGGCGGTCACATACGTTCCCTTCATGAATGTATTATTGGGTACCGCACCACTTGCACTGGAATATTGGACTTGGCCTCTGCTTATCGGTGTCAGTGTGTTTGTAACTGTAGAACTGGAAAAATGGGTGGTCCGCAAATTTTTTAAGCCATCCTCATAAGAGCTGAAAAATCTGAACCACATAAGTTGAAAGAGTTTTCTCCAATTATTTTATCAGCTTTAAGAGGAAAGCAAGCAGTAGAGGTTGAAGCAATAATACCTGATGAAGAACACTTAAAAGAGGATGTGGAAGATGAAAATCAATCGGCTCGATCATTTGGTTTTAACAGTAGCAAGCATTGAAGACACTTGTGAGTTTTATCATCGGGTTTTGGGGATGGAAATCAATGCATTCGGAGACAATAGAAAGGCCTTGAAGTTTGGAAACCAGAAAATCAATCTTCATGAAGCAGGCATAGAATTTGAGCCGAAAGCTAAAACCCCTATGCCCGGAAGTGCCGATCTTTGTTTTATAACGGATACCCCTGTCCCTGAAGTTATTTTGCATTTGAAAAATTGCCAAGTCGAAATCGAAGAAGGGCCAGTTAAAAGGACGGGAGCAACAGCTTCAATCACATCCGTCTACATAAGAGATCCTGATGAAAATCTTATCGAAATTTCTAATTATCATTAAGGAGCCGAAGGGATTTTTGTCAAAAGAAAATCTCTTTTTTTGCATGTATAGTATTATAGAAGAAATAAATTGCAGGAGGTCATTAGATGGAGTATGACGTAATTATAGTAGGAGCTGGCTCAATGGGCATGGCAGCCGGATATTACTTGGCGAAAAAAGGGAAGCGGATCCTCTTGCTGGACTCTTATGACCCGCCGCATACAGAAGGTTCGCATCATGGAGACACCCGCATCATTCGGCATGCCTACGGGGAAGGAGAAAGCTATGTGGCGATGGCTTTAAGAGCACAGGCATTATGGAATGAGCTTCAAGAACTGTCAGATGAAAAACTATTTGTAAATACGGGAGTCATAAATATTGCTCAACCAGATTCCCTGTTCATTCAAAATGTCATTAAGAGTGGAGAAAAATATTCGCTGAACGTTGAGCAATTATCCGCGGAGGAAATCAATCAAAGATGGGAAGGCTTTCAGGTGCCAGAAGGCTATATTGGCTGCTATGAATTGGATTCCGGTGTCTTGATGAGTGAAAACTGCATCAGAGCATTCAAAAAAGAGGCAATAAAACATGGTGCTGTCTTAAAAGCTCATACCGCTGTCACTTCAATTTCCATTTTTGATGAACATGTGCAGGTGGCGACAACAGATGAAAGTTTTACAGCAGATTCGCTAATTCTCACACCAGGTGCTGCAGCCAGAAAGCTGCTGCCTTTGGTCGGTTTAGAATTGCCGCTGCAGGAGTTGAGAAATACATTTTCATGGTTTGAAACAGACGAAAGCATTTATCCTGCTAATCGTTTTCCAGCTTTCACTTTTGAACTGCCTACAGAAATGTATTATGGTTTTCCGAGCATCAACGGAGCAGGTGTTAAAATCGGGCGGCATGATGGAGGGCGTCCGCGGGATATGCGCAAACCGCCAGAGGAGTTTGGAACGCATCCACAAGATCAACAAGATGTCAGCCGTTTTGCTAATCGATATATGCCAAAGGTCGGGCAACATGTTTCGGGCCAGCCATGCACTTATACGAACACACCGGATGAGGATTTTATTATTGATAAGCACCCTGATTATGAACATGTCATTCTTGCCTGCGGTTTCTCCGGCCATGGATTTAAATTCAGCAGTGCAGTTGGAGAAATTCTAAGTGAATTGGCAACAGGAAATCGTCAATCTGCACTGGATATTAGCCCGTTCACTATTAACAGGTTTTAAACATATGGAACTAATGGAATTTAAGCCGTTTTTTAGAAACGGATTCATTCACTTTGAAAAAAAGGATTTAAGTCAATAGAGTATAAACCGGTACATGGTGTTCCGGTTTTACTCTATTCTATCTGTCATCTTTTCAAGTAGAAACTGCAGCCGTGCATAATTCTCTTCACCAATTCTCCGTCTTATCTTTCCGCGTTTCATCGTCAACGCCAATCTATGTTCATCAATCAGCAGGAGCACGTCGAAGATAAACGGCTCTGCGTATTGAAGGGAAGAAAGGATTGGATAGGCAAGGTACATTGAAACATGTTCGTGACCATAAAAATTATCTTTTTCAAGAGGCAAATGTTTGCGCACATAAGGTTTACCGATGTCATGGAGCAGTGCCGCCCACAATAAAAGTTCCCGTTCTTTAGGATCCAGGACTTCAAGGTGGATTTGTTTAAACAGTGTATACATGCAGTTAATAATTTTGCTCATTTCTTCTTGGTTGCTAAGAGCTTTGGTTTCTTTGAACGCTGCATACAATGACAGGATTTCTTCAAAAGAAGCGGCTTCTTTCTGGATGAGATGCCGGATTGGCTGGATATTTTGTGATGCCAAGGAGGTCTTGAAATCGGATAAGATGCTGACTTTATTGAACTTCTCATCTTTTCTTGGAAATTCGAAAGAACGGATATAGCGTTCGAGAATCGCTTCAGGCACCCGCTCCCTATCAGTTCGCTTCTGGTTTCGTTGTTTCAGGATTTCGTAAGACGTCCAGAACATGACCGCTTCTGTTTGGGCTCCGAGCTTTTGGATCCGGTTCAGGAAATTTCTCCTTTTTGAAGAAGCCAAGTTGGTGGCATCGTAAATAACATCATGGCCAGCTTTAAGGGAAAAAACAGTCTGCTGATACATTTCTTCAAAAACTTCGCGATGATGGATGGGCTGCCCAATTTCAAATTTTCCATGGGCGATTTGATCTGATGACAAATGCACCCATCCAGGTTCAGTTTTAACCATTCTTCTTGCATAAGTCGACTTTCCGCTGCCCGGAAGGCCAATCAGCATTTTTAAGCGAGGCATGTGCCCACTCCTCTCAAACCATTTTTCTGTCATCACGCTGTACTTAATTGTTATAATAACTGAATATCATAAATACTCTACGATAGTGCATAAAGAGGAGGGCATTCATGAAACAGATACATAGCGATATCCTGCAATTTAGAGGAACTCATTACGATTTTGGGTGGAAGCAGGGGCAGCTTTTAAAAGATTCGATCACGCTTGAAAACCGAAGAAAACAGTGGAAAGTGAAACGGCCGAGGTTTCAAATCGATATAGAAGAAACGAAAAACGCTTTCGAACGTTTTGCTCCAGGGATTTGGCAAGAGTTGAAGGGTTTGCGTGACAGCCTGGAATTGCCGATGGAAGAGATCGTGCGTGATTTTGGAGGCTATCGGATTGATGCGATGCCTTCAGGCTGTTCGATCGTTACAGGGGACGGCTTCATGGTGCGCAACTATGATTTCCATCCGCAAACTTACGAAGGACGTTTTAGCTTGTTTCAGCCGACCGACGGCGGTTATGCCATTATTGGACCGACATCGCGGATTACAGGACGCATGGATGGCATGAATGAAAAAGGCCTCGCAATGGGCTATAATTTTACCCATCGCAAAAAGCCGGGCGATGGTTTTGTCTGTTATATGATTGGCCGCATCATTTTGGAAACATGTGCGACGGTGCAGGAAGCAGTCGAGTTAGTGAAAGAAATTCCTCATCGCGGCTCCTTCAGTTATGTTGTCACGGATATCAGCGGCGAGACGTCGGTCATTGAAGCCAGCCCAAGAGCGGTTGAAGTAAGGAAAACAAATGTCTGCACCAACCATTTTGAAATTCAGACCCATGAAAACCGCAATTACTTAAAAGATTCTTATCAGCGGCTTGAAGCAATCGAGGCACAGCCTGAAGAGACGACAGATGCCTATAAAACTTACCGTCTCTTTAATGATCCGAATAAAGGCGTATTTTCATCCGATTATAAAAGCTGGGCCGGCACAATCCATACATCTGTTTATTTGCCTAAGAATAAGCAAATGTGGTTTTCAATCGGAGGCAATCAAGAACCATTTGTTTTTGACTTTGGTGAATGGCTTCAAGGAGAAAATCTGGCGGCTGATAAAATTTATGGAGAGATTGATACGGACATTGGTTTTGCCCATATGGAAAAGAACTACGCTTATAAGTGAAAAAGGAGTTGTCCCAAAAGTAATTTGGGACAACTCCTTTTACATTTCAGCCATATGGACAAATGGCAGATGTGTATCGATTTTTCCATTTACTTTTTTGGCATACAGCCGCTCACCTTGAAGCCAGCGTTCAAAATCAAACATCAGCGGGAGCCGGTCGGGACCAATCGCAAATCCGACTTCCAGGCTATGCGGGAAATAAGATGCGGTATGCAAAGTGCCGGAAGCAGTAGAGTATTTTTTGGAAAAGACGCCTTGATCGGAATCATTGAGCAAGCGAAAAGCGCTGTAGGCATCCGCCATATTCTGATATGCGAGCATGGTCTCTTCACGTCGGCGGGAATCATCTGTCTGATAGCGGTTTTCTTCTGTCAGCAATTCGAAATGATTGGTGGAAACCGCTGATTCACGGACCAGCACAGAGCGTGGTGAAGCTTCCACAACAACTGATTTTCCTCTGCGGTCAAGGAGTACATAGCTGAATGAACGGCGATGGGGAATTTCTTTCAGCAAAGCAATCGCTTCATCAATTGAAGCACAATTCTCTAAAATCAGCCGGCCAATCATATTGCAGATAAAGCCGTCTTCTGAGTTTCTGCGGTTGATGAAGTTATAGCCCATCGCCAAGCCTTTTTCGTTTAGCCCATCAGTCCGCCCGGTGATTTGCATCGTCGGGCCGATTGTAGCATAGCCGCCATCTGTCGGTTGATATAGGGCAAAACGGCCTTCATAGCCTTGCGGCGCACTGTCGTAATTGCGGACCATAAAATCGGAACCGGTGAAAATGGAACAGCCGCTTCGCACATATTCCAAATAATAACCGCCGAATTCCCGGATTGCATCATGCATATTCCATTTGAGGCTATCGGCCAATCCATTGATTTCTTCCCAAACTTTGGGTGCGAAAGCCAATAGCAACTGCTTGGTTTGCTGTTCATTTATCAATAAACTTTTGCTTGTTGAATTTCTTTGTTTGCGGCGGTTCGGCAAAAGAATCGAATCTTTCAGACCTTCGCCTTGCATATATCCGAAATCATAATGGCTTCCCCGGAATTGGATAATATCACTATGCACTCGTTTCACTTGAAGACCCTCTTTATTTAAGAATTAATCCGAGTGTACTCTACAATCCTTAGGATTTAAAGAATTTTGCTTTATCCATATATTTCTCCCTTCTAATAGAAAAAACTATTCTTCCACTATAGAAAGTTAGTGACAGGAATAAAAAATAAATAGCATTCAATATGATTATAAGGTACTATCTTTTTGTAGGTAATTATATTTATTTAGGGGGAACTATTAATGGTCAATAAAGTGCTTTTGTCAATAGTGTCGGCGGGTCTTTTAGCTATTTTTTCGGGGGCTTCAGCTGAAGCAAACACCACTGCAACATATAAAAACTTGATGGAACAACAAAGTGAAAAAAAAGCGTTTAATAATGAAGCCGCTTTATATCCGAAAGTTTTATTAGATGAGAAGTTTAAAAGCATTACTAACTTAAACAACTTTCGCTTCCAAGCAAGTAATATAGCAGCAAGTACAGATTATTTAGTTGAACAAGAGCCCAATGACGACTTTGGCTATGCTGACCTTCTGTCATACAATAAGCCGACTTTAGGACAATTACTGCCTTACGATGATTTCGATTTTTATAAAATCGTAGTTCCAAGAGATGGCATGATAGGTGTAGGCGGTTCGAGCAATACATATGCCATTAATTTACTTTATGCCGTTGTTGAAAAAGATTGGGCGGAAAGCAGTAAACTTCAATATTTAGGATACGAAGACGATGGAGAACTGGAAATCCAGTATTATCAAGCAAAAGCGGGAACATATTATGTTGTGGCAACGGATGATGATTTTTCTGAAGGATGGAACGACAATACAGAAAGTGATATCTATGCAATTACTACAGCTTTTGCGGATAATGTAGCGCCTGGAAAACCGACTGTAAACAAAGTGGATAATAACGATGTAGCAGTGACAGGAAAAGCCGAAGCGGGTGCTACAGTTACTATCAAAAGCGGGACTACTGTCATCGGTTCTGCTAAGGCATCAAGCACAGGTGCTTTTTCTGCAAAAATTGCAGTGCAAAAGTTAGGGACAAAATTAACGGCAACCGCGAAAGACAGTTCAGGGAATGTCAGCGTAAGCACCAATGTGACAGTAGTCGATGGAGTGGCCCCGACTAAACCAATTGTAAATAAAGTGGATAATAATGATGTAGCGGTAACAGGTAAAGCCGAGGCGAATTCGACAGTCACCGTTAAAAGAGGAAGTACTGTATTGAGTTCAGTTAAAGCAACTTCAACTGGAACATTTTCAGCTAAAATAGCTGTTCAAAAAGCTGGAGCTGTTTTGACGATTGCAGCAAAAGATAGCGCAGGAAATACAAGTGCAAGTGCTTTGATAACTGTAGTGGACGTTATTGCCCCAACTAAACCGGTCATTTATAAAGTAGATAGCAATGATTTAAAAGTAACCGGAAAAGCAGAAGCCAATTCAACTGTTACAGTAAAAGTGGGGACAACAACTCTGGGGTATGCCAAAGCTTCATCAACCGGTTATTATTCTGTGCCGATTAAAGCCCAAAAAAGAGGTGTGATCATCACTGTAACCGCGAAAGACAAAGCAGGAAATACTAGTGCGAAAGCTAGCCTTACTGTCGTTAATCCATAAATAAACCAAAATACCACTGCCTTTTTGAAGGTAGTGGTATTTTTTATGACAAATTAAACCACTTGAATCTCGGCTTCTCCGCCATTGATCCCTATAAACATATTAGAAGCAGCGGTCAATAACTGCAGCGCCACATCCTTCTCCATCGATGGCCGCAAATAAAAGATATGTAATGCGTTTCGAGTAGCTTCCGTCACTGCCGTCCGCTTGGAGTCGACATATGGGCTGCCAAAAGCACCTTGTTTGTCTTTCGAAACAAGAATATTCGTTAAGGTATTCACTCGGTTATTCAACCCTTCAAATTGATCACTGGAGGTGCCAAGCGCAATTTCGACATTGCCTTCAATATTGTCGGCATCATATAAGCCCAGCGGAATTTCGTATTGCAGCGACAAGAAACTGTTCATATCAACAGCAGAATGGATCGGTTTCAAGTAATTTTGTTTTTTGATGCGGCGGTACAGCGCTTCTGCAGAAGGACGGTAACGGCTTGGATCAGCGCCTAAAGCTTTCCAGATCAACTGCCATTCCAGAAGGCCTGGAAAATCGGTCAGCTCTTTTTCTTCGAGATCGAAATACAATTGTTCCTGGAAAAGCTGGAGCCGGCCTTTTAACATTTGAGGTGAATCGGAAACGGTGATATTGTTATAATGAATGAATCCTATTTTAAAGTCAGGTAAGATTTCAATAATTTTAGGATTGATTGACAGTTCCATTGCAATCTTCCTTTCAGATGATGTATTAGGGATATCGTATCATATATTAAGAATGAGAGGTTACAACATGAATCTTGATCAATTTCAAAAAGAGCTTGTTGCGTATGCCTCGGAAATCGGAATTGATAAAATCGGTTTTGCATCGGCGGAACCTTTTTATAATTTAAGACACCGGCTGATTCGCCAGCAGCAGTTGAACTACCAGTCGGGATTCGAAGAACCGGATATTGAAAAGCGGATACGGCCCGCTCTTTTGCTGGATGAGGCCGTTAGTATTATTGCGATTGCGATTGCCTATCCATCTAAGATGAAGGATGCACCTCAAGGCGTAAAAGGAGCCCGGCGAGGCATTTTTTCACGGTCGTCATGGGGGAAAGACTATCATGCGGCATTGCGTGAGCGTCTGACGCTGCTGGAGGCTTTTATCGCCGCTCATTACCCGGAAGCCCGCATGCGTTCCATGGTGGACACCGGTGAGCTGTCAGACCGTGCGGTAGCGGAACGTGCGGGAATCGGCTGGAGTGCCAAAAATACGTCCATTATTACGCCGGAATTCGGTTCTTATGTTTATTTGGGTGAAATGATCACCAATATTCCATTCCGTTTTGATGAACCGATAGAAGATCAATGCGGCGACTGCCGATTGTGCATTGATGTTTGTCCGACAGGGGCCATTGTTGAAGGCGGCCAGCTGAATGCCCAGCGTTGCATTTCTTTTTTAACGCAGACAAAAGGCTTTTTGCCGGATGAGTTCCGCAGCGTTATTGGCAACCGTTTGTATGGCTGTGATACATGCCAGACGGTCTGTCCAAAAAACAAGCGCAAAGCCAATCAGATCCATCAAGAATTCGAACCGGATCCTGAAATTGCGAAACCTCTGTTGGAACCGCTGTTGACCATTTCAAACCGGGAATTCAAAGCGAAGTTCGGCTATGTCTCCGGTTCCTGGAGAGGCAAAAAGCCGATTCAGCGCAATGCCATTCTGGCGCTGGCCCATTTTAAAGAAGAAAGTGCTGTACCAGCGTTGATCGGACTTCTAACAGGAGATGACCGGCCAGTAATCCGCGGGACAGCAGCTTGGGCACTTGGCAAGATTGGTACGGCCGAAGGGCTGGACGCGCTAAAGCAAGCGCAGCACGCAGAGAAAGATGAAGAAGCATTAGCAGAAATTCAAAAAGGGTTGGCTTTTTTCGCCGAAGAAATGAAAGGATAAGTGAAAGATTTGGCTATACACATTGTTTTATATCAACCGCTGATTCCAGCAAATACAGGAAATATTGCACGTTCATGTGCAGGAACAGGGGTAAAGCTCCATTTGGTCCGTCCGCTTGGTTTTTCAACAGATGACAAAATGTTGAAACGGGCAGGATTGGATTACTGGGAGCATGTTGATCTCATGTATCATGATTCTTTGCAAGAACTATTCGATCACTATCCCGGCGGAGAATTTTATTATATTACGAAGTTCGGGAAGAAAACGTATTCGACATTCGATTTCTCGGATCGTGAAAAGGATCATTTTTTTGTGTTCGGCCAGGAAACTAAAGGGCTGCCGAAAGAATTGATTGAACAGAACCTGGACCATTGCCTGCGCATTCCAATGAACGAGCATATCCGTTCACTGAATTTATCCAATACCGCAGCGATTCTAATGTACGAGGCATTGCGCCAGCAGGACTTTCCAGCATTAACTTAAAAAGAAGCATGAAAAAAGGACAGCCGCTGGGCTGTCCTTTTGCTTTTGCATTATTTCTTTTCGAAAGTACCTGGTTTGTCATCGTAGCCAGCAGTAAGGATAGCTGACAAGAACGCTACACAAATACCCAGAATAAGGATTAAGTTCAAACGTAACGACCTCCTTGAAATTTGCATCTGTGTTTAGTATAGCGTAATGGCGGGAAAAATGAAATATAACTGCTAATTGAAATGTGGAGAATTTCTGTCCAATGGTCCGTAATTTTCTAAGGTTTTTATTAAAAAAATGAAACTAAAGCGGATTTTAGCCGTATATAGGACAGATAGTATTAAAAAAGAGGTGAAAAGAATGAAAATGAAAATTTCAATCGCTTTATTATGGATTACCGGTTTAGCGGAAGCGGCATTGGCTATTCCGTTTATCGGCGGAAGTCTTGTCATTTCGACAGGCTATGCAGCGCTTGGTGTAATGTTTGTTCTTCACGCAATCACCTTGTTCTTCTGTTTCCGTGAATACTCACCGAAAAGCGGTTCGATTCTCGGAATTATCACTAGCTTACTGGCATGGATTCCGCTGATCGGCTGGGCAATGCACTTGCTGACCGCACTTGTGTTAATCATTACTGCTGCTGTTTCCGGATCCAGAGCTAGAATATAATAAATAAAAACCGCCTTGATGGCGGTTTTTTTCTATTTAATGAGGTGCAATTATGATTTGAATTGTGAATAACACGGCAAATACATATAAAATTGGATGAACGGTTTTTCCTTTTCCTTTGAAGATTTTCATCAGCGGATATGAGATGAAACCAAGGGCGATACCAGTGGCGATACTTGAAGTAAGCGGCATTGCAAGGACAATCAAGAAAGCCGGGAAGGCTTCATCGAATTCTTCCCATTCAATATGTTTTACCGCGCCGATCATCAAACTGCCGACAATGATCAAAGCAGGAGCGGTAATCGCTGCAACACCTGACAATGCAGAGACCAGCGGACCGAAAAAGGCGGCAAGGATAAACAATACGGCGACAGTCAAAGAAGTCAATCCTGTCCGGCCGCCAGCGGCAACACCTGCAGAGGATTCTACATAAGCGGTTGTCGGACTGGTTCCGACCATTGCGCCAGCTGTCGCTGCAACAGAATCGGCCAGTAAAGCTTGGCGCATACGTGGCATATCATTGTTTTTCATCAGCCCTGCTTGTTTAGCAACGCCAATCATTGTGCCGGTCGTATCAAAAAGAGTGACCAATAAGAAAGAGAAGACGACTCCGTATAAACCGAATTCGATGACCATCTGGAAGGCTTCAACCGGATTCCAGACGATAATGCCTTCCGGAAGTGAAGGAAGCTGAACCAGCGCACCTTCGAATTTCAATTGCCCCGTAAAGAAAGCAATGATTCCCGTCACAATCATACCGAAGAATATTCCACCATGAATGTTCAGCGACATAAAAATCAAAGTGATCAATAATCCCAACAAAGTCAGTGCAACGGGTGCAGATGTTAAATCACCCAAACCTACTAAATTTGCTTCATTGGCTACAATCAATCCACTGAGCCGCATGCCGATAAAAGCGATGAACAGCCCAATGCCAGCGGTGATGGCATGCTTCAAGTTTTCAGGAATTGCCTGAATCAATATTTTTCGCAAACGAGTCATTGATAACACAACAAATATAAGACCGGCAACGAACACAGCAGAGAAAGCAGTGAGGTAATCAATTGCCCCATCAGAGGCAAGCACCAATGAAGTGAAATATGCATTCAAGCCCATTCCTGGAGCGATAGCAATTGGGTAATTAGCGAATAATGCCATCCATAATGTGCCGATTGCGGCAGCAATAATGGTCGCCATGAAAACCTGGTCGAAAGGAACGCCTGCAGAACTTAAAATAACTGGATTGACGATTACGATATAAGCCATCGTCAAAAAAGTCGTCATGCCGGCTAGAACTTCAGTTTTAACAGTAGTGCCGTTTTCTTTTAAATGAAACATATAATAAACTCCTTTCAAAACACGAACGTTTTAAACAACATTTTATATATTATTCGCTTTTAGAAAAGAAAGCAAGAGGTTTAATTAAAAATGATCCCGATAGTCGAAATATATTGAGGACACTTGTACAATAGGAAATGAAAGGATGATGAAGATGGATTTAACAATTAAATCGACTAAAACATTACATAATGGTGTAGAAATGCCGCGCTTTGGCCTTGGTGTTTACAAGATGACCGACAAAGAAGCGGCAGTGGAAGCCATGCTGGCGGCAATAGAAGCTGGTTACCCGGCAATTGATACTGCAGCGATTTATCAAAACGAAGAAGAAGTCGGGGAAGCTGTCCGTGCATCCCGCGTTAAACGTGCAGACTTGTTTATCACTTCTAAAGTCTGGAACACCGATCAAGGTTATGACAATACGCTGCGTGCTTTTGAAGCATCGCTTAAGCGGCTTGGTTTTGATTATCTCGATTTGTATTTGACCCATTGGGCAATTCCAGAGACATATGAAGAGACTTACCGTGCTATCCAGCGTTTGTATGATGAAAAGCTGGTGCGGTCAATTGGAGTATCCAATCACCAGCAGCATCACTTGGAAAAGATATTGGCCAAAGCAAATACGAAACCGATGGTCAACCAAATTGAATTGCATCCGCAGCTCACACAGGAACCGCTACGCCAATTCTGTGCAGACAATGACATCGCTGTGACTTCCTGGTCACCGCTGGCACGCGGGCGCCTACTGGAAGACCCAGTGCTTGCGAAAATCGCTGAAGCCCATGGCAAGACGATTGCCCAAGTCGTGATCCGCTGGCATCTGCAAAGTGATTTGATCGTCATTCCGAAGACAGTTACTCCGTCACGCATCCTGGAAAATGCGGATGTCTATGACTTTATGTTATCCGAGGAAGAGATGAAGATGATTGATGGTTTGAACCAGGACTGGCGTACAGGTACGCACCCTGATCAAATCAGTGTATAAATAGTTAAAAGCCGCCAGCATTTTTGGCGGCTTTTTTTATATTGAAAGATAAAAGAAGGGAAGAAACTGTGTTATTATAAGTCTGAATATTTCGCATATTATACTAGGAAGGGGTCTTTTATGAGCAAAAAAGAATTTATCCTGGATCAGCTTGCGGTATGCCGCAATACGGACAGTTGGTTCAAACCATTAAGTAAGGCACTAGAAGGAATAACAGCGGAGCAGGCTGGCTGGAAGCCAAACGGAAATTCTCATACCATCGCTCAAATCGCGAGCCATCTGCTTTTTTATAACGAGCGGTGGATTCGGCGGTTCGATGGAGAGATGATTGATGATTATCCAGAAACCAATGCTTCTACATTCGAAAACTTAAATGAGCCTTTAGAAGTGAACTGGAGGAAGCTAGCAGAGAATATTGATCAAAGCTTGGAAAAGTGGCAACAAGCAATCAAGCAGACAAGTGAGGAAAAACTTCATAGCAATATCCCGGGATTTCCCGAAGAAGCGGTTTGGTGGGAAGCGCTATCCAATCTTTGTACCCATAATGCTTATCATATCGGACAAATCATTTACATCCGCAAAATGCAGGAATCGTGGGAAATTGCAGAAGACTGGTATTAAAGAAATAAAAATGCACCGGGAATTTTCCCGGTGCATTTTATCTTGTCAGCGTGCTGTATCTTCAACGACGATTTTTTCATTGGTGAACGGATGGATGAACGACATGCGGAACGCATGGAGGTGATATGAACCGTCTTGTGTTGACGGTCCTTCATACAGCTCATCACCAATGATTGGATGTCCGATATGGGACAAATGGGCACGGATCTGGTGCGTGCGCCCGGTTTCCAAAGTCAGATGGAGCAAAGATTTGCCTTCCATCTGCTTTAAGAGTTTATAATGCGTCACCGCACTTTGGCCGGTAGGGGAAACGCGCCGGCGCGTCGGATGGTGTCGGTCACGGCCCAGCGGAAAGTCGATTGTGCCCGATTTATTATGGACTTTGCCTTTCACGACTGCCTCATAGTCCCGGACCAGCTGTTTTTGTTCCAGCATGCGGTCGAGTACGTTTTTAGCGACCGGATGCTTGGCTACCATCAGCAAGCCGGATGTTCCTTGATCGAGCCGGTGCACGTGCTCGCCGTAAGTTCCGCCGCCTCGAATGATATGGCCGAGGATGGCATTGATGAATGTATCGGTCTGCCCGATTTCGTTCGGATGCGTCGCCATGCCTTTTGGTTTTCTGGCAATGATAAAATGGTCATCTTCAAATAAAATCGGTAGTTCTATATCGTGATTCGGTTCATAAGGGGAATCCGCCGGCGGCAAGTCAAAATGCAGCATAGTTCCTTTTGGCAGCGGTTCTTTCCAAATGACTTCCTGGAATTTATCATTCTTAACGCTTTTCGCCATCCGCATTTCGTGGACGACTTTTTTACCGAGGCCCCAATCTTTTCTTAATAACTCTTCAACGGTCATGCCATCGTCTTGCACTTCATAACTCCATGTCATCTTTATTCCTCCATATAAAAGGGCCATGCGCACAGCACATGACCCTTATGCCTATTATTTTAAAACTACTTGGTTAAAGAATTCTTCAATGTTTTCTTTCGGCTGAGATCCAACCCAGCGAGCCACTTCTTTGCCGTCCTCAAAATGTATGAGTGTCGGCGTTGCTTCGATGAAATATTGCTGCCAGCCTTGCTCATACTCTAACAGATTGTACTGCTTGACGTCTACGCCCATATCTTCAGCAACTGGCATTAACACCGGCGTAGTAGCCTGGCAATGTGGGCAAGTCGGGCTGAAGAAGTAAACCGTAGTCGGCTCACCGCTTGCAATCTGCTCATCCAAGGCATCGGGCAGAATGATGTTCTGGTAATTCTCATCATCCAACTGATCAATTGTCGCTTGGTTTAAATCTTCTTTATCATATGGATTGTCGGCCAGTTTTTGATTGTTCGATTGGTTAGTCAAAAAGATGATTAACCCGAAAATCAGAACTACAACCGCACCGATGATTAACATTTTCTTCATTTTACTTTTCCTCCTTCAAAGACTTCCATAAGTAAAGGCTCATCCCGGCAATCAATATGAAAGCGATCAGCGCTAAAAATGGAATGGTGATGAATCCGAAATAATTGATGTACTGGCCTGTGCAGGGCACACGTCCGCATGCCGGAGCTGAGTCGGACAGAAAGTCCAGTTTTTGGATTCCGTAATGGTAGAGTGAGATGCATCCGCCAATCACTGAAAATATAAGTGTGGTAAGTGCAATTCTAACATTTTTCTGAACATAGGCGACGCCGATAATAATTACGAGCGGGTACATGAATATCCGCTGAATCCAGCACAACTCGCATGGCTCATATCCCCGGATCTCAGAAAAATACAGTGAACCCATTGTAGCAACAAGTGCCACTCCCCACATTGAAAGCAAAATATTCTCTTGGCGCTTCGACATTGGCTGGTACCTCATTTCAAAATTTACTTCCTTAAAAGTATAATTGTTATATGCAAACAAGTAAATTAATATTAACTTGCGCATTTATCCTATATAATAAAGTTTGAAACTTTTGTGAAGGAGTGTCTGCAGTGCCAGAACAATTCGATTTATCCGATTTCGAAAAAAGTATGGTCATTCGGGAAATGACTTATTCTGATATTAATGCCATCCTGGAAATGCAGCGTCTGTGTTTTCCTGGGATGGACCCATGGAAAGAAGAACAATTACGAAGCCATTTAGGCATTTTTCCTCAAGGTCAGCTTGTCGCAGAATTGGATGGCAAAGTCATTGGTTCCTGTTCAAGCTTATTGATCAACTTTGATGAATACGACGATCGCCATACATGGGACGATGTGACTGACGGTGGTTATATTACGAATCATAACCCGGATGGTTACAATATGTATGGAATTGAAGTAATGGTGCATCCGGATTTTCGCCGGATGCAAGTAGGGCAGCGGCTCTATGAAGCAAGAAAAGAACTGGCTCGTGAATTGAATTTAAAATCCATCATTCTTGGAGGGCGCATTCCGAATTACCATAAGCATGCGGATGAAATGTCACCCCGGGAATATGTGGATGCAGTATCACGCCATAAAATCTATGATCCAGTTTTAACATTCCAATTGATGAACGGTTTCCAATTGATGCGCATCAATCCGAATTATCTGCAGGATGATTTGGCATCCGGGAAGTACGCGACATTAATGGAATGGAACAACGTCGATTATAAACCGATTTCCAAGCGGCATTTTAAAACAAGCTTACCGGTGCGGATTTGTGTGGTCCAGTACTTGATGCGTGCCATTGAATCATTTGACGACCTTGCCAATCAAGTAGAATACTTCGTGGATGTAGCATCAGATGCACATTCCGATTTCGTAGTATTCCCGGAGATTTTTACAACGCAATTGATGTCATTCTTGAATGAGCCATCACCTAGTCAGGCAGTCCGCAAATTGACGGAATACACGCCGCAGTATATTGAATTGTTTACGGACCTTGCGGTGCGCTACAACGTCAACATCATCGGCGGATCGCATTTCGTGAAAGAAGAAAACGATGAAATTTACAATATCGCTTATTTATTCCGCCGGGATGGTTCCATTGATAAACAATACAAAATCCACATCACACCGAATGAGCGGAAATGGTGGGGAATTTCTGCTGGAGACTCCGTGCGTGTATTTGATACGGATTGCGGTAAAATCGCTATTCAGATTTGCTACGATATCGAGTTCCCGGAACTTGCGCGTATTGCGACAGATATGGGTGCGAATATCATCTTTTCGCCTTTCTGTACAGAAGACCGCCAAGGCTATTTGCGCGTTCGTTATTGTGCACAAGCCCGCGCTGTGGAAAATCAGATTTATACTGTTATTTCCGGAACGGTCGGCAACTTGCCGCAAACAGAAAATATGGATATCCAGTATGCCCAGTCCGGCATCTTTGCGCCGTCTGATTTTGAATTTGCCCGTGACGGCATTGTTGGAGAAACCAATGCAAATCTTGAAATGGTGCTGATCGGGGATGTCGATCTTGAAATCCTTCGCCGCCAGCGCCAAAACGGTACCGTCAAGCAGCTGAAAGACCGCCGCCATGACGTTTACAGCATAAATTATAAAAAAGATTGATCGCCAAGCCGCTTCCAAAAAAGGAAGCGGTTTTTCTTTGGAATTTTTGGTAAACTATATGGTATGGAGGGATGCATATGACATGGAAAGAACGTATCAAACGATGGTTGGAACATGACAAGCTCGATGAACAGACAAAAGAGAGTTTGACGCTGCTAAAAGATGATGAAAAATTGGCAGAAGACGCGTTTTATCAAGATTTGGTGTTTGGTACAGGAGGCATGCGAGGCGAAATTGGTCCTGGCACGAACCGCATGAATGTCTACACAGTCCGGAAAGCATCTCAAGGAATAGCGAATTACATTAAAAAAAATGGCGAACAGGCTATGGCGCGCGGGATGGTCATTGCCTATGACAGCCGCCGGATGTCTCCGGAATTTGCGCAGGAAGCAGCGCGCACATTTGCGGCAAATGGCATCCATACGTATTTATACAGCGGACCGCGGACAACGCCCCAGTTGTCATTCAGTGTCCGGTATCTGAACGCCTTCATGGGCATTGTCATCACAGCAAGCCACAATCCGCCTGAATACAATGGCTATAAAGTTTATGGCGAAGACGGTGCACAGCTGAATCTGGAAGACGCGGACCGGGTTATTGAATACGTCAGCAAAGTGGAAGATGAACTGAATATTGTCAATGACACCTATCAGCAAGATCTTCTTGTGGCCATTGACGAGAAACTTGACCAAGCTTATATCACAAATGCTTTAACGGTCCAGGAACATTCCGCATCACCCATTTCAGCGGTTTTCACTCCGCTTCACGGAGCGTCAGGAGCCACTGTTAAACGGCTGCTTGAAGCTGCAGGCTATAACGGCATCACCTATGTGAAAGAACAGATGGAACCGGACGGTGAATTTCCGACTGTTAAATCACCGAACCCTGAAGAAGCATCGGCTTTTGAGATGGCGCAAGTTTACGGCAAAGATAACGGAGCGGATTTATTGATAGCAGTGGATCCCGACGGTGACCGTGTTGGAATCGCAGTCTGGAGCGGCAGCCATTACGAATTGCTGTCGGGCAATCAAACAGGTGCCATTCTGATTGAATACGTACTGCGGCAAAAACAGAAAAAAGCTACGTTGCCGGAAAACGGCCGCATCTTTAAAACCATTGTCACTTCGGAGTTTGGCCGCGTCATTGCCGATTCCTATGGCGTCGACTGTGTCGATGTATTGACTGGTTTTAAATTTATCGGAGAAAAGCTGAAAGAAAATGACAGCACGAAAGAATTTGAGTTTTTATTCGGCTATGAGGAAAGTTATGGCTACCTGATCCGTGATTTTGCCCGTGACAAAGATGCCGTGCAGGCCGTCTTATTGCTTGTAGAAGCTGCTGCTTATTACAAAACACAAGGCCAAAGCCTGCATGATGTGCTGATCGAGTTATATGGCCGTTTTGGCTGGTACCGTGAATCGCTTGTTTCGGTAACGAAAAAAGGCGTAGAAGGCGCGCAGGAGATCCAGAACTTGCTGGCAGGCATGCGTGAAAAACCGCTTCAGGCCATTGCTGGAATTCCAGTAGTTTCTATAGAAGATTATGAAACACAAAACCGCATTTTCGTGGATTTGAACACGGATGAAAAAATCGAACTGCCGCAAGCGAACGTCATCAAGTATTTCTTGAAAGACGGTTCCTGGGTTTGCCTGCGTCCGAGCGGCACCGAACCGAAAGTGAAATATTATTTCGGTGTCTTTGCCGATACGGAGCAGGAAAGCGACGAAAAATTGGAGCTTATTAAAGAATCGTTTCTTGATGAAGTAAATAGCAGGTAATGAGATGCTTCACTCAGTAAGGAGTAAAGCAGGATAACAAGAAAGCTCCCTCATGAAGGGAGCTGAGCTTGTAGACAAAAGAATATACTTTCAATCAAGTGAATAACTATCAAAAACAAGGTTCTCCCCTCGGTTCCTGCGCTTCAACCGGACGCTTTCCGCGGGCTCGCGCCGAACTAACTCGGGACTGGCGCCCGAGTTAGTTCGGCACTTCGCTATCCCGCAGGAGACGCCGGTTTCCGCTGCGGAACCTGGCGTGAAGTGAAAAGCGGCATCCTGGATGGAAGGGATTCCTTGAAGTAACGCGACACCCCCAACCGGACCGGCCACGAGACTCCTGTGGGAACAGCTCGAGCTGAAGACCCCGCAGGAACGCCAGTGACGAGGAGGCTGAAGCCGAGCCCACGGAAAGCGAAGTGGCCGGTCCGGTTGGGGTTTATACATTCTTATTCATTTCAAGCACACTTTGTCTACAGTCTGAGCTCCCTCATGAAGGGAGCTTTTTCATTCAAAAGTACGAGGCAAAGGTCTTTGGAAAACGTGTATGGTAGAACTAACGGTGATGGGGTGAAGAAAATGGTGTTGGATGATCATTCCAATGTGACATTATTAAAGGAAATTGCAGAGCTGTTGAATGAGGAAACCGACATGGACCGCATGCTTGAAGGGGCTGTTTGGAAACTGTTGAATGGTTCCAATTTTGAGACTGCGTGGATTTTCTTCATTGATGGACAGGGCAAGCATCGATTAGTGGCGGAGGCAAATTTGCCTCCGGCTTTAAAAAACAACGGCTGCCGGCATCTGCAAAAAGGCGGCTGCTGGTGCGTCAAACGTTTTCGCGACGGGGAACTTGAAAAAGCTTCCAATATTATTGCTTGCCAACGCATTGAAAATTCCATCGTGTCGAATTCGGGAGATTCCGGGGGCATCACCCACCATGCGACGGTGCCGTTGCAGTCGGGAACTGAAAAGTTTGGGCTTCTCAATATCGCTGCTTCTGAAAGAATCGGTTTTTCAAAAGATGAATTGGCGCTTCTGGAGTCAGTGGCTTTCCAAATCGGTTCAGCGATAAAGCGAATCGGTTTAACGAGACAAGAGCAAGAGTTGGCTCTTGTAAAAGAACGCAATCGGTTGGCGCGTGATCTGCATGATTCGGTAAACCAGCTGCTGTTTTCTGTCACGCTGACGGCCAGAGGCGGCATTGAAATGTCCGAAGACCCGGAAATTCAGGACACTTTCCGAGACATCCAACATTTGACACAGGAAGCGTTGAATGAAATGCGGGCTCTTATTTGGCAATTGCGTCCGAAAGGCCTGGAAAGCGGATTGCTTGAAGCGATTAAAGGGTATGCTGAAATGCTTGGATTATCTATGGAGCTGAAAGTGACAGGGGTCATCCAGCTGCCTTCCCGGACAGAGGAGACGCTATTCCGGATTTCGCAGGAAGCATTGAATAATATAAGGAAACATGCAGGCGTTAACAACGTTCAACTGTATATGTCTATAACTTCTTCAGATGTTTTGCTGGTCATAAAAGATGAAGGCCGTGGATTTCTGATTGACGAGCGGCTGTATATTCCATCAATCGGCATTCAAAGCATGCGTGACCGTGCAAGTGCTGAAGGCGGCACAGTCGACTGGTCAAGCAAAATAGGGAAAGGGACAGAAATTCTCGTTCGGATTCCGTATTAAATAAGGAGTGAGTAGCAAGGTGAAAGTACTGATTGCTGATGATCACCATGTAGTTAGGCGCGGATTGTTATTTTTTCTGAAGACGCAGAAAGACATTGAAGTTGTCGGTGAAGCGGTAAATGGAAAAGAAGCGGTGGCCATGGCTGGGCAATTGCAGCCGGATATTGTGCTGATGGATTTGGTAATGCCGGAAATGGACGGCATCGAAGCCACCAGGGAAATCAAAGAACGCCATCCCCACATTATTGTATTGATGCTGACAAGTTTTTCTGACCGAGATCATGTAGTGCCCGCCATCGAAGCAGGAGCTGCGGGTTATCAGCTAAAAGATATTGAACCGGATGAACTGGTGGCATCGCTGCGCAGTTTGATGCGAGGAGAAAATATCCTGCACCCGAAAGCGACTTCAGAGCTGATGAAAGAGCCAGCCGAAGCTGCGCCGCATACCGTCAATTTATTAACGCCGCGGGAAAAAGATGTTTTGGCGGAATTGACAAAAGGCAAAAGCAACCGGGAAATTGCATCGGCTTTGTATGTAACTGAAAAGACGGTCAAGACGCATATATCCAATATTTTCACTAAACTTGAAGTCCAGGACCGGACGCAGGCGGCTCTTTATGCGGTCAAGCATGGCTTGACCAAAGCGCCAAAATAAAAGAAGCAGACCGTACGGAAGACCGTATTGTGTCTGCTTCTTTTATTACTTTCACTATATGCAGGGAAATACCCTCATGGAGCAAAGTTTCCATTAACGTTTTTTGACGGGGCGCTTTCTGTTGTCTTTCGTAATTTGTTTCCATTTATTGCGTTCCGCTTTCTGGGCAGCGGCATCGCTTTTTCGTTCCATATGCGCCAGTTCCCGTTTCAGCTTGACATAACTTCTAAAACGATCGTGCTGCAATTCACCTGTCAACAAGGCTTCCTGCACGCGGCATCCGGGTTCGTTGCCATGCTGGCAATCACGGAACCGGCACTCATCTGCCAATTGTTCGACATCCGAAAAACCGCTTTCAATGCCTTCTTCGTAATCCCCGAGCTGGAACTCACGCATTCCCGGCGTATCGATCAATAACCCTCCACCAGGCAGCCGGACCAGCTCACGGTGTGTTGTGGTGTGCCGGCCTTTGCTGTCGTCTTCACGGATGTCCTGGACAGCCATCAATTCACTGCCGGACAAAGCATTGATCAGTGATGATTTTCCAACACCAGATGAACCGAGCAATGCGCCGGTTTTATTTGGCGCAAGGAGATTTTGCAGGTCTTCAATTCCTTCGCCGGTTACATTGGACACCGCATGGACCGGAACACCGAAAGCCACCGATTCAACGTCCCGCAAATAAGGTGCCAAATCGGCACATTGATCTTTTTTAGTCAGCACGACGATGGGATTTGATCCTGAATCCCAAGCTGCCAGTAAATATCGTTCCAAGCGGCGGACGTTAAAGTCATGGTTCAAGGACATCACCAAAAAAACATAGTCGACATTGACTGCAATCAATTGGATATTCGATGTATCACCAGCCGCTTTTCGTGAAAACTGAGAAGAGCGGGGAAGGACTTGATGAATAATTCCTTTTTCCTCACCAGGCATCTGTTCCACCATGACCCAATCGCCGACCGCAGGAAATTCGCTGTGCAAGTGCTGATGACGGTATTTTCCGGAAAGGGTGCTTAGCCATTCTCCGTTATTCGTAACTACCCGATAAACATTTTTATGTTCCAATGTAACGCGCCCCGGTATACCAGCAGCACCAATTTTTTCTTGCAATGAATTGTTCCATCCAAATTGTTCAATTAAATTCAATGTTAGTTCCTCCTATTATGCATAATAAAAAACCATGGATGCGCGCAAATCGCAATCCATGGTCCCCGGGCATAATGGAAGAAGCGTATCGTCAGCGATACACAGAGCGGGACATTATGGATTGGATTTGCGTATTCAAAAATAAAATAGCCATAATGCCTCACCTCTTTCTTCAAGTTAATTTAAAGATACTGCAACCGGATACAAGGGTCAAGGTTTTTTTAAATTGAAAATATAAATTTATCCAACGATTCAGGATTTTTGTTATTTTCATTGCCGAAAAGGGAATAAAAGAAAAAGGACATAAAAGAGAAATATACATCGTATGAAAGGAGGAAATCGTATGGTTGAAGCTAAATGGCTTAAATTAGGCGCAGCTGCCGCTCTTTCTATTAGCATGCTCGGTGCTTGTGGGGATGGAGACGGAGACGACGATAATATTGAAGTTGAAGACCCGGCACGTGATGAAAACGATCAAGATGACGATAGCGGTACAGACTCAGACGAAGAATTGGAAGATGACAGCGATGAAAAGAAACAAGATGGAGATGCACCGTAATACTGGTAAAGAAGCCACAGCAATGTGGCTTTTTTTATTTATGAATAAAAAGGATAGAAATGAAAAGTTTGGATGAAACGCTCTTGCTTTTATAAATTGGAAGCGCTACCATTAAGCTAATATTCTGAACATACCGGATGGTTAGCAATAGAGAGGTGGAAAGTTAAAATGGATTTTTCATATTCAGAGAAAACAGTTAAACTCCAGGAAAAATTGATTTTATTCATGGAGGAGCATGTCTATCCGAGTGAAAAGATTTTTGAAGAGCAATTGAATGCACAGCAAAGCCGCTGGGCCCGAGTTCCGCCAATTATGGAAGAATTGAAACAAAAAGCGAGAGAAGCGGGCTTATGGAATTTGTTCCTGCCGGAAAGCGAGTACGGGGCAGGATTGTCCAATCAGGAGTATGCACCGTTATGCGAAATAATGGGAAGGTCACTGATCGGCCCGGAAGTCTTTAATTGCAACGCGCCGGATACCGGCAATATGGAAGTGCTGGTCCGTTACGGCACGGAAGAACAAAAAGAAAAATGGCTGAAACCGCTTCTTGCAGGAGAAATCCGTTCGTGTTTTTCCATGACTGAACCGGACGCAGCTTCAAGCGATGCGACGAATATTGAAGCTTCGATTGTCAGGGACGGCGATGAATATGTCGTTAATGGCCGTAAGTGGTGGTCGTCAGGAGCAGGGGACCCGCGCTGCAAGATTTCCATCGTAATGGGGAAGACCAATCCTGATGGACCAAAATATGAACAGCAGTCCATGATCTTGGTGCCACTCGATGCACCAGGCGTGAAAATTGAACGGCTGTTGTCTGTTTTCGGCTACGATCATGCGCCGCATGGCCATGCGGAAATCATGTTTGACAATGTGCGGGTGCCGGCAGCCAATATGATCTGGGCGGAAGGAAAAGGGTTTGCCATCGCTCAGGGACGCTTAGGACCAGGCCGCATCCATCATTGCATGCGGCTGATTGGCGCAGCAGAACGCGCGCTCGAGGAAATGTGCAGACGTGTGCAAAGCCGGCAGCCTTTTGGCAAGCCGCTCGCAAGCCAAGGCGTTGTCCGCGAATGGATTGCTGATTCAAGAATTGAGATTGAACAAGCCCGTTTGTTGACGCTAAAAGCCGCTTATATGATGGATACAGTTGGCAATAAAGAAGCAAAAGCGGAAATAGCGATGATAAAAGTGACAGCCCCAAATATGGCGCTCCGTGTAATTGACCGGGCAATTCAGGCATTCGGGGCAGCAGGAGTAAGCGAAGACTTTACATTGGCGGCACAATGGGCGAACGCACGGACACTTCGGTTGGCGGATGGGCCGGACGAAGTTCACCGCAACCAAATTGCCAGCCTGGAATTAAAAAAGTATAAGGAGCCTGAAGAAGCGAAAGACGGTATAACACCCATGAAAGCAAGATAACCATAACGAACAGCAAAAATATCTTGTTTTCCAATTGCAAGAAGGACGGCAAATACTGAGGAGGTTTTGCAGGTGGCAAAAAAAGTGGAAACTGTAACAGGGCCGATTGTTCCGGAAGCTATGGGAAAAACATTAATCCATGAACATTTCATTTTTGGTTATCCAGGATTTCAAGGAGACATTACGCTGGGGCCATTCAATCGGGAAAGGGCGATAGCGACTGGCGTTGAAGCTGCTAAGAAAATGATGGCTCATGGTGTACAGACTGTTGTAGACCCAACTCCGAATGAATGTGGACGTGACCCGGAAATATTAGAAGAGATATCCCGGCAAAGCGGACTGCAAATCATCTGCGCCACCGGCTATTATTACGAAGGGGAAGGTGCAACTCCATATTTTAAATTCCGTGCCACCCTTGGCAGTGCTGAACAGGAAATCAATGAAATGTTTTTGGCGGAAATAAAAGATGGAATCGGCGGGACGAATATCAAGCCGGGAATTATTAAACTGGCTTCCAGCAAAGATGTTATCACGGATTATGAAAAAATGTTTTTCAGAGCTGCTGCACGAGCTCAAAAAGAAACTGGCATCACGTTGTTGACCCATACTCAAGAAGGGACTATGGGACCCGAACAGGCGCAGTTTCTGCTGGAACATGATGCAAATCCGGCTGGAATCGTCATTGGTCATATGTGCGGCAATACGGATACTGCCTATCATAAAAGAACACTCGAAACGGGTGTATACATTTCATTCGACCGTTTTGGGCTGCAAGGGATAGTTGGAGCACCGTTAGACCATCAGCGAATCAGCACTTTACTAGAGCTGCTGGATGCAGGTTTTGAAGACCGCATCATGCTTTCACATGATTCAATCAGCACTTGGCTTGGCCGCCCTCCTGTGATTCCAGAGGCTGTACGACCGGCAGTAGCGAACTGGCATCCGACACATATATTTGAAAATGTGGTGCCAGAACTTAAAAAGGCCGGAGTAACAGAAAGCCAGATCGATAAAATGTTTACGGATAATGCAAGGAAATTATTTGCAGGGGAAACGGCTGCAGTATAAACGACAGCCCTTGCTTTTAATAAAACGTAGGTTAATACTATTGCTCCTGCATTGCTCCTGCATCGCTCCGCTAGCTTCGTCGCAAAGGAGTTGTCCCAATTTACTTTTGGGACGACTCCTTTTTTGTTTCTAAAATTGGAAATTTAAGCATATAGAACGAGACAGAAAGTTGGAAGTGCGGGTATATGTATGAAAAAGGAGGGGAAACGATGAATATGCACAATTCAGGTGAAGCAGGATTATTTACAGAAGGTTTTATCCAAAACCCATATCCAATCTATGAGAAGCTTCGAAAAGAAGATCCAGTGCATCGGGTGCGCTTTCCGGATGGTCAGCTCGGCTGGCTGGTAACTGATTATGAAGATGCAGTTGCCGTATTGAAAGACCAGCGCTTTACGAAAGATATGTCGAAATTATTCGGTGGATCGATGGATCAATTGTCAGTTTTTACACAGAATATGCTATTTTCCGATCCGCCAGACCATAAACGCTTGCGCGGCCTTGCTCAACAAGCGTTTACTCCAAAAATGATTTCAGGGATGCGAAATCGTATTCAGGAAATCACCGATGGATTACTGGATGAAATGGAAAAGAAACAGCAAATCGACTTAATCGACGAATTTGCTTTTCCGCTCCCCATCAGTGTCATTTGTGAGATTTTAGGAGTTCCAGTAGAAGACCAAGACAAATTCCGTCTTTGGTCAAACTCATTGATTGAAGGAACGAGCGGTGAAATTGGAGTCACTGTTTATGAACATATGAATCAGTTTATTCAATATTTAGGGCAATGGTTTGCGAAAGTGCATGAACACCCGGGAGATGACTTGATCAGCCAGTTGATCATTGCTGAAGAAGAAGGAGACCGGCTGACGGAAAAGGAATTATACGGCATTGTTACGCTGCTCATTATTGCTGGCCATGAGACAACAGTAAATTTGATCGGCAATACGGTGCTGGCATTATTGGCATTTCCAGAGCAGCAGCAGAAACTAAGAGAACAACCGGAATTGGTTTCTCAAGCAATCGAAGAATCGCTTCGCTTTAATGGACCGGTCGAGTTTAGCACTTCCCGTTGGGCAAACGAAGATATGGAGTTTAGAGGCAAACGGATTCAAAGAGGAGATTTAGTGGTGGTTTCGCTGAATGCTGCTAACCATGACCCTGAAAAGTTCAAGGACCCTCAACTTTATGACATTCAGCGGGAAAAAAGCCCGCACCTTGCTTTTGGCATGGGCATCCATTTTTGCCTTGGGGCACCTCTTGCAAGGCTGGAAGGAGAGATTGCCATTTCCAGTTTACTTAAGCGTTTTCCGAAATTGAAACTGGCAATCGATGAAAGTGAACTTGTATGGCGGCCAGGAATGATTGTCCGTGGCGTTAAAGAAATTCCGCTGCTAGTTGAATAAATAAACAGCCGGGCTGGCCAGTCCGGCTGTTTATTTTGCATTGTTTGTTGAAAGGGAATAGGGCAAAAAGATGCTAATCGAAAAAGAAAGAAGGGATGACGTTGAAGCCCATTTCATATTATCGACCTTTCAAATCTGGTGGAGCTGGCAAGAGAAAATGACTGTGCAATTGAAGTAGCCATAAAAAAGGGGGATTATGTCTATGAAGGCAAACCGCTCTTTTATCTTTATTCCGATAAGAAAAAGGAGCTTCCTTTAAATCAATATATAACCATTGGAGATGAAAGGACAGCAGACCAGGACCTCGGCTATGCAATCCAAAAAATTGTGGAAGTCGCGATACGGGCAACTTCCCCAGGCCGGCAAGACCCGAATAACGCAAAAGATATCCTCATCCGCCTCGGGCATTTACTGGGAGATATGAGCCACTTAAAGACAGATGGCCTGGTCTTGACCGATGAAGCAGGCAATAACCGTCTCCTTTACCGATTTGAATCTTATAGCGATATTCTTTATAAGGCTTTTTATCAAATATCCTACCATAGTAAAAAAGACATTTCTCTCCATTCTTCCATGACAGACGCTTTAATCGTCACAGCGGCGCTTGCTCCGGCGTTGAGGTATGACACCATCTGGAAACTCCAACTTTATCTGCTGGAAGCCATAGATGACGGCGAATTGAAAATCCTCGACCGTGAGTTTCTTCAAAAAAAAATCGATGAATTAGCAAGAATTACTAACCAGCATTCCGTTGCTTTAAAAGCTAATGAATGAGCGGAAAAATAAAAAAAGAGAAAAGTCAAGAAAAAATTTAAAAAGCGATTAAAAATTTAGCAAATGGGTAAAAAATCAGTAACAACAAGTAAAGGGGGAAAGAAAAATGAATCACTTGAAAGCATTGGTAATGAAGTTCGTCATGATTGCAGCAGTCTTACTAATTATTCTTACTTTGATGTTTAATGTGCCTTTTGCTGATACGTTATGGATTAGTTTAGTGTTGACATTAGTCGCTTATGTGATGGGCGATTTGATGATTTTCCGAAAAGCCGGAAATCGCTCAGACCAAAACAAACGAAATGCAATTGCTACCGTTTCAGATATTGTGGTTGCATTTTTGGTTATTTGGCTGATGGGAGATGCACTTGTTGGCAATAATATAGATATTATTACGCCAGCAATTATTTCAGCCTTGGTTATCGGTGGCGGGGAATGGTTCTTCCACAAATATCTCGACCGCAGTGTCTTCACTGAAAAACACGACAACACGAGACCAGCAGCACGATAGATAAGAAAAAGACTCCTGAAAAGGAGTCTTTTTTGTTGCTTCTATTCTTCTAAATCAATCCGTTCGTGGCTTCCGCCAGCCTCTTTAATATTGCTGATCAGTGTGCCGCTCATCTCAAAAATCTTGCCTGATGACATTTCAATGACATCACCATTCTTAAAGAACATAGCGACAGATTGTACCGAGCGGGTATTGTCTTGCGTTCCAATCCGTTCTTCAATTTTCTCGAAGTCCTCCCATTGATAGCTTTGAGAAGAAATAGAGAAAGGGCCGTTATAAGTAAATCCATTCGGCGTCACATAATAATAATCACTGAGCGACAGCAAAACCCCTAATATTCCTACTGCAAACAAAAGGCCCGCAGCCAAATACCTCTTCATGCGGTTTTCAAGCAGTGCCAGTGCGAAAAAACCTGCGGCAATCAATGCGAGGCCAAGTCCTCCGGTAATTAGCGAGACAAAAGAAGTTCCGACTGCTGTTGCAGCAGAAGTGATAAAGATTACTTTTAATGGATAGAAAACAGCAACTGGTGCCACTGCAGAAGAAATCAATAAAATAATAGCGAACGCGATGTAGACAATTCTTTTTTGATCGGCAAAGTCATACATAAGCCATATCTCCTCATTCGGACCATTCTGGATTGTCGTAGTCCGGTTCTATATGTACGAGTATGACGCAATTCGGTTTCACTTTTTGAATTTTCCTCTCAATTTCTTCTGTTATCCAATGGCTTTCTATTACATTCAACGAAGGATTTACAGCAATAGTCAAATCGATGAACATAACATTGCCGTGATTGCGGCCTTTGAAGTCCCGCAAAATGCTGACTCCCGGCACTTTTCTGACCAGCACCGACATCGTTTCTACTTCATCTTCATTAAAGCCATCTGTTAAGGTCAAAACAGATTCTTTAAAAATATCCAAAGCTGTTTTGAGAATGATTAGACCGACGATAAATGCAGTGATGATATCAAGTATCGGAGCGCCAAAAACGGCTCCAATGATTCCAATGCCCGCACCGATACTGACAAGCGCATCGGAGCGGTTGTCATAAGCCGCAGCTCTGACAGCAGAACTTTTGATTTGCCGGCTGAGCTTCAGGTTATAGCGGTACACTACGTACATTACCAAAGCACTGAAAAAAGCTATAGCTGCTGTGTAAAGCGATGGAGCAGCTTCAGCAGGGTCGAAAAAGTTACGGATGGCCCCGAAAAGCACTTGCAGCCCGATAACCGCCATAATAAACGAAGCGAGCAAAGATGCGATCGTTTCTGCACGCAAATGGCCGTAATGATGATTTTCATCCGGCGGCTTCTGCGAAATCCGCAAGCCGACCAATACGGCTACTGAAGCTATAATGTCGGTCAAGTTGTTTAAACCATCCGCTTTTAATGCTTCGGAAGACCCCGCAAAGCCGAAGGAGAGCTTTATTGCGCTTAGAAAAACGTAAGCCCCGATGCTGATCCAGGCCCCTTTTTCCCCTTTACGCAAATTTGTATAGAGCTCCATAATGTTTCCCGCCTCCAAGTCTTCTAAACAAAGGGAAACGACCCTCGAATGAGAGCCGTTTCATAAAATTTCTTCATTTATCATTATTTTCGCTTTTATAGTTCCGAGTAAAGGATTGAGGACTATCAACCTCTTTGGCTAAAAACCTGGTTTACTCCGAAATTTTGCATTTTTATTGTAGCAAAACTTTTAAACATAAGCTATCCTCAGAAAGTATTATTTTTATCTTCCATTTCAGTCTTGAAGAAAGCATTTATGCTCTGTATCTGAATTTTGGTCGTTAACACATAATAGAATTTCTACACGTTAGAAAGAACCATTAAAATCATTGTTGTAATTAAATTTACAAAGTTGTAATAGTCACTCATATAAGCAATCAGTTATGCTTGAGAGAATGGTTAAGGTAATTCTAAAAAAGAAAAAACAGCTTGACCAAAGAAATAAACTTTTAAAGGAGAGAATTATGGCACAGAAAAATTACATAGAAATTTTAAAAGCTTCTACAAAATTAGGGCTGACATCATTCGGAGGACCAACTGCACACTTAGGTTATTTCCGGGAAGAGTATGTAGTAAAACGAAAGTGGCTGGACGAAAAAGCTTATGCGGATTTAGTGGCATTGTGTCAATTCCTTCCGGGACCGGCAAGTTCACAAGTAGGGATTTCAGTCGGCATGCTGAGAGGTGGAATATTTGGCGGCTTTCTGTCTTGGTTCGGTTTTACGATGCCGTCTGTAATCTTATTGGTGTTATTTGCGTTGCTTGTGACAAACGGATCGTTCGACAGCGGCTGGATTCAAGGCTTAAAAATAGTAGCTGTGGCAGTAGTGGCGCATGCATTAATGGGAATGGGCAAATCGCTCGCTCCTGATAAACCGAGGATTGCCATTGCAGTTGGTTCTACAGTAGCAATTTTAATGATGCCTACGGCTTGGGCGCAAATCGGAGTCATCGTGCTGACGGGAATTATCGGTTATTTTCTTTATAAAGACGTAGAAGCACCGGAAGCAGTAAAGCTGGCTTTGTCTTTTGGCAAAAAGACGGGACTGGCAGCATGGGCGATTTTTGCGGGGCTGCTGATTGGCTTGCCATTGCTTCGCCCGGTCATTGAATCAAGCTATTATGCCATATTTGATATTTTCTACCGCGTCGGATCAATTGTTTTTGGCGGGGGGCATGTGATATTGCCGATGCTTGAACGGGAAGTAGTGCCGGGTTGGATGTCAGCGGATCTCTTTATTTCCGGTTATGGGGCTGCTCAAGCCGTCCCTGGTCCATTGTTCACGTTGTCCGGTTATCTGGGACAATTAATGGGCGGTGGCTTTGGAGTCTTGCTAGCTGTAGTTGCCATGTTTTTGCCATCGTTTTTATTGGTAATCGGCACATTGCCGTTTTGGAGCATCATCCGTACCAAGTCTGGAGTCCAAGCTGCCTTAAAAGGAGTTAATGCGGGTGTTGTCGGCATTTTGCTTGCGGCTTTGTATGATCCGGTTTTCACATCTGGAATCCGCGGGCCCGTTGACTTTGCGATTGCGATTATCGCCTTTACAATGTTAGTCTATTTTAAACTGGCACCTTGGATTGTCGTATTGGTTACCGCAATTCTGGGAGCGGGGGCATACGCATTTCTATAAGAAGGGGGATGTAGGATGGCAAACGCAGATAAACGAGAACGGGAAGACTCGCTTGATCGTTTTAAAGAAGAGTTTTATCAAGGGGAAAACCAGATTTACATGGACGGAAATTCACTTGGGCTGATGTCGAAAAGAGCGGAAACCAAGCTACTGGAATTGGCAGGCAGCTGGAGAAGCCATGGCATCGACGGCTGGACAGAAGGCAGCCACCCGTGGTTTACACTAGCAGAAGAGTTGAGTGCACGGATTGCCCCTCTCGTCGGGGCATTGCCACATGAAGTGATGGTCACCGGATCAATTACTTCGAATATCCACCAGATGCTTTCGACGGTTTTCCATCCAACGGAAAACCGTTCCGTCATTGTAGTGGATGAGTTGAATTTCCCATCGGATATATATGCGGTGGACAGCCATCTCCGCCTACGCGGGTTAGAGCCTGAAAAGGCCATCAGAAAAATTCAGAGCCGAGATGGCTATACGTTGGCTCTGGAGGACATTGTAAAAGAATTAACGGAAGATGTAGCTGTTTTATTGCTGCCATCCGTTTTGTACCGAAGCGGGCAATTGCTGCCGATTCGAGAAATTACACAAGCTGCGCATCAAAAAGGCATTCTCGTCGGTTTTGATTTGGCCCATTCGATCGGTGCGCTTCCACATGACTTGCATAACGATGGAGTGGATTTTGCTGTCTGGTGTCATTACAAGTATATGAATTCCGGTCCAGGCGGCACAGGCGGATTGTACCTCCATGAGCGCCACCACCATTTGCTGCCAGGAATGGCTGGTTGGTTCGGTTCGGATAAAACAAAGCAATTCGATATGGATCATTCATTTACAAAAGCGGAAGGGGCGGGAGCTTACCAAATGGGAACCCCGAATATCTTCAGTATGGCACCGCTGCTTGGCAGCATCGAGATATTCGAAGAAGCGGGCATTGGGGCCATCCGTAAAAAGTCGCTACAGTTGACCCGGTTATTGCGGGAATTGGTAGCCGAACAGATTCCAGAATTGAAAGATGTGACACCGGATAAAGATGAAGAACGGGGAGGGCATATCGCACTGGCCCATGAAGAAGCCGCCCGGATCTGCAAAGCTTTAAAAGAAGCGGGCGTTGTACCTGATTTCCGGGCACCTAACATCATTCGGCTGGCGCCAGTCGCTTTATACACTTCTTTTGAAGATGTGGAAAAAATGGTCAGCCGCCTGAAAATGATCATGGACAGGGAATTGTACAAGAACTATACCAATGAACGAAATGTGGTGGCGTAGATGAGGAATAGAAAAATTTACGATATTTCAATGGAACTTAGTGGACAGACACCGGAATGGCCAGGAGACATCCCATTTCAATATGAGCTAGCGGCAACGATTGAACAAAGCGGTTCGGTCAACGTCGGGAAAGTAGTCACCAGTACGCATATCGGGACGCATGTCGATGCCCCATTCCATTATGACAATGACGGCATAAAAATTGACGAACTGCCGCTTGACTATTATTTGACTACAGCACAAGTGATTGATGTAAGAGGCAAAGCCGAGATTACCCGCACTGATTTGCCGGATGTGGCACCTGAAGTAACAGCAATCTTGCTGAAGAGTGATTCGTGGGAAGACCGAACAAAATTTCCGGAAACCTGGCCGCTTTTTGATCCAACGATTGCAGAATGGATGGCAGAGCAGGAGATTAAGCTTTTGGGGGTGGATGTGCCTTCAGTAGACGCCAAGACGAGCAAAGACCTGCCAATGCATATGGCGATGAGCCGCAATAATCGGTACATCCTTGAAGGGCTTGTTCTGAACGAAGTACCAGAAGGCATATATCAACTTGTGGCATTGCCGCTTAAGATTAAAGGCGCCGAAGGAAGTCCGGTCCGGGCTGTTCTCCATACATGAAAAAACCCTTCACTTTTTTATAAGTGAAGGGTTTTACATATAAACGGAACGGAAATAAGGTTCCAGTTTTTTTATGTTCATCGCAATTTCATCACAGACTTCCTGATAAAGTGCCCATTGCTCGGATTTATCAGATGTGCGCAGTTCCGGATTTTTGATATCCCATCGCACTAGTTTTTGCGCTGGCAAGTCGGCGGGAATGTCGGCGATATCAAATTCTCCATCATGCAAAGCAATGATCAAATCCGCTTCGCTTACTTCTTTTGAGTTATAAATGCGTGGTTGGACTTCCGGCAAGTCCAATACAATCTCTTTCATAATCTCAAAGGGAGTATCCGTAAAAGAAGGCTGGCCACCCCATGCAGCACTCCTAATATCCCAGTCGGCGAGCTCCAGGCGGTTAGCCCAAATTTCAGCCATGAGACCGCGGTGCTGGTGAGGAGAAAGAAAATATACGGTATGTTTAGACATGGCTGATTCCCTTCTTCCTCTTTAATAGCTTTTCTACTTAGTATTCTATACCCACCCCAAAAGCTTCTAAACTAATAAAATTGTGCCATTTTATAGCACGGAAACAATATTTTATCATAAAAATAGTCTACCCTAGCAGATGTTAAGACCTACTGCTCATCGGGTAGACTAAGGTTTATTTTACTACTAATACCGAGCAAGAAGATTCTTTAATGAGTTTACGGCTGACAGATCCTACAAAAAACTTTTGCAGTCCCGATTTCCCGCTGTTTCCAATGATCAATAAATCTACATTTTGTTCTTCGATAAAAGCAGGAATGGTTTTACCAGCGCTTCCTTCTAATGCTAATACATCTGCCTCTACGCCTTTCGAATCGAGTTGCTGATGAATGGAATTATGCATATGCTTAGAAAACTCGATTGAGGTATCCACATAATCATTCGTGCGGCGCTGAGGGCCGCTTTCCATATCAGGCGGCATAAATTGTGCATACGTGCTGTCGACATTTGCTGAAACTACACGAGGAGCAGCTGCGCCGCCGGATTCCATCAGCCCCATGCTTTCGTGAAATTGTTCATTGACATAGATAATGGTCATTTTGACATCGGGAAGCAATTTTTTAAATTCAATTGCTTTATCAAAGGCCAAGCGGCTTCCATCCGAACCGTCATAGGCAACAGCAATGTTTTGGTACATACTATTCAACTCCGATTCAGTTTTCTTATTAATAAATTACCCTAGACCTGGAAATTGAAACCTTTGGCATTTGATGATAGGAATATTTGTTCTCTTTTTTTATTATTGTCGTTTTATAGCACAACAACAAAGCTTCAAAAGTATCGAATTGACAAGAAGATTCAATTTATTTCGAAAAATCTTGACAATCCAAAAATGCCGGTGTTACTCTTAAATTACCAAATCAAAGGAAAAGGAGGTTTTTGACAATGAAAAAAATAACAATTGCATTGTTGCCTAACTCTATATTGTTGTCAGACCATCCGTTTTTTTGCCTTTGAATTTATTTCGGAAGCGAAAATATATGGGACTGGTCTGAATACCAGTCCTTTTTTCATGCGCACGCGCCTAGAAAATAGGTGCGTGTTTTTTTATTGGCAAAACTTTTAACGTGTTTTGTCCAGCCCTGGGCTGTTCAAATATAAAAAACTAAAGGGGAGAATGAAGATGAAACGACTTCGGCAACTGAAAATTATGATCAAGGAATCGTTGGAAGGCGATTAGCAGAAATTGGAACAGAAAGAAGGAGTAACTGATGTTTAGTGTGTTATGGAAATTAAGATGGTTTTTTAAAGAAAATTGGCTTCGCTATACCATTGCGGTCGGCTTATTGATGGTAGCGAATGTCATTGAAATTGTTCCGCCTTGGCTTATTGGTATCGCAATCGATTCGATTGCCCAGCAGGAACTGACAAGCCAGTTACTTTGGCAATATATTGCCGTTCTTGTTATCTCGCTGGTATTGGCTTATTTGATTAACTTTGTCTGGCAATATCAGCTGTTTGGAGGGGCGTATGTGATTGAACGCCAGCTCCGCTCAAGCTTGATGGGGCAGTTTTTGAAAATGACGCCGACCTTTTATGAAAAAAATCGGACCGGTGATTTAATGGCACGGGCAACAAATGATCTGCGGGCCATTTCCGAGACTGCCGGATTTGGGATTTTGACGTTGGTCGACTCTACCTTGTATATGGCGACAATCATTGTCGCCATGGGCTATTTGGTGTCATGGGAGTTGACGTTTTTTGCACTCATCCCATTGCCGATTCTTGCGATTGTTGTTCAAATACTCGGCAAGAAAATTCATGTGCGCTATACAGCAGCCCAAGATGCTTTCGGTGGAATGAACGATAGCGTGTTGGAATCTGTGGGGGGTGTCCGGGTAATCCGGGCATACGTACAGGAGCGGGCGTCTGAGAAAGAGTTCTCGGATATGACAAATGATGTGTACGAAAAAAACATGGCAGTTGAGCGCATTGACGCCTTATTTATGCCGGTCACAAAAGTGCTGACCACCATTAGCTATATGATCGGTTTGGGTTACGGTGCCGTTCTCGTAGCGGAAGGCACCATGTCATTGGGCGATTTGGTTGCCTTTAACGTTTATCTCGGAATGATTGTCTGGCCGATGTTTGCTATCGGTGAAATGATTAACATTCTGCAGCGGGGCAATGCGTCAGTGGACCGGGTGAACGAAACACTCGATTATCAGGAAGATGTAAAAGATCCGTCAAATCCGGAATTCATCGATAAACCAAGCCATATCGGCTTCCGGGATTTCAGTTTCACTTATCCACAATCGAGCTCCATCAATCTGCAAGGCATCAATCTCTCGATGAACAGCGGCCAAACACTGGGCATTGTCGGAAAGACAGGCAGTGGCAAAACGACTTTCGTGAAGCAATTATTGAGAGAATATCCGATCGGCGAAGGGTCTGTCATGATGAATGGCGTTGAATTGAGCGATTTAACAAAAGATCAGCTGCGCAGTTGGATTGGTTATGTACCGCAGGACCATGTGCTGTTTTCCCGTACAATCCGGGCCAATATTTTATTTGGAAAATCGGATGCCACCGAAGAAGATATCCAAGAAGCGATCCGGCTTTCACATTTCGAAAAAGATTTAGAGATGCTGCCGAATGGTTTAGAGACTTTAGTGGGAGAAAAAGGCGTCGCTTTATCCGGCGGCCAAAAACAGCGGATATCCATTGCACGGGCATTGATCAAAAATCCGGAAATTCTTATTCTGGATGATTCACTTTCTGCCGTGGATGCGAAAACAGAAGCAAAGATCATTGAGAACATCCAGGCAGAGCGTTCTGGAAAAACAACAATTATTACGACTCATCGGCTGTCAGCAGTTCAGCACGCCGACTGGATTGTAGTACTGGATGACGGCAAAGTCATCGAAGAAGGAACACATGAAGATTTGCTGAAAACAAAAGGTTGGTACAGTGAACAATTCCTCCGCCAGCAGATCGAGGAGGTGTAAGCATGGGGACAGGAAAACGATTACTCCAATACGCCATGCATTTTAAAGGGGTATTAATCTGGGGATTGGTGCTTTTAGCCATTACAGTGGCAGCTGACTTGGCTGCCCCGCTTGTGGCCAAGGAAATCATCGACAACCACATCGCACCGGCCGGCGGCGCATTAAACTTTGAGCCGATCGCGTATTTATTGGCTATTTACTTAGGGCTTGGAGTGGTAGCGGCAGTATTCCGCTTTTTGGAGTATTTATACTTGCAGAAAGGGGCAAACCGCATCATCCAAAAAATGCGCAATGATGTCTATAAACATGTACAGACATTGCCAATCCGTTATTTCGACAGCTTGCCTGCCGGAAAGGTAGTATCCCGCATTACAAACGATACGGAAGCGATTCGTGAATTGTTCGTTACGGTGCTGTCGCAATTTGCCACAAGCTTTATGTATATGGCCGGTATTTATATAGCGATGTTTTATCTGAACTGGCAATTGGCAGCGATGATGCTGGTGCTGGTTCCTCTTCTTTACGGCTGGATGCTCATATACCGGAAATTCGCGGCTAAATATAATCATGTTGTCCGCGAAAAGTTGAGTGATATGAACGCCATGATCAATGAATCCATTCAAGGAATGACAATCATTCAGGCGTTCCGCCGTGAAAAGCAGATGAAAGAAGAATTTGAAGAAATGAATAATAAGCATTACAAATTCCAGCAGAAGCTGCTCATTTTGGAGGCAACCGCTTCCTATAATATGGTCGGCGTGCTGCGTTCATTGGTTTTTGTGTTGTTTATCTGGTATTTCGGAACAAATGCCATTACGGCAAATTCGGCTGTAACAGTGGGTGTGCTTTATGCCTTTGTCGATTACATTATCCGCTTATTCAATCCAATAAGCGGCATTGTCAACCAGTTTGCCAAGCTGGAACAAGCACTCGTTGCAGCGGAGCGGGTTTTCCGCTTGCTTGACCGAAGCGGCGAACCGGTAAATGACGAAAAAGTGGCTCGCTACAGAGGGAATGTCCGTTTTGAAAATGTTTGGTTTGCTTATGAAAAAGAAGAGTATGTCTTAAAGGATATTTCTTTTGAAGCGAAACAAGGCGAAACAATCGCATTGGTTGGCCATACAGGTTCGGGGAAAAGTTCCATCATGAACTTGCTGTTCCGCTTTTATGATGCTACCAAAGGACGGATCACCATCGATGGAACCGACATTGCGGGCATGTCCCGCCAGTCGGTCCGTGAACATATGGGCATCGTATTGCAAGATCCGTATCTGTTTACAGGCACAATCGAGTCGAATATCTCGCTTGGCGATCAACGGATTACCCGCAAAATGGTGGAGGATGCGCTTGCTGCCGTTGGAGGAGACCGTGTGCTGAAGCATTTACCTGGCGGCATTGATGAGCCTGTAGTGGAAAAAGGCAGTACTTTATCTTCCGGACAGCGCCAATTGGTGTCTTTTGCCCGGGCTTTGGCATTTGACCCGGCTATTCTGATTTTGGATGAAGCGACATCAAATATCGATACTGAAACGGAAGAAATTATTCAGCACGCGATGGAAGTGCTGAAAAAAGGGCGTACTACTTTCATTATCGCCCACCGCCTGTCGACCATCAAAAACGCAGACCGCATTTTAGTGCTCGACCGCGGGGAAATCGCAGAAGCGGGCTCCCATGATGAGTTGATGAAACTTGGCGGCCAGTATTACCAGATGTATCAAATCCAGTCCGGAATGTCCCATACCCAGCACGTTGGGTAAAGGGCATTCCTTTTTTATTGATTGGATAATTACTAAGTTCTTTTAAGGCCGTATCGAAGAGAGGAAAAGAGGGGGATATACCATGGAAACTTCAGCCAAATCAAAGGGCGGCTTTTGGAATTGAAGGAGTATACAGACAAGAAGCTTTTTAAAAAGACCGTCCTGTTCCAAAGCTAAATGCAAATACTGTTAAAATCCTGTTTCCTTACATATAATAATAAAGCGGTAAATAAAAAACGCCGGAACTTTCCGGCGCTTCAATCGTATACATGAAAGAGCATCAGCTCATGTATCATTTTTTTAACACTTTCTTCATCCTCGGGTTGTTTGGACAGCCAGACAATGCTGCCGTCAGGATGGTATTCTCCATTTATCCGTTCATTTTTATAAAAAAAGGATATGTTCCAGCCGGGCAGCTGGGAATTTTCAAACATCGGTTTAAACTTAAAATGCTGCAGCATACAAATCCTCCTTATCATTCAACTCCATTATAAGCGGATTCTATGTGATTGACAAAGATGAAAAAAGAAATGAGTGAAGATAGTGAACAGTATAATAACAATCGTTTTTATGGCAGTCATCGGCGCTTTGATTGGAGGCGTCACAAATTTCATTGCCATCAAAATGCTTTTCCGCCCTTATAAGGCCATCTATATCGGCAGCTGGCGGCTGCCATTTACTCCTGGCTTGATCCCTAAGCGGCGTGATGAACTATCGACGCAATTAGGGCGCACCATTGTCCAGCATTTGCTGACACCAGAAACCTTTAAAAAGCGCTTTTTTAATGAAGAAATGCGTCAAAGAATGGAAGCGTGGATTTATAAACAACTGAAAGCTCATGTTTTCGAATCGCCACGGACCATAAATGACTGGCTGGAGATTGCCGGCCAAAAAAACATCGATGTCCGGATTGGATTAAAACTGGACGAATTGGTTGACCGCCAAGCATTGGGATTGCGTGATTATATTGAAGGCAAGACAATTGGAGAGCTGCTTCCGGAGAACTGGAAAGAAGAAACAGAACAAAAAATGATTCACGGGGTGAAGTATGGCATCGACCAAGGATCGGATTATTTCGCTTCGATTGAAGGACGCCAAACGGTGAAAACATTTTTTGATGAATTTCTGGAATCACGCGGCCGTTTCGGACATATGCTCCATTCCCTATTGGGCGAATCGAAACCGATTGTCGACCGGATTCAGCCCGAAATCATCAAATTTCTTAACTCGCCGAAAACATTTGAGTTAATAATTACCTTAGCTTATGGAGAATGGGAAAAACTTCAGGACCGACGTGCGGATGAATTACTGAAAGAATTTGATTTTGATCCGGCGCTTGATGCCGTTAAACAATATGTGCACGAGATTGCCAATGTGGAAGGCCGCATGGACCGAACACTTGCAGAGACTTGGCCGACAGGGTTAGAATGGACAAGTGCAAACTTTATCCCGCTGCTGACGGATTTTGTTTTCGAGCAAGGGGAAGTGAAATTGGAAGATGCCTTGCAGAAGATAGACATTCAAAGCATGGTAAAAGAGCAGGTAGATTCTCTGCCATTAAGCCGCCTGGAAGAATTGGTTCTGGGAATTTCACAAAGGGAATTAAAAATGATTACTGCACTCGGCTTTTTGCTTGGAGGTTTTATTGGGATATTCCAAGGACTCTTTAGCTTAGCCATGAATACAATGTAGAGGAGAATGATGATGACAGTCAATATTTATGATGATATCAACAAACTTGAAAGCACGTTCCGCAGCACAGAGGAATTCAGCAAATTGAAGCAAGCGGTGGAAGCTGTATCAGCGGACAGCGAATCGAGCCAATTGTTCAAAAACTTCCGTGACCTGCAAATTACGCTTCAGCAAAAGCAAGCGCAAGGCGAAGAAATTACTGAAGAAGAAATGGTCAGCGCTCAAGCGACAGCTCAAGCAGCACAGGCAGATCCGAAAATTTTGGCAATGCTTGAAGCCGAAATGGGCTTAAGCCAAATTATCGATGAAGTAAACCGCGTTTTGATCAAGCCGGTTCAGTCACTATACGAATCAATGTAATTTCCGTTAAATAAAGGATTTTAACAAGAAGACACCGAATACGTAAGATGAATGACAATTCATTTTTGCGAAAGGGTGTCTTTTTGTATGTTTGAAACAATTGAACTGACAAAACAAGGGCGCATTGGCTATTTAAAGCTGAACCGACCTCAATCGATGAACGCGATGAATGGAAAAATGATGGCGGAACTGGCGGAATGCTTTGAATCGCTATTGGCGGAAAGCACGCTGCAAGTGCTGATTATCCACGGGGACGGAAGAGCATTTTCAGCAGGCGGGGACATCAAAGAAATGATGGATCCTGAACATCCGATGGATATTGATGTAGTCATGAAAGAAGTGACACGGCTGGCCAAATCACTTTATACCTTGCCGCAAATCACAGTGGCAGCGATCCACGGCGCTTCTGCAGGTCTCGGTTTCAGCATGGCGCTTGCCTGCGATTACATCATTGCAGAAGAAAACAGCAAATTGGCGATGAACTTTATTGGCATTGGCCTCGTGCCTGATGGAGGCGGCCATTTCTTTATGAAAGAGCGCATAGGTGTGCCGAAAGCAAAACAGCTGATTTGGTCTGGACAGATTTTGAAAGCACATGACTCACTGGCAAAAGGATTGATTGATGAAGTGACTGCTGAAGGCCTGGCACTAGAGCACGCTGAAAACTATGCGGAACAAGTACTGCAATCCCCTGTTAAAGCCCGGCTCGCTTCCAAGCATATCCTGCATCAATTGAAAGTTAAAGAACTGGAGCAGGTGCTGGAAATGGAAGCGGCGGCACAATCCCAGATGCGCAAAAGCGCCGACCATCTGGAAGGCATACAGGCTTTTGTAGAAAAGCGCAAACCAGAGTTTCAAGGGAAATGAGAAAAAGCATGGCGCTTTGCCATGCTTTTTTCTTATGAATGAAACAACAAGAGTTTGCCTGCAGGTGAAGCGAGGCGGTGGGTCTGGTTAACAAGATCTTTTTCTTCCAGGATAGCTTGCCCTTTGTCTTTTGCTTGTTCGTCGTTTTCAGCTGTGAATGTTTCTTCTATTATTAACTTGCCGGTTTGCTCATATGCGGTCAGTTTATAGGTTCTCATGAAACACAACTCCTTCTGAATGCTTATTCAGTTTAAGTATATCGGGTTTCCTTTAAAAAGTCCTCCACTTTTGAAACATTTTGACAGTTGTCTCGTATAATAACTAGTGAAAGGAGGAATAGACGTGGCTTTGATAGTGGAACATGCAACAAAAAAATTCGGTGATTTTACTGCAGTCGATAATCTGTCTTTATCGGTTGAGCAAGGACAGATGCATGGGTTCTTGGGTGCCAATGGAGCCGGAAAAACCACTACTTTCCGAATGATTCTTGGACTCTTGAATCCAACGGCGGGAACGATCCACTGGAATGGGAAACCTATTACATATGCTGAAAGCCCGGAAATTGGCTATTTGCCGGAAGAACGGGGATTGTACCCGAAAATGAAGGTGGAGGACCAGTTGGTTTATTTGGCTCAATTGCGCAATATGCCAAGCGCAGAAGCAAAACGGGAAGTCCATAAATGGCTGGAGCGTTTTGAGGTTCCGCATTATGCATCCAAAAAAGTGGAGGAGCTGTCAAAAGGAAACCAGCAGAAAATTCAGCTGATCGCTTCTTTATTACATAAACCATCTTTGCTGATATTGGATGAACCTTTTTCCGGACTTGACCCTGTAAATGTGGAGATGCTGAAAAGCGCGATTTTGGATTTTCAAAAACAAGGCGCGACCATCGTTTTTTCCAGTCATCGCATGGACCATGTGGAAGAATTGTGTGATGACATGAGCATTTTGGACAGAGGGAAAATTGTTGTTGGCGGCTCTATTCGCCAAGTGAAGCGATCGTTTGGCAAACAGAACGTCCGGATTAAAATGGATCAGGACCTTTCTGAGTTAAGCGGCATAAGTGGTGTGGAAAACTTCACTAAAACCCATGACGGAGCTTTATTCCAGATAACGGATGAAGCCACAGCCCAGCATCTTTTAGAAGAAGCGATGAAGCTTGGCGCACTTCGCCATTTTGCCATTGAAGAGCCTTCTTTAGAGGAAATATTTATCGCGAAGGTGGGAAAAGCTTATGCATAGTTTCTGGATTATTTTTAAACAGGCTTTTCTGACGAAGGCGAAAACAAAATCCTTCATTATTACAACTGTTGTCGTATGTGCTGCATTTTTCCTGCTGGCGAATTTATCAAATATCATTGAAGCCTTTCAAGGCAATGATGAAAAGGCAAATGTCCTTCCTGTGATTGACGATTCTGGTGAACTCGTGCCGGTCCTGCAGCGACAGCTTGAGATGGCCAATAGTGACACACAGGCCATGCCAACTGATTTGACGGAACAGCAATTAAAAGAAGGGGTCAGCGAAGGAACTATTGAGGCATATTTGGTATTGGAACAAGATGGCCAGTTATCAGCCCGCTATGTGTCGGAATCTGCGAATGAAATGGGCAGCGGCGCAGACATCGAACAAGCCGTACAGTCTCTTCAAACAGCCGTGACAGCTGAAACCATGGGTCTCGATAACAATGAAGTCAGTCAATTGTTTCTGCCGGCATCATTTGAGCGGGAAGCTATTTCAGAATCCTCCAAATCACAAGAAGAATTGAGCCAGGCTAGAGGACTCGTGTATATATTGATCATGATTATTTACGTAGCGGTCATTTACTATCCGAATATGATTGCGATGGAAGTGGCCACCGAAAAGTCTTCGCGTGTGATGGAGATTTTGATATCCAGCGTTTCGCCGGTCAAGCATATGTTTGCCAAAATTGCTGGAATTGGGACCCTTGGAATTTTGCAGATGCTGGTATTTGGATTGGCCGGTTTTACTGCTATTAAAACGGCTGGCACTAATCTTTCAGAAGGTGCATTCAGTGTTTTTGGTTTTTCAGATGTGAAAATCAGCACTTTCTTATTTGCAGTCCTATTTTTCTTGCTGGGCTACTTCTTATACGCTGTTCTTGCGGCATTGCTCGGTTCACTGGTCAGCCGGACCGAAGATGTCCAGCAATTGATGCTGCCAATGATGTTTTTAATCATAATCGCTTCATTTATCGCCTTTTCAGGAATTTCAGTTCCAGAAGCGAAGTTTGTCACGATATCCTCTTATATTCCATTTTTTGCGCCTCTCGTGATGTTCTTGCGCGTCGGAATGCTGGATATTCCGCTATGGGAACCACTTCTGTCAATCGCCATCATGCTCATAACAATCGGCATTTTAGGGTGGTTCGGAGCAAGGGTTTACCGCGGTGGCGTGTTAATGTACGGCTCTTCGCAATCATTGAAAGATATCCGCAAAGCGATTCGTTTGGGTGAAAATAAATAACACCTCTACTGTTTGCAGGAAGTTTTCTGCAAACAGTTTTTTTTCGTTCATTATCATGTTAAAATAAGAACAAATATTCGGTTTTCGAAGGAGTTTAATTATGCAGGAAATTCGATTTTTTCATACGGCAGATTTGCATTTAGGCAGTCCATTTTCCGGCATGAGAGGTTTGCAGAAAGATCAGTGGAAAAAGCTGAAAGACAGTACATTGGATGCGTTTGACCGGCTGATCGATTACGCGGTAGAAGAGCAGCCGGATTTTTTGTTGATTGCCGGGGATGTTTATGACGGGGAAGATCGCAGCATCCGGTCGCAGCACCGCTTTCAGCAGGGGATGCAACGGCTTTTTGATGCTGATATCCCAGTGGTACTAAGCCATGGCAACCATGATCATTTGAGTGGCAAATGGACGCGTTTTGAACTGCCGGAAAATGTGCATGTTTTTGGCGAGTCCGTTTCCCAATTCCACTTGGCAACCCGAAATGGAGATGTAGTCATTACCGGATTCAGTTATGGGCAACGCCATGTAAAAGAGCCGATGATCGATTATTATCCGCCTGCTGAAGAAAAGGATGCGGTATATATTGGCATGCTCCATGGCAGCATGGAAGGAGAAACTTCCCATGCAGTGTATGCTCCGTTTACAAAACAGCAATTGCTCAGTAAGAATTATGATTATTGGGCGCTCGGCCATATTCATGTCCGACAGGAATTGCATATGGATCCGCCAATCGTTTATCCGGGCAACCTGCAAGGCCGGCACCGGAACGAAAACGGCAAAAAAGGGTTTTATGATGTACGCATTTCAGGCGGAACTTCGCAGCTGTCCTTTATTCCATCCTCTGTCATTCAGTTTGATACGATCAATATCGATTGCAGCGGTTTGATGCATATGAACGAATTGCTTGAGGCCTGTGTATCAGAAGCCCAAAAGTTTGCCGAACGTTTCGGCTCTGGCATAGTTGAATTGAAATTCAGCAATATGGACCAGGAAGCAACGGAAATGTTAAAGGAACCGTCTGGAGAAGAACTGATGGACACGATCCGTGAATCTTTCGGATTGCTGGATGAATTTGTTTGGGCGCAAGCCGTTTCTTTTGATGACACGCTTGCCGATGCTGAACTGACACCGCTTGGCGAAGAAATTATGAAGGCAATGGAAAGCTGGCAGCTGCATGAGTGGAAAGATGTGCTGAAAGATTTATACCGGCATCCCAAAGGCAGCCGTTTTTTAGAGCCGTTAAATTCTTCAGCAACGGCTGAAATTCGGGCAGCAGCAGCGCAAAAAATCCGTCTTGGCATGCAAATGGAGGAGTGAGCAGATGAAAATCGAGAAATTAGTCATCTACGGATTCGGCAAGCACCAAGACCGGACAATCACAGTTGACCCCGAAATGTCCATTTTTTATGGAGTAAACGAAGCAGGGAAAACAACAATCCAACAGTTTATCATCCAGACCTTATTTGGTTATCCTACCCGCAATCAGAATATGCAGCGCTATGAGCCTAAGTCGGGCGGCAAGTATGGCGGTCAGCTACATATCAATGATGATGTTTTTGGACGCGTGATTATAGAACGGGTAAAAGGCAAATCCGCCGGGGATGTGACCGTTTATTTTGAAGATGGGACCCGCGGAGCAGATGCGGAATTGAAAATGATTCTGCGTGATTATGACAGAGCTTCATATGAATCCATTTTTTCATTTTCCATCCATGAGCTGCAAGGGCTTGAACGCATGACAGAAAATGAGCTGAGCCGGACTTTGCTCGCTTCCGGGACAACGGGTGTGGACGCCATTACAAAACTGGAAAGCCGTTTAGAAAAAGAAATGGCAGCGGTTTTTAAAAAGTCAGGGCGCAATCCGGAGATCAATCAGATCATCGAAGAATTGAAAAAAATTGAAAGCGAGTTAAAAGAATACAGGTCCCGCACAGAATTATACGGACCGTACTTAAGCCGGCTCCAAGCCATTGAACAGCGCCTGCATGAAATGAATGATGTAGAGAAGAAGTTCAGCGGGCAATTGAAATCACTGGAAAAATGGCAGCAAGCGGCACCGCTGATGGACAAAAAAGACAGTCTGGAAAGAGAAATCAATGAAATAGCCATTTTCGATTTTCCATCAGATGGCAGGCGGCGGATGGATCGTTTGTCAGATCGACTGTCAGAAGTGAAGGCTAAAGTGGACTACACAGAAAAAGAAATGACAGGGATGGCGGGACGGACTGAAGGTCCAGCGGATACGGAAGAGCTCGAGCAAATGCTTGCCAGAGAATCAGAATGGCTTCAGCTGCGCTCAGTGTTGCGCCAGAAAAAAGAAGAGGCCTTAAAACTGGTTGATGAACAGCAAAGAATTCTTGCTTTAATCGGGATGACTGAGGAAGATGCCCTTCAGGCGGATGTTTCTTTAAGCCAAGAAGAACTGCTTCTCGAGCATATTAAAAAAGCGGATTTAGAAGAAGAAGAAAAGCGTTATCGGGACAGAAAATTGGCAGAAGAGAAGAACAAATTGGCAGAAGCAGAAAAAGAGCTAAAGTATTTCTTAAGTGCAGAACCAACAGAAGAAGAACGGGAGCTGGCAGAAGAGTGGATGGCTGCCCAGCCAAAACTAGCCCAGGCTAAAGCGGCCCAACAACTGCAGCAATCAGGCAATTCGCCGACTTTGTTCTATTTGCTTATGGCTCTTGGAATCCTTGGGATCACTGCAGGCCTTGTGCAGACGAACGTTCTAATGGCGGCTCTTGGCATACTGGCAGCTGCAGGGGGAATCTGGTTCGGTTTAACGAACAAAAAACCCGAAAGCCTGTCAAAAGAATACACGAAATTATTGGAGCGCTACTTTGGAAAAGAAGCCGAGCTTGAAGCATTGATGCAAAAATTGGATCGATTTGACCGCAAACTGGACAATTTGCTTGAAAACGTGGATACAGCTAAAGGAAGAGTTGCGGATTTATCTGGAGAAGCAGCAACTCAGACGGCAAAAGAAGCGTATGGTACTTTTCTTCAGCAACTCGGTCTCAATCCGGGTACCAGCCGAAACACGGTGTTAAGTTTGTTTGAAAATCTGCGTCAAGCCCATGCATTTCATTCAAGAGCGCAGCGGATAAACGAAGAGGTTGCAGTTCTTTTACAGCAGCTTCAGGAGTGGCTGGAGCAAGCTTCAGAAATATATGGCAAGCCACTGACTGCGGAGAATCTATATGCTGTCTTACGGTCAGAATTGAATCTTCGCAAGCAGAAACTTGAAGAACATATTAAAGAGCAGGAAAAGAATGCGGGATTACAGGAAAACCTAGAGCAATTGTCTGCTTTATCGGAGCAAATCCAAAAAGAGCAGCAGCATTTATTAACAGAAGCCGGTGCGCAAACAGTTGAAGAATTTTATCGTTTCTGTGATGAGTGGGAGAGAAAAGCTGAGTTGGAAAGAGAGCTGGCACCGATCGAGTCTCAGCTTAAAGCCTTTGGCGATTTTGTGGTCCCGGATGGTTTGGATCATACAAACGCAGAAAGCCATGTGGCGGAGAGTGAAGCCGCTTTGCAGAAGTTAAAAGAAGAGCGCAATATGCTGCTGGCAGAACAAGCAGAAAAACGGCAAACGACGAAATCACTTTTAGAAGATGAAGCGTACGAAGATAAATTGCAACAGTTTGAAGAGAAAAAAGAAGAATTGGCTGAACTTGCAAGACGCTGGTCCATCGATAAAGCAATCATCGCTGCAATTAAACAAACGATGGAAGAGCTGAAAGAAAAGAAATTGCCGGCGGTGATAACTTCAGCACAATCCTATTTCAAGAAGCTGACTTCAGGCGCCTATAACGGACTGGAAATGAACCCGCAAGGATTTTTTGAAGCGGTCCGCAGTGATGGCATGCGTTTTCACATTGCCGAACTGAGTCAAGCGACAAAAGAGCAGGCATATATATCGCTGCGGTTGTCATTGGCCGTGTCCATGCAGTCAAGCCATCCTTTTCCGTTGATCATGGATGACGCCTTTGTTCATTTTGATCGCAGCCGGCTGCAGCAAATGATAAACTTAATAACAGAGCTGCAAGCGAACCATCAATTCATCTATTTTACTTGTCATGAAGCAATGCCGGAAGCTTGGCCGAATGCTTCAGTAATTGACGTGGCTACTATCGAGAGGAGTGTTCGAATATGATAAAAGGAATCACCCAGCGTGCAGTTGGAGAAACGGTTGATGAATTTTTGCTGATCAAGCAGTCAGTAAAAGGCGTCACGACAACCGGTAATCCGTTTATGTCACTTGTACTTCAAGATAAGAGCGGAGATATCGAAGCGAAATTATGGGACACCAAAGACGAACATGAAAAACTATTCGCCGCTGAAACAATTGTCAGGGTGGGAGGAGAAATCCATAATTACCGCGGGAAGAACCAACTGCGCATCAAAAGCATCCGCCCGGCTAAACCGGAAGAAAATCAATCGATTGCCGATTTGCTTCCTTCTTCAGATAAAACGACAGACCAGTTGTTTGAAGAAATTATGCAGTATTTATTTCAAATGGAAAACCCGCATATTCAGCGGATCACCCGCCATATTTTGAAAAAATACCAGCAGCAATTCTTGACGTTCCCGGCAGCAACCAGAAACCATCATGATTATGTCTCTGGGCTCGCTGACCATGTAGTGTCTATGCTGAAAATCGGCAAAGCGCTATACGAGATTTACCCGTCATTAAATAAGGACTTGCTGTATTCAGGCATCATCCTTCATGATGTCGGAAAAGTATTTGAATTGTCAGGTCCGATTGCCACGACCTACACACTTGAAGGGAACTTGCTTGGCCATATCTCCATTATGGTCACGGAAATCTCTAAAACGGCAGAAGAGTTGGATATAGATGGAGAAGAAGTGCTTTTGCTTCAGCATATGGTTTTGTCCCACCATGGAAAAGAAGAGTGGGGAAGCCCGAAAAAGCCGATGATCAAAGAAGCGGAAATCCTCCATTATATAGACAATATCGATGCGAAGATGATGATGCTCGATCGGGCACTGGACAAAGCCAAGCCAGGCGAATTCACGGAGCGCTTATTCCCGTTGGATAACCGGTCATTTTATAAACCTACTATTGAATAGAAAAACTCCCGCTGCAAAGAACGGGAGTTCCAGACTGTAGACAAACTCGAAAGATTCGAGCTGTCTATGGTCTTTTTTATATTGCTTGAAGCAACCCAACCACTGCAGCCGCTTTGAAACGAGCTTGCGCAGGAGCACCTGTTTTGTGGCCGAGGGTTGTGAGGCCAAGTCTTTGCGACGAAGCGCGCAGCGCTGCAGGAGCATAGGGTTTCAGCCGCGGGCGAGCGCCAAGCCGCTTCGTCGCTTACGCTCCTGTTTCTGTCTCTGCATCGCTGCGCTAGCTTCGAGACATGGAAAGCAGGGTCTCGGCTGTCTCCTCGCTTACGCTGCCCCGCAGGCAAGACATTAGCCGACGCCTGCGAGGCTGAGTCTTTGCGACGAGCTTGCGCAGGAGCAGTACGGTTTTCTCCGCTATTTGGCTCCATATCTAGAGAACAGGAAACAACAAAAGAGAGCTTTCTCAAACAAGTCATACTTTTAGATAGTTTCTAAAAGTGGTAAAAGGAAGCTGAATGCAGCGGAAGGCGGCGAAGGGCAAAGATGTGCTCCTGCATCGCTGCGCTAGCTTCGTCGCAAACGAATCGTGCAAAAGTACTTTTGCCCAATTCGCTTTCTGCGGGAACAGTGCGAGTCCTGAGACCCCAGAGGGAGCGCCAGCGAGCGAGGAGGCTCAGGCCGCACCCCGCGAAAAGCTTCCGTCCTGGAGCGAAATGACAGAAGAACATACGAGTTTCTTGACAGCCTAAAAACCCCCACGTTCCAAAGAACGAGGGGGTTTCCATTGCTTATTGAGCTGGTGCAGCTTCAGCGTTGATGATTTCATCAAGGGCGCCTTTTAAATCTTCGTCCTTGATCTCGACATCCGCTTCTTTCATCATTTCAGCGATTTTAGGAACTAAAGTCGTTTGATCTGCTTTTGCAATAGCCAGGTCTGAACGAATTTGCTCTTTCTGATCTTCCAATTTCGGCTGATCTTTAACTTCGCGTTTATCCGTTACCTGGATAATATGGAAGCCGTGCTGTGATTGAACCGGTTCACTGATTTCATCCACTTCTAATGCGTATGCGGCTTCTTCGAACTCAGGCACCATTGCGCCTGTACCGAACCAGTCAAGGCTGCCGCCGTTTGCTGCTGAACCTGTATCAGTTGAGTGCTCTTCAGCAAGGGCTGCAAAATCTCCGCCAGCATCCAATTCTTTTTTCACTTTGTTCGCTGTTTCTTCATCTGCCACTAGAATATGGCGGGCATTCAATTCAGTGCCTTGGCGGTCATACTGCGCTTGAATTTCTTCATCCGTTACTTCAACGCCATCTGTCAAAGCTTTTTCCTGCAATAAATTCAAACGGATCACTTTTTTATAGCTTTCCTCGGTTTGATTGTTTTGTGCTAGGAATTGTTCGAAGCTTTCACCCATTTGCTCTTTATTGCTTTTGAATTCAGCATCAATTTCTTCGTCTGTTACTTCATATTTATCGGCAAGCACTTTTTCAATCATTAAGATTTGAAGTGCCTGATCTCCGACAGAAGTTTTCATTTCTTCATATAAATCTTCGTGTGTAATATCCCCGACTTTTGATTCTACGATAACTTCATCGCTTGATCCACTGTCGCTGCATGCAGCCAACGCAAGAACTGACGCGGCCAAAGACAAGGTAAGTATTGATTTTTTCATTTTTTTCGCTCCCAACTTTCTATCTAAATCCAGTTGTTACTATAACATAAACGTTTAAAAAATCAAAAAGTTTCTTTTTGAAGAGAGAATGCAGCCAATAGAAGGGGTTCACCGCTAATGACCATTAAAACGGGATAAAAAAAGTTCAAATGCCCGAGGCAAATGAACTTAAGGAGTAAATTCTACGCCAACGTACAACGATACCAATAAAATGGTAATCAATATATTGATTGTACGAAAAATTTTCTGGTGGTTTTCTTCAGGAATTTCCCGTGAAGTTACAAGTGCCAATGTCATTCGATTGATCTGAAACAAGTAAAACACAGAGAACATTACTACAAATGCGATAATCATGAGTTTCCTCCCCTCTGACTTTAGGTTCTAGTATAACAAAGACGGGAAGAAAAAACAGGATTAGGCTACCGGTTCAGGAACAAGAATTTCAAAACCTGAATCGGTTTCTTCGATTAACGCATCTTTAGGTGAATGTGCCAAGTTCCGCATATAAACTACATCAGTCAAACATAGCCCGCAGTGATAGGCAAGCAGCATCGCAAAGTAATGGCTGTAGACAGGCATCAGCAAACTCATTACGACAATTGACGTATTGATGAGCAGGAAAGGGGAGGCGAGAGTCAGGATAAAGCGCATTTTTGATACAGGTTCATTGATGTGCAACGAGATCATCGGAAATACTTTAAGCTGTTTTTTTACAATCAATTTTATGCATTTGCGGCAGCCGATGAGCGGCAGGAAATGACATACTTTATGCAATGGATATATTGCAAGAATGGCACCAAGGAATAATAAGAAGTTTTGATCGGACAAAGGATCGGAATAAAGGATGTTCAGCACCACATAGAAGCTCATAAAAACTCCCAATGCGATTAACGCAGACATCATATATAAACGATCGAGCCCGTATTGTTTTTTTACGTTAATGGTTTTCCAGCAGTGCATATTTTGCATCTCCTAAAAGTGAATTTCTCTTTTGATTCGTTACATACAATACAACGAATTGGCAGGAAATGCAATAAAGATTAACATTAAATTTTATAGAGCGTTTTCATCATTTCTCAACCGCTTCAATAATGTGATTTTCTTCATTGAACTTCGATTCAATATTTTTGAATGACGCTTCAAAGATTTCCATGAAATCATCTCCGTAGATGTTGCGGATGACAGCCATGACATCCATGAATTCTGGGAACTTACCGTATAAATCTCTTATAGGCATGGAGCCGTCAATGACGGCATGAGGGGTATCATGATACTTCTCAATCATTTCCTGCATTAAGGCCTCTCCTTTGGGAGTCAACTCTACATATGTATTGCGTTTGTCTGTATCCCGTTTCGAAAAAGCCAATAATTCACGTTCCTCCAGCTTTTTAGAAAAATTAAACGCAGTAGACACATGCATCACTCCGAATTTTGCCACATCGGAAATGGAAGCACCTTTTAAATGATAGGAAATCCATAGAATATGATGTTCATTAATATTTAAATCATAAGGTTTTATCCACAACTGCCAATCTTTTTCGACAGCTTTCCATAATGCTTTTGACAGCTGGCCGATGCGCTGGCTAAACAACATGGCTTCTTTATAGGTATAATTTCGATCGCTCATTAAAGCACCAACTTTCCCCCAAAATGTTTTTCTTTATTATAGCAATAAAGCAAACCTTATTGAAGTGTGAATAATAAAAAAATTTAAAAATATAATAATTAAACCAACAATGTTTGAATTTAACTAACAATGTGAGGTGAAATAAGCTGCGGCAGGCCTGGAAAAAACAAAAAAGCTGCACAAGGCAGCTTATTCGTTGTCGCAATCATCTTTTCTATCTTTTTTGTCACTTTTATCTTTGCTGATGGAATTCTGCAGAGCTTCAATTGCATTTTGGATCGCCAAAATTTCAAGTTGAAGATGTTCTTTTGCTGGAGCGGTGCTTTCCTGCCATTCCTGCATAGACGCTTTTAATCCATCAGTTGCCTCTGGAACGGTGGTTTTCGCTTCATCTGATAGTTTCGCAACAGATTCTTTCAATCCATTCACTTTTTCTTTTACATCTGATAATTTCTCTTTCCAATCCGTGGATGCCGTTTTCACTGAGCTTCTAAGCTCTTTCCCGGATTGAGGAGTTGAAAATAATGTAGCTGCAGCTCCTGCCGCAAGCCCTGTAGCAAGTCCTATAAAAAATGTTGATGCTTTCATTAGCCAAACGCCCCTTTCGTCCTATAACGTTCTTTTCCTTTATTTCACTTAATTAAAACATAAAGATGAATAGGGATTCAATGAAAAAAAGCTTTTCGGCAATATTACTGCCGAAAAGCTTCTATTTTATACGGTTTGTGTAACGGCTGTTTCAAATTTCGAGCGTTTTACAAGTTTGATGACGATCGGATAAATGATCGCAAACGCAACGGCGTTCAAAACGATAGCCGGCAATACCACGGTTAGGAACAAAGCGCCGAAAGGAATTTCTGCACCGATGACAAAAATCGCCGCTGACAGGAAAATCGAACCGGACAATACCGTGCCGAGCCCGCATAAGAAAATAGCAACTGGAAGTTTGGTAACAAATTTTTTCATAATAAGGACCAAGGCTAAAAAGACGAATGCGGTGATGAATTTATCAATGATGTTCGGTAAAAATCCGCCTGGAAATGTTGAAAACAATCCGGATAAAACTCCCGTGGTAACCGCCAGTAAAAACACGGACTTCACATTAGGGAAAAGCAAGATTCCAATAAACATCATCGTTAACATAAAGTCTGGCTTCATCCCGCCGCTAAATCCGGGAATCACCACATAAAGTGCAGCCCCTACACTGACCAGCAACGCCATTAAAACTAAATTCTTCGTATTCATTTTCTCATCTCTCCTCAGCTCTACGCTATTTTTCTTTTCCCGGACGTGCCCTCATAGCCGCCGGCGAAAAAACTTATTCTGATTTTATCCTGTATAGTGCATTAAATCAAGTATTCGAAACTAATTTTTCTTTTACTTGTTCAGCCAGTTCCTGAATACGCTCTGAAGTATATTCTTTTTCTTTTGTGATCCATTTCGCGCCAAAGCCGTCGGTCTGATCATAACGGGGGATAAAGTGCAGATGAAAATGATGCACACTTTGCCCCGCTTTGGCGCCATTGTTATTCAATAGATTCATACCTTCCAGTCCGAAAGTTTCTTTTAAGGCACTGGCAATTTTAGGAGCTACGGAAAACAAATGAGCAGCTTCTTCAGGCGCCAAATCATAAATATACGCCCGATGGGTTTTCGGAATGAGCAGGGTATGGCCTTTAGAAAGCGGCATGATATCCATGAAGGCATAAACATGCTCGTCTTCGTACACTTTCACGCTTGGGATATCGCCGGCAATAATCTTGCAGAAAATACAATTGGTCATTGTCATCATCCTTTCCATTTTTTCCAGTTTATCATATTTAATTGTTGGTAAAAGAAATCAGCGGCCAGTTTTGATACAATAGTTTGAAAGAAAGAGGTGTTTAGATTGGCAATATTAGAAGTCCAGTCCTTGACAGGCGGCTATACAAGAAAGCCTGTATTGCAAGACGTGACGTTTTCAATCAATAAAGGAGAACTGGTCGGTTTGATCGGATTGAACGGAGCAGGGAAAAGTACAACTATCAAGCATATTATTGGTTTAATGCAGCCACAGTCCGGAGAAATCCGCTTAAACGGCAAAACATTCGAAGAAGACATGGATGCTTACCGGTCCTTGTTTACATATATTCCAGAAACACCGGTTCTCTACGAAGAATTAACATTGAGGGAGCATTTAGAACTGACGGCCATGGCGTACAATATCGATTCGGCAGCTTTTGAAAAGCGGTCAGCTGCATTGCTCAAGGAATTCCGTATGGAAAAACGGCTGAAATGGTTCCCGTCCCACTTTTCTAAAGGGATGCGGCAAAAAGTGATGATCATGAGCGCTTTTCTGGTAAATCCGGCTCTTTATATTATCGATGAACCTTTTGTAGGGCTCGATCCACTGGGCATCAAATCATTGCTTGACCAGATGGAACAGCAAAAGAAAAAAGGGGCATCGGTACTGATGTCGACTCATATTCTGTCGACGGCAGAACGCTATTGCGACCGAATTATTTTGTTGCATAATGGGCGCATCCGCGCTATGGGCACCATGAATGACTTGCGGTCAGCATTCAATATGCCGAATGCTTCGTTGGATGATTTATATATTGCGATGACTGAGGATGCTGTCAATGAAGAACTTGCATGAAGTATGGTCCACACGGCTTCAGAAATATACCATTGAAGTCCAGAATTATTTAAAATATGTATTTACCGGACATATTGCTGTCGTCTTGCTTTTCGCTATCGGAGCGGCTGGCTATGCGTATAGCGAATGGGTGCAGAACGTGCCGCCTGATTTTCCGGGAGCCTGGCTGCTTGCGGTCGTTTTCGGACTGCTTTTGGCATACAGTCCACCGACTACATTATTGAAAGAAGCGGATATGGTTTATTTTCTGCCGCTTGAAAGCAAACTGGACCAATTTTTAAAACCGGCATTAAAATGGTCGTTCTTTTCCCAGCTGTACTTGCCGGTGATTGCTTTTGTCGTTTCCTTGCCGATGGTGAACGCCCTGTATGGCTTGCCTTCGTCGCTGCTCATCGGGTTTCCGATATTGGTATTGCTTTTAAAATGGTGGAATGTCCAAACGGAATTCGCATTCAGAAAAGCGCGTGCTGGAGACAAAGCTTGGATAGATCGCTTGGTCCGTTTCACTTTGGTCTTGGTTTTTGTTTATCTCTATGTCAGTGGACAAATGCTGTTTGCGATACTGGTTTTGTTTGCCATCATCATTTATGGGAAATGGGTACAGCAGCAAGCGGCAGGAAAGCCGTTCGCTTACGAGCATTTTATCGCGCTGGAAGAAAACCGGATGCTGCGTTTCTATCAGTTCGCCAATTATTTCACCGATGTCCCGCATATTAAAGGGAAGATTAAAGAGCGCGCTTGGCTAAATTGGGTTTACCGGTTTATCAAGAGAGGGCCGGAAAATGCGCATTATTATTTAATATGGCGGACGTTCATCCGCTCTGATGAATTGTTTTATCTATGGGTGCGGCTGACGGTTATTGCGATGGCAGGAGCTTGGCTCATTCCGTTTCCAATTGCTGTCGTGATCTTTTCGGCTGCGCTCGCTTTCGCATCAGCCATCCAAATTTGGCAGGGCTTAAACCAAACCCAGCATTTCCGGATGGATAATTTGTTCCCGCTTAAAAATTTCAGCAGGGAACGGGCAGTCAGAAAACTTGTCATTGTGATGCAAGTGCTGCAGGCTCTTCTTATTGCTGCGGTACTTTTAATAGCTGGAGCTCCTCTGGTGGCTCTTGTTGCATTTGCAGCAGTATTGATTGTTTCAGCTGCAACGCTGGCTGTATCGAAGAAAAAGAAATAATGAAAATCCCCCGCAAATTGAATTGCGGGGGATTTTCTTATTCATGGGCATTTAATGCAGCAGCCGCCAAGGTTTTAGCGGCTACGAGCATCGCCTCTTCTTTAAAATCGAATTTAGGATGGTGGTGAGGGTAAACATCACCATCCAGCATAGCACCTGTAAAGAAGAAGGTTCCTGGCACATGCTGCAAATAATAAGCGAAATCTTCTCCGCCCATGCTCGGTGCGCAATTGAAAACTTCGGTGACGCCTGGAACGGTTGCCGCAATCTCTTTTAAGTACATCGTTTCTTTCTCGTGATTCACGACAGCCGGGTAACCGCGCATAAAATTGAATTCATACAAGCTGTCAGTTGCAATGCTGGTGCCTTCGATGACGCGCTGCATTTCTTTTTCCATTAATACACGATTCTGTTCGGTGAAGGTACGGACGGTACCGCCAAGTACCGCATTGTCAGCAATGATATTATAAGGGTTCTTTGCGGCAAAGGATGTAACGGAAAGGACAGCTGATTCCAGTGGGTCTACACGGCGGGAAACGAGTTGCTGCAAGTTGGTGACGAGCTGAGAACCGATGACGACAGCATCTTTTGTTTCATGCGGGTTGGCGCCATGTCCGCCGCGTCCTTGAATTTTTATTTCAAATGAATCTGCTGCAGCCATAATCGGTCCTACGCGGCAATCGATTCTGCCAAAAGGCGTAGTGGACCAAAGGTGGGTGCCGAAAATAACGTCTACGCCGTCAAGCGCACCCGCTTCGATCATTGATTTAGCACCGCCTGGAGCCAGTTCTTCTGCATGCTGATGAATCAGAACATAAGTGCCGCTGAGTTCTTTGCGGAAAGTATGCAAAACTTTGCCGAGTATGAGCAATGTGGCTGTATGTCCATCATGGCCACAAGCATGCATGACGCCTGGAACAGTCGATTTATAAGGGACATCTTTCTGGTCTTGGATGGAAAGTGCATCAAAGTCAGCGCGCAAAGCGACAGTCTTTCCGGGTTTACTGCCCCGGATGGTGGCGACAACTCCATTTCCACCGACCCCATGCTTTACTTCTACGCCAAGCTGTTCATAAAAATGCCGGATGTAATAAGCAGTTTTAGTTTCATTGAAAGAAGGTTCCGGATGCATATGCAGATGTCTGCGGATGTCTACCATTTCTTCATAGCTTGAATCTAATTCTTCATAAATTTTCTCAATCATTTTGTAAACCCCTTTCAATTGTCAAAATAATGTTACTTAAATGATAGCACAAAAAAAAGAGCATTTAGCTCTTTTTTAATGTGTGAGATTCGAATAGCAAACTATGAAGCAAGCTATGTTCCACATATAACGGCGCTTTGCTGCAAAGGCATCAAGTCTTTCAATTAATGAAGAGCTTATTCCTCTTCCGGTTTTGCTTTATAGGTGGTGATATAAGAAGCGCCAGAGAAAATATTCGGCCGTTTTTCTCCCGCATTATCTGCAGGTTTTGCATGTGCTTTGGAAAAGGCTTGAGATTCTTTCCATTTCTCGAAGAATGCCGGTGATTCCCATTCAGTCAAAACCACATACGTATCCGAATCACGTGGGCGCAAGACGCGGAAAGCGATATAGCCAGGTTCGTTCTCAATCGCTCCTGCACGATTTTTAAAGCGGTGCTCGAAAATCGGGCGGCCTTCATCCGTCACTGGGATATTATTGAAGACAAAAAAGCCTTTTTCTTTAAAAGTTCCTGTACCGTCCACGACTTCGTAGCGGCGAGGGGTTTGAAAGATGGTCTTGCCATCTGTTTCGTGGAGCAGCAAAGTGGTGTTTTCCCCCTGCATTAATACCATGGTTTCATTGGGGTGTTTTTCACGCATTTTCTTCATGTAATCGTAAGTTCCTGTGGTCATATATAAATTCATCAAAATTCCTCCTTGAACAAGTCTTTTACTATATACGATTCCCTCAAAACATTAGCTGAAACACAAAATGGCGAACCGGTGAAGGCAGAAGCGTCTAATTTATGACATTTGATTAAGGAATCTATACAATAGAAAACATAAAGTCTATAGTATATACGGATATAGACTGCATAAGATGAAACGATCTGAAGGGATGAATATTAAAATGACAGCATTTAATGACACATTTTTGAAGGCGGCGCGTGGAGAAAAAGCCGATCACACACCTGTATGGTTTATGAGGCAAGCTGGCCGTTCTCAGCCGGAGTACCGAAAAATCAAAGAAAAATACTCGTTAGAAGAAATTACACATCAACCGGAACTTTGCGCTTATGTGACAAAGCTTCCTGTCGACCAATACAATGTGGATGCCGCTGTTTTATATAAAGACATCGTAACTCCATTGCCGGCGATTGGTGTAGATGTGAAAATCAAATCGGGTGTTGGCCCTGTTATCGACAATCCGATCCGGACAATGGCGGATATTGAACGATTGGGCGAGATCAATCCTGAGAAAGATGTGGATTTTGTACTGGAAACAATCCGCATTCTGACAAAGGAACAATTGAATGTTCCGCTGATCGGCTTTTCAGGGGCACCATTTACGCTTGCGAGCTATATGATCGAAGGAGGACCATCGAAAAGCTATAACAAAACCAAAGCTATGATGGTGTCTCAGCCGGAAATGTGGTTTTTATTGATGGATAAGCTTGCTGATACGATCATCCCTTACGTAAAAGCACAAATCAAAGCGGGTGCGAAAATTATTCAGATATTTGATTCATGGGTAGGAGCTTTGAATGTGGAAGATTACCGCATATTCATCAAACCGGTAATGGAACGCATTTTCGCTGAGCTTCGCACAGAAGGCGTACCGCTTATCATCTTTGGCGTTGGCGCAACCCACCTTGCAAAAGAATGGCACGACCTTCCAGTGGACATAGTCGGCTTGGACTGGCGTTTGCCAATTTCAGAAGCACGCGCTATGGGATTGACGAAAACCCTTCAAGGGAACTTTGATCCTTCTTATTTGCTGGCAGACTGGCCAATCATCGAAAAACGGGCAAAAGCAATTTTGGATATGGGCTTGCAGCAAGATGGCTACATTTTCAATCTTGGTCACGGGGTATTCCCGGAAGTGCAGCCTGATACATTGAAGCGTTTGACTTCGTTTGTACATGAATACAGCGCTGCCCATAAAGCACGCAATTAATTGAATGACAAATTTCCTTTGAGGTGATCAGATTGAAAAAGACAATGGGATTATTGGTAATGGCGTATGGTACGCCTTATGAAGAAGCGGATATCGAACGTTATTACACGCACATCCGACATGGCCGCAAACCAAGCGAGGAAAGCCTGGAAGATTTGCGCAGCCGCTATAAAGCAATCGGGGGGCTTTCGCCGCTTGCGAAAATTACGCAAGATCAAGCGCAAGCACTTTGCAGCCGTTTGAATGAAGTACAAGATGACATCGATTTTAAAGTTTATCTTGGCTTGAAGCACATTGAACCGTTTGTAGAAGACGGAGTTGAAGCAATGCAGCGCGACGGCATTACAGAAGCGGTTTCCATTGTATTGGCACCTCATTTCTCTACATTCTCTGTAAAATCATATAATGGCCGGGCTGCAGAAGCAGCAGAAAAAGCAGGAATCTCCTTAACGTCTGTTGAAAGCTGGTATCAAGAGCCGAAATTCATCCAATACTGGAGCGAAAAAGTAGGCGCGGCTTTCGCTGAAATGTCTGAAGGAGAGCGGGAAAAAGCCTGCTTGATCGTTTCCGCGCATTCTTTGCCGGAAAAAATCATTGCAAATGGCGACCCTTATCCGGAGCAGTTAAAAGAAACCGCGGCATTGATATCAGAAGCTGCAGGAATCGAAAATGTAGAAGTCGGCTGGCAAAGTGCCGGGCAAACTCCAGAGCCTTGGATTGGTCCGGATGTCCAGGATTTGACGCGTGAATTATTTGTCCAAAAAGGATATACTTCTTTTGTTTATACGCCAGTCGGCTTTGTGGCTGACCATTTAGAAGTATTATTCGATAATGATTACGAGTGCAAAGTAGTATGCGACGAAATCGGAGCGACTTACAGACGCCCGGAAATGCCAAACGTCCAGCCTTTGTTTATCGACGGTTTGGCGGACGTAGTTTTAAAGAAATTAGCAGAAAAATAATAGAATTTCATTAGCGAAAGAGAGGCGAAACGTGACGGAACGAACGCGAAAAGTAGCAGTCGTGGGCGGAGGAATCACAGGTCTGTCTGCTGCTTACTATTTACAAAAACAAGCGAAAGAGCAAAACATTTCGTTGGAGGTTACGTTAATCGAAGCAACACACCGTTTAGGCGGTAAAATTCAGACGCTTCGTAAAAACGGTTTTGTGATAGAGCGTGGACCTGACTCGTTTCTCGCCCGAACAAATAGCATCAATCTATTAGCCAAGGAATTAGGGATCGATGATCAATTGATTGAAAGCGGAGCGGGTAAAACCTATGTGATGGTTGAAGATAAACTGCATCCTGTACCGGAAGGTTCTGTAATGGGAGTGCCGACTGCATTTGGTCCATTCCTTACTTCGAGTCTGTATTCCTGGAGCGGTAAAATTCGTGCAGTTGGTGACTTGGTATTGCCTAAGTCTCCTGCTGCAACGGACCAGCCGGTGGGACCATTTGTCCGTCGCCGTTTTGGTACGGAAGTTGTTGAAAACTTGATCGAGCCACTGTTTTCTGGATACTTCTCGGGGGATATTGACCGGTTGAGCATAAATGCCACATTTCCGGCATTCTATGAAATCGAACAGCAGCATCGCAGTTTGATTTTCGGAATGAAAAAAAACGGGAATATTCTACCGGAAGAATTTACTACCGATAAGAACGGGGTTTTTCAAACATTCCAGCATGGTTTAGAAACGTTAGTGGCAGCACTGGAAAAAGAACTTTCCGCTAGTACCGTTTTAAAAGGTGTGAAAGTGGAAAGCATTGAAAACGACAATGCTAAAGCCGTGCTGACATTAAATAACGATTCAACGATCATTGCGGATGACGTGATTTTTGCACTTCCGCATTCGAAAGTTCAATCGTTGTTTGAACCTTATGGCTTAATGAAAGAATTGAAGGAAATGCCGGCGACGTCAGTGGCAACTGTATCCATGGCTTTTCCCGCTGAAGCGGTCAAGCAATACACGGATAATGCAATCGGTTTTGTGGTTTCGCGAAACAGCGATTTTGCTATTACGGCATGTATTGCCTCACATTGCAAGTGGCCATCGCAAACTCCGGACGGAAAAATGCTGTTCAAGGCATTTATCGGCCGTGTTGGCGATGAAGCCGTTGTGGAATTATCAGACAAAGAAATTGAAAAAACTGTCTTGGCGGATTTGAGGAAATCGATGGCAATCGAAGCAGATCCGGAATTCACAATCGTTTCCCGTTGGAAAGAAGCAATGCCGCAATATTTAGTCGGGCATAAAGAACGCATTGAAAAAATGCGAAAAGAAATGAAAACAGCTTTTCCCATGGTTCAAATGATCGGAAGCTCATTTGAAGGATATGGGCTGCCTAGTTGTGTTGACCAAGGTGCAGCCGCAGCCCGCGAAATCATTGAACGATGCCATGTGGAACAATAAAGCGGAGGTACGATATGAAGAAGTTAATTTGGCTGGCATTGCCTTTTTTGCTGCTCGCAGCATGCGGCAGTGAGGAAGCCGATTCTGCAGGGGCAGGAAATTCGCTGGAAGAAATAGTGGTGGAAATCAATACGCCTGAAACTGCAGAAGCAGCAGAAGAAGTGGTTTTGTCTGCTTCAGTAACACAAGGCGATGAAGCGGTAGAAGATGCGGATGAAGTCGTTTATGAAGTGTGGCAATCCGGACACCGTGACAGTGGAGAAATGATTGAAGCTGAACATACGGGGAATGGTGTATACGAAGCAGAAACGGTTTTTGAAGAAGAAGGCCTTTATTTCATGCAGGCCCATACCAGCGCACGCCGTCTGCATGTGATGCCGAAGCAGGAAATAACAGTAGGAGATCCAGATCCGGCTTCCATTGTGCCTGACGACAGTGAAGATTCAGAAGGCATGGACAAGATGGAAGATCATTCTGGTCATTGAGGTAAATAGAGAACCGGCTGCATCATGCAGCCGGCTTTTGTTATTTTAGATGAACTTAAGAAATAGTGTGATCTTCACTGCTCGTCGCGGAAGTCCTGCCCAAAGAGGCCGAAGCGGTGTAGTAGTGGGTCATTCTTTATACATTTAAAATAGTACAGAAATTAATACAGCAAAATCATCTCCAAACAAAAATAAAAGAAGCGGACGCTGATTGACAGCGTCCGCTTCTTTTATGGATTCTTATAGATTATTGCACGATTCACATTGGCTACCATAACATTCATGCTGTTCTTCAACTTTTTCTCCACAATTCGAGCATTGTTTCGGGGGCAGATTCTTGAAAAATTCCACTACGTTTTCAATCATTTGTTCCAGCTCCTTTGTTATAGTACTGTGTTGGTTTATTGAATTGTATTATAACAGAAAGAGTTCGTCAACCCTTAATCGTGAATTTTTTTAAATAATCCGTTAAACTAGAGAAAGAATGAACTTCAAAGGAGAGAAATTATGTATTTTGTAGATAATAAGGGCATTACTGATCCGCGCATTAACTTGGCAATCGAAGAGTATTTATTGAAAACGATGGATGTCGAAAAAGATCCATTTTTACTGTTTTACATAAATGAACCCTCCATTATCATCGGGAAAAACCAGAACACCGCTGAAGAAATCAATACCGATTATGTTGATTCAAATGGCATCCATGTGGTCCGCCGGTTGTCAGGCGGCGGTGCGGTTTACCACGACCTCGGAAACTTGAATTACAGCTTTATCACCGTCGACGACGGCAATAGCTTCCGCAACTTCCGAAAATTCACGGAACCTGTAGTGCGCGCTTTGCATAGCCTTGGCGTCAATGCAGAACTTTCAGGACGCAATGATTTGATCGTGGAAGGCCGCAAGATTTCAGGGAATGCCCAGTTCTCGACCCGTGGCCGAATGTTTAGCCATGGAACGCTGATGTTTGATACAGAAATAGATGCAGTCGTCTCCGCATTGAAAGTCAGCAAAGAAAAAATCGAATCAAAAGGCATCAAGTCCATCCGCAGCCGCGTGGCCAATATTTCAGAGTTTTTAAAAGAGCCGATGACTGTTACGGAATTCCGTTCTGCTATTCTAGCTTCATTGTTTGAAGGTGAAGAAAACATTCAGTACTGGGAATTGACTGATCAAGATTGGGAAAACATCCGTGAGCTTTCGAAAGAGCGATATGGCAACTGGGACTGGAACTACGGCAAATCCCCTAAATTCAATGTGAAGCATTCTCACCGTTTCCCTGTCGGCGGTATTGATGTCCGCCTTCAAGTAGAAAACGGAATCGTACAGGATGCCAATATTTACGGCGACTTTTTCGGAGTAGGCGATGTATCTGAAATCGAACAAGCCATCACAGGGATCAAGTATGAACGGGCATCGCTGGATGAAGCCATCAGCAATTTCGATATTCCAAAATATCTCGGCGGCATCACAAAAGAAGAGTTTTTAAAATTAATTTATTAAGAATTCATGAAGAGCCTGCTATTGAGCAGGCTCTTTTGTTAAAATGGAAAGAAACAGGAAAGGGGGAATCGATGTGGCAGCTCAACGGATTTTCATCGTAGAAGATGATTTGAAAATTGCGGCATTGCTGGCTGAAACTTTGCGCAAATACCATTACGAAGTGGAAACCGCGAAAGATTTCGACCGCATCCTCGATGAGTTTGAAGTATTTGATCCCCATATGGTTCTGCTTGATATAAACTTGCCTTCTTATGATGGGTATTATTGGTGCCGTCAGCTGCGTCAAATATCCACTTGCCCTATATTATTCATATCAGCCAGATCTGGAGAAATGGATCAGGTATTTGCTTTGGAGAATGGCGGAGATGATTTCATCACGAAACCTTTCCATTATGAAATCGTCCTTGCAAAAATAAGAAGTCATCTGCGCAGGGCCTATGGGGAATACGCACCAAAACAAGAAGAGCGTTCTGTGAAAGCGGGCCGCATTGCTTTATTTCTGGAGCGAATGGAGCTTCACGTCAAAACAATTATCATCCCATTGCAGAAAAAAGAATGCACAATCATGGAATTGCTGCTGTCCCAGTTTCCAAAAGTAGTGACGCGTGAGCAGCTGCTGGAAGAATTATGGGATGATCAAGCTTTTGTTGATGAGAACACATTAAATGTAAACATGACGCGCGTTCGGAAAAAATTGGCTGACTATGAAGTGCTTTCATCAATCGAAACAGTTCGGGGATCCGGTTATCGCTTGCTGATCCATGAGGAGGAACTGTAATGTTCCGACTGTTCTTTAAAGAGCACGCAGCTTTTATCGTCTTTCAAGTTGTCTTAGTGGCTTTTATCATGGCGCTTTATTGGCTGGATGGCTTTCGCAATTTGGATACAGCCATTTATTCTTTTGTGATTAGCACGCTATTAGTCGGTACTTTTCTGGCTGCCCGTTTCGTTAAGAGATATCATTTCTACCGAAAAATCCTGGCCATTCCGGAAAACATGGAACACGCGATACAACGGGAAGGAAAATCGCCTGAACAGCTTCAAAGTGAAAAATATTTACAAGAGCTGTACCGTCTTTACCAAAATGAAGCGCAGGCGCTTTATGCAACTCAAAAACGCCATTTGCAATTTATGAACCAATGGGTGCATCAGATGAAAACGCCTTTATCCGTGATGCAGTTATTGCTGCAGGAAGAAGGGGAACTCGACAAAAACAGCGTCCGGGAAGAAGTGGATCGGCTGAAGTCAGGGCTTGATACCGTCTTGATGAATGCGCGTCTTGATACATTTGAAGAAGATATGCAAATTGAACAAATTTCTCTGCGCACCTTGGTGTCAGAAACCATCACAGAAAATAAACGTTTGTTCATTTCTAAACGCATTTATCCTGAAATTGATATGGCGGAAGACTGTATGGTGGCGACTGATAAAAAGTGGATGAAGTTCATTTTTAGCCAGTTTTTGACAAATTCTTTAAAATACACATTTGAACCGAATAAAAAAGTGTACATTCATGCAGAATGTGCAGATGGCCATGCGGTTTTAACCATTCGAGATGAAGGCATCGGCATCCCATCATCCGATTTGCCGCGCATCACAAAAGCTTTTTTCACCGGCGAGAATGGTCGTAAAATAGGGGAATCGACCGGCATGGGCTTATATTTGGCCAAAGAAGTATGTGAAAAACTTGGGCATAAATTGGCCATTTCCTCAGTCCATGGACAAGGCACGACGGTATCGGTGTCGTTCTACAACCAAGACATACCAACAGGAGGAAAAGACGATGTCGTTATTGAAAATCGACGAAGTGACGAAGGTGTACGAGGGGAAAGTCACACATCGGGCACTGAATCAGCTGAGCTTCGAAGTGGAAAAAGGTGAGTTTCTCGCTGTTATGGGACCATCCGGGAGCGGAAAAACAACGTTGCTGAATTTGATTTCCACTATCGATACACTGACTGCTGGTGAAATTCTGATTGATGGGGTTAATCCGCATCGCCTGGATAAAAATGATTTAGCATTATTCAGAAGACGCAAACTCGGCTTTGTTTTTCAGGATTTCAATTTGCTGCAAATGCTGACAGTTGAAGAGAATCTTGTCTTGCCGCTGACGCTCGATTATGTGCCGACCAATGAAATGGCATTGCGGGTGCTGGAGCTTGCCAAACGGCTCGATTTGACTTCGATACTTCATAAACGCCCCAACGAAATTTCAGGCGGGGAAGCACAGCGCACAGCAATCGGGCGTGCACTTATTCACAAACCGGCCATTATTCTGGCGGATGAACCGACGGGCAACCTGGATTCAAAAGCTTCCCGTGACGTGCTGGACTTATTGTCAAAAGTCAGTGCCAACGAAGGGGCTACCATTGTGATGGTTACCCACGACCCCATCGCCGCCAGCTATTGTGATCGGGTCTTGTTTATCAAAGACGGTGAATTTTTCAATGAAATATACGGCGATGAACGCCGCCAGACGTTCTATCAAAGAATCTTGAATGTTCTATCCTTGCTTGGGGGAAATGTGAATGACCTTTCGGCAACTCGCTTACCATAACGTCCTTCGAAACCGGCGGAGCTACGCCGCTTTTTTTCTGGCCAGTGTTTTTTCCGTTATGGTGTTTTTTGTTTACTCGATGTTTATTTTTCATCCGCTTTTTAAAGAAGACGGATTGCAGGAATTAGCCGTCCGCGGCATGTTCATCGCAGAAATTGTATTATATGTTTTCACACTGTTTTTCTTATTGTATTCCATGAGCGCCTTTTTGCAGGCACGTTCTAAAGAATTTGGCATTCTGATGCATTTGGGGATGACAAAAAAACAATTGAACAAATTGATTTTCTTCGAAACAATCATTCTCGGCGCTGTTTCGACTATAGCTGGGATTGCTCTTGGTTTTGCCTTCTCCAAGTTCTTCTTTATGATAGGACGCGAAATCATGGAACTGGAATCCTTGCCGCTCTATGTTTCATGGAAGCCTTTTGCATTGACTATAGGAGCTTTCACCAGTTTGTTCATCATCATTTCCTTTATCAGTGTTGCGTTTATCCGGACAAAAGGAATCTTGGATTTGCTGCAGGGCTATTGGAAAACGGAAGAAGTATCAAATGTGTCAAAAGTATTATCAGTTCTTGGAATCGTACTTCTTATATGTACATATATTTTAGCTTCCATTGTGACTGATAAAACCGTTTATCAACTGGCAGTGATCATACCGCCGCTTGCTACGCTCGGAACTTATTTGTTTTTTACCCATTCGATTCATTCGATGCTGAATATATACAAGCGGAAAAAAGGGATTTACTGGCACAAAACACGTCTTGTATCTCTTGCTGAAGCTTCGGTGAAACTAAAAGACAGCGCCCAGATGTTTTTTATCGTGACGATTGTGTCGACAGTCGCTTTCTTGACGGTAGGGACATTGGCTTCTTTCATGTCTTATACAGGAGATTTCCGGGAATCCAACCCATTGGGACTGGTTTATATTTCATTCCAGGGCAATGAAGCAGAGCAGGAACACATAGAAGGGCTGACTTCGCAATTAGAAGAAAAGCAATTGGCCTATGATCTGGTGCCCATTCCTATAAAACGCCAAACTTCAGCATTAACTGGGAATGACGTGGATATTGTCCCGGCCTCACAGTTCAACCGTTTAGCTTTTGCGCTCGATTTTGAACCGGTTTATCCTGAACGAGGGAAAGGGCTGTTTATTCCATACTCAAGAGAATCGTTAAAAGAGTTGGAAAACCTGACTTCCCAAACCACTTTGGTGGAAAGCGGCATCTCGTTGTCAATTGATGAAGTTTATCAGCGAATTATGTTTCCGAACCATACGATGAATGTAAACAGCATCGTCGTTAATGACGAAGACTATGAAGCAATAGATGAACCGCTTGCCGGCTATGCACGAGGAGAATCAACTTTTACTTATTATGCTTTTGCCATCCCTGAGTGGGAAGAAACAGTGACGGTCGGTGAAGAGTTGACTGAGCTGATGCAACAAGCGATAGCAAAGGCGGATTTCAGCAATGTGAATTTCTTCTTTGAAAATCCTGGGGAAGATTATCGATGGTTCAAGTCGTCCTTTGCGATTCTCTTATTCATCGGTGTGATGGTAGCGGCTGTGTTCTTGCTGGCAGCCGGCAGCTTTATTTACTTCAAGCTTTATACAGGGCTCGAACGTGACCGGAAACAATATTTGCTGCTGGTCCGCCTTGGCATGACAGAAAAGGAACTCGGAAAAATTGTCAACCGGCAGCTGATTCCTCAATTCTTTTTGCCTTGGGCAGTAGCGCTGCTTCACAGTACGTTCGCTTTCATCTCACTTCAAGTAGTATGGGATGAATTTGCCGAATTATCGATTTTGGGCGAAATGGTCCTTGTATTGAGCGGCTTTACAGTTGCTCAAATCTTGTATTTCTTTTTAATACGCTGGCGTTACATCGCCCATCTGCAAGCATCGTAATTTTACGATGCTTTTTGTGTTGTTGGGAAAGCTGAAAATCATTTTGAATGGAGTCGCTAAACCGATATTCCATGAAAAAGCTCAGAAGCTATTGCGTAGGCCTTATTAAATCGCGAACCTTATTGTATTGTCTGAACATTTATTTTATAATGAATACAAAGTAAATTATGAATGAGTATTCATTCAACGCGAAAGAGGGATGGGAAATGAATTTAGGGAAGCTTGTTCATGAAATTTCGCAGCAAGATCCAAGCAAGACGGCGTATCATTTTATGGGGAAAGATACATCGTACGGCGAGTTTGATCAATCCGTTACGAAATTCGCAGGAGCATTGAAATCACTGGGAATCGAAAAAGGGGACCATGTCGCATTTTTGTTAGGCAATACACCGCATTTCCTCATTTCGTTGTACGCGACTATGCGATTAGGAGCGACCGCTGTTCCGATTAACCCGATTTATGCACCTAATGAAATCGCTTACATACTGAAAGACAGTGACGCAAAAGCAGTCATTGCACTCGATGCTCTCTTGCCGCTTATTGAAAAAGCTCATCTGGCGCTGCCAGCGGTTTCTTCTTTTATCGTTTGTGAGACTGCCCCGGAAACGGCAGCCAAGCTGGCTGAATTGCCGGCAGATGTAAAAGCGAAAGTGCATGCATTTTCAGACCTTATCCGTAAACCGAGATCATTTGAGCAAACCGTCGAGGTGCAAACAGATGACAATGCAGTCATTTTGTACACATCGGGGACGACGGGCAAGCCGAAAGGTGCCATGCTGACGCATGAAAACCTTTACTCAAACGCACGCGATGTGGGTGCTTACTTGGGCATAACACCTGACGACCGGGTGGTGGCCACTTTGCCGGTATTCCATGTTTTTGCTTTGACAGTCGTAGTAAATGCGCCTCTGATGCAAGGAGCCACTATTATTCTAGTGCCGCGCTTCAATCCGAAAGAAGTTTTTGAAGCGATCAAATCACAAAAGGCGACGATTTTTGCCGGGGTGCCGACGATGTTCAATTTCATGTACCAGTTCCCGGAAGCTCAGACAGCCGATTTTGAAACAGTCCGGCTAGCCATTTCAGGCGGTTCTGCAATGCCGGTTGCACTGCTCCACAATTTCGAGGAAAAGTTCAAGGTCCGTGTTTCGGAAGGCTATGGTTTATCAGAAGCTTCACCGGTGACTTGCTTTAATCCGATTGACCGCGAACGCAAAGCCGGTTCGATCGGCACATCGATTATCAACGTTGAAAACAAAGTCGTCAATGAACTCGGGGAAGAAGTGCCGGCCGGCGAAGTCGGTGAATTGATTGTCCGTGGCCCGAATGTGATGAAAGGCTATTACAAAATGCCGGAAGAGACCAATGCCGCCCTCCGTGACGGCTGGCTCTATACGGGCGACTTAGCCCGGGTTGACGAAGAAGGTTATTTCTATATTGTGGACCGCAAGAAGGACATGATTATTGTTGGCGGCTATAACGTGTATCCGCGTGAAGTTGAAGAAGTGCTGTTTGCCCATCCAGGAGTCTTGGAAGCCGCTGTTGTGGGTTTACCAGATCCAAATTTCGGTGAAGCCGTCCATGCTTATGTCGTATTAAAGGATGCTTCAGTGACTACCGAAGACTTGCACACATATTGCGTGGAACATTTAGCCAAATACAAAGTGCCAAGACATTTCGAGATTCTCGAAGATCTGCCGAAAAACACAACCGGCAAAATTCTTCGCCGTTCTTTGAAAGAGCAAGCATTGAATAAATGATAGAATGGCTTCAGCAATTAATGCTGAAGCTTTTTTGTTTGGGACTTGATTGAAAAAACTGACAGTTTTCCTTATACTAAAGAAACAAGTATTGCGAGTTTCGAAATAGATTTCACTAGGAGGATTTTCATTGGATAAAAATGCAGTAGAAATAAAAGATTTAACAAATTTAGTGTCAGTCACTGATCCCCATATCTCACCAGATGGTACGAGAGCATTATTTATCCGGACTCATATGGACGAAGAAGAAAATACATACGTTGCCCATCTATATCATATTCATTTGGAAAGTGGAAAAGTGACGCAATGGACGCATGGCAAAGAGCGGGTTTCTGCTCCGGCATGGTCAGCGGACGGCAATTATGTCGCTTTTTTATCTACACGCGATGAAAAAAATCAATTATATGTAATGCCGTCAACAGGCGGGGAAGCACGGGCAATGACCGATTTTGAAAAAGGAGTCGATGCTTTCCTTTGGTCGCCATGCGGCAAAAAAATCTGGTTCAATGCACTTGCTAAAGAAGGGAAGACTTTTACAGACAAAGAAGATAAAGATGAAAAGAAAAAGCCGGAACCGGTTTTTGTAACAAAGCTGAAGTATAAAATGGATGGCATGGGCTTACTGCCGATGGACTTTCATCGCCATATCGGTGTAATTGATATCGATTCTAATGATGTCGAACAGATTACGGAAGGCAATTATCATTATGGGCTGGAAGCAGTATCACACCGAGGAGATAAACTGGTTTATGGCGTAACACGTGAAGAAAATCTTGATTTCATTTTCCGCCAGCCGCTTTATCTGTATGAAGTCAAAACAAAAAAAGAAATTCCGATAGTGGAAGAAGAAGGCTATTTTGAAGGAGCTGCTTTTTCCCATGATGATTCAAAAATCGCTTTTGCGGGGACTACACGCCAATTTGAAAACGCCACACATTCGAACATTTATGTCTACGATGTCGCACAAGAATCTCTTTTCTGTTTGACAGAAGGCTTGGATGCTCCGGTTGGTGATTACGTCGTGGCAGATTTCCAGCAAGGGGCAAATGCGCCGGCGGTGGTGTGGACAAAAGATGATCATTTGTATTTTCAAGTTTCTGCCATGGGAGATGTGCGTCTATACTTTGCGTCGCTTGATGGCGCCGTTTATCCTGCATCTCCGGAGATGGAGCATGTTTACGGCTATGATATTTCAAAAGACGGTGTATTCGCTATAGCGGCAATCAGCACGCCGGTGAATCCAGGAGAGTTGTATAAATTGACAATTGCTACAGGAGAACGCCAGGCATTGACCGAGTTCAACAAGACTTATATAGAAGAAACCGAATTGATTGAGCCTGCTTCAATCATTGTAAAAGGAGATAAAGACTGGGACGTCCATGGCTGGCTCATGAAACCGCGCGGCTTTGAACAAGGAGAGAAATATCCGCTTGTGGTCAATATCCATGGAGGGCCGCATGCCATGTATGCCAATACATTTTTCCATGAAATGCAAGTGCTTGCTGCACGTGGTTTCGGTGTGTTGTACGTTAATCCTCGCGGCAGCCATGGCTATAGCCAGGAATTTGTCGATGCAGTGCGAGGAGACTACGGCGGATCGGATTATCAGGACATCATGAAGTCCCTTGAAGGAATGATCGAAGAACATAGCTGGATTGATACAGAGCGACTTGGCGTTACAGGCGGCAGTTATGGCGGCTTTATGACGAATTGGATTGTCGGGCATACGGACCGTTTTAAAGCGGCCGCGACACAGCGGTCAATTTCCAACTGGGTATCATTTTTCGGAGTATCAGATATCGGCTATTATTTCAGCGACTGGCAATTAGGTGCTAATCTGACGGATGTCGATAAGCTATGGCATCATTCGCCGCTGAAATATGCGGAAAATGTGAAAACGCCTTTACTGATTTTGCATTCGGAAAACGATTACCGATGCCCGATCGAGCAGTCTGAACAGCTTTACGTGGCCTTGAAGAGCATGGGGAAAGAAACCGAATTTGTGCGTTTCCCCGAAGCCGACCATAACTTGTCGCGTACAGGAAAACCGAATCTGCGCTTTGCGCGCCTCGAACAGATTACCGGTTGGATGGAGAAGTACTTATAAGAATTAGAATTTCAAGAACGCCCGACTTCTGTTGGGCGTTTTGCTTTTATAGACCGCTATTCATCTGAACGATAAACATGAAATTATGGGCCATGACAACAAAGGCGACCCAGCTGGCATGAAGAAACAAAATTAGGAAGTATAAAACATTAGCGGAAATTAGCAGGTAGCGCCAGTGGCGGGAGTGATTTGAAATGAATGGCGTAAAAAGCAAACTGAAAAGGCAAAGGGATAAGAAGAACTTGATTGTTAGAATGGAGAAAGGAGAAAAAGAGCTTAATAAGGGATTGCCTTCTGTTATATAACCAAATTTGATGCCAAAGAAAGTCAGGATTCCATCGAGAATATTCAAAATGCCCAGTATCCAAACATGAGTTTTTAATGGAGTGTTTTGCTCAGCCATAACTATGCTTCACCTCTCGCATTTATTGAAATCATTTTAGAATGAACTCTTTTTGTCCGAGTTAACGGTTATTAATATAGAAGTACCCATTTGTTTTGCTATTCAGACGTACAATTAGACTATAAGAAATTTTTTAAATTAAAAATATTATTTTTCATAGTTAATTTATCCCTCAAACTGCTAGGCTGCTAAAAGGCATTCTGTAACTAATTAAGGATTTACGTGCAAAGGCCTTTTGGCCATAAGGAAATTGGCAGCCAATAGAAAAAGAAGGAGCACTCCGAAGAGATGCTCCTTCTTTTTATGGGTTTTCTTCAAGTTGTCTGCGTCAACGCAACGCCAATCAAAAAGCCGTGCATCCAGCACGGCTTTTTTCTGATCCGATATTATTTCCCTTTAAACACAGGTTTCCGTTTTTCACTGAATGCCATCAATGCCTCAACCCGGTCCTCTGTCGGAATGGTCAGCTCGTAAGCTTTCCGTTCGATGTTCAGGCCGGTCTGCAAATCGGCGTTCATGCCATTTTTAATGGCAAATTTCGCTTGCTGCAAGGCAATTGGGCCGTTAGCCAGCATCATATCGGCAAACTGGGCGGTGACGTCGACCAGCTCGTTGCGCGGCGCTACTTTGGTGACGAGGCCATAGTCCAGCGCTTCAGCCGGTTTTAATCGGCGTGCCGTCAAAATCAGTTCCATCGCTTTTGACTCGCCGATCAAACGCGGCAGCCGTTGTGTGCCCCCGGCTCCTGGGATGATGGCAAGGCTGGTTTCGGTTAACCCGAGCAGCGTATCATCCGTGACGATGCGGAAATCACAAGCGAGTGCCAGCTCCATTCCGCCGCCGAAGGCAAAGCCGTTAATCATGGCAATGGTCGGCTGCGGCAAGTTTTCAATCGTAGTAAAAACTTCCCCGATTTTAAAGATATTGCGCTTCACATGCTGTTCAGTCAATGTCTTGCGTTCTTTCAAGTCAGCTCCGACACTGAATGCCTTTTCTCCAGCACCTGTAAAGATGACAACACGGATATCCGGATTGATCCGGATTGCTTCGACCACTTGTCCCAGTTCAGCCAACATGTCATAGTTGAAGGCGTTCATGGAATCCGGCCGGTTCAATGTGATGAAGGCCAAATTGCCATGCTGTTCATAATGAATTGTGTCCATTTCCATCCCCCTTTTAATCGTTCCATCCGTTAAAAACATACCACTTTTTGGACTATTCCGCCATCAGACTCTATAATTAAGCGCAGAGAGGGGACTTTTTTATGAACCGTATCGCTTTGATCCGCATTTATCGGATTGTTTATATGGCCATTAAATTTTACACTCAAGCGATGCTTTTCCAGCGCCGCTACCGCGGAAATTGGAATCCGCTTGTTGAAGAGAAATGGGAAAAGCTTGTTACGAAGCAGGCAAAAAATTATAAAATTTTAGCTTTGAAGCTTGGCGGGCTTATGATTAAACTGGGACAATTTTTGTCGACGCGGGCGGATATTATGCCTCCGACATTTCTTCAGGAACTCGAAGGTTTGACAGACCGTGTACCTTCAGTGTCACGCAAAAAAATCGTTTCTGTTCTTGAAAAAGACTGGAACTCTCCATATTCCAGTTTTTTGACCGATTTATCGGATGCTGCTGTGGCATCAGCCTCTATCGGAGAAGTTTACAAAGGCGTGCTAAGAGACGGAACCGAAGTGGCTGTAAAAGTGCAACGGCCTGGGACAGACCGTATTTTGCGGGCTGATTTTCAAGCGATGCGGATTGTTGTTTGGATGTTGAAAACGTTCACGCCGCTGTCCAAACAAATCGACTTCCGGCAATTGTACCGGGAAATGACCGAAACAATTGGAGCAGAGTTGAACTTTTTGCAGGAACTTCAAAGCGGACGCTCATTTTCCGACCGTTTCAAAGAGATGGAAGGCGTTCGTTTTCCAATTTATTTTGACGATCTCTCAACGCGCCGCGTACTGGTAATGGAGTGGATCGAAGGCGCGCGCATAACCGACCTCGCTTTTATTGAGAAACATAATCTTGATCGCCATGCCATCGCAGAACGGCTGTTTATTTTATTTTTGGAACAGGTCCTTAATGGCGGCCAATTTCATGCCGATCCGCATGGCGGCAATATTTTGTTGAAACCGGACGGCACTATTGTGCTGATAGATTTCGGCATGACCGGAACTATTTCCAAGTCGGACGCCCAAGCAGTGCTGCGGATAGCTGAAGGCATTGTTTTTCAAAACTATGATCAAGTGCTGGATGCCCTTGAAGAATTGCGTTTCCTCTTGCCGCATGCGGATCGGGATCTTTTAGCAGACACCATTGCACGGCTGGTTGCAGCGTATCAGTCTAATGAATTGATGCAGATGGACAGTTTTGTTGTAGAGCGCTTGCTCCGCGATATACAGGATATTGTCCGGACACAGCCTGTCCAGTTGCCTGCTGAATTCGCATTTTTTGGCCGGGCTACATCAATTTTTGTAGGCGTTCTCCATGTGCTGGACCCCGCTATTGATTTATTGGCGCTCGCCCGGCCGCGCATATTGGAATGGGCGGCTTCTCAAAAAGAAGGCAAGCGGATTATTGGCAAAGAAGACGTGCTGCGCTGGGCAATTAATGCAACAGGGCCGCTCCGTGTTTTGCCGCAAAAAATCATCAACTATCTCGAAGAGCCGGAACGGATGCGCCATTACTTGGAAAATCGGGATGGGCGGCAGCGGGAGCATCAGCGGGATTTACAGAGCCGGATGTTTGCTGGAATCTTCACAATTTTATCGTTTAGCGGCATATCGATAGCTGTCTGGTTTTCACATGAAGCTTTTATGTGGGTTTCATCCATTTTCTTTGTCGGTTCACTATGGGTTTACCGATCGATTAAATAAGAAATAACAATAAGATAAAAAAATCTGTGCCAATAGCGGCACAGATTTTTTTTGCTTTCAAGTCTTGCAATTTACTGAATTCGGAGTAGAATTAATAAAGAGAACAAACGTTCCCTTTTTGAGGAGGTGTAAAAATGCCGTTGATCTCACAAGAGGAAATTGTCCATTTTGAAAAAGCCATTTATTTGCCGATGGTTTTAATCATCTTGGAACGTGACCGTATGTTATTCGAAAAAGGATCTTTTAAACTAAAGAGGCCGTATATTGAATTAGTGGATGGCGCCATCAAGCAGGTTCATAAAGAGCTGCAAGAAACAAAAATCCATATGCGCAAGCACCATATGAAGATGATAAAAGGAACTGGAGATGATACATTCACCGAATACGTATTTTACCATGGGGGTTATGAAGACCACCGGCGCTATTTGAATGTGCGTTTGCGCAACCGGGTAGAGGAATTGCTGCGTGTTTATTTAGCGATGTCTTACCAGGAAATTTAAGATGTTTTTATAATGAAGGTCTTGGCAGCGGGCAGATTACAAAGAGGCAGAGCTATACATACAGGAGCGTGATGCTTAAAAGGCTGCAGCAGTTTCAGTCTGTCTCTTTGTTATTTCAATCGGAAAACTCAATCAAGAGGATGTTGTCTTCTGGGGGGATATCTGCGTTTCGTCAAATATACCATTTGATGCTGATGGACTTGCTGAGCATTTTTAAAAAACCTGCGCAGAGAACCTGCAAAAGAATGCTGGTTTCTTAAAGCGACAGGAGACACATCAAGTGGGACAGCTACACCATTGCTTAAGGAAATTATGCTGCCTTTTCCGGTGTCATCGCTTTCGACTAGCTCGACAGCATCAAAGTTGAACCAAACCGATTCTTTGTTTTTCGGAGAGTGAGTAGGAAAGAACAGAAGCGGATTGCCGTAATACTCACCGATGATAATGGGGGGCTTATGTTTGACGCGAACTGCTTTTTGAGAATAAAGAGTGGCGCTTTCCATCGATCCTCTGTAGAAAGTACAAGAAGAACTTACAATTTTAAAAACCGATTCTTCCACAATGAATTCACTTCGATCTTCAATTACACGTGTCCACGTTCGATGTCCGTCTATATACGGCAAAAGTGCATATGTATTGCTGCACACCGTATATGAAGAGGGATTATGATTCTTATTGCCCATTAACTTATACCCCCTAAATTTACTATACATAAATATTGTAACAACAAATGGAAGATTAGCAATGGCTTAGTCTAAAAATAAAATCTTTTCTATTTCATTAGAATTTTCAAAAAACATTTGATTATTGATAGACTTTTAATGTATACTAATGAAAAGCATTCGGGGTGATGAAGAATGGAAAACTATTATTCTTATGCTGACTTCATGAAAGCGATGGCTCAAACAAAGAAAATTACAGAAGCGGAAAAACTGCTCAATGATATCTATTTGGATTTGTTTTTGAAGCATGTACACCGCTCTCAGCAAGAAGAACAGCTCATGACGCTTATCGACCAAGCCCTGGACACTAATGACCGTGAAGCATTCGCCAACTATTCAGCCCAATTGCAGGCTTTAAAATGCGATGAAGAATAACGAAAAAACCGCTCCTCAGTGAGCGGTTTTTTTATTTTGTCTAAAAAAAGACAAGAGAAAAAACATACGTTCGCTTTTTGTTAGGGGAATTTTAGGGCATATGATAAAATAGAGAGAGTGAAACAAACAGGAGGACATCAATTATGAAACAGGAATTCAAACTCCAGGCGCCTTATGAACCGGCAGGTGATCAGCCTCAAGCAATTGCGGAGTTGACTCAAGGAATCATAAACGGCAAGCGCTGCCAGACTTTGCTTGGAGCAACAGGCACTGGGAAGACCTACACCATGTCAAATGTGATTCAGCAAGTGAAAAAACCTACATTGGTTATGGCCCATAACAAAACCTTAGCAGGGCAGCTTTACAGTGAATTCAAGGAATTTTTTCCGGATAATGCGGTTGAATACTTCGTCAGCTATTATGATTACTATCAACCGGAAGCCTATGTGCCGCAATCGGATACTTATATAGAAAAAGATGCCAGCATCAATGATGAAATCGATAAATTGCGGCACTCGGCGACAAGTTCGCTGTTCGAACGGGATGATGTCATCGTCATAGCTTCGGTATCGTGCATATATGGCCTCGGTTCGCCAAAGGAATACCGTGAACTTGTAGTATCCCTTAGAAAAGGAATGGAAATCGAGCGCAATCAGCTTTTGCGAAAATTAGTCGACGTTCAATATGAACGCAATGACATCAACTTTATCCGCGGAACTTTCCGGGTACGGGGCGATGTAGTGGAAATCTTTCCGGCATCTCGCGATGAACGCTGTTTGCGTGTTGAGTTTTTTGGAGATGAAATTGACCGGATCCGTGAAGTGGATGCTTTGACGGGTGAAATCATCGGTGAACGGGAACATGTGGCCATTTTCCCGGCATCCCACTTTGTTACGCGGGAAGAAAAAATGGTCAAAGCCATTGAGAACATCGAAGCGGAACTGGAAGAGCGATTAAAGGAAATGCGGGCAGAAGATAAGTTGCTCGAAGCTCAGCGCCTCGAACAGCGTACACGCTATGACTTGGAAATGATGCGCGAAATGGGCTTTTGTTCAGGCATTGAAAACTACTCCCGCCATTTGACGCTGCGGCCTCCAGGTGCTCAGCCCTATACGCTCATTGATTATTTCCCGGATGATTTCCTGCTGGTAGTGGATGAAAGCCATGTGACCTTGCCGCAAGTCCGCGGCATGTTCAATGGGGACCAGGCACGCAAAAAAGTATTAGTGGATCACGGATTCCGTTTGCCTTCGGCTATGGACAACCGGCCGCTGACATTTGACGAATTCGAAAAGCATATCCACCAGGCTGTTTTCGTATCAGCGACGCCAGGCCCTTATGAGCTTGAACATACACCGGAAATGGTGGAACAAATCATTCGGCCGACAGGACTATTGGACCCGACCATTGAAGTGCGTCCGATAGAAGGGCAGATTGATGACTTGATGGACGAAATCCGGCAGCGCACTGAGCGCAATGAACGGGTGCTTGTAACGACATTGACAAAAAAAATGTCCGAAGATTTGACGGCGTATTTAAAAGAAGCAGGCATAAAAGTCAATTACCTGCATTCGGAGATTAAGACATTAGAACGGATTGAAATCATCCGGGAATTGCGGATGGGTGTTTATGACGTTCTTGTCGGCATTAACTTGCTTCGGGAAGGACTCGATATTCCGGAAGTCTCCTTGGTGACCATACTCGACGCAGACAAAGAAGGCTTCTTGCGCTCAGAGCGTTCACTTATTCAGACGATGGGGCGCGCTGCACGAAACTCCAATGGCCATGTCATTATGTATGCTGACAAAATGACCGATTCAATGCGGAAAGCGATTGATGAAACGACTCGCCGGCGTACCATACAAGCCGAATACAATGAAAAACACGGCATTACACCGATTACCATACAAAAGAAAATCAGAGATGTTATTCGGGCTACTACAGCAGCTGAAGAGACAGAAGAATATGTTTCAAAAGCGGCAGCAGGCAAAAAACTCAAAAAAGAAGACCGCGTGAAACTGATTACGCTGCTGGAAAAAGAAATGAAAGAAGCGGCAAAAGCGCTCGATTTCGAACGGGCAGCCGAACTTCGGGACACTGTGCTCGAATTGAAAGCGGAAGGGTGATAAAACTTGAAAAATCAGGAAATACGTATACAAGGTGCACGTGCACATAATTTAAAAAATATAGATGTCGTCATTCCACGGGATCAGCTGGTGGTAATGACAGGCCTTTCCGGTTCAGGCAAATCTTCTTTGGCATTTGATACGATTTATGCAGAAGGACAGCGCCGGTACGTCGAATCGCTGTCTTCTTATGCCCGCCAATTTCTTGGGCAAATGGACAAACCGGATGTCGATTTGATTGAAGGGTTATCACCGGCGATATCGATCGATCAAAAAACAACCAGCAAAAACCCCCGTTCTACTGTAGCGACGGTAACAGAAATTTATGATTATATGCGGCTGATGTATGCGCGCATTGGTAAACCGGTCTGCCCCAATCATGGCATTGAAATTTCTTCCCAGACGATTGAACAAATGGTGGACCGCTTGCTGGAGTATCCGGAACGGACAAAAATGCAGATTTTAGCACCGGTAGTGGCAGGCAGAAAAGGGACGCATGTCAAATTACTGGAGGACATCAAAAAGCAAGGTTATGTCCGCGTCCGTGTCAACGGCGATTTAATAGATCTTGATGACAATATCGACTTGGATAAAAACAAAAAACACTCGATTGAAGTGGTCATCGACCGGATCATTATGAAAGAAGGCATTGCGCCGCGGCTGAGCGATTCTCTGGAATCCGCGCTGCGAATTGCGGATGGCCGGGTTCTGGTAGATGTCATGGAACAGGAAGAATTGCTGTTTAGTGAACACCATGCTTGTCCGATTTGTGGATTTTCCATCGGCGAACTGGAACCGCGCATGTTTTCGTTCAACTCACCGTTCGGTGCTTGCGCAGAATGCGACGGAATTGGCCATAAACTGGAAGTAGATCCGGAACTGGTTATTCCGGATTGGAACTTATCGTTGGAAAATGACGCGATAGCTCCGTGGAAGCCGACGAGCTCACAGTATTATCCTCAAATGCTCAAAGCCGTCTGCAAACATTATAAGATTGATATGACGGTTCCAGTCAGCGAATTGCCGGAAGAGCATGTCCAGATTTTGCTGTATGGTTCCGGCCATGATAAAATCCGTTTCCGTTATGAAAATGATTACGGGCAAATCCGTGATAACCATATTCATTTTGAGGGTGTCGTAACCAATGTAGACCGCCGTTTCCGTGAAACATCTTCAGATTGGACACGGGAACAAATGGAAAAATATATGGGCGAGCAGCCATGTCCGGCTTGCCAAGGGTACCGCTTAAAACCCGAAACCCTCGCAGTGAAAGTGAATAAATTGCATATTGGTGCAGTTTCCGAGTTTTCTATCGTGGAAGCGGACGAATTTTTTGCAAACCTGGTTTTATCGGAAAAAGACGCGCAGATTGCCAGTGCGATTGTCCGTGAAATTCGTGAACGGGTTAGCTTCTTGATCAATGTCGGCCTCGATTATTTGACTTTGAACCGGGCATCCGGCACGTTGTCGGGCGGAGAAGCCCAGCGCATCCGGCTTGCGACGCAAATCGGTTCAAGGCTGACAGGAGTGCTCTATATCTTGGATGAACCTTCAATCGGCCTTCACCAAAGAGATAATGACCGCTTGATTGGCGCATTGAAAGAAATGCGTGATCTTGGCAATACATTAATCGTCGTAGAGCATGATGAAGATACTATGCTCGCGGCAGACTATTTAATTGATATCGGGCCTGGAGCAGGAGTACACGGAGGCGAAATTATCGCCGCAGGCACGCCTGAAAAAGTGATGAAGAATAAAAAATCATTGACTGGCCAGTATTTGAATGGAACGAAATTTATTCCACTGCCTGCAGAGCGCAGAGAATCCGATGGCCGGGCGATATCCATTCGTGGAGCAAATGAAAATAACTTAAAAAAAGTGGATGTTGATATTCCGCTGGGCTTATTCGTTGCCGTCACGGGTGTCTCTGGATCAGGAAAAAGTACATTGGTCAATGAGATCTTGTACAAATCACTGGCGAGCAGATTGAACCGGGCTCGAACAAAACCGGGCAAACATGAGTCCTTGGAAGGCATCGATGAACTTGAAAAAGTGATTGATATTGACCAATCACCAATCGGCCGTACGCCACGGTCCAATCCTGCCACTTATACCGGGGTATTCGACGATATCCGCGATGTCTACGCCTCAACGAATGAAGCAAAAGTGCGAGGCTATAAAAAAGGGCGTTTCAGTTTTAACGTTAAGGGTGGACGCTGTGAAGCTTGCCGCGGAGATGGTATTATAAAAATAGAAATGCATTTCCTGCCGGATGTTTATGTTCCATGCGAAGTTTGCCATGGCAAACGCTACAACCGGGAAACGCTGGAAGTGAAGTATAAAGACAAGAGCATTGCCGATGTATTGGAAATGACCGTTGAAACAGCTGCACAATTCTTTGAGAACCATCCGAAGATTTATCGTAAATTGAAAACGATTGTCGATGTCGGTTTAGGCTATGTTACGCTGGGACAGCCGGCAACCACTTTGTCGGGAGGAGAAGCGCAGCGGGTGAAACTCGCTTCTGAACTTCATAAACGTTCCAACGGCAAATCTTTCTATATATTGGATGAGCCGACAACTGGCCTCCATGCGGATGACATTTCACGCTTGCTTCTTGTGCTGCAGCGTTTGGTTGATAATGGCGATACGGTTTTGACCATCGAGCATAATCTGGATGTCATTAAAACAGCTGATTATATTATCGATCTTGGGCCGGAAGGCGGAGACAAAGGCGGGACAATTATTGCAACCGGAACACCGGAAGACATAGCAGCTTCCCAGGATTCTTATACCGGGAAATATCTGGGACCGATTCTGGAACGTGATCGCGCCCGTATGGAAACCTTAGTTAAAAAAGCAACGCGCAAGAAAAAAGTAGCGAAGTGAAACTTTTTTTGATTCGAAACGTATCAATTAAGAGACTATCAAGTTCGGTTTTTGTCTAGCTTCCGCTTTTCATTAAACCGACGAAGAGGAGGCCGCAATACATGCAAAGTGAAAAAGAACGCATATTGGATATGGTGGAAAAAGGCACCATTACGGCAAGAGAAGCAGTAGAGCTATTGAGAGCAATAGACGGCGGTGGGGAACGGGAACAGTCCTCGCGTGATTACGGCCGCCATGATTATCGGGAAAAGCGCGGCAGACGGGGCTTGTTCCGTCCGGAAGACATGGTGAAAAAATTCTCTAAAGATTTTTCACGTGATTTCTCGAAAGATTTCTCGAAAAACCTTTCCAAAGACTTTAACCAATTGAGCGACCGCATGATGCAGTTTATGCAAAGTTCAGTCGGGAAATTGAAAACGATGGAATTCGATTCTCCATTCGGGGATGCGATACAGTTCAGCCATACCTTCAAACAGGAAAATATCGATGTCAACAACATCATCACCGATATTGCGAATGGCCAGCTGGAAATCTTCCCGTCGCAAGACGATACAATCCGTGCTGAGTGCAGCGTAAAAGCTTATCGGGCAGAATCGGAAGAGCAGGCAAAAGAAGATTTTCTTGATAAATTTGTTTTCATTGCAGATGATCAGAAACTCCGCATCATCAGTGATATGAAAACAACGCAAGTAAATGTGGTGCTGTATGTACCAGCCAAAAAGTATACCCACATTGCTGCCCGTTTATTCAACGGCGGTTTTTCAATGAAGCGCATTGATGCAGCTTTGATCAAAGTGAAAACTGCAAACGGCAAAATCGAATTGAAAAATGTCGATTTTGATGATGCTGAACTAGAAACAGCAAATGGTGCAATCCAAGTGCAGGATGTCCAGGGGAAAGTAATGGAAACAGAAACTTTGAACGGCCGCATTTATATTGATGGTGACATCCAGACAACAGAAGCAAAATCGTTGAATGGCAATGTCGTAGTGACATCAAGATGCAAAGAAGCCCGCAAAGTGGAAGCGAAAACATTGGCAGGAAATGTAGAAATTTATATTCCTTCCCACTTGCCATTAAGAGGGGAAGTTTCTTCCAACCTCGGCAAAATGGATGTCTTGCTTTCAGATGTTGAACATACCCATGAACAAGGACAGTTTATGCAAAAGTCCATCCGTTTTTCAAAAGAAAGCGGAGAAGCTGTGGCAGCGCCTCTTTTGGTCTATGGAGAAACCAAAACCGGTTCTGTACTTGTGCGCTATTTGACAGTTGAATAAATTATAGAAAAAAGCCGGCATAGAGCATGCCGGCTTTTTTTCGTTTCTTGAGCTCTAATGACATATGCAGTACGGTTTAAATAAGGTAGCAACTCCAAAATTGAACAAGAACTAAAAATGATAAGGAGGAGAGTACGTGGCAGAAACGACCATTTCAACCCGGATAACAGAAGCCTTTAATCAGTTGAAAGAAGATGAAGCAGTAAAAAAGGGATTGTCATTCATTGAGCAAGATCACCATCAAACCATTGCAGACCAGATTGCCTTAACGGAAATTCCAGCACCGCCTTTTAAAGAACAGCAGCGGGCTGAAGACTTTATGCGCCGGCTGCAGGCACTTGGACTTGAAGAAGTTCAAATGGATGCAGAAGGCAATGTTTTTGGAATGCGCAGAGGAATTGGTGATGGACCAAGGGTTTTTGTTTCAGCCCATCTGGATACGGTATTTCCGGAAGGCACGGATACAACTGTGCACCAGAAAGACGGCATTCTTTACGCACCGGGAATTGGCGACGATACACGGGGACTGGCAGAATTGCTGGCGGTCGTGCGGGCGATGAAGGAAGCAGGGATAAAAATCAGCGGAGATCTCCTATTCGGTGGAACTGTCGGCGAAGAGGGAGCCGGGGACTTGCGAGGAGTCAAAGCGTTTTTTGCTGCGCGTCCTGACATTGATGCTTTTGTATCGATGGACGGCGAAGGATTCAACCATATCACTTATCTTGCAACAGGAAGTTTTCGCTATACCATTACATATAAAGGTCCGGGCGGCCATAGCTTTGGGGCATTCGGGACACCAAGTGCGACGCATGCACTTGGCCGGGCGATTGCAGCAATTGCAGATTTTGAGACTCCTTCCCGGCCGAAAACGACGTTTTCAGTTGGCCAAGTATCAGGAGGCACTTCGGTGAACGCGATTGCCCATGAAGCAAGCATGGCTGTCGATTTGCGATCCAATGATGAACAAGAACTCGGAACATTGGAAAGCCGCTTTTTGGAAATTGTCCAAAAAGCGGCTGAAGACGAAAATCGCCGCTGGGGCGATGACCGCTTAAAAGTGGAAGTTGTCCGTTTCGGCAACCGGGCGCCGGCCAGCCAATCGCCAGAAGCGCCAATTGTCCAAATTGCCTGTGCCGCCGTCAAATCGATCGGTGGGCAGCCGAGGCTGGGAGAACCGAGCAGTACTGATTCAAATTATCCGATGAGCCTCGGGATTCCTTCGATTACGATTGGGCTCGGCGGTGACTTTGGCGGGGCCCATACACTGGAAGAATGGCACAATCCTAAAAACGGCCATTTGGGCATCCAAAAAAGTTTTATGGCGATTTTAGGGATGGCCGGAGTAAAAGATATTTGCGAGTCTTTATTAATGGAATAGCAAAAGCCAGAAAAGCAGATAACCGCTTTTCTGGCTTTTTCAATTGTATTCTGCATATAACTTTTTAGTAAAATCCATGGATTGAATAATCAACTCTTTTAAGACTGCGGTATCGATGTCTTCAAGTTTGTTGATGTAGACGCAGGATTTTCCGCTGGTATGCTTGCCCAGTTTAGCAAGCCGCTGTTCATAGTCCGGATCGCCAGATGCAATATACAAACTGATTTTCGCTTTCCGTGGAGAAAAGCCGGCAAGCGGTGCATCGCCTGAATGGCCGGAAGCGTAAACATAATGATAGGACCCGAATCCGATGATGCTCGGCCCCCACATTTTCGGCGGGTATCCGCTGGTTTCTTGAAAAATCTCAAGCAACCGGTAAGCATCTTGTTTTTTCTTTGGATTTTCCACCGTCTCTTCGATAAATTGGATGACATCTGAATCTGTTTCTTTCATCTTTGCTTCATACATACGGATTCCCTCTTTTCCAATAAATTTTAAAGGCAGTGCATAGCGGCTTCTGCTTCGTCCCAAGGAACTTTATAGCCTTGTCCTTTGGCACAAAAGATAGAGGTTGATGTGTATTCCGGGTCCGCATCTTTATTGTAACCTTGTTTTGTGATAATTTCTTCTTCGTTATGGCAAAAATCATAGCCGCCGGGCAGCAGCGTAAGCGTCCCTTTTCCGTGGGTGAAAGAAGCGAATTCAGTGCTGTAGTTCATAAAAGTGGCCACTGGCACCCTTCCTTCGATAAAAGCTTTGCCGTCTAATAATTCAGGGGCATTAAAACTGCCATGGGATTGCTGGATATCAGATAAAACTTTCCCCATATGGTCCATTTCCACTTTAATCTTGAAATGATAGACAGGTTCCAGCAAGCGGTTTTGGGCTTTTTCAAGTCCTTGGCGAAGTGCCCGGTAAGCGGCTTCGCGGAAATCGCCGCCGGCAGTATGCTGGTTATGGCCACGGCCGGTCAATAAAGTGATTTTGACATCAGTTAATGCTGAGCCGGTGAGCAGGCCATGATGGTCCCGTTCTTTCAAATGATGGAGCACTAAGTTCTGGTTGCCGATGGATAAAGCATCGGCATGGCAAATGTTGGCCAAAGTAATGCCGCTTCCGCGAGGTGCCGGTTCAACCTTGAGATGGACTTCTGCATAATGGCGGAGCGGTTCAAAATGGCCGTAGCCCGTAACGGGCTGCTCAATTGTTTCCTTATAAAGAATTTCAGGATCTCCGAATGAAACTTGAAAGCCGAAGCGCTCTTTGACGATTTGTTCAAGGATTTCAAGCTGGATCACACCCATGACATGGATATGGATCTCCTGGAAATGCTCATCCCATACTACACGCAGTGAAGGATCTTCAGCATTGAGCAGCATAAAGCCTCTCAGTACTTCCTTGATATTAGCGGCAGGATCAACTAATACTTTTGATTTTAATGCCGGCACCATACCAAAAGATGCCCGTGCAGCCAATTTTCCCAAACCGTCTCCGATGCAAGTTTCTGAAAGTCCGGCAACAGCGACCAGTTCGCCAGCTCTCGCTTGCTCTACCGGTTGGAATTTATGGCCGTTGTATATGCGGAGCTGAGTCGCTTTTTCGTGAAGCCGGTTTTCGGCAGCCCCATAAGCGACTTCATCCCGTACCCGCAAAATGCCACTCAGCACTTTGATAAAAGTAAGGCGGTTGCCGTTCGCTTCGTGGCGGATTTTATACACTTGAGCAGCGAATTCTTCTTCATCTGAATAGGCAGTTGCCGTCAGTTGGTCAAGTTGATCGAAGAACTCAATAACTCCAGTATCTTTCAATGCTGAACCGCCGGCAGCAGCGAACAACTGCTGATTTTGAATCATTGTTTTCAAGGTTTGCAGCCAAAGTTCGGGATCGTACCCGTAATCCATATAGTATTCCAATAGAGTTTCATTGCGTTCAGCCAGAAACTCAATCAGCTCATCGTCCATTTCACCGTTATGAAAAGAAGCGGTCACATCAAATACATCCGGCGTAAGGCTGCTGCGGATCTCTGTTAAAACCCGATTCACCTCTGCGCCTTCGCGATCGGTTTTATTGATAAAGAAGAAAGTCGGTACCCGGTATTTCTTCAGGAGCTGCCAAACTGTTTCCGTATGTCCTTCAACGCCATCAACGGCACTGACGATGATGATGGCAATATCCAAAACCTGAATGGCGCGTTCCATTTCTGCTGAGAAATCGACATGTCCCGGTGTGTCGATCAAGTAATAAGTAGAATCGTTGTAGGAAAACATCGCTTGATCCGCAAAAATGGTGATGCCTCTGTTTTTTTCAATTTCATGGCTATCGAGAAAAGCGTCTTGATGGTCAACGCGCCCGCGCTGCCGAATGCTTTTGGTATGATATAGCAATTGTTCAGAAAACGTCGTTTTTCCTGCATCAACATGTGCAAGAATGCCAATTGTTTTGTTCATAGTCCACCTCTTCATTTTGTTCACTATGCAATAAGTGTAGCAGAACTGGAAGCTTTATCCCCACTGATTATTAGATGAACCAATCGGGCTGTTAAAGCACGGCAAAATAAAAAGCCCCGTGAAAGCAAATTCAGCTTTCACGGGGCGCGGATGTTAAATGGCACAACCGATGCCAAATGCGATAGCGCTGGCACAGCGTTTCCGGTAAGCATCCAGTTTTAATAATTCGGTTTCTTCACGGTTTGTCATAAAGCCGCATTCAATTAGAACAGCCGGCATTCCGGTATCACGGAGTACGGCAAAATCGGCTTTTTTGACGCCGCGATTTTTCCGGTGCGTTGACAAAATCAATGCCTGTTGAATCGAACCGGCAAATTTTATACTGTCTGCACTTGATTTGGTATAGATGAACGTTTCAATTCCTTGGGTGTCATTAAAAACAGAGCCAAAAGCGTTTGCGTGAATGGAGACGAATAAATCTGCTTTTAACCGGTTAGCAAGCGCCGTCCGTTCATGGAGAGACACATCCTGGTCGGGTTGATGGCTGAAAAAGACGGAATGGCCGTCTAATATGAGCCGCTTCTTGACTTCATCTGCGACTGCCGCATTAAAGTGGAATTCCCGGAGGCGTCCGTCGGGGGAGCGCTTGCCCGGAGTATTAGGTCCATGGCCTGCATCTATCATTATTTTCATTGTCAAATTCCTCCTTTACTGTCCATATAGATGGAAGCTTGCAGAAAGGAGACACGAAAATCTTCAAATTAAAGTTTTCCGTGTTAAAATAGGAGCAAACCGTCAGAATGCTGAAAGAACTTCAAACAAAGTTCTTTGCGTTTTGAGTGTAAAAGGAATGAGGGTAAAGATGGGACAGGTAACAGTAAAACAGGTAATGGACACTTTTGATCTGAAATTAATCAGCGGCGAGGACGGACTGGGACGGCATATTCCAATCAGTGATATTTCGCGGCCTGGACTTGAGATGGCAGGATATTTCACACATTATCCAGCGAACCGGATTCAAATGCTTGGCAAAACGGAGCTGTCTTTTTTTGCGCTGTTGGAAGAAAGGGAGCGGACAGAGCGGATGTTGAAACTCTGCACCGACGACACACCGGCAATTATTGTAGCCCATGAAATGGAAGTGCCGCCGGAGCTGGTGGATGCATCGAACCTAAAGCACGTGCCAGTATTCCGCACGAAAATGCCGACCACCCGTTTCTCCAGTTTGCTGACAAATTATTTGGAAAGCCAGCTGGCGCCTACGACTGCGGTCCATGGAGTGTTGGTTGATATTTACGGAGTCGGTGTTTTGATTACGGGCAAGAGCGGCGTGGGTAAAAGTGAAACTGCGCTCGAACTTGTGAAAAAAGGGCATCGCCTCGTTGCGGATGACTGCGTAGAAATCCATCAGGAAGGCGAGAATACGTTAGTCGGCCATCCTCCGAAACTGATAGAGCATTTGCTTGAAATCAGAGGGGTTGGCATCATCGATATCATGACATTATTCGGTGCAAGTGCTGTCCGGACATTCAAACGCATTTCACTGGTCATTGATCTGGAATTATGGGATCAGGACAAAACGTATGACCGCCTTGGCTTGGAAGAAGAGAAGATGCGGATCATCGATACGGATTTAACGAAGCTGACAATTCCTGTTCGCCCAGGGCGAAACTTAGCCGTTATCATAGAAGTAGCTGCCATGAATTATCGCTTGAAACGCATGGGCGTCAATGCAGCAGAAGAGTTTTCAAAACGGCTCGATGAAGTTATTGCTCAAGATACAAACTAAGGGAATGGGAAGGTGCATGGCATGTATTCGATTTTAGCTGCAATAGATCCGATCGCTTTCTCGCTCGGACCAATCGATGTCCGCTGGTATGGCGTCATTATTGCTACCGGCATCATCATCGCATTTTTGGTTGGCCAGCGTGAAATGGTCAAACGGGGCCTTCATCCCGATTTCTTGACGGATCTGCTGATTTGGGCGGTGCCGCTGGCTATTGTGGGGGCCCGCATTTATTATGTGATTTTTCAATGGGATCATTATAAAGACAATCCTGGAGAAATCATTGCCATTTGGAATGGCGGAATTGCTATTCACGGAGCGCTTATCGCTTCAGTAATTGTGGCGTATATTTTTACCAAGCGCCGCAATACGTCATTCCTGAAAGTGGCGGATATTCTCGCTCCCAGCATTTTAATCGGCCAGGCCATTGGCCGCTGGGGGAATTTTATCAACCAGGAAGCGCATGGCGGGGAAGTAAGCCGTGCATTTTTGGAAAATCTATTCATTCCCGATTGGATCATCAATCAAATGTACATAGATGGAGCTTATTATCACCCGACGTTTTTATATGAGTCGTTATGGAGTTTTGTCGGCATCATTATTTTGCTGCTGCTGCGCCGGGTTAATCTGGTGCGCGGCGAAATGTTCTTTTTCTACGTCATCTGGTATTCTGTCGGCCGCTTCTTTATAGAAGGGATGCGAACAGACAGCCTCTATGTGATTGGGGAACTGCGAGCTGCCCAATTGGTATCCGTAATAGCCATCATCATTTCAGTTGTTTTCGTTGTTTACCGCCGAGTGAAACTAAAAAATCCACCGCATTACTTGGATAAGTAGAAAGAAGGAATGGAATGTCTACGTTGAAAAATGGATTGAAAGCGGGTCTACATACGACTTGGACATTGGGGAAAATCATTTTCCCGATTACATTATTGGTGACGATGCTCCAATATACACCGGTCCTGCCATTCATCATCGATTTAGTTGCTCCGATCATGGGGATCTTCGGGCTTAGCGGAGATGCTGCCATTCCCTTGGTTCTTGGTAATGCATTAAACTTGTATGCCGGAATCGGAGGGATTCTGTCTCTGGAGCTGACCGTAAAAGAAGTGTTTATCCTGGCGGTCATGCTTTCTTTCTCCCATAATATTTTTATCGAAACCGGTGTTGCGTTAAAAGTTGGAGTTAAGCTATGGGTGGTTCTGGTTGTCCGATTCGGATTGGCCGCTTTATCAGGAATCATCATCAATCTCGTTTGGAAAGGCGGCGGCGAAACAGCCCAATATGGTTTCGCTCCAGAAGTTGCAGCTGCGCCGGAAAGCTGGATGGGCGTTTTCCTGCTCGGACTTGAAAAAGCCTCTTTCGGAATTTTACAGCTGGCGATCATTGTCATCCCGTTGATGCTGATGATTCAAATATTAAAAGATAAAGGCTTTTTGCAGCGCATCTCCAATTCGATGGGACCATTGACTCGATTGCTGGGCATCCAGAAAAATGCTTCGCTGACATTGGCATCAGGCTTGGTGTTCGGTCTAGCCATGGGAGCAGGCGTTATGATTCAAGCAGTTCAGGAAGATGGCGTCAGTAAAAAAGATGCCACATTGGCCTTTATCTTTCTAGTGGCTTGCCACGCCATTGTGGAAGATACGCTTATTTTCGTTCCACTTGGCATTCCCATATGGCCATTGTTTATCATACGCCTTGTTACAGCACTGGTCTTAACGATTTTTGTTTCTTATGTATGGCGGAAAACAGAAGAAAACCGGAAGGAAGTGCTTTCCTCGTGACCAAAGACATCAATACACTGTTATTCGACTTTGACGGAACGCTGCTCGACACCAATGAATTGATCATCCAAACCTTTCTTTCGGTATTGGACGAGCATTTTCCGGGCCGTTTCGAAAGGCAGGAAGTGCTTCATTTTATCGGGCCTTCACTTGAACAGACGTTTACTGCCATTGCCCCGGGGCGCACAGCAGAACTGACTGAGCAATACCGTGCCATCAATAAAACCTTGCATGACGAGTTGGTAACAGAATATGATGGCGTAGCTGAAACCTTGAGGCTGCTGAAAAACCGCGGCTTGAAAATGGCGATCGTTTCCACCAAAAGAGGGGCTTCCATCAAACACGGACTGGAATTAATGGGAGTCGGAAATATTTTCGACGTCATCGTCAGCCTGGATGAAGTCAAAGAGCCGAAGCCGGATCCAGAACCGATTTTGCTGGCATTGGAACAATTGAAGGCAGCGCCGGGCGAAGCCCTGATGATCGGTGACAATTCGCACGATATAGAAGGTGGTCAAAATGCCGGTGTCCGCACTGCCGGCGTCGCCTGGTCCGTAAAAGGCGAGGAATTTTTGGCCGGTTTTAATCCCGACTATATGCTGCAGCACATCAGTGATTTGCTGCATTTGACGAAAGAAGAAGTCCAATGAGAAACACCGAGCGCCATTTTGTCACCGGTCAAAATTCGCTATGGCATGTCTATAAAACCGTGCCGTTTTGGAAAGTCGTTAAAAATTTCATTGTCATTCAAACCGCACGTTATACACCTTTTTTGCCTATGAAAAACTGGCTCTACAAGACGTTTCTGCATATGAAAGTGGGAGAGCATTCTTCTTTTGCGTTAATGGTCATGCCGGATGTCATGTTCCCGGAGAAGATCACGGTCGGAAAGAATTCGGTCATCGGTTATAATACGACTATACTTGCCCACGAATATTTGATTAACGAATATCGATTAGGGGAAGTTATAATAGGAGACGAAGTTTTAATCGGCGCTAATACGACTATTTTGCCTGGAGTGACAATTGGGGACGGTGCCATTGTTTCCGCTGCCACACTGGTCAATAAAGACGTGCCAGCCGGAGCTTTTGTCGGTGGAAATCCGATGGTGATTATTTATACAGCTGAACAAATGGCCGAACGCCAACTGAAAACCTGAAAGCGGTGTGCTTTCAGGTTTTTTTACTATAAAAAGGGAAGTTTTCAGTGACTGGTATGTTGCGTGAGCCTTCGTAGATATAGTTGTTTTTGCTCCCTAAAGAGGTTGAAGCGATGTTGAAAATTCATTTTTTTCATATAACTTTTGCACAATTCCTTGACGGTCCATGGAAACATGCGCTAAAATAAAAATTACTTCACCACTCTAACTAACTAAAGTAAAATAACCAATTTTAGGAAGTGACCTTCAATGACCATTCAAATGTTCGAGAAACCACTGGGTATGCGTGACGATTTCCCGTTTATTGCTAAAAAGAAAGCTGAACTGCGTGCGAAAGGCACAGCGATCATGCAAGGTGCTGGATATGATTTGCTTCAAACTCCAACACTGGAGTATTACGAAACAATCGGCAAAATTTCTGCTATTCCAGATAACGCGCTTTTTAAATTATTGGACAGCCAAGGCGAAACACTGGTCCTTCGTCCCGACATGACTTCCCCAATTGCACGGGTGGCAGCATCAAAATTGCTGAAAGAAAAAATGCCGGTCCGGCTCGGGTATTATTCCAACGTTTTTCGGGCACAAAAGCGGGAAGGCGGCCGGCCGGCAGAATTCGAACAAATGGGCGTCGAACTGATCGGCGATGATTCGCTTTACGCAGATGCAGAAGTGATTATCCTGGCCTCGAATATCTTAAATCAGTTGAACGTTGAATCTGGCCGTGTCGTCATTGGCCATACACAATTGCTGCAACTTATATTAAAGGATTTTGGATTGGACGATGATCAAATAGAAGTGGTCCGTGCTGCTCTTGTCTCGAAAAACAGTGTCCGTTTTGAACAACTGGCCAATGAATTGATTGGGGATACAGAAAAAGCGGCTTCTTTTAAACAATTAATCATCACGTCCTCTTTAGAAGACTGGAAACCATACATTGATTTTTCAAATAGTGAACAAACAGCGTTTTATGAAGAAATGCTGAAACTGCAGACCATCATCCAAAGAAACGGACTGGCGGAAGCCATCACTTATGATTTATCCTTTACCAGCCATATGACCTATTATACCGGCCTGGTGTTTGAAATATATGGAGCAGGAAGCGGGTTTCCGCTAGGCAATGGCGGGCGCTACGATGGATTGATGAAGCAGTTCGGCTTGCATATCGGAGCTACAGGATTCGGCTTGCGTGTAGACCGGCTGCTGGAAGTGATGCCGCCGGACAAAGAGGAAGAGCAGCATATATTGATTTTATTTGACGAAGCCAGTGAAGAACAGGCACATGAGCAAGCGCAGCAATTGCGCGAATCCGGAGCAAGAGCCACGCTCCAATATGCTCCGGCTGTACACGCGCTAGAAGAGTTTACTGCATTGTTCAGCGAAGTAAGACGATTGGAAGGTGCTAAAAATGGATGAACTGACGATTGCTATGCCAAAAGGGCGGATTTTTGAGGAAGCCTATGAGCTGCTGGTAAAAGCAGGCTATGATTTGCCGAAAGAACTGGATGATTCGCGCAAACTGATTGTGGAAGCACCGAACGAACGCTTCCGCTTTATTTTGGCGAAGCCGATGGATGTGCCGGTTTATGTGGAACATGGCGTAGCGGATATTGGAATAGCTGGGAAAGACGTCATGCTGGAGCTGGACCGCTCCGTCCATGAATTGCTGGACCTTGGAATTAGCCGCTGCTATATCGCGACTGCAGGATTGCCGAATACAGAAATGAATCCGGTGACGCCGCGCATCGCAACGAAATATCCTAAAATCGCTTCCCGCTTTTACCGAGGCAAAGGGGAGCAAGTGGAAATCATTCAATTGAACGGATCTATCGAATTGGCGCCGATGATTGGCCTTGCAGACCGCATCGTCGATATTGTATCAACAGGAAAAACGCTGAAAGAAAATGGCCTAGTGGAGTATGAGCAAATTGCTGAAATCACTTCCCGGCTGATTGCGAATCCAGTTAGTTACCGATTAAAGCAGGAGCGGATCCGTGAACTTGTCGAAAACTTACGAAAGCAGGCGAAGGCATGAAACAGACGCAATTATCTTCCAACATCTCGATCAGAAGAACGATTGCTGAAGCTAATGCCGAGCAACTGGCATCCGTCAAAGAAATTATCCGAAACGTGAAGCAAAACGGCGATTCGGCATTGCTTGGCTACACCGAAAAATGGGATGGCGTCAAATTGGAAAGTATCCAGGTCAGCCCAGAAGAAATCACGGAGGCGGTCGACCGTTTCGATGCCCAGCTGCTTAAGGATTTGACGGAAGCGGCAGATAATGTCCGGGAGTATCACGAAAACCAGAAGCAAGAGGGATATAAAAATACAAGAAGCGATGGTTCTTATGTCGCTCAGCGCGTGACAGCAATCGGTTCAGCGGGATTGTATGTTCCAGGCGGAACAGCGGCTTATCCGTCTTCCGTATTGATGAATGTTATTCCGGCTCAAGTAGCCGGCGTCGGCCGGATCGTATTGATTTCTCCGCCAGGAAAAGATGGCAAATTATCAGATGGAGTATTGGTTTCAGCCCACATACTAGGAATTGATGAAATATATAAAGCGGGCGGTGCCCAAGCGATTGCTGCACTGGCATACGGCACAGAATCAATTGAAGCAGTTGATAAAATCACAGGACCAGGCAATGTTTTCGTAGCTCTTGCAAAACGGGAAGTTTATGGCGACGTCGCAATCGATATGATTGCAGGGCCAAGTGAAATTGCTGTCATTGCAGACGAAACAGCTTTTGCCGATGAAGTGGCGGCGGATCTATTATCCCAGGCGGAACACGATCCGATGGCAAGTGCCGTGCTGCTGACAACCAGTCAACAATTAGCAGATGCTGTTTCGCTTGAAGTGGAACGCCAGCTGGAGACCCTGCCGCGGCAGTCCATTGCAGGAAAAGCAATCAACGATCACGGCATGATTTATATCGGTGAAACGATGGATGAATTGATTGCGGCAGCGAATGAACTGGCACCGGAGCATTTGGAAATTATGACGGCAGATGCAGAATCCCTGTCAGAAAGAATCCAGAATGCCGGCGCGATTTTTATCGGTCGTTATTCGTCGGAACCGATCGGCGATTATTTCGCAGGCACAAACCACGTCTTGCCGACCAACAGCACGGCGCGTTTTTCGAGTGCCTTGTCGGTCTATGATTTTGTCAAAAGAACAAGTGTAGTTTATTACAGTGAACAGGCCTGGCAGCAAAATGAAGCGAAAATCGCCCGTCTTGCCCGCCTTGAAGGACTCGAAGGACATGCGCGGGCTGTAGAATCCCGTGCCTGGAAAAAAGGAGAATAAACGATGAGAAAAGCCGAAATCAAGCGCAATACAAATGAAACCAAAGTAGCCATCTCTTTTTCATTGGATGGAGACGGGAAAGCGGATATCAAAACGGGTGTACCGTTCATGGACCATATGCTCGACTTATTCATCAAGCACGGCTTGTTTGACGGAGAAATCAAAGCGGATGGAGATACCCATATCGATGATCACCATACAACAGAAGACATTGGCATTGTCCTAGGACAAGCAGTGAAAGAAGCGCTGGGTGACAAAAAAGGCATCCGCCGCTATGGCAATGCCTTTGTGCCGATGGATGACGCTCTTGCACAAGTGGTCGTTGACTGTTCAAATCGGCCCCACTTGGAAATGCGGGGCAATATTCCAAACGAAAAAGTTGGCACCTTTGATACAGAACTGGTCCGCGAATTTCTATGGAAATTTGCGCTTGAGTCCCGTATGAATGTCCACGTCATTATTCACTACGGCCATAATACACACCACATCATCGAAGCGGTCTTTAAGGCGCTCGCTCGTGCGCTGGACGAAGCGACAATCATTGATTCCCGTGTGAAAGGCGTGCCGTCTACAAAGGGGCTGTTAACATGATTATCGGAATTATCGATTACGGCATGGGCAATCTGTTCAGCGTTGAACAAGCATTGAAAAAACTGGATTGCACAGTGATTCTATCTGACGATCCGGAGACGCTGCTTGAAGCAGAAGCAATTTTACTGCCGGGAGTCGGTGCCTTTCCGGATGCGATGGAATTGCTGGACCGCAAAGGACTTTCTTCTTTTATTCAATCATTGCCCGAAAAAGGTATTCCGCTTCTTGGCATTTGCCTTGGCATGCAGCTGTTGTATGAAGACAGTTCAGAAGTAAAACCGACAAAAGGGCTCAGCTTGTTGAAAGGGCAGATTCGCCGTTTTGAAAAAGGGGCGTACCGCATTCCTCATATGGGCTGGAACCGGCTTGGATTTTCCCGCATGCCGTATTGGCTGGAGGATCTGCAAGTGGATACCCATGTCTATTTCGTCCATTCATTTTTAGCAGTGAACACGGACCCGGAACAGGTATGGGCGACAGCAAGCTATGGCAACATCGATGTGCCAGGCGTCGTCGGTTCAGGGTTGATTACAGGAATGCAGTTCCACCCGGAAAAATCCGGTGATTTCGGCCATTATTTACTTGAACAATGGATTGCAAACGTCAGGAGGAACCAAGATGAGCAAGTTTCAAATCTATCCGGCAATTGATTTGCGCGGCGGAAAATGCGTAAGGCTTTTTCAGGGAGATTATGCACAGGAAACCGTATACGGCGACTCGCCGGTTGATATGGCTAAGCAATTTGTGGATGCCGGAACGGAATGGATTCACATGGTCGATTTGGACGGAGCCAAAGATGGCGTCCGGATCAATGATAAAGTTGTAATTGAAGCGGCGAAGCTTCCGGTCAATATCCAAATTGGCGGCGGCATCCGGACGCGCGAAGATATAGAACATTATTTGTCAAATGGCATCAGCCGCGTCATCATCGGGAGCCTTGCAATCCGCAATCCGGAACTGGTCGCATCATTTATTGAGGAATTTGGGGCAGAACGGATCGTCATCGGCATTGACGCCAAAAACGGGATGGCTGCAACTGAAGGATGGATTGAAACTTCGGGGCAATCAGCAAAAGACGTCGCCAGCTTTTTTGTTTCCAAAGGAGCCAAGCATTTTATCTACACAGATATCGCAACGGACGGCACGCTGCAGGGGCCGAATATCAATGCCAATAAAACGCTCGTCGATTCGGATCAAGCAGAAGTAATCGTTTCCGGTGGTATCGGTTCTCTTGAAGATATCCAAAACGTTAAACAGGCAGCAGGCGAAAGCCCGATTGCCGGAGTCATTATCGGTAAAGCGCTGTATGAAAACCGCTTTACGCTGGAGGAGGCGCTGTCATGTTGACCAAACGAATTATTCCATGCCTCGATGTCAAAGAAGGACGGGTTGTCAAAGGCGTAAGCTTTGTGTCGCTTCGGGATGCCGGGGACCCGGTGGAGCTTGCCCGTTTTTACGACAAGCAAGGAGCGGATGAATTGGTCTTTTTGGATATTTCGGCTTCCCACGAAGGCAAAGAAACGATGATTGAAGTAGTCAAAATAGTGGCCACTGAATTATCCATTCCGTTTACGGTTGGAGGCGGCATTCGTTCTCTTGAAGATATGAAGCGTATGCTGCGTGCAGGAGCCGACAAAGTTTCCTTGAACACTTCGGCGCTTGACCGGCCCGAGCTGATCAAAGAAGGAGCGGATTATTTCGGTTCGCAATGCATCGTCGTAGCCATTGATGCCAAAAGCAACGGCACAGGCTGGGATGTTTATACACATGGCGGACGCAATAAAACCGGCTGGAATGCAGTGGAGTGGGCGAAGAAAAGCGTTGAACTGGGAGCTGGGGAACTGCTCTTGACTTCAATGGATAAAGACGGCTCAAAAGATGGTTTTGATCTGGAACTGACAAAAGCGGTGCGGGAAGCGGTAGAAGTCCCGGTGATTGCAAGCGGCGGGGCAGGAAATCGGGAACATTTCGCCGAAGTCTTCAAAGAAGTGGATGCAGATGCTGCTCTTGCGGCTTCGATTTTTCATTACAAAGAAACGAGCGTTGCTGAAGTGAAAGAGTATTTAAGGAAAGAGGGAGTGAACGTCCGATGAACGATATCCAATATGATGGCAACGGGCTGGTTCCCGTTATTATTCAAAATGCCGACACGAAAGCAGTGCTGACATTGGCTTATGCAAACGAAGAAGCCGTACAAAAAACACTGGAAACAAATGAAACTTGGCTATACTCCAGAAGCCGCAATGAATTATGGAACAAAGGCGCGACTAGCGGCAATACCCAGCAAGTAACAGCAGTCCGCCTTGACTGCGATGGAGATTCGTTGATCTATGAAGTGATTCCGAATGGCCCGGCTTGCCACACTGGCGAAGAAAGCTGTTTCCATAACACGATTGCCGGTGCACCAAACGAGTCGAAAGTGGACATGCTCAGTGAACTGACGGGATTGATCCGAAAAAGGGAAGAAGAAATGCCGGCCGGCGCTTATACGACCTATCTATTCGAAGAAGGCGTCGATAAAATCTGCAAAAAAGTCGGAGAAGAAGCAGCTGAAGTGATTATTGCAGCGAAAAATAGAGATCCAAAAGAACTGGCGATGGAAACAGCAGACTTGTTTTATCATGTCCTGGTGCTGCTGCAAGAACAGAAAGTCGGGTTTGACGATGTCATTGACGTGTTAAAAGAACGGCATGCAACAAAAACTGCGAGTAAATAATAAGAAAATATGCTATAATTACAGCACATTTAAGTGGAGGAGCGATGACAATCGTTCCTTTTACTTTTTCGGAGGCATATTTTGGAGAATAAAAAAAAGAAAAACTATGAAAATGTCCTGTCATTCATACCAACAGGGGAATATTATTACAAAAAGGCATTAAAAGAGTTACAGCGGGAACAGTATCCCAAAGCCCATAAGTATCTGCAGCGGGCTACAGAATTAAGCCCGAAAGACCCGGATATCTGGGTCCAGTTTGGCATCGTGCTTATGGAGATGCAGGAATTTGGCCCGGCAATGGAAGCATTGCGTACGGCATATGATCTTGATCAATATAAGACGGAGACCTTGTTTTTCTTAGCAGAAGTGAATGCACACATGGGAATGTTCTTAGAAGCGCGCAATTTTGCGAAGAAATACGTGGAAAACGACATACAGGGCCAGTATGCAGCAGAAGCTTTAGAAATCATCGATTTTGCAGAACAAGAAGACTGGCAGCTTTTTGATGACGACGGAGAAGCTCAAGACAGTGAGCATTTTTATCAGCAAGAAAAAGCCCGGCGCTTGATGGAGGAAGGGAACTTTCTGGAAGCCATCAAATTGCTGGAATCGCTGATTGAAGAAAAGCCGGATTTCTGGGGAGCACATAATAATCTTGCCTTGGCTTACTTTTATATCGGCGAAACGGAAATGGCAAAAGCGCTGCTGCATGATGTGTTAAGAAGAAATACAGGGAATTTGCATGCACTTTGCAATTTGGCAGTCTTTCATTATTACGAAAAAAATGAGGAACTTGAAGACGTGCTGGATTTGCTGAAGAAAATTCAGCCGTATGTCTTTGAGCATCGCTATAAATTGGGAGCTACTTTTGCATTGGTCGGCAAGTATAAAGAAGCGTACCGCTGGTTGCGGAGCTTGCAGAAACGCGGATTTGACGGTGATCCTGCGTTCTATTTCTGGTTGTCTCATGCAGCTTATCACTCCGGCCATGAAGACATTGCCAAGCAAGCCTGGAAGCATTTGACGCAAATGGATCCGGGCAAAGACGGCTACGAACCATGGGCAGAACAGGCGGCTATGCCACATCCAGACGCGCTTGAACATGACCGGGATTATTTGGTGGGCAAACTTGATCATCCGCAGACGAGCGAGCGGTTGTTCGGACTTTTTCTATTAGGAAAGTCTGCCCATAAGCAGGAAATTGTTTCACATCCGAATTGGCTGAAATCTGAACAGCCAACCGTGCTTGAAACCTATCTGCTTGGATATGCGCTCGGCCATCCGTTTAAAGCACATGTGCCGGAAGAGCAAGCATTCATGCGGGCAATGGAAGCGACTGAAATTCTGTACCAAGAAGAAAGTATGATAACTGAGCAAGGCTCCTACGCTTTCCAAATGTGGTTTATGCTAGTGGAAAAAGCGTTTGAACGCCGTTATGAATTTAAAAATCCAAAAGCATTGGCCGCTTCGGTTGCTTATATGGTCAGATCTTCAAGAGACCGTTCTGTCACCAAAAAAGCGGTTGCCGCACATTTCGGCATAACATCAGCTACACTGACCAAATATGTTAATCAGTTGATCCAGTATTTGCCGCTTTTCGAATCATAAGCAAAAAAGTTGCTGCAATGCTGGTAATCTTATACGATTTAGCTACTGAGATTTAGGAGGGCCTATTATGACTGAGACGAATAATACTTATGACGTGATCATTATTGGAGCAGGACCAGCAGGCATGACAGCCGCTGTTTACACATCAAGAGCGAATTTATCTACATTAATGCTTGAACGCGGAATTCCAGGCGGCCAAATGGCCAACACGGAAGAAATTGAAAACTATCCGGGTTTTGAACATATTCTAGGGCCGGACCTTTCGAACAAAATGTTCGAGCACGCAAAAAAATTCGGTGCTGAATACGCTTATGGCGACGTAAAAGAAATCATTGATGGTGAAGAATACAAAACCATCATCGCTGGTTCGAAAGAATACAAAGCGCGTGCCATCATTATTACTACAGGTGCTGAGTATAAAAAAATGGGTATCCCTGGTGAAAACGAACTGGGTGGCCGAGGTGTCAGCTATTGTGCAGTCTGTGACGGAGCCTTCTTTAAACAGAAAAATCTGGTGGTTGTCGGAGGCGGAGACTCTGCAGTTGAAGAAGGCGTTTATTTAACGCGTTTTGCAGATAAAGTAACCATCGTCCATAGACGCGATGAGCTTCGCGCACAAAAAATTCTTCAAGACCGGGCCTTTGCAAACGATAAAATTGATTTTATCTGGAGCCATACGGTTAAAGAAATTAATGATGAAAACGGCAAAGTGGGAAGCGTCACGCTGGTTTCTACAAAAGACGGCAATGAACAGGAATTTGAAGCGGATGGCGTATTCATTTACATCGGAATGCTGCCATTGACTAAACCATTTGCTGATTTAGGAATCCTAAATGACGAAGGCTATGTTGTTACCAATGAAAAAATGGAAACAGCAGTTCCGGGTATATATGCAGCAGGAGACGTACGTGAAAAAATGCTGCGCCAAGTTGTTACAGCAACTGGTGACGGAAGTATCGCTGCTCAAGCGGTTCAGCATTATATTGAGGAATTGGTCGAAAAAATCGGGATTAAAGCTTGATTTAATGCTATTTTAATCTACTTGTAACACTGTTGTCATAAGATGGTGGTAAAGTAGGGATAGTAAATTGACCCCCTTTTTATAAAGAACTTTTGACAGGCCGTTTTTCGAGTTAATCGGAGAACGGCCTCTTTTTTTATGCATAAATTTTAAAACTCTTCTTCCATAGGCGCTTGTCGGGGCTTACCGGGCGCCTCCGCTTTTCTTTTTTTGCATGACACGCCAGGATAGATGTATAATGGAGAGAGTTTACAATAGATACGGAGTGTCGACAGTGCAGCGAATCGCAAATTTATTAGTGGTCCATGAAGGACAAGTATTGCTATTAAAAAAACCCCGGCGTGATTGGTACGTTGCACCGGGCGGTAAAATGGAAACAGGAGAATCAATTTATGAAGCGGCGGTCAGAGAGTTCATGGAAGAAACAGGTGTACAGCCGCTTGGAACTCATTTAAAAGGGATCTACACGATGATGATTCAAGAAAAAGAACAAATCGTTGATGAATGGATGCTTTTCACTTTTTTGGCAACCGGCTTGATTGGCAAACCTTTCGAAGAAACAAGAGAAGGCCTTCTTGAATGGCATCCTGTTGAAAGTTTGGCATTTTTGCCGATGGCTGAAGGAGACCGTACAAACCTGCAATTTGCTGCTAGCCAAATAGGTATGCAATATGGCACTTTTCATTATTCGCCGGAATTCCAGCTAATTAAAGAAAGCATTCAAATGTCTACTGAAGAGGGGATCCAGCATAATGGATAAGCATACAGATGAAACTGAATTAATTATAATAACCGGCATGTCAGGAGCCGGCAAAACAGTCGCAATCCAAAGTTTCGAAGACTTGGGTTTTTTTACAATTGATAACTTGCCGCCGGCTTTATTGCTTACTTTCATCAAGTTGATGAGAGATTCCGGCAAATCAATGAAGCGGGTTGCGGCAGTTATGGATTTACGGGGCGGCGACTTTTTTGACAGCCTTGTGGATGCCATTGACAATATCTCGAAAGAGTCAAAAGTGTCTACGACGATTCTGTTTCTTGATGCCGACAACCAAACACTTGTCAGCCGGTATAAGGAATCACGCCGGTCACATCCATTATCTCCAGGCGGCCTAGTGCTTGGCGGCATTAAAAAAGAGCGCGACATGCTGATGGATCTGCAAGGGCGTGCGAAGTACATTTACAATACTTCCACCATGACTCCTAGACAGCTAAGAGAAAAAATTGTGACAGATTTCGCTACGCAAACAAGCAATAAATTTACCGTCAATGTGATGTCATTCGGCTTTAAACACGGCATTCCAATTGATGCCGATTTGGTTTTCGATGTCCGTTTTTTGCCGAACCCTTATTATATTGAAGAATTGAAACCGTTGTCCGGACTGGATGAACCGGTCTCAAGCTATGTTCTTCAATGGAGTGAGACCCAAACATTAATCAGTAAACTGACAGACCTTTTGGAATTCATGATTCCCCAGTATAAAAACGAAGGCAAAGCGCAACTGGTGATCGCTTTTGGCTGCACCGGCGGCCAGCACCGGTCAGTGACGCTTGCTGAATATTACGGAAAACTATTGGCAGAACAAAACAAAACGATCGTTACTCATCGGGACGTCAAAACAAGAAAGGGCTGAGTGCATGGAAAGTACTTTACGCCGGAAACGGGTTGTTATTATTGGTGGAGGCACAGGACTATCTACGCTTCTAAGAGGATTAAAGAAGTTTCCGCTGGACTTAACTGCGGTTGTTACTGTAGCTGATGATGGTGGAAGCTCAGGCCGGCTTCGAAACGACTTAGATATACCGCCTCCAGGAGACATTCGAAACGTCATGGCTGCTTTATCAGATGCTGAACCATTGGTGGCGGAAATGTTTCAATACCGATTTAAACACTCCCCGGATTTGGAAGGACATTCTCTAGGCAATCTTATGCTTGCTGCTTTGACGAACATCACAGGTGATTTTTCACATGCAGTCAGGGAGATGAGCCGTGTTTTGAACGTCAATGGGACAGTGCTGCCGGCAGCAAACCAGTTGGTCACGCTTCATGCCGAGTTTGAAGATGGCACGATTGTCAGCGGAGAATCTAAGATTCCGGCGTATTTGCAGCCAATAAAAAGAGTTTTTTTAGAACCGCAGGATGTAAAAACTTTGCCTGATACGATAGAGGCTATCACTAAAGCGGATGTTATTGTAGTGGGGCCGGGTTCGTTGTATACCAGTATATTGCCGAATCTGCTCGTAAAAGACATAAAAAAGGCAGTGGTTGCAGCTGAAGCTAAAAAAATATACATCTGCAATTTAATGACCCAAGCAGGAGAAACCTACAAATATACAGCTTGTGACCATGTTCAAGCGATTTACGACCATGTAGGTGAACCGTTTTTAGATGCGATTCTGCTCAATAAGGAACAAGTTCCTAAAGGAGTTGTAGAACGCTATAAAAAACAAAAAGCGTGGCCGGTCGAATATGATGAAGAACGTTTGCACAATATGGGCCTTGAAATATTCAGACAGGACATCGCGAATATTTTCGGAGAAACAGTCCGGCATGAACCGATGAAAGTAGCAGAATGGCTGTTTGAATATGCTGGAGGCCTTATCAAAGAAGATCCTGAGCATTTGTATTTTTAATGCTTGGAAGGGGGAATATGGATGTCTTTTGCTTCGGAAACCAAAAAAGAGATGACACAAGTCGAAGTAGACGATTGTTGTGGGAAAGCGGAATTATCCGCTTTAATTCGCATGAACGGCACCATATCATTTTCAAATCGGCAATTGAGCCTTGATATACAAACCGAAAATGCGGCTATAGCCCGTCGGATTTACACATTATTAAAGCGCTTTTACCGGGCTTATCCAGTGGAACTGCTGGTCCGAAAAAAGATGCGGCTGAAAAAGAATAACGTTTATATTTGCAGAATCAGGGAAGGTTCTAAACATGTGTTGGAAGACCTGGCTATTATTTCAGAAGGCTTCCAGTTTGAACATGAAATCAATAAAGCGTTAATCGAAAAGAACTGCTGTAAACGAGCGTATTTGCGTGGTGCATTTTTAGCAGGGGGATCTGTTAATAATCCGGAGACCTCTTCCTATCATTTGGAAATCTACTCGCTTTACAAAGACCATGCGGATTCTTTAGTGAATTTGATGAACGAATTCCATTTGAACGCCAAGACGATTGAACGGAAAAAAGGGTTTGTCACTTATTTGAAAGAAGCGGAAAAAATTTCGGACTTTCTCAGCATTGCCGGTGCGCATTCTGCTTTATTAAAATTTGAAGATGTGCGGATTATTCGCGATATGCGCAATAGCGTCAACCGTTTAGTGAATTGTGAAACCGCCAATTTGAATAAGACCATTGATGCGGCGCTGCGGCAAGTGGAAAATATTCGCCTTATTGATCAATTGATCGGGATTGACCAATTGCCGGAACGGCTGCGTGAAATTGCACGCCTGCGAGTAGAATACCAGGACGTCACTTTAAAAGAATTGGGCGAGATGGTCTCAACGGGCAATGTCAGCAAATCAGGTGTAAATCACCGGTTGCGGAAAATTGATGAAATTGCCGATACCTTGAGAAAAGGAGAAATGATTGGCCAGTGATTTTAGGCCTTTCTTTCATATAAGTTAAAGTGTTTAGCCAAGTTTCAGAGGAGGATCAGCATGGTTGATAAACAAGTGGAAGTACAATTGAAATCAGGATTACAAGCAAGGCAAGCGGCTTTGTTCGTTCAAGAAGCAAACCGTTATAATTCGGATGTTTACTTAGAAAAAGACGATAAAAAAGTAAACGCCAAAAGCATTATGGGCATCATGAGCCTGGCAATCAGCAAAGGAACGACCGTCAAAATTTCTGCAGACGGCAGAGATGAAGAAACGGCAGTCGAAGCATTGGCTGCCCTTATTGAAAAAGATGCATAAAAAAGAGTCCACAGCAACCAGCTGTCGATTCTTAAGGCTGTCGAGAAACTCTCGGCAGCCTTTTCTCATTTCGCTCCAGGCGGGACGCTTTCCGCGGACATGGCTTCAGCCGCTTCCTTCGCTTTGCTCAGTCCAGGGTCTTCAGCTCATGTTATTTCCGCAGGAGTCGCCCACCTTCCGCTGCAATCAGCTCTCTTTTGTTACCTTTGGAGATTCTCTGGAATAGGGAGCTGATTCGGAAAGCTCTCGAATGTTTGTACCCGCTTTCTAGATATGAAGCCAACCGGCGGAGACGCCTGCGGGATAGCGAGACAGCCGAGACCCCGCAAGACGCGAAGCGGCTGAGGAGGCTTGGCGCTCGCCCGCGGCAAGCGCAGCTGGTTGGCGGAATATCGGTTAAGGGAAGATACCTTATACAAATTTCAACTTCCTCAACCAGCTGTGGACTCTTTCTATTCGCAAAATCGTTAATAGAAAAAGAGGATTCGGAATAACTCATCCCGAATCCTCTTTGTTCATTTTATTTTTTTTCGTCCAGCAATTTGTTGCGAGTGATGATTTGATCGACCAAACCATATTCAACTGCACGTTCAGCAGTCATGAAGTTATCACGGTCTGTGTCTTTTGAAATCACTTCTAACGGCTGGCCAGTACGGTCTGACAAGATTTGGTTCAATTTTTCACGTAGGTGCAAAATGCGTTTCGCTGCAATCTCAATTTCTGTCGCTTGTCCTTGAGCTCCGCCAAGTGGCTGGTGAATCATGACTTCAGCATTTGGAAGTGCATAGCGTTTTCCTTTTGTCCCAGCTGCAAGCAGGAAAGCACCCATAGATGCTGCCATGCCGATGCAGACAGTTTGAACATCCGGACGGATAAACTGCATAACATCATAAATTGCCATACCGGCTGTAATGCTTCCGCCTGGGCTGTTGATGTAAATGGAGATATCTTTATCTGGATCTTCAGCTTCAAGGAATAAGAGCTGTGCTACAATTGAGTTGGCAACATTATCGTCGATTCCGCTGCCGAGCATGATGACACGGTCTTTTAACAAGCGCGAGTAAATATCATAAGCGCGTTCGCCTCTGCTAGTCTGTTCAATTACTGTAGGAATTAAATTCATAAGATATTTCCTCCTCATAATAAATAGTAGTCAATTCATGCTGAAAGTTCTTCCAGCTGTATTAATATCATACACATTATGGTCAATGAAGGTCAAATCTAACGAATTAAAAAAATAGGCTTGAAAAGATTTATTGTTATGGTTATAATAGAAAAGTCGTTAAGAACGAAAACGCCCTCGTAGTGTAATGGATCACACGTAAGATTCCGGTTCTTAAGATGGGAGTTCGATTCTCTCCGAGGGCATAGTTTAAAAGCCGATTCCTTTTCCGTAATAAGGTAGTGACCCCTTAAAGTTAGAGTTTTCGTTATGCAGCTAATTGGCTGGCATGCGTCCGGTATTGTACTGGGCTCATGCCGGCCAATTTTTGTTTGATGCGTTCGTTGTTGTAGTAATAGATGTAACGTTCGATCCGCTTCTTTAATTCTTCGTAGGATACCAACGCTTCCCCGTAATACATCTCCTGCTTCAGGAGGCCAAAGAAATTTTCCATAGCCGCATTGTCGGCACATGTCCCTTTCCGGGACATGCTTTGGAAGATCCGGTGCTGCTTCAGCGCCTTCACCCAGGCCGGGTGCTGGTAATGCCAGCCTTGGTCCGAATGGAGGGTTGTCCGGTAGACAGCCTGCTCTTTGATAATCGGCAGGGCCTGGTGCAGCGAATTCAGGACGAAGTCGAGGGTCGGCCGTTTCGCCATACTCAGGCCAATGATCTCGCCGTTATAAAGATCCATGATGGGGCTTAAATACAGCTTTTCTTCCCCTGTACATTTGAATTCGGTGACGTCGGTGGCCATCTTTTGCAAGACATGCGCTGTTTGGAACCGGCGGTTCAACCGGTTTTTGGCAATGGTCCCGACTTTGCCCTTATACGATCTGTAGCGGGATTTCCGGATGAACTTCACGCATCTTAAATCCAATTCCCTCATAAGGCGCTGGATTTTCTTGTGATTAATGTCATATCCTTGCGCTTGTAATTCCAGATGGATCCGGCGGTACCCGTAACGGCCTTCGTGTTTCTCAAAGAGCGCCCGGATCACTGTTTTCCATTCCCGGTCTGCGTCTTCCGAATCGAATCGCTGCCGGTGGTAATGATACGTCGCTTCTGGAAGATCGATGATCTTCAGCACATCCTTCAATCGGAATCCTTTTTTGCGGAGTTCGAACGCCATTTCCGTTTGGGCTTTTCGAGGTAGGCATTCGGATTTTCCCGGAAAGCTTTCAACTTTTTTAGGTACGCAACCTCTAAGCGAAGCAACTCATTTTCGCGTTCAAGCTGCGCTTCACGAGAGGGAAGTTTCTCTTGGTTTTCAGTTCTGCTTTTCGGTTTCTTGGACATGGGTGGCCGTCCTTTCACTCGCTCCTCCAAGCCGGCTATCCCTTTTTCCAGGAACCGGTGGTTCCAAGTCGTGATCAGGGAAGGGTTGTTCATCTTAAACTGAATCGCCGTATCTTGGTAGGAAGCACCTGTTTGTTTCATAAAGTGTAATACATCCACCTTGAATTGAACAGAATACACCTGGTTCGTCTGCTTCTTCCGCAGTCCCTTTTCTCCAAGCACCTGATAAGCACGTACCCACCGTTTGATCGGAGTAGAACTAGGAATTCCGTATTTTCGGGCTAAAAGGGAATAACCCAAAGAACCTTCTGCGTATTCTTTGACAATCCGCAGTTTGAAACCCTCACTATATTTCGCCATATAAAAACACCCCAAAAGTTAGATTTGAACTCTAACTTTTGGGGTGCACCACCTAACGGAGACCGGAATCGGCTTTTTTAATTTTTTAAAATAACGAATGTATAAAATGGATCAGTTTCTAATGGACGTATCTTTTGTTATGCACATTTTCTTAGCTGAGCTATAGAAATTATCTTTTGTACATTGCTTGCCACAAAGATTTAATCTCAAAAAATCAGCCGCTGTCTTCGAGACCTTTTTGCGGCATTTCAGTATGAGAGAATGCAATTAAATAAAATAGAAAGAAGGAAGTAAAAATGATTACATTCTATACACGTCAAAATTGCCCTTTATGTGATGAAGCAAAAATGATGCTTGAGCTTGTACGGGAAGATTTTCCTTTCGAATATGAGGAAGTCGATATCGAGAGCGACGATGCCATACATGAAAAATACATGCTGATGATTCCTGTGCTCGAAAAAGACGGGAAAGTCGTGATTTATGGAAACATTGGTTATATCGAATTATTGGAAGCGTTAGAATTCTAACGCTTCTTTTTGTTTGCATTTTAGTTAGTCCTTCGTTAGAATAAAACTAGTGGGACAATAAAATTAAAAGTGGGACAAAAAACGTCCAGCTTGAAATGGAGTGAACGAATGGATCCATTAACGGAAGCGAAGAAAAAGCTGATGCCGGAAATGACCGAGCTCCTGAAAAAGCGTTATCAGATCCTCCAGACCATTCAAATGGAACAACCCATTGGCAGACGAACCTTAAGTGAACTTGCCGGAATGACTGAACGGGATATCCGAAAAGAAACAGATCTTTTGCGAAACCAGCAATTGATTGAAGCAAGAACTGCTGGAATGGTTGTTACTGCACAGGGACTTGAAGTGCTTGATGCTTTAAAGGAGTTTATGCGCGAAGTGTCGGGTTTATCCAACATGGAAAAAGAGCTGAAGTCCATTTTAGGAATATCGAGAGTGCTGATCGTTCCTCAAAACAGCGACGATATTCCAGCAGTCAAGTCGAATATAGGTAAAGAAGCTGCCCGCTTATTGGAAGCGAAGTTCCCACTGTATAAAAAAATCGCGGTAACAGGCGGCAGTACAATGGCTGCTATTTCAAAAGAAATAGCTTCCGATAAGAAAGACAGCTCATTGCAATTTATTGCAGCAAGAGGAGGCTTAGGGGAAGATGTCCTCCATCAAGCCAATACAATCGCCTCCCTGTTTGCTGAAAAAACCGGTGGAGCGGTAAAAACACTTTATCTGCCTGATCATTTAAGTGCTGAGGCGTACGAGATGATGATGCGGGAACCGGTGATCAAAGAAATGATGGAATTGTACGACCAGACACAAGTTGTTGTACATGGCATTGGAAACGCTGAAGAAATTGCGCTGCAGCGAAAGTCCTCATTTGAAGAAGTGGAAAAAATCCGGGCAGGTGAAGCGGTAAGTGAAGCTTTCGGGTATTACTTCGACAAAAATGGAAATGTAGTTTACCGCATCCGCACAGCGGGAATCCAAATTGAACAAGTTCAAAAAGCGCCTTTTATCCTGGCAGTTGCAGGAGGGCGATCGAAAGCTAAAGCAATTCTTTCTTACTTCAAGATTGCGCCGGAACAAACAGTTTTAATCACAGACGAAGGTGCAGCACAAAAAATAATCGAGTTAACTCAAAAACAGGAGGAATTTTAAATGACTTTAAAATTAGCAATTAACGGATTTGGACGTATCGGACGTATTGTATATCGCCAGGTAATGGAAAACCCGGAAGTGGAAGTAGTAGCAGTAAACGATTTGACTGACGCAAAAATGCTTGCACATCTTTTGAAATATGATTCAGTGCACGGCATTTCAGATGCAGAGATTTCTGCTGAAGGCGAAGAGCTTATCGTGAACGGCAAAAGAATGCGTGTATTCGCTGAAAAAGATCCTGCAGCTCTTCCATGGGGAGAATTAGGGGTTGACATCGTCCTTGAATCGACAGGCCGATTCACAGATGCCGCTGCGGCTGCTAAACATATCGAAGCTGGCGCTAAGAAAGTTATCGTTTCTGCACCGGGCAAAGACATGAAAACATTGGTTATGGGCGTAAACCATGACAGCTACGACCCAGAAACGGACAACGTAGTGTCAAATGCTTCATGTACGACTAACGGCCTTGCAGGCATTTCTAAAGTATTGAATGAGCGTTTTGGCATCAAACATGCCATGATGACTACAATTCACTCTTATACAAACGACCAAATCTTGTTGGATTCACCTCACAAAGATTATCGCCGTGCACGTGCAGCAGCAGAGTCGATGATTCCGACAACTACTGGGGCTGCAGTAGCAGTAACAAAAGTATTGCCGGAACTAAAAGGCAAACTGGATGGAATGGCTATCCGCGTTCCTACACCAAACGTATCATTGATCGATTTAGTGGCAGAACTTGAAACAGAAGCTACTGTCGAAGAGGTCAACAATGCGTTGAAAGAAGCAACTGAAAACGAATTGAAAGGTTACTTGGCTTACACGGATCTTCCGTTGGTATCAAGCGACTATAATGGCAACCCGGCTTCATCTACAGTCGACGGTGCATCCACAATGGCGCTTGGCGGAAACATGGTGAAAGTTCTTTCATGGTATGACAACGAATCAGGGTACTCTGCACGTTGTATCGACCTTGCTCTTCACATGTATAAAACAGGATTGTAATCCCAAATTTATAGCTTAATTTCCGATGAACCTCTATAATGGAAGAGGGTAAAGGGGTGGGGGTTTACCCCGCCCCTTATTTTTTTTAGACGAACGGGGAGGTAGTGTCATGTTGAAGAAAATGACTATGAAAGACGTGGACTTAAAAGGGAAACGTGTATTTTGCCGAGTGGATTTTAACGTACCGATGTCGGAAGGAAAAGTGACTGATGATACACGGATCCGCGCTGCCATTCCAACAATCGAGTATCTGGTTGACAACGGAGCGAAAGTGATTTTGGCTAGCCACTTGGGACGCCCAAAAGGTGAAGTCAACGAAGACATGAGGCTTGCAGCAGCAGGCGCCAAACTAAGCGAATTATTACATAAAGAAGTGAAGAGCCTGGATGAATCCATCGGGCCAAAAGTTGAACAGGAAATTGCTTCGATGAACGAGGGAGATATTGTTCTATTGGAGAACGTTAGGTTCCATCCTGGCGAAGAAAAGAACGATGAAGAATTGGCTAAAGCGTTTGCCGCGCTGGCAGATGTATTCGTCAACGATGCTTTCGGAGCTGCACATAGAGCGCACGCTTCAACGGCTGGCATAGCCAAGCACTTGACTGCCGTTTCCGGCCTATTATTGGAAAAGGAACTGGATGTGCTAGGAAAAGCCTTATCTGAACCGGAGCGGCCATTTACCGCCATTATCGGTGGAGCGAAAGTAAAGGATAAAATCGGCGTGATTGACCATTTACTGGACAAAGTCGACAATCTGCTAATTGGCGGCGGACTTTCTTATACCTTTACGAAAGCCCAAGGCCATGAAATCGGCACTTCTTTGCTCGAAGAAGACAAAATCGAGCTGGCACAATCGTTCATCAAAAAGGCGGAAGAAAAAGGCGTTAAACTTTATTTGCCTGTAGATGTGGTTGTGACAAAAGAATTTTCCAATGATGGGGAAACCAAAGTGGTCAAGATCGATGGAATTCCTGCAGACTGGATGGGCCTCGATATTGGACCGAAAACTGTTGAGCTTTATTCCGATGTCATTATGAATTCTAAATTGATCATTTGGAATGGGCCGATGGGCGTCTTTGAAATGAGTTCTTTTGAAAATGGCACAAAATCAGTAGCACAGGCTATGGCAAAAACAGAAGCTTATACAATTATTGGCGGAGGCGATTCAGCCGCTGCAGTAGAGCAGTTCAATGTCGCTGATCAAATGGATCATATTTCAACCGGCGGCGGAGCTTCCCTCGAATTTATGGAGGGCAAAGAATTGCCAGGCGTAACTGCCTTAACCGACAAATAGAAGGAGTGGTATTGTTGAGAAAACCGATTATTGCTGGAAACTGGAAAATGTATAAGACCTTATCTGAAGCAAAGGGATTTGTAGAAGAAGTAAAAGGTCTCGTGCCGGATGCAGACAAAGTTGATTCGGTCATTTGTGCGCCTGCTCTTTACCTGCAGCAGCTTGTCGCATCAACAGAATCAAGTTCGCTTCAAATAGGCGCTCAAACGATGCATGAAGAAAAAGAAGGTGCATTTACTGGAGAAATCAGTGCTGCCCAATTGGCTGACATCAAAGTGAAGTACGTGATTATCGGGCATTCAGAGCGCCGGCAGTATTTCAATGAAACAGACCAATCGGTCAACAAAAAAGTCCATGCAGCATTTGACAACGGCTTAACACCGATTATGTGCGTAGGCGAGACGTTGGAGCAGCGTGAAAAAGGTGATACGGGCTCAATTGTTGAAGCACAAGTAGAAGCAGGGCTCGCTGGTTTATCGGAACAGCAAGCCGGGCAATTGGTGATTGCTTATGAACCAATCTGGGCGATTGGAACAGGCAAGACAGCTACTGCCCAAGATGCCAACGAAGTTTGCGGCATTATCCGGGATAAAGTGGCTTCATTATTCAATGACGGCATTGCTCAGCAAGTTCGCATCCAGTATGGCGGCAGCGTTAAACCCGCCAATATCGAAGAATTGTTGGGCATGGAACATATTGACGGCGCGCTTGTTGGAGGCGCCAGCCTTGAAGCAGACTCCTTTGTAAAACTACTAGAGGCGGGATCGCATGCGTAATACAGATTATCCAGTGGCGTTAATCATTTTGGACGGTTTCGGCTGCCGGAAAGAGACTTTTGGCAATGCTGTTTCTCAAGCAAATAAACCGAATTTTGATCAATTATGGGACAACTATCCACACAGCCTTTTGACGGCTTCAGGCGAAGCAGTAGGGCTTCCGGAAGGCCAGATGGGCAATTCGGAAGTTGGCCATTTGAACATCGGTGCCGGAAGAATCGTTTATCAGAACCTGACACGGATCCATAAATCAATCCGCGATGGCGACTTTTTCCAAAATGCGGCTTTTGTAGAAGCGGTTGAAAATGCCAAAGCAAACGGCAAAGCGCTCCATTTGATGGGCTTGCTGTCAGACGGCGGCGTGCATAGCCATTATGAGCATTTGTTCGCTCTGTTGGAATTGGCAAAACTTCATGGTTTAACAAATGTTTATGTACACGGATTCTTAGATGGCCGGGACGTCGGACCGCAGACAGCGCTTAAATATGTGGAAGAAGCCGAGCAGAAAATGCAAGAAATCGGCGTCGGAAAATTCGCTTCCATTAGCGGCCGGTATTATGCAATGGACCGCGACAAGCGTTGGGAGCGGGTGGACCTTGCTTACCGCGTTTTAGTGGATGGTGCGGGCCAGACGGCTCCATCTGCTAATGCTGGTATTACTTATTCTTATGATTTGGGCATCCATGACGAGTTTGTCGTGCCTTTTGCCATCGTTGAAGAAGGCCAGCCAGTGGCAACGATTGAAACAGGCGATTCTGTCGTGTTTTTCAATTTCCGTCCTGACCGGGCCATTCAACTGACTTCTGTATTCGTGCGTGAAGGATTCCAGGAATTGCAGCTGAGCGTGAAGCATCCGACAAATCTGTCATTCATCACATTTACATCTTATAGTGATGACTTGCCGACACGAGTTGCTTATGAAACGCAGAATTTGGAGAATACGATCGGTGAAGTATTGTCCGATAAAGGATTGACGCAATTGCGGATTGCGGAAACAGAGAAGTATCCGCATGTGACGTTCTTTATGAGCGGAGGACGAGAAGAAGTTTTCCCGGGAGAAGACCGGATTTTGGTAGATTCCCCGAAAGTGGCGACATACGATCTGCAGCCGGAAATGAGTGCTTTTGAAGTGACAGGCAAACTGGTCGAACAAATTCAAAATGACGCTCATGATGCCATCATTTTGAACTTTGCAAACCCGGATATGGTTGGCCATAGTGGAATGCTTGGGCCGACAATCCGTGCCATTGAAGTGGTCGATGAATGCTTAGGCAAAATCATTGAGGCGCTGCACGCCAAAGGTGGATATGCCATCGTAACAGCTGACCATGGAAATGCCGATGAAGTGGTAACGCTTGAAGGCATGCCGATGACTGCCCATACGACAAATCAAGTGCCGGTCATTGTGACTAAAAAAGGCGTGGAGTTGAGAAAAGGCGGAATTCTAGCCGACTTGGCTCCGACCGTATTGAAATTGCTGAATGTTGAACAACCGGAAGAAATGACCGGAAAACCATTATATTAAAAGGGAGATGTTTTCATTGCCAATTATCACAGACGTTTTAGCACGCGAAGTATTAGATTCACGAGGAAACCCAACAATCGAAGTGGAAGTATTCACAGAAAGCGGCGCATTTGGACGCGCAATAGTACCATCTGGAGCTTCGACTGGAGAACACGAAGCAGTTGAACTTCGCGACGGCGACAAGAGCCGTTACCTTGGAAAAGGCGTATTAAAAGCAGTTGACCACGTTAACAATGAAATTGCTGCAGAAATCGAAGGCAACTTCTCAGTTCTTGACCAAGTCTCCATCGACCAGGCATTGATTGCACTGGACGGTACGGAAAACAAAGGCCGCTTAGGGGCAAACGCTATTTTGGGTGTCTCCATGGCAGTAGCCCACGCCGCTTCTGATTACTTAGATGTTCCGTTATACCAATACTTAGGCGGTTTCAACGCTAAGCAATTGCCAGTGCCGATGATGAACATTTTAAACGGCGGTGAGCATGCTGATAACAATGTGGACATTCAGGAATTCATGGTCATGCCGGTTGGTGCAGAAACCTTCCGCCACGCCGTGCGCATGGGAGCAGAAATCTTCCATAACCTGAAAAGTGTCTTGAAAGAAAAAGGCTATAACACTTCTGTAGGGGATGAAGGCGGCTTTGCTCCAAACCTTGGGTCAAACGAAGAAGCACTTCAAACGATTATGGAAGCTATTGAAAAAGCGGGCTATAAACCAGGAGAAGATGTTCTTCTTGCAATGGACGTCGCTGCTTCTGAAATCTACGACAAAGAAAAAGGCGTATATAACTTGCCAGGAGACAATACAGTGAAAACTTCTGCTGAAATGGTTGACTGGTACGAAGAACTTTCCAATAAATACCCAATCGTTTCAATTGAAGACGGCTTGGACGAAAATGACTGGGAAGGCCATAAATTGCTGACAGAACGCATTGGTGACCGTGTTCAATTAGTCGGTGATGATTTATTCGTGACAAATACGAAAAAATTGGCGCAGGGAATTGAGCAAGGCATTGGAAACTCGATCTTGATCAAAGTAAACCAAATCGGTACATTGACAGAAACATTTGATGCGATTGAAATGGCGAAACGCGCGGGCTACACAGCTGTCATCAGCCACCGTTCAGGAGAATCGGAAGATGTAACGATTGCCGATATCGCAGTGGCAACAAATGCGGGACAGATCAAAACTGGGGCACCTTCACGTACAGACCGCGTTGCGAAGTACAACCAATTGCTGCGCATCGAAGACCAGCTTCATGATACAGCGAAATACCTTGGCGTTAAAACTTTCTACAACTTGAAGAAATAAGGTATAAGGAACCCATTAGTTCTGTTGCTATTGTCATAGTTCGCAGTTTTTGGTAAACTTATTCTTGTTGTGGAAGTTCTTTTCAGGAGGTGGAATTTATGCATACGTTGTTAATGACATTACTCGTCATCGTATCGCTCGCTTTAATCGTTGTCGTCTTATTGCAATCAGGAAAAAGTGCAGGCCTTTCAGGAGCCATCTCCGGTGGAGCAGAGCAACTTTTCGGCAAGCAAAAAGCCCGTGGATTGGACCTAGTCCTTCAACGCGTTACGATTGTACTTGCTGCCTTATTCTTTATTCTGGCTATCGCCGTCACAAAAGTTTAATGTAGATGATTAAATCGCCTGACCAATAACTGGTTAGGCGTTTTCTTTTAGAGCTATAATTTTATGAAGAGTGAAGAAATTGCTTCAGCGCACTTTCATGTCTCGAAGCTAGCGAAGCGATGCAGGAGCACAATATTTGCCCTCGCCGCCTTCCGCTCTTTCTTTTAAAGTGGATTGGATATTGATAGAAGATGTTATCTTAACGAAAATAATTAATTTGATTTATGTAAATAAGGATGGAGGATATTTATGCGGATTTCGCAGCCAAAACCATTTTTCTTTAAAGCAGGACCAAGAGCCGTGCTTTTGCTGCACGGATTTACAGGGAATTCAGCGGACGTCCGGATGCTCGGCCGTTTTCTTGAAAAACAGGGCTATACGTCTATTGCTCCCCATTATGCGGGACACGGAGTGGAGCCGGAGAAATTGCTTCCTACAGGTCCGGCAGACTGGTGGAAAGATGTTGAGAAAGCTTATAACCAATTAAAAGAAGAAGGTTATGAGGAAATTGCCGTTGCCGGTTTATCGCTTGGCGGCGTATTTACACTGAAGATAGGGTATACATTCCCTGTAAAGGGACTCATCACAATGTGTGCGCCCATGCATATGAAAACAACCGAATTGATGTATGAAGGCGTGTTAAAATATGCCCGGGATTATAAGAAGTATGAAGGAAAAGACGAACAAGTTATCGAAGAAGAAATGAAGAAGTTTCAAGAAACTCCAATGGAGTCACTTGCCGATTTACGGAAATTGATTGGCCATGTCAGAGGACAGGTGGATCATGTATACGCTCCGCTTTTTGTCGTCCAAGGTTCATTGGATGATGTGATCGATACTGATTCTGCCAACATCATTTATGAAGAAGCAGAATCTTTCCAGAAAAATATCAAGTGGTACGAGAAATCCGGGCATGTCATTACGCTCGATAAAGAAAAACAACAATTGCATCAAGACATTTTAGCATTTCTCGAATCGCTCGATTGGAGCGTGTGAGACCGTCTTAGAGGAGGAATTCAGTATGGCGAATAAAGAAATGACATTGGACCAACGGTTATTGGAGTTTATGCGTGAAGACGCTTATAAACCATTGACTGTACAGGAAATAGAAGAGCAATTCGGCTTTGAAGATGCCGATGAATTTAAAGAATTGGTGAAAACCTTGGTGAAGCTTGAAGAAAAAGGACTGCTTGTCCGGTCGCGTGCCAACCGTTACGGAGTACCGGAGCGAATGAATCTAATGCGCGGAAAATTCATCGGCCATGCCAAAGGCTTCGGCTTTGTGGCACCAGAAGAAGCCGGTTTGGATGATATTTTCATTCCACCGAACGAAGTGAATGGAGCGGTCAACGGCGATAAAGTCATGATTCGTGTATCGGAGGCTTCAGCAGGCGACCGCCGCGAAGGCACCATTATCCGGATTCTGGAACGGGGCACTTCAAAAGTGGTCGGCACTTTCCAAGACAACCGCGGCTTCGGTTTTGTCGTGCCGGATGATAAGAAATTGAATATGGACGTCTTTATCGCAAAAGACGATACACTTGGCGCGGTTGATGGCCATAAAGTTGTTGTCGAAATTACGGGCTGGCCGGAAGGACGGATGTCCGCAACGGGAATCATCTCGCAAATCTTGGGCCATAAAAATGATCCCGGCGTTGATATCTTATCCATTATTCATAAACATGGCATTGAGACAGAATTTCCACCGGATGTCCTGGAGCAAGCGAACAATGTGCCGGAAGAAATCGATCAAGGAGATTTAAAAGATCGGCGCGATTTGCGCGATCAGCAGATCGTGACGATTGATGGCGCCGATGCAAAAGATTTGGATGATGCTGTCCAAGTAATAAAATTAGAGGATGGAACTTATAAATTGGGCGTCCACATCGCCGACGTCAGCCATTATGTCACAGAAGGATCAGCGATTGACCGGGAAGCTTATGACCGGGCAACGAGCATTTATTTGACGGACCGAGTTATCCCAATGATTCCTCATCGCCTGTCGAACGGCATCTGCTCGCTGAATCCGCAAGTGGACCGCTTGACGCTGTCGTGTGAAATGATCTTCAACGATATGGGCGAAGTGCTTTCGCACGATATTTTCCAAAGCGTCATCAATACTTCCGCGCGGATGACGTATACCGATGTCTATGAAATACTGGAAACGGACAATCAGGAACTGAAAGAGAAGTACGCAGATCTTGTTCCAATGTTTGAGTTGATGAAAGACTTGGCGGCCATCCTCAGAGAACGCCGCATGCGCCGCGGAGCAATCGATTTCGACTTTAAAGAATCGAAAGTCCTTGTTGATGAAGATGGCTATCCGGTGGATGTCGTGGTTCGTGAACGCACGGTTTCCGAACGATTGATCGAGGAATTCATGCTGGCAGCGAACGAAACGGTGGCGGAACATTTCCATAATATGGACGTACCTTCGCTTTACCGGATTCACGAAGATCCAAAGCCGGAGAAGCTTCAGCGCTTTTTCGAATTTATCACCAATTTTGGGATCATGGTAAAAGGCAGCGGTACGCAAGTGCATCCGAGCGCCTTGCAGGAAATTATTAATTCCATCAAAGACACACCAGAAGAGGCGGTCGTTTCGACAATGATGCTGCGCTCTATGCAGCAGGCGAAATACTCGGCTGAAAGCGTAGGCCATTTCGGGCTTGCCAGTGAATTTTATACGCATTTCACATCGCCGATCCGCCGTTACCCAGATTTGGTCATTCACCGCTTGATCCGCACGTATTTGATCAATAAAGACTTGTCGAAAGCGACCATCATGCACTGGGAAGCCCATATGGATGAAATCGCTGAGCACACGTCTGAGCGCGAACGCCGGGCAGTCGATGCCGAACGCGACACAGATGCATTGAAGAAATCACAATACATGGCAGATAAAATCGGCGAAGAATTTGAAGGCATCATTTCTTCTGTAACGAATTTCGGCTTGTTCGTCGAATTGGCGAATACGATTGAGGGATTAGTCCACGTGTCGAACATGACGGATGATTTCTACCGCTTCGATGACCGCCAGATGATGATGATTGGTGAGCGTTCAAAACGCCAGTTCCGCATCGGAGATGAAATTCAAGTGAAAGTGATCGGCGTCAAGCCGGAAGAATCGTCGATCGACTTTGAAATCGTCGGCATGCCGCAGAGCGTACGCCGCACGAGAAAAGACGCACCAAAAGTCATCCGCGCCACGAAAAAAGACGGCGATAAAAAGCCGGGAAGAAGCGGAAAACCAGGTGGCAAACCAGCCGATAAGCCAGGAAGTCCGACCCGCAAACCGAAAAACAAAAAGAAAAAGTTTTATGAAGGCGTTGCTAAGGGCAAAGGTCCAGGACGCAAAAAGAAATAATAAAGGAGCGGCTCAGCTGCCGCCCTTTTTGAATCTATTTGAGGTGAAAACAGCATGGCAAAAGGCGAAGGAAAAGTTATCGCACAAAACAAAAAAGCAGGGTTCGATTATTTCATCGAAGAAACGATTGAAGCCGGAATTGTGCTGCAAGGAACTGAAATCAAATCTGCACGAAACGGCAAAGTGCAGCTTGTGGATGCGTTTGTTCGGATCCGGAACGGCGAAGCCTGGATTTCCAATATGCACATCGCTCCATATGAACAAGGCAATATCTTTAACCACGATCCGACGAGAGTCCGGAAACTGCTGCTGCATAAAAAGCAGATCAATGAACTTGTAGGGGTGTCGAAAGTGCAGGGAGCGGCAATCATACCGTTGAAGATGTACTTGAAAGACGGTTATGCCAAAGTGCTGCTGGGCATCGGTAAGGGTAAGAAAAACTACGATAAGCGCCAGGACTTGAAGAAAAAAGACGCTAAACGTGAAATTGACCGGGCTTTGAAAGACCGTAACCGTTAAGACTTGAAGTCTGACCATTATTGTCTTATAATATTCATATAGCACACAAGGCTAATCGCCTTTCCGTGTTCCTTTATTAATGAGGGGACGTTACGGATTCGACAGGGATGATCTGGGCTTGGGTCGCGCGTCGGAGGATCGGCTCCGTCACCAACGTAACTATAGTAACTGGCAAAACAAACCAAAACCTAGCATTCGCAGCGTAAGCTCGGATCTGCTTTATCTATCCATCGCCCATGTGGCTAGGTAAAGCTCAACTTTAGTGGGATACGGCTTGCAGTGCCATTTGAGCTGCTGGCAAGAGATTCTCAAATTAGTGCCCAGGACGCCTGCTTACTGGCAGAATGGCGCATGAAACCCTAATAAGTAAGCTACACGCGTAGACGCTCAAGTAGCGGAGTTTCTGGACGCGGGTTCGACTCCCGCCGTCTCCATACTTTGGAGTCAAATAATTTAACAAGGCCGAAAACCTTATATTAAGGTTTTCGGCCTTGTTGTGTTTTTAAGTGATTTTGAATATTGCTCATTTTAGGGCTAAAACTAAAATGCTTGTTGTATTTATAAGCTTAAATTAACTTATTAAGTAATAAGGCCAAAAAATTCAAGTAGCTATAGTGTAATTAAAGAGATTTAAAAAAGAAATGTAACCAAATGAGCTATGGCAGCTCTAGACAAGCTAAGTGTACGGACATTAGAAATAAGGTGTTGAATTAAATCTTCTATCTATATTTCTATTTAATAAATTTTCAGATTCTATTTACAAAAGTTATAAAATCATTCCCTTAACTAGTATCTCAACCTTAATTATGGATAACAGGAACTAAAACTATTTTATGATCCTTAGTATAGAAAATATCTTAAGAGCTATAGATTTTAAGCTATTTTTACTTGATGAAATATATAGTTAAATAATTATATTCTAAAATTGATTTAACATTTTACATACAAAGAATATGCAAAGGTCGATATTAGTTATATAATTTATATTGGAGTAGCTTCGAACATCAAAGGTGTTATCGCCTTTATTTGATAAATAGAAAATGGAATATATATTCCTGCACGTATACTTTTCGTCTACTGTTATTTAACGTTGATACACGGATGACTAGAAAGGTAGGAATGGCTACTCCAAAATTTATAGGGAGTTCTATAAATGCAAATTAAATTAATGAAGTTAGATGAGACTATTAAAAGTCAATTTGAGGTTTTAGAATCATTTGAAGATATAGCTAATTTGCTAGAAGTTCCCCAGGAACTTTTGTGGAAACATGTAGTAGAAAAAAAATCTTATACTAACTTTAAAATTCCTAAAAAACAAAAAGACGAATTTCGGCAGATTAACAAGCCTTCAAAAAACTTAGATATAATTCAGAAAAAGTTAAATTACATCTTAAAGTTAGTTTATACAAAGTCACACAATGCGTCTCATGGATTTATATTAGACAAAAGTATAAAAACTAATGCATTAGCGCATATTAATAATAAAGTTATTTTAAATATAGATTTAGAAAATTTTTTCGGAAGTATAAATTTTGCAAGAATTAGAGCAATGTTTATGACTTATTTTAAATTTAATTCAATTGTTGCAACTACGCTTGCAAATATTTGTTGTGATAATAACAATGTTCTTGCTCAAGGAGCAGCTACTTCTCCTATAATTTCTAATATTATTGCAAATAAATTAGATAAACAATTACATAGATTAGCTAAGTCCAAAAAATGTGTTTATACGAGATATGCCGATGATATAACTTTTTCTACAAATTTAAATGAAATACACAAGGATATACTTCATGATGAAATTAATTTAGTACTAGGTAGTGTATTGTCTAATCTCATCTCATCCAATGGTTTCAATATAAATAATAGTAAAACGAGAATCAGTAGAAAGAATAAGGCACAATATGTAACTGGAATAAAAATTAATACTAAATTAAACGTAAATAGGAAGTATGTTAAAAAAATTCGGACTATATTAAATAATATTGAAAAAAATATTGATAATTTAGAGGAAGCTGAAAGAATATTTTACAATAAGCATAAATTTAGAAAAACTTTGTTTAAAGATTACAATATGTTTAATATAGTGAGGGGAATGATTTCACATATTGGTTTTGTTAAAGGTAAAAAAGACGAGGTGTTTTTTAAATACGCTACTAGATATAATGAAATAATTAAACACGTAAATGATCAGAATGAGAAAACATATGCTTTTATTAATATTCCTTTGTCAATAAAACAATTTAGGGAACAAAATATATTTGTAATTGAAAGTGATGCATTTGCGGAATATATAGTGGGAGCTTATAAGAAGGATGATTTAGAAACAGGGCAAGGTACAGGATTTATGTTAAAGGATATAGGTTTAATAACAAATTGGCATGTAATCAAGCCTTATCTAGAAAAAGTAATAAAATTTGATTATGCAAGATTTGAAAATGAATATTATATTCCAGTTTCTAAATCAAGATACGAAGATGATGTATGGTTTGCAAAAATTCTCGCCTTTGATGAGGTAAGGGATATAGCAATACTGGAAATCGAAGGTATTGACAAAACCAAAGTAGGTTTTAATTATTCCTCTGAAATCGAATCTGGAATGGAATGTTGTTTACTTGGCTATCCAGAATATAAGGATGGACAGTATTTACATGAAGTTGAAGGGAAAGTTCAAAGTGCTAGAGCAAATGTTTTTGCACAAACACAGTTTTTAAGATATACAGTTAATATGTCAATTCATGGTGGGAATAGTGGGGGACCGATTGTTAATAATAGAAACGAGGTCATCGCAGTTGCTGTTAAAGGAAGAGATTTTACAGTTTCTGAAGTTATACCCATTAAAGAATTATTCAACTCTATAGATGAAAATGACATTATTTATGTAGAAAACCATAACATAAGAGACAAAAGCGATGTTTTAAACTGAAACATCGCTTTATTAATTATCAGCTATTAAAATTCTCAATAATTGTCGTCTTATAGATAATAAAATGATTATGTATACGATAAATAGAAAAAGGAAAATCCATTACTATAAAAAATAGCTTCTCCTAGCTGTTCTCTTCTTCTTTTATGAGAATATAATAATTGAAAATATTCAGTTTTGCAGAATGAACAGTAGGGTACTCCAATAATATCCCGCATTAATCAATAATGCATATTTATTAGGAGGCTCTCATGGAAAACATCTACTTGGGCAACTCAGGCTTGCGTGTACCCAAATACATACTTGGAACGGTCCCGTTCAGCGGGACGAATGGTTTTGAAGCAGCCGGCGACATCAAGGAAGACCAGGCCCGCCGGATGGTGGATTTGTCGCTGGAAGCGGGCATCAACATGTTCGACACGGCGAATCTTTACTCAAAAGGCGATGCAGAGCGCGTACTTGGCGCGGCTATCAAAGGGCGCCGGGATCGAGTGCTGCTGACATCGAAAACAGGATTTCCGTTAAGCGACAATCCGAACAATCGCGGTGCATCACGCAACAATATCTTAAGTTCTATTGACCAAACTTTAGAGCGGCTCGGGACGGACTATCTTGATTTGTATCTTACCCATCTTTGGGATGGGCAGACGCCAATCGAAGAAACGGTGGAAACGATGACGAGCCTGATTAAATCCGGAAAAATTCGGCATTGGGGTGTTTCAAATTACAGCGGATGGGCACTGGCTAGAACTTATTCAGTTGCACAGCAGCTGGGTTGCATCCCACCGGTCACCCAGCAAATCTACTATACGCCAGAAGCACGGGAAGCGGAGTATGAGCTGTTGCCGGCAGGAGCGGAACTTGGCGTCAGTTCGATGATCTGGAGTCCGCTCGGCGAAGGATTGCTCAACGGCAAGATTGGGCGGCATAAACAAGCCCCTGACAATACGCGCCAAGGCGCCGGATGGCCGGAGCCTTGGGTTCAGGACCAAGAACGCCTTTACCAAGTGATTGATGCTCTGGAGGACGTTGCGATGAACCACAACGCATCCATTCCGCAAATCGCTTACTCTTGGGTGAGGGACCGTCCGAATGTCGGCCCGATTGTCATCGCAGCCCGCAACGAGGAGCAGTTGAAGGAAAATATCGCTTCATTTGATATTCAGCTGACCAAGGAGGAGCATGACCGGATCGAATCAGTCGCTAGGCCGGCGCCTCTCTATCCACACTGGCACCGGGCGATGAATTCAATGGAGCTGGGAAGTCCCTCTGAAATTTCCTATCTAAAAGGGTATAAACAGTCGATGGGAATTGAAGATTAGCTAAAGTTTATTCTTTAAGAAGAAATGCACCGCTTGCAGAACGTTAAACCAGTTCTGCAAGCGGTGCGTTTTTCTATTTGTTTTATATCATAAAGATAAGATCCGAACCCCCAATTAGAATCCCATAAGCTATAATGAGTGATGAGAAAATAATCGTAATGTTAAGAAAAGAGTCATGCTAATGAATAAAATGAAAAACATTCCATTACAAACCAAAATACTTGGGTTGATCAGTGCGCTGATCCTTTTTATCGTAACTCTGCTTGCCGGTATCTTCGCTTATTTAGAATCTGTAGATACCAGGGACCAAGTGGAACAATTGGCTTTGCAATCGGCCAAGACGATTTCTCTTTTGCCTGAACTTCGGGAGGCCATTGAAGAAAATGATGCAGACAGCCGTTTCCGCCCAATTGCTGAGCAGATAAAAGATCAAGTGAATGCAGCGGATATCGTCATCGAAGATCGCGAGAGAATCATTTATTCACATGTGAATCCAAGTCTCGTTGGCCAAGAGAGCATGGATCCTATCAGTTACCGGGCATTAATTTTCGGGGGCTCGAATAATTTTGAAGTGGAACGGGAACAAGGAACCGTGATCATCGGGAAAGTGCCGATCATTGCGGATTACGGTGAATACACGCAAATCATTGGGACCGTATCCGTCGAATTTTTGGAAAGGGATATTTACCAAAGCATCTATGAACGAATCAGGGTTATTATGATTGCATCTTTGATTGTTTTGCTGGTGGGAATATTCGGAGGCATTTTTCTGGCGAAAAGCATCAGAAAAGATACATTGGGACTGGAGCCGCACGAAATTGCTGCCTTGTATAGGGAAAGAAACGCCATTTTGTTATCCGTCAAAGAAGGGATTATAGCGATTGATGAAAACGGATGGATCACGTTGATCAATCATTCAGCGAAGTCGATGTTAGATTTTGATGAGGACAACCTTATAGGCCAGCCCCTCAAGCAATTTCTTCAACAGATTCAAATAGATGACGTGTTACAAACAGGGAAATCGGTTAATAACGCAGAGGTCTTGATTAATGAAAAGATTTTTATCTTTAATATCATCCCGATTATTGAAAATGGCCAGGTGGCAGGCGTTGTTTCCAGTTTCCGGGACAAAACGGAATTAAAAAATCTAATGAATACCATAACAGAGGTTCGTGAGTATTCGGAAGGGCTTCGTGCACAAACCCATGAATACGCCAATAAATTATTTTTGCTGTCCGGGTTATTGCAATTAGAGCGATACCAGGATGCATTTGAGTTTATCCAGAAAGAGTCAGTCACACATAAGCATCAAAACCAGATTTTGTTCAATCAAATTCACGATGCGAATGTCCAGGCTATTTTGTTAGGGAAAATCGGAAAGGCTTCGGAAAAGAAAATTCACTTTGAAGTGGATCCTGACAGTTACGTCGATCCATTGCCAAGCCATATAGAGGCAGCAGATGCGGTTGTCATTATTGGGAATCTGATTGATAATGCCTTTGATGCAGTAGAGCAGCAGCAAGAGAAAAAAGTGGCGTTTTCAATTACGGATTTTGGCAACGATATTATAATAGAAGTAACGGACAATGGAAAAGGAATTCCAAACGATAAATTAGATGCGCTATTTACGATGGGATACTCCTCGAAGGGTGAAAATAGAGGATTCGGCTTATTCAACGTGAAGCGCATTGTCGAATCGTTGGGTGGCACAATTGAAGTAAGCACTGAACAAGAAAGCAGGACCATTTTTACCGTCTACCTCCCAAAAAAGATGATGGGATAAATTCAGGAGGGAAATACCATGATTAAAGTGGTTATAGCAGAAGATGATTTTCGGATTGCTCAAGTACAGGAGCAGTTCTTGCAAAAAGTAACGGATGTAAAGTTGGTAGGAAAGGCATTAAATGCGAAAGAAACGATGGATCTTTTACGTGAAAATGAAGTGGATTTGCTGTTGCTGGACATTTATATGCCCGATGAACTGGGGACGGAATTATTGCCGAGAATACGGGAAAGTTACCCGCTGGTCGATATTATTATGGTGACTGCTGCTACCGAAAAAGCGATGCTTGAGAAAGCTGTCCGATACGGTGTTTTCAATTATCTCTTAAAGCCGGTAACCATGGACAAGTTTGTGGAAACGATTGAAGAGTTTAAAAGAAAAAGAAAATTGCTCGGCACTAATGATGAAGTAAATCAAAAAATGATCGACCAACTGTTTGGATCCGCAAAGCAGCCAGCTGCGATGCAAAATGATCTTCCAACAGGTGTAGATGGCCATACTTTGGATAAAGTGAAAGTTGTAGTGGAGAGGCTGAAAGGCGTTTCCATTGATGAAATGAGTGAAGAAATGGGAATCTCCCGAACGACGGCAAGAAGATATTTGGAGTATTTGGTTTCAGTAAATGTCTGCGTAGCAAAACATGAGTACGGGATTGTTGGAAGGCCACAAAGAAAATACTACTTTGTAGAATGATTCAATAAAATGGCACCTTTGGTGAATAGAAATACGCCATGGTTTATTTCATTAAGTTAACGAGGGATAAAGAATGAGAAAAAAGATAATGATCATTTCCATATTTTTCGCCATTCTTTTAACGGGATGCACTCCTGAAGAAAATCAGGAGCTGGCGACAGATGAAATCACGATTGTTGCCGGGTCAATTGGCGGAGGATGGGACATAACGGCACGAGCGATGCAGGAAAGTTTACTGAGTGAAAACCTGATTGATGGGGAAGTTCATGTGCTCAATAAAGTTGGGGCTGGCGGAGAATTAGGCTGGAAATATACGCAGCAGCAGAAAGATTCCGTATTAGCGGTCAACTCCAGCTTGCTTATCACGAATCATTTATTGGGCCAAAGCCAGTTGACCTATAAAGATTTTACTCCACTGGCGATATTGGCTACAGAATGGGAAGTGGTGGTGGTTTCAAAAGATTCAAGCATTGATAGCGCCAAAACCATGATGGGAAATCTGAAAGATGCACCGCAAGATTATAAAATTGGCGTTTCTCCGAGATTAGGAAATGATGATCAATTGTCGTTTGTACTGGCGAGTAAACGAGCTGGCGTGCAGCCGGAAAAACTTAACTTTCAAATTTATGAAAACAGTGCCAACGTAGTGGATGCCTTATTGAAAAAGCAAATAGATGTGGCAACCATGACGTTAGCGGAAGCGAAAAAATACTATGACCTTGATCAAGTGAAAATACTTGTTATCTCGTCTGATGACCGGTTAAAAGAACTGCCTGAAGTCCCGACTTGGTCAGAAGAAGGAATTGAAATTGTATTCGAGCATTGGCGAGGCATTATGGGACCGCCTGATATGACGGAAGATGAAATTCGATTTTGGGATCAGACGATTGAAAAAATGGTGCAAACAGAACAATGGCAGCAAACACTCGAGAAGTATATGTGGAAAGATTTTTATATGAATAGTAGTGAAACAACTCAATTTCTAGAACAGCAAAGTAAGATGTATGAGGATTTGATGAAGACTAACGAGAAAGACGAATAAGTTTCTGGATAAATAAAAAAGCTGAAATGGATTTAACGAAATAAATATTTTCGGCATCCATTTCTTGTTCTGTAGACACTTTGAAATATAGAAATCATCTTATTATGAGGTTGCCTTAGGGATAACTGTGTTACTACTTTCGCCGGTTTATGCAGGCTGGCGGAGAGTTAAAACACACCCTGAGGCAACCTCTTTTTATTGTTTTGCATTCTAAATAAAAGGATCAGAAAAAATCAGACAATGGTTTTAATGTACGAAATAGCTTTTAAGTATTTAAATAACAATATTTTGTAAACGTTTACATAGCTGCATAGCTAATCTATATTAATAAACAATATCTAAATTGTTGAATTATTTATTGAATTTATCAACGGACAATGGAAAAAATAGAGGGGGAATAAATATGTTAGCACTTTTAGGGTTTTCAATGATCGGTGTATTCATGTTTTTAATCATTACCAAGCGGATGTCCGCGATGGTTGCGTTAGTGACGATACCGATTATCTTTGCATTGCTGGGAGGATTTTGGACAGGCCTCGGTGATATGATGCTGGAAGGGATTAAGCAAGTGGCACCGACGGGTGTCATGCTGATGTTCGCTATTCTGTATTTCGGTATTATGATTGATGCGGGATTGTTTGATCCGCTAGTGTCAAAAATACTATCAATTGTTAAAGGCGATCCATTGAAGATCGTCATAGGTACCGCTGTTCTTGCCATGGCTGTCGCACTTGACGGCGATGGGACGACTACTTATATGATCACGGTAACAGCGATGCTGCCGCTTTATAAACGCATTGGAATGAATCCGCTCATCCTGACATGTGTAGCCATGCTGTCATTTGGTGTCATGAACATGACGCCTTGGGGTGGGCCGACTGCAAGAGCAGTTGCTGCACTTCAGCTTGATGTAGCAGATGTGTTTACACCGCTTATTCCTGTTATGGCAGCCGGGATTTTATGGACCTTATTTACAGCATTTGTTCTAGGGAAAAGAGAGCGCAAACGTTTAGGGATTGCGGAGATTCAATATTCGAAAGAAGAAAAACTTGTTATCAGTGAATTAAGTGCAACTGCCGCTATGGAAAATACGAAGCGGCCGAAATTAATCTGGATCAATTTTCTATTAACTGTTACATTGATCATCTGTTTGGTGACGTCTGTATTGCCATTATCGACTTTGTTCATGATTGCTTTTGTCATAGCGCTGATGATCAACTATCCGAAATTGGATGACCAGAAAGAAAGAATATCCAATCATGCTGGAAATGTCTTGGCAGTAGTCGGATTGGTTTTTGCTTCCGGCATCTTTACAGGGATCTTATCAGGAACCGAAATGGTTGATGCGATGGCTAACAGTTTAGTTGCCGTGATTCCAGAATCTGCTGGTCCGTATTTTGCGATTATTACAGCTGTCACAAGTATTCCGTTCACTTACTTTATGGCAAACGACCCTTATTATTTTGGCGTATTGCCGATTCTAGCTGAAACTGCAGCAGTTTATGGCGTAGACCCGGTAGAAATTGCACGTGCATCACTGCTTGGCCAACCCGTCCATGCCATGAGCCCATTAATAGCATCTGCCTACTTGCTTGTAGGGATGGCGGGAGTGGAGTTCGGGGACCACCAAAAATTCATTTTTAAATGGGCATTAGGCTCGTGCTTTGTCATGATTTTTGCAGCACTTGCTTTCGGAGTGCTTACTTTCTAAGTCATTCGTATATGTTACCGCCATTCAATTGAATGGCGGTATTTTTATTTTTTGAAGAAGGGAAGCTAAGGGATAATTTAAAAAGAGAAAGGGAATAGAATTATTGTATATGGTGACTAATCAAGTTGTAAAAATGGTTCGAGAGGTAAACTTGCTGGAAAGACTCTTAGAAGAAGGAAACGAAATCATTTACTCGAGGGGTTTCTTCCATTCTTTTTAATATATGCATATTGCAACTCAAAGACTTATGATTCTAAATCTTTTCAAATAGAAGCTGATTTGACATCACTTCCAATATTCTTTAACATAAAGAAATGTGTTAAAAGAGAAGGAGAGATACTATATGAAAAAAGTAACCAATGTTTTCTGGATTTCGCTTGCTATCGTCTTATTGGCAGTTGCGTACGGTACATTCGCGCCAGAAAATTTCGCAGAAGTTACAGGCAATATAGAGTCATTCCTGACAACTTCGTTTGGATGGTATTATTTATTGGTCGTTTCGGTCATAGTTCTATTTTGTCTATTTTTCCTCGTCAGCCCGATGGGGAAAATCAAATTAGGGAAAGAAGATGACAAACCGGAATTTTCGTTTATATCATGGGTATCCATGCTATTTTCAGCGGGAATGGGTATTGGGCTGGTCTTTTGGGGGGCAGCTGAACCACTATCTCACTTTGCCATTGATCCGGCAACTGCAGAGCCAGGTTCTGCTGAAGCATTCCGGGAATCAATGCGTTTCACCTTTTTCCATTGGGGAATTCACGCTTGGGCTATATATGGTGCCGTAGCATTAGTACTGGCATATTTCCAATTTCGAAAAGGTGAGCCTGGCTTAATCTCTGTAACGTTAAAACCGATTTTCGGTGATAAAATGAAAGGGCCATGGGGAACGCTGGTCGATGTCATTGCCATTTTCGCTACCGCTATGGGGGTGGCCACTACACTTGGTTTTGGAGCCATACAAATTAATGGAGGCTTGTCGTTTTTATTCGAGGGCATTCCAAGTGATAATTTCATCGTTCAAATCATTATTATCGTTATTGTTACTATACTATTTACAATTTCCGCATGGAGTGGAGTGAGTAAAGGGATTAAATACTTGTCCAATACGAATATGGTTTTGGCTGTCTGCTTAATGATTTTAGTTCTTATATTAGGTCCGACATTGCTAATTCTTAACACTTTCACGGATACGATCGGCAGCTATTTGCAAAATTTGGCCCAGATGAGTTTCCGTACTGCACCGGTTAATTCAGAAGAACGTGTCTGGATAGATGGCTGGACTGTGTTTTACTGGGCCTGGTGGATTTCTTGGGCTCCTTTTGTGGGAATCTTTATTGCTCGGGTTTCGAAAGGCCGGACAATTCGCCAGTTCTTGTCAGGGGTTCTCTTGATTCCAGCTGTTTTCAGTTTCATTTGGTTTGCGACTTTCGGCACGGCGGCTATGGATGTGCAGAATAAAGGGACAGATTTAACTGGCTTGTTGACGGAAGAAACTTTGTTCGCTGTATTCGAACAATTGCCACTTGGTTCCTTCTTGTCAGTCATTGCTATTGTGCTGATTGCTATTTTCTTTGTCACATCGGCAGACTCGGCAACCTTTGTGCTCGGAATGCAATCGACAAATGGATCGCTAAATCCAGCCAATTCCGTTAAGATATCGTGGGGTATCTCTCAGTCACTGATTGCTGTAGTTTTATTGTCAACTGGTGGATTAGGTGCACTTCAAACTTCGTTGATCATAGCTGCTTTTCCTTTCTCGTTTATCATACTCTTAATGATGATATCGTTTTACAAATCAATCAGTCTTGATTTTAAAGCAGTCAAACGCAAACGTTAAAACCGCCGCTTCGGCGGTTTTTTTGTTGGCTAAAAAGAAATACAATCAACGGTTGTTCTCCCATTGATTGTCAGTTGGTCGAATCCGACTTTTACGGTGAGTAAGAGGTATAATGGGTAGAGTGTTTGATAAAGGATGGAGGATTTACAATGAATGAAAGACCACACGTTTTATTAGTAGATGGAATGGCTTTGTTGTTCCGCTCTTTTTTTGCAACTTCCGCAGTAGGACAGTATTTCCGGACGACGGAAGGGCTGGCAACTAACGGTGTACAGGGATTTGCACGGCATGTTCTGGCCGCTAAAACCATGATGAAGCCGACGCATCTGGCAGTGTGCTGGGATATGGGGGCACAGACATTCCGTACTGAAATGTTTGACGGCTACAAAGCAAACCGGCCAGCGCCGCCGGAAGATATGCTGCATCAATTCGATTTGGCGAAAAAAGTATCGGAGCAGCTTGGCTGGAAGAATTACGGAGAAGCCGGCATCGAAGCTGACGACTTTATCGGCTCGTTTACAAAACAATGGCAAGGTGAAGCAGATTTCACCATCATGACAGGCGACAAAGACATGCTGCAACTCTTAAACCCTTCCGTGAAAATCGCTTTCATGAAAAAAGGCTATCATATATATGATGTTTACACTGAAACCCGGTTTAAAGAAGAATATGGCATCGAGCCAGATCAGTTCGCGGATGTCAAAGCCTTTATGGGAGATGCGAGCGATGGCTACCCGGGAGTAAAAGGGATCGGGCCGAAGACTGCCTTGGAGCTCATCAAAAAATACGGGTCGACCGATGGAGTGCTTGAAGCGATTGACGAATTGAAACCTGCCCAAAAGAAAAAGATAGAAGAGCATAAGGATATGCTGCTGCTATCTAAAGAACTGGCCGTCATCAAATGCGATATTCCGCTCGATGTGGCTCTTGATGAAATAGTGGTGCCGAATTATACAAACGATATGGTCGAGCTTTTCGACGACCAGGAATTGAAACTGCTGGCGCGCCAATTGGAGAAAAGCTTGATTCCGGAACTATCTCCTTTTGACCGGGCAGATCCTTACGAACGTTAAAACGTTTCGGTTTTCATTATAAGAAACCGCCCGTATTTTACTCGGGCGGTTTCTTTTTCCGTTATCGTGAATATACAGGACCACATCAACATCCTTGACTTCAAAACCGATAAGCGGCACCCAATGGTAGTCATACAAAGGTTTAGAGAACCAGCGGAATGAAAAATAGCGGTCGAATTTCATTGCGAGCGGCCGCCCCGCAAGCAGTTCACCTTTGACTGTTTCCAGTGAACGGACTTTTTCAATATGATAGCGCTGGCCGGCGGCTTTTTTGAAGTTCTTGATCAGCCGCCAAGTGAAAAGGCCGATTGGCGTAGTGCCAAGGAAGCCATAAAGCTGCTCAATTCCATAATCAATTTTTTCATGATGCTTGAGGATAGCAGCTATGGTGGTCGGCCCACAGGCAGATCGCTGTTTTTTGGCATCGATTGCTGCATTGTATTGAGACAAGCCTTCAAATGGAAGAAGAATTTTCAGTTTTAAGACCTCCTCAAAAGTTCCCGGATGGCATTTACATTGAATACAAGGATTTTTCATTTTCCGCCAGGAGTTTCTTCAGCGCTGCCCGGAATGTATTAAAAACTTCCAGTTCCACTTGTATGCCCGCATGGACAATTTCCCGGACAAAGCGCGGATTAAAGCCGACATAAATTGGACGAAGGCCCATCAGCTTGAGAGCGTTATTGAGCTGGGACAATTCACAGGCTAATTCGTTGTAATCGAATTTTTCCACATCTTCAATCCGCACACCGGTAAAATCAAAAATGACGCACTCGATATCCCGGTGTTCAGACGCGTATTGAAGCACTTTCGTGCGGATCGTTTCAAAACGATTCCGGAAAATAAAACCGGCGATTGGAACAAGAATGGTATCGGGCACAATGGATGGAATGATCGGAGCCGACATATTCTGAATCACTTTTTCATAATGCAACAGCAGCTCTTTTAACTCTTTAATTTCTTGCGATGAATCCATCAAGACACCTCTATTTCTATTATTGACTTTTATTATAGCGCAAAAAAAGAAATAGACGGTTGTCTATTTCTTCTGGCTTGCTAAAAAATCTGTTACCGATTCAGGTGTTTTTGCATGAGCGCTGTGAAGATGGGCTGTTTTCTCGCCGTTTTTGAAAATCAATAAGCTGGGAATGCCCATAACGTCGTATTTTTCAGCAAGCTCAGGCAATTCATCACGATTCACGTCAAACCATTTGTATTCGTTGTATTCTTCGATGATTGGATCGATGAACATATCCATGCGCGTGCAATCCGGACACCAGCCGGCTTGGAATTTAACGATTACTGGTTCAGTTCCTTCGATGATTTCATTGAATTGTTCAGTTGATGTAATGGGTTTCATAAAATCTCCTCCTAAATGTCTCTAAACCAGTTTACAATGCCGGATAACTTTCGGGAAGAGATTGAACTTGAAGAGTTGAATAATTTTAACGATTAAATATTGCGAAAACAATGAAAATAATTTACACTGAGGACATAGAGAGCGTTCTATTTTTTTAAGTAAAAAATGAATGAGGGTTCATTCAAAAAAACGAGGAGGGTTTTTCATTGGCTTACCAAATTAAAAAAGCAGCGGTGCTTGGTTCCGGTGTAATGGGATCAGGAATTGCAGCACACCTTGCAAATATAGGAATTCCGGTTTTACTGCTGGATATCGTTCCTCGCGAATTAGCGGAAGAAGAACAGACAAAAGGATTGTCATTAGAACATCCGCAGGTGAGAAACCGGATTGCTGCCGCTTCTATTCAAAAACTGTTGAAACAGAAACCGGCACCATTAACTTCTAAAAAGAATTTGCAGCTGATTACACCAGGGAACTTGGAAGATGACTTAGAAAAATTGAAAGACGTGGATTGGATCATCGAAGTAATCGTTGAAAATTTAGAAGTTAAAAAATCGCTTTATGAAAAAATTGATGCTGTCAGAACCCCTGGCACAATCGTTTCATCCAATACATCCGGCATCAGCATCAACGCGATGGCTGAAGGCCGTTCAGAAGATTTTGGCAGACATTTTCTTGGCACGCATTTCTTCAACCCGCCGCGCTATTTGAAACTCCTGGAAATCATTCCGGCGGACACGACGGCACCTGAAGTTCTTCAGTTCATGACATCATTCGGAGAAGACCGATTGGGCAAAGGCGTTGTGATTGCGAAAGATACGCCGAATTTCATAGCCAACCGCATCGGTACATACGGATTGTTGGTGACATTGCGTGAAATGCAGAACCGCGGGTATTCCATCGGAGAAGTGGATTCGGTTACAGGGCCGTTGATCGGGCGCCCGAAATCAGCGACATTCCGTACATTGGATGTAGTCGGCCTGGATACATTCATGCATGTAGCGAAAAATGTTTACGACCAGACTTCCGGTGAAGAACAGAAAGTATTTGAAACTCCTGAATTCATGAAGAAGATGATTGAGAAAGGCTGGATCGGTGCCAAATCAGGACAAGGATTCTTCCTTAAAAAAGACAAAGAAATTCTGGAACTGAACCCAGAAACCTTGGAATACCGCCCAGCCGGCGATTTGAAAACGCCTTCACAAGAAATGGCAAAACAACAGAAAGGCCTTGCAGCGAAAACTAAAACGCTCGTTTACGCAAACGACCGCACAGGAGAGCTTTTATGGAGCATCCTTTCGCCGACACTCCTTTATTCCGCTCGATTAACTGGTGAAATTGCAGACGATATAGTGGCCATTGACAATGCCATGAAATGGGGATTCGGATGGGAACAAGGGCCGTTTGAAACATGGGATGCGATCGGCGTCCAAAAATCAGTCGAAAAAATGCAGCAGGAAGGTTTACAGATTCCTGGCTTTGTTCAAAGTTTGCTCGACAGCGGCAATGAGAGCTTCTATAAAGAAGAAAACGGCGACCTGTATTTCTTTAATGGAACCGATTACCAGCCGGTGCCAGTCAACGAAAAAGCCATTGATTTAAAACGTTATAAGAAAAAGAACGGGGTCTTGAAGTCAAATTCAGGAGCGAGCTTGATCGATCTTGGAGACGGCATTTTGCTGCTGGAATTCCATTCGCGTTCAAATGCAATCGGCTTGGACATTATGCAAATGATCAATTATGCAATAGATGAAGTAGAAAAGAATTACAAAGGTTTGGTCATTGGGAACCAAGGCAAGAACTTCTGTGTCGGCGCGAACCTTGGCATGATCCTGATGGAGGCGCAAGATGACAATATCTTTGAACTGGATTTCACTATCCGGACCTTCCAGAACTCGTTAATGAAAATTAAATACAGTTCCAAACCTGTAGTGGTTGCACCGTTCGGCATGACGCTTGGCGGAGGCGCGGAAGTTGCGCTTCATGCAGCACATATTCAGGCTTCAATGGAGACGTATATGGGCTTAGTGGAAGCGGGCGTTGGGCTGATACCTGGCGGCGGTGGAAACAAAGAACTTTACATCAAGCACTTGAAAGGCCTGCCGAACGGCGTAACGGTGGATTACCAGAATATCGCAAGCAATGTGTTTGAAACGATTGCGATGGCAAAAGTGTCCACTTCAGCAGAAGAAGCGCGTGAAAATAACTTTTTAAATTTTACAGATGGCATCAGCGTCAACAGCGACCATCTGATTTATGATGCAAAACAAGCAGCACTTGCTTTATATGAAAATGGCTACCAGGCACCGATTCGCGAAAAAGTACCGGTTACCGGTGAGCCAGGGTACGCCACTCTTTTACTCGGAGCAGAAGGCATGTTCATATCCGGCTATATTACAGAGTACGATTTGAAAATTGCCAAGAAACTCGCTTTTGTCTTGTCCGGCGGAAAACTTCCATACGGCACGAAAGTGGATGAACAATATTTGTTAGATCTGGAACGTGAAGCATTTTTAAGCTTGGTTGCGAAACCGAAAACTCAGCAGCGGATGCAGCATATGCTGGTCAAAGGCAAACCGCTCCGCAACTAATCGAAGATATTAAAGGAGGAAAAACACATGCGCGAAGCAGTAATCGTCGCTGGGGCCAGAACCCCGGTCGGCAAAGCGAAAAAAGGCTCTCTTGCTACTGTGCGCCCGGATGATTTCGGCGCATTGGTAGTCCGGGAAGCATTAAACCGGGCTGGTGGATATGATGGCCCGATAGATGATTTAATCATGGGATGTGCGATGCCGGAAGCTGAACAAGGCATGAACATTGCGCGCAATATCGGTGCATTGGCAGGATTGCCGGATACGGTATCAGCAGTAACAGTCAACCGTTTCTGTTCTTCAGGTTTACAGTCGATTGCTTATGCGGCCGAACGGATCATGGTCGGAAGCGCAGAAGCAATCATAGCCGGCGGTGTTGAATCGATGAGCATGGTGCCGATGATGGGCAATGTGATCCGGCCGAATTCAAAGCTGGCGGAAACTGCTCCTCAATACTATATGAGCATGGGCCATACGGCAGAGCAGGTCGCTACTCAATACGGCGTAAGCCGGGAAGACCAGGACGCGTTTGCGGTCCGCTCCCATGAAAAAGCGGCTGCAGCAATCGCTGCCGGCAAATTCGATGAAGAAATCGTGCCGGTCGAAGTCACTAAGCGTTTCGTCGATGACAACAATAAATACCAGGAAAAAACATTCATGTTTGAAATGGACGAAGGCGTGCGACACGGCACAAGCATCCAAACCTTGAACAAGCTCCGCGCAGCTTTCTCGGCTCGCGGGACAGTAACTGCCGGAAACTCTTCGCAGACTTCAGACGGTGCCGGAGCGGTGTTGGTCATGGACCGGGAAAAAGCGGAAGCACTGGGATTAAAGCCAATTGCAAAATTCCGTTCATTTGCAACAGGCGGTGTACCGCCGGAAGTGATGGGAATTGGTCCGATTGTCGCCATCCCGAAAGCATTGAAATTGGCTGGCCTTTCAATTGAGGATATTGATGTATGGGAATTGAATGAAGCTTTCGCTTCCCAATCGTTAGGCGTCATCCGCCATCTCAACCTTGATATCGATAAAGTGAATTTAAACGGCGGCGCCATCGCTTTAGGCCACCCGCTTGGAGCAACAGGCTCTATTTTGACGATGAAGATGATGAGTGAATTAAAACGCCAAGGAAAACAATTCGGCGTCGTTACCATGTGCATCGGCGGCGGTATGGGCGCGGCCGGCGTTTTTGAAATGCTATAGGAAATATATGCTGAACTGAGCATCGATATTCCGCAAAACAGCTATGCTTTCCTGCGGACTTGCGCCGAACTAACTCGGGCTTTTGGCCCGAGTGGATTTCGGCACTTCGTCGCTACGCTGCCCCGCGGGAATCTCCGCTGTTCTGCTCCATATCATTCTATAAGCTATCCTACTATCAAATAGTATTAAGAAATGCCAATGGTTTAGTTGGTATAAAAAATTACTACTACCATGTGTTTTTGAGAAGAAAGAGCGGAAGGCGGCGACTCCAGCGGGAACAGCACGAGCTGAAGACACTGGACTGAGCGCAGCGAGGGAAGCGGCTGAGGCCGTGCCCGCGGAAAGCGTCCGCCTGAAGCGATTTTTCTCACTCTCTAAATTCAATCAACAAATTTACACAAGAAAACCATAAACCAGGAGGAATAAAAAATGGCAGAATCTAAGACTTTAATCAAAGGCGGCAGTTTCTTAATTGAAGAAGCCGATTTATCCCGCGTATTTACACCGGAAGACTTTACGGAAGAGCAAAAAATGATCGCTAAAACGACGGAGGATTTTGTAAATACAGAAGTAATGCCTGTAGTGGAGAAATTGGAAAACCATGAGTTTGAGCATTCTGTGCGGCTATTGAAAACGGCTGGAGAAATCGGCCTTCTCGGTGCCGATGTACCGGAGCAATACGGCGGCCTTGGCCTCGATAAAATCGCTTCCGCTTTAATTGCAGAAAAAATGTCGAAAGCGGGCGGTTTCTCGATTACACACGGCGCCCATGTGGGCATCGGCTCTTTGCCAATTGTGCTTTTCGGCAATGAAGAACAAAAGCAGAAATACTTGCCGCGTTTGGCAACTGGCGAACTGATTGCCGCGTATGCCCTTACAGAGCCAAGCTCCGGATCAGACGCACTGGGTGCAAAAACAGTGGCTAAGTTAAATGAAGCCGGTACGCATTACGTATTAAATGGCGAAAAACAATGGATTACAAATGCGGGATTTGCGGATGTGTTCATTGTTTATGCAAAAATTGACGGCGAGAAATTTTCAGCCTTTATTGTGGAACGTGCTTATGACGGTGTTTCTGTTGGACCGGAAGAAAAGAAGATGGGCATTAAATCCTCTTCCACGCGCACATTAGTCCTGCAGGATGCGGAAGTCCCTGTAGAAAACTTATTAGGCGAAGCAGGGCGCGGCCACATTATCGCATTTAACATTTTGAACATCGGCCGATACAAACTGGGGGTCGGCACAGTCGGCGGTTCAAAACGTGCGATGGAAATCACGATTCCTTACACGAATCAGCGCCAGCAGTTTAAAACACCCATTTCTTCCTTCAATTTGACGCGTGAAAAACTGGCGACAATGGCTTCTCAATTGTATGCACTGGAAAGTTCGGTATACCGCACAGTTGGTCTATTTGAAGACCGCATGAGCGGCTTTACAGAAGAAGAGCATGCCAACGGGAAATTAGTGGCGGATGCAATTGCAGAATTTGCAGTGGAATGTTCGATGAATAAATTCTTTGGTACAGAAACGCTGGATTATATTGTTGATGAAGGCGTTCAGCTGCACGGCGGATATGGATTCATGCAAGAGTATGAAATCGAGCGCGCTTACCGTGATTCCCGCATCAACCGGATTTTTGAAGGAACAAATGAAATCAACCGTTTGCTGGTACCAGGTACATTGCTGCGCAAAGCGATGAAAGGCGAGCTTCCTTTATTGCAGCACGCACAGCAATTGCAAGAGGAATTGCTCATGATGATGCCGGAAGAAATTGGCACAGAAGCGTTGGCACAGGAAAAATACTTGGTGAAAAACGCCAAGAAAATCGCCTTGCTTGCAGCTGGCCTTGCGGCGCAGACGTATGGTGCAAAGATCGAACAAGAACAGGAAGTGCTTGTTAACATCGCGGATATCGTCTCAAACGTCTTTGCGATGGAATCTGCAGTGCTCCGCACGGAAAAAGCGATTGCAGCATCCGGAGAAGAAAAAGCCCAGCAAAAATTGTTGTATACGCAAATATATTGCCAAGAAGCCTTTGACAAAATTGAGAAAGACGCAAAAGAGACATTGCTTGCGGCTGTGGAAGGCGACAATCAGCGCATGATGCTTTCTGCACTGCGTAAACTGACTCGTTCAACTCCGTATAACGTGATTGCGAAAAAGCGGGAAGCAGCTGTTAAATTAGTGGAAACAGAGAAATATGTAGTCTAAGCTTTCTTTGAAAACGCAGCCTTCGGGCTGCGTTTTTTTACATCGACCAGGCGTGCTAATTTTGGTAAGCTTGGTTAAAAGGAGGTTTTAGAATGATTACCTATTATGCATATCCGAAATGTACAACATGCCGCAAAGCAAAAAAATGGCTTGACCAAAATAACATTGAATACAATGAAATTAACATTGCTGAAATACCCCCGTCTGACAGCGAACTTCGTGAAATTTATGAGAACAGCGGACTTGAATTGAAGAAGTTCTTTAATACAAGCGGCCTGAAGTACCGGGAACTCGGATTGAAAGACAAATTGAAAGAAATGCCTGAAGATCAGCAACTAAAGCTGCTGTCTTCAGACGGAATGCTGATTAAACGCCCATTGGCTTGGGATGGAAAAAAAGCGACACTTGGTTTTAAAGAAGAAGAGTTTGAAAATACCTGGAAGAGAGAGCAGTGAAATCTTGTATTTCCCCAGGCTTTATGTCAAACTGAGAAATGAGTACACTACATAATTTGGAGGGTTTCCGATGAGCACACCACAAGAACTTCGTTATTCTAAAGAGCATGAATGGGTTAAAGTTGAAGGCGGTACAGCACGCATTGGCATCACACATTTTGCACAAGCTGAACTTGGCGATATCGTTTTCGTAGAATTGCCGCAAGTTGGCGATGAAATAAAAAGAAATGAGCCATTTGGCAGCGTAGAATCAGTTAAAACTGTTTCAGAGCTTTATGCGCCTATTAGCGGGCGTGTAATTGAAGTCAACACTGAGCTTGAAGACAGTCCTGAATTTGTAAACGAATCTCCGTATGAAAATGCGTGGATGGTGGTAATCGAATCTCCAGAAGAAGCTGAGATCAGCGAATTGATGTCAGCTGAACAATATCAGGAAATGATCAACGAGTAATATCTTAAAAAGCGCCTATTACTTGGCGCTTTTTTTGCTAGCCGGGAACTATATGAAATAAGCATCTATAGGCTGAACCAATACGGAGCAGCCTTTACACCTAATCTTTCATCATATATCAGCGAGGTGTTGACTTATGGATAAAGTAATTGTGGTTGAAGGGCTAACGGATAAAACACGAATAGCGCCGCTCATTGCAGAACCCGTGACGATTGTTTGCACAAATGGTACAGTTAGTGCATCGAGGCTTGAAGAATTATTGCTGCCTTATGAAGGTTTAGATATCATCATATTGGTGGATGCGGATAAATCAGGTGAACGGCTGCGGAAACTTGTTAAACGCGAATTCCCTGAAGCCCGGCATTTTTATATCAATCGCAGTTACAAGGAAGTGGCAGCGACGCCGATCCGGATCTTGCTCGATGTGCTGATTTCAGCAAATGTTCAAGTCAATAAGTTATTAACTGAGGGATGAAATCGATGAAAGAATGGACACATAAAGAATGGCTGAAAGAAAAGAACACTAGCTCTGCCGCGGCTTATTATTTGTATACGCCGATGTGCGGTACATGCCAAGTTGCTTCTAAAATGATGGATGTCGTAAAAGAGTTGTTCCCGGATTTGCCGATGGGCAAAGCGAATTTGAATTATGTTCAAGAAATCGCCGAATTGTACAAGGTGGAAAGTGTGCCTTGCCTGCTCATTACAGAAAACGGGCAGCTGAAAGAAAAGATTTACGCATTCCAGTCTGTGCCTTACCTATACGGAAAATTGAAATCTGTTGACGAAAAATGTCGAGCATGGTAAATTGAATTTCTGAACAATAATTTCATATCGTAACTCTTATTTAGAGTGGTGGAGGGAAGTGCCCTATGAAGCCCGGCAACCGTCATGAAAATGAAATGGTGCCAAATCACACAAAGCAAAAGCTTTGGGAGATGAGAGAGCGGTTTTCGTGTTTTCACGGTTACCCTTCTGCTCAGTTCTGCGCGGAAGGGTTTTTTATTTTGGATTAGGAGTTGTAAAAGGATGATTGAATTAAAAGAACTGTCGAAGGTTTTCGACACGGGAAAAGGCACTTTAACAGCTGTCGACCATGTCGATCTGTCGATTTCGTCCGGTGAAATTTTTGGCATTATCGGCTATAGTGGGGCAGGAAAAAGTACATTGATCCGTTTATTGAACGGATTGGAAAAGCCTACTTCGGGGACGGTAACAATAAACGGCCAAAATATCTCGGCAAGTAAAGGACCAGAGCTGCGGAAGGCGCGCCAGAAAGTCAGTATGATTTTCCAGCATTTTAACCTTCTGTGGTCACGTACAGTAAAAGAAAACATCGAATTTCCGCTTGAAATCGCAGGTGTTCCAAAAAACAAGCGCGACGCCCGCGTTCAGGAATTGGTGGAATTGGTTGGGCTTACCGGTAGAGAACATGCTTATCCGTCTCAGCTGTCGGGTGGCCAGAAACAGCGTGTCGGCATTGCCCGTGCGCTGGCTAATGAACCTGAAGTGCTCCTATGTGATGAAGCTACTTCAGCACTCGATCCGCAGACAACCGATTCGATTCTGGAACTCTTAGTCGATATCAATAAGCGTCTTGGGCTTACGATTGTTCTCATTACCCATGAGATGCATGTTATTCGGAAGATTTGCCATCGTGTCGCTGTTATGGAAGGCGGCCGCGTCGTTGAACTGGGAGACGTATTGAATGTCTTCCAGGCACCAAAACAGCCAATTACGAAGCGTTTTGTCGCTCAAGTCACCGATACGGAAGATTCTCACGAAACGATTAAACATCTGCGGGAACTTTATCCGACAGGCGAATTGGTGAAATTGGTTTTTGTCGGTGAACAGACAGAACAGCCTATTTTGACTAAGCTGATCCGGAAATACCCTGTAGAGATTAATATTGTGCAAGGAAATATATCGCACACGCAGCGAGGAGCTTATGGAACATTGGTTTTACAAATGAAAGGTTCGCAGCAGCAGATATCCGAAGCTCTCGCATTCTTGAATGCTGAGAGTGTCCAGACGGAGGTGATGGCAAATGATTGAGTCATTATTTCCGAATGTCGATTGGGACAGCATGTGGGAAGCGACGCTCGAAACATTATATATGACAGCCATGTCGACATTCTTCACTTTTGTCATCGGATTGGTTCTGGGAATCGTCTTATTTTTGACGGCACCGAAACAATTATGGGCTAACAGTGTGGTGAATTGGCTGACTGGAGCATTCGTCAACATTTTCCGTTCGATTCCGTTTATCATTTTAATCATTTTGCTGATTCCGTTTACGAAATTTCTCATCGGCACGATTCGAGGGCCGAATGCTGCATTGCCTGCTTTGATCATTGGAGCGGCGCCATTTTATGCGCGCATGGTATTGATCGCGCTGAAGGAAATTGATAAAGGAGTCATCGAGGCTGCGCGTTCTATGGGCGCAACAACTTGGACGATTATCCGTAAAGTGCTGCTGCCGGAGTCCAAACCGGCATTAATTTCAGGTATCACAGTTACAGCGATTGCATTGGTTGGATATACTGCCATGGCCGGAATTATCGGTGCTGGAGGTCTAGGAACACTTGCGTTCTTGGACGGTTTCCAAAGAAGCCGGGAAGATGTTACGCTAATGGCAACTATTTTGATTTTGATCATCGTTTTCGCAATCCAGTTTATTGGTGACCGAATGACTACCAAATCTGATAAACGCTAACAGCTAAACTATAAAAAACATAGAAAAAGGGGACCAGTTACATGAAAAAATTACTAGCAGGATCATTATTGACAGCACTTGTACTTGCAGGCTGCGGTGGCGGCAACGGCGGAGCAAGTGAAGAAGAGACAAGCACATTAAAAGTGGGTGCTTCAAACGTACCGCACGCAATTATTTTGGAACAGGCAAAGCCGCTCCTTGAAGAGCAAGGAATTGAATTAGAGATTGAGACATACCAGGATTACATTTTGCCGAACCAAGATTTAGAAGCTGGAGAAATTGATGCCAACTATTTCCAGCACGTTCCGTATTTGGAGTCACAAAAGAAAGAATTTGGCTATGATTTTGAAAATGCAGGCGGAATCCACATCGAGCCGATCGGTGTTTATTCTCAGAAATATGCTTCATTGGAAGAGCTTCCTGAAGGGGCAACAATTTTAATGAGCAACTCAGTAGCCGACCATGGCCGTATTTTATCGATGCTTGAAGCTCAAGGCTTGATTAAATTGGCAGACGACATAGACAAAACGACTGCTGAAGTGAAGGATATTGTGGAAAACCCGAAAAATCTTGAGTTTGATGCGAACTATGAAGCAGCATTGATGGTTCAATTATATGAAGCAGGCGAAGGCGATGCTTTGTTGATCAACTCAAACTATGCAATCGATGCAGGATTGAGTCCATTGGAAGATTCCATCGCACTTGAAAGTTCAGAATCTCCATACGTCAATATCATCGCAGTCAATAAAGGCGATGAAGACAGCGAAAATATCAAAGCATTAGTTGAAACCTTGAAATCACAGGAAATCCAAGACTTCATCTTAGAAGAATGGGGCGGGGCAGTAGTACCTGTCAAATAATAATGATATAGCTGAATACACGTCATAAAACTGGATGTAGACTCGATTTTTTGAGTCGGCATCCAGTTTTTTTATTTTAGATAATAATTTTAATATTTCGCGTATTGTAGAATCTATTCTAATTACTAGACCAATATGATACTTTTGTATAATAATAAAATACAGTTGTTCATCTAGGGAGGACACATCATGAAAATTAAATTCGGTCTTTTACCGAGGATTATTGTCGCTATCGCTTTAGGTGTATTAATCGGTTCTTTTGCGCCAGAGTGGATGGCACGGATCTTTGCCACTTTTACATCAATCTTTGGGAACTTTCTTAACTTTGTTGTACCTCTAATCATTCTTGGTTTTATCGCACCCGGCATCGCCCAGCTCGGGAAAGGTTCTGGGAAATTGCTCGGACTTGCTACATTTTTCGCTTATGCCTCTACGATCGTAGCAGGAATTCTTGCGTTTTTTGCTGCAACTACTATTCTTCCGAACTTTATGAAAGCTGGTTCGATGAGCGGCATTGAAGATCCGGAAAATGCTTTGGCAACATCATTCATCGTTTTGGAGATGCCACCTGTATTCGGCGTAATGTCAGCATTGATTTTGGCATTTCTGCTTGGCATCGGAATGGCTTCGACCGGAAGCAAAACCATGGTTTCGTTTTTCGATGAGTTCCAAAAGATTATTGAAAAAACAATCACATATATCATCATCCCGTTATTGCCATTCCATATTTTTGGCATTTTCGCCAATATGGCATATGGCGGAGCGGTCGCGAAAATCCTGGCACTTTTTGCAGTGGTTTTCGTAATGATTCTTATCCTGCATTGGATTATGCTGCTGCTTCAATACACTGCAGCTGGTACCTTGAACAAAAAAAATCCGCTTTATTTATTGAAAACAATGCTGCCTGCTTATTTCACAGCGCTTGGCACACAGTCGTCGGCAGCAACGATTCCTGTTACAGTTCGACAGGCTCGTAAAACAGGTGCAAATGAAAAAGTAGTGGATTTTGCGGTTCCGTTATTTGCAACCATCCATTTATCAGGAAGTACAATTACAATTGTTTCATGTTCAATTGGCGTCATGCTATTGACTGGCGGTATGCCTTCTTTCGGCAGTTACTTACCGTTCATCTTTATGCTTGGCGTAACAATGATTGCCGCACCTGGTGTACCGGGCGGAGCTGTTATGGCATCAATCGGTTTACTGGAAGTTATGCTTGGTTTCGATTCCACAATGGTTGCTTTGATGATTGCTCTTTATCTGGCACAAGACAGCTTTGGGACTGCTACTAATGTGACCGGTGATGGAGCTTTAGCCATGATTGTCGACCGTTTCACAAACGGCAAAAAAGCGTTGCAATAATATGGAATTTCAATGAATTTCGGCAATTCCCTCTTCTGTATACGATTTCCAAAAGCTATGCTATTATAGCTAAGGATTTTATATCGAAGGGGGGTTTTTTATGAAGAAATTACTAATGATTGGTTTTTCAGCGGCTCTTCTGTTAGGGGGATGCAGTGAAGAAACTGCTACGGAAGAAACAACCGAAGAACAAAAGGAAACTGAAAAAACAGCTCAAGAAACAGGAAATGCAAAACAGGAATTCATGCGTTTTTATATGTCGGTATCTAAAACGATTAACGCCACAGATGCCGACTTGAATACATTTGAAGTAAACCAGACAGAAGGCACTCTTCCAGAAGGCGCTAACTTGCAAGCGATGAAAGATGCAGCGAAAGCATCTGCCGAGAAAACAGCAGCAGCGGTAGAGGGAATCGACATTCCGGAAACTTTAGCTGATCAAAAAAAGGATATCGAGACTGCTCTTGGATTTATTAAAGAATCATATGATATGAAAGCAGAGGAACTAACAAAAGAAGCGAATTTCGAAGCTGCAATTGCAAAATTCTCGGAAGCAGATGAAAAACTCAATGAGCTGCTGAAAGCGCAAGAACTTAACCCTTCAAGTCTTTATACAGAAGTAGCAAAAATTAATAGTTAAAGGCCCAGCAATTTTAAGCGGGGCCTTTTTTCTATTGCTTTTCAGTATGCATGACAATAGTGCTATTTTCTGACAAATTAACATGTTAGCGTTTTATCAAGAAACATAAGGGTATAATGTAAGTGACTTTAAAATTCGAAAGGAATGGTTCACTATCGATTCAAATGGTATAGAGCATACAGAGAAAATGGAACAGGCATTTCGAGATGTACACGGATTTGGTATTGATGAATATCAAAACGACACTGACAAAATTGTAGTAGTAGAGCAACGTAGAGAACAGGACTATCAGCAAGGCCAGCAAGTAGCTGCGCGTTTAGAACGTCTGGTACACCGTCATTGATATAGTAAGGAAAGATCCAGTGCTAAAAGGCGCTGGTTTTTTTATTGATATATATTCTCATTTAGAACCTTTCTATTGAAAATTAAAATATTCAATTTTTCATGTGTATCAGGTTAGGGGTATAAGGAAAATACAGTATTTTTAAAAGCTTATTTCTTAAATTGCTATCCGGTTTAATGATTTGCTACTAAGGTTGATTTCGGTTAAGATTAGAATGATACTAATTAAGAATGGTTTGCCATTCAACATCAACTTTATGGAGGTATTTACATGTCAACTTTGGTCATTAAAGATTTACACGTTGAAATCGAAGGAAAAGAGATTTTAAAAGGTGTAAATTTAACAATTAATACAGGTGAAATTCATGCCATCATGGGACCTAACGGAACTGGTAAGTCAACTTTGGCTTCTGCTATCATGGGGCATCCAAAATATGAAGTTACATCAGGAACGATCACTCTAGACGGCGAAGACGTATTGGAAATGGAAGTTGACGAACGCGCCCGCGCTGGTCTTTTCCTTGGCATGCAGTACCCAAGCGAAATTTCGGGAGTTACCAATGCTGATTTTATGCGTTCAGCGATGAATGCCCGCCGTGCGGAAGGCGACGAAATTTCATTGATGAAATTCATTCGCGAACTTGATAAAAAAATGGAAGTCCTTGATATGGAACAAGATATGGCTCAACGCTATTTGAACGAAGGTTTCTCAGGCGGGGAAAAGAAACGCAATGAAATCCTTCAGTTGATGATGATCAAACCAAAAATCGCTGTTTTAGATGAAATCGACTCTGGATTGGATATCGATGCTTTGAAAGTTGTTGCAGATGGCATTAACCAGATGAGAAGTGAAGAATTCGGCTGCTTGATCATCACTCACTATCAGCGTTTGTTGAACTACATCACTCCTGACCATGTCCACGTTATGATGCAAGGACGCGTAGTTAAATCCGGCGGAGAAGAATTGTCTCATAAATTGGAAGCAGAAGGCTACGACTGGATCAAAACTGAACTTGGAATTGAAGATGAGACTGTAGGACAAGAAGCTTAATTGGAAGGGGAAACTAACGTGACGGTTGAAACAAATTTAAAAATAACCGAGCAGGACGTGCGCTCCTTCTCGGCTTCTAAGTCAGAACCTGAAGAGTTCACGAACTTGCGCGTACAAGCGCTGGCAGCTGCAGAAGTATTACCGCTGCCGAAACCTGATAAAACAAAAATAACAAGCTGGAACTTTACTGAATTCCCAGTCCATTCTACAGATAGTGCTGCTTATGCATCTCTTTCAGAGCTGCCTGAGGAAGTAAAATCTCTAGTGGACTTGAAGCAGAAAAACCTTTATATCCAGCATAATAATACACCAGCTTATTTAGCTTTATCAGATGAGCTGAAAGCCCAAGGTGTCATCTTAACCGATATTTTCACGGCCATCCGCGATCATGCGGATCTTGTAGGTAAATATTTCATGAACGAAGCAGTTAAAGCGGAAGAGCATAAATTGACTTCTTTGCATGCGGCACTTTTGAATGGTGGAGTATTCCTTTACGTTCCGAAAAATGTAGTAGTTGAAGAGCCGGTCCAAGTCGTGTTTATTCATGACAATGAAGATGCTTCACTGTTTAACCATGTATTGGTTGTAGCAGATACCAGCAGTCAAGTGACTTATGTCGAAACTTATATTTCAACAGTTCCAAAAGCGAACGGTTTGGCGAATATTGTTTCTGAAGTTATTGCTGAAGACAATGCGAAAATCACTTATGGAGCAGTTGACGTATTGGCTGAAGGTTTTACAACTTACGTTAATCGCCGCGGGGTTGCCAAACGCGATGCAAGCATCGAATGGGCACTCGGCATGATGAATGACAGCGACACGATTTCTGAAAACACAACTTATCTGATTGGCGACAATTCAGTGGGAGATACAAAAACAGTCGTAGTTGGAAGAGGTTCACAGAAACAGAACTTTACAACTACAGTAACGCATTGGGGCAAAAATTCAGAAGGCCAGATTCTGACGCATGGTGTTATGAAAGAAGCTGCATCTGCCATTTTTAATGGTATCGGCAAAATCGAACATGGTGCCACTAAAGCGAATGCTGAACAGGAATCTCGTGTACTGATGCTTAGTCCGAAAGCCCGTGGAGATGCAAACCCGATTCTGTTGATCGATGAAGACGATGTAACTGCAGGTCACGCTGCTTCAGTTGGCCGAGTAGATCCGCTTCAATTGTATTATTTGATGAGCCGCGGTATTACAAAACAGGAAGCTGAACGTCTTGTTATTCACGGCTTCTTGGCACCAGTGGTAAATGTGTTGCCAATCGAAGGCGTTAAAAAGCAATTGACGGAGGTTATCGAAAGGAAAGTCCGCTAATGATCAACCAGGAGATAAAAAGCTATTTTCCAATACTGAACCAAGAAATAAATGGCCATCCACTTGTCTATCTGGACAGTGCCGCCACTTCCCAAAAACCGGTACAAGTGATTGAAGCGTTGAAAAACTATTATGAGTTCGACAATTCTAATGTTCACCGAGGCGTTCATACGCTCGGCAACCGGGCGACGGAAAAGTATGAAGGCGCACGTGAAAAAGTCCAGAAATTCATTAATGCGAGTTCAACAGAAGAAGTCATTTTTGTTCGTGGTACGACGACTGCCATCAATACAGTAGCGCAAAGCTACGGCCGAGCGAATGTAGATGAAGGCGACGAAATTGTTATCACGTATATGGAGCACCATTCCAATATCATCCCGTGGCAGCAATTAGCTAAAGAACGCGGAGCCATTCTTAAATATATTGAACTGGAAGAAGACGGAACCATTTCCCTGGAGCAGGTGCGGGCAGCAGTGACTGAGCGCACAAAAATCGTTTCCATGGTCTATGTTTCCAACGTGCTTGGCACGATGAACCCGGTAAAAGAAGTTGCACAAATTGCTCATGAAAATGGAGCCGTTCTTGTAGTGGACGGGGCGCAGGCAGCTCCGCATTTGAAAATTGATGTTCAGCAGCTCGATTGTGATTTCTTTGCTTTCTCCGGACATAAAATGGTCGGTCCTACAGGAATCGGCGTATTGTACGGCAAAAAAGCATTATTGAATGAAATGGAGCCTGTTGAGTTTGGCGGAGAAATGATCGATTTTGTCGGCCTTTATGATTCGACATGGAAAGAGTTGCCTTGGAAATTTGAAGGCGGAACACCTATTATTGCAGGAGCAGTAGGACTTGGCGCTGCAATCGATTTCTTGAACGAAATCGGATTGAACAATATTGAACAGCATGAACATGCGATGGCTGCTTATGCGATGGATAGAATGAGTGGGATTGAAGGGCTTGAAATCTACGGTCCCCGAGACCCTCTAAAACGCGCCGGCATTGTAACGTTCAATTTGAATGACGTGCATCCTCATGATGTTGCGACTGTTCTTGATATGAGTGGCATTGCTGTCCGCGCGGGTCACCACTGTGCGCAGCCGCTGATGAAATGGCTTAATGTGACAGCTACAGCACGCGCTAGCTTCTATTTATACAATAACGAATCGGACGTCGATCGTTTAGTAGAAGGGCTACGTACAGCAAAGGAGTATTTCAATAATGTCTTTTAATAATTTGGATCAACTATATCGGCAAGTCATTATGGATCATTACAAAACACCGCGTAACAAAGGCGCACTTGAATCAAACAGTGTCAATATTGAAATGAATAACCCTACTTGCGGAGACCGCATTCAGCTGACCCTGCAAGTCGAAGACAACATCGTCAAAGATGCGAAATTCGACGGTGAAGGATGTTCAATTTCCATGGCATCTGCATCAATGATGACGCAAGCAGTAAAAGGGCAAGATGTAGAAACTGCATTAAAGCTTTCACATATCTTTTCGGATATGATGCTCGGGAAAGAGTACGATGATTCAATCGATTTAGGGGATATTGAAGCATTGCAAGGTGTCTCCCAGTTCCCAGCACGCATCAAATGTGCTACTCTTGCATGGAAAGCCATGGAAAAAGGCGTACAAAGCGAAGAAAAATAGCAACACAGGACGGAGGAACGACAATGGCAAAACAAATGCCGGAAATCGGTGATTATAAATATGGTTTCCACGATAAAGATGTTTCAGTGTTCCGATCAAAACGTGGACTTACAGAAGAGATAGTTAGAGAAATTTCAAACATCAAGGAAGAACCTGAATGGATGTTGAAATCCCGCTTAAAAGCGCTTAAATTATTCTACTCAATGCCGATGCCACAATGGGGCGGAGACTTGAATTCCTTGAATTTCGATGAGATTACGTATTATGTAAAACCATCTGAAGCGAGCCAAACTTCTTGGGATGAGGTACCGGAAGAAATTAAAGCGACATTCGACAAACTGGGGATTCCTGAAGCTGAGCAAAAATACCTTGCCGGTGTTTCTGCACAATACGAATCCGAAGTGGTTTACCACAACATGAAAGTCGAATTGGAAGACATGGGCATTGTCTTTAAAGATACCGGTTCCGCACTTCGCGAAAACGAAGACCTTTTCAAAGAATACTGGCAGTCGGTTATTCCAGCCGCAGACAATAAGTTCGCAGCTTTGAATACGGCAGTATGGTCCGGCGGATCGTTCATCTATGTTCCAAAAGGCATTAAAGTGGAATCACCACTTCAAGCTTATTTCCGCATCAACTCGGAAAACATGGGCCAATTCGAGCGTACGTTAATCATTGTTGATGAAGGCGCAAGCGTTCACTATGTAGAAGGCTGTACTGCACCGGTTTATACGACGAACTCACTGCACTCTGCTGTAGTTGAAATCATCGTGAAAAAAGATGCTTATTGCCGCTATACAACTATCCAAAACTGGGCAAACAACGTCTACAACCTTGTAACGAAACGTGCATTTGTTGATGCGAACGGTACAATGGAATGGATCGATGGCAACATCGGTTCGAAATTGACGATGAAATATCCAGCTGTTTACTTGAAAGGCGAAGGCGCACGCGGCATGACTTTGTCGATTGCAATCGCTGGTAAAGGGCAACACCAGGATGCTGGAGCGAAAATGATTCACTTGGCTCCAAACACTTCATCTTCAATCGTTTCGAAATCTATTTCGAAACAAGGCGGTAAAGTATCTTACCGCGGCATCGTTCACTTCGGCCGTAAAGCTGATGGCGCTCGTTCAAACATTGAGTGTGATACATTGATTATGGATAATCAGTCAACATCTGATACAATCCCGTACAATGAGATCTTGAACGATAACGTATCTTTGGAGCACGAAGCGAAAGTTTCAAAAGTATCTGAAGAGCAATTGTTCTACTTGATGAGCCGCGGCGTTTCTGAGCAAGAAGCGACAGAAATGATCGTAATGGGCTTTATCGAACCATTCACAAAAGAACTTCCAATGGAATATGCGGTAGAAATGAACCGCTTGATCAAGTTCGAAATGGAAGGCTCTATCGGTTAATGAATTTGATAACAACCCTTGGAATGACTTCGTTCATGCCAAGGGTTGTTTTTATGGAGTTTGCAATTTTATGACAAATAAGTGAACATTTTTTAGGTGTATCCCGAAAAAATCGTTGCAGTTTTATAATTTAGTTAAGGGGTAAACAGGCTAAGTAAGTAAATTTCAAGGAGGAATGCTGGACATGAGCCAAACATTCGATGCATTGAAAGAAAAACTTAGCCACGCAGACCTGGGGCAAGCAAAAGAAGTGATGGAGCAAGCCAAACAAGCACATGAAGATGGAAAAATTGACGAAAATGAAAAGAAAGAGCTGTTCGAATCTGCAAAATCTATCATTGGCGGAAAAGGCCTGGGTGGACTCTTCTAACAGAATGAGTGGAGCAGTAGGCTACACAATTGAAACGCAGAAACTAATAAAGCCCGGCGCTTATGCGCCGGGCTTTTAACGGTGGATGTTTTTCAGCGCCTCTCGTTTGCTGAGGGGCATCAATTTGTGTTCTAAGACAAAAGAGCGCACCCAGTCCGCATCGGTTTTTGCATATTCTCGTAGCGCCCATCCGATGGATTTTTGGATGAAGAACTCAGAAGAATCAGCATGCTGCAATATAATGCGGCTAAGCACTGCAGTGTCTGTCTGATGTTTGAACTTCAATTGATGGAGGATAGCGGCACGGTTTGTCCAAATATTGCCGGCTTCAGACCATTCAAACATAATAGGTGTTCCAGCAGCACGCTCTATTTGTATCACATGCCCGACAATCCGGGGAGCTATAGAATCGACGCTGTCCCACCAGGACTTGCTTTCAATTAATTGACGCAGAAAAGGCAAATCATCAACCGATAAGTGCTTTTTCATTTTTTCAAGCAAAGCGATGGAGGCATACTGATATTCGCGTTCCGGCAGCCCGTATAATTTCGATGCTTCTGCCGCTAATTGTTCTGGTGCTGGCAGATGGTATTCTAGAAATTGCTCTTTCAGCAACGCATTACGCATAGGTGTTTTAATGCCCAAAAAAGGGAATTGGTTTCTCATATAGGCAGCCATCGGTATAGCCAGTTCCTCATTGCGGTTAGCTTCAAATTTCTCAATAATTCCTTGGTGGTCCCATTCTTTTTTCAATGTGGCTTCATCTCCTAAAATAACCTTTTAAAAGTGTAGCACAGTCTTTGGAATATTATTTAGTGGCCATCAAAATGACTTTTGGAAAGGAACTCTTTTATTAAGTAGAGAGTAAACCTAAAAAAAGACGTTCTTTTTTTTCTATGCTATCATAAAATAACAACGATGAATGGAGGCGGAACGATGATTTATGTAGGGTTGACGGGTTGGGGAGACCATCCGGATGTCTATAGCCCAGGTTCGAAGAAAACAGAGAAGCTGATGGATTATAGCGCGCATTTTCCGATTGTAGAATTGGATTCATCGTTCTATGCAGTCCAGCCGGAACGCAATATCCGCAAATGGATCAATGAAACGCCGGAAGGATTCCAGTTCGTCGTGAAAGCCTACCAAGGCATGACCGGCCATCAGCGCGGAGAAAACCCATTTGCCAGCCGGGATGAAATGTTTGAAGCGTTTCGCTTATCAATCCGGCCTATGAAAGAAGCTGGGAAACTGGGGATGGTGCTGCTTCAATTTCCGCCTTGGTTTGATTGCCAGCGGGATAATGTTGAGCAAATCCGGGAAATTACTGCGCGTCTTGAAGAGTTCGATTTGGCGATCGAGTTTCGCCATCAATCGTGGTATGCGCCGGAATTGCGGGATAAAACGATAGAATTTTTAAAAGAAAACAACTTGATTCATTCAGTATGTGATGAACCGCAGGCAGGGGATGGTTCTATTCCTCTGGTGCCTATTTCTACCCGCGGAGACAAAGTGCTGCTGCGCCTGCATGGCCGCAATGTCCATGGCTGGCTGAACACTGGCAATGCCAAAAAATGGCGGGAAGTCCGCTATTTATACGATTACAACCAAAAAGAACTGCAGGAAATCAGCCGCGCCGTAGCGGATTTGGAAAAAACAACGGATCAGGTTTATGTGATTTTCAATAATAATTCCGGGGGCCATGCCGCAGGAGACGCAAAAGAGTTTCAGCAGATGAATGATTTAGAATTTAAAGGCTTAAGTGAAAAACAATTAGACTTATTTGAAGGTGAATTTTAATGGAATTTGTATTAATCGCGATTGTTGGCTTACTGTCAGGAATCGTCGGTGCTTTGATCGGCTTAGGCGGTGGCGTTATCTTAGTTCCGTCTATGCTTTTTCTCGGAACAGCTTTTACTTTTTTCCCGGAATTGACCCCGCAGAAAATTGTCGGGCTTTCCGTAATTATGATGATTTTTACCGGATTGTCTTCAACTCTTTCTTATATGAAAGTAAAGACGGTCGACTACAAGAGCGCCTTTATCTTTTTTATTGGCAGTGTCCCTGGAACCATTATTGGGGCATTTGTAAATAAAGGATTGGATTTGCCTTCCTTTAACTTATATTTCGGCATCTTACTGGTATTCCTTTCCATATTGCTGTTGGTCCGGAACCGGTTGAAAGAAGTACAGTGGTTTGTTAATAATGGCCGGAAAATACGTTTTAAAGACTCCATGAACAAAGAATATGTTTATGGTTATCCGGTGTGGGCTGCTCTGCTGCTGACTTTTGCAGTAGGCTTTGCTTCTGGTTTGTTTGGAATCGGCGGAGGTTCGATTATGGTGCCAGCCATGATTTTACTATTTTTATTTCCACCGCATGTTGCCGTCGGAACCTCAATGTTCATGGTCTTTTTATCATCGATTGTAAACTCCATAACCCATATGTCTCTTGGCAATGTTCCCTGGATCTACACGTTGGCGGTAGTGCCAGGGGCTTATATAGGAGCGAAGGTAGGGGCGGCGTTAAACAAAAAACTGAAATCAGAGACGCTAGTAGCTATCTTGCGGATTGCTTTGTTATTATTGGGACTGCGTTCAATTTACGAAGGATTATTTAGTTCTTAAAGAGGTGTAAGTTATGGGTGAAACCATTCATATTTATCATACAAACGATTTGCATAGCCATTTTTCCAATTGGCCTCGCATCAAGAATTTATTGAGTGAACGAAAACGGTGGCATCAGGAAGAAGGAGATGTTTGTTTAATCCTTGATATCGGGGACCATGTTGACCGGTCTCATCCATACACTGAAGGGACTGCCGGAAAAGGCAACGTGGAGTTATTAAATGATGCTGAATACGATGCCGTGACAATAGGCAATAATGAAGGTATAACGCTGTCCAAAAAAGAATTGGAAGAATTATATGTGCAAGCGGATTTCGATGTAATTGTAGCTAATCTCTATGAGCCGGATGGCAAGCGCCCCGAATGGGCAAAACCTTACCAGCTGCTGAAAACTCAAGGGGGCTTAACGATTGGACTGGTCGGGGCAACGGCTGAGTTTACCCCTTTCTATAAGCGGCTGGGATGGACAATCACAGATGCCAAGGATGCCATTATAGAGGCTGTAGAAGCCATTAAAGATGAAGTGGACCTAATTGTCTGCCTTTCTCATCTTGGCGTGAAAGAAGATGAGTATTTGGCGGAACTATGCCCGGAAATTGATGTGATTCTGGGAGCCCATACGCATCACATTTTTCATGAAGGAAAACTAATCGGCGATACATTGCTCGGGGCGGCTGGCAAATTTGGCATGTATATTGGCCATGTAACGATTGAACCGGCCATTCATGAGAAAAAAGCCGAATTGATTGAAACGTCTTCGCTTCGTGGATCAGATGAAGACTTTAATGACATGCTCATCGAGCAAGGAAAATCACAATTGAATGAACCGGTCTTTTATAATGAAGATGAACTGAAAGCGGAATGGTTTAAAGATTCCCAGCTGGCCGAACTGTTCGGAGAAGCACTGCTGGAATTCTCTGGAGCTGATTGCGCCATATTCAATGCAGGATTGTTTATGGAAGACATGCCGGTCGGGGAAACGACCCGTTATGATTTCCATAAAATGCTGCCTCATCCGATCAATCCCTGCCTCATCAGTTTGACGGGCGCTGAATTGAAAGAAATCTACCAGCAGTCATTAAATGCGGAATGGCCCAATATCGAGCTGAAAGGCATGGGATTTCGGGGTGCGGTATTCGGCAATATCATCCGCATCAATCTTGAAATGAAAAACCATCAATTGTTCATTGGCGGAAAGTTGGCAGGACATAATGAAACTTTCCAGCTGGTCACATTGGACATGTTCACATTCGGGTATTTTTTCCCGTCGCTGAAACGCGCTCCGAAAAAGTATTTCATGCCCGAATTCCTGAGGGATGTATTTAGTCAATATTTCCGAAGCAAAGCTCTCAAATGAAAGAAAATTCAAAGTTAATATACATTTGATTTTGCAATAAGATTGGGCTATGCTTACAAAGAATTAAAAATTGATGGGTAGAGGCTGCAAAACTTATAAGTCCGATGTGCGAGTGTGACAACGTTGAACACATCCAAAAGGAAGTTTTGCCGAAGTTCTTTTTTTGCTGTCACTGAAAAAAGAGCTGGGGGTATTCTGAACAAGAATGCCACTGTCGTTTATGATGAATCATAGGCGAAGAGCTACAGGGTTGTTTGATGTTTTGAAGCACAGACGAATTGTAGAAAGCTGACTGTACCCAGTAGGGACACGGTCAGCTTTTTTTCTTTCTCTTCCATCCTAAAAAAACAGGAGGGATCATTACCATGGAAAATACAGTTTTTTCGATTTTGCCGCCAATCATCGCGATTGTTATGGTGTTGCTGACTCGCCGTGTGCTATTGTCACTCGGAGCAGGAATCGTAGCAGGGGCGTTGATTCTGACTTCTTTTGCACCGCTGGAAGCGCTGCAGGAATTGTTTAACTCATTCGCTATCACTTTTTGGGACGAAGGCTTTAACGCTTATAATGTTTACATTATTTTATTCCTCTTCTTATTGGGGATTATTACTGCATTTGTCAGCTTGTCAGGAGGCAGTCTTGCTTTCGCGGAATGGGCATCTAAGCGCATCAAATCAAGAAGAGGCGCAAAAGTCCTTACAGTAATTCTCGGTATGATCATTTTTATCGATGATTATTTTAATGCTTTGGCTGTAGGGCAAGTCGCTAAACCGATTACAGACCGTTATAGAGTATCACGCGCGAAACTTGCATATTTCATCGATTCGACAGCTGCACCGGTTTGTGTAATTTCTCCAGTATCCAGCTGGGGGGCGGCGATTATCGGAATCATCGCAACTATTTTGGCTGAGCAGACATATGTCCAATCTTCAGCTCTTGAGGCATTTGTCTTAATGGCGCCTATGAACTTTTATGCAATTGCCACTTTGGCTATCGTCTTTTTCGTAGCAATTCGTGATGTGGACTTTGGAGCCATGAAAAAGCATGAGACTCTGGCAATCGTCGACGGCCAACTATTTAATCCAAACAAAGTTATACCTGGTGAAATGAAAGAAGAATTCCCAACCCACTCACACGGACGTGTCCAAGATTTACTGTTGCCAATTTTATTATTGGTTGTTGGAACAATCGGGGCGATGATTTGGACCGGGTACCAAAATGCTGGTCAAGTTGCTGATATCTGGTTGATTTTTGAAAATACAGATGTTCCGGCTTCGCTGATGACCGGTGGGCTTCTAGGAGCGTTTACTTCAATTGTCCTTTATGTACTTCAGATGAAACGTAATGAAACGGCGAACGCGACTTGGGTCGGAAAAGGGGTTATTGCTGGGATCAAATCCATGGCAGGCGCCGTTTTCATCCTGATTTTCGCTTGGTCATTAAGTTATTTAATAGGAGCACTTGAAACCGGAATTTATCTTTCGGAGATTGTTACGGAAAACAATGTTCCAATAGAAATTCTGCCGGTCCTGTTATTTATTCTGGCAGGGGTTATGGCATTCTCAACAGGCACTTCCTGGGGCTCATTCGGCATCCTCTTGCCGATTGCAGGGAACATCATGGCTCAAGCTGCACCTGAGCTCTTATTGCCGGCATTATCTGCGGTTCTCGCTGGAGCGGTATTTGGTGATCACTGTTCACCAATTTCTGATACGACTATTCTGTCTTCAACAGGGGCAGGGAGCAATCACATGGACCATGTACTGACGCAGCTTCCGTATGCTTTGACAGCTGCGGGCATCGCCGCTATAGGGTATATTATCATAGGTTTTACTGGATCTCTCTTATTTTCTTTAGGTGCAGTTATCATTATTCTTTTGATATTATTCCTTGTATGGTCTCGGAGAACCACAATTCTTGAAAAGCGCGTTAAACTCCAATGATTCAAGAAGCAGAGAACCTTGTTCTCTGCTTTTTTGTTATTGAAGTAATAGCTTTATGTAAAAACTTTGCTGAATTATCTTTACTTTGAACATTCCCCTCGTTATACTATTTTTAGATTAGTAAATAATCTGAATATAAACAAACTTCCTATTTTTCTGGAAAGAGGATGGAAGAAAACAAGGAGGAAGGTAAATGGAACGTTCGCAATGGGGTACGCGCGCCGGTTTTGTTATGGCGGCAGTGGGATCGGCTGTAGGTCTAGGGAATATTTGGCGTTTTCCTTATGTGGCCTATGAAAATGGTGGAGGAGCATTCTTTATACCGTACTTATTCGCTCTGTTAACTGCAGGGATACCCATTTTAATCATGGAATTCACTATTGGCCACAAATATCGGGGTTCTGCGCCGTTGTCATTCTTTAGAATGAGCGGCAAAAAGCTGGAATGGATGGGCTGGTGGGCAATTTTTGTTTCCTTTGTCATTTCCACTTATTACGCGGTCATTATCGCCTGGTCCATGCGTTACACAATTTTTTCATTCAACCAGGCATGGGGAAGCGACACGGAAGCTTTCCTGTTTAATGATTTCCTTCAATTGACCGTTACACCTGGCCAGACTGGCGGAATTGTATGGGGTGTACTTATTCCGCTGGCGCTTGTATGGATTATTACACTGGGCATTTTGTTCGCTGGAGTCAAAAAAGGGATTGAGCTGGCGAACCGGATTTTCATTCCAACATTAGTGGTCATTTTCCTTGTTGTGGTAATACGTGCTGTCACTCTTGATGGAGCCTCTCTTGGACTTGATGCATTTTTTAAACCGAATTTTGATGCTATTATGAATCCGCAGGTTTGGGTAGCGGCTTACGGACACATTTTCTTCAGTTTATCGGTAGCTTTTGCCATTATGATCACTTACGCAAGTTACTTGCCGAAAAAATCGGATATCACAAACAATGCGTTCATTACTGGATTTGCGAACTCGGCTTTTGAATTATTAGCCGGTATCGGTGTATTTGCTGCACTAGGCTTCATGGCGAACCAGCAGGGTGTTGCAGTGGCAGACGTTGCTGCAGCAGGTGTTGGACTGGCATTCGTTGTATTTCCACAAATCATCAATGAATTCCCTGGCTTTAACGGACTGTTCGGGGCATTATTCTTCCTTTCGTTAACGCTTGCCGGATTAACTTCATTGATTTCGATTACGGAGACGTATGTAGCTGGTTTTTCTGAGAAATTTGGAATTTCAAGAAATAAAGCGGTTGCATTAGGTGGTGGGTTAGCAGCTGTTCTTTCAATTTTGTTTGCAACACAAGGCGGATTGTTTTTCCTCGACGTTGCCGATTACTTCATCAACCAATTCGGAGTGGCGGCTATTGGTTTAGTGGAAGTGGTCTTGATTGTTTGGGTGTTCCGCAAAGCAGATTTGCTTAAAGGCCATGCGAACGCCATCTCGGATATTCGTCTTGGCGGCTGGTGGAAGATATGCCTAGGGATTGTCACTCCAATCGTTTTGGGCTATATGATGTTCGGCTTGTTCAAAACGAATCTTCTTAAAGAGTTTGATACTGAGACGGGGAACTATGAGGGCTATTCAGATACATTCATCATGTTTGGTGGCACAGCGGTAGCACTTGGGGCCGTTGTATTCGGAATTCTCTTCTCGCTTGGAAAATGGCATAAAGACCATGCCGAATTCGACGAAAATAAATAAAGGGGGACCACACTATGTCAACTAGCGCGATTGTCGTTATGATTATTGGAATGGTCATCATTTGGGGCGGTTTGGCCGCAAGTATTATGCATGCAGTCAGCAAAAGCAGAGCAAATAAAGCAAGAGGAAACGCTTAAAAATTTCAGCCCGGAAGCATAAACGCTTCCGGGTTTTTATATGTCGGTATTGCCATATGGGAAATTTTGCTATGTTGTGGGCAGTGAATCTTTATGGTACATTTGGAAGGGAAGAATAATCATACATAAAGCTGAATAGAATGGGGACGATGCGCGTGTCAGTCAAACAGGAACATCTAAGAAAGCCCGATTGGTTAAAGATTAAGCTTAATACAAATGAGAACTACACAGATTTGAAGAAAATGATGCGGGAAAATAATCTGAATACCGTTTGTGAAGAAGCGAAATGCCCGAATATCCACGAGTGCTGGGGTACCCGCAGGACTGCTACGTTTATGATTTTGGGAGCGGTATGCACCCGGGCTTGCCGATTCTGTGCAGTTAAGACTGGATTGCCGAATGAATTGGACTTGCAAGAGCCGGAACGCGTAGCGAAGTCTGTGCAATTGATGAACTTAAAGCATACGGTAATTACCGCAGTGGCCCGGGACGATTTGAAAGACGGCGGATCGGAAGTGTTTGCTGAAACTGTGCGTGCCATCAAACGTTTAAATCCATTTACAACAGTGGAAGTCCTGCCTTCTGATATGGGCGGTGTGTATGAAAATCTGGAACGCTTAATGCTTGCAGAACCTGATATTTTAAACCATAATATTGAAACAGTGCGCCGGTTGACTCCAAGAGTCAGAGCCCGTGCCACTTATGATCGTTCTCTTGAACTTTTGAAGCGTGCTAAAGAAATTCGCCCGGAAATTCCGACGAAGTCATCGTTGATGCTTGGACTGGGTGAAACAAAAGAGGAAATTATCGAAGTGATGGACGATTTGCGCGCAAACGATGTTGATATCATGACGATTGGCCAGTACCTGCAGCCGTCCAAAAAGCATTTGCCGGTTCAGAAATACTATTCACCAAAAGAGTTTAAGGAACTGTGGGAAATTGCGATGACTAAAGGATTCTCGCATTGCCAAGCAGGCCCGCTTGTGCGGAGCAGCTACCATGCCGATGAACAAGTGAATGCAGCAGCAAAAGAGCGTCAACGTCTTGGGGATATACAAGCAGCTGTTTCTAACAGCTAATGGGTGGTGACGAAGATGATTACATTAGATCAATGGGAATATGAAATCATAATCGATTATCGGGAGGGATTTCAACAAGAAGCATTAGCAAATCGCTACAGCGAAATCCTTGCGAAATACGATTATATATTAGGCGACTGGGGCTATGGGCAACTGCGCTTAAAAGGTTTCTTTGAAGATTCCAACCATAAAGCAACATATGATACAAAAATCAGCACCTTGCAGGATTATTTATATGAATACTGCAATTTTGGCTGCGCTTATTTTGTCATTAAAAAGACCGGCAAAGCGCCAGCTCCGGTTGAAGAGCAGCAAACGGAAACCCTCGAGACAGATTCATAATCTGGCGAGGGTTTTTTCATGCCTATATGATATGATAAAGAAGAGAAAAATTGAATTAAGCATTCGTTTAATGGAGGGTTTTAGATGTATTTTATTGATAGAAATAAAATTACAGAGACAGTAGCTTATATGTCTTCACTGGTGGAATTATATGAAGAAAAGAAGGAATGGTCTACTTTAGTCGATCAGCTGGCATTGGAACGCCTGGCAAATAATATCATCGAATCAATCATTGATGTAGGAAATTCGATGATTGATGGTTTTATAATGCGTGATCCGGGAAGTTATGAAGATATCATAGACATCTTGGTTGATGAAAAAGTCATTACTGCAGAAATGGATGAACCATTGAAACAAGTAGTCGAATTGCGGAAGATGCTGGTGCGTGAATTCATGAAAGTGGACCATGAGGAACTAGTAACTGTAATCGGTGACCGCCTTGAATCTTTAAAGGATTTTGGACCGAAAGTCGAATATTATTTAGAACATGAACTGGGACCAGTCTCAGCATTTCTGCCGGAGTCTAAAAATGAAAGATTATAAAGCTTATTGCCTGGATTTGGATGGAACGGTTTACCGGGGGACAGAGCCGGTTACGGAAGCGGCAGCATTTGTCCACAGGCTGCAGTTAAAAGGCATTGAGCCGTTTTTTGTGACAAACAATGCGTCGATGACACAACAGCAGTTGAATCAAAAGCTTGCCCGCTTTGGCATTGAGACAACGGAATCCCAGATCATGTCTTCCGCTATTGCTGCTGCTAAATACATCAAGCGCTGGTATCCAAACAGAAGCGTCTTTATGATTGGCTCTGATGGACTCAGCCAGGCATTGGAGCAAGAAGGCATCTCGCGTGTTGAAAAAGATGCAGATATTGTGGTAATGGGCATCGATCCGAATGTGAATTATGATAAACTGGCGACTGCTTGCCTGGAAGTTCGAAAAGGAGCGGTATTCATATCCACGAACCGTGATTTGGCCTTTCCATCAGAAAGAGGATTGGTGCCGGGGAACGGAGCATTTACCACACTCGTTTCCGTTTCTACCGGAGTGGAGCCTATATATATCGGCAAACCGGAAGGGCATATGCTTGATGCCATCATGTATGAACATGATTTTGATAAAAGCGATATGGTCATGATCGGTGATAATTATGATACCGATATCTTGGCAGGCGTTCATTTTGAAATCGACACCGTCCATGTCAATACAGGAGTCACTCCAATGGAAGACGTCATAAAAAAAGACGTCCAGCCGACGCATGTGCTGGAACATCTAGGATTTTGGGACATATAAAAAGCCGTTTTCCAACGGCTTAAAATAAAGGATTTTCTTCTATAAATTCATAGACTTTCTGAGTTAATTCTTCAGGAGAATCGGCTTCTACGATTTCACCGTTAACGAGTGCGTACAGGGATTCTGAACATTTTGTGCAGTAGCTTAAGCAGCCATATTCCAATACGTCCAAGTTAGGGTCCCGTTCTAGTTTTTCAAAAGTCTCTTGTGATCCATTTGCGATATTGCTGATGCAAAACTCCACAATCGGTTTCATTTTGGTCACCTCACTACTACGAAATCCTACCTTTTTTTATAGCGTTAGTCAATTAATTGATTTCTATATAATAGCTTGTGAAAGTTATCACAATCGGCTATACTCGTATTTGAGAAATTGTGCAGATAAACGGATGAAAAGGGAGATTTTTATGCGAAAATTAGTTTTGCTTGGCGGAGGATATGGAAATATGCGGATATTGCTTCGCTTATTGCCAAATAACCTTCCATTGGATACGGAAATTATTTTAATCGATCGGACACCATTCCACAGCATGAAAACAGAGTTTTATGCACTCGCGGCAGGAACGGCATCAGACCATGAAGTGCGTGTGCCTTTCCCGGAAAGCGACCGTTTGAAATTGGTTCACGGCGAAATTGAGAAAATCGGTCTCGACGAAAAATGCGTTTTTATGGAAAACGGAGAGCGCATTGAATACGATGATCTGGTGATTGGATTAGGCTGTGAAGATAAATATCACAATGTGCCAGGCGCAGATGAATTTACGTACAGCATCCAGACCATCGGAAAAACTCGCGACACTTTCAATACGCTGTTGGGACTTCCGTCAGGAGCCATAGTGGGGGTTGTGGGAGCTGGCCTCAGCGGCATCGAATTAGCCAGTGAACTGCGTGAAAGCAGACAGGATCTTCAAATCAAACTGTTTGACCGAGGCCCGCGGATTTTGCGGGACTTCCCGGAACGATTGAGTAATTTCGTTAAAAAATGGTTCGACAAAAACAATGTGGAAGTGGTACCTAGCTCTAACATTACGAAAGTGGAACCTAATCTTCTCTATAACCATGAAGAAACCATCCCGGTGGATGCAGTTGTATGGACAGCGGGAATCCAGCCAGTGAAAGTGGTGCGCGAATTAGGTGTTGAAAGCGACAGCAGCGGACGCGTAGTCCTCAACCAATACCATCAAATACCAAACTATGAAAATGTATATGTAGTTGGAGATTGTGCTGCCTTGCCTATGGCGCCATCCGCACAGCTTGCTGAAGAACAAGCAGAACAAATCGTCAAAGTATTGAAATCGGTTTGGAGAAACGAACCGTTGCCTGAGAAGATGCCGGAAATCCAGCTTAAAGGATTCCTTGGATCGCTCGGCAAAAAACAAGGCTTTGCTTATTTAGCAGACCGGACAGTAACGGGCCGGATTGCCCGCTTAATGAAATCGGGCGTTTTGTGGATGTACAAATGGCATAATGGTTGAGAAGTGCCGTTAACCCAGTTGCATAAAGGAGTAACAGGGAATAATGAGGATTTCACAGCAGCTTGCACAATAGCCGCACGCAATTAAAGATTCTTGATTTGGAAGAGGCTGCCGGAACGAGTATGAACTTGTTCGGCGGCGTCTTTTTTTCTTCGTAATATGGGTATGGATGTTTTTATGTCGTCCGGGAATCCTCATGGCCCACTTTGTTCATAATCGTGCCGAGATCCACACCGCCATTATTCTATATATGCAGAAGAATTGCTTTTCCAATTCACCAAAACAATATGATTTTCGTAAAGACCTTAAAACACATTAGTGTTTAAGGTCTTTTATGTTATTAGGAGAAACCTATGGGATATCAGGCTTTAGGGCACCTGTACGGAAAAAACTGTAAAATTGTTGCGGAGTTTTCGTTGGAAAACTAACAATTAACACTCTAGAACTTAAGTGGCTTACCACGTAAAGTATTAATATAGTCTGAATTTTTAGGGAATAGCCCATGAAGTGGCGTTGAAGAACTAAAGAAAAAGGAGGCGGAGATATTTAAAGTTTTCCATTCTAATCCATGTATTGGCCATTAATCAGACGAAAGATTTATACGAAATCTCTTGCTGAATTTACCACGGTATTTTAGCTTGAACGTCTTTGTTAAGAGAAATTTGAAAGCGGATACATAAGGGAGCGGAGGGAAAGAAATGGATCAAACACACTCAATTACTGCCATTGAAAAAAGAACGGTTAAGAAAACAATGAAAAGGATTTTGCCGTTTATTTTACTTTTATATGCGGTTGCTTTTTTAGACAGGATCAACCTTGGATTTGCTGCCTTGGAGATGAATGCAGATTTAGCCTTAACAGCTGAAGTATTCGGTTTGTTATCCGGTTTGTTCTTTATCGGGTATTTCCTGTTTGAAGTTCCAAGCAATCTGATGTTAAAAAAGTTTGGTGCAAAACTATGGATTTCCCGGATTATGGTTACTTGGGGGATTATCGTCGTATTAACCGGGTTTGCACAATCAGCTGCGCATTTATACATATTACGCTTTTTACTTGGAGTGGCTGAAGCAGGTTTTACACCGGGGATTATTCTTTACTTAACGTATTGGTTCAGAGCACGTGAAAGAGGGAAAGCAACCGCTGTCTTTTTTGTTGCTTTGCCATTGAGTGCATTGATCGGTGCGCCACTGTCAACTTGGATCATCGATACTATTTCATGGGGTAATTTAGCCGGTTGGAGATGGATGTTCATTTTAGAAGGCATACCAGCTGTCCTATTGGGGATTGTCGTTCTGTTTTACATGACCAATAGACCTGCTGATGCCAAATGGTTAACGGTCGAAGAGAAAACATGGCTGGAAGGCGAATTGGAAAAAGAGAGAAAACTGAGTTCCCTGGTCAATAAAACTTCCCATCTTGCCATGTTGAAAGATTCGAAGGTTTGGAAGCTATCCCTCGTTAATATAGCGGGCTTCGTCGCTGTCAACGGGTTGGCCTATTGGATGCCAACGATTCTTAAATCTTTATCTTCATCTTCAACGACGAATATTCAAATTGGCTGGTTGGCCATGATTCCATCACTTATCGCCATTCCGGCAATTCTATTTGTCGGGTGGAATGCTGACAGAACAAATTCCTATAAAAAGCACTTGATTGGATGTATGTCAATTGCCATGATTGGGCTTATTGGTTGTGCGCTAGTACCGACTGCACCATTAATGGTGTTAATGTTATCAATCACCTCTGCAGGATTGTATGGAATATCGGGTTCTTTCTATGCGTATTTAACGTTCTTCTTTACGCAATCAACAGCACCTGCAGGCATCGCATTAGTAAGTTCACTTTCTGCAATGGGTGGTTTCATAGGACCGATGCTGCTGGGGGTTGTCGAGTTAAGAGAAGGCATGTTCGTAATTGCTGGCTTTATGCTTGTCAGTCTGATTACACTTTTTACATTGAAACTGGAGAAAAATCGTCAGAGCGATCCAGCAGCAAAGCAGCCTATTGAAGCTTCTAATTGAATTACCAGGCTCTTTTAAAAAATCAAGCAGTCTAAAAAGAGCAGAAAAGATAGAAAAAGCTGAACTTGATCAGACTGAATAAGGCATTAGCTCAGTCATGTTCACCTTATGTCTATGGGCGCTAACGTAAATAAATAATAGTATGGAGCACCAGACTGATTCGGTCGGGTGCTTTTCTGTTTCTGTGGAGGCAGAGAATAGGATGGAACAGAAACAGTTACTTATCGAAACCTATATAAAGACCTCTTTTTACTGCTGTTGAATCCGATTAAATTCCGCGACCTTGCAAAGGGCCGAATGGGCAAGGCATAATAAAAAGCGCTCAATTGAGCGCTTTATTATTATGCTTCTGCTTGAAAACCATGCTTTTCAAGTTCTTTGTAAACAGGTTTCAACTGAACGTAGCCTTCACCGACAACTTCGCCTTCAACCAGGACGAGTGGATAGAAAAATTCATCCTCCAGAATACGCTGTGCATAGTCTTTTTTATGCTCTTCGGTTTGGGGTTTCTCAATGTCGATATAGGTAATTGAAAATGGCTGGTCTTTGTATTTACGTGAAATAGCAGCTTCAAGCCATTCATACGTATCAATGGATGAAGGGGCATTGACACAGCTGGCGCAGATAACTTCAGTTCCGTAAACTTCGATCGATATTTCTTTCGGCATAGTGTGAACCTCCTGTAAATTCATTAGTGGCTTTTTCCTCTCAATCACATTATAATGATTATAATGAAAGGAGTCGATATAAATGACTGAAGCTATGATGGAAAGCCAAGTAATGGAAGTCCTAGATAAATTGCGTCCATTCCTTTTGCGTGACGGAGGAGACTGTGAACTCGTCGATATAGAGGATGGAATTGTTAAACTTCGTCTTCTTGGAGCTTGCGGAAGCTGCCCAAGTTCGACCATTACATTAAAAGCTGGAATTGAACGCGCGTTAATGGAAGAAATTCCTGGCGTTGTGGAAGTAGAACAAGTATTTTAATGCCAAGGGACCCATTTCAGGTCCCTTTTTTTGGTTCAAATAGATAAGCTCTAAGCAAGCTTGTTCACTTGAAGCAAGCAAAGGTTTATTGCTATGATGACAAAAGAGGAGTGATACGTATGACACAAGTAGTTGAGATTACTGAAGCAGCTTCTGTTCAAGTAAAAGAAATGATGCGCCACAACGAAGAGGAAGATTCTTTTCTTCGTGTAGCTGTAAAAGGCGGCGGCTGCAGCGGATTGACTTATGGCATGGGCTTTGAGAAAGAACAAGGGTCCGGCGATGATTTACTGGAGCAATTCGGCATCCGGATTTTAGTGGCGAGAGAAGATGCACCCATTTTAAAAGGTACAGTTGTCGATTATAAACAATCTTTGATGGGCGGCGGATTTACGATTGAAAATCCGAATGCGATCGCTTCGTGTGGTTGCGGTACTTCATTCCGGACTGCCCAGAAAGCAGGGACACCTGAAAACTGCTGATTATATTAACAGATTGGAACCAAAGCCTTCTCATTTTATTGAGAGGGCTTTTTAGTTGAAGTCCACTTATGTATTTTCATGGGCCTCCTAACGGACTGGTTTTACTTGAAATCAGCAGTCCAATGAAGTTAATTCCCTTTACTTGCAACTATCTGTAATAAATCCTTCACACTTTAGGTATAAACCTTTCTATCAGGGAATTGCCGGTTGAAAACAAGATGTAAAAGGGCTAGTATAGAGATTAGGAGTTTAAAGGAATAAAGACGACTCGTATTTATTATTTTTCCGATTAAAAAAATATTTGAAGGTGGTTGCGATTGTGGTGAAAAGACCGTCAATTTTAGTATTAGGAGCAGGTTATGGTGGATTAACTACTATAGTGAACTTGCAGAAAGTTCTCGGCACAGATGCCGCAGACATTACGTTGATCAATAAAAACGAATACCATTACGAAAGCACTTGGCTTCATGAAGCAGCTGCTGGAACGTTGCTTCCTGAGCAGGTCCGTTACGATATCAAAGATGTAATCGACAGCGTCAAAACGAAATTTGTCCAAGCGACAGTTGAAGCGATTGATGTAAAAGGCAAGAAAGTGACAACTGATAACGGCGTATTTACATATGACTATCTTGTAATCGCATTAGGATTCGAAGGAGAAACTTTCGGAATCCCAGGCCTTGACAAATACGCTCTTTCAATTGCCAACGTAAAAGCAGCGCGTTATATCCGCGAACACATTGAATTCCAATTCGCTAACTGGTCTGCAGAAGAAGACAAAGACGACAGCCGTTTGACCATCGTTGTTGGCGGAGCAGGATTTACAGGAATCGAATTCTTAGGGGAACTTGCAAACCGGGTACCGGAACTTTGCAAAGAGTTCGACGTACCGCGTGATAAAGTCCGTGTCGTTTGTGTTGAAGCTGCACCAATGGTCTTGCCAGGATTTGATCCTGAGCTTGTCAGCTACGCAGTCGGCAAACTTGAATCTAAAGGAATTGAATTCTCAATCGGAACTCCGGTTGTTGAAGCAACTCCTGAAGGCGTTAACATCAAAAAAGGCGATGATAACTTCGAGTTCATCAAAGCTGGCACTGTTGTTTGGGCTGCAGGTGTACGCGGAAGCAAACTGATTGAAGAGTCAGGCATTGAAAACATGCGTGCCCGCGTAAAAGTGGACAAAGATCTTCGTGCTCCTGGATTCTCGGATGTTTTCATCCTAGGGGATTGCGCGTTGATGATTAACGAAGAAACAAATCGCCCTTATCCGCCAACTGCACAGATTGCTATGCAGCAAGGTGAAGCAGTAGCGAAAAACATCAATGCTTTGATTAAAGGTGAAGACACACACGAGTTTGTCCCTGACTTAAAAGGAACTGTTTGTTCTTTAGGAGAAGATGATGCAATTGGCGTCGTATTCGGTAAAAAAGTGACAGGCAAACGTGCTTCATTCATGAAGAAAATGATCGACAACCGCGCCTTGTTCTTAGTAGGCGGAGCAGGTTTAGTCATGAAAAAAGGCAAGTTCAACGTTCTGTAATCAAAATCAAAAGCTCCCGCTTGCGGGGGCTTTTTTTGTTAAAGGAGAAGAGTTGATGACAAAACATAGACGGGGCAATATTTGGCTGGCAGCAGCCGGTTTAGTGACCAATTCACAAAAGCAATGGCTCGTAGTGAAAAAAAGATATGGCGGCTTGTATGGCAAGTGGTCTTTGCCAGCCGGCTTTGTGATGGCTAATGAAACCATTGACCAAGCAGCCATACGGGAAGTCAAAGAAGAAACAGGCATCGATTGTGCACTTCTTGGAATGATTGGCTTCCGTACTGGTGTCATAAGAGAAGAAATCAGCGACAACATGGCAATTTTTTTATTAACAGCGATTGATGAAAATCAACCGGTTACCGCACAGTTATCGGAATTGTATGAAGCGGCATGGCTGTCGCCAGATGAGCTGGCAAAAGATGATTCTGTATCCGTTATGCTGCAGGAAATGGTGAATTATGTTTTAGAGGAAGGTTTTCAAGAGATAGAAGATGTTAACCCGGGGGATGTTTTTGGCTATTCTACATATAAATTATTTTTCAAGAAATAGAGTATAGCAAAGGTAGAAGATGCATATGAAAGTAAAAAGGGGATGTATCCGTTTACATTTCCTTTTTCTATAGTTGCACAATGAAATCTTGCGTGATATATTATCAGAATATTACAAACAATAACAGGGGGAGGTGTTTCGAATGACATTTTTCAAAAAAGCATTACCTGCTAACAAATGCCCTTATTGTGCAGGCCAAGGCTACTTCCAATTGCGTTTGGGCGGTTCGGAAACGTGCTCCCACTGTTCAGGTTCTGGCAAGAAATAATTCCTTTAAAGGTGCTTGTGGAGGATGCTCCATAGGCATCTTTTTTGTTTGATTAAATAAGCATCTCCGCTTTTCTTGTCTAGCTGCAACGCCTAGCTCCTCGGGGTGTAAGTCGTTTCGGCTGTGCGGCTGAAGAAATGCCGCTTCGCCAAATCGTCTTACGCCTGTCGGAGCTGAACAGGCGCTTCCGCTTTTCTTGCTGTCCAGCTCCGTCGCCTAGTCCCTCGGGTCGCTTCGGTCTTGCCGGCAATGGCAAAGTTACGCCATTACCGGCAAGCCCTCCAGCGCCAGTCGGGACTAAACAGGCGTCTCCGCTTTTCGTTCAACATTTGACAAAGCGATGAATTCTGGTTTGCTTCGTTGAAAGCCTGTGGTATTTCGGGTAAACTGATGAAAGGAATATCGGAGGTTAGAGTTCATGAATACATCATTCAGTATTGTTCAATTAATAATTTCGGTTCTTTTGTTTTTCGTTATGTTTTTCGGCATCGGCTTTTTGCTGAATATGCTTTTGCGCATGACTTGGCTTATGGCAATCGTTTATCCGATTGTTGTATTGTTGATTATCGACGATGTCAGCTTTTTTGACTATTTCACTAATCCAGGTGAATCTTTTTCAATGCTGGGCGATACGCTGACTTCTTTGACTGGCAGTGATGTTGCGGTGTTGCTGGCTGGCTTTGCTGGTGCGATCACTTCCGGGATTGTGATGAAGGTTTTACGTAAAATGGGTTATCAAATGTTTTAAAAGCTTTAAAAAAATCCGCCAAACCGGAATACCGGTTTGGCGGATTTTTTATGTTAGCAGGCCATAAAAGAAAAAGGATATGGCAATGCCGGTGATGGCGCCTACTAGAACTTCACTTGGCTTATGGCCCAGCAAGGTCTTCAGTTCTTCTATTTTTTCTTCTTCTTTTTTCTGTGGCCATTTTCTTGTTTCGTCCATGAATATGTAGAAGTCATTCCGCATTTTATTGATCGTCAATGCTTGTTGTCCTGCCTGGAAACGGACACCCGTCGCATCGTACATAGTGATGACAGCAAACATAGTTGACACAGCGAAAATAGTGGAATCAACGCCGTGTTCAAAAGCCACAGCTGTAGTTAGGGAAGTGACGGCCGCAGAATGGGAACTTGGCATGCCTCCTGTTGACGTAAACAATTTCCATTCCAGTTTCCGGAATACAATGTACTGGATAGGTATCTTTACAAATTGGGCAAACAAAATGGCAAACAGCGCAATCATAAGAGGCAAGTTAGAGAAAATCTCCATGACTTCACAACCTTTCAAAACGGTATATTTTGTTAGTATAGCATAATCATTAACCACTTTTTAAACAAACTATTTCGAAAACCGAACTACTCGATAATTGAGTTACATGATAAACTTAGAAGGAAAGCCAAAAAGAGGAGGATCTTAATGGAACTTATCGTACAAAGTGATGCAGCAAATGTTGAAGCAGAAATCTTAGTGGTTGGCTTGAGCCGCCATCCGGAAAATAGTAAAGGATGGAGCGAGTTTTCAGGACGTTTTAACGGCAAGCTGGAAGAATGGACCAAAAAAGATTTGTCTTTTGACTCCAACTCTTTGGTCATTTATCCAACTCTGTCAGGCGCTATTCCACGAGTGCTTTTCGTCGGGTTGAATGACCGGAAAAAACTGACGGAAGACGATTTGCGAATTTCTTTCGGACAAGTCGGCAAAGAGCTGCTAAAGAAAAAAATCAAGCATGCAGCCATCTATTTGGATTCTTTCCAGAATGACAACATTGCAGTAGAAGACGCAGCATACCTGGCTGCTGAAGGCATCACAATGGGGGCATACCGTTTTGATGATTATAAAACTTCATCCAATGAAGCCGAAGTTTCACTCCAGTCATTAAGCATTATGACTGCTGAGGATGCTGAAGAGATTCAGGCATCCGCATTTATCGGCCAAGTATTCGGCGAATCGGTCAATGAAGCACGGACGCTTGTAAATATGCCTGGCAATCTTTTGACTGCTACGGCACTAGCTGATTATGCAAAAGAATTGGGAGAAACTTATGGCTTTGAAACGGATATCTTGGGCAAAGAGGAACTTGAAGAATTGGGCATGGGCGCAATTCTAGCAGTCAACCAGGGATCGGTTGAAGAACCGCGGTTGATTGTTTTGAAATACAAAGCGACTGACAGTTTTGACAACCCGCTGGCACTTGTCGGAAAAGGGATTACATTTGATACGGGCGGCTATTCATTAAAACCGAAAGACGGAATTGTCGGGATGAAAGGTGATATGGGCGGAGCTGCTGCAGTGCTTGGCGCAATGAAAGTGATCGGCGAACTGAAGCCGGAAAAAAATGTTGTCGCTGTCATTGCATCTACGGACAATATGATATCCGGCAATGCCTTCAAGCCGGATGATGTTATTACATCACTCAGCGGCAAGACGATTGAAATCTTGAATACCGATGCTGAAGGCCGTTTGGTACTGGCTGATTCTGTAACGTACGCGAAACAGCTGGGAGCCACGCATATTATTGATGTAGCCACATTAACTGGCGGAGTGATTGTGGCTCTGGGGAATGACAAAACAGGAGCTTTAACAAACGACGAAGCCTTTTTTGAAACCTTTATGAAAGCTGCGCTGGAAACAGGGGAGTTTGTCTGGAGATTGCCGCTGACAGAACGAGACAAAAAACGCATCCGCAAAAGCGATGTTGCAGATTTGAATAATTCACCTGGCCGTGACGGCCATATGATTTTCGGCGGCGGCTTTGTAGGGGAGTTTGCTGAAAATACCCCGTGGATCCATCTGGATATAGCGGGAACTTCCCATGCTGCGTCCAGCCACGATTTAGGCCCGCAAGGCGGCACTGGAGCGATGGTCCGGACGCTTGCCATGATGGTTGAAAGAATGGCAGAAGGACAATAAAACAAAAAAACAAGCCATCAAGCAGAAGTTGCTTGATGGCTTGTTTTATTTTTTTTCGTCTAACTTTTTTTCGACAACAGCTTTCATATCATCCCGAACAGTTTCTTTAGCTAATGGAATGCCAGAAATATAAGATGCCCGGCCAATTAGATGGCCAGCTACAGGAGAAGTGATGAACAGAAAGGCAATCGCGATGATCAGCTGTGGATTAAAGTGATCTTCAATCAGCCAGAAATGAATGAACGTTCCAGCCAGAATGCCCATCACCCCAAGTGTAGAGCTCTTAGAAGCTGCATGCGTCCGTGTATAGACATCAGGAAGCCGAACCAGCCCGAGAGCTGTAACGGCACTAAAAATGACCCCAGTGCTGATTAATATGATGATGAGGATATTAACGATTATTGTTTCGATCGAAAATCTCTCCTCTCTCAATAAACTTCGCAAAAGCAGTTGTCCCGATAAAAGACAAGATGCTCAATAACAAAATGATTTCCAGGAAAAACTCAGTTCCGATTATCAGTGACAACAAAGCCACTATGGAAACAAGCGCTACGCCAAGGGCATCAAGCGCAACCACCCGGTCAGCGACAGTAGGCCCTTTTACCAGGCGGTACAGCAAGCCGGCAAAAGCAAAACTGATAATCAAAAGGGATATCCAATAAAACATCATCAAGGCCGGCTCACCTCCAAAATTGCACGTTCAAACGTGTTTTTGATCGATGAGACCGCATCGTCAATATCCTCGAAATCAATCGCATGAATGTAAAGCCGTTTTTGATCATCTGAAATGCCGACGACCAAAGTTCCAGGAGTTAAAGTGATTAATGCGGAAAGCAAAGTCACTTCCCAGTCATGCTTCAATTCGGTTTCCAGTTCGAAAATTGCCGGACGTATATTCAAACGCGGTTGAATAACCAGCATAAACACTGAAAAACTTGAAAGGATCAATTCTTTTAAGAACAGGAAGAACAGAGAAATGACTGCCCAAACCCTTGAAGTATACAGCCGGTAGGAAAAGAATCTGCGCATTAGAATGATAAGCAGCAATCCTACGATAAAGCCTATTGCAAAACCTGTAGGAGTAAATGCGTTGGTCATGAACATCCAAACACCAGCTAAAAAGAAATTAAGTAAAATTTGCAATGCCATCTTCATCTACTCCTTTAATACCGCATCTATATAGATGGATGGATTTAATAGAACTTCACCTGCACCGCTGATAAACGGCATGAACAATTCAGCGCCGACCCCTAGGAACACAGTGAGCACGACCAAAAGCACTGAAGGAATCATCATTTGGCGGTAAGTCGATTTTTTGAGCGGCACGGTTTCAACCGGCTCTCCCCAGAAAGCATAAACGAAAATGCGGATAACACTCAGCAGTACCAGCAAGCTGGTGACTAATATAACGATGCTTCCCCAGAATTGCGGACCTTCAAAACCGCCTTGGACAATCAGTAATTTACCGGGGAACCCGCTAAGCGGTGGAATTCCTGCCAATCCGAAAGCGGTAATCAGGTAAACCCAGCCGAGAACCGGATAGGTCTTCATCAACCCGCCCATTTGGCGCAAGTTCGATGTGCCGAAAATGACTGCTATAATCCCGACTAAGAAGAACAAAGCTGCTTTGATCAGCATATCATGGATCAAATAGAAGATGGACCCATTTACACCGGCTTCATTTAATTGAGAAACGCCGAACAAAATGACACCGACTGCAATAATGATGTTATAAATAATGATTTTCTTGACATCAAAATAGGCCAAAGCGCCGATGCAGCCTGCAAGAATCGTCAAGATTGCGATAATGGCCAGCAATTCATGTGTGAAATCTGTATTCATTGTGAAAAATAACGTATATGTACGCATGATTGCATAAACCCCGACTTTGGTCAGCAAAGCACCAAACAAAGCTAAGATAGGGATTGGCGGGGCGTAATAAGCGCCCGGCAGCCAGAAATATAACGGGAAAATAGCTGCCTTAAAGCCAAATACAATCAGGAACAGGACGGCTATGACCGTCAGGATTCCAGTAGCCTCAATTTGCGGTATTTTCACGGCTAAATCAGCCATATTCAATGTTCCCGTAACGGAATACAAAAAAGCAACAGCGGATACAAATAAAGCGGAAGAAATGATGTTAACAAGCAAGTATTTGATCGTCTCGCGCAATTGCGGCTTTTGTCCGCCGTGGACAATCAGCATATACGATGACATCAATAATACTTCAAAGAAAACAAATAAGTTAAAGATATCTCCAGTAGTAAAAGCGCCGTTTACACCAGTCAGCAGGAAAAGCACTGCCGGGTAATAAAACGATTGCTCCCGCTCCACGCCAATTGTCGGAAAGCTATAAAAAATTATGAATAGGGTAATGACTGTCGCGCTTAGTACTAGTAAAGCGGAAAATAAGTCGGATACCATCGTGATGCCAAAAGGCGCATCCCAACTGCCGAGTGTAACGGCTTGGATGCCATCTGTCTTCACTTTAGCTATTAAGAATAAGACTGCGATTAATGCCAATCCGGCACCTAGAGCAGCGATGCTTCGCTGCATGCGGATATTTTTAGGGAAAAACAGCAAAATCGCAGCAAATAGCAACGGAATTAAGACAGGAAATAGAAGTAAGTTAATCATTGTCTTCAGTTCCTCTCATTAAATTCACGTTATCGGTGCCAAGCTCCTGATAAGAGCGGTAAGCAAGGACCAGGAAAAATGAAGTCACCGCAAATGAGATAACAATCGCCGTTAGAATAAGCGCTTGTGGAAGGGGATCGACATAATCTGAAATACTTACTCCCTCAGCAACAACAGGGGGGGCGGTTCCACCAAGCCCGCCCATTGTCAAAATCAACAAGTGGGCGCCATGGCTAAGCAAACCGGTACCGATAATAATGCGGATCAAACTTTTCGAAAGCATCAAGTAGACAGCTGCCATAAACAAAAAGCCGATGACAACCGACATAATAATTTCCATTATTCATCCTCTCCAATCGTTTGAATAATGGTCATCGTAACTCCAACAACAACCAAGTAAACGCCTAGGTCAAACAAAGCAGCTGAATGCAAGGACGTTTCACCCCAAAGCGGCAAATCAAAATAATCATAAGCATGCGTAAAGAACGGAACATTAAAGAAAATGGAAGCACTCGCAGTTCCGAGAGCCAGCAATAAGCCTATAGCTGTCATCATTACATAGTTGAACGGAATGATTTTTTTTACCGTTTCAATATCGTAAGCAAGCATCAACAACACGATAGCGCTCGCTGTCAAAAGCCCGCCGACAAAACCGCCGCCAGGGGTGTAATGCCCTGCAAAGAAAATGTGGATAGCGAACATCAAAATGATAAACGTCACCACTTTAGTAGCGGTTTGAAGCATCACATCATTTGTTTTCATGTTGCTCCTCCTTTTTGCTTAAACGGAGTTTAATCATGGTGATAATCGCAATCCCGGCGATTCCTAGAACAGTAATCTCGAACAGTGTATCAAATCCACGGTAATCGACTAAAATAACATTGACGATATTACCGCCGCCCGCTTCAGAATAAACGGTTTCTTTATAGTATTGTGAAATTGAAGGCAGGATTTTTTGAGAATGGGAGGCAAGGGCGACGAGGGTCATAGTTATACCCACTCCCAGGGCGATCACTGCGTTGCCGAGTTTAAAACGCATGCGTTCTTCTTTTTTGCTGACTTTTGGCAAATGATAAAATGCCAGCAAGAACAATGCTACTGAAATGGTTTCAATAACCAACTGAGTCAAAGCCAAATCCGGAGCCCGGAAAATGACGAAGAACAAAGCCACCGAATAACCGACAGCCCCGAGCGCAATAATGGCAGTTAACCTGGACTTCGCAGCAAGAATCGTGATAGTGCCGCCGACAAGGGCAGCGACGATGACAATCTCATAAATCCCGATTGGTGCCGAATTGGTCAAATCAAGGACAAAGGCTTCTGTAAGAACCAAAGTGCTTAAGACAATGATTACCAGGAAGCCGAACATATAGACCAAATAGGAGCGGATAAAGCCGGTCATGTAAACTGCGGAAAAACGGTTTGCCCCGCCGTCGCTCAAATATGTAAAAGCATCGTATAAGCGATTGAGTGATACGGTATCGGGAAATACTTCATATGCCCGCTTCCATTTGCGGAATGACAAGAACAGCAAAGCCCCTAAGGCAAAAATGCCGAGTGTCATAAAGAATTCTGTATTGGCGCCGTGCCACGCAGAAACAGAGATATCCACTTCATCCGGAGAACTATACATAAACGGCTGGATGGCCAATACTGCAGGTTTGACAATCCAATCGCCAACCAGATTCGGAATAAAGAAAATGGTGATGACAAGCGCTGCTAAAATAGCAGGGGATACCAGCATGCCAATCGGCGCTTCATGGGCATGTTTCGGTAATTGTTCCGGTTGGTGCTTGCCGGCAAAAGTATGAAACACAAAATAGAAGCTGTAAACAAACGTAAAGACACTTCCAATCCATGCCACTACAGGGAACAAGACACCCCATACATCCATTGAGAACAAATCGAATTCAGCAATAGCGAGCATAGCCGTCAAAAACATTTCCTTGCTCAAGAATCCGCCGAATAGCGGAATCCCTGCCATCGAGAACGATCCGATCATTGCAAGTGTAAAGCTGATTGGCATAATGCTCATCAAACCGCCCAGTTTACGGATATCGCGTGTGCCGGTTTCATGATCGACGATTCCCGCTACCATGAATAGGCTGCCTTTAAATACTGCGTGATTGACCAAGTGGAAAATGGCTGCGAATGCGGCATATTTAAAGACCGTTCCAGCCGCGTCTTCGACATGGAAACCGAGTGCGGAAGCACCCAATAAACTCATGATCAATCCCAGTTGGGAAACTGTTGAAAAAGCGAGAATCGCTTTTAAATCCTTCTGCTTCAATGCAAAGAATGAACCCCAGAACATGGTGAACAACCCAACTCCGGTAACGAGCCAAATCCAAGTGCCGGAAGCAGCGAAGATGGGCGTGAACCTGGCGACCAGATAAAGCCCCGCTTTTACCATGGTGGCAGAGTGCAAATAAGCGCTTACAGGAGTCGGCGCTTCCATCGCATCCGGCAACCAGATATAGAATGGAAATTGAGCGGATTTAGTAAATGCACCGAGCAAGATTAACACCAAAGCCCAAGTAAAGAACTCATGGTTAACAAGTTCAGGAGCCTGGGAAACGAGCTCCCGGATCGAATAAGTATTGCCCATGATGCTGAGAAGCACAAAACCCCCAAGCATCATCAAGCCGCCAAAGACTGTGATCATCATCGACTTCAATGCCCCAAACCGGGAGCGGTCGCGTGTATACCAGTAGCCGATTAATAAGAACGAAGAAATCGACGTGAGTTCCCAGAAAAGATAAAGGGAAATCATATGGTCTGACTGGACGATACCGAGCATGGCAGTCATGAACATCAATAAATAAACGTAGAAATTATGTAATTGTTCGCGTTTTTTATCCAGGTAAAAGACCGAATATAAGACGACGAGAGATCCGATGCCTGTAATCAGCAACGAAAACAGGAGGCTCAATCCATCCAGATAGGCTATGAATGAGAGGCCAAGTGAAGGAATCCATTGAAATTCCGAGACCCGCGTGTCGCCATCCATCGTAACAGGGAGCAGCGTCGCGTAATAAATGAATAAAATCACTGGAACAATCAAAACAAACCAGCCTGTGTGAATCTGGCCGATTTTTTTAAACAACAGCGGAACGAAGAGTGCTGCGATTATAGGTAAGAAAATCAAAAACACAAGTGACAAATGAATCCTCCTTTCAAGCGGATAAGTGATGACTTTCTTAGGAAATTATAACGTACATCAGCAGAATTTGCACCGATAGAAACGGAACAGTATCTTATCCCTTAGGATTTTCACTTTATGTGAAATAGGAAGAAACTCAATTAAGAAAAATTTGTGACTTAGGAAAATATAATAAAAAAAGTCGATTTTCTAATGAAAATCGACTTTTCTTACATGGATTTCAATTCTTGTTCAAGCAAAACATCTTCAAAATCCTGCTCGGGTTTCGAAGTGGTGTATTTTAAAAATAAAAATGAAACCAGGAATAATGAGCCAGTCACTATGAAGACGGAAGGAATTCCGATAAATCCGCTGACAATTCCTCCAAACATCGGGCCAATGATATTGCCTAAAAATCGGAAGCTTGTATTATACCCCATGATTTCTCCTTGGATTTCAATGGGTGCTTCTCTTCTCATAAGCGCTGTAGTGGTCGGAATCATGCCTCCGACTGCAATGCCGAATAACAAGCGCAGCACCATCAATTGCCAAAGCTCAGTGACAAATGCTTGAGGTATGATAAAGACGAAAGCAAGAATCAGTAAAAACGTCAAAACTTTTTCGTAGCCGATCTGGTCGCCAAGACGTCCCCAACGGCGGGCAAACAGCAGATTGCCGACACCCGTCGCACTGAAAGTTATTCCTGCTAAAAGCGCAACTTGTGTCCCATCCGTTAATTGCGCGACATATAAAGATAATAACGGTTGAATGCTAAAGTTGCCGATTTGGATTAAAGAAGTGATAATCATGACATTAAACAGCAGGCGATGATTGATGATCCCTTGAATAATCGTTTTTCTTGCGTATACATGAGCGTCTTTTTTCTTGACGCGTTTGATTTCGTTCAATCCAACAACTACCAGCAGCGCTGCAATTCCGATTACGGCGGATGTGATGATGAATGTATATATAAAACCGAACGTATCTGCCATTAAGCCGCCGATTACCGGACCAAACAATGTGCCGGACACACTGCCCATTTGAAGCGTGCCAAGCGTCTTGCCGGCTTCTTCTTTAGGCGTTTGTGAACTGACAAATGCGAGGGAAGTCGGGATAAACCCAGTCACCACTCCCATAAATAGCCGGATAAAGAACAATTCATGGACGGAATCAGCAGTTCCCATTAAGAAAATGCTGATGGCAATCCCGAACCCGTTGATGATTAAGATCGGTTTGTAACCGTATTTATCCGCAATTCTTCCCCAAATAGGAGACATCAAAAAAGCGGCAACAAACGTAACCCCGAACACAAGTCCCGCCCAGCGCTGAACATAGGCATCTGAATAATCGCCAAGCGTTTCAATATAAAGAGATAAAAAAGGCATGATCATCGTTGTACTGCCGGCCACCAAGAAATTAGTAAACATAATTATAAAGAAATTCTTTTTTTGCCTATTCATCCGGAACCCCTTCTTTCTGAACCGCGAATCTAGTTCTATTATAATGTATTTCGTCACTCGAAAAAAGGAAGGTGAATTACAAGTGTTTTCAAAAAACTTTTATGTTAAAATAAAGCGGGGTGAATGACATGAGAAAAAAGATATGGTTAACCGTATTGGCGGCTGCTTTTCTAGTAGCCTGCAATGCAGAAAATGAAACAACAAAAAAAGAGACATCAACAGAAACGGAAACATCTTCAGAAACTGCTTCTGAAACGAAAACTGTAGAAGGTTTTCCTCAGTTAACTAAAGAAGTGGCACCGAACGAAGCTTTGGTGCAAATGAATACATCGAAAGGCGCTATCCAAATTAAGCTGTTCCCTGAACTGGCTCCCAAGGCAGTCGAAAACTTTCTTACACATGCGGAGGAAGGTTATTACGACGGACTTCTGTTCCATCGGGTAATTGAAGATTTCATGCTGCAAGGCGGTGATCCGACCGGTACAGGAGGCGGAGGAGAAAGCATTTACGGTGAACCTTTTGAAGATGAGTTCAGCGATAATCTATATAACTTCCGTGGAGCGCTTTCCATGGCAAATGCCGGGCCTGGAACAAATGGCAGCCAGTTCTTTATCGTCCAGGCGAGTGAAGTGCCGGAAACCAACATTCCGTCCGATTATCCTGAAGAAGTGAAAAAGGCTTATAGCGAAATAGGCGGAACTCCTTGGCTTGACGGTGCCCATACGGTATTCGGTCAAGTAATAGAGGGAATGGAAGTGGTTGATGCGATTGCTGCTGCTGAAACACAACAAGACAGACCCGTCGAAGACATTACCATCGAATCAATCGAGATTCTTCAGCAATAATAAAAAGAGGGGAATTCCATAAAACGGATCCCCTCTTTTTATGTTTAGGCCAGCACCGCTGCACCTAGCTGGAAATAATGTTTGAATCTTTTTCATTATTGCTTAGAAGGTTATAGTAGCCCAGTATCTATAGACATCAGCAACACGGAAGAAGCATTGCTATTCCGGAAAAAGCTTGAGGACAGTCTTTTTAAACAGCAGGATTCCGGACCATCTTCAAAATACTCGGAATATCTCTCTTTTCTTTTTTGTTTTCTATGATATCATTGCCTTTAATACTATAGAAATGTCAGGTGAAATTAAATGGAAACCAGTGAAATGAACCGGCGGGCAGGCAGAATCCTTGAAGAATGGAACCCTTTTTCGGTAAGCGAAGAGTTACACGGCACGGAAATTGTCGCTGTAGTAGCTCAATTACATATATTGGACCATCCTTCTGACTTAGCGAAACAGATTCAAAGAATTTACGAGTTTTCTTTTAAAAAGTGGATTCCACTCGAGAAATGCGTAGAAATCTCGTATAAATTGCTTGCTTTAAAATATGAAGCAAAATGCATCATTTAAAATAAAAAAGCTTTCGGCTGATACAGCCGAAAGCTTTTTTATTTGGTTGCTTCTAATGAGTCCAGTAAATTAGAAGCCGGTACCTCTAAAGCATTGGAAAGCTTTAGAATGGTTTGGACAGATGGTATTTCTTCCCCTGATTCGTAAGCTTGGAGGCGAGCAACGCCAACGCGTGCTTTCAATGCCAATTCATCCAATGACAAACGGCGCTCTTCCCGAAGGAACTTTAATTGGGCGTGCAAATCTTCTCTCATATTCATACACTCCTTTGCATAGCATTGCAATTGCTTATTAAAATAATACCACAACCATGTCTTCTCAATAACTCAAATTATGGCACATTAAGGTATTTATTTTCAGAATACATCCAGGATGCCTTGGATAAAGACAATGATGATGGCAATTGGAGCCACATACCTCACCAGCACCCGCCAAATAGAGACCCACTTTGACTCTCCTCCCAATTCCAACTCGACATCCTTTTTCGTCAAAACATAGCCGGCGAACAAGGCAGTGAATAGAGCGCCCAGCGGCAAGCCGATTTTACTGGTGAGAATATCGATGAAATCGAAGAAGATATAGCCGAATAAAAACGGCTCAGACATAACGCCGAACGACAAAGCACTTGGAATACCGACGAGGAAAATCATTAATCCATACATCCATGCCAGTTTCCGGCGGCGTTCGTATTTGTTTTTTACACCAATTGATACGACGATTTCCAGCATTGCGATGGAAGAGGTAAGTGTCGCAAACAACATAAGCACAAAGAAAATGATCATGAGGAATTCTCCCATAAAGAGCTGGTCGAAAATCGCCGGGAGAATAATGAACACCAATCCAGGTCCTTGGTCAGGCGAATAGCCGAGGGCAAAGACGGCAGGGAAAATGATGAGGCCCGCCATAATAGAGATGATGATGTTCAGTGAAACGACACTAATTGCAGAACGGGTCAAATCTTCTTCTTTTGATAAATAAGAAGCGTATGTAATCATGCCTGCAACCCCGACACTGAGTGAGAAAAAGGCTTGGCCAAGTGCAGTTAAGGCTGTATCGAATGTAAAGAACGACCAATCCGGAACGAGCATGAATTTTACGCCTTCCATGGCGCCATCAAGTGTCAATGAACGGATCATCAATACCAGGAAGAATAGCAATAATGCCGGCATCATAATTTTGCTGGCACGTTCAATTCCTGCTTGGACTCCACCTTGGACAATCCAAATTGTCAAGAACATAAACATTCCTTGAGCAATCAGCACTTCCAGAGGGTTTCCAATAATGCCGTTAAAGAGATCGGCAAAATCATTATCGCCTAAGTTTGATAATTGAAGCAATATAGAGCGGCCGAGGTAGGATAAGATCCATCCGCCAACTACGCTGTAAAAAGACAAAATCATGAAAGAGAAAAAGAATCCAGACCAGCCGATTAAAAACCATTTCTTGCCTGGTGCTTGTTTTTTTAATCCTGATACAGCGTCCGCTTGGCCACGCCGGCCAATAACAAACTCAGCTAACAGTATGGGTAAGCCAATTGCAATCGTACTGACAATGAACATTAGTATAAAGACACTGCCACCATTTGAACCAGTTTCATAAGGGAACTTCCAAATTGCGCCTAATCCGATGGCGCTCCCTGCAGCTGCAAGGATAAAACCGATTTTGGAAGTCCATTGTTCGCGTTTTTCCATTTCTTCACTCCTATTTCTAAACATTTTTTCATTCTACACGAGGAATAATAAAAAAAATAGCTTTAAGTAAATTACTAGTTTTTTCTTCGTGTATAATAAACAAAAAAAGGAAATGTTAGAATAGTATGAAAAAAGGAGAGGGGTAAATGGAAACAAATGAGCTAGTTCTCCGCGCTAAAGCCGGTGACCGTGAAGCTTTTAGCGAATGGTGCTGGGCAAAGCAGGCTCTGATTGGCCGGTTCGGATTTCAAAATGGCATCTCCTTAAATGTGGTTAGCGCTTATCAAACAGCGGTGTTCCGGGATATATATTCATTATTAGGTGACATTAAGCTTGAAGATGCTGAAAAAAGCTTATGGCAAACAGCCATTGAATTGCTTGGGGAATTCACGGAAAAAGCTATGGAACCTGTAAAAATGGAAGCAATTCGATTTGAGGAAGACCAAGAAACCCATGAAGCAATACAGGGAATGGATGAGCAGCAGCGGATTCCGTTCCTATTGGTTAATTTTTATGGGAAAAGCCTACGGGAAGTTAGCGGAATTTTGGGGAAGCCAGAGCAGCAAATCCAGGAAAACATGGTCCAAGCAAACGCTTTATTAACTGATCGATTAGCTTTGCAGAACGATGCCCAGATAGAAAAAAGATTGGAATTCATGGGGAAATCATATGCTAGAATACCTTTTTTGCTTTCTGAAAGTGACCTTTTTGTAAATGAGCAACAAGAGGAGATTCAGACTGACGCAATGGATGCTGATGGAAAAAGACCGGCCGCCAAACGTTCGACTGTCCTGCTTGCCTTAGCAGGAATCGCCATGGCAGGAGTGGTCGGGGCATCTTTTCTGTTTGATGACCCCAATCCAAACATCAATTCTCCGGCTTCAGTAGAAGCTGACGAAACTGTTACAGCAAAAATGGTGGAACAATGGCGTGCGAAATACAATGATATTCGCGCATCTTCCCCTGCGCGCCTCGGGGTGGATCCGGAAGTATATGAGCAATTTGCTTTTGTTAAAGAAGCGGACGCTTTAATGAAGAGGACATTTAAGGAAAGCAATATAGAAAAGATGGGGAATGACAAGAAAAAGATGCAGCGGCAAGTTGATAAGCTGCTGCTTGCAATCGATACGCCTAACGGAATGGCAATGGGGGTGCAGGATGTTTTCCTCACTGGAGAAGAAAACTTGGAATTCCTGTATGGCTATGGAGCAAAAACCAAAGAATTGTTGATTTCGGCTGAGCAAGTATTGGTGCAGCACGAGGAAGCTTTAGCACTAGTGAAGTTCAACGGACTTTTATCTGCAGAAAAATTACTGGCACAGCCGAAGGGCTTGCCTGTTGAAGTGCAAAGTTTGCTGGCATCTTTAAGGGAGCGTGGGCTGACGGTTGTTAAGCATCCGGCAGAAGAACGATTTATAGTGAGACGAAATCTGGAAGCCCTGTATTCAAGTGATGTAATGAATCAGGATTATTTGGCGAATGCTTATTTGAATCTTCTGGCGAACGATCCTTATTTTGATGACAAGGGGCTATTGCTGCCGTCAGAGCAGATGACGCAAATATTGAGTCATATGGAACTTAACTTGGTGGAAGCAAAGACTTCATCAAGGTTATATCAGGAATTTGCTTTCATTTTCCAGCATTCCTTCTTCCTGTTGCTTAAAGGAACGGAAGATCAAACGATATTCGATAGTCATGGAGTAGTGAAAGAAGAATATCAGCAGGCTTGGAAAACTTTCAGCACACAGGCGGGCAATCCGCTGCTTTATCTAATGCTGCCGATTGTGGAGGAAATGGAGGCCAGTGGCTGGACCTCATCCAAGAGCTATGACAATCTAACGTATGAGGATATTATGGAAGTGATGGAAATGGAAAAAAAGGGGCTCTTAGCAGAAAAGCTGCCGAATGGCGACATCGTAGTTGAAAAGGAACTAGTTGAAATAGAGCATTATGATTTCAATGTAATTGCCAAGCTCTATAAATCATTTTCTGCTGGGCATGATAAAAACCTGTTAAAAGGGCTCGCACCATTGGATACGTTGATTTTGTTTCAGTATGCAAATCAACAAGAAGATCCAGCGACAATGTGGCATTTAATGGCAGACGAAGGCACGAAACCAGAGCTGGAAAACTACCTGCGTTTTTGGAGAAAACAGCCTGATTTCTTTGCAGGCATAAGATGGATTGAAGCAGGTCCGGAGAATATGCACAGAATAGGCAAAAACCTGGAACTTTTTCCATTTCTGAATTATTTTGAAGAAAACGGTCCGATGCAATATATGCCAGGGCTTGTCACTTCGGGAAAAGATCTTTGGCTCGTAAAATATCATCTATACGAATCCTATGATCTGGAAGAAAAAGGACAAAGCTTCACTAAAAAAGTGGAATCCCTCTATGCCGGATTTTCTGCTGACCTGGAACAAGACGTACTGAATGTGGCTTCTCCTGGTGAAATAGGCGGCATGTTCTTGTTGGCAAAAGAAAAGGATGACTTCCGGACAATGTCTGCCTTGTATGATAATGAAACACAGCAGGCACCGGAAGTTCTCGAAGTACAGATAGAATCGCGCGGAGTGACTGGTCTTTCAGAGGCCAATCGGGTGATTTTCTCTATGGATTCCGCCAACTACGGGTTCATTCCTAATACGGAAACCGGAATTTTATATTTTGAAAACCAGCAGCCGGGGGGAAATGAACCCTTTAACGGCAACCAGTTGACTATGGTGAAAACCGAGAAAGGCTGGAAAATAGGTGATTTAAATATGTACTGATTTTACTACAGGGCTAGTACTGTGCTATAATATACAGATGCCAATAGGTGTACAGGATAATTAGATAAGTATAGGAGCGGGTAGAACATGACAAAAACATATCAAGCAGGCGACACAGTAACAGGTAAAGTAACAGGAATTCAGCCATACGGGGCATTCGTGGCATTGGACGATCAAACACAAGGATTGGTCCACATTTCAGAAATCACTCACGGCTACGTAAAAGAAGTAAGCGAATATTTGGCAGTTGGCCAAGAAGTGAACGTAAAAGTATTGGAAGTTGATGAAAAATCAAAAAAAATCAGCTTATCCATCCGTGCACTTCAAGAGCAGCCACCAGCAGCTCAACGCACTGAAAAACCAAAACAATCACTTCAATCACACGTGAATGAAAATGATTCTGAAGGATTCAACTCATTGAAAGACAAAATGCAAGAATGGATCAAACGTTCAGGGCAGTAAGAAAAGCGGAAACGGCCGTCTAGATTCGACGGGCGTAAGACGGGCTGCCGAAGTGGCGTATTTTCAGCCACACAGGCGGAACGGCTTACGACCCGAGAGTCTGGCCGTTGCAGCTAGACAGTAAGAAAAGCGCTGTCGGCCATATAGCCGAAAATGCAAAACGAAGCACAGACATCATGTCTGTGCTTCGTTTTTTTTGATTTTTCTTAAGCGGTACTGCAGATTTTGCCGGCTCATGCCGAGAGCCGCTGCTGCTTTTGTTACATTGCCTCCATGAAGATCCATTGCCTTCTGCAAATAATACATTTCCGCTTCAAACAAATAGTCATCAAGCGGCAGTAATTCCTTGCCAGAACGGATGATAAAATCTTCAGGGGTCAAAGCGGTTTTATTCATCGTTTTCGACTTGAAATGCGAGGGGAGCAAATTTAAGCTGATATATTCCTGTGTCGTAATCAAAGAAGTGATTTCATCCAAAAGAAGTTCGAGTTCTTTCAAATTCCCAGGCCAATCATACGCCATAAATAGTTTTTTTACTTCATCATCTAATCCGCGAACCATCGAGCCGAAATTCATGCGGTGGCGCGATAAATAATCGTCGATGAAAGGCTGTATATCTTCTTTGCGGTTCCGCAGCGGTTCCAATTTGATGGTCATTGCGGAAAAGAAGTAATAAAGCTCTTTTGATAATTTATTCGAAGCAATCAGCTCTACAGGATCTTCGCCGACACTTGCAATAAAATACGTATCGCCATTCATCTGTTCTTGAGCCATCTTCAAAAGCTCGATTTGCAATGGCCTCGATAATAAATCGATGCGTTCACAATAAATCGTACCGCCGGAGGTGCCGGACAAGTTCTTGTTTAATTGATCAATCAGTTCTCCATTTGTACCGTGGCAATAAAGGGTGTAAAGCTGTCCTTTCGATGAAGAGGCCCAGTGGATGGCTTCGGCAATGAGTTCTTTTCCGGTGCCGGACTCACCAATCAATAACACCGGCAATTTGGTGGCAGCCGCTTTCTCGGCGGTTTCGAGCACTTTTTTCATGCTATTCGAAACAGCTGTAATGCTGTTGAAGGTAATCGGTTCTTCATATTTTTTCAATGGCTGGTACACGACTTTCTCAAGCGTCGTAACATCCCGGGACATTTCCATCGCTCCGATTAACTTTCCTTTTGAATAAATGGGATAAGTATCATTTAGAGTCGTAATTTGCTGTCCTTTGCGGTTCCAGTACGTTTGTTTCGCATTAAAAACAGCTTCTCCTGTTTGCAGCACTTGAAGCAGTGTACTTTCATGCTGGTCAAAACGGAACATTTCCAACAAGGAGCGGTCAACCAATTCTTCAAAGTCGAATCCTTCAATTTCTTTCATTTTATTATTGTATAAAATGGTCTTGCCTTTCAGGTCAACTGCATGAATGCCAACCGCTACATGCTCAGCAGCGAATTTTAAAAAAGGCGTCATGTCCATCTCTTCGCTGGTCAATACTATCACCTCAAAATTATTTTAGCTTTTTGATAGAAAATGCTTGATTAATGCAACAATCTTTTGCATTATTATATATGTAAAGATATTAGAAGTGCAAATTTTTTTTGCACACCTACAAAATTCAAGGAGGATTTACATGATTCCCTACAAACATGAACCATTTACAGATTTCTCAATCGAAGAAAACCGCAATGCTTTTCTAGCAGGTTTGAAAACAGTTGAGGCATATTTAGGCCAAGACTACCCATTGATCATCGGTGGAGAGCGTGTAATGACTGAAGACAAAATCGTATCATTCAACCCAGCTGACAAAGAAGAAATCGTTGGCCGCGTTTCTAAATCTAATAAAGAATTAGCTGAAAAAGCGATGCAATCAGCTCTTGAAGCATTTAAAACTTGGAAAAAAGTAAAACCTGAAGTACGTGCAGATGTGCTATTCAAAGCAGCAGCAATTATTCGCCGCCGCAAACACGAATTCTCAGCTCTATTAACAAAAGAAGCAGGGAAGCCTTGGAACGAAGCGGATGCAGATACAGCAGAAGCAATCGACTTCCTGGAATACTATGCTCGCCAAATGCTTCGTTTAAAAGACGGCATGCCTGTTATGAGCCGTCCGGGCGAATACAACCGTTATGATTACATTCCTTTAGGCGTCGGCGTTGTCATTTCACCTTGGAACTTCGCTTTCGCTATCATGGCTGGTACGACTGTAGCTGCTATGGTAACTGGAAACACAGTACTATTGAAGCCGGCTTCTACAACTCCGGTTGTCGCTTATAAATTCATCGAAGTTCTAGAAGAAGCGGGAATGCCGGCAGGCGTTGTCAACTTCATTCCAGGACCTGGCGCTGAAGTAGGGGATTACCTTGTTGATCACCCACAAACTCGCTTTATCTCTTTCACTGGTTCACGTGCAGTCGGACTTCGCATTGCAGAACGTTCTTCTAAAGTAAATGAAGGACAAATCTGGATGAAACGTTTAATTGCTGAAATGGGCGGGAAAGATACTATGGTCGTGGATAAAGAAGCAGACCTTGAACTTGCGGCTCAGACCATCGTGAAATCTGCATTCGGATTCAGCGGACAGAAATGTTCTGCAGCGTCACGTGCAGTCATCGTTGAAGATGTATATGACCAAGTGTTGGACCGTGTCATTGAATTGACGGGCGAATTGACAATCGGCAACCCGGTTGACCAGAACAACTTCATGGGACCAGTGATTGATGCAGCGGCATACAAGAAAATCATGGACTATGTTGAAATTGGAAAAGGGGAAGGCCGTCTAGTTGCTGGTGGTACTGGAGATGACTCAACAGGTTACTTCGTTAACCCGACAATCATTGCTGACCTTGATCCAAAATCACGCATCATGCAAGAAGAAATTTTCGGGCCAGTTATCGGCATTTCAAAAGCAAAAGACTTCACTGAAGCGATTGAAATTGCCAACAACACTGAATACGGCTTGACTGGAGCGGTCATCACAAACAACCGTGAACACCTAGAGCAAGCACGTGAAGATTTCCATGTCGGTAACCTTTACTTCAACCGCGGATGCACAGGCGCTATTGTTGGATACCAGCCATTTGGCGGATTCAATATGTCTGGTACGGATTCAAAAGCAGGCGGTCCGGATTACCTGACGCTTCACCTGCAAGCCAAAACAACTTCAGAGATGTTATAATTATTCGGTAAATGTTATAGTAATTCATAAAGAGGCAGACGTAACGTCTGCCTTTTTTAAAAAAGGAGGAAATAACATGACAAAAACACAGCAAATTATTGAAAAAACTGAAAAGTACGGTGCTCACAACTATCATCCACTTCCAATCGTTATTACTGAAGCGGAAGGTGTTTGGGTAAAAGATCCGGAAGGCAATCAATTCATGGACATGCTTTCTGCATATTCTGCAGTTAACCAGGGCCATCGCCACCCTAAAATTATCAAGGCATTAAAAGATCAAGCGGACCGTGTGACTTTGACTTCTCGTGCTTTCCATAACGATATGCTCGCTCCATGGTATGAAATGATCTGCAATATTTCAGGCAAGGAAATGGCATTGCCGATGAACACGGGTGCGGAAGCAGTGGAAACCGCTTTCAAAGCAGCCCGCCGCTGGGCTTATGATGTTAAAGGCGTTGAAGAAAACCAAGCAGAAATCATTGCCTGCAACGGGAATTTCCATGGCCGTACAATGACTGCTGTTTCATTATCGTCAGATCCTGAATACCGTAAAGGGTTTGGGCCGATGCTTCCAGGCATCAACTTGATTCCTTACGGTGATTTAGAAGCTTTAAGAAATGCCATCACGCCGAACACAGCTGCATTCTTGATTGAGCCTATTCAAGGCGAAGCTGGAATCATTATGCCGGAAGAAGGTTTCTTGAAAGCTGCAAGAGAACTTTGCCGTGAAAACAACGTCCTGTTCATTGCCGATGAAATCCAATGCGGTCTTGCGCGTACCGGTAAAATGTTTGCTTGTGAATGGGAAGATGTAAATCCAGATATGTACATACTTGGAAAAGCGTTGGGCGGCGGAGTATTCCCGATTTCTTGCGTGGTAGCTGACCATGAAATCCTTGGTGTCTTTAACCCAGGTTCACACGGTTCTACTTTTGGCGGAAATCCGCTTGCGTGTGCTGTTTCAATTGCTTCGATGGAAGTGCTGCAAGAAGAGAAACTGGCAGATCGTTCACTTGAACTAGGAGAATATTTCATGGGCAAATTGCGTGAAATCGATCATCCTTCTATTAAAGAAGTTCGCGGACGCGGTTTATTCATCGGAATGGAACTGACAGAAGAAGCTCGTCCATATTGCGAACAATTGAAAGAACTTGGCTTACTGTGCAAAGAAACTCATGACACAGTCATCCGTTTTGCTCCACCGCTGATTATTTCAAAAGAAGACTTGGACTGGGCAATTGAGCGCATTCAAAAAGTCTTCTTAAAATAAGAACTGGCTGACAAATATAAACTCAATTATGTTACACTAGTTGCGGAGTTATAACTATAAATATAAAGAGGCGAATTAAAACAATGGCTGAAAACTTGAATTTGTTGACTTCAACGCAGAGTGTTATTAAAACTGCTTTGGATAAACTTGGATATGAAGAAGCGATGTACGAACTTCTAAAAGAACCGATGCGAATTATGGAAGTCCGTATTCCAGTACGTATGGATGATGGAAAAACAAAAGTGTTTACCGGGTTCCGTGCACAGCACAACGATGCAGTAGGACCAACGAAAGGTGGAATTCGTTTCCATCCTGAAGTGAACCGTGAAGAAGTTATAGCATTATCTATGTGGATGACACTGAAATGCGGAATCGTTGATTTGCCATACGGCGGCGGTAAAGGCGGCATTATTTGCGATCCCCGTGAAATGTCAATGCATGAAATTGAGAAATTGAGCCGTGGGTATGTGCGTTCTATTAGCCAAATCGTAGGACCGAACAAAGACATCCCGGCACCGGACGTGTTTACGAATTCTCAAATTATGGCTTGGATGATGGATGAATACAGCAAAATTGATGAATTCAACTCTCCTGGATTTATTACCGGAAAACCGATTGTTCTAGGAGGCTCTCAAGGCCGGGACAAAGCAACAGCTCAAGGAGTAACGATTGTTCTTAATGAAGCTGCTAAAAAACGCGGTTTGGAAATGCAAGGCGCTAGAGTTGTTATTCAAGGTTTCGGAAACGCAGGCAGTTTCTTAGCGAAATTCTTGCATGATCAAGGTGCGAAAATTGTTGGTATTTCCGATGCTTACGGTGCCCTTCACGATCCAGATGGTTTGGATATTGAGTATTTGCTCGATCGCCGCGACAGTTTTGGTACAGTGACTACATTGTTTGAAAATACGATTACCAATAAAGAATTGTTTGAATTGGATTGCGACATTATTGTGCCTGCTGCGATTTCTAATCAAATCACTGCAGAAAACGCACCAAACATCAAAGCTTCTATTGTAGTGGAAGCTGCAAACGGCCCTACTACTGCAGAAGCAACGAAGATTCTATCTGATCGTGGAATCCTGCTGGTTCCTGATGTACTGGCAAGCGCTGGTGGAGTAACTGTTTCTTACTTTGAATGGGTTCAGAACAACCAAGGTTATTACTGGACACAAGAAGAAGTCGATGAAAAGTTAACTAAAAAATTAGTTGATGCATTTGAAAATATCTACAATGTAGCTACTACGCGCAATATTGACATGCGCTTAGCTGCCTATATGGTGGGTGTCCGAAGAACTGCAGAAGCTGCCCGCTTCCGTGGATGGGTATAAAATAGAAGATAAACCGCTTGGGAGTTTCCTGAGCGGTTTTTTTAATCCAAATTTTTGCGTTTTTTTCATAGAATAGACATAATAGAGTTTGAAAAGGAGGCTGAAAAATGAATGCATTTTCGTTTTATAATCCTGTTAAGTTAATTTTTGGTAAAGGCCAATTGGCCGCAGTAAAGAAAGAATTGCCTAAATACGGCAAGAAAGTCCTGGTTGTATACGGTGGAGGCAGCATCAAGAAAAATGGCATATACGATGAAGTAATGCAAACTCTTGGTGAAGCAGGGCTTGAAATTTTTGAATTATCAGGAGTGGAGCCGAATCCCCGCATTTCAACAGCGCGAAAAGGGATCGAAATCTGCAAAAAAGAAGGAATTGAGATGCTGCTGGCTGTGGGCGGCGGTTCTGTTATCGATTGCACCAAACTGATAGCTTGTGGCGCTACATATGAAGGCGATGCTTGGGACTTCGTATCACGTAAAGCGCAGCCGAAAAGTGCTTTGCCATTCGGAACGGTATTGACCCTTGCGGCTACAGGTTCTGAAATGAACGCCGGATCTGTTATCACTAATGAAGAAACGCAAGAAAAATATGGGTGGGGAAGTCCTTTTTCTTTTCCGAAATTTTCGATATTAGATCCGACTTATACCATGTCAGTGCCTGAAAATCACACGGTCTATGGAATTGTTGACATGATGTCGCATATTTTTGAACAATACTTTAACAATGCTACAAACACACCGGTCCAAGATCGGATGTGTGAAGGTGTATTAAAGGCAGTTATTGAAACTGCGCCAAAACTAATGGAAGATCTACAAAGTTACGAACACCGGGAAACGATTTTATTCGCCGGTACGATGGGGCTGAATAACTTCTTGCAAATGGGTTATAATGGAGACTGGGCTACGCATAATATCGAACATGCGGTGTCTGCTGTCTATGATATTCCTCATGCGGGTGGCCTTGCGATTCTTTTTCCGCAGTGGATGCGCCACAATGTAAAAGTTAATCCTTCCAGATTCGCTCAAATGGCTGTTCGCGTCTTCGATGTGAATCCTGAAGGAAAGACTGAAGAAGAAATAGCGTTTGAAGGAATTGACCGTTTGCGGGATTTCTGGACATCACTTGGAGCTCCGACGCGTTTGGTTGACTACAATATCGATGATACTAAAATCGATTTAATGGTTGAAAAAGCGATGGTTTATGGGGAATTCGGCAACTTTACGAAGTTGAAAGATGAAGATGTGAAAGAAATACTGCAAGCATCTCTATAAAAAAAGCTTGAGCGCATAAAATTGCGCTCAAGCTTTTTTAATTATTCGGTTACTGGAGGCATGGATTCAGGGCGTTTACTTACATGCGTCCAATGTTTCACTCCGTCATCTGCATCTAACGAGACAACGACGTCATTGACACTTGGCTGACTTAACAGCACCTCGGCTATACGATCTTGAAGTTCATCTGCTTCTGCGACACTTAGTGAAGGATTAACTTCAACTTTCGTCTCTACATGAAGAAATTCACCTTCCTTGACCACTTCCAGCTTACGGATATCTCTTACATCCGGATGTTCACTCAGTAAATGGGCGATATGGTTAACCATCTGTTCATCGGTTTCTCCGATAGCTCCACGCGCATTCTCAAGAAATACTTTCATCACGACGTAAAACATCATTAACCCGATGGCGATCGATGCAGCACCTTCAACTGCAAGGAAGCCGGTATAATGGGCGATCAATACAGCGATCAAAGCGAGTAGACCACCGGCAGTTGCAACTAAGTCTTCCATAAACACAAGTTTCGTTGCAGGCTTTGCGCGATCCATATGAGCAAAACTTGTTGTCAATGGAGCCATTGCTCCACCTTTGACGCCTGCTTCATGAAGAATTTCTTTTCCGGCTTTATATAGAACGAAAGTTTCTAAAATAATGGCAATTGATAACACCACAACACTGATGATGAATCCTTCTGCTTCAACCGGTTGAGTCATTTGATGCCAGCCTTCGACGATCGTTTCATAAGCCATGATTCCAACAATCAGGACGGCACCAAGCAGAACGATATTCAACAACCGGCCAAACCCATTAGGAAATTGTTTGGTAGGGGCTTTTTTTGATAACGCTGAACCGATAAAGACGAAATATTGATTCGCTGCGTCACCGATCGAGTGCATCGTTTCCGCAAACATGGCAACGTTTCCTGTAAAAAAGAAAGCTACACCTTTCATTATTGCGATAAACGTATTTGTGATGGCTGCGTACAGCGATGGTTTGTTTCCGTTCTTAAGTAATCCAAAAAATTCTGCCATTCCATTTCCTCCTTAATTAATTAACTCAATCGTCACTTGTTCAACATAGTCGATCGAACCGATCGTTTGATAAAGAAAAAGTGTTTGTTTGTCCTGTGAAAAGGAGGTCCGCATAATCAATTCATGTTTTTGCGGCTCGCCCTTTTCCTGTTGATCGGAAATAGAAAGAGTCTCGATCACGACACCAACTTTTTTTATATCTTCTACTATTGAAGCGATTGAGTTTTTTTCAGTAACAATAATCTTGATGATTGCCTCAATCATCTGTAGCCGCTTCGGACCGTATTTGAAGAGCAGGGGAGGGACGAGCTCAATCCCAATCAGAATAATCAGTACAGAGACAGCGGCTTCAATATAAAAACCTGCTGCTACCGCAATGCCAATTCCGCCGGCTCCCCAAATCATCGCTGCAGTTGTTAACCCGGAGATCGAATCATTGCCTCGCTTTAATATAACACCAGCTCCAAGAAAACCAATGCCAGAAACTATTTGAGCTGCTAAACGAAGTGGATCCATTGTAATATTTACGTTGTCATGCTCGCTTCCTTTTGCAATATACGCAGACTCAATAGAGATGATGGTCAACAAACAACTGAAGGTGGCGATGACAATGCTCGTCTTTAAACCTACAGGCTTTCTTTTTAATTCCCTCTCTAAGCCGATTATTAAACTTAATAAAGCGGCTAAAAATAATTTCAGAAAAGTTTCAAGCGAGAAAACTTCAAGAGAAGAAAAAAGATCCACATGTTTAGCCTCCTTTCGTTTCGAGTATTGAAAAAGAAGATTGGACGTGTCACACTATTAAAAGTGTGAAATCCACTATGTATTTTCAAACAGAACTTATATAGAAAAGAGGCGTCAATATGGAAAGACCAGCGGTTCATCCCTTTATTCCCATCATCATCGGTGTTTTTTCAGTTGCTCTCTCAGCAATCTTTGTAAAAATGACATCTGCGGACTCTGGAGTCACCGCATTTTACCGAATGTTATTTTCAATTCTCATCATGAGCCCAATCTTCTTTATGAAATATACCCATGAAATCAAAAAGCTAAGCAAAAGAGATTGGATTTTTACTTCGATCGCAGGTATTTTCTTGGCTTTTCACTTTATCTTATGGTTCGAATCATTGAACTATACTTCCGTCGCAAGCTCTACTGTGCTTGTTACGCTGCAACCTTTGTTTGCTTTTGCCGGTACCTATTTCTTTTTCAAAGAGAAAATTTCTCTAAAGACATTATTATCTGGAATGATTGCGGTGCTCGGAAGTGTTTTAATCGGCTACGGAGATTTTAAAGTCAGCGGATTAGCATTGTATGGAGATATATTAGCTCTGATTGCCTGCGCTTTAATAACTGCTTATCTTCTATTTGGGCAGGATGTTAGGAAGAGGCTGTCGTTAATTACATATACTTTTGTAGTTTATAGTTTTAGTACCATAACGTTATTCTTCTATATCGTATTCAAAGGAGAATCATTTGGTCCTTATCCAGCATCTGAGTGGATGTGGTTTTTATTGTTGGCAATAATCCCTAACTTGCTCGGACATACTTTATTTAATTGGGCGCTGAAGTGGGTAAGTACGAACGTGATTTCAATTGCCATTTTATTTGAGCCAGTGGGGGCTGCTGTATTAGCTTATTTCATACTGGGAGAGGTGTTGAGCTTAAGCCAGATTATTGGCGGAAGTGTAGTATTGGCGGGGATTATTTTGTTCGTTGCAGATTACGAAAAAATAAAATCAATCTTTTTTAAGAAAAAGGGTTGATTTTATCCGCGTGGCGGTTTATATTTATACATGTCCTTAAGACGAGCGAAAAAATATTTTGAAATAGTATTGACAACGTTTCGGAAGTAGGATATATTAATAAAGTCGCCAATGAGCGCGGCGTTAACAAAATGAAAACCTGAACCTTGAAAACTGAACAGCAAAACGTCAACAAAAATTGTTGAAGCGCCTTGGCGCGACAACGAATTTTCTGCGAGGATCGTCGCAAAGCGATCCGAGCAAAA
>NZ_JBPRLO010000005.1:0-345580 GCF_051417975.1 Planococcus sp. 1R117A | reverse complement strand
CACGCCGCCAGCGTTCGTCCTGAGCCAGGATCAAACTCTCCATTATAGAAGAAATTGATTGCTCAATGTTCTGCTGGCGTCTCGCCATCCCGAAGGATGCGCGAGTCGCTTTGATCTGCTTGCGCTGATCAGTAGTGTTTTGCTCGGATCGCTTTGCGACGATCCTCGCAGAAAATTCGTTGTCGCGCCAAGGCGCTTCAACAATTTTTGTTGACGTTTTGCTGTTCAGTTTTCAAGGTTCAATGTGCGCCGCTTTCAAACAGCAACTTTATTAGAATACCTCAACCTACAATCCATGTCAATAACTTTCGTTATTTTTCTCATTAATTTTTTAATGAACTTACATCGAGTTGTTTTGAGGACAATTACTAATATATCAGAGGTTGTATTTGAAGTCAACGCTTTTAATAGAAATAATAAAAAAATATTATTTCGTTTACATTTCTTATTATAACAGAATATTCTAAAAATGAAATTACAAAAGTGTTACAAATTTGAAAGGGAATATCTCCTTTACATTGCAACTATTTGCCATCTATCCATGATCTCGTTCTGATTCAAAAGCTCTATCTCATTTCTCCCTTCTTTTCATATCTCTATTTTCTTTTTCTTCTATATAAAATAATCAGGCGACTTCATAAAACACCGTGGAAATTTTTAAGTTCTAAAACATTGGTATCGAAATCAGCCAGATCAAATTTCTCTTCTATATATAAATAGCTTCTTCATCCCACAACTTCCTTCTATATAAAAAAGCCCGCCAAAATTCTTTGGCGGGCTTTCTCTTAAGCGATGAACACAAAATAAAGAATGAAGATCACAAACAACCCATACATAATCGGATGTACTTGCTTCCACTTGCCAGCGGTGATCATCGTAATAGGATAGAAAATAAAACCAATAGCAATACCTGTTGCAATACTATAACCAAGCGGCATCGCTATCATTGTTAGGAAAGCAGGTACAGCGATTTCGAATTTCGACCAATCGATTCTTCCTAAAGCCGAAACCATCAGCACACCTACAATAATTAAAGCAGGAGCAGTTACAGCACTCGTAATTACTTCTAATAGCGGATAAAAGAATATGGAAATCAAAAATAGTAATCCGGTTACGACTGCAGCAAATCCAGAGCGAGCTCCTGCAGCCACTCCTGCGCTAGATTCGATATAAGATGTTGTTGTCGAAGTCCCAAAGATCGCTCCACTTACTGTTGCAACCGCATCTGCCAATAACGCTCTTCCAGCACGTGGAAGTTTATCATCTTTAATCAATCGAGCCTGAGTTGCAACTGCCACCAAAGTTCCGGCAGTATCAAAGAAGTCTACAAACAGGAATGTTAAGACAATAACCAGAAATTCAATATTTACCAAAGAACCAAAGTCATTAATGATTGGCTCGAAAGCCACTCCAAATGTCGGAGCCATACTCGGAACATTAAAATCAACGATTGCTTTAGGTAAATCAACCACTTGGAAGATCATGCCCACAACAGCTGCAATCAGCATCCCGAAGAAAATTCCGCCTTTAACTCGGCGAACCATAAGAATTACAGTAACAAACATTCCAAAAATGGCCAGCAGCGTTGAAGGCGTTGATAAATCTCCAAGACCGACCATCGTTGCTTCATTGGCCACAATAATTCCGGAATTTTGCAGACCGATAAACGTGATGTAAAGTCCAATCCCAGCTCCAACCGCCAATTTCAAGTCATTAGGGATTGCATTGATAATCATTTCACGGATCCCGGACAATGAAAGAACGATAAAAATTAGTCCAGAAAATAAAACACCAGTTAAAGCAGTTTGCCACGGCACACCGTAAGTTAAAATAACTGTATAAGCAAAAAATGCATTTAAACCCATGCCAGGCGCAAGTGCTATTGGATATCTTGCGACAATGCCCATCATTAAACACCCTACTGCAGCTGCCAAAGCCGTCGCCATAAATACGGAGCCGTAATCCATGTACATTTCAGCAGGCAAATCTGGGATTGAACTTAAAGTCAGCGTCAACGGATTGACCACTAAAATGTAAGCCATCGCTAGAAATGTTGTTAAGCCGCCGATTATTTCACGGCGATAATTGGTTCCCAGCTCTTCGAACTGAAAATACTTTTTCATGTTGTTTTCCTCCGCGTGTCGTCGCGATAATGCTTTAAATAAAAAACGCATACAGCTTTATGCCGTATGCGCTCGATTTATCCTTTCAAAGCAAAAACTCTGAAAATAGTCCTGCTTCTTGAAAGCGGACAAAAATCGTAGTCGAGTCATTTACGGTAACTCGGTAGAAACTTTCGGGCCTTATCCCCGACATTATACGACAACGTTATTTAATTTCTATTGTAATATAACATGATTCCGTTTTTCTAACAAGATTAAACACGAACATTTCTTTCAATAAAGTGAATAAAGTTCGTGAAAACAAAAAACTGCACTCCATAAACAGAGTACAGTTGCTTCAATTATTTTATTCCCACTCTATAGTGGCAGGTGGCTTGCTCGTAATGTCATACAATACACGGTTGATATGTGAGACTTCATTGACTAAACGAACACTGATTTTCTCCAGTACATCCCAAGGAATGCGGGCCCAATCTGAAGTCATGCCATCGATCGAGGTAACCGCTCGGATGCCGATCGCATAATCATAAGTACGGGCATCTCCCATTACCCCAACGCTGCGGATGTCAGGAAGGACAGTGAAATATTGCCAAATATCCCGGTCAAGACCGGCTTTACTGATTTCGTCACGCAAAATCCAATCTGATTCACGGACGATTTCCAGTTTTTCTTCCGTTACTGCACCCATAATGCGAATTCCAAGGCCCGGACCCGGGAATGGCTGACGCCAAACGATCTCATCTGGCATACCAAGCTCAGTTCCAAGCACCCGCACTTCATCTTTAAACAAAGTATTTAACGGCTCGATTAATTTGAATTGCATATCCTCAGGAAGGCCACCCACATTGTGGTGAGATTTGATCGTTTGAGCTGTGGTTGTACCACTTTCAATAATATCTGTATAAAGCGTTCCTTGCGCTAAAAAGTCCATGCCTTCAAGTTTTGAAGCTTCATCATCAAATACATAAATAAATTCGTTGCCGATAATTTTCCGTTTTTGTTCCGGATCAATTACACCAGCTAATTTATTCATGAAACGCTCACGCGCATCAATTTTGATGACGTTCATGTGGAAGCCGTCAGCAAAAGTTTTCATGACGCTTTCCGCTTCCCCTTTGCGAAGAAGACCGTGATCAACAAACATGCAAGTCAGTTGATCGCCGATTGCTTTATGGATCAGTACTGCCACAACAGAAGAATCTACGCCGCCGCTAAGCGCACAAAGAACTTTTTTATCGCCTACTTCTTCGCGAATCTTCTCGATCTCGAGTTCAATGTAATTTTCCATTGACCAATCGTCTGTCATACCGCATACATCAAAGACGAATTGGCGCAATAACTCATTGCCATAAATAGAATGGCGCACTTCCGGGTGGAATTGAACACCGTAAAAACCGCGGGATTCATCCGCCATAGAGGCAATCGGACAGCCTGCGCTTGTACCAATTACATCAAATCCAGGAGGCGCAGCGGTAACCAAGTCACCATGGCTCATCCAAACAATTTGCTCTTCCGGCAATTCTTTAAATAACTTACTTTCTTTGACCAGCTTCAGTTCCGCTTTGCCGTATTCACGGTTTTGCGCTTTTTCAACTTTACCGTTCAAATGCAGCGCCATTAATTGCATGCCGTAGCAAATTCCTAAAATAGGCAATCCCATTTCAAAAATAGCGTCATCTACTGAAAAAGCATTTTTATCGTAAACCGAATTCGGTCCGCCTGAGAAGATAATTCCTGTCGCATTCATTTCTTTGATTTCTTCAGCAGTAATGGTATGAGGATGCAGTTCACTGTAAACTCCAATTTCTCGAATACGCCGTGTAATCAATTGGTTGTACTGGCTTCCAAAATCCAAAACTACAATCTTCTTTTGCTCTTTTAACATCGGGCTTGCTGGCACACTCTTCACCTCTTCTATTCATTTCATGCCTCAAAAAAACAAAAGAACGCGAAAAATACTCCTCGCGTTCTTTTGGCTCTACATCAAAAAGGCGAATGCACATGTCGAGGCATGCGTCATCCACCTTCATAGTCAAGTCATTTCCGGGGACTTGGTAGAGACATCTGGTCCATATTACCAGACATATATGAGGGCACCTGTAACTTTAATTTTCTCAATTGTACAAGGTAGCACGCTCAAAATCAACCGGTTGTTTGTTTGATTAAATTTTCCCAACTTTCCTGCAATTCCCGCCATTCAACGGCATCTGTATGCCCGCCGTAAATTGACTGCTCATATGCATTTGTTAAACGGGTCATGTCTTTGGTGCCGAAAAACGTATCGATGTAGGATGCATAAGACCTTAACGTTTGGCCTTCCCTTCTTTTAATGCCATACAGATCCAGCTGTTTCAACAGCCGCAAATATGCTTTTTCAAAAGTATGAGTTCCGCCGCGTCGAAGCCGGTAATAAGGAATCAGCACGACTGGCAGCCATTTCTGGCGAACCTTATAAAATATGGCTGTCAGCAGGGCTAACCCGATAAAAATCCAACCGATTTCGCTTCGGTTTTCGTCTAAAAATGCAGTGAATCGGCTCCATATGGAAGGTCCTGCATTCCCTGAAGCAGCAGCAGCATCTTCTGTTTCATTTGGTTTAGGCGGTTCAGGGCGATCCGGCATTTCGTGTTCATCCCTTTCTGCCGCATCCACTTCCACATCGAATTCTACAGCCGAGGAGCCGGTAAAACCGATAGTTGGCTCAAATAACATCCACCCTACATCCGGCATATAAGCTTCCACCCAGGAATGGGCATTGTTATTAGTGATTTGGTAAATATCTCTTTCACCGTCAGTCTCCAGCAATTCACCTTCATTAAATCCTTTAACCCAGCGTGCCGGAATATCAAGAGAACGGAGCATAACAACCATCGATGTAGAAAAGTTATCGCAATAGCCCCTTTTCGTTTCAAACAAAAATTGGTCCACATAGTCTTGGTTTTCAGTAGGAACCGGGATATCCTGCTGGCTGTATTCAAACCCCGCATTGCTGAAATACCGTTCGATATCTCGTGTCTTGTCATAGATAGTAGTCGAGCTCGCCGTTATTTCAGCTGCCAAATCCCGGACTCTTTGGGGCAGTTCCGCGGGCAGCTGCAAATAGCGGTCAAATTCAGCAGGCAATTCGGCCAAATCAGCATCTGACGTTTCGCGCAATGCGGTTAAGCTGAAAGTAGGTTCGCTGTAAGTAATCTCATAAACTTCCGGTTCGTAAACATCGCCTTGCTGGTAGGTTTCTATCCGCTGGTCCGCCGAATTATATTGATAATCCAAGTCTGTATCCATCACAATCGATTCTGTGCCATATGGGTATAAAACAAAAGGAAAATCTTGATCCATCGACAGCAAAGCCGTGTCTTGTTCTTCCAAATCACCAGGAGTAAAATCAGTGGCAATAAAATCCCCATTTTCGTAAAGGTATGAATCCCCGACATTTCCCGTCAGTTCCCAGCCTTTTGTTGTATAAATATCTTTTGACTCCACTTTCCAATATTGGCCGCTTGTCACTTCCGCTCGAAACACTGGAGAACTGTCGCCTATAAAAGATCCACCCAATTGTGAATCATTTACTCCATATCCAATCCTTCCAACTGTACTGCCTGGTCCGCTTCCCGCTTGACTTGAGAGGGAGGTAATATATGGCACGGGATCCGGCCAAACTGGTCCGGTTTTCGGCAAATACAATGCGAATGCAGTGGATACCGCAATCATAATGAAAAGAGGAATGACAGAAGCAGCGATTTTATCACTGCTCAACTCAATGTGATGCCGTTCAGTCCATCTAGCCAGGTGCAGAAGTCCGGCAAGCAACAAGCCAATGACCATAATGCGGATGATTGCTGTATTTCCAGTATAAGGGCTGAACGTATCCAAAACGGCGATAAATACGACCGTTAACAAGTAAAACAAAAATATACTCAGACGGAAACTCACCCAATAGTGAATCAAATAAACGGCCATCCACAGCAAAGCAAAAAATAAAACCGTCCTAAAAATATCAGTCGTCTGTGCCCAGTTCTGTGAAAACAAAGCACTTATATTTGTTTCTGTATCTTGCCAGACAAATGCTAATGCCTCTGAAGTGAAAAACACTTCACCGGTGTACACATAAATGATAAACCATAAAATATAAATCAATTTCAATGGCCCTGAAATCCACCAATCTACTTTTAACAAAGCCATCAGCAATCCCATACCAATGAACATTAAAAACAAAGGCTTATAGGCTGTAGCTGTCAAAGTCATAACCGGAGTCAGCCATTCGGCCAGCAGGAAAAAAACTAAAACATATAATCCAGCCATAAACCATCTATTTTTTCGAATGGAAGTCATTTGCCGTTCACCTCCGTGAATACCGATGCAAAATTCTCAGGGCTGACTCGCTTGACAATAAATCCTTTGGAACGGGCAAATTGATGGGCCATCTCATCTTTAGGAGAAGGATGCTCTCCTTTGTTCATCACGATTAAACACATGCATGTGTTCAAGTGTTTTACGTTCCGCTGAATAACTTTCACCATCTCAATCGTTAGATGGCTGGTAACATACAACAAACTCGAAGCTTGTATTTTTTGCAAATCACGATTCGCTGCTTCTTCTACGGGCTTTTCCAAATCAGCTTGCACTTTTGTCAAATGGTACATAATTCGGTGTAGATGTTCTTCAGTCTGGATCACTGGAAAATAATTGCGCGTATCTCCAACAGATAAATAAGCTACACTGGAATTCGTCCGGACAATTGCTTGCAGAATTGAAGCCACTAATTCAACTTGATTTTCAAATTTTTCTGAAGGAACCCGGTCATCCATTAAGAATAAGTCCTGTGATTGCCGATCTTCAAACTCTTTCGTTCTCATTGTTTGAGTTCGGGCAAAAGATTTCCAGTGAATCCATGATACCCGGTCGCCGGGATGATAATCGCGGATTCCGGTAGCCATGGTCGTGTCTTTCACCAAAGTAAAAGGAGCCGCCATTGAACCATGGTCATATTTGGACTCCATCGGCCGATAAGGCATTTCAACCGTATTAGGGTAAACGAGCACTTTTTGCTGCAAAGGCACTAGCCTGCTTTTACGGACCCAGCCAAAAAAATCAGCAATTTCTATCTGAACTCCTTCAAGGATATGTTCTCCGCGAGGCATCTGTTCAATTTCATAGGTCCAGGAATAGGATTTTCGAAACCCCGGAACGATCATCTTTTGATTGCCCCCAACGGCTCTTTTTTTCAATGCGGGAGAATTGGTTTTTTCTGTCAGGACAGTATAAAGCAAAGGAAACCTCATTTTACGGCGAATGTGAATCGTTGCGGAAAAACTGCCCCCTTTCCGCACCTGTGCTGTATGAATTTCACGGGAAAGTTCAATATCCTGCAAGGGATAAAAAGTAAGTAATATTGAATAAAGTGCAAAGGGCAACGCCATATAAAAAATAAACCAGCTTACAAACCCGCCTTGAAACATAGCAAACGAAAATGTTAACAAGAGGATGCCAAATACAAAAAGCAGCCTCCCCCACAGATTAAAGAATTCTAACGCTTTATTCATTGGCCTACAAGCCTCTGAACCGGCACCCTGGTCTTGGCCATAATTCTGTCTGTAATTTCTTCAGCAGTAACTCCGTCATACCGGGCTTCAGAACGGAGCATAATCCGGTGGCCGAAGACAAATTTCGCTAAATGCTGCACATCGTCCGGCGTGACAAAATCCCTTCCTTTCAACATGGCGTAAGCCTGGGATGCTTTCATAAGAGCGATGGATCCCCGCGGACTTACCCCCAGATAGACGTAAGGGTCAATCCGAGTCTGCCTGGCCAGATCTACAATATAGCTTCGGATTGTCTCATCTACTCTAATCAATTTTACTTCTTCCTGAAGTTTCAGTAATTCTTCAAGTGACATCACTGGCTGAAGTTCATCAATCGGGGCAGAAATTTGGGAACGGTTCAAAACTTCCATCTCTTCCCGGGAAGTTGGATAGCCAATTTTTATTTTCAAAAGGAATCGATCCAGCTGCGCTTCCGGCAATGGATACGTTCCTTCGTATTCAATCGGGTTTTGGGTTGCCATAACAAAAAAAGGTTTAGGGATGTGCATCGTGACGCCATCAATTGTAACGGAAGCTTCTTCCATTGCTTCTAATAGGGAGGATTGCGTTTTAGGGGAAGTCCGGTTTATTTCATCGGCCAATACAATATTGCCCATAATCGGTCCGGGTCTAAAATGAAATTCCATATCTTTCGGATTGTAAATAGAAACGCCTATGACATCAGACGGAAGCAAATCAGGGGTGAATTGAATTCTCTTAAAATCGGCGCCTATCGATTTTGCAAGCGCCCTTACCAGCATCGTTTTCCCAACTCCCGGCACATCTTCAAGCAAAACATGCCCTTGCGATAACATGGCTACTATACTCAATTCTGCAATGTGCCGTTTGCCTATAATTACTTTTTCTATATTATCTATAACGATATTTAATCGGTCTTTCGCGCTCATCCTGATTCCCCCAGTATATATGATGAAATTTTTCAAATTGTCGAAATCTTATCATAAGCATAACGAATTTAAGTAAATTTCTCAACTGTCCATTACTTTTCGAAGGACTTTTTCCGTAAGAAAAAACAGAGCTTAGCATGCTAAGCTCTGTTAGTCTCGGTTATTTCCAAAAATCATCAAATATAGTGACGGGCAAATGCCGTTTATGCTGAGAGCGCAAATAATAGTCTTCCAGCTTTTCCTGCGCATCTGCTGGAATTTTCTTGCCTTCCAAATAGTCATCTATCATGTCATACGTCAATCCCAATGCTACTTCGTCTGGAATTGCCGGTTTATCTTCTTCTAAATCCGCTGTCGGTATTTTCATATACAAATGCTCCGGCGCCCCTAGCTCTTTCAATATTGCGCGACCTTGCCGCTTGTTTAAGCGGAACAGCGGCGTAACATCTGCCGCGCCATCTCCGAACTTGGTAAAGAAACCGGTAATCGCTTCAGCGGCGTGGTCCGTCCCTAAGACGACTGCATTGTGCATAGCCGCTATTGAAAACTGCACTTTCATCCGTTCACGAGCTTTTTCATTTCCTTTAGCGAAGTCCGTCAATTCAATGCCCACTGCATCAAGCGCTCGTTTGCTGGCATCTACTGCTTCTTTGATATTGACTGTATAAACTTTAGTCGGATTGATAAAATCGACGGCATCTTGTGCATCATGCTCATCGAACTGTTCCCCGTAAGGCAGCCGGACAGCATAGAAGCTGTATTTTTCTTCACCGGCTTCGCCATTAAGTTCATCGACTGCCATTTGTGCCAACTTCCCGACTAAAGTAGAATCTTGTCCTCCGGAAATTCCTAGTACGTACCCTTTTAAAAAGGAGTGATGAGCCAAATACTCTTTTAAAAATGAAACAGTACGGCTAATTTCTTCTTTTGGATTTATGGAAGGTTGAACCTTAAGTTCTTCAATGATTTTCTTTTGCAACTCTGTCATCAATACTCCTCCTTATTTCCCAGTAAGCTGTTGGATCATATCTTTCACTTCTTGGATATTGCGCATTTTATTGTCCCAGCATTTTTGGCTTAAATCTACAGGATATTCTTCCGGATTCAATGAACGCTTGTATTCATCCCAAAGCAACTCCAAATTCCTTGCCGCAAATTGCTGCATTTCTTGTACAGATGGGTTTTCATATATGATTTCTCCATCTTTGATGACTTGATGATGGATATCCACTGCATCAAAATTGGAAACAAATTTTGAAACGTAGGTATGGACAGGATGGAACATCTTCAAGTGATCTTCTTCAGCCGGGTTCTCATCTTGCAATGTAATATAATCACCCTCTGACTTCCCATTTTCCCTATCTATAATCCGGTAAACGTTTTTCATGCCAGGAGTTGTAACTTTTTCCGCATTTCCGGAAATTTTAATGGTATCTTCCATTTCGCCGTGTTCATTTTCGATGGCTACAATTTTATAAACTGCACCAAGTGCCGGCTGATCATATGCTGTAATCAGTTTAGTCCCGATTCCCCATGAATCCACTCTAGCTCCTTGTGCTTTTAAGTTTAGAATGGTGTATTCATCCAGATCGTTCGAAACAACAATTTCCGCTTCCGGGAAGCCTGCTTCATCCAGCATTTTTCTTGCTTCTTTCGACAAGAACGCAATATCACCGCTATCCAGCCGAATGCCTTGGAAATTGATTTTATCGCCTAATTCTTGCGCTACCCGGATAGCAGTCGGCACACCCGATTTCAGCGTATCGTAAGTATCCACTAAAAACACACAATCCTTATGGCGTTTCGCATACGAATGAAATGCTTCATATTCATCTTTATAAGCCTGGACCATCGAGTGGGCATGAGTCCCAGCAACAGGAAGGCCGAACCGTTTCCCTGCCCGTACATTGCTAGTTGCTTCCAACCCTCCGATAAATGCGGCGCGCGTGCCCCAAATAGCTGCATCCATTTCCTGTGCCCGCCTGGTGCCGAATTCCATGACCCGTTGTTCTTTAACAATTTGTTTAATCCGGCTTGCTTTAGTCGCGATTAAAGTTTGGTAATTAACAATGTTCAAAAGCGCCGTTTCGATCAATTGCGCTTCAACTAACGGTGCTTCAATCCGCAGCAGCGGCTCATTCTGAAAAACCAGTTCTCCTTCAAGAACGGAATACACATTGCCTGTAAAACGGACTGTCCGCAAATATTCGATAAAGTCCTCTTTAAATCCGACTTCTTCTTGAAGATAGGCAAGATCACTTTCAGTAAAACGGAAATCTCTTAAGTAATCCAATACCCGTTCCAATCCGGCGAATATGGCATAGCCGTTGCCAAACGGCAGCTTCCGGAAAAAAAGTTCAAATACGGCTTTTCGTTCATGCATTCCGTCTGCCCAGTAAGATTCGGACATATTGATTTGGTACAAATCGGTATGTAAGGCTAAACTGTCATCTGAATAACTTTTCTGCATATGAATCTCCTTCTTCCACTAACATTGTTTTTTTTATTATACCCTAATAGGCAAATTTCATTAAATTAAAAAACGTCCAAACAAATAGATTGACCAATCCCTGAAAACATGAGATACTGTTCCAGTTAACAACGAGGTAACTGATATATTTTGATAATCTGGCATTCTACAATTAATGTTTTTGAGAATACTTATTCACACTGGCGCGATTTAAGGATCGCAAGGACGTAAAAGAAGGTAGGGTTTACGTTGCTTAAGTTAGAAAGCACCCAGTGGAACTATGACCGCGGCACTGAAAGAAATACTTTTCAATGGAAATGATTCCCCCGATTAAACGGGATGAAAAATTGAGTCAAAAATAAGTGAATGTTACCTTGCAAAATCAAAGGGATGCCCCCAACTCGGGGGCATCCCTTTTCCAATTGTTCTTATTTAATTTTTTACTGCTGCTGATGCGGTGGTTTCTTCTCGGTTTAAATAATCGGTAACGGCTCCTTTAGAAGAGCAAGTTACATTGTGCGCATATTTGCCAAGGACGCCTTTTTTATGCAAAGGAGGAGCAATCCATGCCTTGCGGCGTTCTTCCAGTTCAGCGTCTGACACGTCCACCGTAATTTCCTGTGTTTCTGAATCGATGGTTACGATGTCGCCTTCTTTCAGCAAAGCAATCGGTCCGCCGACTTGCGCTTCCGGTGCAATATGCCCGACGACCAGTCCGTGAGTTCCGCCAGAGAAACGGCCATCTGTCAGCAACGCCACTTTTTCGTCCATTCCTTTACCAACAAGAATTCCCGAAATCGACAGCATTTCCGGCATTCCCGGCCCGCCTTTCGGTCCTACGTAACGAATGATCAAAACATCGCCGTCGTTGATTTGATCCGCCATAACTGCTGCAGTCGCTTCCGGTTCATTGTCAAAAACGCGTGCAGGGCCAGAATGGCGCTTCACTTTTACGCCGGACATTTTCGCGACTGCTCCACGTGGCGACAGATTCCCTTTCAAAACGATCAGCGGACCGTCTTTTCGCTTCGGATTATCGAGCGGCATGATTACTTGCTGCCCTTCCAGCAAACCAGGTGCATCTTTCAAGTTTTCTGCCACTGTTTTACCCGTGACCGTCATGCAATCACCGTGGATGTATCCCGCTTCAAAAAGCATTTTCATCACCGCTTGCACGCCACCTACACGGTGCAAGTCCTGCATGACGTATTTACCGCTCGGCTTTAAATCAGCGATATGCGGCACTGTTTTTTGAATCCGGTCAAAGTCGTCGATCGTCAAATCGACTTCAGCTGCATGGGCAATCGCCAGCAAATGCAGAATGGCATTAGTGGAGCCGCCAAGCGCCATCACGACTGTGATCGCATTTTCAAATGCTTCTTTGGTCATAATATCTTTCGGATAAATGCCTTGTTCAAGAAGATTGTATACAGCTGCTCCCGCTTCTTCACAATCCGCCAGTTTTGCTTCTGTTTCAGCCGGGTTGGATGAACTGCCCGGCAAGCTCATGCCCATCGCTTCAGCCGCAGATGCCATCGTATTTGCCGTGTACATTCCGCCGCAAGAACCAGCTCCTGGACAAGCTGCACATTCGATTTTGCGAAGAGCGCCATCGTCGATTGTTCCGGCGTTATGCTGGCCTACCCCTTCAAATACTGACACAATATCGATATCCTGTCCGTTGTTTCTTCCCGGAGCAATCGTACCTCCATAAACAAATACAGCCGGCACTTCTGAATTGGCGATGGCAATCAAGCAGCCTGGAATGTTTTTGTCGCAGCCGCCGATTGCTACGAGTCCATCAAGGCTTTCCGCCCCTACAACTGTTTCAATTGAATCTGCAATTACGTCTCGGCTGGAAAGTGAGTATTTCATTCCTTCTGTCCCCATCGAAATTCCGTCTGAAACAGTAATTGTGTTAAAAATCATCGGCTTTCCGCCAGCTTCTGCTGCGCCTTTTTTCGCACTTACTGCCAAATCATGAATATGTATATTGCAAGGAGTGACTTCGCTCCATGTACTTGCTACACCAATCTGTGGTTTTGTAAAATCATCATCAGAAAACCCCACTGCCCGAAGCATCGCTCGGTTCGGTGCTTTCATGGACCCTTCAAACACTTTACTGTTAATACGCAAATCTTTTTTCATAAGGCATCTATCCTTTCTTTTAACTCATTATAGAGCAATATTTACGCAATTCAATGAATTAAAAAATTTTTTGGACTAAAAATTGATATTTGTCAAAAAACTTTCACATGTAAGCATTTACATTTTTGATATAACTTTCATTATTATTTTTGTTGCTAGCAAGGGAAAAGAAATCCGATAGCCAGAAAATATTCGTTAAAAATGTTATACTTACCGAAAATACTTTTAATTCAAGGCTTTTATGAATACTGAATTAAATAGGAGATGATCATTTGTTAATCAGAAAAGCGCATGACAATGAATACGATATGATTAAAAAGCAGCGGCTTGCCTCGTACGCTCCTTATAAACATGCAATTCCGGAAGGCCATTGGAACGTCTTAAAAGGCACGTTGTCGTCAGAGAATGTAAAAGACTCAGGCGCTGAAATATATGTTTCTGAAATAAATGGAGATATTGCAGGGAGTGTCGTTTTATTCCCTTCAAAGACAAAAGCTTATGAATGGGATTCACAAACTTTGGAATACCCCGAGATCCGCATGCTTGCCGTAGACGCTAGCTATAGAGGCAACGGAATCGGAAAAGCTTTGGTGCAGCATTGCATTAAGCAAGCCAAAAAAGACGGTTCCACCTTTGTCGGTTTGCATACGGCAAATTTCATGGAAAATGCTATGCGGCTGTATGAAAACTTAGGGTTCAGACGCATCCCTGCCCTCGACTTTGAACCACTGGACGATGGCATTGTGGTCAAAGCATTCCGGCTTGATTTGAATTCATAAAAGGAGCGGTTTCTGCAATACGCAGAGACCGCTCCTTTTATGAGCTGGAAAAGATTTTCAACTACAAAAAGGGTTTTTCCATTCCATTAATAAGCCAAAATTATGCGATTCCGCATCTTCCAGATATCCAGGCACTAAGCATACCGGCGTACGGCCGCAACGAAGCAAAAAAGTGATGACTGGATCTTTTATTTGACCGCTGATTATCTGCTGCACATATTGCTCTGGTGCCCATTCGTTCGCATAGCGATGATATCCCGGAAGCCGCCCCCCTCCAAGCAAGCGATCCAATTTAAACTGGACAACATGTTCGTACATCGATTGCATGAGCAGTTTGCCCAAATCCAGCTTGCGATAGGATGGTTTAACACATATATCAGCAATGTATAATGTATTCCCGTCCGGTTGGTGATTGCCGATTGAGCCATTGTCGGTAATATCCTCCCAAGTATGGCGAGGATGAAGCGGATCGAAATCCACTATTAAGCTAGTCACTGAACCAACGATTTCCCCGTTTACTTCTATGCATAGTGCACCTTCCGGAAAATTTTTCAAATGGCTTTCCAGTTGCTTCTCTGTCCACCATAAGTCTTCTGGGAAAGGAGGTGGAAAACTTTCCCGCTGCACTGCAATCAAGCCTTCAAAATCCTTTTCTTGATAGTTTCTGACAGTGGCCAACACTGGTATGCCGTCTTGGAAAACATATTGTTGCTTTCGATACATCAATTCCCCATCCTTTCAATGAACTTTCTCTTTCTATTATATTAAAAAACCTTTCGGCTTATGGGCTGAAAGGTTTTAAAAAACACTTCATTCAGTTACCACTGCACCGGCACAAATAAAGCCGCAGCCAGCCTAATTTAAACAGAATGGCTTCAAATCGGCACAGCAGATTTTCAACTTATTTTCTTAGTTGATACAACCGGGCTTCAAATGGCCGCAGTTTATTGGCATCTTCCGAACCATAATTGTCGAGCAGCAATGTCGCTCCATCTGGCGCCGTCCACTTAAGAGGATCATCTTTGTGATTGGATACTACAAGCATTTTTGCTGTTTCATCTTCTCTAGTGTACGCGTAAACGCAGGAATATGGAGTTTCAAACAGTTTATAAGTCCCATAAATCAGAACTTCATTTTCTTTCCGTAAAGCGATCATGCGCTTATAAATGTTTAAGACAGATAAAGGATCGGGGAGCTGTGCTTCCACGTTCAGCCATGTATAATTGGGGTTCAAGTTGAGCCAAGGCTGTGCGCTCGAAAAGCCGGCATAGCTGCTGCCATGCCATTGCATCGGTGTACGCGAGTGGTCTCTACTGCTCATTTTAATCATTTCCATAATGGCATCATGGTCCATGCCTTCCGCTTTTTTATAACGGTATAAGTTCAAGGTCTTCACATCATCGTATAATATGATGTCATTGAAAGGGGCATTGGTCATCCCGATTTCCTGGCCTTGATAGATAAAAGGCGTTCCTTGCATGAAAAAATACATAAAAGCGATCGAAGTCGCACTTTCACGCCAATAGACATGGTCATCTCCCCAAGTTGACACAATGCGGGACCGATCATGATTTTCGACATAAAGCGCATTCCATGCTATCCCTTCAGCCGCTTCCTGCCAGCGGGTCAACACGTCTCTGAGCGCATCTATATTGACACCGCATGGTTCATCCAGCTTCCTTAAATACCAGGTTTCGAATTGAAACAGCATATTCATTACGCCGCGCTCTTCACCAATCCACTCTTCCAGTTCATCGGTGGTTACTCCATTTGCTTCTCCGACTGTCATTACGTCGTATTTGGCGAATGTTTCATCCCGCAATTCCACTAAAAAATCAAGCACCCCTTCAACATCGGTCATCTTTTCCCAAGCCGGAACATAATCGCGGTCTTCCGGATTCGGCATATCTGTATAATCCTTTTTAATATGGCTGATGGCGTCTATGCGGAAACCGTCAATGCCTTTGTCCAGCCACCAATTGGTCATATCATATAACGCTCGCCGGAGTTCAGGATTTTCCCAGTTTACATCCGGTTGCTTTTGCGCGTACAAGTGCAGATAATATTGCCGGGTTCTTTCATCAAATGCCCATGCGGGCCCACTGAAAATACTTTCCCAATTGGTCGGTTCATCACGCCAAACATACCAGTCGCGTTTGCCATTTTCTTTCGATGAACGGGATTCGATGAACCAGGGATGTTCATCACTTGTATGGTTAAGCACCAGATCAATGACCAATTTCATGCCGCGAGCATGGACTTCAGCCAGCAAGCGGTCAAAATCCGCCATTGTTCCCATAACTTCCATAATGTCTTGATAATCACTAATATCATATCCATTATCTATATTTGGCGATTTGTACATCGGGCAAATCCAAATAATGTCAATGCCCAATTCCACTAAATAGTCCAGCTTTTCTGTTACACCGTTTAAATCACCGATGCCATCCCCGTTTGTGTCTTTGAAACTTCGGGGGTATATCTGATAAACAACTGCTTCTTTCCACCATGTTTTTTTCACTAACAGCGCCCCCTTATATCTTTAATGCAAATTCTTAAAGATTTTCATACTAGGCTGGGCCAAGCAAAATTTAAACTTCAGCATCCTTTATTTTAGTTCTGTTCCTTCTAATAGCAATGCCGCACCTAGGACCCCTGCTTCATTGCCGAATTCAGCCACTTTCACGGAAAGTGGATTCAATAGCAGCGGTTCGAGCTGCTGCATGAATTGATCCCACCACAGAGGTGCTGCTTCGGACACGCCGCCGCCAATCACGACAACTTCCATATCGAAAATGGCTTGAAGAGAACTGATGCCTTGTGCCAAATCGGCTGTAAATTCTTCGACAAGCTGCATGGCGTGTGGATCTGTCGCCGCAACTTCAAATAGTTCATGTGAACTGATCGTGAGGCCTGCTTCTTTAATGCGCCGATTAAGCGCTGTTCCTGAAACGTATTGCTCGTAACAGCCGCGCCGGCCGCAAGGGCATAAGACTCCGTTCGGATATAACACCATATGCCCAATTTCAGCGGCACCTCCGTGCGGTCCCCCGCTTAACAGTTTGCCATCCCAGATAATGCCGCCTCCAAGACCAGTGCCAAGGGTCAAACAAACAACGCGGCTGTTCCCTCTTGCGGCCCCGATCTTAGCTTCTGCAAGAGCTGCACAATTTGCGTCATTGTCTACTTCAACTCTTTTTCCTGTTGCAGCTTCCAGCTGTTTTTTCAAATCGGTCCCTGTCCATCCCGGCAGAATGTCAGTGGCATAAATCACTTTTCCATTAATGGAATCCACGAAGCCATGTGTCCCGATGCCAATCGCATTCACTTCGGGGTGATGCTTGATGATCCGCAGAATTTGTTTTTCGAGATAAGGATACAGCGGAATTTTTGTCGGCACAGTTTCATCAAATGACAGTGTTCCCTCCTGTCCGACAATTGCCAGCCTGATTTTCGTCCCGCCAATGTCGACGCCTAATACATTATTCATGTTCTTCCTCTTTTCTTGTACGCAAATTTCTAAAACTGTTATAACAGTTTTACTGCTTCATTTAACTCATGCGGCCATTTCCAATCACTGATATGCACCGCTTCTGTCACGTGCTGCGGCTTGCTGGCTCCTACAATTGCTGAAGTGACCGCCGGTTGATTCAAAATCCATGCCAGCGAAAACTGTGAAAGATTGACTCCTTGCTCATCTGCCAACTGTTTGTATTTAGCAATGCGTTCGAAATTTGCATCCGTGAAATAATGCTGAATCAATTGCTCTCCTTTTGCGGCCCGGCTTTCTTCCGGCAGTCCCTCTTTTGAGTCATACTTGCCAGATAGCATGCCGCGTGCCATCGGACTGTATACCAGTAATCCCATTCTTTCAGAAAGGCAAAAAGGAATTACTTCGTGTTCCAATTCTCTGGATAGCAGATTGTATTGGGATTGAGACGAGATAAAATGTTCGAGCCCATAGAAATCACTGAAGCCAATCGCTTTTGCCATTTGCCAAGCCGCATAGTTCGAGCAGCCAATATAGCGGACTTTTCCCTGCTTGACTAACTCAGTCAGCGCCGATAACGTCTCTTCCAACGGAGTCCGTCTATCAAATCGATGAACCTGATATAAATCAATGTAATCGGTTCTGAGCCGCTTCAAAGAATTTTCCACTTCTCTCATAATATGAAATCTTGACAGGCCGGCATCATTGACATACTGCCCGACTGGAAGACCTACTTTTGTCGCCAAAACGATTTTATCCCGTCTGCCTTTCAAATTGCGTCCAATGATATCTTCAGATTCGCCTGTCCCGTATTTAAAATTTTCATCTTGTCCTTTTCCATAAAAGTTAGCGGTATCGATTAAATTAATGCCGGCATCAATTGCCCGGTCTAAAATTTCCGCAGAAGCTTTTTCATCGATCCATCGGCCAAAAGCCATTGTTCCAAGACTAAGGTTCGAAATGCGCAAACCTGAGCGCCCTAAATTTGAATACTTCATCTTGATCCCTCCAGTATTCATATTTCTTATGCAAAATACCTTTCCCTTTTTATTCGCTGCTTTGTTCAGGAATCCCTTCAATACCGCTTGTTTTCAATCATTCAATATAATAACAATTACAACAGAAATTCGATATACTTGAATTGACAGAATTTTCTTTAGGAGGCAAGAGCAATGATCAGTGATTGGTTGAACTCTTCAAGGTATACTGTGATTTTTACCGGTGCAGGCATGTCAACGGAAAGCGGTCTGCCTGACTTCCGTTCTGCCAACCAAGGCATGTGGCAGCAAAAAGATCCGAGCAGAGTTGCAAGCATTGAAGCTTTGAATAACAATGTAGAAGAGTTTATGGATTTTTACCGAAAACGAGTGATTGGAGTAAAAGAATACGGGCCGCATAAAGGCCACCACTTGCTGTCCGAATGGGAAAAACGTGGACTCGTCAAATCGATCATCACGCAAAATGTGGACGGCTTTCATCAAAAAGCAGGCAGTGAGCACGTTGCTGAACTGCACGGCACGCTGCAGACGGTTTTCTGCAATTCGTGCGGCAAAGTTTTCAATAGCGAAGAATATGCAAATGGAATTTACCAATGCACAACTTGCGGCGGATACTTGCGCCCTTCTGTTGTGCTGTTCGGTGAAATGCTGCCGGAGGAACCGTTTAATATAGCGTTCGAAGAAGCAGCACGCGCCGAATTATTCATCGTTCTTGGCTCATCGCTCAGTGTCACACCGGCCAATCAATTTCCGCTCATCTCAAAAGAAAATGGCGCACGGCTCGTGATTGTCAACCAGGAAGAAACGCCGCTCGACCGATTCGCGGACCAAGTGATCCATGACCGGAAAATCGGTGATGTATTGGCGGAGTGGGATAGGCTGTTGAAATAAAAACGGGTTAACAACGAAACAGAATGGAGGCAACCTATGACAACTTTGAATTATGAATTGATTGATGTTTTTACCAGCCGCCCTTTTGGTGGAAATCAGCTGGCAGTGTTCCACGATGAAATTGAGCTTTCGGCAGAAACCATGCAGAAAATCGCCCGTGAACTGAACCTTTCCGAGACGGTGTTCATCCGCTCTCCCCGCAATCCGGAACACCATAAAAACCTGCGGATTTTTACTCCGAAAGTAGAATTGCCGATCGCTGGACATCCGACAGTAGGTGCTGCTTTTGTCTTAGCAAGCAAAGGAATCATTCCAACTGAAGCGGGCACAAATGAATGGATCTTAGAAGAACAAATAGGCGAGGTCCCTGTAAAGGTTTACAAAGAAGGCATGAAAATCACAAAAGTTGAGATGACACAGCCGCTCCCTGTTTTTGGCAGCCATTTTCAAAAACCCGGACTTGTTGCTGATTTGCTGTCACTTTCACCTAAAGATCTGGATAACCGCTTTCCGATTCAATCCGTTTCATCAGGTATCCCCTTTTTATTCATTCCTGTCCGTTCTTTGAATGCCATGAAAGAAATCAATTTTCGCGCTGATATCTGGGAAAGGCAGTTTAGCCAAAATCAGTACACACAGCATATCTTCGTTTTCACGATGCAAACCGAAGAAAAACAGTCTACCGTCCACAGCCGAATGTTCGCCCCGGCAATGGGCATACAGGAGGATCCGGCCACCGGGGCAGCAAGCGGTCCATTAGGAGCTTATCTGGTGGAGCACGGAATGATTCCTGCGACAACAGACGGCACTTACTTGATTCGCAGCGAACAAGGATTTGAAATTGAGAGACCCAGTTATATCGATATCACTATTGTTAAAAAAGGGAGCACCATAAAAGAAGTAAAAATTGGAGGACAAGCCGTAACGATGGGAAAAGGCCAAATTATTCTTGATATTTGATCCAGCTCTTCATAGTAGCCAATACAAATAAAAAAGCCGTTCCTTCAATATTTCAGTTGAAGGAACGGCTTTTCATTTATTTTCTTGAGTATTTACTTGGAATTGCTTTCCACTGGTCTTCGAGCCATTGGTCGAAGTCAGCGCCTTTATCGCCTTTATACGTATCATAAATATCCACACGCGTTTTTTGCAATTTCACTTTGAAATCCTCAAAAGTATGGTCTTTAGGCAAACTTTTCTTAAGGCGCACAAATGTTTTTGAAGTATCTTTGATCAAATCGAATTTTTTACGCTCCGGCATTTCCACCTCAAGCCCAAAATCCTGCAATGCCTCAAAAGCGGCTTCTTGCACTTTATAAACGGGATCGTTGTTCAAGCGGTGTGTCAAGATATCAATTGTCTGTTTATGCTTCCATTTGCTCAGCTCTTCAACCGCAGCCAAACGTTCTTTCCAGTTTGCTGTCCGGTTTACAGCCTTTCTCAATTCGTCGTAATTCGGTGGTAAAGTATTGTTGTGTTGTTGACTCAAAAAATTCATTCTCCTTTGATCATTTTCCTTTCCGGAAAATGAAATGATCTCTTCCGTTGTAAGAAAAGCTTGTCCTTGTATTGTACCATATATACCGGAAAGAACAAAAAGGCTGACAATACATTTATTTCCGAAAGTTTTAATTGGAAAATATTTAAATAATTTGAAAATAATTGTTTGAATTTTTAAATAAAGGGTATTTTAAAGATTGTTACATACAATTTCTAGGAGGCGAAAGAAAAATATGTTGAAAAAAACGGTATTAGGCAGTTCGATGGTTTTGCTTCTGGTTGCTGGCACTTCTCTTGACACACAAGCCGCGGTAAATGACAAGGATTGTGGGGATTTTTCATCCCATCAGGAAGTAATGGAATTCTGGTATGCGAATGGCTTTAGTGCTGACAATGACCCGCATGATCTGGACCGCGACAATGACGGCTTGGCTTGTGAAGTAAGCCAAAGTGAATACAATAGTTTTGTTGCAAGCAAAGAAGCAGATGATTCTTCTGACGATGCTGCAACTGAAGAAGAAGCTGCAACAGGTGAAGAGTTGCCTGATACGGCTTCCAACAACCCACTTATGATGCTGTTTGGCGCAGGTATTGCCGGACTGGGTTCGTTGTTGCTATTCCGTTGGAAAAGCCAACAAGCTTAATACTTAATATTTCAAAAAGGCAGATCCAATCCTGCCTTTTTCCTTTGAGGTGAATTATTATGAAAAAATGGTTGGGACTGATTTTAATAATTGCCGGCTTAGCAATCGGCCTCTTTAGTCTGTCGGAATGGTACACAGCGAAAAGTTCGGCACAAAACCTGACCGATGCGGAGATTGAAAGTTTTAAGAAAGTCGAAGCAGCAGCTGGCAGTGAAACTGAAAAAGTAAAAGAAGAACCAGTCAAAAAAAAACCGCAACCGCAGCCGAGGCCTGAACCTACTCCTATATTGACTTCAGGAATCGACCGGCAGCTTGGTGAACAAACAGCGAAGTTGGTGATTCCAAAAATCGAACAAAAATATTCGGTTTATTGGGGCGCTGATCCTGCAACATTGAAAAAAGGTGTAGGCATGTATATCAGTGACCTCACCACTGTCCCAGGCGGCCATGGCCATACGGTGTTGAGCGGACACCGCGACACCGTCTTTGTAAAACTTGGCGAACTGGAAAAACAAGATCAAGTGCTGCTGGAATACGAAGACAAAATCTATGTTTACGAAATCACCGATATGTGGATCACTGATGCTGAAGACCGCAGCGTAATTGTGGAAAAAGACGAGTCTGTTCTGACATTGACTACCTGCTATCCGTTTGATTTTATCGGTTATGCTCCAGACCGCTATATTGTACAAGCGGAACTGGTTTCAACACAAGATGCTTTCTAAGGCAAATGAAAAATTCCATTTCTAAACAATAAGAAAAGCAAAGTTCAGCCAAATGCTGAACTTTGCTTTTTTGATTTTAAAGTTCTGAAACCGCCTTTATAAATCGTTCGACTTCCTCAAATGTATTGTACGGCGCTAAGCCGGCCCGTATCCAGCCGCCGGTTTTATTGATATCCAGACGATTGGCCAGTGTCGATGCATAAAAGTGTCCAGAGGCGACGAAAATACTGTGCTGTTCCGCCATAATTCTGCACACTTCTTCCGGTGCAATTCCTGCTACTTGAAAAGCGATTGTCGGAGTTTTGGGCACGCTGTGATCCGCTTCAAACAAAGTAATATTTTCAAGAGCCGCCAGCCCTTCTCTTAAACGGGCAGCTAAGCTGTTTTCATATCCTTCAATCTTCTCAATCCCAGAAAGAATCCGTTCCCTCCGCGTATTGCCTTCCCCGAAACTTGCGAAGAATTCAATTGCTGGACGTATTCCGGCAATGCCTTCATGGTTTTGCGTCCCGGTTTCCAATTTATCCGGATAGTAACTTGGTGCCGGGACCAGTTTGTATGGCTCCAAATTTTTGAAAACATCTTCTTTGATTGCCGCTATTCCAACATGTGGCCCGAAAAACTTATAAGCCGAACATAACAGGATATCAATTCCTTGACGGTCGCGGTCAATCGGGATATGCGGCGCTGCATGGACGGCATCCGCTGCCACCAATGCGCCGACTCTTTTTGCCCGTTCAACAACCGGACGAAGATCTACAATGGTTCCTATGGCATTGGACGCGAGACCGATCGCCACCAACTTGGTTTTTTTGTTGATTGTTTCTGCTAAATCCGATAAATCAAGCGTCAACGATTCCGTATCCACTTTAATCCATCTGACTGTCAGCCCTCGGTCTTTAGCCATCAATAGCCATGGATCCACATTTGCCCGGTGGTCCATTTCCGTTACGACAATCTCGTCCCCTGCTTCAAATTGCTTGCCGAGTGCATTTGCGATGGCAATCGTAAGCGTGGTCATATTCGCTCCAAAAGCCACTTCATTTGCTTGAACCCCTAAGAAATCCCCCACTGCTTTTTTAGCTTCTGCGATAATTTCTTCCGTTTCCCAGCTTGACGGGAATGCGCCATGCAGATTCGCTCCGCCGTTTTCCATATATCCGGCAATCGCTGCAATTGCTGTCTTCACTACTTGGGAGCCTCCTGGGCCGTCAAAATAAGCAACCGGTTTTCCATGATACGTTCTTTTTAATGCTGGAAATTGTTCACGCACTTCAGTAATCGGAAAAGTTGTTTCACTCGTTTTCATGCATGCAGCTCCTTTTCATAGTGATTCCCTTCTAATAAACCACGAAAAAGTCTCCCGTGTCTATTGTTAAGGAATAAATACTCAGAAAAATCAATAAATATTTTTTAAGTAAAAAAATAAAAAATCATGCATAAAGAAAAGAAGAGCGGGTAAAACCTGACTAGTGTTGCCTTTACAAACTTGAAATTGGAGGGATTACTGATGGCAAAAGAACTTGCTGCACACGAATTACTCGAAGTCCATGAACTATTAATCTTTAAAACAGCTTGTGTCGCGAAAAGTAAAGTATTCAGCGGCTTGGTTGAAGACAAGAAATTAAAAGAAATTCTTGATGAAGACGTGGACCTTTCTACAAAAGCAATTAAAGATTTACGTAAAATCCTGGAAGATTCTACAAAATAATTGATTGGAAAGGAAGGATATTATGGCTAAACAAGACGAACAGAAAAAAAATGACGCAACCGAAAAAGAAGCGATCAATAAAGAAAACTTAGCAATTCCTGGCTCCATGTTGGATGATTTAGCAATTGCAACGGATTTTCTCGTAACGGCAAAAGCCGCTGTCCGTAACATTGCTGTGGCGATTACAGAAACAGCAACTCCTCAAGTTAAAAAATTATTGCGCCGTGAGCTGGACAATGCCATTGAAACTCACGACAAAATCGCTCAGTATATGATCAAAAATGAAATGTATCATGCCTATGATGTCGATGAACAAATTCAGCATGATTTGAAAAAAGCCGATATTGCACTAGAGCTGGCTAAGAAAAAGTAATAAAAAACCGTCCGTTGCTTAGTGGCAACGGACGGTTTTGATTTTATTGTGCAGTATATCCGCCGTCTAAAACAACAGCCTGTCCCGTGATGCCTGACGCTTTGTCGCTTGCTAAAAACATCGTATAGTCTGAAATTTCCTGTACAGACAGGAGCCGTTTTTGCGGCACTAAAGGATAGATGACTTCTTCCAGCACTTTGTCCAAAGAGACATTGCGTGTTTTTGCCAGATCGCCCATCTGGTTGCGAACGAGCGGCGTATCAACATAGCCTGGACACATCGCATTTACTGTGATGCCATGCTCCGCCCCTTCAAGAGCTGCTACTTTCGTCAAACCGATAACGCCGTGTTTCGCACTATTATAGGCTGCTTTTCCAGCAAAACCTACTAAGCCGTTAATAGACGCCATATTGATGATGCGGCCTTTGCCTTGCTTTTTCATGATTGGAAAAGCATGCTTTGTTGCAACAAACGGAGCGACCAGCATAATTTTCACCAAGAGCTCAAATTTTTCAGTTGGAAATTCTTCAATTGGAGACACGAATTGCATCCCTGCGTTATTGATCAGAACATCAAGCGAACCAAATGTCTCAACGGTTTTATTGATTGCCTGTGCAAGTTCCGTTTCATTTGTCACGTCCACTTTGATCCCAATCACTTCATGTCCTTGATCTTTCAAAGTTTGTGCCGCTTTCTTAACTGCTTCTTCATTAATATCTGTTAAAACGATTTTGGCACCGGCTTCAGCAAAATCCGCACTGATTTCATACCCAATGCCACTTGCTGCTCCTGTAATAAACACCACTTTATTTTCTACCATTCAAATGACCTCCAGAATTATTAAATTCCCATTCCCATTGAAAATAACACAATTGCAATAATCGTTCCAAGTAGTGGCACAATAACCGTTACAGCCCCTACCGAGCCGTATGCTGCTTTATGGGTTTCCCCGCAAATGCCCTGGATTGTCGTTACGACGTAACCATTATGCGGCAGTGAATCCAGCGCTCCGGAAGAAATTGCAATCGTCCGATGAAGTGCTTCTGCATTGACTCCCATGTCCAAATAATGCGGTGCCAATAATGGCAAGGCGATGGCCTGTCCACCAGAAGAAGAACCGGTGATGCCAGCGATGACACTAACCGCAATCGCTCCGCCAATCAATGGGCTTCCTGGAATGTTCGTCATTGCGTCAACTGCTACCTGAAATGCAGGCGCTGCTTTCGCAACCCCACCAAAACCAACAACCGCTGCCGTGTTTCCGATGGCAATCAATGCACCGATTGTGCCGTCAGTCAATGCTTTACCCAGATCATGGAAATGCGTTCTGTTCAATAAATAAGTGGCAATTACTCCGCCAAGAAGTGCAATGATCAATGCTGATGTTTTCAAAGAATCATGGAAAATATAAGAAATTACCAAAACAACCAATAAAGGAATCAACCCCATGATCGGATTTGGCAAATTGCGCTCTTCCACCACTGGATCGGTTTTGCGTGTTTCAAAGCGTTCTCCTTTATTGACCGCTTTATTGATCATGCGCTTCAGCCACCAATAACCGAATACCGCCATAAATACAGCAACTACAATGCTGACTTCCCATCCGGCATATGGGCTAGTTCCCAAGAATTCGATTGGAATCCAGTTCTGGATTTCCGGTGATCCAGCTGAAGTCATAGTAAATGTAACTGAACCTAAAGCAAGTGCAGCCGGGATGAATCGGCGTGGAAGATCCGCTTGCTTGAAAAGGCTAAGGGCCATTGGATAAACTGAGAAGGCTACAACAAATAAACTTACGCCGCCGTATGTCAACACCGCACACGCGATAACAATAGCGAGTACCGCCCGCTTAATGCCAAACTTCCCGACCAGCCAACGTGATACACTGTCAGCCGCTCCACTGTCTTCCATCAATTTTCCGAAAATTGCTCCCAGCAGGAACATCGGGAACCAAGAAGTGATAAATCCGGAAAACCCGGTCATATAATTGCCTAAAAAATTCACTTCCCCTTCCGCTACCATCTGCGGGAACAGTGGAAGACTGCTGAACAAAGCGACGACAAGCGCGCTTAATGGCCCAGCAATCAGCAAGTTCATGCCTCTCATCGTCAAATAGATAAGTAAGGCAAGTCCTCCAATTAATCCGATCATACTTAACATGTTTTTTCCCCCTTTGATTTTATTGCAGCTTCTTCGTTTTTCAGCAGTTCCGCTTCTGCTTTTAACAGGCATCTTTCTCCGATTCCGCTGCAAAGTTTTTTCGTATATAGTTATTCCCGTCAGCTTCCCGATAAATAAAAGAGCTAAACTTGAGTGTGAAAGCGCTTCCGATGAGCTTAAATAAAAAAGACCGCGTTTTCGAAATATTTAGACCTGACGATTTTTTTAGTGTACACTTCATTGTCTGATAGGTAAAATGAATAATACCTATAGTTTCCATAACTAAAAGTTATAGAAAGGCCGTGAAGAAATTGGATATTCGCCAACTAAGCTACTTTATTGAAGTAGCCAGGCATAGAAGTTTTACTAAAGCTGCATTAGCGCTGCATGTTACGCAGCCCACTTTAAGTAAAATGGTTAAAAATTTAGAAGAAGAAATGGATGTTACTTTATTTGATCGTACTTCCCGCAAAATCGTATTGACCGATGCAGGAGAAGTGGTTTTTATACAAGCACAAAAAATCGTCAATAGCCTTGATGACTTAACGTCTTCCTTGTACGATGTCATGAATTTGAAGAAAGGTAAAATTAATATCGGCTTGCCTCCTGTGATCAGCACACTGTTTTTCCCTACCATAATCGCTGAATTCCAAAAAGCCTATCCCGATGTGGCAATTATGCTGGCAGAAGACGGCGCCAAGAAAGTGGAGCAGAAAGTGCTCGACGGTGAAGTCGATTTGGGTTTCGTCATGCTGCCTGTCGACGAGGAGAAATTCGATGTGGTGCCTTTTGTACATGAGGAAATCAAGCTGCTTGTCCATGAATCCCACCCACTGGCGAATCGGGGCATCATCAATTTAGTTGAATGCAAAAATGATTCCTTTTTGCTGTTAAGTAAGGAATTCACGCTGAATAGCCGAACTGTCGAATTCTGCATCAGTGAAGGCTTTACTCCAAAAATCGCTTATGAAAGTTCGCAATGGGATTTTATAGTCGGCATGGTTGAAAAGAATTTAGGTGTCACTTTGATGCCAAAACTTATTTGCGAGCGGGTCAAAGACGGTCCCTTTAAAACGCTGTCTCTAACTAATACTTTTCCTTGGGTGCTTGGCATTATTTCAGCTAAAAACCGTTACATCCCTTATACTTCCCGTTCATTTATTTCACTTGTGAAAGATCTTCCGAAAGTTTAAAAGATGAAAAATTTTCTGTTATCAATAATCCTGTATAAAACAAATCGCAAAAATGGTACGATTTCTGTGATGAATTAAATTAACTAAATATTTCGTTTCCTTAAGTCGTTAATCGATGCCTATAATAATTCGAAGCGGGTGACTTATGCGCAGACTTCTTCCTTATATACTTTTCGGTATTTGTTGCTTATTGTTGAGTGCGGCGGCTCATGGTATCTTTCTCCGTGAACTAGCCGCCAACCGTTTTATGGCGGGGCCAAACGACGGCTTGTCGCAAATGCTGCCGTTTAAAAACCTTCTTTATCATCAATATACAGCCGGAGAATTTTTCTATTCAACTCTCTTCGGCTTTGGTACCGGTACATACAGCGAACTGGCTTATTATTTTTCTACCTCAATAATCTTTCTCTTAACCGTCGCTGCCGTTTTCCTTCTTGAATCAGCAGGAATCATCGGTTCACCGGATATCTTGTTTTGGGCACATGCTGCCGTTATCATCAACATCATTCGGCTCGCTGCTGTCTTATTTATTGCCACCTTTGTTTTTCGATATATGAAATTCCGTCCCGTACCGGCTTTTCTTGGTGCTTGTGTTTATGCTTTTTCCAACATTTATTTTCGCCATGCCACTTATTGGGAGTTTTTTGCGGATGCTTATTTGTGGCTTCTGCTCCTCATTTTCGGGGCTGAGAAAGTTTTTCGTGAAAAAAAGGGCGGCTGGTTTATGGCCGCTGTCGCTATATCGATGATTGATAATTTCTACTTTGCTTATGTCAACGTTCTGCTGATCGGCATTTATATTCTTTTCCGGCTCTTTCTGCCACTTGAAAAAAGCGAAACACCTAAAAAGACAGCTATAGCCAAACTTTTGATAAGCGGCTTGATAGGTGCCGGCATCAGTGCGGTGTCGTTTATACCAGCCGTATATGCTTATTTGAACAATCACCGCCCGCCTTTTTCTCAAGACGTCAACTGGTTGGGATTCATCGACAATATTTTATTTACCAGTGCTTTTATAGTACTGCCGGCCGTTTTTGTTTTGCTGGTCTTTGCGTTTCCGCTTTACCGTGAACAGAAATTCCGTTTTTTCGCGTTTCTTGTCCTGTTTTGTATTTTGCTTCACTATAGCCCGAAAGCGGCAAGCATGTTCAATGGCTTCTCGGCTCCCCAGTACCGCTGGGAATATTTTATGGCTTTTGCTGCCGGCGGTGCAGTTGCTGCCGGATTCAGTAATCTGTCTTGGTTAAAGCTAAAGCATATTGCCATAGCCGGTGGCCTGGCATTGCTCTGTTATGCATTATTCGCCTTGATCGACCCGAATCTGGGCATTGAGCGCTCAATACTGGCCGTAGTCATTGCCGTGACGCTGCTGCTCTTTTTTTCATATGTATGGGCTCTGCATAAAAAGTCCGGAATTGGCCAAGCCGTTGTCCTTCTGTTATTGGGGACGGGAATTGTGGCAAGCGGTTATCAATTTCTGCTAGCGCTAATGGAACAAGGCAGGACGGTTCAGTTTCCTTTATTTCTTGGAGTCATGGGAATCGCCCTTTTTACATTTATGCTGTTCGCCCAAGCGAGCCGCGATGCTGTTTATGGGAAAGTTGCTGCCGTCTTTCTTGTACTAACGTTGCTATTTTCTGTAAACGGTTCTGAATATGTCTTATTGGTAATCAGAGGAGAAACTCAGCTTGTGACTGAGGAGTTGATCACCGGCCCGGATTATAACGATCCTGAAATCTTTGGTTTGCTTGATGAAATCCGGAAACGGGAAACTGATCCTGTCTACCGTATTGAGTGGATGGAGGGAATTCGAAATAACACCCCTATTGCGATGAACTATCGGGGTTTAAGTGCTTATTCCAGCATTTTAAATGAACAGCTCCTGCGCTTTTATTTATATGACTTGGAAATTGACATGGCAAGGGAAAGCGTCAGCCGGTATGCGACTCTCGGGAAACGGGCGAATCTGCATAGCTTGCTGCAAGGAAAATACACCATTTTACCACACGGAGATGTTAATGTTCCGGCCGGATTTGAACAGGTATTGGCTTCGGATAATTATGCCGTTTACGAAAACGGCTATCCTTTGCCGTTCGTACATGGAGCTTCTGCAGTATACAGTGAGGAGGCATTAGAAAAGCAGCCGATTTTAATGCGTGAACAAGCTATGTTAACGGGTGTCATCTTGAAGGAAACGGAGATTTCCTCTCCACTCCCTTCTGCTCCCAAAAAGTTATCCTATGCAATTGAAAATGAGAATGCGCTATTTGAAGACTGCATTTTAAATGTGACTGGTGAAACAGGCGGTGTCAATCTCCTGCTCAATGAACCTGTGCCGTCTGGAAGTGACTTATATGTATCGTTTCATCTCGAGAACCAAGCATTGGATGCCCGTTTTCCGCTTACAGTGAATTCATACAAAACTTCAAGAAAATCGAATATTTCTGTTTATAAAACGTTCGTAGACGATATTACAATCCGTGTGCCAGCGGATGAGTCGATTCGAATCCGAATGCCAAAAGGCACTTACAATCTGACAGAGCTCGAGGTTTTTGAAGAGCCTTATGATGTGCTGCGTGCTGCTGCAATGGAAAAACACCCGAATCAGCAAGTCAAATGGAATGGCAGCCGCTTGGAAGCCCAGTATTCGAATGAAACGGAAGCAAAATATCTGGCTATGCCAGTGCCGTATGAAATTGGCTGGACAGCCGAAGTTAATGATAAAAAAGTCGATGTGCTGGAAGCGAATTATGCATTTATCGCAATTCCGGCTGATATTGGCCTCAATAAAATTTCACTCACTTACCGGCCGCCTCATTTTTATAAATGGCTGTTGATTTCACTGCTATTTCTGATTGTAGGAACTCTCTATACGCTGAAACAAAAAAGATTATAAAAGCTATTGCCTTCCTTTTCCTGCCAGCTTCCTCAGGAAAGAAATGATTAACTTTCAGAGAAGAGGGAAATCCATTAAAAACACCATCTTTTGAATGGAGGAATAGCCATGAGTGATCAAAGCCTGCAAAAGATTTTCTATGCTGGCGCAGCAGCGGCTACAGCTTTTGTATTAATAAAAACGTATAATAACCGAAAAAAGACATTTTGGGTATTTCCGGATCATGACATGCGCAATAGTGTAGAAGTCGATCATAGAGAAAGTCCGAATGCACCTTATGACCATGCAGAAATCGGACTATCGGAACTGGATTCCGCATACCGTTCAGAATGGGTTTCCATGGGGTATCCAAAAACTTATCATGACCTTGAAGAAAATGAGAGTTGAAACAACGAATTGTACAAAAAAACAGGAAAGGCTTCTATAGCCTTTCCTGTTTTCTATTCCTCTGGAACTGAAAAGCCAAGTCCAAGCTCTTGGCAATTCTTCATTCAATTAAGCTTGCATAAACAATGAGCCGTTCTTCACGCGTTCCCCTTGAGTGGTCATAATCTCCAGAACAAGTAATCAGCACAAGTTCCGGGGAAGAATGATAACCGAAAATAGCGGACAAATCTGCAGTTTCCAATGGTATTGATTCCATTTTATACACCTTAAACTTTAGTTCCTGATCTCCCTCTTTTAAAACGATTTCATCACCTGATTGCAATTTGAAAAGATCCCAAAAAACAGCCGGACCATCAACTTGATCCACATGTCCAGCAATGACTGCACGTCCATTTTGACCTGGCTGATAACCGTGAGAAAACCAGCTGACATCTTCTCCATTGTCCGGCACAGCCATTTCTCCTGTTTCTGTAAGGCCAAGGTGCTGGACAGCAGCTTTTGCTTTGATAGCCGGGATTTCCAAGGTTGCTGGCAAAATTCCGGATCGTTTAACAGAATTGATGGGATTTGCTGCTTGGACTGGCTGCCTGGCTTCTACTGCTGCAGGCTGTTCAGACTCAAATCCTATTCTTTCGCTGCGAACACTGACTTCATCTGTTTGTACGTGACAGCCACAAAGAAAGGCAGCTGCAATCACAATCAATAATTTATTCTTGAAATCGTTTCTTCCAAACAAACCCACTAGCCGCAAACAAAGCAAATGTTCCAAGCATCAAGAGCCAAGGAGCCTCGGAATTTCCAGGTACGCCAAGACCAGTAGTCGGCATTCCGTCGGGTGAAGCTGCTGCTTCATAGTCAACCAACGCAATAACTTCCAAAGCATCCGCATTGTTTACTGCAAACACACTATAAACTGTTCCTGCTGCTAATTCTGTTCCTTCCAGCGGCAACACTTGAGTGCCGTCCGGCAAGCGAATTTCTAAATCGTAGGTACCTGCATCCAATTCTGCATAATCAGTGATTCCAGGGAATTCTGCTCCGCTAAATAATGCGTCCCCACCAATTAATCCAACGTCTACAGCTGGTGCATCCGGAGATAAATGACCAACACGGACTTTCGTTTTTCCTTCTGTTACTTCCATTGAATCCTCAGCAACCACAAATTCGAGAGCATCTACTGTATTTGCTGCTGCTACTGTGTACGCTTTCCCAGCTTCAACAGTTAGATCGGCTTGCAATACCGCTGACCCTTCTGCGTATTCAGTTCCAGTAGCAAAAACTTCGACATTATGGGTTCCGGCCGGCACTTCTAAATATCCTGAATCGGCTTTGAACGGCACATTTTCCAGCGTTAAATCACCATTGACATAGACATCTACTGCAGGGGCATCCGGTGACGCGTGGACAACTCTGACTTTAGCCATATGGCTATCCGCAGAGACTCCAATTGCAAGTGAAAAGACAAGGACTAGAGCGACAGAAACTAAAGCGAAAATTTTCTTCATGTTCACTTCTCCTTTGTATCGTTTTTGTAAAACTTTTATACAACTTATTTATAATACTTCTGGAATGAAAAAGCAAGAAAAGAATCTAATTATTCAGATTTTTTATTTGAAGTAAAAAAAACTGCTCACTTTTTTGTCACAAAGTAAAAATACTTCCCACATTAAAAGTGAACAATTTCAGATTTCTTATGCTCTTTCCTCCAGAAGGAGTTTTAAAATGGTTACCGTTTTAAGGCGCAGTTGATAAAATTTCATTGATTTCATCCATCAGTTCTGCTTCTAAGCGTATTTCTGCAGCTGCAACGTTTGAAAGCACCTGCTCTGATTTTTTACCTCCTGGAATGACCGCGTCTACGCCTGGCTGTTCAAGAAGCCAAGCGAGTGCCAAATTGGAAACATCCGTCCCTTTTTTGTCGGCCACTTTTTTCAGTTTCTCTACAATATCCAAATTCTTCTCGAAAATGCCTTTTTGAAACAAAGGCACGCGATTGCGCCAGTCTCCTTCTTCAAGCTGTAGATCTTTTGTATAATTGCCGCCAAGAATGCCAAACGCCAATGGACCATAGGCCACAACAGAAATATTATTTTGTACACAATAAGGCAGAATGTCTTTTTCGATGCGGCGATCAAGCATATGATATTCCAGCTGTACAGCCGAAATCTCCAGGCTTGAATTTGCTTCACGGAGTTGTTCAAGTGAGACATTCGAGACGCCGATCGCTTTGATTTTCCCTTCCTGCTTCAATCGGGACAGTTCCGCAATCGCTTCCCGGATCGGTGTTTTTTCATCCGGCCAATGAATATAGTACAAGTCAACGTAATCCAATTGCAGCCGTTTCAGGCTGTCTTCAAGAGCGCTCCGAAGATATTCTGGGCTATTGTTCCGTGTACCAGTGCGCCAATCGCTTCCGCCTTTTGTAGCAATGACATACTGATTCCTGTCATATTCTTTCAACACTTCCCCCAGCAGTTCTTCTGAGCGCCCTTTGCCGTACACATCTGCTGTATCAATGAAGGTGATGCCGTGGTCCAACCCTGCTCGGACAAAATCTTTTCCATCTTCTTCGCTCAAGCCTTCAAAGAGGTTATGCCCTCCCACTGCATTCGTTCCAAGGCCAAGAGCTGAAATTTCTATATCTGTTTTTTTCAATGTAGAAAATCGCATGAAAACATCCTTTCACTTTTAAGTGGTCGTTATATAAGTTGAACTAAAGAATTATCACTTCGGCGCTGGTGAAGATTCCTAGAAGAGAGGATCATTGATATAGCCTACTTTTCCGGAATCAATTCGATTGTTCCTGAAATTTCCGTCCCGTTCAGCGCCTGGGTGGCTAACCGGTCTGCTTCTGCATTGGCTTTACGCGGCATTAATTCATATTCCGGCTGAATGCCAAGATCTTTCAGCTTCTGGTCAATGCGGTCAGCCCAGCGCATTAAATCCTTTTCAAGTGCCGGCCATTCCCCGCTCATTTGGTTAATGACCACTTTGGAATCCCCAATAAACCGGACCGGCAAATGGTGGACATTCAATTGCTCGAGTTCTTGAATGCCCATATAAAGCGCTGCGTATTCAGCTTCGTTATTAGATAAAAGCTCTGCTACTGCTGCATTTTGGCGCAGCCGATATGACTTGCCGTTCATTTCATAATAAATGGCACAGCCGAGACCAGATTTCTGCGTCTCCCGGTCATAACCGCCATCAAAATAAACGGTGACATTATGAGGTTCTATTTCAACGCCTTTCAAATATCCCTTCATCTCTTTCATGGTCCAGGAACTATCGTAGTTATCAATGAACACCAGGTTTTTGCTTCGGCCTGTCCGTTCCAAATCTTCTGCGATAATCACCCCTTTGGCTGCCGGCATCTCTTCGGAGCGAAAAAAAGCTTCTGTGCCTTTTGCTGTTCTATATGTGTATTCGATCCGGATGTTCAACGCGCTATGCCTCCTTCTGCAAGCAAGTCTTTATACAAGTCTTATTTCCTTTCCTCCAAATGATAAACTAAAGATGCGCCAGAAGTTCTTGTTTCTCTCAAGGCGCCGTTCTTGAATCCGCTTCTTCAATCTTAATTCTACTGAAGTGAGCCCCCTATTAAAGTGGCTCTTGGTCAGAATTCAGAAGTACAGAGCTGGGTCTTTGACCTATGCGTTCATCCGCGTCTCCAAGCCTAGGCATCTAAAAGAACAAACCGCCATTACAACAGCTTCCTCCCGAAAAGAGACATATGTTGAACTAATAGCGATTCGCTTGCATAGCTTGATATTCTGTTTTCTTGTTAAATTCCGCTTTGGCAAATGAACAAAGCGGAATTATTTTTTTATTTTGTTCTCTCGCTGTATCTACTGCCGATGCAACCAACCTGCCTGCGATTCCTTGCCCGCGCAAAGAATCAGTGACAAATGTTTGATCAATAATCAGCAAGTTGCTTTCAGTAGGAACAAAACGGATTTCAGCAATCGTTTCTCCTTTTTCGTTCTCTATACAATGTCGACTGTCACTTTTAATAATTTTCATCCTTCTCCTCCTTTCCTCATAGTCGGCTGGGATTTCATCAGCAAGGGCGTTTCGAAATAATCGCGGCCTTCCCAGTTTAATTCATCAGCTAAAATGTCAAATGTTGTATGGAAAAATTGCTGTACAGCCTTGCTCGGCGCAGGCGAATCAAAAACGGCTTGAGCAGTCAGAAAATATTCACTCGCTTCTTGATCATAAAACGCTTCATCAGGTTCTAACGACAGCTTATTCAAATCTTTATACATGAATGGATAAGGCAAAACAAAAAAAGAAGGCTCATCTGTCCGCTCATCCCCCAACCAAAATCCATATTCGATAAACTGTTCATCAAATGCCGCTTTCTCAATGATTTTATCTTCTGGAAACGGCTCGGAGATGTTTTGCACAATAATAGCGGAAACATCAAATGTTCCCCAAAATAAGCCCGGCTTTACTTTCCGGCAACGCAAAGGGCCGATGAATTTCATTTCTTCACGGAATGCAAAGTGAAACAATTCTAAGCCCCGCAAAGCCTGAAGAGGTTCATAAACCTTGTGGACCATGTCTTCATTCAATAAGGTTTTCACGTTCATCTCTTGTGGACGTGGGTTGATGGTGATGCTGATTTGATGCTGCCGCAAAGAACGGAAGATAAAATCATAGTACATTCTTATGGGCGTCCCATTCCGCAGATGAGTGGAATGGGCATGGCCATCTACATTGATGCTCACTGTACTGCTCCGAATATCAACATCTACTTGAAAAATATGATTTTCATAATAAAGAAGCCCTGTAGAAAAACCGTCCGGTGTCAGCGCCAACATTACATGCGCCCACTGCGGTTCTTGTGGAGCTGCCTCCAAGCGGATTTTGCCTAAAATCTGAGACAACAAGTGCAAAGTTAATTTGGTATCTTTCCATTCAGAGTGTTTCAGTAATTCCATGCAAAATCCCCCCTCTAAGTAAGAGTCTGAACATTAAATGATCGGTCTTAAAAAAAGATTAATTTCATAATATCATTTTCTTGTCAATTTTACTGATTATTTCGAATATTTTAATGAAAAGGATGTTTTTTCTCCTTCTATTTGTCTACTAAGCAAGCGTTTATACTCTCTTTCGCTCCCTAAAAGAATAATTAATCCATCGAAAAAGCACCCTTATAAAGGATGCTTCCTCATAACTATTTTATTTCCACGCTTTAAAAACTTCCGCAGCTATAGCTGCTGCTTCTTCGCTGTTTTCGTCCTTTTCTTGGTTTTCAATCATTAGCGCGAGGATGAACACAGGATGATCAGAGTTATAGCCGACAAAATAATCATTTTCTCCAAGGCGATTTTGTGCAGTACCGGATTTCCCGGCGAGTGGAACCCCACTGAGTCTGGCTGCTTTGGGGAAACCTTCAGCCACAGCATTACGTAAGTTTGAACGAATAACCTCGGCATCTTCAGCGTCGGCCAAACCTTTTTTCCATACTTGCCCGTCTTCTTCCTCTAAGAAAAAGGTGGGTTTGTAAATGGTTCCTGCTGTGAAAAAAGGTTCGTACATAGCTGCTAGATGGAGGATGTTTACTTGCATCTGGCCATCGCCAAGTGAAGTATCCGCAAGCTGCCCTTCCGATCCAAGAATGCCGTCATTTGAAATTTGAGAAGGGGTGAGGGGAATCGGAAATGGAATTTCTTCTCCAAAACCAAATCCCTTCAACCCATCAATCAAGGCATCTCGTCCGATATCCATCGCTTGCCGTGCAAAATAAATATTATCAGAGTAAACAAGCGCTTTGTTCAAATCAATCGGATTCGGCACTTTATCGTGCATGCGCTCTACCCGGTAATTCCCCCAAGTAGGCACTCTTTGCCATGTTTTCCCGTCAATTTCCAATCCTTCAGTTGGATCCAGTGTTCCTAATTTCATCCCAATGGCTGCGGTCACAGGCTGAATTGTAGAACCCGGAGCATATGTCGCCGCGAAACGATTGTATAAAGGATTCAAAGGGTCTTTTTGCAGTTTCCTATATGCCGACCCGCTTATGCCTAAAATAAAATCGTTCGGATTGAAACCTGGGGAGCTGAACAGCACGAGCGTTTCTCCGGTTTTCGGATCTACTGCGGCACTGGTCCCCGCTTTTCCGCTCATTGCCTGGTAAACGGTTTTCTGCAATTCGGCGTCTATTGTTAATTTGATGATGTCTCCTTGCTTTGCCGGTTTCTCAGCTGCAATGATTGGTTCACTTCCTGCATGAGGTTTTTGGATCAGAATGCGCACTCCCTGCTCTCCTCGGAGCCGGTCCTCCAAAATACTTTCCAATCCTTGGCGTCCGATCAAATCCTCTTGTCCATACCCTTGGCCTTGCCGCTGCTCTAATTGTTCTGCGGTAATCGGTCCGATATACCCCGATACATGAGACAACGCAGCCCCGTAAGGGTATTCACGCAACGGCACTTCTTTTTGTTCAGTGCCTGGTATCGCAAAGATTTGCTGCAAAGCGTCTGTCGCTTTAGCAGGCAGCACCGCGAGCGGAACATAATGCCCAGGCTGCACCCAACTTTGATTCAGTTTTTCATCAATTTCTCCAGGTGGGATATTTAGAAGAGCAGCAAGATCATTTTTTTTTTTTGTCTCGTCAAAGTTTGCGGGCACTACTCCAACTTCAAAGCCTTTTCCATTGACTGCAATCGGCTTCCCGTTGCGGTCATGTATTTCTCCGCGTTCAGGATCAGTTCGTTCAACTTCAACAAGATCCCCTTCTTCAAGCTGCGGAAAAATGAAAGAGGGATTCCATTCCACATACCAGTCTGCTGTTTCTCCTTTAGTTTCGAATAACATCGTCAATGTCCGACTGAACTCTATTGGCCCTGCTACGGTATCCATCGTGATTTGAACAGGAAAGTCAGCAGGCTCATCTTTGCTCCACTTAACACCGGTTTTAGGTTCCTTATAGCTTATGCTGACATTTTCAATGCCCAAGTCTTGATATAATTGTTGCTGCCATGCCACAAACGTTTCTTGTCCAAACGCCATTTTAGTGCCTTCCGTTAAATAACCGCCATACATACCAGTGAAATCTGCTTGTTCCCAGTGGCTAATGTATTCCAAAAAGCGAATCTCCGGTGTGGCTTGCTCTTCCAGCGGCTGTTCTTTAGGTGTTGTTTTCTTTTCTTCCTGACAGCCTGCAAGGAGAATGCTAAGTAAAAGCAAAAGAATGACGGACCCTCTTTTATCCATCTACTGACCTCCGTTCCAGTCTTTTCCCCCCAATACCCGATTAACGGAAAAGTTAAATGCCGCAACAGAACAATTGAAAAATAAAAGCCAATAAAATTTTTATCCTCTCGATGTTTCCAAAGCTTATATCAATACATCTTCCGTGGAATCCGCTAAATTCCACACAAGTTTTCTTTAAATTCTGAAACTAAACTTGCATCATTGCCTGTATATTTACCATAATAGATAAAAAGGAGGAGTGCTGATGAATCAAGATGTATTAGTTGTCGGCGCCGGGTTTGGCGGTTTAACCGCTGCATCATTGTTGTCGAAGCATGGAATGAATGTAACGCTTCTTGAAGCTTCTTCTGAACTGGGTGGCTGTGCCGGCAAATTCACACGCCATAAGTTCGTTTTTCCTGTAGGGGCGACTCTTGGAATGGGCCTTGAAGAAAATGGTATTCTTGAGCGGGTGTTTCGTTATTTAGAAAAACCGTTTCCTCTTGAGCCTCTTGAAACTGTCATGGAGATGATTCATCCCGAAGCGACGTTTCTTTTTTTAAGAGACCGCAACCGCCATGTGGAGCAGCTTATTCTTGCGTTTCCACAGTATAAGAAGCAAATCCAGTCGTTCTACAGCGAAGTTTTTTCAACCGCTTCAATCATAAGGACACTCATGGGACCGCTTCCTGTCCTTCCTCCTTCCACGGCGAAAGAATGGACGTTTTTGATTGGTTCTCTTCGTCCGCGCCACATCAAATTACTGCCTTTTTTCAACCAGACACTCGAACAGCGGCTAGAGCGCCATGGCCTGGCCCGTCTTACTCTTTTCCGCCAAATGATTGATGGGCTGCTGATGGACAGCATGCAGACAGACAGTAAAAATGCCATGTACCTGCTCTCTGCGCTGGCGCTTGATATTTATCATGAAGGAGCCTACTACGTGCCTGGCGGGTTATATCGTTTTGCCGAATTAATGGGCCAAAGCCTGACTGAAAATGGAGGTACATTAAAAAAGCGCCGTACCCTTGTCAACTTGCAGCACGCAGATGGCAAGTGGATGGCAACCGACCACCGCGGCACGCAATACAAAGCAGCACATGTCGTGTTAAATGTACCAATACATCAGCTGCCAAAGATTTTGCCGGCAAATTCACTTGAACAATTAAAAAAGCCATTGCAGGATGGCCTTTCCACCCCTACCTGGACAATACTGGCTTTATACATTGCTGTTGATTCGTCGAAACTTGGCACTCCTTTGCCGCTCTTCAGGCAAATTGCAACAGAGGCAGGAGCCGGGCTAGCTGAAGGTGAACATTTTTTCATGTCGGCGTCACGTCCAGGAGACTTGCTGCGTGCTCCTCCGGGCATCCAAACAGTAACAATCTCCACTCATTCACAGGTACATCATTGGGATACTCAAGAAAAATATGAATCAACCCGAGAAGCAGTCGCGGATCGCATACTTCATTCAATCGAGAAAGTAGTGCCTAATTTCAAAGAAGCCATTATCCATTTCGAAACCGGCGCCCCAAAAGCGTGGGAACGCTTTGCAGGGCGTCCAAACGGCTATGTAGGAGGGTTCCCGCAAACTTTAGATAATGCCCTCTTTAACGCCATTTCGCACCGATCCGGGCTCCCAGGTCTTTATGTCTGCGGCGATCATATTTTTCCAGGTGGTGGTACAATCGGGGTGGCGACAAGCGGCATACATGCGGCCCGTTCGATAACCGGAAAGCGTCTGATTCATTGAATCCTTTCATTCTCTTAGGCTATTTTTCGTGAATCCTATTTCCTAAAAAACCGCTTAAGGGAATTCCGTTTCGTTTTCTTCTGTCATATAATGAAATAAAAATTTCATTTTTATTAAAGGGGAAAACGAAATGACGCAGCCGCCATCCGCACAATTTCCGTTATTAGCATGGTTTGTACTAATTATCGGAGCTTTCTTTTTCGTATCTATGCTTCCAATTTTTTTTATGACTGTTATCCTCCCTATTTGGAGACCGGAAGAATTCAGTTTTGTTTCCGTCATTATACTATTGATTGCTGCAGGTTTTATGGCGATTGCTTGGCGAATGATGAAATGGGCAAAACAGGAAATGAAAACAGCTGGCAGACAGAAGAAAGAAATGTCCCTGCCTCCTGAAGAAAGGCCATCTCTTTTATTGCCGGAAGAAGTTCCGGACAAAAAACCGATTTGGCCATGGCTAGTAATCGCTCCAGGGGCTTTGCTCTTAATCAGCGCTGGCCCTGGCGCGGTGATGTTCCCGATTATGCCTTTGTTTTTGGCAGGAATGTCGACTGATTCAGAAACTGTGCCAGAGTATGTGCCTTTACTTATTATCCTGATCGGATACGGGGTAATGGGCGGGTATGTATACTGGCTTTTCCGCGCCATCAAAGCTTTGCGGAAAACTTAAGGTTTTGCTGTTTTTAGAACCCCTAAGAACTATCTCACTGCTCTTTAGTTAACAGCTATTCTGTAAAACAGCCGTCTTCAGAGACGGTTGTTTTTTTATGCAGAGAGTGGCAATGCCGAATTTAAATTAATTGAACCACAAAAAGAAGCACCTGAACCGAGTAGTCCAGATGCTTCTTTTACTTTTAATGTTTATCTGTCCTTCAATCTCCGGATGCCGCCGGCTTTTCTTTTTCTTGATAAGATACCGCTTTAACAGTCACGTCTGTAGTGCCTCGCACTGCTTTGGATACTGGACAATGTACATGAGTTTCATTCGCCAATTCCTGTACTTCTTTATCGTCTAGCCCTTCGATTGCAACTTCTAAATCCACTGCGATTTTATTAAATCCTTTGTCCATTGGGTCAGTAAGCAATGAAATCTTGGAACTCACCTGTGTTCTGCCTGTGACTCCTTTTTCCTGCATAATTTTGGCGAGGATGAAACTGAAGCTTGAACTGTATCCCAATGCCAGAAAGCGTCCTGGATTAAAAGCCGTTCCCGGTCCTGTTCCTCCAAGTTCTTTTGGCATATCGACTGGTGCTGAGAAGGCCCCGTCTTCCAAATAGCTTTCTCCACCTGGTCCGTCAACAGTGATTGCAGCAACTGATCGATGCAAGAGCTGCGAATCCTCCATTGCAAAAATCTCCTTTCTGGATTTAATTTTACCGCCAGTATACTTCATTTACGTTTATTTTTTATTATTTAGCTTATCGAAAACAAGATTATGAAAAAATCTTCTATGGAAATTTATGCTCATTTTCAAATGAACGCCCGTAAAATTTTTTCATCCATTTGCAGCATCCATTTCCGGATTGATCGGCGATGGCGTTTTTCGGCAGGTAAAATTTCTTTTGCCCGGTCCAACAATTCGGCACATTTTTCTTCAAGAGCCGGATTTTCCTGCCAGCAATACTCAGATAGATAATAGTAAAGCAGCTTAATTGCTTCGATATAAGAATCCAGACTAACAGGGGCTAGCAAGTCGATGCCGACCAATAACAATACGGCTTCGTCATCTTCTTCAAGGTCTTCCTTATTGGGTCCATAAAGCCGGCTAAACTCTTTCATTTCTTCGAAAAGCACCTGAACTTCCCCCAAAACCAAAGCGGCGACATAATCTTCATTAGCATTGATCAACATCTTCTTTCCCCCCTCTTTTTTTCGTACCTAGGCACTTCTGCTATTGTAAATCGTATTCACTAGCTTCTTTAGATATAAATCAAAGCATTTAAATTTATGAATATAATTCTACAAACACTCTCTTTATTCCTTCTTCTATTATTCCCTTTTTAGAATAAATATTAAACAAAACTTCTTAATAACGTTAAAGGTTATTGGCATATCAAAAAATAATCAAATTAGCCTATTTAGTTATATCACCGAAGTAGATTGTTACATTTTTCACAATAAAAAGAGCTTTTGATGACCGAACATTCATCAAAAGCTCTTTTTAATATACATTATATATGCATAAAATATGCATTATCAAAACCTTTTCTCCATTGTTTATAAAAATGCTTCCAGATAAAAAATTCCTGTTACTCACAGAACTTCATAATCAAGTTCTTCTCCATTCAGGAATTTTTTTATATTGGAAATCGACACATTGCTTATCCGTGCTACAGCTTCATAACTGGCTCCACCAACATGAGGTGTGGCAACGACATTTTTTAAATGGGGCAATTCATTTACAGGCGGTTCTTTTTCAAAGACATCCAAGGCCGCTCCTTTGATCTGGTGATTTTTTAATGCATCAATCAAATCTTTCTCATTGACCAATTGACCACGGGAAATATTGATTAAAAAAGCGGTAGGCTTCATCAGCGCCAAAGTTTCCTTATTAATGAACTGCCTATTTTTGTCCGTCAGCGACGTGGCGATGATGATGTAGTCGGCTTCCTTAAACAACTGGTCACGTTCTATAAAATCAGCGTTGAGCTTTTCAGCCAGTTCATAATCTTTGTAGTTGCCAAAAACCATGGTTTTCATGTCAAAGCCCATTGCACGCTTGGCCAAGGCTTTCCCAATCGCTCCAAAACCAATAATACCTAATTTTTTATTATAAATTTCAAATCCCATTGTTGTGTCCCAACGGCTTGACTTCACTTCTTTGTCTTTCCCAGGAATATCCCGTGCTGCCGATAGCATCAAACCGAAAGCATGGTCCGCCACTGCCTGAGCATTTAATCCGGGAGCACTTGTGACGCGGATGCCTTTTTGCCGGGCATAACCTACATCTATATTGTCTACTCCTGCGCCAAATTTGACGATGTATTTTAAATTCGGCGCAGCATCCATTATTTCCTTATCAATTTTCACGATATTCACGAGAATGATATCTGTGTTTTCCACTTCTTTTTTCAGCTCTTCTTTATCTATTCCTTTATCGGTGTATAAGACTGTAACATCACCAATTTTCTTCAGTTCTTCAATCAAGTTCGGATCAGCTCCGTAAAAGGCTTCCCTCAGCATAAGCAAGATATTCATAAAATCCCTCCAACTAGTGAGTTTTCTATTTATATTTCTGAAAAAACAGCTTCCCTTTAAACATACTATAGCGGCTTCCGAAATTCATTGAAAACTTAATTTTTTTTAGATTTGAACAAACAACTGGCACAGCCCTGCTTTCTTCAAATTAAAAAGCACTGGCTATATTCTCCAGTGCTTATTTTCAGCTTCTAACGATATACGCGGAAATAGGTTTGTCCCCTTCAAAACCTTCCCCATTGTAAATGACACCAAGTTCTTTTACAAAATAATACAAAACCGTGATGTATTCTTTAAGGCTGTCTGCTAAAACGACACGGTCATCGTATTTGTAATCGACTTCAATCACTTGTCCGTATCGCCCTTCGGTCCCAGGATCCAAATCAATAGCGATAAAATGCCCTCCCCCGTCACGGTAAATCGGAATCTTCCAAGAAAGCATAAAATTATCTTTTACAAACCCCTCAGGAATGGATTGAACTTCTTCCTGGCGTCCAGCATCCTTTACTGCATCCTCAGCCTCCATAAGAATTTCCTTCAAACTCATTAACGGATATCCCGTAATATGGGCATATGCCGGCTGACCGGCTTCCATTAATTCCATCCAGGGTTCCAGGTCATTGCCATTGCAGTACCGGTAAAGCGATACAAAATCCTCAATCCGTTCAGCTTCATACAAATCAAAAATAGCTGCAATTTCCTTTTCCGCATTACCAGGCACTAAAGGTACCAGCAACTCCCCGAATTTTTCTTTCAAAAATCCATGGTACTCTTGCCAAATTTCAATAAATGCCATACCTCTATACTTGGCTAAAAATTCTTTCATTCCCGGGACAGAATGATAAATCCCAAATTGATGCTCCAATTCGATTACTTCAGATGGATTTTCTTTATTGCGGTCCTCTTCAATCGACTCTTTCTTCCACCAGATGCATTTATAGGGTAAGCCCGCTTCCAACACTTCAGCAATTGCATAACGGACCATTTGTCCTTCGTGTTCATATTCCATCAACTCAAATGGATACGGCTTCTTACTTATTGGATGAACTAATTCGATCTGGTCCGTTCGCGCTATATTGTCTTCACTGTTTTGAAATGGACTCGGCATATCATCGGGTATCTGAAGGCCTGAATGCTCCGAAAATAACAAAGCCGACTCTTTAAAATACAATAGCTCCCACCCTTTTTCATACATGGAGGTTCCCCTTTCTGATTGGCGTTTGCTTTCCCACTGTAACTATTCATTTTTTACATTCCTATTCTATACCCATCTTTAATGAGATTTAGCCGCTGCATAAAGCTGCTTCCCTTTTTTTCTTCATAAAACCCCACTTTTTCTATACTAATTACTTGCTCCTTTATTTAAGCGGCAGCAATATCGCGGCATACGCAATTTATTTCATTTTTTTCTTTCATTTTATCGCCAATGACCAAATGCTTCATTTGCGGCACGAAGATTTATATTTAAAAGCTGGCCGCTGGATTTTAGCCTTTTCCGTCTTTTTTGGCTGGTTTTTAAATGTAACGACAAATTCGACCGAACTGACCATTGGCCTTCTTTCCTCTTTTCTGATCGGCGGAGTTATCTTGAATATTATAGATGACGAACTGCCGGAACAAAAAAAGAGCAGCTTTGTGTCTTTTGCTTTAGGTATTGTTCTTGTAGCTTCTCTTCTTCAGCTGATTTTATAAATTCAGCTCCCTTTATTACCAATAAAATAAAACATCGCAACCTCCAGTAAAACTGAAGAATGCGATGTTCATTGAATAGAAGGCTTTCCGAAAGACATCAAGGCGTTCAGATGACCTAATTTAACAGAGGTTTGCGATTTCAGCTTTAAATGGGATCCATAGATTGAAAATAAGATTAATGCACTGGGCAAAGTACTTGAATCCTTTAAAAAGCAGTTTGTTTTCAAGGTCTTGAAATGAATTTAAGATGTTTGCTTTTAACAAGTTCGATAAAATGCAGCCGCTCTTTTTCATCATTCAGCAAAAGGTCGACGTTTTTAGACCTTACTAAAAAGCGTTTTACGTTCCTATCATGCCAAATGATATAGTTATACCGGAAATCATCCTCGAATTCTGCAAACCATTCTACTTTCTTTAGTCTCTCTATATTTTTTTCAAACTTTGAAGACGGAGTATAAAAATATAGCGCTGCCTCCACAAAACCTTCTGCCAAGCCCAACAATATTTCAAAAATAAACCCGATAATAGCCCCTCCCATAGTCAGCACCTCAAATTTTTGAAATAAATGGAATCCTTTAGTCTTTTTCACAGGATATACGAATGGCTAAAATATATTTATCTTCTTATTTTCTGCTTGATATTCAAAAAAACAGCACCATCATTATGACAGTGCTGCTTTTCTATACTCTGCTGATCAAAACCCTAATCGTTTAAATTCTTTCGACATATAGATCGGTGTTAAAAAGTAAAGGTTTTGATGATGTCTACCAGAGATATTCATCAATTCTTTGAAAATGTTCTCTGATACGGCATACAAGTACATGGCATCCGGCATGCTTTTCAACTTAGGAGGCGCTTGATCCCATTTTACTTCTTCAATTTCAACCCATGCGCTTTTTGATTCTACAGAACTTTGAACGGTTAATCTGCCAAATAAAGTAATGAATTTTTGGCCGTTCTCTTCATGTGTGTCTTTCACGCGTGTAAAAGTGTACTTAACGTTTTCTGCAGATAAGGGCTGATTCCAAAGCATAGGTCCCATCTCCTTCTTAGAGTGTCAGCTTGGCTAGGCAACAAGAAAAGAAAACTTTTATATAAAAGAAAAAATCTGAAATAAAATTTACGTGCCCGCTTATTATGTAAAAGAATGCATGAGACGAACTATAGAATACTAGCAGATTCAGTTTCTCTGCCTATAATAATCTCTCACATGAAAAGTTGTCAGGTATAGAAGAGAACTCCGGAGCCAATTATTAAATAAGGCAACAGCAGGACTTATTGTTTTTTGCATAATTAAATAGTAACGCAAAATCTTCTTGTTGTGTCAGAAAATTTCTAATTATTTATTTACTTCTCTAAAAATACATCATTTTTCCCATATACTTACTATTTCGTGAATGCCGGTTTACTTTTCAGAATAGTCATTAAGACTTAGTTTAAACAAACATGGCCATAAAGGCATTATCAGACTTATATCGATTTAAATTTGTTTTTCTGTAATGCCTAAAAAGGCACGCGCCTCTCTCAAATTAGACTCCAAGTCCTCGCTAAAAATGTGTTTGGATATCTCTGCAATACCGCTTCTTTTCGCCAGACGGTCTAATTGATTTTCCATAAAAGTCGAATTACACAAAATGGCAGCTTTTTTCATGTAAGGCAGCAACCAATTCAGCAACTCTTCCCACACATCATATACTTCAGGGGTAAAGACAAAAGGCTCTCCGTCCATCACCATTGCCTGATTATCAATCAATAGTTTGACTTCTCCCTTTCTTAAAAGCAATGCCAGGCTTTTAATAGTTTGAGCAATTCTCCGCGCCTCATTTTCTTTAATCGGACCCGTTATTCTCCATAAAATAACTTGCTGAACTAAATCAATGTTATAGGTAAAGCGGCTTTCCAATGGCCTTTTAAATTCTTTTTTCAATAAAGCAGAGCGTGGGGTAAACCGTTCATGCTCAAACAAATAAGATAAATTTACATCGAGCGCATTTGAAAGTTTCTCGATATTCAGCAGAGATAAGTTTTTCTCTCCTCTTTCAATCGCACCTACGTAAGAACGATCCAATTCAGCACGAGTAGCCAATGCCTCCTGAGTAATGCCCGCTTGTAAACGTAATTCTTTTATTCGGCTCCCAAAATCTTTTAATGTATTCAATGGAGTTCTCCTTGTCTTCACTTTCTTTTTATTTATTATAGACTCCATTTTTACGAAAACTACAAAAAAATTTAAAAAAATGAAATTACCTGTCCGATGGCTGAGGAATTCTTTGTTCTTTTTCTTGAACATTCCTTCTGTACATTTCCATCACTTACCATTCAGACAAGTAATTCAAAAATCCCTCTCTTTCAAGATTATTCTCGACCTTCATTCCTATCCTGCATTTGTAAATTCGGGAACAGCTTATCAATCATTATAAGAAGCAACTCTCGTAAACACTACGGACAATAAATCCCATTTTCGTTATTAACTAATAATTTCCAGTCTTTAGCCGACTATCGTATTGTTTCGCCATCACTTTATTACGGCAAAAGGCAGTTTGGATAGGATTTCCAAACTGCCTTTTGTATATTGATTTCTTTTACTCGATTGGAATACGGTGCCCAACGTGGTCGTTATGCAGGTCATGAGATTTTGGTACGTTTAGTGTTAAAACCCCATTTTGAAAAGCAGCTGTCACATGCTCTTCGTCGATTTCCCCAATATAAAAACTGCGTCGGAAAGAACCATAGGTGCGTTCTTTTCGGATATACCGCTCATTCTGCTCATCTGGCTCTATTTCACGTTCTTTCTTTCCACGGATTTCCAAGTATCCGTCCCGGTATTCTATTTCGATGTCATCTTTTGTGAATCCAGGCAAGTCGACCTGCAGCTCATAAAGTTCATTTTTTTCTTTGATATCCACCTGAGGATAATGGGTTTCTCCAAAAAATTTGTTAAAAACATCTGTTTCCACTGTGCTTTCAAAAAGGCTTGGGAAAAACTCATTTCTTCTTTTCGGTCTGAGCCTAGCCACGACATTTCACTCCTTTTCGTGTTTTTTGAATCTTATTGTCCGCAAAACAAGATCAAACATGGACAGGAAATAAAACTGACATTAAGGCGTTTTTCGGCAGACCTCCTGCAGCTTCCTGAACTGCCCCTTCTTGCTTTACATCCACAATCGAATTCTATAGCTTCAAAATTCTTCTAGTTTGGCACTCCCAGACTGTTTTCTAAATAGACCTCTTCACCATGGATTATAATAAATTTGATGTTTTTGTCAATCCATCCGCATACCTGTCAGGCGTTGAATTTCCGAAAACTATATTGAAGCTTCACCAAGTATCTCCGCCAGAAGAGGGGGGCCATGCATCTATCATCCGCCGCACCAGAACAACTTGTCCAGCATGATAACTATTATGGTTGATAATCACCATCAACAAATCTGCTCTTGTTCTTCTTTTGCCGCCAAACCCTTCTTCAGACAACTCTTTTGCTGCTTCCTGCTCAGCTTGCTGCAAGCCGTGCGTAAATTTTGAGACCTCATCATTCCATTCCTCTTCACTCGCTGGCATTGCTTCTTTGGGCCAAGTTTCTTCTGCATGTTCCGGGTTTTTAGGTGCTTCGCCTTTCAAATACGCCAGCATGAACTCCTGCCAATAATTCATATGCCATAAAAGCTGCCAAACGGAATGTGGGCATTTATCGGGTTTGTCTCCAGCTTTTTGCCAATCCAACTCTTTAAATACTGCAGCTGCATCAATATGCGCACTTGTTCCGCGCATTCCTTTTTGCAAAAATTCATTGGCCATGTACATTCCTCCTGCTTTAAGAAACTCACAAATTGAAACAGAAAATCTTTCAATCCATAATAACCGTCCTCTAAATCGATTGATTTATGAGGACGGCTTTTTTCAACCAAGTTAATATAAGTATTTGTTTTATCTGCGATGTATTTTTCCCTTCCAACAAACCCATTAAGAATTTTTCTTTTTCTTTTTTTCTTCCTTCTCTTTTTTCTTTTTCTCGTCTTTTAAAAAACGCTTTGGTCTTTCCAGCACTTCAATCAAGTCTCCCAGGAACTTTGCGGCCGGTGCGCCGTCCACTGCCCGATGATCTATCGTCAGGCTCAACGGCAACCGCTTTCTTTCCTGGACTTTGCCATCTTCCATTACAAGGTAATTTTCGATTTGCCCAATTCCAAGAATCGCCGCTTCCGGCGGATTGATAATCGGTGTGAAAAATTGGACCCGATATGAGCCGAGGCTGGTGATTGTAAAAGTGCTGCCGGTGCTTTCCTCACTCGACAATTTGCCTTCTCTTGCCTTTTCAGCAAGTTTAGAAAGCCGCTTCTGCAGCTTGGCTGGCGACTGCTTGTCTGCATTCTGAAGAACGGCTACTTGCAGACCGTTTTCTGAATCAACTGCAAAACCCAGATGGATTTCCCTTTTTGGAATAATTCGATTTTCAATGATATGGGCATTCAAAGCTGGATGTTCACCAAGCGTCTGTGCCACAGCTTTTGCAATAAGAGCGGTCCAGCCCGCTTCCTTTCCTAACGTGTCTTTTCTAGCTTCCAGTTTTGTGATATCTGCCCAAGCTGTTTCTGTAAGCTGAGCACTGTTTTGAAGGCTTTCCGTCATCCTTCTGGCGATTGCCCCCCGAATACCCGAAAGCGGAATAACTTCGTTTTGCGGAGTTTCATCATCGTTTTCGCTGCTTGCCTCTTCTTGGTCAGAGGTGGATGAGTTTTCAGTCTCTGATTCTTTTGGTGCCGTTTCTTGTAATGCCTCATCCTCAGGCACTGCCGCCGCCTGCTCTTCCATTGACGATTCTTCTTTTGATGTTTCTTCTTGCACTGCTACTGCCTCAACTGCTTCTTCCGTTTGCTCTTCTGTTAATGCTTCTTCCGTTGCCGGTTCTTCTGTTGATGCTTCTTCCATTGGAGGTTCTTCTTTTGGAGTTTCCTGCTGTGATTCTTTTGTTTTCTCAGCTGCTTCCATTACTTCAGTTTGTCCAGCCACTCTGCGGATATCCTTTTCTGTAATTTTGCCATTTCTTCCCGTTCCCGCTACTGACTCCAGTGGAACGTCAAGTTCGCGCGCAAGCTTCCGCAGACCTGGAGCCAAACGCATCGCTTTTGCCGGTTCCTTTTGTTCAGTAGCCGTTTCCTGATTTTCGGCTGTTTCTGTTATTTTCTGTTCTTCTGGCTTCTGATTTTCTGTCTCTTCACTTTTTTCCGGTTCCACTTTTTCTACCATTCTTTGCTCTTCTGGCTTAGTTTCCTGAGTTTTCCCTGTTGGATCAATCGTAGCCAACACCTCCCCGATTTTTGCTGATTCCCCTCTTTTAAAGACAATTTTTTTTATGATTCCACTGATTTCAGCTTCTATTTCAGACACTTCTTTTTCAGTTTGTATTTCAAGCAAAGGGTCCCCTTCTTTAACTGCATCTCCTTCGGAAACGAACCAGATGACCACTAAGCTTTCGTCGACATCCTCCCTTATTTTCGGTAATTTCACTTCAATCATTCCAACGCCTCCTGTTTTCCCGTTATCCTTCGTTCACTAACTCTTTTACTTGTTCAAAGATTTTTTCCGCGCTCGGTATCACAAAGTCTTCCAGCGGACGGCTGTAAGGTACTGGCACATCCGGATTGGCCAGGCGCCTTGGCGGAGCCTCCAAATCGTAAAACACTTCTTCCGCTACAATTGCTGTCACTTCAGCAGTCATGCCGTAAGATTTGTAGTCTTCATCAACAACGAATAACCGATGCGTCTTCTTGACTGACTGTATAATCGTATCTTTATCAATCGGAGCGATGGAACGCAAATCGATCACTTCCGCCTCGATTCCTTCTTTTGCCAGTCTTTCGGCCGCTTCTACCGCGTAATGGGTCATCATTTGGACGCCAACAATCGTGACGTCGGTCCCTTCCCTCACAATTTTCGCTTTATCAAGCGGCACTGTATAAGCTTCTTCCGGCACATGTTCAGCAGATGCATCAAGCTGTTCCATCCATCCCAGCCCCTGCAGTGATTTATGGAACATGAACAGGACCGGATTGTCGTCCCGGATAGCAGAAATCATCATGCCCTTCAAATCATAGGGAGTGGAAGGGGCTACCACTTTCATGCCTGGCATATGGCCGAATGTGGCATAAAGCGTTTGGGAATGCTGCGCTGCATCGTTATATCCGCCGCCGACCGCTGTCATAAGCACCATCGGCAACCGGACGTTTCCTCCAGACATATAAGGGATTTTCGCCATGTGATTGTAAATCTGGTCCATGCAGACTCCGAAAAAGTCGACAAACATCAATTCAGCAATCGGCCGCATGCCTTCCGCAGCGGCACCGATAGCGGCACCAATAAATGCCGTTTCAGAAATAGGCGTATCCAATACCCGCTGCGAACCGAATTTTTCAATCAATCCTTGCGTCGATCCAAAAATGCCGCCATAGTTTCCAATATCTTCTCCCAGCACAAAAACGTTCGGGTCTCTCTCCATTTCAAGTGCAATCGCTTCAGCCATTGCTTTATTGCCTGTTAAGATTCTTTTTTTCGCTGTCTCCATTCTGAATTTTCCCCTTCCATTTTAAGATGTGAATACATCTTTTAACGCTGATTCAGGTTCAGGATAGCTGCTGTCTCTTGCAAATTGGTATGCTACATCTACTTCTTGCTTAGCCTGTTTTTCAATTTTCTCAATTTCCTTTTCTGTAACTCCTTCTGCTTCTACAAGCATTTTCCGCAGTTTCAGGATTGGGTCTAACTGGCGCAGTCCCGGCACTTCCGCTTTGTCGCGGTATAATTCCGGATCTCCCTGGAAATGGCCCAAATAGCGGTGGGTTTCAATCTCGATAATTGTCGGCCCCTGTCCAGACCGCGCTCTTGCAACCGCTTCTTCCGAAGCTCTATACATTGCAATCGGATCATTGTCTTTGACATAAGCGCCTGCAATACCATATGCAGCTGCCCGCAAATCGTTTGAAGCCACAGCAGTCGAGGAGGCTTTTGGGACAGAGATGCCATAAGAATTGTCTTCGACTACCACAATTAGCGGCAGATTCCATAACGCTGCAAGGTTCAACGATTCATGGAATGCGCCTGCATTGGCAGCGCCTTCGCCAATAAACGCCACAGCTACCCAGTCCCTGCCTTGCATTTTGCTGGCAAGCGCCGCTCCGGCGGCATGTGGAATTCCAGCAGCAACAATTCCTCCACAGGAAAATTTGGCGTCAGGATCAAACAAATGCATATGGCCGCCTTTGCCTTTACCAAGACCCGTTTCCTTACCAAAAATTTCGGCTGTCATCTTTTTTAAATCGACGCCTTTTGCAATGGCATGGTGATGCGGACGATGCGGTGCCGTTACCGTATCGTCTTTTGTCAAATGCACACAAATGCCTGCTGCAGCCGGCTCTTGCCCTGTTGACAAGTGCATCTCACCAGGCACCGGACCGGCACCTATATTAAAGACAGGCATCTTTCCTTCGGTATACACTTCCACCATCTGGTCTTCATAATATCGGCTTTTCACCATATGTTCGTACATCCACTTCAGTTTTTCCACGGACACGGCAGGCTGTTTTTCCTCGAAAGTAGTCAATTTTTTTCCTCCTTTTTGAAATAATGAGCCTTGCAATTGTTGGAAAACGCCTTACAAAGTCTAACTAATATTAATACTATCTACTTTCTGTTAATTGTCAATATTCTGTCAAAATTGCAATTTCAGCTGCCTTGATTGTCCATTGCTCAACCAATCTCTCCACATCCGTTCATTAACAGTACGCCGAAAAACCTTATTCAACTATTCTTTCAGTTTTCTGCTTATGCTGGTTTTTTTATCAATTTATCGAAAGAATAATGTTTTTCGTTATTACAAAGAAACTATTTCTTTCTGCGTTAGTATAGTACGATATCAGTAATGTCATATTCGGCCATTTTATTTCTTCTTGAGCTTTAAAGGCAAAACATATTTACTGGACAGAGGTGTCGACGTTGAAAAAGAACCAGAAATCCATGATCCTGCTTTTCATTCTACTCGTACTGTTTTTGTCTGGCTGTTTTTCAGAAACAGGGGCTCCTATTGCAAAAGTTGGTGAATTTGAAACAAGAAAAGCGCCGGTTGCTGTTATTCCCTCTAAACTTGTCAAAACAAGCAAGGCTTCCTTATCGGCAGTCGGCGATATTTTAATTCATGAACGGGTTTATCTGGATGCCCGAACCGAAAGCGGTTATGATTTTAACCCCATGTTTGCCGAAGTAAAGCCTTTTCTCGAAAAATCCGATATCACCATCGCTAATTCCGAAAGCATTGTCGGAGGAAGCGAAGTAGGTTTATCCACTTACCCTTCGTTCAACAGTCCGTTCGAAGTGGCAGATGCAATGAAAAGCGTAGGGATTGATGTTGTTTCGATGGCGAACAACCATACGCTCGACAGAGGAGAAAAAGCAATTGTCAGTGCGCTGAAATACTGGGATAAAATCGGGATGACGCATACCGGCGCCTCTGCTTCTGAAGAAGAACGCAATCAGATTCCCACCATCACGAAAAATGGCATTGTCTTCTCTTTTCTTTCTTATACGTACGGAACGAACGGAATCCCCACACCTAAAGGAAAAGATTATTTGCTCAACCGTATCGATAAAGCGAAAATGAAAACAGACTTGATAAAAGCGAAAGCCGCCTCAGATGTTGTGGTATTGAGTTTGCATTTTGGAAATGAGTACGAAACTATGCCAACCGATGAACAAAAAGAATTGGCGCATTTCGCTGCTGAACAAGGCGCCAATCTTATTCTCGGACACCATCCCCATGTTCTGCAGCCTGCGGAATGGATTGAGACGACGAATGGAAAGAGAAGCTTTGCCATCTATTCTTTAGGTAATTTCCTGTCAGGCCAAGAAGGACTGCAAAGGCAGATTGGTGGAATTCTTCATATCCATGCTGAAAAAACAATGGATGCCAATTCGACAACTATCGTCCTGAAAGAACCTTCTTTTACACCTACCTATGTGGAAAGCCAAAACCATAAAAATTACAAAATCACATTATTAAAAAATGCTGATCCAGCTGCAAATCAAGCGATTAAAGACCATCTATCCTTATGGGTAAAAGACCTTGCATTTGATGAATAAAAAGAAAATCCCTCAGCGGTGATTATTTTCCGCTGAGGGGCAGTTGATCTATTCGGACTTTTAGGTCAATGGGATAAAACAGAAAAATGCCGCATTCAATCCAATCGATTGAATGCGGCATTTTTATTTTTTTCACTTTTAAGCTTTTATTCGATTTTGCTCCAGCGCCACTCCGCTCGCACAACCAACCGCAATGCCAAATCCGATCCCGACTGCCACATTGCCAAAAATCATGCCGAGAATTGTACCGATTAAAACCCCTATCGCAATGCCAATGCCTATAAAAGGAGTCTTTTGATTGTTTTCATAATTAGGACCAGTAGCCATTTATGCCTCTTCCTTTCTATTCTTAATTAGTAACGGATAGAAAACCTGGAATAAAGTTGATCACTGCGTCCTTCAGTGCCAACTGCATATGCATGAGTTTCTGCTATAATCTCTTACCTATATTGTATGGGCTTGCAAAAGCTTAAGCAAAGAACCTTACTTCATATCCCTGTAAATGAAAGGAAAGCCCTGGCTTCTTCTAAAAATTAAAGACTATATGCCTGTTAGGCATGGAAAGTAAACAAAATGAATATGAAATAGCAAAAGGATTGCTCTTCACAAATCGAGTGAAGAACAATCCTCTTTATTCTTAATGCCGTTTTTCATACTGCCGAATTTCCACTTGTTTTTCCGAACTCAGTTCAATCGGTTCTTCATGATGAAATAGGATTACATTTTCGCCTTCAATCAATTGATAGATGACGGACTCCTTATCGATACGCATATAAATTAAGCGGCCCTGAAACTGAAAATGAAAAGCAAGAGAATTCCATTCATCCGGAAGCGCTGGAGCTAAATGGAGACCGTCTTCTTTGATCCGCAAACCGGCAAATCCATATACAATGGTGAGCCATGAACCTCCCATATTCGCCATATGAAGGCCATCTTTTGTATTGCCATGGCTATTATCCAAATCCAAGCGGGCCGTTTCTTGAAAATAATGATAGGCTTTGTCTCTATAGCCCAGCTTTGAAGCCATGATGCTGAATATACAATAAGACAGCGAGGAATCATGAGTCGTGATTTGTTCGTAATAATCATAGGAATTTTTTATCGTTTCGAAATCCTGTTCGTCTTCCAACAAGAAATGCGCCAGCACAGTATCTGCTTGTTTGCATACTTGGTACCTGTAAAGAGTGAGCGGATGATAATTCAAGAGCATCGGAAATTTGTATGGCGGAATCTCATCCAGATTCCAGCGGGCCTTTTGTAAAAAACTATCATCCTGTGCATTAATTTTATAAACTTCATTATATGGAAGAAACATCTTCTTTCCTGCTTCCCGCCATTCTTCCACTTCTTCTTCTGTCAGCTTTAAATGTTCAGTAAGCCTCTCGAAATGCATTTCATCACTTTCTTTAATCTTTTCATATACTCGTGCAGCCCATAATAGATTATGTTTGGCCATCACATTCGTATAATAATTATTGTTGACGATGCAGGTATATTCATCTGGACCCGTAACACAGTCAATTTTAAATAGTCCATTGTCCATATGCCCCGTGTCTATCCATAAGCGGGCAGTTTCAAACAGCACTTCTGCACCAAAGTCTTTTAGAAACGCTTCATCGTTTGTTGCCAAATAATATTGGATATAGCTATAAGCAATATCAGCACTGATATGGTATTGGGCAGTGCCTGCTGGAAAAAATGCAGAACTTTCTGGTCCATTGATGGTCCGCCAAGGAAACAATGCGCCTTTCTTATGTCCAAGGACAGTCGCCCGGGCTCGTGCGCTGTCTAATATGGAATATCGGTATAAGAGAAGATTTTTGGCTATTTCCGGATTGGTCATCAGGAAAACAGGAAACATAAAAATTTCTGTGTCCCAAAAATAATGTCCTTCGTAACCTTCTCCTGACAAGCCTTTCGCCGAAATATTGCTGTGAGGATCTTTGCCGACTGATTGCAGCAGTTGATAAAGATTAAAGCGAATGCCTTCTTGGAGGGCGGCATCCCCATCAATCTCCACATCAGAATGCAGCCAGAACCGGTCCAAATACTCTCTTTGCTCCACCAGCAAATCTTCAAAACTGGTTCCTTCTAGCCGCTCCTGAATTTTGCGTGCTTCTTCCACTACTTCAATTCCGTGTCTAAGCGTATCCGTATAGACGTTGAATTTAGTAAATTCAATCGGCCGATTGCCTTTGCACACATAGATTTCTTCAACACGGCTTTCTGCCGCTTGGCTTTCATACGAATACTTCTCAGCGCAGATATCCGTAGCGGTTATACAAGCCACTTCAAGTTGAGTGACGTACGTCAAGTCTTTGACTATACTGTAGTCTTCTTCTTTTCGGGCTTCCATCACATACAGCCTTTTCGCATGCCCAGAAGCCACTCTTGGATCACGAAGGTCCACAAAGTTCGAGACATCTCCTTCAACTGCAGAAATAATTTTCACTTGCCGTATGCCGTCAATCGGCTCTATGTTAATTGCAATTGCAAATAATTCTCTCGTAATAAAAGAAGTAAGCCTTCTGAAATGGATTTTCACTTCTTTTCCTTTTGGCGATTTCCAGTGGATTATCCGTTCTACAAATCCAGCTTCCATATGTAAATTTCGTTCAAAATGAATAATTTCTCCTTCAAACAATGAAAACAATTCATCATCCAGATAAATCTGAACGCTCTGGGCATCAATGACATTAAGAATTTTTTGCTGCATCACGGGATAGCCGTACAATTTCTCGCCATATGCAATCTCCACTTCATCATGAAAAGCGTTAATATAAGTCCCTCGAATGGAGCTAAATGATTCCGGGTAGCCTTCTTCAAAATTTCCTCTTACCCCCAAATATCCATTTCCCAGGGATAAAATGCTCTCATCGAGCAATAAGTTAGGATTATCCAGTTCGCATTTTGTCAGTTTCCACGCCATCGGTTTCACTCCTCAGCTGCTCCCGAAGATTGCAAAAGAATCTGGAAGCCATTTGTCCGCTTATCTTTTGGCGTTAGCCTGCTGATAGCGCTCGATAATTTCTTCAAATACCAATTTTGAAGTATCGCTAACCCGATAATCTGCCTTGGAAAGATGAGCGGCATCTCCTACTCCAATGGAAAACATATTTGCCGCATTTATTGCTTCAACTCCAGCAGTTGAATCTTCGATGCCTATGCAGTCGGGGCAGCTGAGTCTTAATGCATCAGCGGCAACTAGGAATGTTTCAGGATCCGGTTTTCCTTTCTTCACTTTTTCGGCATCGACAATGTAATCGAAATAAGCAGTTAACCCCAGCTTTCCAAGGATATGGCGGGCATTCTTGCTAGCTGAACCGAGAGCGATTTTAATGTTTTTTTCTTTATTGGCGCTCAGCAGCTCAATAATCCCGGGAAGAATATGAGATGGATCTATCGTTTCAACCAACTTTAAATAATGCTCATTTTTTTTGCTGGCCCAATTTTGTTTTTCTTTTTCCGAGAGCTCAGAAAGAGCGGGATTTAGTTTTAAGATCATATTCAGCGAATCCATCCTACCTACTCCTTTAAGCTGTTCATTGAAATGCCGGTCAATTGGAATGCCGAGCTCACTCGCAATTTTCTGCCATGCCAAAAAATGAAATTCTGCTGTATCCGTAATCACGCCATCCAAATCATAAATAAAAGCTTGTGGAAGTTTTTCCATAGTCATCCTTCTCTCCTTGCTTTTCTTTCTTCTAGACCAATGCCGTTCAAATCGACGATTCTGCTTTTTTTTGCATTTTCAAAGAAAATCGGTAAAAAGCAAGAAAAGAAAGATACGCACTGATTGATACTGTAAATAGTGGAATCAGGAAGTATAGTCTTGTAGCACTTACATAAAACAGCGACATATTGCTTGCCAGGATGAACAAACTTAATAACGGATTGCCAAGAGTGATAAAAAATGCATTTTTCAATAGAGTTCTTGTTTTCATTCGGTAATGCACACAGAGTGAAAAGAAATTAAGCGTATACACAAACAAACAAAGCCCAATCAGCATAAATAGCAAAGCAATAAACTTGTTTGACTGTTTAAAAAAATAAAAATCCACCAGCCAGACCAACCATAATGCCAATAGGGCTAATCCCGCTAAAAAATTCTTCCGGTAATTCGCTTTCATGTGAAAAAAATACGTTTTTGTAATCGAAGACTGGTCTTTTTGCAGAATCCATTCCCGAGCTGTTGCAAATAAGGCAACGGTACTTGGAATTGTCACTGTTGGAATTAACAAGACAAGCGGCAGTAAATACACCACAAACCCAGGGCCGAATCCATTAATGTAAACACTCAGCAAAACAAACAGCAAAGGCAGATTAACGATAATCCACAAGATGTTTGCAGTCGAAAATCGCATGATCCATTCTGCAAAAACATATAAGGCGCCTGTCAAACCTGGCAAATCACGCATGATACGCCCTCCCTGCATCAGTAACTCTTAAGTTGAAATCCCATCTTACTTTACTGCCCCTTCTCCGATGCCTTTAATGATGTGTTTTTGCGCCAATGCATAGAAAATAATTACCGGAATAATGGTTAAAGTCAGTCCCGCCATCGCTAAATTCCATTGGATAGTAAATTCACCAAAGAAAAAGAATGTCGATAAAGGAATTGTCCGCAAGTTCGTATCAATCAATGTAAGGGAAGGCAATAGAAAATCATTCCAAATACTGATCACGTTCAAAATCATGACTGTAGCTGTAATGGGTTTCAGCATCGGAAAGATAATTCGCCAAAAAACCCCGAATTTCGAAGCCCCGTCTATCGTAGCTGCTTCTTCTAAGGTGATGGGGATAGACTTGATGAATCCGTGGTATAAAAAAACAGAAAGACTGGCATGAAAACCGATATTCATGAAGATTAGCCCTTCCCGGGTATTGTACATAGGGATATTCAAGTTTTCAGTAATGGAACTCATCAATTGCATGAGCGGCATCATCAAGGTCTGAAAAGGAATCAGCATCGTCGCGATTAAAGTCATGAAAATGACAGTACTTATTTTGCTTTCAGTTCTGACCAGCATCCAGGCGGTCATAGAGGATAAGACGACAATCAGTAAAACTGAAATAATCGTAATATAAAGTGAGTTGCCGAGTGCGCTTAGAAAATTCATTTTCTCAATCGCTTCTATATAATATTGAAAACTAAAATTCTCCGGCAGGGATAAGGCATTATCGTATAGCTCTTGGCGATCTTTAAACGAGTTGACAAAAATGATGTAAATTGGAGACAGGAAGAAAAGCGCTAGCAGAATCAGCAAAACCGCTTTCAAGGCATTCATGGTTTTCCTCATCACATCTCGACCTCCCGTTTTTTCGTCATATATACTTGGGTCAGCGTAATAGCAGCGACTATCAAGAAAAAGACAATGGCTTTCGCTTGGCCAAAGCCATAATTACTGCTTCCGAAAATTTCCTGGTAGATGTTCATAGCAAATAATTCAGTGGCATTTGCCGGTCCGCCGCCAGTCAGAGACAAATTGACATCGTAGATTTTAAAAGCGGATGAAAGAGTCAAAAATAAACTGATGGTCAGGGCAGGCATCAACAAAGGCAGCGTAATTCTGGTAAACCTTTGCCATTTACTGGCTCCATCTATTTTGGAAGCTTCGATGACATCATTCGGAATAGCTTGAATTCCCGCAATGTAAATGATCATGATATAACCGGCCATTTGCCAGGTAAAGACAAAAACTAAGCTGTATAAAGCAAACTCCGGATCTACAAGCCAATTAAAAAATACTTGATCAAATCCGGTAATTTCTCCGAAGAACGTAAAAACGTCCAAAAATACAAATTGCCAAATGTAGCCTAAAATCAGTCCACCAATCAAATACGGCATGAATAGCAAAGTCCGTGCCGCATTGGCAGACCGGACCTTGGACGTGACCAGCATGGCAAAAGCAAGCCCGATGATATTGATGGTGATAACCGATAGTACAGTAAACAAAGTCGTCAGCCAAGTCGACCGAAGAAATTGTTCATCTTTCCATAATTCGATGAAGTTATCCATGCCTACAAAAACTTTCGGATTTGCTCCGATTCCGTCCCATTCAAAAAACGAATAATAGATGCCGATGAGAAAAGGGATAATTACCACTATCGTAAAAATAAAGAGCAAGGGCACAGTGAATAATACAAACCATTTGATATTGCTTCTTTTTGTCACGTCCACCCCTTCTTTCCTGTGATTGATAAGCAGGGACCTGATAAAGGAATAGTGGACACGCCTGTACAGGCGTGTCCATAAATGCTGATGAGAAACTCTTAGCGATTTTTCATTTCGCTCCAGGTGGGACGCTTTCCGCGGACATGGCTTCAGTCTCCTCGTCGCTTCGCTCCTGCGGGGCCTTCAGCTCATGTTATTTCCGCAGGAGTCGCCCACCTTCCGCTGCATTCAGCTTCCTTTTGTTACCTTTAGAGATTCTCTGGAATAGGGAGCTGATTCGGAAAGCTCCCTAATTTTTGTACCCGCTTTCTAGATATGGAGCCAACCAGCCGAGACCCTGCAGGAGCGTAAGCGACGAAGCGGCTTGGCGCTCGCCCACGGCTAAAAACCTATGCTCCTGCAGCGCTGTGCGCTTCGTCGCAAAGACTTGGCCTCACAAACCTCGGCCAATGTCTTCGCAGCTGGTTGGCGGAATATCGGTTAAGGGATGATACCTAATACAAATTTCAACTTTCTCAACAAGCTGTGGACACACCTGTAAAGGCGTGTCCAGATCCACTTTTATTTAATTTTTATTGAGCGCCTTTCCATGCTTCATCCATGCCTGCAATAAATTCTTCACCGGTCATATCTTCCGAGAAGAATTGTTGTGCGAGTGGCGTTAAATCGTTTGGAACGATATTAGCCGGATAATAGTTGATGGCCCAAGGAATGGTCTCTCCACTATTGCTGGCATCCAGAACAGCTTTTGATAATGGATCCAACTCGCCCGCCTCGATATTTGTCAGAGCCGGAACAAACCCGAACTCTTCTACAATGTAGCGGTGCCCTGTTTCACTAGTAGCCATCCAGTTTAGGAAGTCGTTTGCCGCTTGAATTTCCGCTTCTTCTTTTTGGCTATTGATCACCCAGTTGTTGCCCACGCCAACCGCCAATTTATCATTGCCCATCAGCGGAAACGGCATCATGCCGACCTCAAAATCAACTTCAAATTCTGAAAGCATACCGAACGCCCAGTTTCCTTGGTGGATCATCGCTGTTTTCCCCGACGCAAAATCACCGATTTCCTGGTCATATGTGATGCTGAGCGGATTCGGTGTATTCGCTTTTATCGCTTCCATGAACTTTCCAAACTCCTGGAATTCAGGTGTTTCTGCCATGGTTACTTCTCCAGCATTCAATCGATCAATAAAATCAAAATGATCTTCTTGAAGGGCAAAAGGATAGTTGCTCATGTGCCCGATCAAAAAATACGCATCTTGAGCCAGGCCGAAACCATTGATGCCTTGACCTTTGAATTTTTCCAGCGTGCTGACAAAAGATTTATAGTCGGCTATGTCTTCGGGTTTCACAAGGTCTTTGTTGTATACAATTCCAAATCCTTCTACTCCGTATGGAACACCTACTGTTTTGTCGTCGACTTTCAACTCCATATTTGGCGCTATGTGCTGTACGTATTCTTCCTTGCTCAAATCATAAGCATATGATTTCAGCTGTTCAGCTTCGGTTTCATTTTGAAGCGTGAAAATAGATGGCCCCTGGTTACTGTTCAACCGGATCTGCAGCTGCTGAAGATAATCGTCGCCAGTTGTGCCGAGAACTTCCACTTCAACGCCTGTTTCTTCTGTATATTCTTTGGCCATCGCAGCCAGCTGATCTGAAATTTCAACTTTCCGGTTAAAAACCGTAATTTTTTGGCCTTCTGACTCTCCGGAACCTCCTGTATCACTGCCACTGCCCTCACTTCCCTCTTCGCCGCCTCCACTGCACGCAGCTAAAATCAGCAGCACAAATGCCAGCACTAAAGCACTCCATATACTTTTTTGGAACCTCACGCAAATTCCCCCTTTTAAAGTTTGACTGCTATAGTAAATAAAACGAAAATCCGTTTTATCACACCCAAAATTAAGTTTTTTTAAAGTTATGGTAAATGGCTTAAAGCTGAATGAGTTTTACTTCAGGTAATAGAGCCATTTATTATTTCTGGCTGTTGCTGATATCAGCTATTCAGATTTTGCCGTATGTATTTATCTCGGTGTTTAACTTCACTCCCATCTAACCATGTAAAATTCAACAATACTGGATAGACTTAAAAGCTTGCACATCCGTAATTATAAATTTAATATTCGGAATAGTCAATATCTTCAAGTTACTGAGCAACCCGCATCACGTCACGTTAAGACATAACACTACTCAAAGGCGGTCCTGAAGCATACAATAGACTCATACGGATTCTTTTTGTTCCATAATAAAGTATCCCGATTACGCCATTTTGAATTTATGAAGTAATGTGATTGAATTAAAGTGAATTTTTCTTAAATATCATCGAAAAGGAGAAACAGACGTGGCACAAGCATTAGAGAACTCAGAAGAACTAAAAACTTTTTTCGAAAATAATAGAGAAGATTTCGAGGAGCATCTGTTATCGGAAGCTGTTAATGTAAAAGAGAAAATCGATGAAATTCTGGCTATTGGAAATATTGATCTTATTTCAAATGCCCATAAATTAGTTGTTTTTATTATTGATGGCCAAGAAGAACAACTGAATTTATTTGCCAAGCAAGAAGGAATCGCTTGGGCTACACATTCCATCGCCTTAACCTTCAAGTTGGAATGGATTCAGGCAATTCGACGCACTCTCTGGAAATTTATCGAGCATTACAACTTAACCTTGGCTAAAAAAATGCCGATGGATTTTTTCCGTCTGGAAGAAGGGCTCAATTCCGGAATTGATACGTTTTTAAATACTTTTTTCATAAACTACTCTACATATAAAGATTCATTGATTCTGGCCCATCGCCAGCTGGTTGAAAATTTGTCAGTTCCAATCATTCCGATCAATGCATCGGTCTGCATCCTGCCTTTAATAGGTTCAGTCGACTCTTTCCGGACTAACATCCTGGAAGAAAAGGTATTGACAGAAATCGGAAGATCCCGCATCCAAACATTGATTATCGATTTGTCGGGCATCGCTGACATGGAAATCGAAGCCATCCATCACTTGATGAAAATTATCGACGGCACTGCTATGATGGGCTGCAAATCCATCATTACCGGTTTACGGACTGAAGTGGTCAGAAAGATGATTCAGCTGGATTTATCGTTTGACCAAAAAACAAAAACACTTGGCACGCTTCAGCAAGCGTTAAAAGAATACTTAATCGTTTAATCATTAAAATATAAGCTCCAGTAAAGGAGGCATCCCATTTGGACCCTTTAGATATTCTTGAAAATCTGGACAAAGTAAAACCGGTTTTCCAACCGATTGTCAGCGCCGTTAAACATTCCATTATTGGCTATGAGATTTTTGGCCGTTTTCAATCCGATGGCGACTGGATAAGCCTGGCCGATTTTTTTCATGATTTGGATGTACCGGATGAATACAAAGCCGAAGTCGATCATCACCTGCTCAAACAAGCGATTGATGAAATGCTTGAATCGGACAATAAAGGTTCCCTGTTCATCAACCGCAATGCCAGGCAGTTACTGGTAAACGGCGGCGAAGATTTTTTGCAGACCTTGATGGAGTTCGAGAAAAAAGGCTTTTCAATGGACCGCTTGGTACTGGAAATTACAGAGCATGATTTTGAAGAAGGTTTTGACGTCCTGAATCATTTGCTAATCTATTATAAAACCTACGGCATCCAGATCGCCGTCGACCATGTTGGCGCAAAAAGCTCAAATATTGATCGCATTCGGCAAATCAAACCCCATATCCTAAAAATTGATACCGGTATCATCCGTCAAAGTAATCCAGATGTTTTTCAGGATATCCTTTATTCCTTATCATTATTAGCGCATCGGATTGGAGCTAAGCTTTCTTTTGAGAATATTGAAGATGATTACCAATTAAATTTCGCCTGGAAACATGGCGGTCATTATTATCAAGGTTTTTATTTGGCGAAGCCTGATTTCACTCCTTTAATGGATGATTGTTTATTGATTGATGTGGGTGAAAAAGTGATCGGCTTTATACAGCGTGAAAAATCACTTGTCAAAGAACGCCTCGCTTTTGCCTTGAGCTGTGAAGAGAAAATAAAAAAATTGATGAGTAAATGGAATGGTCCCGAAACGGCAGACTCTTTCATTGAAGTTGTCACCCGTTCTTTTGACGAGGAAAGTTTCCGGATTTATATTTGCAATAGCGACGGCCAGCAAATGTCTTCAAACTTTAGAAAACAGGATGAGCATTGGAAAATAGAAAAAGGGCAAGTCGGATCTCACTGGGGTTTCCGTCCTTATTTTTTGGAAAATATTTTGCATATGCGCACTTGGCATAAAGGCATCCTTTCAGATTCGTACGCAGATATTGAAACAGCAGAAATGATTCGGACTTTCAGCTTCCCACTTTCCGAAAAGTACTTCCTTTTTATCGATATCAGTTACTCGTTTATTTTTGACCATGATTATTTATTGATCGAATAGAACGTGAAAAAGCAAAGAAACCGCTGTCCTAGAAATCTTTGGATTTCATAAGAAGCGGTTTCTTTTTTAGTTGGAAATTCTGATAAACCTCAATTATTATCCTGTTCAGCCGTTTAACTTGCCGACACGTGGACGCGGCGACATTAAAACTTTATGATGATGCGCGACGATTCTCCTTTTGCCAGAATATCGAATCCTTTGTTCACTTCATCCAAAGTGATAAAATCCGTTATCAGTTTATCGACTGGCAAGCGGTCTTCCTGGAACAAATTCATATATCTTGGAATATCCCTGCTCGGTACACAACTGCCGATGTAGGATCCCTTTAAAGTCCGCTCTTCAGCAGTCAGCGAGAGGTAAGGGAAGGAAAACTTATGTTCCGGATGAGGAAGCCCTGTTGTGACAGTAGTTCCCCCCCTCTTAGTGACGGCATATGCCACTTCCATCGCAGGAACCACTCCTGCTGTCTCAAACGCAAAATCTAGGCCGCCTCCGGTAGCGGCTCGAATCTGCTCCACTACATCCGGATTTTTGGAGTTGAAGGTGTCGGTCGCCCCTAATTCCTTTGCCTGCTTAAGTTTGGTTTCATTGATATCAACGGCAACGATTCGGCTGGCACCTGCAGCAAGAGCGCCGAGCAAAGCACTAAGACCGACACCGCCAAGGCCAACAATGGCTACCGTGCTGCCCAATTTCACACCTGCCGTATTGACGACTGCTCCAACCCCCGTAATGACCGCACAGCCGAATAAAGCCGCTTTTTCAAAAGGGATGTCTTTGCTTACTTTTACCACTGAGTTTCGGGAAACTACGGCATATTCCGAGAAAGCCGAAACCCCAACATGGTGGTTCACCACTTCATCCTCATTATGCAGGCGTTTGCCACCGCCAAGCAATGTGCCCGCCGTATTCGCGGCAGCTCCCGGCTCACATAAAGCTGGACGTCCTTCTCTGCACGGCCCGCATTGACCGCAGCTCGGAACGAAAACGCAGGCAACATGGTCTCCAGCCTCCAAATCCACCACGCCTTCTCCGACTTCCACAACAACCCCTGCTGCTTCATGCCCTAAAGCCATCGGCAACGGACGCGGCCGGCTGCCATTCATCACTGACAAATCTGAATGGCAAAGACTGGCAGCTTTAATTTGAATCAGCACTTCTCCCCGTTCCGGAGAATCTAATTCCAATTCTTCAATCTGGATCGGCTGGCTTTCTTCATATGGAGTCTGTGCTCCTATTTCACGCAATACAGCTGATTTTACTTTCATCTGATCCTCTCCCTATTAGAATTTTCACGGTTTATCTAAAGCCCTGCAGCATCCATCAATAAAGCTTAATCCCGACAAATTTCAAATCCGTCATTTCCTCGATGGCATATTTGACGCCTTCTTTGCCGATGCCGCTGCTTTTTATGCCTCCGTATGGAATATGGTCGTAGCGGCGGACTGACACTTCATTGATCCAGACTCCTCCTGTCTCAATTGCATCGGCCATGCGCATCGCCCGGTTAATGTCAGTGGTGAAGACGCCGGCATGCAGGCCGAAATCCGTGTTATTGGCATGGGCCACAACTTCTTCTTCCGTTGAAAACGGCATGACGCTGACAATTGGTGCGAATACTTCCACACAGACCACTTTCATTTCAGGAGTCGCATTGCTGAGGACTGTAGGTTCAAGCAGTGAACCTTTCCGGTTTCCACCAGTCAGGATTTCCGCTCCTTGTTCTTCCGCTTCTTTCACCCATGACTCCGCGCGCTGTGCAGCTTCTTCCGTAATCATCGGCCCCATATCTGTGGCTTCATCCAACGGGTCTCCCGTTTTAAGCGCGCTCACTTTTTCAACAAGCTTGTCCAGGAACTTTTCGTAAATCGTTTCATGGACGTAAATCCGCTGTGCGGAAACGCATGCTTGTCCGGCGTATGTATAGCCGCCGAGCACAATCGCATTGACCGCGACATCGATATCCCCGTCTTCAAAAACAATATTCGGTGCATTTGATCCCAGTTCCAGCGTCACTTTTTTCCGTTTCGCCATTTCATGGATTTTCCATCCTACGGCACTGCTTCCGGTAAAAGAAACTTTTTTGACGTCTGGATGGGTCACCAATGTTTCCACAAGCTCCTGCCCTCGTCCCATAACAATATTCAAAGCGCCTTTCGGCAATCCGGCATCTTCCAATAATCGATGCAGCAGCACCGATGAAAACGGCGTTTTTTCAGCAGGCTTCAGAACAACGGTATTGCCTACTGCAAGGGCAGGCGCTACTTTATGAAGAGCCAGGTTCAAAGGGAAGTTAAATGGAGTGATGGCCGCTACAACACCTAACGGCACTCGCTTGGCTATGCCAATTTGATTTTCTCCGCCAATGGCGCTGTCGAGTGGAATTGTTTCTCCGTAAATCGCTTTCGCTCCTTCTGAAGCAAAGCGCAGGACTTGGACGGCACGCTGCACTTCCACTCTGCTTTCTCTGATGGGCTTTCCGGCTTCCAGCACAAGTATTCGGGCAAACTCATCCGTTCTTTGCTCCAACAAATCTGCGGCTTTCCGCAATATCTCTGACCGTTTATGGGCTGGCATCTTTTTGGTTGTGTTGTTATAGACACGCTGGGCCGTTTCAATAGCGTCTTCAACATCTTTCGGAGTAGCACAGGAGATCTTGCCGATCACTTCATTGGTATAAGGGTTAAAGACTTCAAGGTCTTTTCTTCCGTCTTTGCTGATTTCGGTGCCATTGATAATGGAGCCAAAATAAAGATTCTCAACTTCAATCATTCGTTGTTCCTCCTTCATATTAAAAAACCAGCCCTGCAACATCCGGAATTCAGTTGTCAGGGCTGGTTCATTTAGGCGGACTTATTCATAGAAGCCCTCGGTGGATTTGATGAAATTCCGGAATTGATTGGAATCATGGCCGTACCAGACTTGTGAGTTGGTGCGCTCGGCATACTTTTTAATTTTTTCCACTGCACTCAAATAGCCCAGTGAGTCATAAATGATTCCCGGAATTTTAACGGGCGGCCCATAATTCTCGGCAGAGTAGACAGCATCTGATGCTAAAATGACACCGCCTTCTCCCGGTAGATCGATATGCAGTCCAAGCAATCCCCAAGCATGGCCTGGACCAAAGTTTAAAATTTTAACGCCTTTCGCAAGCTCGAGTTCATCTTCATGAGGCATGACGGTTTTCCATTTTAAATCTTTGCCGATCCACGCATTAATATCCGCCCATATGTAGGCGCCCATATCTTTCGTCATCGCGTATTGCTTCATCGTATTTTTCAATTCCGAATCGTGCACGATGATAGTAGCATTTGTAAACAGCTCCAGACAGCCTGCATGATCCAGATGCAAGTGAGATGCCACTACGTATTTAATATCGTCCGGACGCACATTCAACTGTTCCAACCGGTTGATCAGATAACAGGATTCGTCTTGGAAAGCCGGGAATAATTTCTGGACGCCTTCCGGCCATCTTCCTTCTTTCCCCATGCCTTCCGGATTACAGCCCGTATCAAATAAGATTTTCCCATCCGGGTGGTCTATTAAAACAGCATATACCGGGAACTCTACGAATTCTGCCGGGGGATTTGGATTGTCGATGCTTGCCGGATTGTGGGCAGCCACCATAAAGTTCTTGTCCATTTTCATTGTTCCTGTATCCAATACGTATAATTTTGGTTTATCCATTGTATGACCTCCATTTAGTTGTTATTTTCCCAACCCGAATTAGACCCACATTTCTCTAAACCTTTCATGAATACAAAACCAGACTATTTCTCCATAATGATGGTGGCTCTCGTCACTTCTCTTGCAGCGGATTTATCCAATGCCAATTTAATATCATCCATAGAAAACTCGGCGTCTATCATTCCGTCAAACGGGTATTTGCCTTGAGTATCCGAAAGAAATTTCAACGCTTTATACAAATACCACGGGTTATAGCGGACCACCGGGATGATTTGAATGGATTTTCTGGTAAGCAGCCCCGGATCGAATTCAACGAGTTTGCCTGGTGTGATATTCCCGATGGTGACATATTTTCCGCCTGGCCGGATATAGTGGATTCCTTCAGCGAAAGCTGCAGGGACACCCGCCACTTCCATGGCAAATTCGGCTCCTTTTCCATCCGTTAAATTGAGCACTGCTTTTACCCGTTCTTCAACAGTTGCATAGTCATTTAAATTAAGCGTATGATCTGCGCCAAATTGCTTGGCTTGCTGCAGCCGGCTTTCCACGCCATCGACCACTATCACCGTCGCCCCTTTTTCCTTGGCTACCGCAGTAGCATTCAAGCCGAGTCCTCCCGCACCTTGAATCACAATGGTTTGCCCGTAAGTCACGCCGGCTTTATCCAAACCAAAATAAACCTGTGACAAAGCGCAATTGGCACTGGCTGCAGAAGCTTCTGATACATTGTCGGGGACTTTGTAAAAATATTGGTCTGGGTGGATGTAATAATGTGAAGCAAAGGTTCCGTGAAAATGAGGGCTTACTTCCGGTGGCTGATTCCAAAAATCGTAGGCATGTTCACATAAATGAAAATGCCCTTCTCTGCATGCCGCACATTTTCTGCATGTAATGTAGTAAGCTGAAACGATTCGATCTCCTTCTTTGATTGGAGTTCCTGCATAATCCGTCTCAACCCCTTCTCCGAGCGAATGGACTTCCCCGACCATTTCATGGCCCAGCACGCCCTTTTTTTTCGTCGGATGCTGGCCTCTCCAAATATGCAGTTCCGATCCGCAAATATTGGAACGCAACACCTTCAGAAGAACCGCTCCCGGTCCTGGAAGCGGCAAGTCATATTCCCGATAGCTCAATTTTTCCGGTTCGTCCATTACCGCAACTCTTCCTTTTTGAGGGTTTTCCTTCACATTTCTTCACTCTCCTCTCGTAAATGAAAAGCGCTTACTTTTTCATTATACTTAGCAGAATCTGGGATAACAACATATTGTTCTGATTATTCACAATATTTTAATATAAGAATAAAAATTGATAAGAAGGTTTAATTTGGTATCGCTATTTTTCCGGGGAGATCAAAGCGTCTTTGGGAGTTTCATTTTTCACCGTTCTCAATATAAATTTCGCTAAGAGAAAACCTGCTGCAACTGCAATGCCCATGGCCATCAATGAACCAGCCGTTTCAAGCTTCATAACCATCAAAAAGAGAATTCCAATCGTCACGAGCGTCATAATAGAAATTGCAGTCCAGAGAATGCGGTCCCGCACTTTATTAAGCAAAGCACTTGATGGAACATTTTCGGTTTCACGATTAGCAGCTTCCCCAATTCCTTTCAGTCGCATCAAATTAAATAAAATCCCTAAAATACTGTTGCCGATAAGTGCTGCCACAGACACATTTATCCAGGCATATCCCCATCCCCAAGCGGAGAACACGAGATAAAAAGCAGAAGCTAAAGTAAGAATCGTACTGATCGGGAATAAGATGTCCAACTTTATAGCAAGACTGGACCATTGGCGTATCCCTTTTACATCCTTTGCATGGAGCATAGAAATCATGGCGGTAAAAAGCAGTCCGATGGCCATAAAAATCAATACCGCTCCTAAAATGTGAAAAAACAGCACGATATTATAAAGCATGTCCTCATTCTCCTTTTGTGTTCAAGTTCCGGGTATAATAGCAGAGTTTTCAATTCTCCGGCAAATTCCCTTTTTCCCGTAATGTCTTAATTTTAAAAAGCCACTTTAGAAATAATCGGCTTTATTTCAAAAGTGGCTTTTCGATTATGAAATTGACTGAAAAATTCACAAACAGCTTGGGCTTATCTGAACGAAACAGTATCAGAAGTAGTTTCCGCTTTGGTTTTTGCCCGCATAAAATGCGCCAAGGCAAGACCAGCAACTACAGCGATTGCCATCGTGATTAAGGATCCCCATAAAGTGAGCTTAACGGCCATCAAAAAAAGAATGCCGACAACCAGCATGAACATGATTGAAACTGAATTCCAAAGAACCGGATCTCTCACTTTATTCAACAGCCCAACGGAAGGCACAGCATCTGTTTCTATATTGGCAGCAGCCAGAATTCCTTTTAGCCGGCGGAGGTTAATAACCGGCCCCAAGAAACTGTTTCCAAGAAGCGCAACTAAAGATACATTGATCCAGGCATGGCCCCAGCCCCAAGCTGAAAAAACCAAATAGAAAGCAGGCAGCAAAATCAGCAATGAGCTTAATGGAAACAAAGCATCCGTTTTTACAGCCACCCCCGACCATAGCTTAATGTCCTCTGTTCCTTTCGCATGCAGCATCGAAATCATTGATAAGGCAAGTATGCTAATTGCCATAAAGATGGTAACAGCGCCCAATATATGGAGAAACAATACAACATTGTACAGCATTTTGTTCTTCCTCTTCTCCAGTTAAGTCATCAAAAGATTGGCTTCGCTAACTTTTCGAGTGACCGGGTTTAGGTGAAAAACATGCGCTATTACTCTTTTCCTTTTTCTGCTCCTTCCTTTCAGTTAGTTTCTTAAAGCAAAACATAATTCCATGATTAAATTCGTAACCATTATACGCCTTTACAGCTCTAAAAACCAAATATTTTCTAATTATTCAGAATGCGTTATGATGATAACAAATTATTAACTTCTATTCATCATTAGGAAAGGAGCAAATACATGGAATTTAAACTTCAGGAAGCAATAGAAATTTTAGAACGTACGCCAGACACGCTGATATGTTTTTTATCTGGTTTATCGAACGGATGGCTGCTTGCCAACGAAGGGGCCGGAACCTGGAATGCGGAAGAAGTAGTTGGCCATTTAATTGAAGCAGAGAAAACCAATTGGCTTCCCCGTGCAGAAACAATTCTTCAAAAAGGAGAAAATGTGCTGTTTCCGCCATTTGACCGCTTTGCACATTTGAAAAACCAGTCCAGCAATTCAATCAAAGAAAAACTCGAGGAATTTAAGACAATCCGGATGCAAAATATTGAGAAGTTGAAAGAGATCATCGATTCCGGGACGCCTTTCGAGTTGACCGGTATACACCCTGAATTTGGTCCTGTCAAATTACGCGAGCTGCTTTCTACATGGGTAGTTCACGACATGACGCATATTTCACAAATTGTCAGGATTATGGCTGAAAGATATCGGGAAGACGTCGGTCCTTGGGCAAATTACCTTGGTGTTTTAAAGAAAAAATAATAGGGCTTATACAAAAAACCACTATCCAACACGAGTTTGTTGGATAGTGGTTTTCGCAAAATGTTTTATATTTTAAATAACCTCCACAAGAGCCGGTTAATCATTTTCCTAATCATCCTTTTGCCGATTCGGCTTCCAATTGTTCCATTTCGCACTGCTTTAAAATCACCTGTAAGCCGATCAATTTTATATAATATTCCTCTGGTCTTATTAAAACTCATCCCTTCACCTCCCGTTATTGCACTCATAATTAGTCATATTATTTAACATCTCCGTCTAAGTATCAAGAAATATTTTTTAATGGTTCTCATTCTGAACCGCAGACATTTAAATTTTTCATTACATTTCTCTTGTTCCCCTAGGTTTATTGATAAAAATATGATATCATAAACAATATCTGAATTTTCCAATAATGTTTTATTTACAACATTTTCAGTTCTCAACTCACATATGCGGTTCAACCGATAGAATCATATTGTATTATTCCAGTGCTGTCTGCACCTATTTAGAGGAGGAATTCCAATGGCCAAGAAAAAACTGTCTATTGCCACAAAACTGCTAGCATCTGCTTCTATATTTTTAGCAATCGGTTTCACTCCAGAACCTGCCGAAGCCCATAATGGAGAGGGCAATTGGCCTTCGCATGCGGTCGGTTCGATGTCGTGTGCCGGAAAAATGGTTAAGGCGGCACCTCCCCGCTATGTAACCGCTTGGAAAGGACGCGAAATGGATACAGTTTTTTGGAAACCGGTCCTTTACCGATACAATGGATCAAAATATGAACAGTATAAATCGATTGCAGATTGGCCAGGCTATGCCTACGTCACACTATATGGATTTAACCCAGATACTAAACCGGGCTGGCGCAATACTTCGAATGACGGAAAGTTGAACTTTACTTCATTCAAAAGCCTTCCAGCTGGAAGTTATAAAATCCTGAACCAAATTAATTGGGTGAGCACGGGCTCCACACACACGGAATGGTCACCAAATTCGTGCAGCATAAAGTAAAATTAAAAAATCCGTTTAATAAGCCATTAGTGAAATCAATGATTCCACAATGGCTTTTCATTATGGCTCCTGCTGCATCTAATTGAATGCAATCTTCCCTTGTCCGCAGTTATAATGGTCATGAAAAGCATACAATTCGCCAGGAGCAAGGAGTGCCGGCAATGGAAAAAACAATCCGTGTATTAAATCTTGAAGATTTGCCTTATTTAGAAGCAATGGAAACAGGTATAGAAGATGATTATGTTAAACGGATCTTTGGGCGGCTTGTCACTTCCGACAGCAATCGCCTGTTCGGTTTATTTTTAGACAATCAATTGGCGAGTGTATGCGGCTACTCATTATTTGCCAAACATTATGTGATGCTCGGCAGAATCCGCAGTGATATCCGTTATAGAGGCAAAGATTTGGCTACGGTGCTGACTGCCCGCGTTATGGATGAAGCATTCAAACTTCCGGAAGTCCAATGGGTCGGAGCGAATACACAAGAAAAAAATCTTCCTGCGCGGCGCGTTTTAGAAAAGCTTGAACTCACGCCTCATGCGGCCATTTACGGAGCGACCACGAAAGATGTGTCGAAGCTCGCAACAGGTGCTCCGGTTTGGCATGAAATTACAGACCTTGAGCGAAAGAAAATATGGGTCGATAAATTATATGTAAAGACTGGCGCTATTTTTCCATATGAATGCTATTTTTCTTTCCCAGCTTCTAAAGAACTGTTTACAGAAGATGAGCTGAAAAAATGGTCTTTTTTTGAAAATAAAAAGGCGACACGATTCCTGATTGTCAAAAAAGATATTAAAAAACATCATTATTTGCATGCCATTTATCCATGGAATGATTTGGCGGAACAACCAGGCTTGTGGGAAACCATTGATGCCGCTTATCAGAGGCTGTGCCAGGAAGTTGGAGAAGATACTTTAATTTGGATGGATTTGAAGAAAGTTCAAGCTTCTGCTCTTCCTCAAAACCATGACTTTGAACTTTCTTCTCCTTGGATATTGTACGGAACCGGGCGGCTTAAGAGTAACCACAATCAGTAAGGTTTCTCTTCATTCCACGGGCCTTTCAAAAGGAAGAAAAACGAAGGCGCATAAAAGAAGAACCGGAAGCTCTCTTTCCCGGTTCTTCTTTTATGCATACGCAGCTTTAAAAATAAGCAGGAATCGGCTCATTTATTACTCGGTCGTATAATTCCTTACTTGCCCGTATCATACAGACTCCTTGACTGGCATGCTGATGCTCTGCAGGCAAGGCACAGAAACCGAAGCGTGCGTAATAAGCAATGCCAATTTCGCTGTACAGCATGAAAGCAGCATGAGGATACTGTTTCAGACACTCTTCTATGATTCTTTCTCCAAATCCCCGGCTGCGAAAAGCTGGGTTCACTACAATGGAGCCGATGCCAAATAAATAAGGGGTGAACTGCAACAAAATAAGTGAAGCAATAATTTCTTCATTGCCGTCCACTACTATAAAACGCCTTCCATACTCCTCCTCTTTTTTATTATCTTTTATGTATTGCTCAAGTGAGCGGCCTTTTGCCCATTCCCGGTAACCTTGTTCGTAGACTTTTATATACTCGTGTGCAGAAGCCTCCCGGAACTTCACATGATTTTCCTCCTTTTTATTCAAATCATATCTTCTAGATAAATTGAACCCATAGTTTTCGGCTGTGGATATTCCGCAAGTTCGCCGCAAAGCGGCCGAAGCGGGATAGTAAAGGACAATTCTTTAGTTCACCATATATAAATTCTATTTTTCATTAATTGAAAGAATCACAGAAAACGAAAAAAGCCCCTCCTTAAAAATACTGGAGAGACTCGCTTTCAACAGTTACCACACGCCGGGTCTCAGCTGCTTCTAAAATGGCCAAAATCACGGCTAATGACGATAAAGCTTCCTGGCCTGTAACCATCGGCGGTTGATCCAAGCGGATGCTTTCAATAAAGGCGTCAATCATGCCTGTGCTGGTCTGATTGTCATTGGTCTGGATGCTCTCTAATTCATAATTGACTTTCTCGCCATCTTTCGTCAGCACTTCCAACTGGTATTGATCGCTATTGTATATTTTCAAAATGCCTTTTTCACAATAAATGACGGTGCTATTGTCTTCTTGCCCGTAATGGGTCCAGGAAAAAGAAGCTGTCCCTAACCGCCCTTTTTTTGTTTTTAGGCTGCAAACGATGTTATCGCATACTTCGATCGGTTCACCGTGTTCATTGACTTTATCCAGTGCTCCTTGAAAAGCGCTGACTTGCTCAATTTCGTCATCCAGCAGGTAATGCAGCAGATCCACTTTATGGATTCCCAAATCCCCTGCCACACCAAGGCCGGAGCGTTCTTTTTTAAAAAACCAGGTAGAATTGGTTTTGTTATGGCCCCATTGTTCAGGGCCCGAATGCCCGAACGTCGTCCGAAAAGTCAGCACCTTCCCTAATTCTCCATTCGCAATGATTTCTTTTGCTTTTTGATGGGCACGGGTAAAGCGCTGGTTATGATCGAGCATCAATTTCTTTCCTGACGCTTTTTCGGCGTTGAGGATCTCTTTAGCATGCTCGATTGTCAGCGATATGGGCTTTTCGCATAACACATGCTTGCCGCTCAGTAATGCTTTGGACGAAAAAATGTGATGGTGTTCATTTGATGAACAATCACTGATAATCTCGATAGTCGGATCCTCCAGTAATTCTTCAACTGTTTTTGCAACTTTCCCACCGAATAACGCCGCTAAAGCTTCCGAACGGTCCAGATTGCGGTCATAGAAAACAATTTCATCTACGTACGGATTCGCGGTATATTCTGGTGCATGGCGCAGTTTGGTAATGGAACCGCACCCGATGATGCCTACTCGATATCCCATTTTTTGGCCCCCTACTCTCTTTTTTGGAATACTACCGCAATAATGATGATCAACCCTTTTACAAAGCCTTGCAAATGCGGTGAAACGTTCATAAGATTCATCATATTATTCAAAATGCCCAAAATCAGAACGCCAAAAAGCGTGCCGATTATTTTGCCGCGGCCGCCTGTCATCCGGGTCCCGCCGATAATGACAGCTGCGATGGCATCCAATTCGTATTGCGCACCAGAGCTGGAAGAAGAAATCGAATTCAAACGGGATGTCTCAATCACAGCCGCCACGCCAACCAATGTTCCAATTAAGGTATATACACCAATTTTAATGCGGTCTACACGGATCGCTGACAGCAAAGCCGCTTTTTCATTGCTGCCAAGCGCATAGACATAACGGCCAAAACGGGTTTTATGCATCAAGAGATAGACAACTGCCGTCATCACAATGAAAATGATAACAGGAACATCAAATATCCATAAATCACTATTTGCAATAGCTGTAAATCCCGTAACTTCCCCGGATACGCTGCCCCCGTCCGCAATATAGAGCGCAATGGAACGGGCACCTGCCATCATTCCAAGCGTCGCAATGAATGAGGCAATCCTGCCTTTTGCCACCATCAACCCATTCAGGAATCCCGCAAATGAACCGACCAGCAATGCAGTGAATACGCCCACTAAAACACTGCCCGAAGCATTCAATGCCAGAACAGATATGACTCCAGCTAAAGCCAGGACAGATCCGACTGACAAATCAATGCCACCGGAAAGCATAACAACGGTCATTCCCATCGCTATAATTCCGATAATCGAAACTTGCATCAAAATATTCAGCTGGTTGTTCATGTCCAGAAATCTGGGGTTCATAATAGATGAGGCAATAAAAATAACAACAAAAGCGATAATGACGCTATATTCCGACCAAAGCCAGGAAAGCCGGCTTTTCGCAGTTGACTTTTGAGGCTTGTATTCTTTCACATTGATATTAGCCAATTTTTGCAGCCTCCCTTTTCGAGCCAGTGGCATAATTCATGATTTCTTCTTCCGTAGCTTCTTCACCGGTAAATCTGGCAGTTATTTCACCTTGGTACATCACGTTGATGTTATGGCAAATTCTCAGCACTTCCGGCGCTTCAGATGATAAAATAATGACCGTTTTCCCCATTTTGGCTAATGCGGTGATTTCATGATAAATTTCCTGCTTTGCTCCAACGTCAATTCCTTGTGTCGGGTTATCAAAAATCAAGATATCTGCGCCGACTTCAAGCCATTTGGCAATAATCACCTTCTGCTGATTTCCTCCACTTAGTTTGTCGATGGTAATCCGGGGATTATGCACTTTGATATTCAGCATTTCCTTGTACTTCTGGAACTTCGCTTTTTCCGTCTGCTCCCGTATAAATCCGCTTTTCTCAAAATTCCCCATTGAAGACAAACTCATATTGTGAATAACGCTTAAATCTTTGATAATGGCGTTTTCTTTGCGGTCTTTCGGTACAAGCCCTATCCCAGCTTTGACCGCTTTTCTCGGATGATCTATTTTTACAGTTCGGCCATGGACCCGCACCTCACCGGTGTATTTTTTCCGGTAGCCAAACAGGCTTTCAAAAAGCTCAGTTCTGCCGTCGCCGCTAAGGCCTGTAAAGCCCAGGACTTCTCCTTGCTTAACAGTAAAATTGATGTTTCTGAACAATCCGGGACTTGTTAAATTCACCACTTCCAAAGATACGGGACCAAATTGGTGCTCATGTATAAAGCGGTCTTGTGAAATTGATTTGCCGACCATTAGTTTCGTAATCGTTTCAATATCTTCTTCTTCAACGCTGCCGCTTTTAACTCGCTCACCATCCCGCAAGACTGTAAAACGGTCACATACTTCTTTAATTTCCTTTAGCTTATGGGAGATATAGATAATCGAAACTCCTGATTGTTTTAGATTCTTCATTAATTCAAACAGGCGATTTACTTCATGTTCAGCTAATGACGTTGTAGGTTCATCCATAATGATCAATCTGGAATTATGGAGCAATGCCTTTGATATCTCAATCAATTGTTTGTATGAAGTAGCCAGATTTCGGACATATTCCTTTGGATCGATATCCACACCAAGCTTTGTCATGATGTCATGCGTTTTCTCGCACATTTCCTCCACTTTTAGAAATCCGACTTTATTTCGAAGTTCAGATCCTAAAAACATGTTTTCATAAACCCGGAGATCAGAAACCATATTCAATTCCTGGTGAATAAAACTGATGCCCTGTTCTTGCGAAACCCGTGGATTCAACATATTAACTTCTTGGCCGTCTATGAAAAGTGAACCATTATCAGGTTGGTGGACCCCGCCTAAAATGTTCATCAAAGTCGACTTCCCGGCGCCGTTCTCTCCCAACAATGCATGAATTTCCCCTTTTTCGACTTGCAGCGTTACACCTTTTAAGACAGGCACACCATTAAACGACTTTTCGATATTCTTCATAAGCAAAAAAGGATGTGTAGCCATGGCTTAGACTCCTTATATAGGAAAAGAGGAAATACAATGGCCACCATTGTATTTCCATAGATTCCTTTAGAATTTAGATTCCGGATCGTAATATTCATCGACATTTTCTTTCGTTACTTGTGTTGCTTCTTTCACAACCATTTTTTCCGCCGGTTCCTCGCCTTGTGCTATATCTGCAGCAATTTTCACGGCATCTTCAACCATTTTCGGGGAATACAGGAATGTCGCTTTCATCAAACCGTCATTTTTCATATCTTCAAACACTTCTTTTGCACCGCCTGCACCTGTTACAAACTTGATATCGGTGCGCCCTGCTTCTTTGATCGCCTGTAATACACCTAATGCCATTCCGTCATCTTGTGTGAAAACTGCGTCAATCTGTGGATTAGCCTGTAAAATATTCTGCATCACTTCCAATGATTTTTCAGTCGAGAAGTCGCCGCTTTGTGAAGCGATGATTTCCATTCCTTCCTGGCTTGCCACTGCTTCTTGGAAGCCAGATCCACGCTGCTCAGTAACTGAACTTGGGGGTCCAGTAATTTCCACGATTTTTCCTTGGCCATTCAATTGTTCGATGAAATATTTTCCGGCATTGACGCCGATTCCTTCATTGTCGCCTTTTACTACCACTGTCGCCGCGTCGTTTTCAAGTTCCCGGTCAACAATGACCAGCGGAATGCCTGCATCTTTTATTTTTTGTCCGACTGGCGTTAAAGCAGCAGATTCAATCGGCAGCATGACAATCACATCAACATCTTGGGCGATTAAATCATCCACGTCGTTTGCTTGCTTGTTCGGATCTGCTGCATTAGTCATTACATAATCTATGCCTTCACTTTCTTTTAATGCCTGTGCTTGTTTTTCCGCACTGTCAATCAACGCTCCCATCCATCCGTGCGTTGCAGAAGGCAAAGATATGCCTATTGTCAGCGTGTCGTCTTCTGCTCCGCTTCCTCCTGAACCTGCTTCTTCATTTCCTCCGCAGCCCGCTAAACCAAGGACTGCAGCCAGCGATAAAATCAACAATTTTTTCATTCAATTCACCCCTTTATTTTTTTAAAACAGCTTTCCTTCGAATGTAAGCGGTCACATCCAAAACTAAGGCCAGCGCTCTATCATCAAGGTTCATTAATAACAGAGCGCCGGCCTTAGCTGCTTTATCCCGATGTCGATCCACGTATGACCAATTCATGCTCCAATATAATATTGTCCACTTTTTCTCCTTTAATCTTATCGATCACCATATCTGCTGCAATTGTGCCCATTTTATACATTGGCTGAGCGACAGTTGTCAATGTTGGATTTGTCATATTTGAAAAATCAATCTTGTCAAAGCCGACTACCGCAATATCATTCGGCACATGCAGACTTGAAGCATTTATCTCTTTTAACGCTCCGATTGCAAGCATATCGGATACCGCAAAAACAGCAGTCGGCCGATCCGCCAGCGCTAATATCTTCCTCATGGCTTGCTGTCCATGTTCAAAACTTAGTTCTGAGGTATAAATCATATAATCTTTGTTCAAGGAAATGCCGTTTTCCTGCAAAGCCCGTTGATATCCCATTTTCCGCTCTCTTGCGTACAGGAACTTTTCATCTGAATTTATGAGAGCGATTTTCTGATGGCCTATCTGAATCAAATGCTTTACTGCCCGATAAGAGGCTTCTTCGCTATTGATGGTTACATAAGGAATTCCAATACCACCTCCATATTCGCTGCATTGAATGATTGGATATGTTTCTGCCAATTGTTTTAATGTCTCGACATTGACAGCAGGATCCATCGAAATAATGCCATCTGCCATTTTCTTACGAACGAGATCAAAGTAAATATTCTCTTTTTCCGGATTTGAATCCGTTTCACACAGTAAAATGTTATAGCCTTGGCTAAGCGCCATGTTTTCAATGCCTTTAATGATTTCCAAGTAAAAAGGGTTCGATATATTTGGGATTAAAACCAACAAGATCCGGCTTTCAGAATTCCGGAGATTTCTTCCCAATATGCTTGGCTCATAATTCAATGTCTTTATGGCCTCTTCTACTTTGGATTTCGTTTTCGTCGAAACCGAATTTTGTCCATTTAAGACTCTTGAAACGGTTGCTACCGATACTCCTGCTTGTTTTGCTACCTGCTGGATATTTGCCATATTGTTTTTCCTACTTTCCACAATTCCCATACATAGTAAATGAAATCGATTACATTTCCATAGTAAATTGTTCAGAATTATCTGTCAATATATTTTTTAGTTAAATATTTTTGTTGATTTACTGCATGAATTTATATATGTTAATTATGTAACGGATTACATTTCTGTATTTTCTGACTTTTATAAAAGGAGGTTTTTTAATTGAAACTAGGGGTCTTTACTGTTTTATTCTCCGACAGAAATTTTGAAGATATGCTGAGTTATGTGTCAGCCAAAGGAATTGAAGCCATTGAACTCGGCACCGGCGGCTATCCTGGAGACGCCCATTGCAAAGTGGATGAATTGCTGGATGATGAGCAAAAATTGCAGCGCTTTAAGCAGCAAATCAGCGACTATGGCTTAATCATCAGTGCGTTAAGCTGCCACTCGAATCCGCTCCATCCGCAAAAACAAATTGCTGAACCGGCAAATGAATTATTGGTAAAGACATTGCAATTAGCTTCCAGATTGGATGTCCCGATAGTAAACACGTTTTCAGGTTGTCCAGGCGATCATGAGAATGCTCTTTATCCGAATTGGCCCGTTGCTGCCTGGCCACATGATTTTCAGGAAGTATTGAAATGGCAATGGGAAGAAAAACTGATTCCTTATTGGAAAGAGAAAAACGATCTGGCAGAATCGCTCAATGTAAAAATCGGTTTGGAACTCCACGGCGGATTTTCGGTACATACCCCCGCCACTTTGCTGCGGCTGCGTGAAGCCTGCGGTACTGCGATTGGAGCCAATTTAGATCCGAGCCATATGTGGTGGCAAGGCATTGATCCGGTCGAAGCCATCAAAATTCTCGGCCGCGATAACGCCATTCATCATTTTCATGCGAAAGACACCATCTTCGATCAGCAAAATGTGAATCGAAACGGCTTGACGGATATGACGGAATATTCGCAGATGCGTGACCGGGCATGGTATTTCAGAACCGTCGGCTTTGGGCACGACCAGAAAACCTGGGCAGACATCATCAGCGCACTGCGGCTTTACAATTACGACTATGTGGTCAGCATCGAACATGAAGATGGCTTAATGTCCATTGAAGAAGGATTTACAAAAGCCGTTGAGAACTTGAAGCCGGTTTTGGTCAAAGAGTCTGTTGCTCAGATGTGGTGGGCATAAAACAAAAAACGGCTTTGGCACAATCTGCGCCAAAGCCATTTTTTTGCTGCCTGCTTTTCTGCCGTATATATAACGATGCATGGATGCACTTGGAATATTTGCCTAAATCACCTAATCGATTCTCTCAGGTAGTGGAGTGAGTTGAGATAGGCTTGCTCAGGATTTGCGCCACGGACTCTGCATTCAAGCATTAACTCCCCTTGATAGCCATCCTTTTTCAATACTGAAAATAGCCGTTTAAAATCAATGGCTCCGCTGCCAGGCTGGAACCGCTGGTTGTCTGCCAAATGGATATGCCCGATCACGTCGCGGTGATCATGCAGCGTAGCAGCCGTATCGTCTTCTTCTATATTCATATGATAGAAGTCCGCAATGATTTTCACATATTCAAAGCTATTTTCTTCAATATAGCTTCTCGCTTCCGCAATCGTATTAATCATATGGTCCTGGTAGCGGTTCAGCGGCTCTAAAAATATCAGGGTTCCCGTTTCTTTGGCTGCATGGTTCAGATAAACCAAAGATGCTGTGACGGTTTCCCGATCGTTCTCTTTGCTGCGCGGAGAAATCATTGGCGGCAACCGGTAAGTGAACATCCCCCACGCAGCAGGTACGACAATGCCTTTCCCTCCTATCTGCTGCAGCGCTTTTAATATCCCCGTTATTTCCTTTAAGCCGTTAAGTCTCTTTTCTTCATTAAAATCACCGATCCATCCATCATATCCCCCGCAAGCAGTGGTTACATGGAGACCAGTATCCTGTTGTGCTCTTTTTATTTCTTCGATATTTCCCACCAGTAACTTACCGTCGATTTCATAACTGTCGAACCCCATCTGTTTAATATAGCGAAACTTTTCATTGATCGCTTCAGGAAAGAACGGCTGGTTTTGTGTACCGATTTTCATTGAAGTTTCCTCCTGTCAACGACCTTATGCTTCCGGCACTACTTTGAAGTTATGGAAAGATTCTTGTTTCAAATCAATCGCCATTTTAATGCTCAATTCGGGATGCTGATCGACAAAACGAATATACGCCTCTGCGCTATCCTGGAAAGGAATAATTGGGTCGATGATGTCTTCGCAATTAAGGTGGCCGGACATCAGCAATTCCCAGCACGTGTCTTCAATGCGTTTCCGGTTCCATCTAGGATAATCTGGATTCGGTTCACTGGCTGCTCTTGAAAATACGATTTTCGCATTATTGAAATGGGCTTCCCGGCCAAAATTTAATCCTTCCGGAAAAGTTTTGCCGAAAGCTACGTAGGAAATGATGCCGCCATAACCAATGCCTTTGAGTGCGCCTTGTAGCGCTGCTGCATTGCCGCTCGTTTCAATGATGGCATCTGCTCCCAGTTTATTCGTCAGCTTTTTAATTTCAAAGCCAGCATCCACCATTTGGGGATCTAAAGCTGCATCAGCACCATTGCGAAGAGCCACTTTTCGACGATGAGCAAGCGGATCAACAGCGATAACCAAAATAGCCCCTGCTCTCTTCGCTAATTGAACCGCAATCTGGCCAATGGCCCCGAGCCCGACAACCACGGCGTAGTCGCCGGCACGGACATGGGCATCGCGCACTCCGCTAAGCGCAAACTGGGCCGGGTCATAACAAATGGCATTCTGCCATTTGGCTCCTTCCGGCATTTTACGCAACCGCGGATTATTTATGCCATCGACAATTAAAGTTTCCATAATAGGGCCGTATGTACAAACCAAATCCCCAATTTCATATTTGGTGACATTTGGCCCTGTTTCAATAATACATCCGACAATCATATTTCCTAATGGAAATTCACCGAACACAATTCCTTTAGCGGAACCTTCTTTTCTTGGCATAAACATCCGCCATTCCTCTGAAAACTCTTCTTCCATGAAAGGCGACTGCCCTCTAAAATCAGCCACTTCTGTCCCATGCTTCGGGGAAGCAATCTCTACTGCAATTTTCACTTCATTAGGAAGAACCGGCCGATCCTCATAATCAATCAATGCAGCGACTCTTGGTTTGATTGCTACAAGCTTTTTCATCTGCACGTAACTCTCCTTTTATTTTTTAACCTTTAACCCCACCTTCAGTTGCTCCTCCTTTAATGAACCGCTCGGTGATCCCATACATGATGACAACAGGCAAAGCGGTAACAATGGAAGCTGCCATCATTCTGCCCCAAACATAATCCGGCGTACTGAACAAAGCATTTAACCCGATCGGAAGTGTGAAATTCTCTGAGCTCGACAGGAAAATGGAGGCGAATAAAAAGTCATTCCAGGCAATCATGAATGAATAGACAAAAACAGATATGATTCCTGAAATGGATAACGGGATAATAATGTAAAAGATAATCTGCACCCGGTTTAAGCCGTCAATCATCGCAGCTTCTTCCAAATCATCGGGTATCGTATCAAAATAACTCTTCAACATATATATGGCGGCTGGCAATGTCTGAACAATAAGCGTAATGACTAATGCGGTTCTTGTGTTGTATAATCCAAGGCTTGAAATGATTTTGAACAAAGGAACAACCAGCAAAAGACCGGAAAACATATAAACGACATAAAAACTTGAATTAATGGTAGTACGTCCAAAAAACTTTAGTTTCGACAAAGCGTAAGCGCCAAAAATAGAAAACAACACGGATATCGCTGCCACAATCAGAGAAACAATCAAACTATTATTGAAATAAGTGATATATGGAAAGAGAACCGGATTAAAAATATCCAGATAATGTTCGATTGTCCATTGTTTAGGGAGCAAAGTGGGCACTTGTGCAATCGCTTCAGCCGAGCTTTTCAAAGACACCATAAGCATGATGAAGAACGGGAAAAGGGACAATATTAAAACAATGGCCAATCCGATATAAAATACAACTTTCCTTGTCATTTTATCTTTCTTACTGCTAGCCATTGCCATCAGCATTCACCCGCTTTCTCATTAATAATATGACTGCGAACAAAATGATAAAGAGAATAACTGAAATTGAAGCGGCCTTTCCAAGATCGTTAAATGCAAATGCAGTTTCATACAAATAGATGCCCAGTGTATTAACTTGGTTGGTCAATAGGTAGACGTCTTCAAACATATAGAACATCCAGATTGCCCGGAGAGTGACGACAATGATCAAAACCGGCATAATAGCAGGCAGCGTCACAACTTTAAATTTCTCCCACGCTGAAGCTCCATCTATTTCAGCTGCTTCATACAAGGTGTTGTCAATGGTTTGCAAAATTGCTAAAAACGAAATGAATGCGTATGGAAAATACCTCCAAATGGCAAATATCACAACCAGTACAAAGCTGCTGGCTGGCCGGTCAAACCAAAGCGGTGCCTGATCGAATAGATGGAGAACATCCACTGTTAAATAATTCACAATTCCATAGTTATTGTTGAACATATATTTCCAGGCAAATACGAGAGAAATCGAAGGAGCTACATAAGAAGCAATGATCAAAGAACGCGATATCTTCCGGAATTTAAAGGGCCGGTTAAAGAAGATTGCGACAGCCAGTCCAACTACCGTACTGCCTACTACTGTCAGTAATGTATATAAAAAAGTAATTCCCAGTGATTTTAGAAAGACCTCGTCTGTCAAAATTTGTTTGTAGTTTTCAAAACCGATGAAAGTTGGATCCAGGTTTGGATTAATGGATTGCTCAAAAAAACTGATTTGTATATTAGAGAGCATCGGATAAGCGACAAGCAATAAAATTAAGAAAATGCTTGGAAAAAGCAGAACGGCTGCAAGTTTTGTATCGGTTTTTCTTTTAGCCTTTCTTTTCATAGTTTCCCTCCATTTCCGGCGTCTTCTAAATCAGCCTAAGCAAGTCTTTCAGAATCAATCCATTCAACTCTTATGCCACAATAAGCAGGGGATTGCTCGAAGGCATCCCCTGCTTTCTCTTATTTCAAAATGCCTTCTAAAGAAGTTTCAGCATTTGCAATGGCGTCGTCGACATTTTGATTGCCAACAGTAACACCATTCACCATTTTCGGAATCTCACCCGAACTTGTAATATCCCCCATCTTCAAAAAGTTTTTTCCATCAACCAGCCCAAAAATTTGAATATCATTGAAAGAAGACGCAATTTCAGTTGAAAGGTCGCCAAATGCATTGACCACTTCATTCGCTTGATAGTCTTCATTTTCAGTAACCAAATCGCTGACCGGCTGTGCTCCTCCCGGGGACATTAAAACCCAGTCTGTCATATTTTCCGGCTGTGCCATGAAAGCGAGGAATTTTTGTGCTGCTTCTTTTTGTGCGTCTTCTAAACCTGATGTAACAGTTAATGCCGAAGCGGATCCATAAACGGCTTTCGTTTCATTTTCCGGAATCGCAAATCCGATATTTTCCGCTTTTCCTTGTTCAAAAACTCCTGGCAGAATATAAGTAGAGTAAATCGCCATCGGGACCGATTCGTTCATGAAAGCATCGTTCACTTCAGTTGTGTCATTCGAACCCGGCATTGTATATTGAGCCAAGTCTTTGTAATATTGCAGCGCTTCTTTCATTTCCGGTGTATTCAATGTTAGTTCTCCCTCTCCATTCAACACATTGGCATTGTTTGACAAGGCAAACTGAGAGAATACTTGCTCGGAGAATCCGCCTTCTACAGTCGGTATGGCGATTCCATATTTCTTGTTTGCTGCATCAGTAAAGGCCTCTGCCACTTCCATGACTTCCTGCCAATTTTCCGGTTCTTCAAATCCTTTGGATTCAAGCATCTGCTTGTTATACCAAATTCCTTGGACCCATCCACTGACTGGCAAACCGGTATAACTTTTACCGTCTTCAGTGGCAAGCAGCTTCAATGCCCCTTCATAAAAATTATCTTCACCCGCCTCTTCAATAACAGATTGGACGACTTCTCTATCAATCAACTGATCCTTGTCCATTACCTTTGCGTAGTCTTGTCCTACTTCTACAATTTCCGGCAATTGGCCAGCGCTGGCTAACGTTACAATTTTCGTATTATAAGCATCTTCTTCTACTGGTACTTGCTCTATAACAATATCCGGGTTTTCTTTCTGGAACCGTTCAATCAATTCAGTAATGACAGCCAAACGCTCTTGCTCTACAGATGAATGCATAAATTCAATCGTAGCACTTTCCGCATCGCCCGCTTCCTCACCGCCGCAGGCAGCCAAAAGGCCAGTCAGTAAGATTGCAAAAAACAGTAAGTATTTTCGATTCATTTTCTCTCCTCCTAATCGATTGGTTTTAACCAGAAAAATTGATACGGCTCCAGTTCAACTCCTTCTTCAAATTCCATATTTTGTTGCGTGAGTATATTGCAGTAATGCCCAACTACCGGCAAAACAATTGATTGATTTGCCAGGTTGTGCAGAAGCAGAATTTGTTCTTTGTTTTCATTGATTCGGTAAAAAGCAAAAATTGATTCCCCGTAATCCAGCACTTTCATTGCGGCATTCGGGTGAAAAAGTGGTTCGGCTTTCCTTATTCCAATCATTTTAATCATTTCTTGAAAAACTTGATTTGTTATGGTTCCGGTTTGATGAAGCTCCTGCTCTATGTCACCCAACCAGTATTTCTCGCGATTGATGGAACGGGCTGCACCTGTCTTTTTCACTCCATCATAGTCATTGCGTGACCCTAGTATACTTTGAATATAAATGGCAGGAATTCCGGGCAATCCGAGTAAAATTGAATGCGCAGCCAAAAAACGTTTAATGCGAAGCGCTTCTTCATCGCTTTTTCTACTCAATGCATCAAAATAAGTAGCATTAATTTCATAGGGGACATCTTTTCCGTCTTCGTTTTTCTTATACGAAATTAAAGCCCCTTCTTTTTTCAATGCCTCTGCCATCTTAATGATTTTATTTTCGGGAATAATTCCGCGGATCGGATTTAAGCCGATTCCATCATGAGAAGCCAAAAAGTTGTAGAAAGCCGTTTCTTTGCCCATATGTGGAAAGCTTTTCGCCCACTTGCTCAAAGCACTTGCATCCCCATAATGGATAGAGTATAAAATCAAAGGCGGCAAAGGGAATTGATAAACCAAATGGGCTTCGTCATGGCCATTTCCAAAATAGGAAATATTGTCTTCATGAGGCACATTTGTTTCCGTAATCAGCAGCGTTCCTTTTGCCGCTTCGTCTACTACTTCTCTGAACAATTTTATGATGTTATGTGCCTTTTCAAGATGAATTGATGAAGTCCCAATTTCTTTCCAGATAAAACCGACAGCATCTAACCGGATATATTCTGCCCCTTGTTCTATATAAAAGAGAAGGACATCGATTATTTCTGCCAGGACGGCAGGGTTGGAAAAATTCAAGTCGATCTGGTCTTCGCTGAACGTCGTCCAAATATGTTTTTCTTCCCTTGTCGATAAAGTAAATTTGGTCAATAGCGGATGCGTCCTTGGGCGTGTCACTCCACTTAAATCCACTGTTGGATCCACTTCTATAAAATAGTCCCGGTAGACAGGATTTCCTTTCAAATACCCCTGAAACCATTCGCTTTTTGCAGACACATGGTTGCATACCAAATCGACCATAAGGCGGGCCGACGCAGAGAGTTGCTGGATATCTTCCCAGTTTCCCATTACAGGACTTACTTCTTTATAGTCAATAACAGAAAAACCATCATCTGAAGAGTAGGGATAAAACGGAAGAATATGGACGATTTCAAATACAGTGGAAAAATAATGGTCATATATCTTTTTTAAAGTCTGTAAGGCTGGCTGCTGCTGTTCTTTAAATTGGTCACCATACGTGATTAAGACAACATCTTTTTCATCCCAATACTGTTTCCTCATTTTCAAAGGCTTCTGCTTGGTCTGATGAATGGCTTTCATTATATAGGAATAAGTAATTTCAACATTCTGATTATTATAGATAGAAAAAAGCCGTTCTCTTATACGTTCCATGGGTACCTCCAATTCTGAAGTACTTGTGACCCAAAAAAGGATACCTTTATTAAATTCGCATTCAGCTTAATATTACTTCTGCTTTTGGTTAAAACATATAATAGATAGCACTTTCTGTCAAATTGATTTTAGAATTTTCTGTGAAATATTAAGTGGCTGCCAATAAATTTAAGAGCCCTTTTTACTATTCGGAAAGAGTCCTAAGTCTGAGAGATCATATTTAACACTGCACAGTCAGAACTGCCAATAAGGAGCAAGGCGGACGGCAAAGGAGCAGCTTCTTTTCCATATCAAAATTCAAGAAGCTGCACCGTCTACTAAATATTATTTCCCTATCATCTGTTGGCCAAAATTCCTGGAAATTCGTCACCTCATAAAGTTTCCGCCTGAAATTTTCATTGCTTCGCCTACAATATTGCGGGCAGCGTCCGTCAGCAAGAAAGCGATCATGTTCGCCACTTCTTCTGTTGTTGATATACGGCCCGATGGAATAGCGGCAGCTGCTTCGTCCATTCCTTCCTCAAAAGAAACACCTTTCTTTTCCGCTTTCTTCCTGATGCTGTTCCAGGCCATTTCCGTGTTTACATATCCAGGGCATACCGCATTGACCCGGATATTATGTTCAATTGCTTCCAATGCCATCGATTGCGTCCAGCCGATGACTGCAAATTTGCTGGCGGCATAAGCCGTATTTCCATGCGTCCCCCTCAGCCCTGACAGCGAAGACAAATTGACGATATCGCCTTCTTTCTTCTCCAGCATTCTGCTATACACCAGCTGAGTTAAAAAGAGCGTGGATTTGAAATTCACATTCATGACTCGTTCAACCGTAGCCTCATCCAGTTCCTCTACTACCCCGCCACCGCCAATGCCGGCAGAATTGACAAGTCCATTTATAAATCCAAGTGCTTTATCAGCGCTTAACACAAGTTCTTCCCGTTCTTTTTCAACTGTAAGGTCCGCAGTTTTAACGAAGACATTTTCCTCTCCAACAACCGAAATCAGCTGCTGTTTCAACTCATTCAGCTTCTCTTCGTTTCTGCCCGTAATGGTCAGCCTTGCTCCCATTCCAGCTAGCACCTTTGCAGTTTCGTAGCCGATGCCTCCAGTGGCACCCGTAATTAGAACATGTTTATGTTTTAATGCCTCACTCGAAAAAATAGACATGAACATTCCTCCGTTTGTTTCGTTTTGCGATGAATGTTCATCTTTTCCCTTTCTGCAGCGCTAATCAAACATAATGTGCCGGAATGGAAAGCTTTCAAAAACAGAATGCAATGAAGAAAGCGGTCTTTAGAATAGAAAAATTGTTTAACAAACAGGTAAATCAGGAAAAGAGACATTAACATAAAAGAAGGTGGGATCAATATGCGTATGTCATGTATGGGGAGCATTCTTATTTCGATTATTATCTCAATAATTTTGACCATCCTTATTAATTTAATTTTCCTTTAAAATAGACAAAACAGCCGGCTTTGAAATGTTCATTTCAAAACCGGCTGTTTTACTGCATTGCTTAATTTTATTATTACATCTGATTTAAATACTGTTCCAGACGGTCAAAGGTTTCTGTCATGCCTTCCACTGCGCCCATATCCATTACTTGTTTCAAATCTTCTTCGGTTTCAAATAATGTCCGGCTGATAACCCGTGTTCCATTGCCTTCTTCCACAAACTCAACCGTGATTTTCATGATCGGAAAACCTTCAGCATTATTTCCCTTTTCATCGGAAAAAATATCCTCATAGATGAGCCGCTCTGGTTTTTCCACTTCCTGATAGACGCTTTTTCCCCATGCTTCTTCTCCTCCTGCTGAACGCATGCAATAATGCCAAATCCCTCCCGGCCGGACATCCATTTGATAAGTAGTCGTTGTCCAGCCGACCGGCCCCCACCAATTTTTAACGTGTTCAGGTTCAGTATGCATCGTAAAAACAAGCTCTCGCGGGGCCATGAAAAACCGTTCCATTACCATTTCCAGTCCTTCAACTCTTGTAAAGGCATCATTTGATCCTTTGTTGACTGACATTGGAACTCCTCCTTATGATTTGTTTAATCTTTTTGGCTCTAGTTCCCGGCAATTACAGCTTTTCTTCCTCCTCTCCTTTTTTCTGGACTTCTTTTAAATAATCATCCAATCGATCGAAGCGGTCTTCCCAAAGATGGCGGTACGTATCCGTCCATTCCTGCAATTCCTGAAACGGCTGCGGATTCAATTGATAGACACGCCGGTTTGCGATCGGATGGACAACCACGATGCCAGCCTCGCTGAGCACGCGCAGATGCTTTGATACCTGCGGCTGCCGGAGTCCAAGTTTCTCAGCAATTTCTCCGACGGTAAGCGGACCTTGTTTCAATAGTTCGACGATGTTCCAACGGTTCGGTTCTGCCAGTGAATTCAATAGTGTTTTCATAACCCTATTATACTTCTAGAGGAATATTCCTGCAAAGGAATAGAGTCTAATTATTCAATCTTTTTCATTATTTTAAGGCTTTTATCTAAAAAAAGAAACCGCTTTAGCCGTATATGTAACTGCTAAAGCGGTGAATTTTTCGCACTTATTCATTTTCCAATGCCGCTATCGCTTCTTCCAGCTTTTTCTTTTCCTCGCCAGAAATTGCCGGATATTGCGGATTGATTTTTTCAAGCATTTCGACCATTACTTCTGAAATGATATAGCGTGAATACCATTCGTTATCTGCCGGCAGAATGTACCATGGCGCATACTCAGTAGAAGTATAATTGATAATGTCTTCAAAGATGTCCTGATATCCTTCCCAATGCTGACGCTCTTTTACATCGTTAAACGAGAATTCCCAATTTTTATCTGGATTTTTCATCCGTTCAAGCAATCTTTTTTTCTGCTCTTCCTTCGACATATTAAAGAAGAATTTCACAACAGAAAAACCATTTTCCACTAAGTATCTTTCGAATTCATTGATTTGGCGATAGCGTCCCCTCCAAATATTTTCATGGATCAATTCGTTCGGAAGCGGCGTTTCCTCCAGCAAATCGTGAACTCTTGGAGCAATTACTTCTTCATAATAAGAACGGTTAAATATGCCGATTTCTCCTCTTGCGGGCAAGCCTTTATGGAATCTCCAGAGGTAATCATGTTTCAGCTCTTCTTCTGTCGGTTTTTTAAAAGAAGTCGTTCTTAGGCCCTGTGCGGACAAATTCGAAAAAATATAACTGATCGCTTCGTCTTTTCCTGCGGCGTCCATTGCCTGCAAAGCAACAACAATGCCTTTTTCCTCCTCTGCACGCAGCTTCGTGTATAGCTCTCTTAATTTCTCAACGCTTTCAGGAATCAGCTGCTCACGCAACTCCTCTTCGGATGGACATTCTTTTTCATTAGAATGGTAATTTGATAATTCGACTTGCTCATCTTGTTTTATTAAATATTTGCTTGTGTCCATATTTCTCCTCCTTTGTTTTATTTTCGGGATAACTCTATGATGCAAAGCTTAGCTGCCAAAGATTGAAGACTCAAGCACAGTATGCTGTTTTTCTTTAAAATACCCGCCTTCGAAAGCCACAAACAGCTTGTAACACGATAAGGATGGCAGGTTTAAAAATTTTGCACGAACTATAAAAAGAACGGCATCCTTCATTGCGCTTCTGAAGGATGCCGTTCTTTGGAATTTTAATTTTAAGGACGTACCAATTCCTTAAGGCGTTCATATTGCCAATTTCTTTCTTCCGCAATTGCCGCTTCTTCAAAATTTGTTTCAAAAGCTACAGCTTTGACTGCATATGTTGAAGCATGAATGGCATGGCCAATCATATGAGGAGTGGAACTGGCTTGTCCCGCTGCTCGGGCAGCAGCTATTGCCGCTTCACCGATTGCTTCTCGCGCTGCCGCATGCGCAGGAAACGCTGCTTTTCGGGCATCGCCTACCCGGATTTCGCCTCTAGCCCATCGCCTGGAAGCTTCAATGGCTCTTTTTAACCGTTCGTCTTGCGGACGCTGCTGTTCGTAATAGGAAAGCACACGTTCGGCACAATCCGATGCCCAGTTCGCAGCCGTTTGATGATTGGTCTTTTCCAATAATTCATCGATGAATTTTTTGGTCTCTGTATCTGTAAATTCTTTTGTCATCGATTCCCATCCCCTTTGGCATATCTCTCAATTCCCTTTAAAGTATAGAGGAAAAGGCAGGATAAAAAAATAGAACTATTGGAATATATTACTGGTGAAGGTGATTTTTTACGGGAAACTTCATTTGAAATGAAAGACATTCGGTCAGATTGAGACTATAATAAAAGCTATTGTTTTTAAATAGTCGGCTGTTTTTCTTATGCAGTTGGGAAAGCTGAATAAGTAGCCACCTAATAATCAATGGAGGAATTTTCTTGAATACAAAAGCTTTTTCTTTGGCCTTATTCACAGTTTTAATATGGGGTTCATCTTTTGCGGCCATTCGCGTCAGCCTCCAAGAGGGATATGGTGCTGGTCAATTAGTGCTCGTACGTTTTGTAATTGCCTCAGCGTTATTTCTTGTCTATGCCTTGTGGCCAGGAACAAAATTCCGGCTGCCGCGTAAAGGCGATATTGTCAGCATTCTAACACTGGGCTGGATTGGCATCAGCGTATACCACCTTTGTGTCACGTTCGGAATGGAAACAATATCAGCAGGTACAGCCGGCATGCTGATCGGTTCGGGTCCTATTTTCACTGCATTGATTGCAGTTATTGTTTTAAAAGAACGTTTGACTCCGCTTGGCTGGCTTGGCCTCGGCATCGGATTTATCGGAATTGTGCTGATCGCTTTTGGAGCTGCCGGAGCTTCGTTGACACTTAACAAGGGCGCGCTGCTCGTCTTGATCGCCGCTTTTGCCACGTCCGTATTCTTCGTTTTCCAAAAGAATCTATTGACTCGCTATACAGCTATTGAGTTGACTGCCTATTTTACGTGGGCTGGGACTTTGCCGTTCTTTATTTTTTCACCGGGAATCTTCACAACGCTGCAAAACGCTTCACTGGAAGCTCATTTATCAACATTGTATGTCGGTATTTTTCCGGCTGCCATCGCTTACGTAACTTGGTCAATGGCTTTGTCTTTGAGCAACGCCAGTTCCGTTGCAAGCATGATTTACCTGGAGCCTGCAGTCGCAATACTTGTAGCTTGGATATGGCTGCATGAACTTCCAACTTCCCTATCATTGATTGGCGGAGTCATCGCGATTTCCGGTGTGCTGATTGTCAATGTGCTAAGCAGAAAGAGCCAGCGTACGCATTCAAGCCGCACAGTTGAATCTTCATAAGAATATTAAATAGAAAGCCATAGCTAGGGACGTAGTCTTTCGCTTTTTGTTAATAATTTAAATGGAGGGATAGAGAATGGCAGACAATCAAACAGAAATCGAACATAGCTTACCGCACGGAATAGGGAAACCTGCAACACGTGCCTTTTTGCTAGCCGGTTTTGCGCGTTTGGAGCAATTCACCACTGTTTCAGAAAAGATATTTTAAAGCTGCACGGCGTCGGCCCGAAAGCAGCCGGCATTATACGCGAGGCACTGGCTGAAAAAGGGCTTTCCTTTTCTTCCAAAAATACTAACTGAAAAAGCCTTCCAATGGATACTCATCCTTGGAAGGCTTTTGCCTTTATTTATGGTACTCTATTAGGCTCTTAGAGTGATAGGTAAATCATGTTGCAAATGGAACCGAAAGGACAGTAACCGTAACAATTAGCCATGGAATGTGAGTATTATTTGTTCGAGAGAACGGAGATGTATTCTTTCACAACTTCATAAACATAATCCTGATTAGCTGCAGCTGTATCCGGATTGTAGGCCCCGTTGTTTGTTTTGTTATTCGATAAAACCCGGATTCCGAGAAACGGAATGTCATATGCTGCAGAAATTTGGGCAGCAGCTGCAGTTTCCATTTCTTCTACAGAAGTGCCATATTTCTCATGAATCCAGTTGATGCGGTCCACTTCATTGTTCCAAAAATCAGCAGAACCGATTGTGCCTTCTACAACTTTTCCTTTTGTATACGTATCTTTCACTGCATTGGCTGCAGCCAATAATCCTTCGTCACCTTCGTAGTAACGGATATTTTCAGCATCTGGATCTTCTCCTGCACTGCCTTCTGATGCCATCAAGTCCATAGGCTTCCATTCCGTCGGCTCAATGCCTTGGCCTTTTGCCAACTCACCTGTTTTCAAAGCCCCTATATTTACAGAACGCTCACCGAGGACAATATCAAAGACGTTTAATGCCGGATCGTGTCCACCTGATGTTCCTTGGTTGATGATTGCAGCTGGATTGTACTTTTCGATTGCCATAGCTGTAGCGGCACCTGTGTTTGCAAAACCTTTTCCTGTCTTCGTTACAATTACCGGATAATCTTCCACTGTACCGATGTAAAATTCAAAAGTGGACCCCGATTCTTCTACTTTCACATTTTCCAGCCGTTCCGCAAATTTTTCCGCTTCAATCGGCATCGGGCCTTGGATTAAAATAGGGCGCTGTGGCTTTTCTTTTGCTTCAGTTTCGGCAGTTGTATTGCATCCTGCAAGAACCAGCAATACGGCCATGATCATGGCTAAAATCTGATGGGCTTTTACTTTTTTCACGCTGTCTTCCTCCTAGTTGTCAATTACTCTCGTGTCTGGACCAATAGAAAAAGGCCGAAACAGGCTGCATATGCTCTACCTTCCGGACCCGCAAAGTCAAAGTATAATGGCTTGGTAACCCGAAGGAATGCCAACTACTTCAACTCGTAGTCCAGTTCATTTTTGGGAACTTGGTAGAAACGCTCAGACCATATTACCGAGCATATACGAGAATTATTATGTATTTTAATACTTTGTTAATATAGCAGTAAGAGAAGATGTGGTCAACCTAAATACGAACTATTAATAATAATTAACTAATTATCGTTCGTCTTTTAATCTTTTATCCTGTGTTTTTAATTCTTTTTTTCATTTTAATCAGCTAATTCCTTCTTCCCGCTTACTTTAGCCGATATTCCCAGAACATCTTCTGACCCTCTATTTTGGCTGGCACAGTTTGATTTTTCTTATTGTTATAAGAGCTGAAAGCTGACGTGAGTCTGTTAATAAAATTATTCTTTAGGAGGTATGGCAATGATTGATGAATTACTGCAGAACAAAGCCGCTCCTGTTTATTTCGTTTACTTGACGAACGGGGCAAATTCATACCCGGAACGCGACTTCCAGGTTGTTGCCGCCCGCCGAACCGATGACTTGTCTCTGCAAATAAAAAAATGCCGCTGATTTTGATAAATCTCAAAATCAGAGGCAAAACCGTTCAATGTTCAAATAGACTGTCGTACCTTGACCACAGTATGGGCATAGACATCATGCGGAAGTTTCGCACCTTCCAGTTTTTCAAAGCCTTCACGATTTTTGATCAAATCGATCGGGCTTTTGATATCCCGATAAAGAAAACGCTTGGCGATTTGTTTGCCGCTCGGTTTATGGCCATCTTCACTTTCCAGTATCAGCCCTTGTGCTTTGTATCCGAGCGTCTGACCAGATCTGGCTAATTGCGCATACTCCAGTCCCCAAACCACAAGCGTCGGCACTACTACAGAGTATACAGGATTGCTTTTAATTTTCTTTGGCACCGCGGCTTCCAGAGCAGCTAGCGCTGCAGTCGCCGCAATAAAATCGATAAACATTGCTTTAGAACGTTTTTTTGATAAAGCTTTCATCCAACTCCTCCTTTGTAATCTCTTGCTACATTAAGAGTAGAGGAAGCAATGACTCTTTACAACAAAAAAGACGAGTGCCGGAACCTCTCCCTTTTTTCTCATTTATTCGCAGCAACCCTCTTTCTAACTGCCTTTAATATGGATCCCAGCATATTACGGATGGCGTGCACTGGCCGCACGCTGCTTTTGCTTTGCCACTGAATCCACTCCAGCGCAATCAAACACAGGATCAGCCAAATGGCGCCTGCTATAAAACCGGCCAGCACGTCGCTCGGAAAATGTGCCCCCAGGTAAACCCGGCTCATGCCGATCAACAATACCAAAATAGCCATTAAAAAGACGGACATCCGTTTGAAGAGAGTGGTTCCATTGCCGCGCATTACCAGATACATGATAAATCCGTAAAAAATAAGGGAGCCCATGGAATGGCCGCTTGGAAAACTAAAGCCAACTGCATCAATCTCGGGATTGATGGAAGGACGCCCTCTCTCGTAAAGCTCTTTAAGCATAGTGGTTAATAAACCACCGATTCCGACTGCCACCAGAAAAAAAAGGATGCCCCATTTATCTTTATACTTAACCCACAGGACCAAAACCGTTACTGCCGACAAAGTCGTCAAAAACCACACCGACCCCATCTCGGTAATAAAAATCATCGCATTGTCTAAAATAGGATGATCAATCGCTTTAAAATAACCGATAATCGCTCCGTCGAATCTTCTCATTTCATTTTCCATAACTTCTTCAGCCAATTCTGTAAATATGACAAGGAACAGAGCCGCAATCCCAAGACCGAGACCCAGCAGCAAGACGGTGATGCCGACTTTTGTATTCTCTTTGATCATTTAATCGCCTCGCCTACTTCCTAAATTGTTAAACATATACCTAACCCCCGGATTTTATTCGTTGAAAAGGAAACAGCCGCCCCTCAAACTTACTGGCAGGAGCAGCTGATAGTTTATAAAGCTGTCGTCTTTGATGATTCGCAAACATCTTTCAAATTTTTCAATGATTGGTCCATGGCATTACTCATCAGCTTTTTAATAATCAGCTTATCAGCCATTTTCATCAATAAACTATGCGGGACTTCGTATTCTTCAAAATAGTCGACTCTCGTCCCGTTTCCTTCAGGCGTATAAGTCCAGTTTTGAAGGGAATCAATTGAACCTTTAACCATGCCTTTCCAGGTATATCCGTTGCCGTTCTGTGAGTTTTCCGTGACGGCAACAATAACAGGCAGCTGCATTCCAAGAATGTTGAAGTCCAAATCCATGGTAGTTCCTGTTTCGCCTTGCCCTTTTAAATTGCGTGGTTCAGACAAACCCACATACCACTGATACCACCGGGTTGGATCTGCTGCATATTGATAAACTTCATCAATCGGACGCTCAATCAAGATGCTTTTTTCAACAGTCACCATAAATTCTTCCTCCTTCTAAAAGTATGATTTGGTTAAATCGTAAACTTAATCCAAAGGAATGTACAAGAAATACCTCTCAATAAAAGTTTTTTTAGTGCCGTTTATTATTTCTTATGCTCCTCAACTGAATAATGCTTATCCAGAAATTCTTTCACAATCACCCGGTGGCTGCCAATCATCTTTTTCGGCAATTGATCTGGAAAAAAGAACTCAAAACTCACCGATTCCGATTCTTCAATTACCAATTCGCCTTCATAGCCTTCTGAATAATACGCTATGGTAACGAGATAAAATTCGTCCCCGTTTTCAGCCACAACAAAATGATCCGGACCGGAGTAGACATTGATGAGGTGCAGTCCGTTGACTGTCAATCCCGTCTCTTCCAGAACTTCTCGACGTGCTGCCTGTTCAGTCGATTCACCCAGTTCCATCAATCCGCCAGGCAGCCCCCAAGTCCCTTCTGGAAATCTCCGTTCCTGCAGCAGCATTCTTCCCTTATCATCCGTAATGACCGTCACAGCCCCTGTAAATATCACCGGCCGTCGCCCGATCATTTCTCTCAATTCCTCGACGTAGCCCATTCTAAAACTCCTTTTCAGTAAATCTCTTTATTTTATTATACCCAAATAGCCCGCTGCCACTCATAATAAAAACCACCACCTTCAAAAACGAAGTTGGTGGTTTTTTGTGAAATTAAGAGAGTCCTAAAAAATTCATAATGCTGAGAATCATTATCCCAATAACGCCAAAATCAGAATCTCCGAATGTTGTTCCTTCGAAGCCGATGTCTCCCATTAATACCAGCAGGATTGCTGGGATAAAACTGATCAAGAGCCCATTCGCAAAGGCCCCGGCCATAGCGCCTCGTCGGCCGCCTGTGATATTTCCGAACACACCCGCAGCGGCACCCGTGAAGAAATGCGGAACGAGTCCCGGAACAATCACACTCAGACTAAGCGAAGGAAGAACGAACATCGCCAAAAGACCGGCTAAGAAACTGAATAGGAATCCGATGATTACAGCGTTTGGAGCAAATGGGAAAATTGTCGGGCAATCTAATGCCGGTTTGGTATTCGGCACTAGTTTATCGGCAATTCCTTGGAATGCTGGAACGATTTCAGCGATTAGCATCCGTACTCCAGCAAGAATTATGTATACACCTGCAGCAAATGTAATGGCCTGAATGAAAGAAAATACAATGAAATTGGAACCGCCGGAAAGATTGGTTTCAATATATTCCTGTCCGGCAAATAATGCCACGATTACAAAGAACACTGTCATCGTCAAAGATACCGCAACCGATGTATCCCGTAAAAACCCTAATGATTTCGGCACTTTGATTTGCTCGGTCGTCTTTTCCTTATTGCCTACCCATTTTCCGACTGTTGCAGAAATGAAGTAGCCGACAGATCCAAAATGGCCGATGGCAAAATCATCGCTTCCTGTGATTTGGCGTACGAATGGCTGCAGCAAGGCAGGAAACAGAACCATACACGCCCCCAGCAAAACGGATCCGACTGCAATAAGCGGTATGCCGGATAATCCACCGATTGACAAGGTAACAGCCAATAAGCAAGCCATAAACAGCGTATGGTGGCCTGTCAGGAAAATATACTTAAATGGCGTGATACGAGCCAAAATAATATTGAAGATCATCCCAAAAACCATGATCATAGCAGTTGATGTTCCATAGCTGCCTTGGGCTGTCGCTACGATGGCTTCGTTATTTGGAATAACTCCCTGCACATTAAAGGCATGGTCGAACATTTTGCCGAATATATCAAGTGCCCCGATTAATACTGCCGCCCCTGCGCCAATAATGATAAAACCCATCACTGTTTTTAACGTTCCGGAGACTACGTCCGCACTGGACTTCTTTTGCAACAGCAGCCCGACGAGCGCAAACAGCCCGACGAGAATGGAAGGTGTCCCTAAAATGTCTGTCATAATTAGCTCAAGCATTGATTCTCATCCCTTTGAAATGAATTTTATTGGAAATGCGGTTCTAATTTAGATTTAATCTCGGGAATACTCATCATATTCTCCAGTGATACAAGCGTCCGTTTTCCATCATCAAGCTGACCGATGATGTCTCCTGCTCCAATAAAGATATCTGCCTGCTCCGATTTGGCAGAAGCTAGATCCGTGTGGTCCACTTCTGCTGTATGTTCCATTTCTTTCAAGGCTTTCTTGACATTCAACTCCATGATAAAACTGCTTCCTAAACCGTTTCCGCATACTACCATAATTTTCTTCATTGTGTTTCCTCCTTTGAATTTTCATGAATGAATTCCATAAGTTCGGTTTTATCTGAGATTTCAAGCATCCGCTTAATATTAGCGGGTTCATTAAGTAACTGCGTCAGCTGGATCAGTGCACGTAAATGCGAGTCACTGTCAGATGCTGCCAATACGATAATCAACTGCACTGGCTTGTCCGATGCAAATTCCACAGGCTCTTCCAATTTCAATAAGCTCATCGACAAGGAGTTGACTCCTTGTTCCGGCCTTGCGTGTGGAATAGCCACGCCTGGAGTGATGACGACATATGGGCCATTCGCTTCGATGCTTTCAATCATTGCCTTAACATAACATTCTTCAACTGTTCCTGATTCAACAAGCGGCTGCGCTGCAGATTGAATGGCCTGCTGCCAAGACGCCGCAGAGGGTTGCAATTGAATCGTCTGCAAAGTGAGTAATTCTCCTAACACTGGTTTTTCAGCCTCCTTTAATGAAAATTTTGTTTGCTTTCGTGAAGGGCTGTACAAATTGGATTGCAATGCCTTTTCAAGCTCAGATGCATTGTGAATAGTGGCATACTTGGAAATAATTTTTAAAAAAGAACCGACATCAATATTTCCAGTTGTATAGCCATACAATTCCTGCATCACTTGCTGACGCAGCACATGCTTTTCCTGCACTTCCAAAATGGGCGGTACGACAAAAAGAAGGGCATCGGTCCTCATGTGAACAGTCGAAAAAACCAGATCATAAGGCAGCTGATAATTTGCGGCTGAACGGACAGACAGGACATCCAAAAACAAAATGTCCGGGAACAATTCCCTTAAGGTGTAGATAAGGATATTGCTGATCCCTACCCCATTTGGGCATACGACGATCGCCCGCTTCCGGTCATCAAGTGCCGTTCCTTGCCTTCGCAGCCAGCCGCCAAAATGAATGGTAAAATAGGCCACTTCATCTTCAGGCACGGCCTTCCCCAGTTTTCTCTCCAGTATTTGAAGAGTTTTTCTGACGAGATGATGCAATTCAGGATAAACTTTTTGTACCCGGCCGGTGATGGGATTGACTTGTGGAAGACCATATTTCAACCGGTGGTATGCCGGTTTGAAATGGATATAAAGCTGTTCGTACAATAATTCCTTATCTTGTAAATGAACAAAAGCCAGCCGTTCAAATTCTTTCACTATCTGTTGCAGCAGCACTTGAATGGTTTCGTCTTCTTTTAAAGGAGACAGATCCTTTGTCCGGTTCATACTTAACAAATGCAACGTAGCATACTGTTTTTCCGTCTGGCTCCAATGAGCTTGAAAAGCCGATGTTTTAGCCATTTGTTCAACCATCCGATATTCATCCGTAGCTACCAGTTGATTCCAACTATCATCATTCTGCAAGCCCTCGCCTCTTCGGATCAGCAAATCGGCGCAAAGAAATAAATAACTTAACTCATTAAGCCGTTCATCGGTGAATGTTACACCCAGCTTCTGCTCTATTTGTTCAAGTTGAACTTTAATGGCTTTGATTTGCTGCTCATCGTCTTTCCAAATACACTCAACAATGGCCCGGCTATTCGGATTACTAAATACCTCACTGACCAAGTATTCAGCTGCATACCTCTTTGCCAGGCTATTTCCTGAAATCACATAACCTTTTTGCTTCGAATACTCGAGTGTTAAGTCGAGCTGCTGTGTTTTTTTCTTAAGCCGCCGCAGATCCGTCAATACTGTATTGCGGGACAGCCCGGTTATGGATTGAAAATGATAGACGGATAATTCTTCCCGCCCTAATAAAATCATCAGGTAGAATAAACTCTCCCTTTCTTTTTCGGAAAAAGTATATGTATTCTTGGTCATCTTGACATCTAAGGCTTCTTCATTGATCGGTTGAGTTAAAAAATAACCTTTTTGCCGATCGAATTGAATTGCGGAGTAGCTGTTAAATTCAAGCCAATCATTGGCTTTCCCGATAGCATATTGAATCTGCCTTCTCGTCAAACCTGTCTGAATTTCCAAGTCACTCATTTTAGATATAGGTGAATGTTGAAGAAGTATCAGTAAAGCTGCGCTTCTCTCATCCAATAACATCTTTTATCCTCTCCCTTCTTATACGATACCGTATCCAATATTCGAAAAATACTGTTTACAAGCCCCATTCTTGTGTCAGGTTCTGCACAGAATTGTATTGTTCAATTTCACCAATGCTGACTATCTCATTTATGGAATGGTTTCACAAGCTGCCCATCGGATTGAGTCCACAGAAAAAAGCCTTTTTGAAAATCATCCGATTCCCAAAAGACCTTCATTTACCTCACAATAAACCAATAGACGCAAACAATTCCGAAGTCCGACAGCGCGTGGCTGATAATCGTCGCAGTAATGGAACCTGTTTTTTCCCGGATATATCCCCAAAATAATCCTGCAATAAAAACAGGCAGCACCGCGACAAAACTAAATCCTGTTTCAAAAATCGGGATAATCGACAGCAAGTGGTACAGCGTATAAAAAGCAGCAGATATCCCGATGGCATACAGTGCTCTCCGTTTCGCTCTCAGCTTGTTATAGATGTAACCTCTCCAGTACAATTCCTCAAGCAGCGGATTCGCCAATAGCAGTACGAGTACCAGCCCTACTTCTCCTGGACCTGAAAATCCCCAATCAAGCAGCAGCGCGCGAAGATATTCGATATCCAATAAATAGATATGCAGCCAACTCAACCCACCGAAGATAAAAACGAAAAAAAGCAAGCCGCTGCCAATCCCCAATATTACTCCCTGCTTGTCCAACTTCAGTTGCTCTTTTGGAAACGCCTTGTCAGCCAGCGGCACAAAAAGCAGCCAGCTATAGAACAGCAAAAACGTGATGGCGACGTTTTCAAGCAATTGCAATCCAATAAAAATCATTGCCGTCGGACCGATCATTAGTAAAAAATTATTCATAGTAGCCTTCCAGATTCCAGCTCGGTTGCTTCCAGCCAATGTTGTTTCTTGATCGGCTGTAAATACTGGTTCACGACTGCATTAAATTCCCAGAAAGAGCGCGGCGGCAATTGATGCGTCCCTTTATCGATATAAGCTACTTGAGTTTGGGGAGCAGCCTTTAAAAATGGGACCTGGTAATGATGCATCGGTTTTTCAAGCGTCCCATAGACAAGCAGTATCGGCATTTTCAAGCGATAAAGAGAATGCGTAGAGACATAGTCCAGGCCCGTTCTGCAAAATTCATAGGCAGCCTGCGCATCCGACTTTCGGGCCAAACTGTAGATGGCCTGTTCATCGCCGGGAAGTTTCCGGTTCAATTTCGCCTGTAATTTTGCAGCCATCGGCAGTTGCCGGAACTTGGCCATATACATCACCGACTTGATAAAGAATTTTGGGGTGAAGTTGTTTATTTCTGAAAAACCACCGGACATGATCAAAGCGATTGTCCGTTCCGGATAGTTCAGCGCAAATTCCTGGGCAATCAAACCACCATGCGAATAACCGCAAAGCACGACTTTTTCAATCCCTATTTCATCAAGAAGTTTTTTTAAATGTTCCGCCAGAAGGCTGATAGTCAAGGGCTGGTCTCCTCTTGTGCTGTGCCCATGCCCCGCGATATCGTAAAAAATAAGCTGATATTGTTCAGCGAGCGGTTCTTGGTGTTTAAATACATTATGGGCCATGACAAAAGGATGGATAAAGACAATCGGCATTCCTTGGCCTTTTAGATGATAATAAAGCGAAACAGATTGATTGATAGTGATATGCGGCATAAAAAGAATCCACTCCTAAATCAAAAAGCGCGATGTGTACGCAGTTTTAGTTTTTTCTTTTTAGTTACCCTAACTGCCGGCAAGTCAAAACGTTAAACCTACATGGTCTACAGCTCCCTTTGTCCAAGCAAACTTAAGCAAGCAGCATTCCATTGTTGAATTGTACAGACGCATAAAAAAAGCGCATGCTCACGACTGAGCATGCGCTTTTCATTTCCCCCGATTCCCCCCGTTATATTCTCTTATTGCTGTTGTCCGTAAGAACCATCATCACAACTGAATTGCCAAGCGACTCCGAACTTATCTTCAAGCGCTCCGTACGCAGGACTCCAGAAAGTTTCCTGCATATCCATTGTCACTTTGCCATCCTGCGCCAAACGGTTGAACTGGGATTTCAATTCATCCATATTGTCCGAAACAACGGTCAAATTGAAATTTTGTCCGAAAGTTACAGGCGAATTTGGCATGGCATCTGAAAACATCACTTCGCTGCCCATGATATTCAAATTGGTGTGCATGACCAGCTTTTTCATGTCTTCATCCATTTCAAAGCCTTCCTCCGGAGGCATATCCCCAAAACGCATAATTTCCGGCTTCGCTGCTCCAAAAACCTCTGCATAATACCCGACCGCTTCTTCGCAATTCCCGTTAAACACCATGTACGCATGCACTGGCACTTTAAACTCTCCCTTCGTTTGATCCTTTTTTATATTTTCCATGCCTTATTTTGATGAGTCCTCTTCAACAAAACGGCACGAAATTTCAAAATAAAATCGGCCACTCCGAAGTTATCTTTCCTCTTGGTGTACGTTTCTTTTTGCAATGAATAACATTTAACAGAACAAGCGTTCTTATACTTTATATTATATACCGGATTCAACAAAAAGAACAGTATATTTTCTTTTTATTCAGTTATTTTTCCTTGTGTAAATGCCCACGTCCTTCTCTTTGCCATTAAAAGAGACAAGACTCCAACGACCTTATATACTTAAACTATCTTGTATTAAATCGGAGGAACGGTATTTATGGAGAAGAAAGACATAACAGTCGGCGGAATAGAATTAAAATGGGATCTTGAAACAGGGGAGGTTCTGTTTGAAGGCGGAGATGTCGTATTTTTTTGGATTACGGCAATGAAGACCTTTTTTGATACCATCAAGGAAATATCCGGCGTTGAAGCAACCAATTTGGTTCTGGAAACTACGGGCTTTCGCCAAGGTGTAATTGTAGGCGAAGGGTTCGGGGAAATGAAGCATATCGATACCTCTAATATTGTGGAGTGGATTTCTGATACCTACGCTCCAGCTGGATGGGGGAAAGTTGAAATCACCAAGATGGATGCACAAAACAATACTTTCACGATGCACATCCAGAACGACTGGGAATATAAATTAAATCAACTGGATGATGCAAACACGGAAGGGATTTTCGTTCCTTCGCATTATGCGGGTGTATTGACCGGCATTTTCGGCATCAATTTCTGGTACAAAATCATTCAATATCAAAACAATGAAAATCCGTACAGCATCGTTGAGTACTTTCCTTCTGATGTGACCGTACAACGGAATATCCATGAACTGTCAAGACGCCAAGAAGCAGACCAAATCAGGCAATTGGAGCAGTTAGTCAACGAGAATACCAAAACGCTGCAAAGTCTTGTAAGGGAACTTTCGTCTCCGATCATTCCTGTCCTTGAAGGCATTATCGTCGTTCCGATGATTGGCAGCTATGACGAAGAACGGGCCGAAGACTTAATTCATAAAACACTCAGCCACCTGCCGAAGCATCAAGCCAGCTACCTGCTGCTGGATTTGACCGGCTTGAATAAAAACATTTCAGCGCATACTGCCGAACTGATCGATAAATTGGGGGCGTCTGCTAAACTTCTGGGAACAGAAGTGATTTTAGTCGGCGTCTCTCCTGAACTGGCATTGCTGATTACACAGACTCTGACAAGCCTGAAAAAATTTGAATGCCTGCAATCACTTCAGCACGGCATTTATTATGCCTTAGGAAAAAGCGGACGGAGAATCGTATAACGATGAAAAAAAGAAGAGCGCCCTTGCTTACAGGGGCGCTCTTCTTTTTATGATCTAATGGAGAAATGCTAAGGCCAGCACATAAGCGACATAACAAACCGTTTCCCGGATAAAAAATGGCAATTGGCTGCTGAACGTCTGGAAAATCGAACTTTGCGTCGGCGAAGAATACGCATCGATGCCCGCAACTTGCGCCATCAATAATGCCCGTTTCATATGTAAGGGGTCACTGACGACAAGAAAGCTGTCCAACCCATGCTCTTCTGCAATTTCATTGGCATATAAAAAGTTCTCTTCCGTGATCATCGATTCGGTTTCAATGAGGATGTCTTCCGCTGGCACGTCCAGTTTCAGCGCATAATTGCGCGATACTTCCGATTCCGCCATGTCTACGCCGTCCGTTTTGCCGCCGGTGAAAATGATCTTATCAACGAAACCATTTTCGTAGAGCCATACCGAATGATTGATGCGTTCCCGCAGCATCGGGGATGGCTGATCGCCTATCACTTTTGTGCCAAGCACTATTGCCGCATCGGTTTTGATGTTTTCTGTTTCCGCGGCGTATGTCCAAATGCCGTAAGCGGCAAACAAAGTAAATGCAAAAAGTGCCGCCATCAGCACCAATAAAGTTTTTCGTAGAATTAATTTATGCAATGAGTTTCGTCCTTTTGGGCTTCTATTCAATAAGATCCGTCTTGAGTGGATGTTGTCCTTTTACATTATCAGTTGAAGCAGGACAAAAGAAAAGAGCAATAGTGAAAAAATCACCAAATGATCACAAACGTATTTCTAGCCGGTAAAAACCCCCTTTATCCAAAAGGGGTTTTTGATTAGATTAATAAATTGAACAATAATGAATCGTTGTTGATGTCCTTATAAGGAAAGCCATTTTCCGCCATTCGTTTCACTAATGGCTCATAGTCTTCGCGGCGCTTCAGTTCGATGCCGACGAGTACCGGCCCGTGTTCACGGTTTGTTCGTTTTGTGTATTCAAAATGGGTAATATCATCTTCTTCACCAAGCACTTGCTCCATAAATTTGCGAAGCGCCCCTGCCCGCTGAGGGAACGTGACGATGAAATAATGCTTCAATCCTTCATAAATCAAGGATTTCTCTTTGATTTCCTGCATCCGCTCGATGTCGTTATTGCCACCCGAGATGACACAGACGACATTTTTCCCTTTGATTTCGTCTTTATAGAAATCCAGCGCGGCCACTGACAACGCCCCAGCCGGTTCTGCAACAATGGCATTCTCGTTGTATAATTCCAAAATGGTCGTACATACTTTGCCTTCAGGCACCACGATAATGTCATCAATGACTTCCTGGCAGATTGTCATCGTCAAATCTCCGACTTGCTTAACAGCTGCACCGTCAACAAATGTATCGATTTCGTCCAAACGAGTTACTTCCCCGTTCTTGAGCGAAGCTTTCATGCTGGCTGCTCCTGCCGGTTCAACACCGACCAATTTGGTGGATGGACTGATTCCTTTCAAATAAGAACCGACACCGGAAGCCAATCCTCCTCCGCCAATTCCGCAGAATAGATAATCCACCGGTTCCTGCATTTCATTCAACACTTCTACGGCAACCGTGCCTTGTCCAGCAATGACATGGCTGCTATTAAAAGGATGCACAAATGTTTTGCCTTCAGCCGTACATGTTTCCATCGCTGCCGCAAAGGCGTCATCAAAGGAATCGCCTATTAAAACGACGGACACTTGATCGCCGCCAAAGCGCTTGACCTGGGAAACTTTTTGGCTCGGTGTCGTGAGCGGCATGAAAATTTTGCCTTCAATGCCGAGCGCCTTGCAGGAATACGCTACTCCCTGGGCATGATTGCCGGCACTCGCACAGACGACGCCTCTGTTGCGTTCTTCCATCGTCATGCTGCGGATAAAATTATAAGCGCCCCGCAATTTAAATGAGCGGACAATCTGCTGATCTTCCCGCTTCAAAAATACGTTGCAGCCATAACGGGTGGACAGAATTTCATTCCGCTGAAGCGGTGTCTTTACTACAACATCTTTTAACGCCTGATTCGCCACCATGATTTCCTCCACTGTCACTTTTGCCAATTCTGATACTCTTTCCAGCTCTGTGGTGTTGCTTCTTGTCATCTGTATCACCCTTTTGATTTTAGTTATTTCATTACTCTAACACAAAGAAGCGAACTATTGATAAATAATTTCGACAATTATTTGACTACTTTTCTGAATTGTATGAGATACTTTCATTAGGAGAACAAGCCTGGCACGGGCTGATGATTTATACGCTGATAAAAGGGTATAAGTATAAGTGTAAAAAATTTGTTAAGGAGCTGGGAAGATGAACAAAGAGCAATTTGATCTGGTGAAAAACGGAAAAGGGTTTATTGCAGCGCTTGACCAAAGCGGCGGCAGTACACCGAAGGCGTTGAAACTGTATGGCATTTCAGAAGATGCCTACTCCAACGAAGAGGAAATGTACGATTTGATCCACGAAATGCGGACGCGCGTCATGACCGCTCCGGCATTCAATTCAGATTCAATTCTCGGAGCTATTCTATTCGAGCAAACGATGGACCGTAAAGTTGAAGGAAAATACACACCTGATTATTTATGGGAGGAAAAAGGCGTTGTCCCTTTCCTAAAAGTCGATAAAGGCTTGGCAGATGAAGAAGACGGCGTCCAATTGATGAAACCGATCCCTAATTTAGATGAACTATTAACAAGAGCCAATGAACGGAATATTTTCGGCACGAAGATGCGTTCAGTCATTAAAGAACCGAACGCCGAAGGCATCAGAAGCGTCGTGGTCCAACAGTTTGAAGTCGCCAAGCAGATCATCGAAGCCGGACTGGTTCCAATCATCGAGCCTGAAGTCGATATCCATAGTGCCGAGAAAGAAAAAATCGAAGCTTTGTTAAAAGAAGAAATTCTGATTCATTTGGGCGGCTTAAGCGAAGATCAGCCAGTGATGCTGAAACTGACGATTCCAACGGCCGATAACTTCTATAAAGAATTGATTGAGCATCCGCGCGTGGTACGGGTAGTAGCCCTTTCCGGCGGCTATACACGGCAGGAAGCCAATGAAAAACTGGCAGCGAATAACGGGCTGATAGCCAGCTTCTCACGTGGCTTATCCGAAGGAGTCAGCGCTGATCAGAGCGACGATGAGTTCAACGAAGCGATCGCTGATTCGATTCAGACGATTTACGAAGCGTCCATTACGTAAGCTGATGATCAATAAAGGCGTCTTCAGTGACCTTTTGCAAGGTTGCTGGAGACGCCTTTTTATACTGTAACTTTTCTGTTCCAATAACGGTCTTATAATAAATCGGTTTTCTATTTTTTTAGCAATATATGAAACATGACGCCAAACATCTAACCTTAAGGAGGAACAAGTATGCAAAAACGAATATGGCTGTTAATGCTGCTACTTTCATCCCTGTTGCTGCTGGCAGCGTGCGGCGCTAACGAAAACTCAGCGGAAAACCCGCCCGAAAAACCGGAAACAAATGAAGGCACTTCCGGAGGGATTGCAGCTGGTGCACCGGAACCGGCAATTAAACAGCTGGATGACAAAACCTATTTGTATACCGTCAAAAACCAAACAGAAAAGCCCCTGACTTTTGATTTTACCAGCAGCCAGCGCTATGATTTTGCATTATTGGATGAATCGGGCGATCAGGTTTTCCTGCAGTCTTCTGTCAGCATGTATGCTCAGGCACTGGGTGAAGAAACAATTAAACAAGCAGAAGAATTGAGTTATCAACTCGAAGTGCCGCCACTTGATCTTGAGCCTGGCACATATACACTTGAAGCTTGGCTGACGCCGGAACAAGGGCCGGCATTTCGCACTGAAACTGAATATATAGTGGAATGAAGAGCAATGCAAAAGGAGCGATCTAATGTTTGTACCTGCTTTCTAGATATGGAGCCAACCAGCGGAGACGCCTGCGGGATAGCGAGACAGCCGAGACCCTGCAGGAGTGTAAGCGACGAAGCGGCTTGGCGCTCGCTCGCGGCAAGCGGAGCTGGTTGGCGGAATATCGGTTAAGGATGATACCTAATACAAATTTTAACTTTCTTAACAAGCTGGCAAAAGGAGCAGCCTAAGCTGACCGCTCCTTTTGCATTCTACTCAACCTTTTGCTCAATGTTCGTCGCAATGACCTGTCCCAACAACTCGATTCCTTTCACTATTTGCTGTTCATTCGCATAGCTGAACGACAGACGAAGAAATTCGGTGCCTTCCTCTTGGTTCAAGAAAAAGTATCTGCCCGGCACATAAGCCACACCGGCCGCATGAGCTTGAGGCAGCATTTTGGCTGTATCGGCTCCTGGAACATTGACCCAGACAAAATACCCTCCTTCCGGTGCATACCAGGAAACCGTTGTCGGCAGAAATTTTCTCAATGCTGCAATCATGGTGCTGCTTTTTCTTCGATAGGCGTCCGTCAGTTCTTTAATGTGGCCGTCAAAATCAATTCCTTCTATATAAGAAGCCATAGTAGCCTGTGCAAACGGATGATCCAAATCCTTTTTGAACCATTTCATTGCCGTGACCAGTTTTTCTGCTCCTGCTACCCAGCCGATACGCATGCCTGGTGCCACAACTTTGGACAATGAACCCACATACAGTACACGGTTATTTGCATCCGTCGCTTTTAGCAATCGCGGCTTTTCTTCGAATCCCAATTCACCGTACGCATCATCTTCTAAAATAAGAAAATCATATTGTTCCGCCAACTTCAGTACATGTTCTCTTCGTTCTGGCGTCATCGTTGTCCCCGTAGGATTTTGGAAAGTGGGGATTGTATAAAGTATGCGCGGCAAAGTTTGTCCCTGCTCTTTTCTATCAGCCAACATTTGTTCAAAGCAGTCGGTGTCGAGTCCATTTGCGTCAGTTGGCACACTCATGAAATGTTCCGTATAATTCCGGAACACTTCCAACGCTTCCATATAGGTCGGCGACTCGATTGCCACAACTGCTTCGTCATCCAACAGAATGCGTGAGATCAAGTCGATCGCCTGACAAGCTCCGGAAGTGACCAAAAGTTCTTCTTCTGAAATTTCGGCTTCGCGTTTTAGCATCCGCTGCTGGATAAATTTCTTAAGCGCCGGGATTCTCGGGCTGCCGATATAATGGAGCGGCAAGTCCTGTTCTTCATCAATCAGCCGGCCAACCGCCTCTTTTATCTCTTCTGATGGAACGAGTGCCGGTTCGGGATAACCAGAATTCAAACGGATGCATCCTTTTGGAACGGCCGACATCCACAGCCCTGGCGGATCATTTTTAAATGCCAAATCTATGTCTTTAGAAAAAGGGAAATTTTGCTTCATTATGTATGTGCTCCTTTCTGTATTGAGGTAATTTCTCTCTTACTGTCCATTCTACATTAAAAATTGTGAAAGCATTCTGGAAACTTTATAGTCAGGAGAAACGTATTAATCAAAAAGAAATCTGTCAGCCGGAGGAAACCGCATGAAACTGAAAATTTTACATACCAATGACGTCCACAGCAATATTCATTAATGAATGCATGAAAAGAATTTCTTCTAGACTTGTTCAAACCTCTCCCATTTATCTATGTTACTTCCAAACTTCCCTGAAAAGCATAACATTTAGCCTATTAACTACCTCCTTGATATAAGTAAATAAATTAAATTTTTTTATTCTAAATTATATGATTTTTTTGACCTTTATAGTATAATTATCGTGCAAGCGAATCCGTTACTGTTGCGAGGCACTTAAAAAGGGGGTCAATTTTCTCTCAAAAAATACCTTAAAATGCTGATGTTTGTTTTAATCTCTTGCGTCACTTTATGAGGAGACTAACAGAAAATCAAATTTTAAATAAGGGAGAATAGGACATGAAAAAGTTTGCTATGCTTTTACTGACTTTCATTTTGGTATTCGGTTTTACCTCCATGACATTTGCAGGCAGTAATGATGATAAAGGAGATAGCAATACAACTGAAAAAGTGACTTTCCATAAAGGCATCACGACTATTGTAAAAACGACAAAAGAAGTAAGCTATGACAAGATCGTCAAAGTGGAAAAAGACACTAAATACAAAACTGAGAAAAAATCCAAAACAAACACTTATTATGAAACTAAAGTTGAAAAGAAAAGAGAAAAACATCCAAAACACGATTGGTATAGAGACGTGTACGTTAAAACCACTTATAAAATCACCAAAACAACCACTTGGGATGAAGTGACAGCAATTCACATAATTACAACATTCACTACCCCAGTTAAAATCACTAAAACAACTGTAACTACTATTAAGCATAGAGGCAAACCGGGTAGCAATGGCAAAATCATTAGCAAGAATACGGAAACGTTCGTAGATAAAGAATACGGTAAAACTACAAAAGAAGTAACGAAAGAAAAAGAAACATTCAAAAAGAACGAAAAAACTTATTATGATAAAAAAGTCGTGGATGTAGAAACAACTCACGGCAAATGGGAGAAAAAAGACAAAGATCATGGGAAAGACAAAGGCAAAAAGCGCCACTAATTTAAAGCAACAGGCTCCTTCCTAAGAGGAGCCTGTTTTTTATTTCATGATGTTTTTTTGCATGGCGGGCCGATGATGGCAATGCCGTATATGGCATTCCAGCGAAGAGGAATGTTCTTTTGTCCGAAAGCCATCGGTTCTTTGATGCCATACGTGTACTCGGCAAGTTGATTTATTGAAGGCGTTGGAGTATTGCACTGCCGGACTAAGTCGTAAAATTCATCGCTTAACCGCTTTATTTCACCAAGTATGGTATCCAAATGTCCCAGCATATTTTCAAACACAACACTTTTCACCATTTTTCCAAGAGCCAGACCGGTATGGATCTAAAAACAAGAATCTTTATTAAACAGAACGAGTTTCTATATGCAAATTCACCTTGAAACACTGCGGTTTTCCAATCTGAATAAATTAAATTAAATAAATTTTTAAAATTTTTCGAATAATTGTAGTAAATTTTTGATATCTGTTGTACAATAGCTTCAAGGACAAGATATTTCTATTAAATAAACATTTTTAGAAATTTCTTGTAACTCCAATACATACACCTGAGAAGGAGGTTATACTCTCTAAAAGTATATAAATAGGCAAGTTTATAACTCCATGACACTTATGTCCAGAGGATAAACAAAATCTAATTATGAAATGGAGAGACAAAACATGAAAAAATACCTTACGATTTTAATGGCATTCTTTTTAGTCTTCGGATTCTCCTCAACTGCAGCATTCGCAGGTGGCGATGATCACGACGGACACGACAGAGATGGTTACCATCATAAGTACAAAGATTACGATGATGACAAAGACTATGACAGAGACCATCATAAAAAGTATAAAGACCGTGATGATTACGACAGAGATGACAAATACGATCGCAAACACCATAAATACCATAAACATCACAAACATCACAAACACGGCAAACACCATAAACATCATAAAAAACACAAACACGGCAAACATTACAAAAAGCATCATAAATATGATGACGATTGCGACTGATTCAATCAATAAGAATGCCAGATCAAGCTCCTTTTTCTAAAGGAGCTTGATTTTTTTGTGCTAAAAACACTGTGTTGAAAGTGCCTCGATAGTTCGCCACTTTTTAATGCAAGCAAGCCACTCCAGAAACTTTTTTAGCCTTCGAACACTTTTTGCAGCTCCGTAAGATCGATCTTCTTCATTTGCATGAATGACTTCATTACTCGCTCCACTTTTTCGGTATCAGAATCCATCAGCATTTCGTTTAAAGCAATCGGCGTAACTTGCCAGGAAACGCCAAACTTATCTTTTAACCAGCCGCAAATTTGCGCTTTTTCATCGCCACCTTCGGTCAGTTTATCCCAGTAATAATCGATCTCGTCCTGAGATTCGCAATTGATGATAAACGAGATGGCTTCTGAAAATTTGAATTCCGGACCTCCATTTAAGGCCAAAAATTCCTGCCCTTCAATTTGGAATTCAACCGTCATGACCGAACCTACCGGTTTGCCGTGGATTTCCTGCCCTTCTTTTACATAATGCGTAATGCGCCCGATGCTCGAATTTTTAAAGATGGAAACATAGAAATTTGCTGCTTCTTCCGCTTGTGTATCAAACCAGAAATTAGCAGTGATTTTTTGAATCTTATTTGCCATGCTGTTCTCCTTCCTTCCCAAAAGTCAATTTGTATTTAAGGAGCGGCTATGTATAATTATTAAAATAATCAGATTATTAACACCTTCATCTTACAACATTCCTTCCGATAAATAAATCTCTTATTCAGCCTTGATTGCTTGGATTCCACTCTCGTGATAAGTTGAAAAGGACTTTAAAATATAATCATCCAGACAGAGAAACAGGAGCTGATGTTGTGGAAACAAAATCACTGACAGGAAAAACAGCCGTCATTACGGGAGCCAATAGCGGCATCGGTTTGGAAGCAGCAAAAGTTCTTGCCGGTCAAGGAGCCCGGATTGTCATGGCTATCCGCAATATGGAAAAAGGCAAAACTGCTCGGCAGGAAATCATTCATGCCTATCCTGAAGCCCAAGTCGAATTGATGCCGCTCGATTTGACAGATCTCAACAATATACGTTTTTTTACGGAACGATTCCAAAGTGAAAACAATTCACTCGATTTGTTGATCAATAATGCCGGCGTCATGATGCCTCCCTATACGAAAACCAAAGACGGTTTTGAACTGCAATTCGGCGGCAACCATCTTGGCCATTTTGCATTGACTGGCCTGTTATTGCCGCTGCTTACAAAAACAGCCGGTTCGCGCGTTGTGACCATTGCCTCTTTAGCTCATAATCGCGGAGCCATTGATTTTAATAATCTTGATGGTTCGCAAGGTTATAAGGCAAAGAAATTTTATAACCAAAGCAAGCTGGCAAACTTGATGTTTGCACTGGAGCTCGATAAAAAGCTGAAGCAGCATGGCCAACAGACCATCAGCGTTGCTTGCCATCCCGGCATTTCGGCTACCAATATTTTTAAACTCGGAAAACGGGACGCGCCAAAATCCCTGAGAAGGCTTGCCAATTTCTATCTTCAGCCACCGGAAATTGGTGCACTTGCGACTGTATATGCGGCCACCAATTTTTCTTTGGTTGGAGGCGAATACGTGGGCCCTGACGGCAAAGGTTACCGGAAAGGTTACCCGACTTTGGAAACACCGCATGCTGTGGCAATGGACGCAGCTGTATCCAAAAGGCTTTGGGAAGTTTCTGAAAAATTGACGGGCGTGGAATTCGATTTTTCACGTTGATACCTATGAACAAAGACTTATACAAATAAAACCGACAGCCTCAGTTTATGGGCTGCCGGTTTTATTTTCGTGTCCGAAATATGGACAACCGATGATTTCTTTAAAGGTTCGCCGAGTGCATTCAATGTATTTTATTGGCAATCAGCTATATGATAAGCGTAAATAGAAGTAACTGATTTCCCATACTGCAATTGCTCCCGGAACGTCCACAAAGATATCCAGTAAAGGATGATCAAGATGAATGTACCGATTAAAATTTTCTTCGTCGCTGTTCTTGCTTTTGTCTTAGCCAGCTGCTCCAGCAACCAGGCCACGTCCACTGCACAACCTATGAATGACGGCAAACAAGCGCCCGTTTTTGATTTAGTCGATTTAGAAGGCAAACAGCATGACCTTTCAAAGTATGCCGGTAAAAAAGTTTATGTGAAGTTTTGGGCTTCTTGGTGTTCTATTTGTCTTGCCGGCATGGAAGAATTGAATACATTAGCAGATGAAGACACGGACTTTGAAGTTTTAACCATCGTATCGCCGAGTTCTAATGCTGAAAAAGACAGTGAATCTTTCGCCAAGTGGTTTGGTGGTATCGAGAATGCTTCAAACATTACGGTTTTATTGGATGAAGGTGGCACTGTCTTTGAAGAATATGGCGTACTCGCCTATCCGACTTCCGTTTATATCGGTTCTGATGGTGTCCTGGTAAAAAGTTCACCGGGGCATTTCAGCAATGCACAAATTTATGAGAGCTTTGAAAGCATCCAATAATGAAAGGCGGCCATTAAGAGATGAACTTCAAAAAAGCCTTTATATTACTATTGATGCTGCTGTTAGCCGGCTGTTCTGTCCCAAACTTCAACACGGCAAGTGAAACAACTGCGGCTGGGTCCGAATCCCGCTTTCCCGATAATCCGAATAAGGGGTTAACGTTTGATACCGATAATTTGAAGGATATCTGGCTTGCCGGCGGTTGTTTTTGGGGGGTCGAAGCTTATATGGCGCGTGTGTTCGGCGTTTATGACGTCACTTCCGGCTATGCCAACGGCAACACCGAAAACCCGACTTATGAAGAAGTGACACGGAAAAACACTGGGCATGCGGAAACGGTCCATGTCCGTTATGACCCGGAACGTGTAGATCTTGAAAAGCTGCTGTCCCACTATTTTATGATCATCGACCCGACGTTGTTGAATCAGCAAGGCAACGACCGGGGCGAGCAATACCGAACTGGAATCTATTATGAAGATGAAAAGGACCGCGCTGTCATCGAAAAAGTAATGGCAAATGAAGCACCGAAATATGATGACCCGATTGTAACCGAAGTCGAACCGCTTGAACATTATTACCTTGCCGAAGAATATCATCAGGATTACCTGGAGAAAAATCCGAACGGCTATTGCCATGTTGAATTTGATTCACTCGAAGACCAGGAGGTACCCGCATTAATTGACCCGGCTCTTTATCCAAAACCGAGCGACAAGGAACTGAAAACCAAACTGACAGATGCCCAGTACAATGTGACTCAGGAAAATGACACCGAAACCGCCTACTCCAATGAATACTGGGATAATTACGAGCCAGGAATTTACGTGGATGTCGCAACCGGCGAACCGCTTTTCTCATCGCGGGAGAAATACGATTCCAAATGCGGCTGGCCGAGCTTCACTCAGCCGATTGAACCGGACGTCGTAACCGAGCATAAAGACACCAGCTTTAATATGACACGCATCGAAGTCCGGAGCCGCTCCGGCGACAGCCATCTTGGCCATGTCTTTAACGACGGACCAAAAGACAAAGGAGGCCTGCGCTATTGCATCAATAGTGCATCGATCTTGTTTATCCCTGAAGCGGAGATGGAAGCTGAGGGTTACGGGTATTTGAAAGAGATGCTGTGATAGCTGCTGGAAATAACCAAAAGAACTGCCCTTTTGTTTTATAAAAGGCAGTTCTTTTTATTATTATTGTTCTCTTTCCATAATCTCCTTTAACCCGCTATGATTCTTCACTTCATGATCCGCCAAGATTCTCGGATGAAAGCCATTCAAATCTACGATGTCCCGTTTCCCCTGATAATGCACAATTGCATATCCTTCATAAGGGGTTTCTTCAATGCTTTCAATTTCCACTTTTTTCTTCATGTATATTTCTTTAATTTGTTGTTTTACATCTGATGAAATCATTTTTTTATTGTCATTTGTAAGCTCAGTGGATTTCTGCCGGATATGGCCACCTCCATGTTCCCGTTGATTGAATATGCCTTGCAACAGATTAATCACTTCACCGAATCCCAGCAATAATACTCCATATAAGACTCCTTGGATGAAAATATCAAGTGCCAAGCTGCCTCCTATCAATTCAATGCTCGCAATGGCGCGAAAAAAGTTTATGGCAATAACTCCTATTCCTACTATTTGCACTGCTAACCCAATTGTATTTTTCATGCTTGTCAATTTACTTCCTCCCTTAGCTGACCTTTTGCTTTCGATGTGGTGCCAGCAGAATTTTTATCAGTTCCCTAATTTATTTTGATTGATTCATTAGCGGATTTTATGAAAGCTGCCTGCTATTAAAATTCCCTTGCTCCTTTAAGACAAAATCCCTTTCCTGAATAACTCTGCAATCACATGGGTACGGTTCGTAGCAGCCATCTTTTTTATTGCCAGCTTTACGTATTGCTTCACAGTCTGTTCACTGATTTCCATTTTATCTGCAATTTCTTTGGTAGTACCTCCAAACGAAATCTCTTTCATCACTTCCAGTTCCCTATTGCTCAATACTTGCTGTTTTCCTTCACATAGAGAAGACTGGAGGATTGTTCCGACTTCTTCACCAAACCGGGTAATATCTTCTAATACCTCCACAGTAAAATCCGCATCCTCTTTAATACTTAAACTATAAATAAACCCCATAACCGCCCGGCCGCTGAAAAGCGGGACAACCAGAAAAGAATTTACATTCGAATCAATGACGTAATTGCTGCTGGTTTTCTCGAACAGCTCCCTGCCTTTATAAAACTTTGCTTTTTTCTCAAAGATGGCTGCCTCAATCGTCGGCAAAGTCCTGATATCATACCGCAGATCATGGATGTACTTGATTTCATTTTGTTCCAGCGAAATAACACCTTCGCCTAAAAAGCCAATAGGAGAATAGCGGCAAAGATAGACATCCAAAACAGGAAAGGCTTCAGAGAAAGCCTCTAGTATTTCAATAATCAGCTTCTCATGAGAAGCTATCCTTTTTATTGTTTCCAACCGGTCATAAATGGTAGGCATCTGCATCGAATTCCACTTCCTTTTGAGGTAGGTAGTCCATACTAAATGGGGAATATACTAAATACTACGAATATTATAACATTAAATTATGTAAGCGCTGATATTTTTAGTTCTTATGTGCTGTATCTAATTGCTTATAATTAAATTTTTTAATAAAAAGGAGAGAAACGATGAAAGCATTAGTAATCGAAGATGTCCAAAAAGCAGTAATCCAAGAAGTCCCGGTTCCTGTGATCGAAAAAGATGGTCTCATCATTAAAACGATGGCCAATGGTGTTTGCCGGAGCGACTGGCATGTTTGGGTCGGAGATCATGGGATTGTCCAGCCTATTATCGGCCACGAGTTTTGTGGAATTGTTGAAGAAGTGGGCAGCGATATTAAAAACTTTAAACGCGGTGACCGTGTAATTGTTCCGTTTTCAGGAAGTGATGGTACCTGCCCACATTGTATAGCGGGAAACACACAGCTATGTGACTCGTTTATCGTTCCAGGCACAGCTTATCAAGGCGGTTACGGGGAATACGTAGCCGTGCCAAAAGGCGACCGCAATGCCATTTCTCTGCCAGACAATTTGAGTTTTTCTGATGCAGCTGCGTTGGGCTGCCGTTTTATGACTGCCTATCACGGCGTTGTAGATCGTGTGAATGTGATGCCAGGAGAAAAAGTCGTGGTCTATGGCTGTGGCGGAATCGGGTTATCCGCTATCCATATCGCTTCTTCTATGGGCGCGTTCGTTATCGGAGTCGATATCAATGACTCCAATCTGGCGTTGGCTAAGAAATTGGGTGCTGACTTTGTCATCAACAGCAAAGACAATGATCCTGTTGAAGCTGTGCAAGAAATCACAAAAGGCGGCGCAGATGTTTCCGTAGACGCCCTTGGAATCACAGAAACTTGTGTACCGGCCATCAATAGCTTGAAAAAAGGTGGACGTCATTTACAAATCGGCGTGACCTCTAAGAAAGAGGCCGGATTCATCTCCATTCCGGTCGATCACATGGTCCTTACTGAGAAATCATTTATCACCACTCTTGGGATTCCTGCTTTCCGCTTCACTTCTCTTTTAGAGCAAGTCGCTCTTGGAAAATTGCAGCCTGGCAAAATGGTGACGCGCGAAATCGGATTATCTGAAGTTGAAGGCATTTTCGAAGATATGTCTAATTTTGCTACTACGGGAACTTTTGTGGTAACCGATTATCATGCATAAACAAAAATAACCGGAGTGCAGCTGATTTACAGCTGCACTCCGGCTTTTTGCGCTTCCCGATAAATAATGGGAATATGAGGCGATGCCTTATTCGATTGGAATCCGGTAACCTTTGTCTTTTCGTGCCTGCTCATTGGACTTAGGCACTTGAAGCATCAATACCCCTTTTTCAAATGAGCCTATAATTTGTTTTTCATCAATTTCACCAATATAGAAGCTGCGCTTGAATGAACCGTAAGAACGTTCTTTGCGTACGAAGCGTCCTTCTTCATCATTAGACTCCCAGCTTTGGTTTCTTTCACCGCGGATTTCCAAATAGCCGTCTTTGTACTCCACTTCGACTTCTTCTTTTGAGAATCCAGGAAGATCGACCATAAATTCATAGCCATCTTTCTTCTCTCTTATATCAACTTGAGGGTAGGTATTTTCCCCAAAAAACTTATTAAAGAAGTCAGATTCCAATCCGCTTCCAAAGAGGCTTGGGAATAGGTCAGTTTGTTTTCTTGGAAACAAAGTGCTCATTGTGATCTTCTCCTTTTTAAAGTATTTTTGGTTAATGCCAGCTTTTCAAAAGTCACAAGATCCTAATCACTTTTTTAGAAGCAACCGGTTTTCCTATGGCCACCCTTCTACAACTCGGGCTTGCCATGCGATGACTTTCAACGCCCACATTTTCTTCTTACCCCTTTCTTTTAATTCTGGTCTTTCTACTTAAAATTATATTCAAAACTGTTCGGCTGTCAACAGATTCACATTGCATAAAACCGTTGGTACAACTGGATTTCCAAACTTCCCCCTTTCTTAAATCACTTTTTTTCCCAAGAATTTTTCTTGTTTTTCACCTTCTTGATAAACGTTTGCCGAGTCCTGTTTAATGGATGCATAGTGAAGAGAAAAATGAATTTATTAAACCAGAAGCGGATTTAAAGTTGAGAAAATCATTCTGTCAGAATATTATGTTGACGATTAAATGCAATGGTGGTAAAGTTTTCTACATAGTTTAATAGTAATTCGTTCTTATCATGAGAGGTGGAGGGATTGGCCCTGCGAAACCTCGGCAGCGGGCTCAAAATTGAGCACTGTGCCAAATCCAACAAGCATGAGCTTGAGAGATAAGAAGAGCTGGATATTCAATGTGATTTCGCATGTCAGCCTCTTCTTATGGAAGAGGCTTTTTGTTTGCCTTCATGCGAGAGCAATTCTATTAACTTTAAACCAAGTAAACTTATAGAAAAGGAAGGTGTAACAGAATGAAAAATTCAAAAAGCTTTTTATTATTGTTTGTCGTAGCCGTAATCGGTTTGTTATTGGCGGCATGCGGCAGCGAAAAATCCACTAGTGAAGCAACCGCTTCAACAGAAGGCAAAGAACAAAATTCCTGGGAACGCATCCAGGAATCCGGAAAAATCGTCGTTGGAACCGAAGGTCTTTATTATCCTATTACATACCATGACGAAACAACGAAAGAATTGACCGGTTATGATGTGGAAGTAGCCCGTGCTTTAGGCGAGAAACTTGGGCTGGAAGTCGAGTTTAAAGAAATGGAATTTGATGGCTTGCTTCCGGCACTCCGCAACGGCCAGATCGATATAGCAGCAAACGATTTCTCTGTCACAGATGAGCGCAAAGAAAAATTTGATTTCACCATCCCGATCAAGCATTCTTATGGTTCTGCCATTGTGCGTGAAAGCGATAACTCAGGCATAGAATCTGTAGAAGATTTAAAAGGTAAAAAAGTTGGCGGTTCCGCGACAAGCAATTACTCGAAGTTCGCACAGGAACAAGGAGCCGAAGTAATTGTCTATACAGGTTCTGATACAGTCCTTCCGGAAATCGTCAATGGCCGCGTTGATGCCACGCTGAATGACTACCTCGTATTGATGCGTTCGCTTGAGCAATACGACAAACCAGGTTTAAAGCTTGCTGAAGAAGTAAAATTCTCTTTCAGCAGCAGCGCAATCGTATTGCCTAAAGACAGCCCGGAGCTGAAAGAAAAAATTGATGGTGCTCTTGAAGAATTGCTGGCTGATGGCACAATCAAGGAAATTTCAAACAAATTCCTGGGTGCTGATGTAACACAGCCTCTTGAGAAAGAATAAAAACCTTGAGGAATCCCCGGATTCCTCCTCTATACATAATGAGTAAAGGAGTCTTCCGATGACCGACTTTAAATGGGAATATCTATTCAATGTAGAAATTGCGCTCGACTCCCTCCCCTTCATTTTAGAGGGGGCCTGGCAAACCATTTTAATCGCACTAGTCAGTATGTTTTTCGCCTTAGTTCTGGGTTTGTTTGTTGCCCTCGCCCGCATGAACCGGTTTAAACTGATTTCAGTGCCTGCCCGACTGTTTATTTCCTTTATGCGGGGTACACCGCTGTTGGTCATGCTGTTTATCCTGTACTTCGGCTTTCCAATGGTGGGCATCGAGATGGCGCCATTAACTGCAGCCATCATTGGCATCAGCATCCATTTTTCTGCCTACACAGCTGAAATTATCCGTTCCGCCATTTCCTCTGTAGCGAAAGGACAATGGGAAGCTGCGGAAACACTTCGGATGAGCTATTGGCAAACCATGACCCGCATCATCTTGCCGCAAGCGACACGCATTGCCTTACCGCCTTTATCGAGCACTTTTATGGATATCATCAAAGGAACTTCCCTTGCTATGGTCATCACGGTTTCAGAAATGTTTTACCGGGCAAAAGTGGTGGTTGGCCAAACCTATGAAAGTTTGACTTTGTATATTCTGGTAGCGCTTATTTACTGGGCAATTTGTGCACTGGTCACGCTGCTGCAGGATTATCTTGAGAAGAAAGCCAACCGCTATGTTGCAGCTTGATTGGAGGTACGGAATATGATTAAAGTGGAAAACCTAAGTAAGAAATTTAAAGATGTGGAAGTATTGAAGTCCATCTCGTTTGAAATTGAAAAAGGGGAAGTCGTCAGTATTATCGGTCCTTCAGGCTCTGGAAAAACCACCTTGCTGCGCTGCCTTAATTTACTGGAAACCCCTTCTGCCGGATCGCTGCAAATCAACAATGTACACGTGGCGTTCAATGGAAAGAATCCGACCAAAAAGCAGAAAATCGACATCCGCCAATATTCCGGCATGGTGTTTCAGCATTTTCACTTATTCCCGCATAAAACGGTGATTGAAAACATCATTGAAGCACCGCTCGTCGTACAAAAAAGAAACAAGCAGGAAGTCGTCTTTGAAGCGGAAGGACTGCTGCAGAAAGTTGGCTTACTGGATCATAAAAACCAGTATCCCGAACAATTGTCTGGTGGACAAAAGCAGCGGGCAGCCATCGCACGCATCCTTGCCTTAAAACCTGATCTGCTGTTGTTCGATGAACCGACTTCTGCGCTTGATCCTGAACTCGTTGGAGAAGTACTGACAGTCATTAAAGAACTGGCATCGGAAGGACAGACAATGGTCCTCGTTACGCATGAAATGGACTTTGCCCGTGAAGTGTCCGACCGTGTTGTATTTATCGCCGATGGCCATATCGTCGAGCAAGGAAAACCGGAAGACATCTTCACCTATCCGACTGAAGAACGTACGCAGAAATTCCTGCAAAAGGTTTTACTGCGGAGAGCATAAGAAAAGCGTACCGGGTAACCTCAAAGGTTATCTGATACGCTTTTTAATATTTATCTCCGGTATTCTCGATGTAAGTTTCTTCGCCAGTCTTACGGTCTTTAATGATTTTATCACTTTGCGGAACATCTTCCCTTCCTTCGTCAGGTGCATTTTGAAAATGGCCTTCCAAATTGACTTTCTTGCTCTCGTCTTTCTCTAAAGCATCTTTTGCTTTCTCGGCAATTTTATCCATCGCGGATTTATTGTTTGAAGTGTTTCCTTCTGAAGAGTTTGATTTCACAGCAGATCCCTCCATCGTAAGTCTATATTTTGAAAAATTCCAGAGACCTCTACCCTGTCAAGGTAGCGCTCTTTCGCTTATGCCGACCTCACTCGAATTGTATCCTTATTCTTTTCTATACCCTTCTCTCCAAATAAAAAACGGCCTTGTTATTTCATTTTCTTTTATATAATAAAGCAGCTCTTAATAGAGAATTCATCATCATGGTTTCGAGTTAAAAGCAAAAAAGGCATTTCCAATCACCTTTGAGGTAACGGGAAACGCCTTTTTCTTTTTCTTTATTAAGCTGTATGGCTGGATTCGTGTTTGCTTTGCTGTGCTTTTGAAAGGATGCCATCAACTGCCAGCATTCTGCTGCCGTTCACTGCAAGGAAAATAGCGATTGCCATGAAAGCGATGTCCAATTCATATCCTGCTCCCACACCGTCGCCTAAAAAGCCAGCTGGCAATTTCGCAGTGAAAATTGCACCAAGCATTACTATCGCCAATAACGCCGATACGATTCGTGTACCTAATCCAATAATTAACGCGAATCCGCCTACCATTTCAATTAGAGCCACTACATACGCTAAAGATCCCGGGATGCCGATACTGTCAAACCAGCCTGCCGTGTTGCCGATGCCTCCCTGAAATTTCACCAATCCGTGGATAAAGAAACTGATTCCCAATACTACACGCAACAATACTGTACTTGCTTCTGCTTTATTTGTCATTGTTATTTCCTCCTAAAAATCTGTTTTCTTTTTTTGGTCATGCCAGTGAATCCAGCAGCCATTTTTCAAAATCCTTGTAATTCTGAAGTGATACTGTATGCGGTACCGGATAGTTCTTGAATGTCACATTCGCCCCCAAGCCTTGGAAATAATCCCGGCTTGCTTGTCCCCATTCAAAGGGCAAGGCCTGATCTTGTTCGCCGTGTGAGATGAACAGCGAAAGTCCTTCCATTGAACTTTGCTGGAATTCGATTTTTACGAATTCCGGGATATAGCCGCTCAAAGCGACAATGCCCTTGATGCGCTTTCCTAATGCCAGCCCGGCTGCCATCGAAAGAATTGCCCCTTGGCTAAATCCAAGCAAGTAAATCTGGCTTGCATCCAATGGATATTCGCCTTCAGCCCAGCCGATAAAATCTTTGACTTTATCAACCGCTGCCTCAAACACTTCCTGATGAGGTTTCCCATATCGCTCAATCGTGAAAAAGGCATAACCTGGAGGCCGTTCGAGCGGTCCGCGAATACTGAAAATATAAAAATGCTCTTCCAGTCCGTTAACCAAATTCAGCATGTCCTTTTCATTGCTGCCCATGCCATGCATGACAAAAAGTGCTGGATAAGTTTTGCCAGGATCTGCGTTACGTGGCTTTTGCAATTCGTAAACTAAAGGCGCGCTCATTCTGCTCATCCTCCCTGTGATTATTTTTTCTGGGTGTGAATTGAAAAACTATTAAAAGAATAAAATATTCTTATCAAGAAACATCCATACAGAAAAAATGGCCTCTTCAGCTCAAATTTGTTTCCTAATAAGAATCTTTATTTTCTATAAGATAACAAGGTTTCACTGGAATGTCAACCATTTGTTTGCTAAAATAAAACTAAGTTTCTTATGAAGCAACTAATGAGGTGAAAAAAATGGATATCGGATCAAAAATCCGGAGCATACGTAACCGGAAAAAAATAACTATTGCCCAACTGTGTGAAGAAACAGGTTTGTCAAAAGGCTTTGTCAGCAATATTGAAAATAATAATAGTTCCCCGTCCATCAGCACGCTGCAAACCATCTCCAATTACCTGGAGGTGCCGCTGCCTTATTTACTGCTGGAAAAACAAGAGCATATGCGAGTGGTCAGGAAAGATAAACGGAGCTACTCCACATACAATAACTTGAAAGTGGAGCATTTATCATCGATCGGCGGATTGCGGATGATGATTGTTGAATTTCCTCCCGGCACATCTACTGGAGAAAGCAATGCACACGAAGGAGTAGAATCCCATCTGGTTCTGGAAGGTAAAATCCTTGCTGAACAAGGCGAAGATTCCATCATTGCCGAAGCAGGGGATTCATTCAGCTGGAATGCCTGCGTTCCGCATTTCGTCAAAAATATCGGCGAGGGAAAAGCGGTAGTCCAGGTTTCCGTTTACTCAGACACGGAACTCACAGAAATTTATTGAGTTTCTTCTTTCCATGTACCAAATAAAAGCGTTTCTCAACCTTCTTAAAGGCATGAGAAACGCTTTTTCTTATCTTCTATTTTACTTCATTGAATTCAACGAATTACACAATTATACTTTCTTTAACAGTTCATTTACTGAATGGAGGAATACCTGATGGCAGAAAAGATGATTCACAGCGATGGCATAGAATTATTCTCGGAAAGCTTTGGCAATCCAACTGACCCGCCCCTTCTTTTGATCATGGGGGCGATGTCTTCGATGGTGTATTGGGATGAGGAATTTTGCCGCAAACTGGCAAACCAAGGTCGCTTTGTAATCCGCTACGATAACCGTGATGTCGGCCGTTCCACTTGCTATGAGCCTGGAAAACTGAATTACACGGTATCGGATATGGCCGACGATATTCTCCGGATCATGGATGCTTATGGCCTTGGAAAAGCACATCTTATTGGCATGTCGCTTGGGGGGATGCTGGCACAGATTGCCGCAATCAAATATCCGGAACGCATTCAAAGCATCACATTGATTTCATCAGGCATCATTGAAACCGACGAATCCCGTGAATTTCCTCCGATGGACGAACGGATCCTTGCCTATCATGCAAGGAGCGCTGAGCTCGATTGGAGCGACAAAGCAGTGGTTGCCGATTATCTGGTAACAGGATCCCGCCTCTTGTCCGGTTCCAAACATTCTTTTGATGCTGAACGTGCAACGACACAAGTCCGACAGGAAATTGAGCGCGCCAATAATTTGCTGAGTATGTTCAATCATGCCTTGCTTGAATCTGACGAGTCTTTCCAAGGTACTTCCAAGCAAGTGACTATGCCTGTGCTCATCATTCATGGGACGGAAGATACCATCTTGCCATACGGGCATGCTCTCGCTTTGATGGAAGAAATTCCTCATGCCAAGCTGGTGCGCCTTGAAGGAACCGGGCATGAACTCCCCGCCGGCGACTGGGATGAAATCATTGAAGCTATTACTTCCCACTCTGCCATTTAAACTGTTTCTCCAGTAACTTACTTTTACTTCATGACCTAAACAAAGAAAATATCGATTTAGTTCATTACGTGACTGCCTAATAGTTGAATGTCTCATTACACCCAATTAAACTTACAGTGTATTCAGTTTATTACCTTATGGAAAAGGAGAGGTTATTAGATGATTGATTTCACAGACAAAGTTATATTGATTACCGGAGGCGGTTCAGGGCTTGGGCGTGCAGCTGCTTTGGCGATTGCCAAACAAGGCGCAAAACTTGTACTGGTTGACATGAATAAAGAAGCGCTCGAGGAAAGCAAAACAGAAATCCTTGAAGCGGCGCAAAATGCAGCGGTTGAACTTGTTGAAGCAAACGTAACAAATGAAGAAGAAGTTCAAAAGTACGTCCAATTCACGGTCGACACTTTCGGGAAAATTGATGGCTTTTTCAACAATGCCGGCATCGAAGGAAAACAGAACCTGACAGAAGATTACGGTTCTGATGAATTCCAAAAAGTAATCAGTGTTAACTTGAACGGCGTGTTCTACGGCATGAAGTACGTTTTGAAAGTTATGAAAAAGCAAGGCTATGGTTCAATTGTCAATACAGCATCTGTCGGTGGAATCCGCGGAGTCGGCAATCAGTCCGGCTATGCAGCAAGCAAGCACGGCGTGGTTGGCTTAACCCGCAACTCCGGCATCGAATATGGCCAGTACGGCATCAGCATCAATGCGATTGCACCCGGTGCAATCATGACGCCGATGGTGGAAGGTTCCCTCAAGCAAATGGCAGGCGACAACTGGGAAGCTGCCGGCCAGGAATTCGTCAGCGTCAACCCCATGAAACGTTTCGGCAAACCGGAAGAAGTCGGCAACCTTGTCGCTTTCCTTCTCTCTGACAGTTCCCGCTTTATCAACGCAACTGTCGTCAACATCGATGGCGGCCAGTCCTATAAATATTAATAGACAAAAACCATCTCCTGTAACCGATCTGGTTTACAGGGATGGTTTTTCATTTTGTCTATATCATTCTCTGGTACCCTGCTCATAGTTCTGATTACAGCTGCAAGCTGCTTTCTGCTTTATTTCTTGTTCTCTTTCACTGGAATCCAGATTTCACTATAAACATTCACCGGATTTGAAAAATCACCATTAAACGAGATTTCCGGCCCTTCCATCAGTTCATAAGGTGATGACGGCAGCCATTCTGAAAATATTTTTGCCCATGTGTCTTGCAAAGTGTCAGGGAACGGCCCTTCCGAACTAAAAATCGCCCAGGTTCTTGGGGGTACTTCAACGACATCCAAACCTTCAAAATCTGCGTTCATTGTCGTAATGGAGCCAATGAGATGATCCAGCTGGCCTTCCTCTTCATAACGTTTCTCGTCAAAATTGAACGATGCGTTGACCACTGTTTTGACTTCCGTATTGCGCAGCTTTTGAAGTTTCTCACGCTGCTCTGACGTAAGTGACTTCACCATTTTCAAGATTTCCGGATTCTCTCCTTGAAATACGATGGGCACCCGTTTTTTGATTCCCACCAATTTGAATGCTTCTTTTTCAACGATGCGGTATTCCATATCTATTCCTCCCCGTATTGAAAGCTGGAAAGTCAGCTTCGGAAACACTTTGAACGATTCGCTGTTTTTCACTTCTGACGGATTCATGCCCGACCATTCACGGAACGCACGGCTGAAACCGTCCGCTGAATCGTAACCGTATTTGACCGCCACATCCAATACCCGTTCCCTGCCCTGCTGCAAGTCACTGGCTGCCTGGGACAGCCGGCGGTTGCGGATATAGGTGCCGAGGCTCATGCCGGACAAATACGAAAACAATTTTCGGAAATGGTATTCCGAAACCCCTGCAATCTCCGCAACTTTATCAAATTCAATATCGCCATCCAGATGTTCTTCAATATAGTGCAAGGCTGCGTTCATGTCTTTTAGCATATCCATATGCTGACCTCCTTTCACTTTCTATTGTAAGAGGAATAAAAGAAGCTTATCCGATTAACAATGTACCGAAAAAGTCGGCTCTCCTTCCTCAAAATTCAACGCTCCCAAGGAAATGAATCTGCAAATAACGACTTGGGCACTGCGACTCTCACCGTAACCAGCTTGTTGACAATCTGGCTGAATTTCAAATCGCATACGGCGCTCATTAAGCGGTAACTGTCATCAAACGGCAGCTCAAGCCAGCTTGCCAATTGGGTTGCAGTTTGAAACAAAGCTGTCTGAATGGCGTCTTCGTATGATTCGGCTGACGCGATAAAATAGAGGAACTCCCTGTCTTCAACCATCGGATTTTCAAGCTGGATCGGAACTTTCGTGAAACCCAGCCGAATAACGCCGCTTGTTTCAACACCGGTTCCACTCAGTTCCCCGTCACCCATTGCCGCATGCAAATCGCCAAACGCGGCGAGTGCTCCGTCCACAACAACAGGAAGATACAGTTTATTGCCCGCCTTGATATCTTTCGTATCGAGGTTGCCGCCATGTGTCCCTGGAACGGCGGTCGAAATTGCATCTTCTTCCGGCGCCACACCGGCTACTCCGATCATCGCTTTTACTGGCAGCTGAAGATTTTTATTGAATTGAATACTCCCGTCACTGATCGGCAGGATTTTTGTCGTCGAGTCCGTGATAGATTTTCCTAAAGGGCCAAGTCCCGGTGCAGCCATCATGATGCCGAAATCGCCTGTTTCAATTGCCATCACTTCCACGCATAACGTATCCCCCGCTTGAATACCATTGATATAAATCGGTCCGGTCGCAGGATTCAGCTGGCTCCTATCAATATCTGCACGCAGTGTTTCGGCGGTTTTCACTTGCCCGGCATAGCAGTCTAAGGTTTCAATTTCCACAACTTCATTCAGCTCGGCAAAGTATGCAGGTTGGTGTTGCTTCGAAAAAGAAGTAATTGTTTTGACACTTGAAAATCGCTTCATATTGTCCCATCCTTTTAAGCTTTTAAAATTCATTATAGCTGAATTGCTGGAAGCGAGAAATGGTTCTACTCAATTTATTGGATTTTTCAGTTCAATCATTCAATTGCTTTATTTTCGAGGAACTGAGTTTTCAAGTCATCGATGATTAACTTCCCTGCAGAAGGGAAAACACAAGTATCACGCAGAAAGGATGATTACGATGAAAAACAAGCTGGCCGCTGGACTGCTCGGAATCTTTTTAGGTGATTTTGGAGCCCATAAATTTTATCTTGGCAAACCCAAGACCGGTCTTTTGTATCTTGCCTTCTGTTGGACAGCCATTCCTGCAATTATCGGTTTTATTGAAGGAGTTACTTATCTATTGTCATCAGAAGAGAATTTTCAGGCAAAGCATGGAAGAAGATATTAAGGAACAAGAAATGCCCTGATGATCTGCCAGATCATCAGGGCATTTTCCTATCCGCTTTTCTTCTTTGGCATCACTGGCAAAAGCCTTACTGTGGACTATTCCCATTGCAAGACCATCTCCTTACTTTTTCCAACAGCTAATTTTTTGAAGATCGCCTTCCAACTCTCACGTTCTCTATTCATCACCAAATTCATTTAAATGAAACCAGTCATCTTCTGGAACGTATCAGTATTGAAGAAGCTGTTTTTAGTTTAGTCTCGGGGGTGTTATGCTATGGAAAAGTTCTTTTTAGCCGTTTTGCTGTTATTCTTCTTTAGTTGGTTAGTAAAAATATTTCTCAGAAAAGCATTCGATATTAAAAAAGTGAAAAAGGAATTTTTCTCTTATAACCATGTCAACAGTCTGCACGGGAAAATCGACCGGATATTGAGAGTTGTTTCTTTGATTGTAAACATCACTTTTATTTATTTGATTATTTATGATGGGGTTTCGTTCAATCTATTCCTATTGGCATTGCTTATTCTCCTAATTCTGGATTATTCGGTAACAGCTTTTTTTCAATGGAAATACTCAGAAGATCCGAAACAATCCATCTTGACGATCAGTGAGATGTCCATTTTCGCCTTCGCTTTAGGAGCCGCCATTTGGTTTGACCTGCTGTCTTTATTAATCTAACTTGAAGAGCATTTAATATTTTAGCTCTTGATGCTTCTTTGCTGAAAAATATCGCTCAAAGATCTTAAGGCTGCCATTGCACGGTGGCAATAAAAAGGGGAAACAATGATAAAGAAAAGCGGCTTATGGAGCCTAATCCAATAATTCCACATAACCTTCAGAGCCGTTGATGCGGATTCTCTGTCCGTCTTTAATATCCTTAGTGGCATTTTCCACTGCAACGACAGCCGGCAGTCCGTATTCTCTTGCAATCACAGCGCCATGGGTCATCAGTCCGCCGACTTCTGTCACCAACCCGGCTAACGAAACAAACAAAGGCGTCCAGCTTGGATCGGTAAAAGCCGTAACGAGAATATCCCCCGCTTCAATATGCGCATCCTCCATTTTCACTATAACCCTTGCCCTTCCTTCGACCACTCCTGCAGAAACCGGCAGTCCCGGCAATGCGCCGGCCGGCAGTTTGTCAGGATGATAAGTTCCGGAAATCTGCTCGCCTTCTGATGTCATCAGACGCGGAGGCATCAGTTTCTCATAATATCGATACGCCGCTTGTCTTTCTTCAATTATTTGGCGATCGACGGTTCCACCATTCACCGCATTGCGAAATTCTTCAAACGATAAATAATAGACATCCTCAGCTTGTTCGATAACCCCTTTCTCCTGCAAGAAGGCAGCTTCTTGCATCAAAGCTTTCTTATAGAAGTAATAGCGTTTGATAAAGGCGAATTTCGGATATTCCCGGTATCCGATGAAATTCTGAAGTACACTGATCATTTTCTTTGTTTTTTTTACTTTTCGCGTGCCTCCAGGCAATTCCCCCAAACGGCTTAAAATTTCTTGTCTTTTTTGTTTGGCTTTCCGTTTTCCTTCTTCCATTTTTGTCTTTCGGGCATTGGGCCCAAAGTTTTTGATATTGCCTAAAATCACAGGTACCAGAATAGTCGGGTCTTCACTCCAGCGGGTTTTGGAGATATCGATTTCTCCAGAACAGCGCATGCCATATTTCCCGAGATAATCTCGCAGAACCTGACTGACCGCTGGGCCGCCTTCCAGTTTTTCAAGATCTTCAAAAAAGCTGCTTTTATTAGGCTTTTCAAAATACGCCAACACTTCAGGATAATTCCGCACCACATCGGATACATCCAATAATTCCAGTCCCATGTTCGAAGTGACATTATTCGTGACCGACTGGCTGAAAATGTCCGCCACATTCTTTTCTCCCAGCCATTTTTCTATGTTCTCATTAAGCCAATAAGATGCGTAAACACCAACCATGATGGCGGCCATGCTTTGCGGATTGGAAATGGCTTTTCTTAATTCTTGCTGGTCTTCTTCAATTAATCTAAACAGTTCATCGCCAGAAACTGTTTGGATGCGCCATCCCAATTCTCTGATAAATGCTTCGTTAAGATTGATTAGCTGGCCAGGCAGCCTTCGGTCATTAGTTCGATAAGTTTTCATTATCTCTCGAAAAAATGCCAAGGAAAATTGGTCAGAACCTATTTTGAACATGCGTTGCCCTTTTGGCAGCACCTGTTTTCTCTTGAGAAAATTTTCGAGGGCATCATACAATAAAAGATCGTTTGACTTCATCGTTTTTAAGAAGATTTGCCGGCCGCTCCATGCAGCTAAATCATGCGACAAATCAAGAAACAACCGGCCGCCCGCCGGGATCAATTCAACATCCGAGATGAATTTAAAAAACGACATGCCGAGCGGTTTGATGGGCTCGGTCATCATTTGCTGATGGCCAAACGACAGGTAAATGCGGAATTGTCCGTCACGCTTTTCCGGCAGCGGATACAAAGTTGTAATAGGACGGCTTTGCACAATAAAAACCTCTCCGTCCGCTAAGCACCATTCAATATCCTGCGGCTTTCCGAACCGCATTTCTATTTGCCGACCAATCTTTTCCAATGCTAGTATCTGCACATCTGGGAGCGCTTGTTGCTCCTGTTGAGCCAGCGCCACTTCCCGCTGCTCTGTCCCACCTTCTTCAGATGGGTAGACAGCGATTTTCTTCGTGGAAATTGTCCGGTTGATAATTTTCCCTTTCCGGACTTTGTAATTGTCCGCTGATACAATTCCGGAAACTAGCGCTTCTCCCAGTCCGAAACTCGCGTCAATCGATGTTACGTTGCGGTTTGTTGTTATCGGGTCTGCAGTGAATAGAATTCCGGAAACTTCAGGAAAAACCATTTGCTGAATAACGACCGATAAATAGACTTTCCGGTGGTCAAAGCCATTTTGAATGCGGTACACTACTGCCCGTTCCGTAAATAAGGAAGCCCAGCATTTAATGACATGCTTTATGAGGTCCTGCTTTCCCCGGATATTCAAGAAGGAATCCTGCTGTCCCGCAAATGATGCTGTTGGCAAATCCTCAGCCGTCGCACTGGAGCGAACCGCGTAAGCAAAATGTTCTCCTGACCGTTGAAAAGAGGAAACGATTTCCCGTTCTATTTCTTCCGGCATCTCCGTCTGTTCCATGGCATTCCGCAGTTCCGCACTGAGTTCCTTGATTCGTTCCTTGTCTGCTGCCGTTAAATCAGCTACTTGTTGAAGCAAGGCAAGCACCTCGGCATTTCCATTCAGTACCTGCTTAAAAGCTTCAGTCGTCACGCAAAATCCGGACGGCACCTGGACAGTTGGCACTTTTGCCAATTCTCCTAAATTCAAGCCTTTTCCTCCAACCAGCAGCAAATCCTCTTTGCCGATTTCCTGAAAATCCTTCACATACTTTTGCAAAATGCTCACCCCTTTGCAAATTGCCGTAATTTTGTTGCTTATAGAATTCGCCATCAAAATCGCAATCCCTTTAAACAGTTGTTGAGGTGGAAAAGAAGTTGAATAAAATAAAAAATTGCCTCCCTAATTGCTGCTTTGCTGGAGGCGATGCTGTAGATTCCCATTTTATTTACTTTCGGTGTCTGTTTCATTCACTTCTTCCGGCGGATAAGTTACTGTCCCGCCGTCTTTCAATTCTGCCGGCGCTCCCCACATCCCTAATTCGTGATCGACCAGTTCCACAACTCCGTCTTTCCCGTCAAGGATGTGGCATACGTGATAGCCATTCGCTACAAGCCAATTTGAAATCAGCAGCCGGTGGCATCGGGAAGGGTGCCGTTCCGAACAGCAGTACGCCGTCTTCTGTTGAGATGCTTTTTGCAGAAGTTCCGCTATTCCCTGCTGAAATTCTTCCGATAAAGTGTAATCCGCGTAATTCTGAAAAGAGCGGTTGCGCCAGCCTCCATTCATCTTGGCATCCACTCCTTTCGACTTTCGGCGCCTGCCGCCGAGTTTCGGGAAATGCTCATATGTAATTCCTTCTGCTTCGAGCCATGCGGGAAAGACATCCTTCGAGAACTGCGGCCACTTCCGGCTTCCAGGAAATGCCCGGACGTCCGCCAATAGCTCAATGCCCGTTTCCTTTAACATCTTCTCGAACTGCTCTTTTGAATGGCTGGAATGCCCGATTGTATAAATCATCATAGCCTGCTCCCTCCTTGTTACTCTATTCCTGAAGAAAGTGCGGTTCAAACAGAAGTTGCCCCGCCATTTTATGGCAATAAAATCAATTAAGTTTTTGAAACACCGATTAAACCCTCTGCCAAAAGGCAAAGAGCTTGGAAGAATCTTCAACTCGTCAACGACAACAGAAATAGTCAGAGTCACTCTTTGCCGTCTTTCATTAATGCATAAATTTTTCGGACCGTATTGACGTTTCGGACGGTCATATGTTTATAAAGTTCGGAACCTGCCACTTTCATCATTCCACTTTTCGTCACTAATTGCCTGTCCACTGCCCATAAAATTGCACCTGGAACATAATTGATTTGATCGATTTCCGGTTTAGCGACTAATTGGCCAAGCACGCTTTCATTATTAATTTCTTCCCATAAAAACAGCACATCGCTTTTCATTTGATCATCATTTGTCCAGGTTTCCGGAACAGCCAATGCAATCTTTTCATAGTCCTCGAAATTATAAACCAGCACACGAATCTGCAAATTGAAGTTTGCGTAAATGGCTTTCTCCAAAGTCGCCGATAACGATTTTACAGAAAGTTCATCGCTGCTGAAAATGATATTGCCAGAGTTGATATAGGTCTTGACTGAAACCATTCCTACCCGTTCAAATACTTCTTTAAGAGACTTCATATCCAGTTTGTTTTTTCCGCCAACATTGATGCCCCGAAGAAGTGCCACATATCGCATAGTAGTTCCCCCTATCAATTATCGTATAAATCTCGTTCGTATTAAAATCTACTTTATCCATTATCTGTGAAATGGCAAGCATTTGATGAATTAGCAAAGCCCATAAGAAAGAGGATGCTGTGGCCATTTTAGAAATCAGTTGAAGCAACGATGATTCAACTTAGGCAACACCGCTCGTCTTTGGCACTGTAACAATTTTTTTTGGAGACCTTCACCGACAGCGAAGGTCTTTTCCATTATGGTGTTTGGTTCTGAATTTTAGTTTGATTTTTTTGGAAGCATTGATAGATACCTTTCTGAACATCGATAGGAATTCAACGTCTAATTGTTTTAATTGCCCTTTTTAGAGGAATACAGGTAGGAGGAAAATAAAGAAGAAACTTTTCATTCAAAAGATGGAGGTAGATTTTTGATGGATACAGTTGCAATTATTACAGGTGCGGGAAGTGGCTTAGGACAGGCAACAGCCGCCCGTTTAGCAAAAGATGGAGTCAATATTTCCGTTGTGGACGTAAACGAAAAAGGCGGGAACGAGACCGTGGAAATGGTGAAGAAATTAGGTCCTGACGCAATTTTCATCAAAGCGGACGTTTCAAAAGCTGAAGAAGTGAAAAAATATGTGGATCAGACAGTTGAACACTTTGGCCGCATCGATTATTTCTTTAACAATGCAGGGATTTCTGGAAGCGGGAAATTCTTTTTGGATACAGACATCAAAGAAATTGAACAAATCGTCGGCATTAATTTGTTGGGCGCTTTGTATGGCGTCCGTTATGTAGCAGAAGTCATGCTGAAAAATGGCGGCGGCTCAATTGTCAACACCGCTTCAAGTGCTGGAGTGATCGGGCAGGATTCTGTGGTCACTTACTCGGCTACGAAGCACGGCATTGTCGGGTTGACTAAGAGTATGGTTGCGGAATATGCAAAAGACGGACTTCGTGTAAATGCGATTGCTCCTGGCCCAACGGAGACGCCGATGGTAAAATCATTTTATGAAGCCAATCCCGAAATGAAAGCCAATGCTGAAGCTGGAATCCCACAAAGACGCCTGGGCACAGCCGATGAAGTTGCCGAACTGGTAACGTTTTTGCTGACATCTAAAGCTCAGTACATCAATGGCGAAGTGATTCGCATCGATGGCGGCTTTACAAACACGAAATAAGTTCAGCGAAGTAATTTCTTGGCAAACTCCTTTTGGGGTTTGCCTTTTTTATAGCTCTTCCAAAGGAGGAACCTTAATTGCATTTAGAACCCATTCCCGACCACCTGCAGGAAAACTTAAAAATTCTCTTTGTGGGGTTTAATCCAAGCATCCGGTCTTCTGAAACCGGTTTTCATTATGCCAATCCCAACAACCGGTTTTGGAAAATCCTTTACGAAGCGGGTTTGACCCCGCGAAAGTTTGCGCCTGAAGAAAACAGGAAGCTGCTTTCTCTCGGCTACGGGCTGACAAATATCGTTGCCCGGCCAACAAAAGAAGCGGCAGAAATCTCCAAAGCGGAGTACGCAGAAGGCGCTGCGCTGCTGCTGCAGAAAATCAAAAAGTATCAGCCGAAAGCGGTCTGCTTCGTCGGCAAAGGCGTCTACCAGGAATACAGCAAAAAACGTTCTATTTCATGGGGAGTCCAGGAAAATCCGGTGATTCCGGGAATAGTGGAATATGTTGCTCCTTCTTCGAGCGGCCTCGTTCGGATGAAGCAGGAGGAAATTGTCGAGATTTATAAAGGGCTTAAAGAGTTTAGTTGAAATATCTCTTTGCATAATTCAGAACTAGAATAGAGAAAACCCAAATGGCAGCCATTTTCAGAGTGGCTGCCGTTTGGGTTCAAATCAGAAAACTTCAAGAAAGTATTTTACTCATGGTCTTTAAATACTTTCTTCAAAACAGAAACGATAAAGTCGAAATCCTCGTCAGTGCACGACAGCGGCGGGCTCAGGGCCAGGATGTTATTGAACCCTGCCACAGTATCTCCGTTTCTGCCGATAATGAGGCCGTTCGCTTTGCAGGCTCCCATGATTTTTGCGATGCGTTCGTTGGAAGCCGGTTCTTTTGTTTCTTTGTTTTCGACCATTTCAATTCCCAGAAGAAATCCGAGTCCACGAATATCCCCTACATATGGATGATCTTTTAAGCTTTCCAGTTCTTTCAGCAAGCGGTCACCCAGTTCGGCTGAGCGTTCTACCAAGTTTTCCCGTTCCAGGATCTCCAGGTTTTTCAAAGCTACGGCACACGCTGACGGATTTCCACCGAAAGTATTGACGTGGCGGAAATGGCTATTTTCTTTTTCAGTGTCAAAGCGGTCGTAAATGTCTTTTCGGATAGCCGTGACGGAAAGCGGCAGATAAGCGCTTGTTAACCCTTTTGCCATCGTGATGATGTCCGGCTTAATATTAAAATGCTGATGCCCGAACATTTTTCCGGTTCTTCCAAAGCCGCAGATAACTTCGTCGATTATGAGCAGCACACCGTGGCGGCTGCAGATTTCCTGCACTTTTTCCACGTAGACGGGATGCGGAATCAGGATGCCGCCGCCTGTAATAAGCGGTTCCATGATAATGCCGGCAATCGTCTCTTTTTGTTCCCAAATGATTTTCTCTTCAAATTCCTGGGCGCGTTGAAGGTTGTACTCCTCGACTGACTGGCCAGCTGGACGGCGGTAATTGTCCGGCGGCGCAATATGCAAAAACCCAGGGGCTAGCGGTTCATACTTATACTTGCGCAACGCCTGCCCTGTCGCTGCCATGGCTCCCATCGAACTGCCGTGATAAGCACGGTAACGGGAGATGAATTTAAAACGGGAATGCTCCCCATTTTGCTGGTGGTACTGGCGAGCCAGTTTAAAAGCCACTTCATTGGCATCCGATCCGCTATTGGAATAAAAGATCTTATAATCATCTCCAAGCATGCTGTTCAGCTTTTCCGCAAGCTCGATAGCCGGCTCATGGCTCTGGGTCATCGGCACATAAGCCAACTTTTTCATTTGTTCATAAGCCGCCGCCGCTAGTTCCTCGCGGCCATATCCGACATTCAGACACCAAAGTCCGGACATGCCGTCCAAATAACGGTTGCCTTCGTGATCTGTGATCCATGCACCTTCTCCGCTTTCCACCACCATCGGCCTTTTTGTGTCATTGTAAGACGAAATATGGTGCCAAACATTTTCACGATCTTTTTCCACTAATGTTTTGGATGTCTCTTTTGCAGTAGCCATCTATTTTCCCTCCCCTTTTTTAGAACGAATGCCGTGCAGTCATCATTTTCTTGCGTGTATAGAACTCAATGCCGTCGCGGCCATTGGCATGCAGATCACCATAGAACGATTTTTTATAACCTGAGAATGGGAAAAATGCCATCGGTGCCGGAACACCCAGGTTGATGCCGAGCATGCCAGCGTCGATTTCTTCTCTGAATTTGCGGATGGCTTTAGCGCTGTCCGTAAAGAGACAAGCTCCGTTTGCAAAATCGGATTGATTGGTGAATTCGATCGCTTCATCCAATGTCTCTACCCGAACAATCGAAAGGACAGGTGCAAAGATTTCCTCTTTCCAAATTCTCATTTCTTGTGTAACGCCGTCGAAAATGGTCGGCCCGATGAAATATCCGCCTTCAGAAGAAGATTGGTCATTCCGCCCATCACGCAGCAATTTCGCTCCTTCTTCAATGCCGGATTCGATATAACTGACCGTTTTGTCCAGATGGGAATCTCTGATGACCGGACCCAGGAAGACATCTTTTTCCAAGCCATTGCCGATTGTCAGCTTGTTGGATTCTTCTACGAGCCTTTCTGCCAGCTCGTCCGCTACGTCCCCCACTGCTACGACCACTGCACACGCCATGCACCGTTCGCCTGCTGAACCGAAAGCTGCATTGATGATATTAGTCAATGTCAGTTCCATATCCGCATCTGGCATAACGATTGTGTGGTTTTTCGCACCGGCAAGCGCCTGTACTCTTTTGCCATGCGCTGTTCCTGTTTTATAGACATACTCGGCAACCGGCTGCGAACCTACAAACGAAATTGCTGGAATATCCGGATGGCTGAGAATACCATTGACGATATCATGGGCACCGTGGACAACATTCAGAACGCCATCCGGCAGACCCGCTTCCTGGAAAAGTTCCGCCAGGCGGTTTGCCAAAAGAGGTGTCCGTTCTGATGGTTTTAAGATAAATGTATTTCCGCTGGCGATAGCCAGTGGGAACATCCAGCACGGCACCATCATCGGGAAGTTGAATGGCGTGATTCCGCCAACGACACCGATCGGATAACGATACATGCCTGATTCAATGTTGGTTGCGATATCTGGCAGCTGCTGGCCCATCATCAATGTCGGCGCGCCTGCTGCAAACTCAACACATTCAATCCCACGCTGCACTTCTCCATATGCTTCGGCGTAATTCTTGCCATTTTCAATCGTAATAATTTTCGCCAACGCTTCCCAGTTTTCAATTAATAATTGCTGGTATTTAAAAAGAATTCTCGCGCGCTGTGGAACCGCTACTTTTTTCCACTTTTTAAAAGCTTGCTTCGCAGCGGCTACAGCTTTTTCTAAATCTTCAGCGGTTGAAATCGGCACTTCAGCTAAAATTTCACCAGTAGCCGGGTTAGGAACTTTCTCGTATTTATCTGTCGTTGACTTTACCCATTGTCCACCAATAAAATTTGTAAGCGTTTTCTTTTCAGTTGCTGCCATTGTCATTATTATTCCTCCATTCGAATGTTCTTGCCATATCCCTATAAATTCTTTAAACTACTAACTGTACTTTACAAATAATTCCGAATACTATCAATTGACACTTTGTATAATAATCAAAAGATTTTTTTAACGTTATGGAGGACTCTGCTATATGGAAAAGCTGAAATTGACTATTAGAGAAGTGCTTGAAAGGAAGAGTTTTGCCAATGCACGCTTGATTGCAGGAAGAGAAGGACTCGACAGACAAGTGAAATGGTCACACATTCTGGAAGTAAAGGAACTTGATACTTTGATTAACGGCGGCGAACTAATTTTCACGACTGGCGTCGGCTTGCAATTAGATCTTCAGACGCAGCTGAAATATGTTAAAAGACTGATTGATGAGGAAGTTGCCGGCATCTGTATAGAAATGGGCCCTTATTTCAAAGAAATTCCGCAAGAACTTATTGAACTGGCAGACCGTTGCGCTTTTCCGGTCATCATTTTTGATAAGACCACCCGCTTTGTCGACATCACACAGGATCTGCATACTTTCATCATCAATCAGCACCATCAGATGCTTTCCCAACTGGACGCATTGTCCAGAAAGTTCAATTCACTTTCCCTGACACATAATGGAATTCTAAAAATCTTGCAGGAACTGCATCAATTTTTTCAGCAGCGCGCCATTTTTATCACAGACAATGAAAAACCTTATTTCTTCCCTTCTGACAGTAAAGTGTGGGAAAAAGAAATCCGCACTCAGCTGGAACAGTCGCCGGATGAATACATAGAACAACGTTTGCTGACATTTGAAGGCATTACTTTTGCCGTTATGCCAGTAGAAGGACTTGGACAAGTACTCGGCCATTTGTGCTTGCAGCTCGATCAGTCCCGGCCTGAAGAATTTTCTTTTCTCATATTAGACAGAGCCTCCCTTGCCATTGCACAGATTTTGCTGCGCCATCGAACTATCGAAGAACGCAAACAAAATAATGAAGATGAGTTTGTCCGCAATTTGGTTAATGGCAGAACAGTTGAGCAGGATGATTTCCAAGCCTTTCTGCCGCCGCCAAGCCGCAATACCTATTACCGGGTCTTTACGATTTCTACCAAATCCACCGATGCGGAATTTCAGCAAAGCGATTGGGAAGAAATCAAATTACAGAGACTGATGAGTGTACGGGCGCTTTTCAAGCGGGCCGGATTTTTCCCTGCCTTGTCCTGCAGCAAAAGCGAGATTGTGGCCATCGCTTCCTTTATTTCCGCTGAACATTTAAAAAACGAAGCCAACCGGTCTTTACAAGTCATTCGGCAAATCACTGACATGAAAGGCCTCCATTTTATTGAAGGAAAGAATTGCGCTTGCGGGGTCAGTTCAGTTTACCAGGATATTGAAAAAGCCAAAAAAGCTTATGAAGAAGCTGGCAAAGCCGCCCGAATGATGCATAGCGGAATTGTAGAATCTCCTTTGTACGAAAATCTGGGCATTTACAAACTTTTACTGGAGTTTGAAGACAGCGGTTTTTTAAAATCTTACGCCGAAAGTTATCTGGCACCTGTCTTTGAATACGATCAGAAAATGGACAGCAACTTATTTGCAACTTTAGAAGCTTACCTGGAGTCCAACGGCTCGAAAAAAGAAACAGCCGATCGCCTCTTTGTTGTCCGGCAAACGCTTTATCTGCGGCTGGAAAAACTGGAAACGCTGCTTGGCAAAGATTTTATGGCTCCCGCTAAACGGCTCGCTCTTGAAAGTGCAATAATGGCTATCCGTCTTTTGGACGCTAAATAAACAGTTTAAGCTGCAACTCTTATAGAGGGCATTAAACATTGTCCTCTTTTTTGAAGTATGCCTGTTTTCATAAAGTCCTGTTCAATTTACAGTTAGTAAAACCTTCTGGCACTTTTTCTTTACATGTTGTCTACATTTTTTCAAAAACATATTATGTATGATGATTGACATAAAGAATATTCTGATTTTTGTAACCGTTTACATTAGTGAGCGAGCAATATCGGAGCGATGCACATTTAAGGAGGGAAAAGCACATGACGCAACAACAATTGAATCCGGACTTAAAAATCCGGCACATAAGCATGATTTCAATTGCAGGAGTAATTGGAGCCGGGCTGTTTATCGGAAGTGGCGCGGTCATCAACTCGACAGGCCCAGGTGCAGTCTTGTCGTATGCACTGGCTGGAACTCTTGTCGTACTGGTAATGCGAATGCTCGGTGAAATGTCGGCGGCTAATCCGACAAGCGGTTCTTTTGCGACTTATGCCAACGAATCAATCGGCCAATGGGCCGGATTTACGATTGGCTGGCTGTACTGGTTTTTCTGGGTAGTTGTCATTGCCATCGAGGCAATTGCAGGCGCAGCCATTATGCAATACTGGCTTCCGGATTTTCCGCTTTGGCTTATGGCATTGATTTTAACAATTGCGTTGACGTTAACGAACTTATTTTCCGTTAAGTCATTCGGCGAATTTGAGTATTGGTTTTCACTTATCAAAGTGGTCAGCATTACCTTATTCCTCATTCTTGGCCTCTGTGTTGTTTTCGGATGGTACCCGGGTGTAGATTCTCCGGGAACTACAAATTTACTGGGAAGCGGCGGCTTCATGCCAACAGGCATCGGTTCTGTATTACTCGGTATTACAGTGGTCATCTTCTCATTCATGGGAACTGAAATTGTTACTATTGCAGCCGGAGAATCCGACCATCCTGCCAAGGCAGTCCGGATTGCGACGAACAGCGTCATCTGGCGTATTTTAGTGTTCTATATCGGTTCCATTGCGCTGGTTGTCACTTTGCTGCCCTGGAACTCAGCCAATGTGCTGGTCAGTCCGTTTGTTGCCGTGCTTGACCATATCGGCATTCCCGCTGCAGCGCAGATCATGAACTTTGTTGTATTGACAGCTGTGCTGTCCTGCTTGAATTCTGCGTTGTATGCAAATTCACGGATGCTGTATGGAATGGCCCAAAAAGGCGATGCACCGAAAGCCTTTTTAAAACTCAGCAAAAAAGGCGTCCCTATCCGCGCTATTCTGTTCAGCACTGTATTTTCGTATATTGCAGTCATCTTCAGTTATATTTCACCAGATAAGATTTTCCTGTTCTTGATCAACTCATCTGGTGCAGTCGCTCTATTAGTTTATCTGGTTATTGCATTTTCCCATTTGCGCATGCGCCGCAAGTTCGAGCGGGAAAATCCGGAAGCCCTGCAAATCAAGATGTGGCTTTTCCCTTACTTGACTTATGCCACTATCTTCGCCATTTCAGGAATCTATATCGCCATGCTGTTTATCGAATCACTTCGCGTACAAGCTGTGCTTACTTCATTGATCGCCGGCTTTACTGTAGCATCGTACTTCATTTTCATCCGGAAGAAGAATATGCTCAACAAGATGGATGAAAGTGCTCTGCAAAAATCAGCGGACACTACACGTATCTGATGAATGCCGAGGAAATGCCTGCTCCGAAATACTGAAACCCGCTTCAGCCAATTAGCTGAAGCGGGTTTTTCATGTCATGTCATTTTCTTCGGATTTCTAAATTCATGAAAAAATCCTGTATCATTCATGACCCTTTCAAAAGCCTGCTCCATGACAGCCCCTTCGAGCTCATTCACCAGCCGTTCCAGCTCTTTCGAAAAAATTTCATATTCTTCTCGCGCAAGCACCAGCTTCAGCAAATTCACCATAGAAGATACCGTTCCCTTACTGAGGCTTCCTTTTGGCATCGCCATCAATTCTTCTGCCTTGCCGAGTTCCACCGGATGCGCGAGCCGGAAGCGGTACAGCACTTCCTCATGCGCAGATTTATTGCGGTACGGGAAAGCGACAACAAGAATCGCATCAATTTCACTTGCTTTCAAACGGATCTGGCTGTATTCTTCGCTGTACTCTTCGGCAAAATCCCGGGCAATCCGTTCCCGCAGCTCTTCATCGATTACCGTGTAGAAATTGGTGATTTGGCCAAGCGACAAGAAATTGGCGAGCACCCATAGCGGCACATTCCGGTGCTTGTCGAAAAATTCCCGGATGGCGGGGTATCTCACACGGTCTCGCTTTTTGTGGCTTTTGATAAGATTGGCGAGCGTCGAAATGATGCGGTCCCGCTCGTGATGATGCCTGCTGTCGGGACTGTAATTTTCCGGTTCGAGAAAGCTGTCGGTCTCCTTGAACTTTTCTGAGAAACGGTACGCTATTTTTGATTTGATGTTTTTCTCAAACTTCAAGAGCTCGTTCAGCATCAGCATCCGCAGTTCCCGGTCAAAGCGGTACAACGCATAGACATGACCGAACTCTGTACCTTCTATGTATCGTTCCAGGCGATACGGATTAAGCCGTTCATCCTTTTGGAGAAACGGCTCTTTATAAGCATCAATCAACGCATAATAATTCTCACGCGACAAAATTCGTTTGGCAGCCGCTTTGTCCGGCACGCTCAATCCCCGCTCTTGAAGGATTTTAATCTGTTCATCATGTGACGCAAAGACTTTCATCATTCTCATCCTTTGATTTTCTTTCCTTTAACTCTAAGCTAGTTATTGAGAATAATAAACCCTTTATCTGCACAAAAAAAGGCTCAGTCTGTTCGACTGGCCTTTTCATGTTAAATTAATTGTCACTGCCGTATAGGCGATCAAATTCGACCGTTTCGTTCAAATCACTGTCTTCATCCATGGTTTCCTTAGTCGTGAGCTTTTTAACAAACTTTGCGGCGCTCTTTAATTTATTTCCTGTCTCCCAGTACTCGGCTGTCTCCGCTGATACTTTGATCAGTACTACATTGGGATCATCATAAGTCGTTTCCAGTAATTTTTCGAGGATCGGATTCCAGAATTCTTTTTTCTTCTCCAAATCTTCGCTGATTTCTGCGGTTCCGCTGATTGAGACGTATGACTTTCCGGAGTACGCCAAGTTGACTGTAGGATTTTGCAGGATTTCCTGGTATTTTGCTGTATCTTTCATGGTCATAAACCACAAATCTCCATCGAATTCCGTTTCCTGGGTCTGCATCGGACGTGATACCGCTTTGCCGTTTGATATTGTCGTGAACATCGCTACCTCAATGTCCTTGATCAACTCCTTGACTTTCTCAATTGCTTCTTGGGTTGATTTGTCTGCCATGGTCGATCTCCTCCTACACAATTTCTATTCATGAAAAATCTTAAAACATTGTATTTATAATATTTCCCCTTTTTTCCAACCCTCAAAACTTTTCCATCTCGCAGCTGTAATATTAGTTGAATTTATCACGATACGGCATGGCACATTTTTCTGATGACATTGAAATTCCTCTAAGAGATTTTTTATTGAATCTCCTTTTTCCAAAAGACATAAAATGGACACTTACCTTTTCGCAAATAATTTTGTTAAGGTTTAAAACAGACTGTATAGAGTAACAACTTTAAATTGAGCATAACCGCAAACGAATGGTTATCCAAAATGTATGTTTGAAATAATAGAGATAGTAAACGAATAACGGAAATCCGCAGGCAGACAATCAATAGCAGATCCACTATTGATGTTCTCCAAAAGCTGACCTTTATTGCCGCGACCATCGCTTCATTTGTACATGATTTATCGTATTGCCATGGTCAAATAAAAGCTTTTGGAAAGGAAGAAAAACATGCACCAAGAAAAAAGACTGCCGAGAAACGGAAAAGAGGGCCTTTTATATGGCGCACTCATTTCCACTATGACCGTTTTGTTCATGACTACATTCAGCATCATTTACTTTGCCGGAGAATTTAATGGCGAGATTGCTTTCACTATATTAAAAACATTGCCGATCATGTGGATAATCGTCATGATTATTGAACCCGCTATTTTCGGCCGCATTGCAGAGGCATTAACCGCAAAATTCACCAAACCCACTGACAGCTTCAACTCGAAAATCCTATTCCGTATTCTTTTCACCGTACTCGGAATGTCCGCCGCTATGACGTTGATCGGCGACATTGTCGGCAACGGTTTCCATCCTGAACTTTTCAGCAGCTGGCTGCAGTACTGGCCGCGCAACTTTATCATCGTTCTCGCTGCAGAAAGCCTGGTGATCCAGCCGATTGCGCGTTTCGCCATGGTCAAACTGCATGAAGCACAGGATAAAAAAGCCGGATTAGCAGCAGCACCTCAAGTACAGAACTAAAAATTTGCTTCCAGGCACTTATGTGCCTGGAAGCTCAGGCTGTCGAGAAACTCTCGATAGCCTTTTCTCATTTCGCTCCAGGTGGGACGCTTTCCGCGGACATGGCTTCAGTCTCCTCGTCGCTTCGCTCCTGCGGGGCCTTCAGCTCATGTTATTTCCGCAGGAGTCGCCCACCTTCCGTTGCATTCAGCTCTCTGTTGTCACATTTAGAGACACTCTAAATGTGTGATGGTTTTGGAAAGCTATTTAATGTTTATACCTGCTCTCCAGATATGGAGCCAACCAGCGAAGACGCCTGCGGGATAGCGAGACAGCCGAGACCCTGCAGGAGCGTAAGCGACGAAGCGGCTTGGCGCTCGCCCGCGGCAAGCGCAGCTGGTTGGCAGAATATCGGTTAAGGGCGGATCACTGATACAAATTTCAACTATTTCAACAAGCTGACTTCCAGACACTTATGTGCTTGGAAGCTTTTTTTCATCTCGCAGCAGAAAGAAAATCTCTTTCCTGACCTGCGCCTGCCTTCAGCGAAACTTCCACCGCATCTCCGGCCTGAAATCGCGGCAAATAAACCGGCTCGTGCACTGTCCATGTGCCTCCTGCTACTTCCACGGTATAGTGGATTTCATGCCCTTGATACTGGACAAATGTGACGCGTCCATGGAGTCCGTTCTTTTTCGCTGGAGATAATTGCAATTGTTCCGGCCGCACCGGGTAGATGCCGTCCGTTTTAAAGCTGCGTGCCACACCAAGATCCGGCCAAATGCTGCCAGGGTCGATTTCCGGCACAAACCCTTCTTTTTGCCACTGCCCTTTGATCAAATTGCATTTTCCAACGAACGTCGCTACAAATGGAGTTTCAGGGCGCGTGTAGATGATTTCCGGCGGCGCGATTTGTTCGATGCGACCATCGTTCATCACCACGATTTTATCTGCGATGGCAAGCGCTTCGCTTTGGTCGTGTGTGACAAAAACAATGGAAGCCCCTGTTTCCCGGTGCAGCTTCTGAATTTCTTTTCGCATCTCCATCCGCAGCTCCACATCAAGCGCACTGAATGGCTCATCCATCAATAACAGATTCGGCAGCGGTGCAATCGCCCGCGCCAAGGCCACCCGCTGTTTCTGCCCGCCAGACAGTTCCGATGGATAGCGTGCTGCAAAAGCATCCAGTCCGACAAGCCCCAGCACATCATTGATTCTGGACTGCAGTTCGGCTTTGCTTTCTTTTTTCCGGTTTGGATGGTGGTCGAGCGGAAACTTGATATGGTCCGCGACCGTCATATGCGGCCATAAGGCAAATGACTGGAACACCATCCCGATATTGCGTTTTTCGGGTGGCGTGACCCGTTTTGCCGTGGCCGTAAGAGTGCCGTCCATGACGATGTTTCCTGTTGTCGGACCCATGAATCCCGCGAGCAATTTTAAAAGCGTGGTTTTGCCGCAGCCGGAAGGGCCGAGCACCGCGATAAATTCCCCGGTTTTTATTTTCAAATCGACCGAATGGAGCGCCGTAAAATCTCCGTATTTCTTTGAAACGTCTTGAACTTCAATCATTTTGCTTTCAGCACCTTTCTGTCCCATAGCTTGCCGAGCATCATAAACAATGCGCCGCCGAGCAAAATGCCCAGTACAAGCACTGTAGAGAATGCAGTCGAATACGTTGAGTAGCCCGCCTGCTCGTAACCAAAGATCACCACACCAATCGTTTCAGAACCGGAAGACCATAACAGACTCGATACGGTGAGTTCCGTCAATGCCATCAAAAATACCAGCAACGCACCACTGAGGATTCCCGGGAACAGTAATGGCAATAAAATCTTGCGCCACTTTGCCCAGCCCTTGGCTCCTGAAGTCCGTGCCGCTTCTTCCATCGACGGGTCGATCTGCAGGAAGGCTGTATAGCTGCCACGGACCTGCAGCACCAGGAATCGGGTGGTATAGGCGATGAACAAGATAAAAACAGTACCGTATATTCCAGGGTTCCATCCAGGCACCGGCTCCATCCACATAAAAATCATGCAAAGCGCAAATACCGTTCCCGGCAGTGCATACGGAATCGTGATAAACAATTCCGCCGTTTTCGTGCTCCAGTCAGGATATTTAAACCGGAGATAGGCAAACAAGGTTCCGAGGAACAAGCAAATGGCCATCGTAACCAACGCGAGTTTTAGGCTATTCATAAATGCCGCTGCCGGTTTGGAATCATTTAAAAAAACCTGCTCATAATTCTTCAATGACAGATTCTCTAACGTAAACGGTACGCCGTAGGCAGAAATCAGCGACAAAGCACCCATCGCAATCAGCGGCATAACGCTCGTCACAAGCAAAAATATCCATAAAGCGATTTCCAGTAATCTTCTTTTCATCGGCTTTAGGAAAATACGCGGCTGTGAATCGCTGCGTGCCGTTTCGGTAACGCGGCTCCGCCTGAGCAAAAACCATTGCAGCAATGTGCCGGCAAGCGCGATTACACCGAGCATGACGGACAAAACGGCAGCCCGCGAGAAAGCTTCCGGCCCGAATCCTACCACTTGTTCGTAAATATAGGTACTGAGCACACGGATATTCGAAGGCGTCCCTAAAAAAGCGGGAATCCCGAAATTGTCGAGATTAGATAAAAAGGCGATCAGCCCGCCGCTCGCAATTCCGGGAAGCGCCAGCGGCAACACTACTTTTTGCAATGCCTGCTTTTTCGACAAGCCGGACGTCGCCGCCGCTTCTTCCAAATCACGGGGGATCTTGCGGAAGACGTTGACCGTAAAGAGATAAACGAGCGGATAATGCGACAATCCGAGCAGCAGAATAATGCCGCCGATGCTATACAGGTTCGGCACTTCCAGATTTCCTGGAAGCCGGGACAATAGCGCCGCCACTGGACCTGAGCCGCTGAAAAACTGCGTCCATGCGAGTGTTGTGATATAGGAAGGAATGATAAACGGCAGAAAGATGAACAGCTGCATCGTCCGTTTCCCGCTCACCTCGACATAGGCGACAATCCAGGAAAACCCGATACCTAAAACAAGCGCCAAAAGCGTTGAACCCAGTACAATGATTAGCGTATTTTGGACCGTCACCCAAGTCGCTGTTTCCTGCAGCACTTGTCGATAGTAATCCAAGGTCAGGCCACTTCCATCAACAAAACTAAGCCACACGAGCCGAAGCACCGGCAATAGGAAAAGCAGAAACACTGCCAATAAGCCAATGCCTTTATAGAATTTTTTGTTTTGAAAAAAGAGAGAGAAAGAGGGCATGCCCTTTTTTCTCTCTCCAATTGCCTGCTGTTTTAACGTCATGTCGTTAGCTCCTTGCCTTGCAAAATCGATTACTGGCCAAAAATCTCTCCGAACTTCGCTTTATCGTCTTCGCGTGTTTCCAGCAATTCCACTGAATCGGCTTCCAGCACGTTCATTTCATCCAATGATTTCAGGCCTTCTGGTGCTTCGATGCCTTCACGGATAGGCGTATATCCTTGTTCAGACGCCAATTCCTGCCCTTCTTCCGACAGCACAAAATCGACAAATGCCTGTGCGGCTTTTTCGTTATCCGTATTCGCCAGGATGCCCACCGGTTCTGTAATGACCGGCACACCTTCTTTCGGATACACAAGCTCAACCGGAGATCCATCGCTCTTCGCCTGAGCTACAAGGTAGTCCACAATCATGCCATAATGCTGTTCGCCCATTGCCACTCCTTCAAGGACGGCTCCGTTTCCTTGCGTGATGGTGATGTCATTGGCGCGCAGGTTATCATAGAATTCCCATCCCATATCGTCCTGTTTCGTGATGACGCCCAAATTATAAGCTGCTGCCCCTGAATACAGCGGGCTTGGCATAACCGCTTTGCCTTTTGAGGCTTCTTCCGTCAAAACAGTCCAGCTGTCCGGCAGATCCTTCACTTCGTTCGTATTGACGACAAGCCCTGTTGCCATCACTTTCGTTCCGGTATAAGCTCCATCCGGGTCGACAAATGATTCATCAATCGCTTCTGCTTCCGGTGACTTGTAAGGCAGCAGCAATTCTTCTTTTTTGAAATTCTCGAACGTCACGGAATCTGCTACCAATAAAACATCAGCTTGAATATCACCTGCCTGGTCTTCCGCCTGGATTTTCGATACCACTTCTTCGGTGCCTGAACGGAAAATGCTGACTTCCACATCTGGATTCTTTTCAGTAAAGGCGTCCACAAGCGCCTGTGCATCCGCATCCGGCTGCGATGTATAAAAATCGAGTGAACCGGAAACCGCTGATCCGCTATCCGTGCTTTCCGCCTCTGCATTATTTGCCGCTTCTTCTCCGCTGCACGCTGCCAGCATCGCTGTCATGGCAAGCACACTTGCACCTGTAAACAATTTGTTCATCTCAATTCCCCCTCAGTTTCTCTCGTTGTTTATTCATTTAGTGTAAAGCTTGAGTGTGAAGTTATTGTGGAGAAACTGTTAAGAAGTATAAGGATTGCGTAAAGAGGACTAAAGAGTTTTCCGGAGAACCTCGATAAGAAGTCTGGAAATACCGACTGGCATTCGCGAAACGCCGATTGAGATTGGCAAAACGCCGATAGAAGCTGCTGAAAACATTGATAAAAAATGTGGCCATAAGCAACCGGGTTCGTTATTCGTGAATTGCACTTCTTTGGAACAAAAAAGAGCTCAGGCAAATTTCTTCGCCTGAGCTCTTTTTCATCTATTTTTAAAACCAAGTTAGTTTAATCCGTGATCAAGCATTGCATCTGCTACTTTTTTAAAGCCGGCAATATTGGCGCCAACAATCAGATTGCCTGGGGAACCGTATTTTTCTGCAGTTTCCATGCAATTTTTATAAATAGTCTTCATGACTTGATGCAATTTAGCGTCAACTTCTTCAGATGACCAAGAATAGCGCATGCTGTTCTGTGACATTTCCATCGCAGAAACTGCTACGCCTCCCGCATTCGCAGCTTTCGCCGGTGCAAAAAGAACCTTGTTGTGTGTCAGCACGCGGACCGCTTCATCGTCACATGGCATATTCGCACCTTCGCCCACTGCTTTGACTCCGTTGTCTACCAGGGCTTCTGCACTTTCTCTGCCGATTTCATTTTGCGTCGCACAAGGAAGAGCGATGTCGCATGGAAGCGTCCAGATTTCTGTTTTGTCTTTACCGAAACGTGCATTGGGATGATGTTCAAGGTAATGGTAAATTCTTTTTCTTTCTACTTCCTTCAGCTGCTTAACGGTTTCCACGTTAATGCCTTCCGGGTCGTAGATATACCCTTCCGAGTCGCTACACGCAACAACTTTTGCGCCAAACTCAATCGCTTTTTCCATTGCATAAATCGATACATTTCCTGAACCGGAAACGATGACCTTGCTGCCGGCAAAAGAATGGCCCTGGCCTTTCAGCATTTCTTCAACAAAATAGACTGTGCCGTAACCCGTCGCTTCTTTGCGGATCAAGCTGCCGCCGTTGTCCGGATTTTTGCCCGTGAAGACACCGGCTTCGAAAGCATTGCGGATGCGCTTATACTGTCCGAACAAATAGCCGATTTCCCGTTTGCCAACGCCGATGTCACCCGCAGGAACATCGATATCTGGTCCGATGTGGCGGCTGAGTTCTGTCATGAAACTTTGGCAAAAACGCATAATTTCCCGGTCTGATCGCCCTTTGGGATCGAAATCGGAACCGCCTTTGCCTCCACCAATTGGCAAGCCAGTTAAGGCGTTCTTGAAAATCTGCTCAAAGCCAAGAAATTTCACGACGCTGCCAGTTAAAGAAGGATGAAAACGGAGGCCGCCTTTATAAGGCCCCAGTGTGCTGTTGAACTGCACCCGATATCCCCTGTTTACATGGACGTTTCCATTATCATCTTCCCAAGTGACCCGAAATGCGATAAAACGTTCAGGCTCGGAAATGCGCTCCAGAATACCTTCTTGCACATATTCAGGATGCTGTTCAAAAACAGGCTGTAATGATGCAAAGACTTCCCATGTCGCCTGTAAAAATTCAGATTCCCCAGGATTGCGTTCTTTAACTTTTTTATGAGTGGCTTTTATATATTCATAAGCTGATTGTTGGATGACTTTATCTTCTCTTTCAATATACTGCAATTGTATTCATTCCTTTCATTAGAAACAAGGGTAAAGGTGAATAATTATCCAAAAAAATAAGTGTTTATAAATCATTATACAAACTGATTTCCTTATAATCAATTAAATATTTTAAGATAAGAAGCTGTTTTTCAAAACTGGCTCTCTTTGCAACGATAAAAAACTTTAGAAAAAGCTTCCGATTTTTCTTTAAATACTTATACAGCAAGCTCTATGGGATTTTTAGAATTAATAAAAAACAATATGCTTTGACTTTGAGCTAAATAAAAAATAAAAATTCTTTCATCAGCTACATGCTGATGCAAGAATCAAATATTCACTCGTTATTTATGACGCTTCTAACGTTTCTTTTTTTAAGGGAGGCACAAAAGCTCTTCTATCTAGATATTATTATAAGTTTTAAAAAATCTATTAATACTCATACTATCAGATTTTGTTATTGTAAAGTAAGAATTTTATCCATTCAAATGAAAAATAAGCACTTTTAATACACTTAGATTTAATATATTTACAAATTTATCAATAGTCTCCGTTTTTTAAAAAAGAGAAAATTACTTAAACATAAAAGAAAGATTTGGAGCTGTTTAATCATCTTCTTTTTATTAATATTATATACGAACTTCGTATTTTTATTCAACATTATTTCCAGAAAACTCTGATCATTTTTTTATCAAATAAATTAATAGGAAAGAAAGCTTTATTTACAGCAAAAAAAAACGGTTCTATAAAGGAAGTTTAAAATTCCCTTGTAACCTTATTCCCGAATAATGTATAGTGTATACATTATTGAATAAAAGAGGATGGAGGGGAAAACACATGACTACGCTTCAAAGCTACAAAAAGACAGTTTCACCAGCATCAACTTGGAAATTTCTGGTTCCATCCCTAATCGGAGCACTCTTGTTTTTATGCCCCATATCTTATAACGGGGAAGTAACAATTGGTGTCGGCATCTTAGCATCATTCCTGCTCTCTACTTTCAGTGGAGTAATTCCGGCATTCATCTTATTCCTGCTTGGTTTTTCAGCCATCTCCAGTTTAGCTGCAACGGCTTTAAAGCCGGAGTTTGTGAAAAAGTCACCTTTTCTGCGCACGACATTCATCAACGGACCGTTCAATCTTGCAGTAAAGGTAGTCGCTTTCGCATTCTGCATCATGGCCTTTTATGAAATCGGCCCTGACGCAATCGCTTCCCGCAACACAGGCGGAGTCGTCCTCTTTGATCTGGCTCCAGTGTTGCTCACTTGGTTCTTGTTCGCCGGCATTTTATTGCCTTTGCTTGTAGAGTTCGGGCTGATGGAATTTGTCGGTGTACTGGTTAACAAATTTATGCGCCCCGTGTTCACTTTACCTGGCCGCTCGTCGATTGATGCGATGGCATCTTGGATGGGTGCTGCGCCAGTCGGCGTATTGGTAACAATGAAGCAATACGATGAAGGCTATTACACAGAACGCGAAGCTTCCGTTATCGCCACGACGTTTTCGATTGCATCCGTCGCTTTCAGTTTAGTCGTGGCAAATGTCGTTGGCATCGGCCACTTGTTTTTGCCGTTCTACTTGGCTGTTTCCGTCGCTTGTTTGGTGGCTGCAGTTATCATGCCGCGTATTCCGCCGTTGTCCCGCAAAAAGAATGAGTATTTTGCGCCGGTTGGAAAACAAGTCGATGATACGATTCCTGAAGGCGTATCATTGGTCAAATGGGGCTTCAACGAAGCGCGCCTTAAAGCAGACAGCGCCGCTAGCCCAAAGAAACTTGCAATAATCGGCATTGAAACGGTGCTTGATATTTGGCTCGCATTGATACCATTGGTTATGGCGCTTGGAACAATGGCATTGATCATCGCGGAATACACACCGCTATTCAAAATCATATCCTATCCGCTGATTCCGGTACTGACATTATTGGGACTTCCGGAAGCGGCTGAAGCGGCTCCTACATTCCTCGTCGGCTTCGCGGATATGTTCTTGCCGGCTGTTCTTGGCAGCGGCATTGAAAGCGAATTGACCCGCTTTGTCCTGGCCGGTGTGTCTTTGACGCAAATCATCTATATGTCTGAAGTTGGACTGTTGATCCTGCGTTCAAATATCCCGCTTAAGTTCTGGGAGCTTGCCGCGATTTTTGCACTACGCACTGCGATTACCCTGCCGATTCTTGTCTTGTTCGGCCATTTATTTGTATAAAAAGAATCCACTCCTTCGAACTTTCGGTTCGGGAGTGGATTCTTTTTGCGTTCAAATTTCAAGTTAAAACAAAAGTGGTGCGATTGATATAAAAACAGAAGCTGAAGACTTCCCTTGAACTGAGCCCCATTTAATGGACAGTTTAATAAAAGTACCCTGCAGCTCACGCTGCCATCAGATGACTTCGGTATTGTGCCGGAGTCATCTTTTTTAAATTCCATTGCCTACGCGTTCCGTTGTAATGCGCCATGTACTCATCCACCAGTTCTTTCAATTCGGAAAGGCTGGTGGCCTGTTTAAAATCGACATCATCTTTGAAGTGGCCAAAAAAGGATTCCATGGGGGCATTGTCAATGCAATTGCCCCGGCGGGACATCGACTGGGTCATTCCTATTTTCTTCACGCGTTGTTGGTATTCCGGATGGGTATAGTGGAACCCTTGATCGGAATGGATCATCGCTTCCGGATGAACATTTCCATCCAACGCTTCCTTCAGTTTTTTTAATGTGCGATACACAATTTCCATCGTAAGCGTGGTGGAGACTTCATAGGCGACGATTTCCCGGGTGGCGACATCTTTCACGCACGACAGGTACGCCATTTTCCCTGAACGATTTGGCAGATAGGTGATATCGGTGACATATACCTTACCGGGCTCATCTTGTTCAAACTCACGGTTTAACCGGTTCGGACAGACCGCATGTTCTTGTGTGGCTTTGGCGATTTGCTTATAGGGATTCGCTCGCCGGATAGTGGCAGATAGGTTAAATTTGCGCATGAGGCGCAGAATCTTCTTATGGTTCATCGGTGTTTCCAACAGTTCCGCGAGCACCATATAAAAGGTGCGATAGCCGATTTTCCCACGATGCGCATCGTAGATGCTTTTAAGCAACAGGTAATCTCGGTAGTCGTGTTCTTCGCGAATGGCGTGCCGTTCCACGTTCTCCAACCAGGCGTAATAGCCACTCCGGCTGACACCCGCCGTCCGGCAAAGGGTTTCCACCAAGTTCTTCAATTGAAATTTGCGGACCACCGCGTTAATGGCTCCGTATTTTTCCGCTGGAGTCAAGTGCGTTTCTTCGCCTGCCTCTCGAGCGCCTCGAGCTTTTTTAGCAGCTCATTTTCCGCTTCCAGGTAGTTGATGCGCGCTTCCGCTTTCTCCAGCTTTTTCTCCGCGGAGAGATCGTTCGCAGAAGGGCGCCCAGTACTGCCTTTTCCACGGCGCTCTTCGAAGAAGGCGTCTTCTCCGTACATCCTGTAGGTTGTCCGCCAACGGTTCAAGGAGGAGCTTGCTTTCCGGGAACCGATTACAGTCAAATCAAATCCCCCTTCGGCAAAGATTTGGGCAGGCCCTTTGCCCGCCTGGTTTTCTTTCACGGCGTGGATTTTGAATTCCGGCGTGTATTGGATCGCTCGATCCGAAACGGAAGCGATATTCGGGTTCGCCTCCAAGACCCGGCGCTGATGTTCGTTAAAAATGATTTTACTCATGTGATCTTCTCCCGTCCAAGTTAGCTACATTTAGTATACCGGGGTCTGAAAACAGAAAAAACCCCAAATGGGGTCACTTTTTAAAGTGTCTACCATTTGGGGTTCAGTTCACCTTCAGCTTCTGTTTTTTAATTAATTCATTTGCTTAAACTGCATTTTTCTTTCCCGTCAATGTGAAGAAAACAATCAGCCCCAGAACGGATGAGCCGAACAGGATAGCACCCATTGGGACAGCAGAGGTTTCATTGATGCCGACAAGCGGCGAAACGAGCGAGCCGATCACCAATGGCAACATCCCTACCACTGCACTGGCACTACCCGCCCTATGCCCTTGGCCATGCATAGCCAAAGTGAAAGAGCTCGTAAACGTCATCCCGACTGCGATCATATAAATAAAAATCAGCGTGACGATGGAGGCGAGCGGCCCTTCAATAATGGTCATGATCAAAAGCAGGAATGTGGCTCCGGAAGCCAGAAAAACAGCTCCCTGCAGCAGGCTGTGTTCAGAAACAATGCCGCCGAACTTGCCGATGATATAACTCCCAAGAATCATGGCAATGCCGTTGATGCCGAACAGCAAGCCAAAGGTTTGAGGGGAAACCCCATAGATTTCCTGATAGACAAAAGGCGTTCCTGCTACATAAGCAAAACTGCCGCCGTGGATCATTCCAGCAACCAACGCATAGCCTATAAACGGCCGGGTTTTCAGCAAGCTGCCCATCGTACGCACAGAAGCACCGAGTGAACTCGGAATTCGCTCTTCTTTAGGGAGCGTTTCAGGAAGACGGAAGATGATGATCACTGCCATCACCAAACCAAGAAATCCTAAAAAGTAAAAGATGGTTTCCCATCCGGCAAATGGCACTGCCAGGATGGCGCCGCCAGCAATCGGTGCTGCCATGGGGGCCACCGCATTGATAACCATCAACAACGCAAAAAACTTGGTCATTTCCCTGCCGGTGAAAACATCACTGACCACTGCTTTGGAAAGGGCAACGCCTCCTGCGGCTGTCAACCCCTGTAAAAAACGGCCTACGATCAAGAGTTCAATCGTCGGTGCTACTGCACAAAGCAGAGATGATAGCGCAAATAAGAAAATCGAGATGATCAACGGTTTCCGTCTGCCTTGTGAATCGCTCAATGGCCCAATAATGATTTGGCCAACCGCCAAGCCAATCAGACAGGCTGTCAAACTCATTTGAACCAGTGAGACATGGGCATTTAACTCTTCAGCAATCAATGGGAAACTTGGCAAATACATATCAATATTCAAGGGTGCCAGAATTCCCAGCATGCTGAGAAGCAATGCTAGCCCAATTCGTTTTTTTCCTGTCGGATTATGTAGCATATCTTTTAACACCTTTCAGTAGAATACGTAACTAACTATACAGCACTCGGTTAAAAGGTTTAAGCATTTATAGGATAAATTCAATAGAAAGCCTTAATTCCAAAAATAGCACGCGTTCTAAAACCCTTTGTTTTAACTGTAAACGACAAAAGCCACCCGCTATACACAGGTGGCTCAGCCTTGTTCACAAGAAGCATTAACGTTTGATCTCAGCTAGAACTTTTTCGTACATGCTGTCAATTCCGATGCCCGTCAAAAGCGGCACACCGTCAATCACTTTGTCTTTGATCTTGTCCGGCACCAATGTAGTGGTCAGCACCACATCGTATTCATCGATCCGGTTTATTTCATCGCTAACTTTTGACTGGTAGATTTTAACTTCCTGGCTCAAATTATTCGCTTTCAGCCATTCTTCCACTTTCCCTTTAACCACCGTTGAAGTGGCAATTCCTGTACCGCACATAATCAATAATTTTTTCATCTACGCTTCCTTCCCTTCTATACGATCGTCTTCTGCTGATTCGTCTGCTTTTTCTTCTTTTGCTCTTGTCCGATTCGGTTTGATTTTATTTTGATAGATCAATCCGAAAAGAGTCAACAGCCCCAAAGCGCCCATGCCATACCAGCTCAGTATTTTTGGAATCCAGACGAAGATGAACGTTGTCCAAACCGCTCCATCAATCAATGAAGAAATGCTGGAGTTCTCCCCCATGTCGAAATTTGAAGCAATCGCTGCCTCTGTGAACAGCGGAGCTATCCACGTGGCGATATATAAACCTACTCCAATATAGATGGTCCCGCCGATGACGGTCCGGACAATATTCCCTCTGAATATCGGCACCATCAAACAAATTAAAAATGGAATCGATGCTAAATCAGCAAATGGCAGAACGGAATTTCCAGGCAGCAGCACCGCCAGGAAAATCGTGATTGGAATGAGCAGCAAAGCGGAAGACAATACGGCCGGATGCCCGATTGCCAGTGCACTGTCCATGCCGATATACAAGTCCCTTCCCGGAAAACGCTTTTTAACGAATGCGCCTGCTGCTTCCGATACCGGGATTAAGCCTTCCATCAAAAGAGCGACCATTCTTGGCAAGAGCACCATGACGGCACCTGTCTGGATTGCCAGCTGCAGAATTCCCGGCACATCGTATCCTGCCAAAATCCCGATCAAAATCCCGATTACTACACCGATAATCGTTGAATCACCCAGGATGCCGAGTCTTTTCTGAATGGATTCCGGGTCTGCTTCCAGCTTATTGAATCCAGGAATCCGGTCGAAAACCCAGTTCATCGGCAAGGCAACAAAGGCCGATGGTGCCGATGTACCGTGCGGAAAGGTGATGTTTTGAAATCCATAGAATCTCTCAATATATTTCGCCAGGACGTCCGCCATTAAATACAGCAGCATCAAATGAACGATAATGGTGAGTATGCCCAGCCAAAAATCTGAGGTCAGCGCATAAACCAAAGAACCCGTAAAAGCGACATGCCAGAAATTCCAGATATCGACGTTCAGCGTTTTGGTCAACCCGAAGGTCAATAAGAGAATATTTACACCGACGCCAAGTGGAATCGCTAAACTCCCTAACGATGTCCCGTAAGATATGGCTGCAGCTGCCGGCCAGCCGACATCGATTGTATTTAAGTTAAATCCAAAATTATCGACCATCGCTTGGGCAGCAGGCCCTAAACTATCCACCAGCAAGCCGATGACCAAGTTGATCCCCACGAACCCGATTCCGACGATTATCCCTGCACGGAGAGCTTTTCCTGGCTTAGTCCCCAGCACCAGCGCAAAGATAAAAATTAAAATCGGCAACAGGACTGTAGCTCCGAGGTCCACGAACCATTGTAGAAACCCCATCAAATCTCCTCCTCAAATTAATATTTTGTGGCAGAGTATTGCAGCTTGAATGGATTAATAAAAAGTACAGTATGACTTTTTCAGATTAAAGTTCAGCTGCTGCGCTGTTTCTACGATTTGTCTCCGACCAGCTCATTTAACTCGTCTACATTTTTAACGGCAGCCAATCTCGACACCGTATCCGGATTTTGAAAAAGCCCCACTAATTTCTGCAGCATCTCTAATTGGCCAGATGGATGTTTCAAGGCAAGCAAAAATACCAACTTTACGTCGACCAATTGGTCTCCTTGCCCCATCGCAACGAACTTTACCGTTTTTTTCAAAGTAGCAAAAGCTATTTTCGACTCATTCACCATATTGCCGTCAGTATGGGGGATTGCAACGCCAAACGGCACAGTAGGCAGTCCCGTAGGAAACGTTTTTTCCCGCTCAAGGATACTTTCGACAAAATTTTCTTTGACAAACCCTTTCTTAAGCAGCTGGTTGCCTAATATGGTCAGCACTTCTTCTTTTGAATTGGCCTCCATTTCAATAATGACCAATTCCTCATCTAGCTTCATCATCCACTCCTCCTTGTTTCATGCGTTTGATGCCGCAGCGAATTTATTTTTACCGTCCCTCCTCTTATGAGCAGTTCCTGGTTTTTTACAATTGTTCTGCATTAGCACATATGATTTTATCCATATTATAAAAGCGCTTTCAAAATTAATCAATAGAATATCTGGAATATTATGAACTCTATTCAAATACACTTAACATATATTCCGGCCCCGTATGTTCTATGCAAAAAAGCCACATACCAAATATGCGGCTTTTTTGGTCGTGTTCTTTATTTTGCCCAATGGTGGAAGATGAAATAAGTCATGATGAGAACAACTGCTATGGCGGCAAGTACGAGCAAAGGCACAAGACCAAAGGTTGGTTCCATTTCAACTCCTCCTTTTACCTTCATTATATACCTATCTGTTAAAATGAAAATACATTTTTCAATTATTCAGATAGTTAAAACGAACAAGCCTTCCATATTGCTGGAAGGCTTTTTTACTTCTGTTATTTGTTTATGCCTGCTCGGATGGATTCGTAACTATGCCATTGATCGAACTGCCCGTCCCCGGACCCTTTTTAAAATTATCATCCTTGCGGAAATTCCCCATAACTTCCATCGTTTCGCTGATGCTGACGAAAGCATTCGGATCGACGGCTTTGATAAGCGGCCGGACATATGCCAGCTCATAGCGCGAAATCACACTATAAAGCACTTTGACTTTATTTCCTGAATAGGCGCCTTCACCGTCGGTCACAGTGATGCCCCGGTACAGATTCTCAAGCAATTGCTTTTTGACAGCGTCGCCTTTGCTTGTCACCACCATCAATCCTAGCTTGATGTGGCGCGTATGAATCCGGTCAACAACAAGGCCGGTGATATAAATCGAAGCCATCGTATACATTGCGAGTTCCCATGTAAAGATGAACCCGGATACGAAAACAACCAGGCTATTGAGAACAAATACTAAAAAACCAAGTGGGATATCGCGCTTCATTGTCAAAAGAAGGCCGACTACGTCAAAGCCGCCTGTCGAACCATATGAACGGATGATAAATCCGACACCAACTCCTACCAGAACTCCACCGAATACCGATGACAATAATGGATCTTCTGTCACTTTTATGACCGGGATATAAAGCATGGAAACCGATGTCACTACCACTGAGTAAATGCTATTGAAAATAAACATCTTGCCTAGTTTCATCCAGCCTATTACTAAAATCGGGATATTCAACACCAACAGCCAGACTCCGGCATTGATGGGTGTCATCAAACTGAAAATCATGGCAATCCCTGTAATACCGCCTGATAGAATTTCATGAGGCAGCAATAACATATTAAATGCAAATCCAAGCAGCACCGATCCTACGAAAATAACCAGTGCACTGTAAAGTTTATCCATATATAATTCTCCGTTCTTCCCTATACTCGTTGCCTAAAAAAACCATCAAAAAAAGGCCACGCATATTCCGCTTCGACCTTCCGTGGCTGTGGCACAATGTAACAAATTATAGGGGGTGAAGGGGCAGGATTGCAAGTTTTCTTTACGCATATAAAGCGACTCATTTTTTCGTGTTTTTATTTTCGCCATATATTGAAGATCTATTGATTGGCCTTATACGATAATACTAATAAGTAACTCTTTAGGTGCCTTCTTAGACCGAAAAAAGCATGAAAAAGCCCTCAAGATTAGTAATTCTTGAAGGCTTTGCCGCTTTACTTATTTAAATACTTCAAACGTTATTCCTTATAAAGAGCCGTCCGTTCCCGGCGTCTTCTTGAAATTATCAGTCTTCCGGAAATTACCCATAACTTCCATCGTCTCGCTGATGCTGACAAAAGCGTTTGGGTCGACTGCTTTGATCAGCGGCCGGACATAAGCAAGTTCATAGCGTGAGATAACGCTGTAGAGCACTTTGACTTTATTGCCCGAATAGGCGCCTTCACCGTCCGTCACAGTAATGCCGCGGTACAGATTCTCGAGCAGTTTCTTTTTGACGTCGTCTCCTTTGCTCGTCACCACCATCAAGGCCAGCTTGATATGGCGTGTGTGGATCCGGTCAATGACCAATCCGGTGATGTAAATCGAAGCCATCGTATACATCGCAAGTTCCCATGAAAAGATGAAGCCCGATGCAAAAATAACAAGGCTGTTAAGAGCGAAGATCAAAAAGCCAAGCGGAATGTCGCGCTTCATCGTCAAAAGCAGGCCGATAATATCAAAACCGCCGCCTGAACCGTAGAAACGGATGATGAAACCAGCGCCAGCACCGACAAGAACTCCTCCAAATACAGAGGATAGCAATACATCTTCCGTCACTTTCATGACCGGAATATACTGCATGGAAATCGATGTCACTGCCACCGAAAAAATGCTATTAAAGATAAACACCTTGCCTAGTTTGAACCATCCCAGTATAAAGACCGGAACGTTTAGGACAAATAGCCAGATTCCGGTATTGACCGGTGTCAGCAAACCAAAAATCATCGCCAGCCCTGTGACGCCGCCTGATAAAATTTCATGCGGCAGTAAAAACATATTGAAGGCAAATCCAAGCAGCACCGATCCTGCAAAAATAATTATCAAACTATAAAGTTTATCCATAAATCAGTCTCCATTCTTCAGTAAATTCAACATCAATGAAAATCAAAAAAGGCCATCTGTAATTCCGTTCGGCCTTTTAAAGTTCCGGCATAATGTTTCAAATTATAGGGGACAATATGGACGGAACGCAAGTTTTATTTCTCTAAATATAAGAACTTATTTTTATAGAGCTATAATATTATGCTTATTGATTTTGTACAGCTACTTTACAGCAAAGCAAAAGCGTTTCCTCTTACTCTTATGAGCAATGGAAACGCCTTTCCTTTATGCAGTCCCAAATCAGCGTCAAGGACAGATTTTCAAATTTAAATTTCCGCCTCTTTTACTTTAAATGGATTCCGCTTTTCCTTTATCCAGTTCATAGACTTCAGATTCGTCATACTCTTTCACCCAGAAGTCTGCGTCTTTGAACCCTAATTTTAATGGATCGAAAACAGGATCTTTCCCTTCTTTTTTCTGTTTTTCGTAGTCTCTCAATACTTTTAAAGCAGGCTTTGTAAGGAGTAAAATGGCGACAAAGTTCAGCCAAGCCATACTGCCCATCCCAAGGTCTCCTAATGCCCAAGCAAATTTGGCACTTGCCACACTGCCGTAAAAAGTCATGGCCAATAAGACGACTTTTAACACATGTCTTGGCCATGTTAAATCCGCTTTTGGATTCTGTCTTATGAAGACCAAACAGGTTTCTGCTTTATAGTAATAAGACATAGCAGTAGTGAAACAAAAGAAGAACAGCGCTATGGCCAGGAAAGCAGCACCGAATCCAGGGATCACAGATTCCACTGCCAATTGTGTATAGGCAGACGGTTCGGCATCTCCAAGGTTATTCACAATTGGAGCTCCTCCTTCCGGTTGGACATTATACATGCCAGTCAGCAGAATCATAAAGGCTGTAGCTGAACAGATGAGGATGGTATCAATATAAACTGAAAACGATTGAACCAGCCCTTGCTTGGCAGGATGAGATACTTCTGCAGCGCCTGCATCAAATGTTTCACTGCCGATTCCTGCTGCGTTCGAGAATGCTCCCCGCTGAACCCCCCATGAGATGGCGGAACCAACAATTCCTCCAAACGCCGCATTGGCACCAAATGCACTTGAAATGATAAGTGAAATGACTCCAGGCAACTCAGTAATGTTAAAGAACAGAATAATCACAGCCATCAAGATATAGATGAATGCCATAATAGGAACGATAATTTCAGCAGCTTTAGCAATCCGCTTGACGCCTCCAAAAATGATGACCCCGAGCACCGTGACTACCATGATGCCAGTAATATACGGTTCGATTCCGAACGCATTTTCCATTGCGATTGCGATGGTGTTAGCTTGCAGTCCCGGCCACAGCACGCCCATGACAATGAGCGTAATTGCCGCAAACACGACAGCAAACCATTTTGCTTTCAATCCTTTTTCTATGTAGTAAGGCGTGCCTCCGCGATATTCGCCATTTACTTTGCGTTTGTAAACTTGTGTCAACGTAATTTCAATAAACGAAGTAGCACCGCCCAAAATCGCCATAACCCACATCCAAAAAACGGCTCCAGGTCCACCAAATGCGATGGCAGTGGCTACACCAGCGATATTTCCGGTTCCCACTCTGCTTCCCAATGACATTGAAAATGCTTGGAAAGAAGATACTCCCGCTTTCGATTTATCCCCTTTGAAAACTAGCTTCACCATATCCTTTAGAAGCCTCACTTGCAAAAAACGTGTGGCAATCGTATAAAACAATCCTACTATCAAAAAAAGATAGACTAATGCCGAACTCCAAACGATTCCATTCATCCAATCTACAAAATTCTCCATATGTCCTCCCTCGTATATCAACTTTTTGATGGTACTTTATTAAATTGAGTGCCAATATGACTTCATCTCTAAACGCTCCTATTTGGCGTTTTCCATTCCAACTTTTTTTGCTGTCGTTTGGCTGTTCAGCTGAATAGCATTTTTAAATCCGCCTCATGGAAAGTGGCGGAAATCCGATATTTCTTATGTATTAATGCTGCTGCGCATTATTCATTTCCACCAGTCAGTTCTTGCAACAGTTCTAAGATTAATTTTCTTATGTCGCCGCACAATATATTTCTCCTAGATTTATATCTGCAATAAGTATGGTCCTTCTAACCCCTCCCTATTAATTGATCTTAAAGCGTTTACTGTTTTATTCCCTAAAATACTTTTTGTATTTTAAAATACCTTTAAATAGTAAGTTCAAATTTACATATATTGATACAGTAATGTTCCCTTGCTAATAATTTATAAACGTAATTCTAAGAAGTTTTTGTAGAATCATAATTTAGCCATGCATGCAGTAATATTTTTTGTGTATAAGGAACCATTCGAAGCCATGATTATCGTAATGCTCCCTATTTATTTTACAAAGTATTTTGATTGAATGAAAAAAGCGGCAATCGTATTAAAAATCGGATAGATAAATTCATAATATTTTTATTTTTACAGAAACAAGCGTTTATCTGTATAATCATAAAGTGTAATCATTACTATTTAAAAGGAGTGTTAATAATGAAAAATTCATTAAGTAAAGGCATAGCCATCCTGTCAATCAGTTCCTTGCTGGCGGCTGGTTGTCAATCTGCAAAACTAGCTGAGGCTGAACAAGAAACCCCTTCTGCTTCAAGCGTTTCTGGTGATTCCGCTGAAACACAGGAACAAGCGATGGAAAGCCATTCAGAGGAAAGCAGCCATGAGCACGAGCATGACCATGCCTCTGTTCACAGCCATGAGCTTGACGAAGCAACCCAGAAAATCTATGATGGTTTTTTTGAAGACAGCCAAGTAAAAGACCGTCCTCTATCCGATTGGGATGGGTATTGGCAGTCAGTATATCCATACTTAAAAAGCGGAGAACTTGATGAAGTGTTTGCCGATAAAGCTTCGCATTCAGACAAAATGACTGCTGAAGAATACAAAGAATATTACACCACTGGCTATAAGACAGATGTCGACCGAATCGTTATTAAAGAAGATATTGTCACGTTCGTCCAAAACGGCGAAGAACTTTCAGGGAAGTATGTCTACGACGGCTATGAAATCCTTACATATGAAGCAGGAAATCGAGGCGTCCGCTTTGTCTTTAAGTTAGCGGAAGAAACGGCTGGCCTTCCGAAGTTTATCCAATTCAGTGACCATAGCATCTTTCCAACTCCTGCATCCCATTACCACTTGTATTGGGGCGATGACCGCCAAGCTTTGCTTGATGAAGTCGTAAACTGGCCGACTTATTATCCTTCTACTATGGATGGGCATACGATTGCACATGAGATGATGGCGCATTAATGCGGGAAATAGCCCTAGCTGGAATATGAATAAAAAAAGCCCGCCAAGCAGGAAATCGTTTTACCTGCTTGATGGGCTTTTCGATTAAACTAACTTTTGCCCGCAATTCGGACAGAACTTGGCGCCTTCATTTTTCTGGCCGCAATTCGGACAGAAATTCGGTGTTGCTGCGTTGCCGCCTGCTGCTTTCGAGTTTTGATTGCCCGCAGCGGGCTGATTCTCAGAAGCAGATTCTTTTTGTTTTCCCATCATTTCTTTGGCGATGTTCATTCCCATCATCATGCCGGCCATATCGGACGCGGTATTGGATCCGGATGATTTCCCCATCGCATCGGCAACGGAGATCTGCTGGTATTTCGAAATGTCGCCCACCATGCCGTGGGAAGCGCTTTTGTTGATCATATCCTGGATTTCCTGCGGATAGTTGAAGCTCATAACCTGGAAGCCGGTGATTTTCATGCCGTCGTCCATCAATTCCATATTCAAGTCATCTTGGATGCCAGCGCCAATTTCATGGGCGTTGGCCTGCAGATTGAACATGTTCTTGCCTTCTTTGGTAATCCATTTCATCAGGAGCTGATCGAGAATTGCGGTAATCCGGATCTTTACTTCATCCACCAAATAGCTGTCGCGGATGCCCGCGATTTTATCGATCAATGCCATATAATCATTCACTTTAAACTGGAAAGTGCCATTCGCCCGGATTGGCATGCCACCCGGCAGTTCAGGGGCTGGTATATTGATGGGGTTTTTCGTGCCCCATCTTACGACAAACTCTTTGGTATTTACAAACAGCACTTCAACCCGCATGCCGGAGTTGAAACCGAAACGGAATCCTTTTAACGTCGACAAGAACGGCACAATTTCTGATTCGATGTCATATTCGCCGTCGTCTTCAAAAATCCCTTCGATTTTGCCGTTATTCAGGAAAACAGCATCCTGTCCGGGACGGATGATCAGCTTACTGCCTTTTTTGATTTCCTGATTGGTCCACTTCCAGAAAATCATATCTTCTCTGAATTCGTCCCATTCCACTACATCTGAAAATTGATTGCCGAAAAAGGCCATATTGTTCATTCCTTCCTTTAATTCGATTTGCGTCTAGAAATTGCGGCCGCCACCGCTGAAAGAACGTCCGCCTCCAGTTGAACCGCCACCGCCGAAACCGCCGCCGCCACTGCTATTGCTTTTCGGAATTCTGCGCCGCGATACGGTCTTATTCCGGAATTGGTCACGCTGGCTTCTCACCCTCGTATTGTTGCCATCAAAGTAAGTGCGGGCTGTTGTCGTGACACGTCCGCCTGCATTTAAGACCATCGAGCCGACAATGACGCCGCCAAGCAGCAAAGATACTGCCGCCTGAAACCAGGTTTTCAAGAAAATGTTCTCTGGATTTACGCCTGGCCGGTATTCCATATAGCGGCTTGCTGTCGTCACTGTCTCACGGAACGCGCCGCCGTAATCGCCGCTCCGCATAAATGGCATGATGCGGTCGAGCACCATATCGACCCGTTGATTATCAAGCGAGGTTTCCGCTGTCCCGAAACCGGCGAGGTAGACTTGCCGCGTCCCTATATCGATTGTCAGCAAGACTGCATTTTCCTGATTGTTTTCTACTGCCCATTGGTCAAAAAAATCGCCCATATATGTAGTGATAGGCAAACCACCCATGTTCGAAGTGGTCAAAAACAGAAAATCGGCTCCATGTTTTTGGCTGTGCTCTGCTGCAAGGGCTTCAAGTTCCCTTACGTCCGCTTCACTCAGCAAGCCCGCGTTATCATAAACATGCTGGTCGGTCTGGGCTGAAACCGCCAGTCCACCAGTTAATATTGTAAAAACCATCAACAGAAACAAAACCGGTGCTTTTAGATCTAGTAGTCTCACCAAAGAACACCTCCTATGACATACGAAATGGCTTTCATCACTGCGAAAGTGCCTGCAGCGATGCCGGTGAACCAGGCAGCTACTTTGCCTCCGCTGATCGGCGGCTTGCCGACCACTTTCCCGGTCTGGCCATTCATCGCAAAGGTGTGTTCCTTGTTTTCAAAGTCATAGTACACCATCCACACAGGGAATAACGTGTAGTAAACATTTTTTTTATTCGCCTGAATTTGTTTTTGGGTATAACTGACGGTCGAGTAGCCCGAAATCGTGCCATTAATATACGCATCGATGTACGGCACGATTTTCGATTCCACTCTTGAGAATAAAACCTCATCGTCGTAATCGTATTTTTCCGCCAAATACCCGGCGAGATAGGGCATCTTAAAATCCTTAAGCTCCTGGTAATCATAAGGTTCCAGTTTGTCCATCAATTCATCGTCCATTTTTTCCGACGCATCCGCCGGCACTTTAAGGTAACTGAGATCGATTCCCCGGTACACGTCGTAAAAGTCCGTCTCAGTATAAATGGTATCGCCACGCTGGTATTGATGCACGCGCGTCCCGATTGCCGCCACTTCAGCAGTTCCATCAATATCATAAAGCCAGAACGGCACATACATCCCCGTCATTTTCTTGATCCGGTCACCGTTCATGAAGCCTCTCGGCGTCAACCGGCCGTTCCGCGTCCATTTCTTGAAAGCGGCGACAGCTTCTTCTTTAGTGATTGTGAAAGGAATCACTTTCGCAGGCGCGAACTCACCCGTAAGCCGGTCCGACAGCACAACCGGCGCGCCGCAGAAACTGCAATGGGTGGCTGTTGTACTGGCTTCTGTCAGAATTACGGCACCGCAGTTTTCGCAATGGTATTCTTTTGCTTCATCCATTTCAAACTTCTGCTGGATATTCTCTTCTGGAAACGTTTCAATATTATCCTGTCTTCCACAACTGGGGCAGGACAACGTGCCCGAATCCGCGTCAAACGCCATATCCGATCCGCAATTGGGGCATTTATACTGAACAACCAATCCCGCTTCCTCCCTTCTGCATGCAGGGAACCATTTTCTTCTCCATAGCCATTATTCGCCTTTACTTAGCTGAGATTTCAGCGCCTCCAGCTCATCGTCCACATTGATTCCGCCTTTAAGCGATTCCAGTTCACTGTCCACATCCGTATCGGTCTCGTATTTCGCAGCCAAATCTTTGATGTCGGTGCCTGAACTTTTATTCAGCTCTGACATGGCCATTGCTTCATCAAGCTGCTGGTTGATCTTCTCTTCCATTTTATCGAACGCGGAAATCCGCTCACCTGTACTGCTCACAGAAGAATTCAAGTCGTTCATGCGTTTTTGCGTCTTCGCAACAGAGGCTTTCCCTTTCAGCTCGGCACGGCGCGATTCCAGTTCCCCGATATCCGATTCCAGTTTGTCGTGCATTTGGCGCATCTGTGTTGTATTGGCAGCTGCCAGTTCCACAGCCGTCTGCATCGTCTTTTCCTTTTCCGTCAGTTCCGCTTTGCGTTGAAGGAACTTCCGGGCATCGTCTTCGTTTTGCGCTTCCAGCGCTTTCACTGCGTAGCGCTGCATATCGTCGATTTCTTTTTGCAGCTCCGCCAGTTCCCGGCGCTCCCGCTTTTCAGCCGCCATAATGGCAGCCGTCTCCGACTTCACTTTCCCAAGGTCGCTATTCAAATCGCGCAAATACTGGTCAATCATTTTCTCCGGATCCTCCGCTTGATCCAGCATTGCATGAATATTGCTTGCCATAATGTCTCTGAAGCGTTTTAGAATTTCCATCATCATTCTCCTTTTAGTGTGGTTTTCGGACTGCTCGGCAGTTCCTCTTATAAGGAGAGATTACCCTTAACCGCCGGTGAATAATCATGTGTAATCCCGGGTGGAGTTGTTTGGCAAGACAGCTTGTTTAGAAAAACTGTCTACTGCTATACGTATTGAGTATTAGAAAGTTTTCATTTTGTTCGATATAAATTGCAGAACACTGATTAGGATGGTTGAAACACCGATAGAAATTGCTGAAACGTCGATTAGGCGGCGATAAACACCGATAGAAATCGCTAAGAGCGTCGATAGAAATTTAAATCATACTGGTTTATCACCGATGAAAAGCTAAAGGCGTTAAGAAAAATCCATTGGATTCTTCTTAACGCCTTTTTACGTATACACCTTAAGTTAATAAAAAACTGGATAAACTATAATCAGCTAAGAGCGGTATTTATATACGAAGCTCAATTCTATTTATACGCTATCAGTCACTGTAATCGAAACTGGCGGATACAAAGAAATATGGGCCATTTGTTCAGCCATATAATGTGAAGAATATTTAAAGTTGTTTATTATCCAGTATTTCGTCATCCCGATTAAAGCACTGAAATGGTAACTTATAGCTATTTCATAATCAATCACATTCGTATTGATGTTAAGATGATGTCTGTTTAGAAAGACATCTAAACAGACTTCTTCCATACGATCAAAAATTGATGGGTTAAGAGACAGTTTATTCAACGAACAAAATAAATACCTTTCTTTCTCGATAAACTCAAAAAATAATTGCCTTGATGGAACTAGACTATCTAAAGAAATTTCTTGAGCTTTTTTATAAGGCTTTGTCAATGCCTCATAAATCCCTCCTAAAGCAATATTAAATAATGCTTCGTTAATCGCTTCTTTGTCTTTAAAGTGAAAGTAAAATGCGCTCCGGCTATATTCCGCTTTAGCTGCAATTTCAGATACAGTAATATTTTGAGGATCACCCGTTTCTTCGATTAACTGGATATAGGCATTGATGAAAGCAGATTTTGCTCTGACTATACTTTTTTGTTTCTCCTTTTTAATTTCCAACAAAAACATCCCCTTTGTCCAATTTCTCTTCGAAATTCGCACAAAACATCTCTTCCTGTTTTATATCTTACATAATCACCTTGCTTGTTTATAGTCTATACTATCCTTCTCCTTTACGATGTAATTGAATTAACTTTTTATTTTAAGGAGGAGTTCATATGGCAAGATTAGATGGAAAAGTAGCAATTATTACTGGAGCAGCAAGCGGGATGGGATTAGCAGGAGCACAGTTGTTTGCGAAAGAAGGCGCAAAAGTAGTTGCTACCGATGTCGTCGTGGATGCCTTAGAGGAAAAAGTGAACGAAATCAAGTCGAATGGCGGCGAAGCCATTGCGCTTCGTTTGGACGTTTCCCAACCGGATTCCTGGAAAGAAGTCATTGACAAAACAATTGAAGAATACGGCAAAATCGATATTCTCGTAAATAATGCAGGAATCCATATTGCGAAAGGCATTTTAGAAGCTGAATTGGATGATTGGGATAAAGTGATGGCCATCAATACGACAGGCGTCTGGCTTGGGATGAAATCAGTCATTCCGCATATGCAGAACAATGGCGGCGGTTCGATTGTCAACACTTCTTCGATTGCGGCAATTCTTGGCGGCATGGGCGATGGGCATGGCGCAGCTTATAGTGCATCCAAAGGGGCTGTGCGTGCATTGACCAAACACGCAGCGCAGTGGTTTGGAGAAAGCAACATTCGCGTAAATTCAGTGCATCCTGGCGCTATTTTTACAGGAATGGTTGAAAAAGCTGGCATTAAATCACGGGAAGAAATGGGTGCTCATTATGAGGGGCGATCTGCTTTACCTCCTTATGCTGGGGAAGCTTTAGACATTGCAAACGCTTATCTTTATTTAGCCTCTGATGAATCGAAATATGTAACAGGATTAGAACTGGTTGTAGATGGCGGATGGATTTCACGTTCTTAATAACCCAATAAAATAAAAAACTGGCATGAATTTTAAAATTCATGCCAGTTTTTGTTTCTTTTTGTCTTAATTCAAACCAAACTTCAATTTTACTCTTCTCACAATATCCGCTTCCTTGCTTTGGATAAATTCATTGGCAATTTGTTTTACCATACTGTTGATTTCTTTGTTCATTTCTTTGGTTATTTCTTTCTTCATCAGAAGCTGATCGATCATTTTGCCGTTCGGCATAAACTGTCTGCCGATTAACTCATCAAGGGAAACACTATACAAGTCTGCCATCTTCATTAGAAGTTTAAGATTCGGCTCCGCACTTCCCGCTTCATATTTAACGTACACGGCTTTTGTGATTTTCAGATGCTGTGAAACGAGCTGCTGGGTCAACTTATTCTTTTCCCTGAATAATTTTAAGTTCTCGGATAATTTCGGCATGGACCTTTCCCTTCTTTCTTAAATAATTTCTTTAATAATTCAATTCCTTCATTAACAATTCTAAGGAAAATCATTAATTATTAAGACCTAACGCTAATAATCCAATAGTAACATATTACCATTTAAGTTATAATCAAAATAACAGTACTTTTTTAATACTTTTTTAGAGGAGGACGGCCAAGTAATGATTAAAAATCTTTTAAATAAACTACTATCCAGCAGCACTGCTTCCGGTACTGCGAATACTCCACCGGTTGCCCAATCAAATAAAATATACCTCTTTGAATCTAATCAATACGAACTTGAAAAAGTTCTGGAATCACCTAATCTTCCAGGCAAGGCTCCAGGTTATGTATATTTTGTCCAAGAGTATATGAACGGATCTTTTAAAATTGGCAAGACCAAAAATGTCGAAAAGAGAATGAACGTTTTCGGCGTGAAACTCCCTTTTGAAAACAAACTTATCTTTTTAATCAAATCCGGCAACCATCACCAAACAGAAGTTGCCTTCCACAAGCATTTCGCCGATAAACGGTTAGAAGGCGAATGGTTTTCTTTGAGCAAAGAAGATATTGCTTGGATCAAAGCAGGAAAATACACTTTTGAAATCAATGAAACGATTCAAATCCCAGAACCGCCAAAACCAGTTGAAACACAGATTGAGAGTAAAGAAGATAAATTACTGACTGCTAAACAAGTTGAATTTGCTAAAACCTTGCTTGCCAAATTAGAAGACAAATATGAATTGGTTACAGATTATTCTCTTCTGACTCAAAAAGACTTGAATCGATTGAGCGGTTATTTCCGTTTCAAGAATAAAGGAGCTTTGAATAACTTAGTGACAGCAGGTGTTTTGAAAGAGAAGTAATTCTATGGACTTTTAATAGGAAACCTCTAAAAAAATACAAAAGGCCGACTTCTTCAAGTCGGCCTTTTCGCATATATCAGCGCACCACTCTTTTTTCTTTCGCTTCTTTCAACTATTGTGCAAACTCATCCAGCAATTGATCGTATAATTCTTCATCTGTTACTTTATTTACATCTTCTAAATGAAAGAAGTTTGCGTTATCGATAAAACGCCCTTCCATTTAACTTTCCTTTTGGGCTCGAGAACCGCCACTCAGAGTTCCGTTCTATGCCAGCACATCAAATCGCTTGATTTGTCAGCCCGAAACGCTGTATTTGTCGAAAGACTTCCTGATGATTCATTCCAGGAAGTAAAAGAAATTGTCTTTAGCCAAATTCTTTAAGAAAATAGCACAAAAAACCCTCTTAAGAATCATCTTAAGAGGGTTTCTCACTTACTATGCTTTCAAAGATTCATATTGGCGAATCACTTCTTGAGTGATTTCGCTGTCTTCTTCCAAACCGCTTACTTCTTTCAACACCGATGCAGGTCCGTTTTCCTGGATCATGTGCTGAATTTTCATTGCATCTTCATCTTCTGGATTGTCGAAAGCTAACGCAGCTGCAATCGCTTTGGCCAGATAGGTATAAGACAATCCAGCTTTTTGCGCTTGCGTCGTCGGCCGGATAAAGCGGTCATCCGGTCCGAGCTTACGTATAGGTGCCCGTCCTACTCTTGTAACCCCATCATTTAAAAACGAATTCTTGAAGCGCTCGATGTTTTTATTGATATAAGCCAGGTGTTCTTCTTCATCAAGGCCGTACTCTTTTATGAGATATGCGCCTGTTTCTTTCAGCGTTTCCCGCACTTGGTCTTCAATTTGCTTATCTGCCAAGGTTTGGTCAATTGTCGATTTGCCGGCAAGATAACCAAGGTATGCAATCACGGCATGCCCTGTATTAACGGTAAAAAGCTTCCGTTCGATAAAAGGTGCAAGGTTCTCGACAAGGGTCATGCCTGTTACCGGCGGAATTGTTTCGCTGGTTTCGACTACCCACTCGTAATAAGGTTCCACGAGTACATCGAGTGAACTGCTGTCTTGAATCGGCACGATCCGATCGACTGCGGAGTTGAAGAAATAAATTCTGCCTTCCAGCTTGTTCTTCGTTTCCGCGTCAAGATTGTCCAGAATATGTTTTTTCAAGATATCGGTTGCTCCAATTTGGTTTTCACAAGCAATGACATACAATTTTTCATCGGTAGCCTGAAGGCGTGCCGCAATGCCTTGGGCAATCAGCGGTGCAATCCGCGGTAAGATATTCGGGCCAATCGCGGTGGTCAAATAAGTCGCTTTTTGAATAACTTCAATAACACTGCCTTCATCTTTCATATTGTTGACGCCTGAAACATTTTCGATGGTAATCGTTTCTTCTTGCGCTTGCGCCAGCTTTACGTTGTATTTTTGTTCTTCATTTAATTTGTTGATGATCTGGTCTGCAACATCCACGAATGTCACATGATAACCGGACTCGGAAAATAACGCCCCGATAAACCCTCTGCCAATGTTTCCTGCTCCAAAATGAACGGTTTGTTTCAATGGGATCATTCCTTTATCAAATTATTTTGTAGGTAATCAAAAAATAAATCTTCCAGTTTGTTTCGGATCATGCTCTCATTGGAAGATGAAAAAATCATCATGGCTGCATCGCTTTCGATCAAGCTTGAACTGATGAGGCTCAATATTTCCTGTTCTCTGGCACCCATGTCGAGCGGTGCCAGCATCAACAGCAGATTTCTCATCTGCACCCTTCCGCCATCCATCCCTTTAACCACGGACGGGGTATCCAAATGCACTATTTGAAACAAGAGCTCCCGAATAGATTCATCGCGGCAATGGAAAAGAGCCATATCGGTATTCGGAATCCCGAGCCCGCCTTTTACTTCCCGTTCTTCTAATTGACGCATAGCGGCATCGGCACTGGCGACAAGCCCGTCCCGTTCTGCCTGCTCAAGCACTTCCTCTAAAACCTGCCAGTGATCCGTGACCTGCTGTTTTCTAAACACCTTGAAATTGGTAAGGATCGCATCCATGCTGGACTGCACGTCTTTTATTTCCTGCAGGAGGTTCTGCATATTCGGCCGATTGTTCTCGAATCGGACTTCGTCTGAGTTCCCAAAATTCAAGTATTGCTTTTTCCTGGTGATTTTCTCTACATTATGCTGCAGGTAACTTTCGATGGATCCAATGTCTTTGTCACTGAGCAATGGACTCACCATGATATAATCTACCTCTGTAATCGGAAGCCGAATCGTGGAGATCACCAAATCATAATCCTGAAAATGCGCGGATTGAAAATCGTTGATCGATAAAATTTCCACCGAACTGATTTCCGCCAGCTCTTTTTGAATGCGGCTCGCCAGCATCTTGGAAGTTCCGATGCCTGTCGGGCAGACAACTACTGCATTGATTTGCACTCTTTCTTCGTTCATCAGCAAAGCCGAACCGAAATGCAGGACAATAAAAGCGACTTCATCTGCCGGAAATTCAATGTTCTTGAATTCATTTTCCAGGCTCTGCTTCACTGCCATAAATAAGACCGGATATTTTCTTTTGATTTCGTCGGTCAATGGATTAAAAGGTTCCAGGTTTTGCTTTAAGCGGAAAATGGATGGTCCCATATGCGCGAGCAAGCCTTGATACAGTGAAAAGTCATCGGTCAAATCGATATGCAACTGGGCTGACACATCGTGAATGAGGTTTTTGATCAGCTTGCCAAGCAGCACACTGTCGTAATAGACCAAGTCAGCCGCCTGTACTTTTGACCCTTTTAAAATGACCGTCAAAAAATGCACGTCTTCGGCAGTCAGCGCTATGGCAAGCTGTTCGCTTAACTCTTCGCAAATCGCTTCCATCAATTGATGCTCTCCAGCCGATTCACTTGAAACCCCTTCACCTGGTTCCAGCAGGAATTGCTGTTCCGTCCGCTGCAGCGTCAGGCATGTGTGGACGACCAGTCCAATGTAATCGCTGTCCGCCAATCTTGTTTGTTCTTTATTGATTTTTTGGTTCACTAATCCATCGATCACTGCCAGATACTGCGGTGAAAAATAGCCAAGAATTTTCTCTTCCGGGTTTTTCCCTTGTTGCAGGAAATACAAACTTTCAATGAGTTCTTCGTAAAAATAAACAAGGAAGTAACTGGCCAGTGCATGCCGTTTATTGGCTTCCCGGCCGTCCACTTCTATCCCGACGCCTCTTCTCCTCGACAAGGTGACCGAAAATTTATGAAGCCATTCGGTCAAATCATCCAAGTACGACGTCAGCGTTGCAGTGCTGATCCCCACTTGTTTGGCTAGGACCTGCTTTTTGAAAGAAGGGCCTTCATGCAGCAAAGTGATCAGCAAACTTAACTTCCGCTCTTCCGGCGTTTCGTCCGTCGGGCTGACACTGATCAATCGCTGGATCAGCCGGTAGACTTGATCATCATTCCCTTCAATGAAGAGTCCTTCATTTGCTGTGCGCTTTACTTCTAAATCAAATTGCTTCAACAGCTTCTCTACTGACTTCAAATCCCGCTGGATCGTTCTGGCACTGACATTCAGATATGTAGATAGGGAGTGTACCGTATGCTTTCCAGAGGTTCTGACAATCAACTCGATAATGGATTTTTCCCTAAAGGTAATAAACATCTATTTCACTCATTTCACTTTTAAGATTCCTTCAAGAGCGAGAAATGCAAAATAGATATGTTGAACTATAGAATCATTTTTTACCACACCGCTTCGGCCGCTTTGGGTAAGGCAAAGACTTGTGCTCCTGCGCAAGCTCGTCGCAAATGAGGTGCCCAAAAACTTTGGTCACCTCATTGGCTCCCGCAAGAAGCCAGGAAGACCACCTGTCTTCTTGCTTCGCCTAGCCCTTGGACGCGCCTGCGCTTAATACACTTTTTAGAATAAAGAGGATTATTGATATAGCTTTTTGATGATAGTTCTCTTAGATATGGAGCCAAACAGCGGAGACTCCCGCGGGATAGCGAGACAGCCGAGACCCCGCAAGGAGCGAAGCGACTGAGGAGGCTTGGCGCTCGCCCGCAGGAAAGCGCAGCTGTTTGGCGGAATATCGGCAGATGAAAATCCTTTATCCAACATATATAGGCAAAAAGGCAGGAAATCCTGCCTTTCTCTTTGAAATATTTAGTTGCTGTTGATGATCTCTAATAGTTCTTTAGCGGATTTTGCTTCTGCCAGCTGATCAACGTTGTCCTGTTCAGCACAAATGACTGCAATACCTGAAAGGATTTCCAAGTGGGTGCCGTCTTTGCCGGCGATGCCAAAGATCAATTTTGCACTTTCTCCATTAAAGTCTACTCCATTTGGAACCTGAACAACAGTAAAGCCTGATTTGATGACCGATTTTTTGGCTTCTTCGGTGCCGTGGGGAATCGCAACATTGTTGCCCATATAAGTTGTCGTGATTTCTTCACGCTTCATCATTTCATCTACATAGGATTCTTCCACATAGCCAGCATTCACAAGTGCTTGTCCGGCAAAGCGGATCGCTTCTTCTTTATTGCTGAAGCTTTGGCCGATAAAGATGTTTTCTTCAAGCAGCAGCTGTTCTTCTTGAGTTTCATGTGGTGCTTCTGTTGCTGCAGCTTCGCTTTCTTCAACCAGCTCCACTTGCTCGCCTGTCACACCATTTTTCAGCCGGTCGATCAATGTGTCGTATTCCGGACTGGATAGGAAGTTATCAACTGAAATATGATAGGCGTTCGGCACTTTGCTTTGCGCCCGCGGAGTCAGTTCTTCCTGCGTGATGACGATTGGAGAATCGGATGGAATGGTGCTGATTGCCGTATTCGTTACTTTAACATCCAGGCCCGCTTCTTTTACTTTCTTGCGCAGAAGAGAAGCGCCCATCGCACTCGATCCCATTCCGGCATCACAGGCAAAAATAATTTTTTCCACGTTTTCCGGGAATACCCCTTTAGCCGTTGCTGCAGTCGCTCCTAGCTCTCCAGCAATTGAGCTTTTCTTGCCTTTCATTTGTTCCATTTTCTTTGTCGCTTCGTTAATATCTTCATCTGTTTGTTTGCTCGATTTCAGAATGACTGCGGAAATTAGGAACGAAACGGCTGTTGCCACAAATACCGCGGCAAAGTTAGCCAAGTAAGCCATTCCTTCAGGCGGTGTTACTGCAGCAATCGCCAGAATGCTTCCTGGTGATGCAGGAGCCACCAAACCCCCGCCCATCAACACAAGTGTAAAGACGCCGCTCATGCCGCCTAAAATGACTGATACCAGCAACATCGGCTTCATCAGCACGTACGGGAAGTAAATTTCATGAATCCCGCCGAAGAAATGGATGATGGCTGCTCCTGGAGCTGATTGTTTCGCCATTCCTTTTCCAAACAGCATGAAAGCAAGCAACACACCAAGACCTGGTCCTGGATTTGATTCCAACAAGAACAGAACTGATTTTCCGGCTTGCTGAACTTGCTCCAATCCGATTGGCGACAAGACGCCATGGTTGATGGCATTGTTCAAGAACAGAATTTTTGCCGGTTCGATTAAAATACTCGTTAATGGCAACAAGCCTGCTGCCAATAACCAGTCAACGCCTGAAACCAGAACTTCTGTAAATGCTTTTACAGCCGGGCCAACTCCGAGGAACGCCAGGATAGCAAGTCCGCCTCCCAAAATACCGGCAGAAAAGTTGTTGACCAGCATTTCAAATCCGGTCCGAATCTTGCCTTCGATCAACTGGTCAAATTTCTTAATGACAAATGCTCCGAGCGGCCCCATAATCATGGCCCCTAAGAACATTGGTGTATCCGGAGCCCCGATAATGACCCCCATCGTTGCAATTGTACCGACTACGCCGCCTCGCTGGTCATAGATCAGCCGGCCGCCTGTATACCCGATCAACAGCGGCAGCATATAGGTAACCATCGGACCGACCATTTTGCCGAGTTCTTCATTCGGGAAAAAGCCCGTTGGAATGAACAATGCCGTGATTAATCCCCAAGCGATAAATGCGCCGATGTTTGGCAGTACCATCGAACTCAGGAAGTTGCCGAACTTTTGTATGGAAACTTTCATTGCTGATTGATTCATCTCATTCATCCTTTCTATGAAAAAAGCCTTCGCTTTTTTAATCTTACTTAAATCATAGAGGATAAATGGAAGCGCATTCAATAACATTGAAAGTCAACTTTGTCGCCCCTGCCAGGACAACCCTATCCTTTCTATATTTATATAGAAGAAAAAGGCGGTGCCAGCAACTATAAAAGCTGCTGGCACCGCCTTATCAACCTTTCATTTATAAGTCGTTCTTCTTAGACGCCTTAAAGCTTTTTTGCAATGAATTTTTTGTCGCTCATCATCTCTTGCCATTTCTTATTTTCATTGCCTCTTTAATTAATTTAACTTGGTTTTGATAAATCGATTGAAGACGTTTAAGATTCATTTCTAAAACCAAAGGCGCTTCCAGCGATAAGGAGGGAAGGTTCTCCTCTATGTATTTGTATAAGGCTTCTTTTTCTTTAAGCGTCGGAACGATGGGGGCTGACGGCAAAGACAACGGGCTTTTTCTAGCAGCTAGATCTTCTGCAGTTTTGAAGCCGATTCCAAAGAAATGATGCCGCTTTATTCTTTCCTCTTTACAGGTACCTGCCTCTTTTCCTTCTGAACTTAATACAAGCCGATCAAACTCCACAACAAGTAAATCATATGGTTTTTTATTTCTTGTTTCATAATAAAGGATAACTTCCAAGACTCGCTGATTGGCTAACTCTTCTATTCCTTCGTTTCCCTCATCCTGGGATTGGGCAACTTTAAATACTCTTTGGTCATTTGCCAGGAACAACCTTCTTATGCCAGTCATCGGCTTCTCTCCTCTTTGCCTTTATATTGTAGTTTTGACTGTCAGGAATGCCTCACTCATGCAATCTATCGGATTCTTTTTCGAAATCCAAATTACCTACAATTTTTTTATATTTTTTTATCCTCACACTTTCATAGTTATATGTACCTTTTATAGTAGCATATCGCCATCACATTTATCATAGTTTTCTGCGCATTCGAAATAATTAGTACCATTTGCTTCTTCCAGTTAATACTAGATGCTACAAATGATACAACGCAAAAAAAAGCCGCAGCTGAAAAACCGCTCTCCGTTGTTAGTCATCTCTAACTAGGGAAGTTGCGCTTTTTAGCTGTGGCTTTTAAAATATGCATTTGCTGTACACTTACTGGCCTTTCTTCAACACGACGATCTCACTAACAGTAAAGATTCGGTCATTTTCTATTCGTGTCAGCTCGGGAACCAGCCATTCGGTTCAACATTCAGTCTCGTGTTAATTTGCTTTACCTCTTGGAAATCTTCCATGCCGTATTTCCCGAGGCTTCTGCCAATCCCGCTTTGTTTATATCCGCCCCATGGGCCTTCCACATAAGTCGGATGGTAATCGTTGATCCACGTAATGCCAGCGCGGATTTTCTTAATGACCCGCAGCGCTTTGGCTCCATCATTGGAGAATACGCCGCCTGCAAGACCGTAGTCGGTATCATTCGCCAGCTGAATCGCTTCTTCTTCTGTGCGGAATTTCTGGATGGTCACAACAGGGCCAAAGATCTCTTCGCGAACTATGCGCATGTCGTTAGTGACATCTGTGAAGACAGTAGGTTTGATGAAAAATCCTTTATCAAGCCCGTCTTCAGTTAAGCGATAGCCGCCAGCTGCTAATGTTGCGCCTTCTGCTTTGCCGATTTCGATGTAATTTAAAATGCTGTTCATTTGGGCTTCGCTTACAATCGCGCCTACATCAACGCCTTCTTTCAAACCAGGGCCAACTACAATTTTGTTTGCGCGTTCAACATAGCGCTTAACGTATTCATCGTAAATGCTTTCTTCAACTAAAATGCGGCTTCCCGACGAACACACTTGCCCTGCGCCAAAGAAAATGCCGAATAAACCATAATCTACAGCTGTTTCAAAATCAGCATCTGCAAAAACGATATTCGGCGACTTGCCGCCCAGTTCGAGTGAAATCTTCTTCAGGTTGCCAGCTGCTGCCCGCATGATTCCGCGTCCTACTTCTGTGCTTCCAGTGAAAGAAACAACATCCACGTCCATGCTTTCTGCAATGGTTTGGCCGATAACTGAACCACGGCCTAATACCATATTGGCAACACCTTTAGGAATGCCGACTTCTTCCATGATTTCAAACAGCTTCATTGCTGTAACCGGTGTTACTTCAGCAGGTTTGTACACGATAGAGTTTCCTGCTGCTAGTGCAGGCGCGATTTTCCAGACGCTCATGAGAAGCGGAAAATTCCAAGGAACAATCAATCCTGCTACGCCTACTGGCTCTTTCACTACCATTGCCTGTACATTGTCAGGCACCTGATACGTTTCGCCTTCAGGATGTAGGATCAAACCCGCATAATAACGGAAGCAAGTTGCTGCATCAGCAATGTCATACCCTGCTTCTTCTTTGCGTTTGCCGTTATCCATCGTTTCCAGAACCGTCAATTCTTCTGCTCGCTCATCGATTTTGTCTGCAATCGCATTAAGAATGGCTGCACGTTCATGCGTCGTTTTGCCCGACCAAATTCCGCTTTCAAATGATGCGCGGGCTGCACGAATCGCTTCTTCCGTCTCTTCTTTGCTTGAACGCGGCGCATGGGCGATCACTTCCTGGTTTGCCGGATTGATGACCTTAGAAATTTCGCCGGATTCAGCCAATCGCCATTCCCCGTTAATGTAATTTTTCAGTTCCAATACACTTGTCAATACTGTCATTTTATTTTCCCCCTTATTTTTTCTAGATTAAATTTTAATCGCAATTTTTCCAGATTTGGCGCGTGAACAGCAAGCTATAATAGAGTTTCGTTTTTGACGGTCATCATCCGTCAAGAAGATATCACGGTGAAGAACTTCACCTTCAGCGACTTCTAATTCACAGCTGCCGCAGCCGCCTATTTTACAAGCGTACGGCGCGTCAATTCCTGCTTTTAGCAATGCATCCAATAATGTCTCATTCTCGCCTACATGCAGCGTTGTTTCGCTGTCAATCAGTTCAGCGATAAATGCATTTTTCGGTCCGTTATCCTGCCCGCTGGAGAATAACTCGAAATGAATGGCTTTTGCTGGGTATCCATAGGACGCCGCTGCATCCCGGTATTCTTTTACCATGCTTACCGGTCCGCAGAAATAGACATGCGTGCCGATTCGGTGATCCAGCATGGAAGCCGGCGACATCTTTTGCGGGTTATCGCTGCGTGAAAAGTGGAAATGGCACCGGTCCCCATACTGTTCTTTTAATTGCTCATAAAATGCACATTGTTCTGCCGTACGAGCAGTGTAATGGAGTTCGAAAGTCTGCCACTCCTCCAAATCTTTCGCCATTGTCAAAAACGGGGTGATGCCTATGCCTGCTGCATAAAAAACATGGTGCTTCGCCTGGTAGCTTAAAGCAAAATGGTTTCTAGGGAAACTGATTTCGAGTACTGTACCAACTTCAACTTCCGTATGCCAATAAAGGGATCCGCCTGTTGAGTAATCATCTTGCCGGATTGCTATTTCGTAGAAATTCCGTTCTGTAGGCGGGCTTACGAGAGAATAAGCTCTCTCTAAAACTTCGCCTTCTTTCTGCAGAAACGTTTTTATATGAGCTCCTCCCGCAAATGCCGGCAACAGCAAATTATCTGTAGGAGCAAATCGGAACCGTTTTACAAACTCCGTCTCCCGTGTGATTTGAACGACTTCCACTTGAATATTCCCTGCGACTCTCATCTCTATCAACTCCCCACTGTTTGTCGCTGTTCGACAGGTATAAAAGGATAGCCAATATAACCTTTTCTAAACTTTGAAAAGAATGGCCCGACTTCTAAATGAGCGCTGCACTGGCATTGCACAGCTGACTCATTGACCGGAATTTCAGAAGTGCTGAAACACTTCATGCAGTAAATAAAGCGCTTTTTTTGACCGATAATGAGTGTTTGGATTTCCTCTTCTGATGCACCTTCGTCAACAGCAGCAGAAAAAATCCGATAAGCCCTATCCCATTCGGCGATAATGCATAATTGGGTTCCCATTTTTTGAGAAACAATGAATTCACTGATTGTCTGGCTGGACGTGCTTTCTGAAATCAGAAGCGCAGTTGCAGGAATATTCCCCACTTTTTCCAACAAGTCTTCTGCTTGCCATTTTCCGCTTTCATCAAACAACACCGCAATTTTTGTTCGTCCTTGCAACAGTGAAAATTTATCGGCTAATGTAGGGGATTGATCAAATAATACCGGACGGCTGTACATAAAAATCCTCTCCTTTATGCTCGGCTTTCTTGATTTGCTTTCATTTTTTCATCTTCTCTGCGCAAATATTCAACCGTTTGCGGCAAATAAGGAGCAATCCCTTTATACTCTGCCATTGGTTCTGGAATATCCTGCAAGACGCTATAAGTTAAATCAAACCATTCCTGGCGCAATTTCATGTCTTCCATTGGAAGGAACTGCGTATTCAAAACAAATAAAATCGCATTGCTTCTTGGCATACGGTAAAATTTCTGCTCTTCTACGCGAAGGCGGACCAGTTCACCGGCATTTTCAGCCGTGATCAAATTTCTCTCAGGTGCCCAAACATCCATTGTTTCGTAGTTGACATCCCAACGGTTAGCCATTAAGTTCCAGTTGATGCGTGTCCAAGGTTCCCCCGCTTCAATCGAGTGCAAGAACTGGCGGACCCGATCGGCCAGCTGATCACCTTTGCGTGATACAAATGGAACAGGGCCATGAATCTCATTGAAAGACATCCCTTTATTCCAATGTGCTGAAAACAAAGCGGCGTAAGACACTTGTCCAACTTCCAAATAATAATTATCATCGCGCTGCACCATCAAAACAAAATCGTTATGGAAATGGCGTCCAATATAATCCAAAGGCTCTAGCTCCAACGTGCTGGAGTCTCCAAAAACGAAAGACTCTTCTTCTCCCAAGATGTTGTTTTTGAACGTCCAGTTGGGGCCGTCTTTCGTCACTTCAAAATGCTGCGGGTAACGGCTGACTGCCATATCGACCAGCATTTCAAGCACTTCCCACTGCATTTCATGTGTGTGCGGGAAAGATTGAAAACGGACGTCTGGCTGTTCCTGCAACAAACGTCTTTTGGCTTGGATCATCAATTCATACTCCGGAGTAATTTCCACACAGTTTATATTTTGCAGCTTTTTCAAGTCGTTGGAATAGCGGTAGTTTCCTGAAGTAAAAGGAAACGGAAACGTCGATAAATCAGTAGTTTTAAAATCCATGCTTTGTGTGAACATATTAAATTTCCCCTTTCGAGATTAAGGTATTTGCTGTTTCTTTAGGTTTTACAATGACAGGACTATTAACTTGATCAACTTCATATTTGAAAATATATTTAGCGGACACGTAATACGAAATCAATGCCGCAAAATAGGTTGGAATCCCTGCTGACATGTATAAAAATAGATTGCTCGAGTTGAATGTAAGCGGATTGTATAATCCCCAGTAAACCAGGACACTGACTGCAATCGCGACAAGTGCGGATGGGTTTACCCCTTTCCAATACGTATAGGCTCCTTCTGTATCGTAAAGATGCCTTAAGGAAATTTTTTGCTTTTTAACAAAGAAGTAGTCAGCGATAATAATTCCGCCAAGGCTTGCCATGATAAATGAAATGACAGCTATGAAAGACCCGAAAGCGTTATAGAAAGTAGCGCTTAATAATAGGAATACCGCAGGAATCGTAGTTGCCATTGAAAATAGCCATGTCTTTTTCGGGAACAAAGCTTTGAAGCTGACAGCTTGCGAATACATAAGGAAAATCGCTGCACCTACGTTGGCTACTGTCAGCATCACCAAACCGATAAATCCGGCGTATGGACCTGCGATTGGCATCATCCAGCTTGCCGGTGCCAGTGAACCTGCGATCAATGTTGAAAAAGCCGCAACAATTGATGCCAAAGAAACGATGACGCCAAAACTATAGAAACCAGCTTTAAAAGCATGCTTTTCATTTTTAGCAAGCCTGCTGTATTGGCCTAAATAAGGGAGCCACGAAAATCCTAAACCGATATTGATTTCAAGTGCGATGGCAAGTGAACGTGAATTGGTTTCAAATGGTTCAGTAGGAAGCAGCGAGTTCAAGGCCGGAATATGTTGGCCAAAAAGGATAATCGCGATCAGTCCTACCAGGAAAATAATGAAAGCCGGGACTGCAAAAAGATTGAATCTTCGGATGGCTGCAGGGCCGCGCACCGTAATCATAAATGTCACTGCAAACAGGAATATGGCAAAAAACGGTGTACCGGTCCCGGGACTGGCAAAGAAAGACGGCATACCCAGCCAGACAGCCACTTCAACCAAAGCCTCCCCTGCCATAAACAAAGCAATTGCAATATAACCGAGAGTTAGAACTAAAAAGATGAAGAAAAATCCGTATGCGCCTTTATAGCCCAGAGAACTGCGGAAGCCGACAAATGTATCAATTCCATACCTGGCGAAGAATAGAATAATGGGTGCGATTAAAAACATTGGAAAGGCATTTCCAAAGAGCGTGGCTGCCAAGGATTCAGATGACCCCAACATGGTTCCTGTATAAGCGCCGGTCAAGAGGCCGAAAGCTGATAAACCAATGACAACCTGGACGAGCAGTAAATCCCCGAAATTGAAAATGCGCCCTTTTTTGTCTGTGGGCAAAAATCCGAAAGCAACGTCATTTGTTACAGCTGATGTTTGTTTTGGCATAAAACCCCTCCTTCTTAACTGTCATTTTCTAGTATTGGTAAAACGTTTTTTGCATGGTATTCTAGACTCTATATGACTGTAGCAACTAAGAGGATGGTAATCAGGCTCATAATGGCTATGACTCCCGTGGCATCTTTCCACTGGGTATGTTCTGTCTTGTCGTTTTCACTGTTTTCATAAACTTGGATTCTTTGTTCCAAGTCTTCGTACATGCCTCGGATAAATGGGTCATCAGATTGAAGATTTTGCTCGTATTTGCTCTTCTCTTTCATAATTAACCTCCCATTTTATAAAATATTTAAATGTATATTAATTTATATAGCAATAAGCGTGCCAACTATGAAAGCGCTTTAATTCTTACTTCACAAGAATGGTTTTCCGTAACTTCATTCATTAATGAAATATAAATTCAATTCTGAAATTTCGAATAGGAGCATTGCAAATGGAATGGAAATCTGTCTTACTTCAAATTTATGATTACTTGATTGTGGCCACCAAGGACGGCCATATTTGCTCAGCAGACGGGGAAGGCGCTGCCTTTCCGGATAATATTTCTGCATATAAAACAATAAATGAACTGGAAATCAAATTATTCACGGAAGGGGTTTATTCCCAAATAGAAACAGGTTTAGAAAAACAGGTTTTCCGGCAAACCACCTGGATGGGGCTCGATGTCCTGACCACGGTCTTTAAGGATCAAAATCATTTCTACTTTGCTTATACACATCTGGTCCCTACCTATATAGAGAAAGAAAAAACTGAATCGATCGATTTCAAATCTTCGTCCTTTATCGTAAACAGCCAAGCAATGCAGGAAGTCGCTTCTAAACTGCAGAAAGTTGCTGCAGTCGGAGTAACCGTCCTCTTGCTCGGGGAATCGGGGGTCGGAAAAGAAATGGCGGCAAAAACGATCCACCGAATAGGCAATCGCGCCGACAAACCATTTGTTTCCATAAACTGCGGAGCGATTCCTGAGAACTTATTGGAAAGTGAATTGTTCGGGTTTGTAGACGGGGCTTTTACGGGAGCTAAAAGGGGCGGTGTCGAAGGGAAATTCCGCCAAGCGCATACTGGAATTCTGTTTTTGGATGAAGTCGGTGAATTATCGTTGTCACTGCAAGTGAAAATTTTACGGGCACTTGAAGAACGGGTCATTACCCCTATCGGCAGCAGTCAATCGTACCCAGTAGATATACAGGTCATTGCGGCAACCAACAGACCACTTGAAGAAGCAGTAGCAAAAGGAGAATTCCGGGAAGATTTATATTACCGATTAAATGTAGTACCGGTAATGATTCCACCTTTGCGTGACCGAGTGGAAGAAATCCCTTCCCTGGTTCAGCACTTCATCCAGAAATTCAATACGCGTTATCAAAAACAAATCAGTTTTTCTCCAGATGCACTTGATTATTTATGTTTGCAGCCATGGCCCGGAAATATTCGAGAGCTTGAAAACATGGTGGACCGTCTGATTGTTCTATCCAATGAATCTCTTATTACAAGCTCATTGATTGAACAAATTATTCCGCCGAAATTTCCATCCCGGGTCACCAGCCCCATGATCAGCCAATTGATGCCGCTTCAAGAAGCTGTGGAAATGGTGGAAGAAGAGCTGATTACAATGGCGATGGATCAATACAAGTCGGTCAAATTGGCTTCGAATATCCTAGGCATCAGCCAGCCCACCATGAGCCGGAAATACAAAAAAATCAGGGAAATGCAAAATAACGGAGTTGGCCAGCTCAGTAAGCGGAGAATTTTGGAAGAGCAGTTAAACAAACATTTGCGTTCCATCACCGTTGTCACAGCCGTGACCATTTCTCCCGAAGAAGTGCGAAATGCGATGAAAGATACAGCGAACGCAGCACTCCAAGCACCTCTTTCCCAGAAATTCACGGCAATCCATCAGCAAGAAGGCGGAATCAAATGGGTATATGTATTCCAGATGCAGCCGGATGGAAAAGTGCTTCATGTGGCAGCATCTAATGATTTTGTCATTGAACCCGGCGAAGAATATATCGGACCGCCTGAAATGATGAAAGTAATTTATGAGGCCTTTAAAGGAAAAAGCGGAGTCACGCCTTTATATGAAGATGAATACGGGGTATGGAAGAGCAGCGCCGCTCCACTTTACGATGAATTTGGCCAGATCATTGCCATTATCGGATTCGATTACAGTGAAGAATACGTCAACAGCGAATTGCAGCGGCTCAGCAAGCAATTGAATATCACCCTATAAGCTTTGACTAACCGAATAATTGGATAGAAAAAGAAGGTGAAAGATTGATGAATGAATATCACATCAATACTTTCACCTTCTTTTAGTTTATATTCTTCTATAGCCAGTGGCTTTAACTGTACCGGACCCTCTTCGCTGAATTGCTGATCAACAGTTCTTCTCTGTATTTCGCCACTGTTCTTCGGGAAATATGGACATTCTCCTCTTTCAATATAGCGGCCAATTTTTGGTCGGAATATGGTTTCCTGCTATCTTCCGACTCAATAATTTCTTTAATTCTTGCTTTAATATGGGAAGTGGACTCTGTTTGGCCCTCTGTATTCAGGAAGCCTTTGGCGAAAAGCGCTTGCAGCTTGAATACCCCAAAAGGCGTTTGGATGTATTTGCTGTTGACCGCTCGGCTGATTGTAGACTCATGGACTTCCAGCAGCTCCGCAACATCTTTCAAACGCATGGGTTTTAAAGCCGCTAGCCCTTTTTCGAAAAAACTTGTCTGTACTTCGACAAGCAGCCTCGCCAGCCTATAAAGCGTTTGATCTCTTTGTTCCAAACCTTGGATCAAGATGCTGGCATCTTTTAAATTCGTTTTTAAATACTTTTTTGTCTCAGCATCGCATTCTTTCATCATGTGCGCGTAATATTCATTAATCGATATTGTAGGTATATGTTTTCTATTAACGCTTACAACCCATTCGCCTCCCACTTCATCCACTATGATATCCGGAATGACATACTCGACCGCGCTTGAAGCCACTTCCTGCAGCGGCTTTGGTTTAAGGGATCTGATGAAATCAACAGCAGCTTGTACCTCCGCTTTAGGCATTTTGCACAAAACCGCAATTTTTTTCAAGGCACCTTGCGCCAAATCATCCAGATGGTGGGCAACAATTCGATAAGGCAAACAAGTTTCTGAGTGGGTTTCTGCCATTTGGATCAATAGGCACTCTTTCAGGCTTCGTGCGCCAATGCCAGCCGGTTCAAAGGTATGAAGAATCCGCAAAACTTTTTCCGCTGACTCGATTGTCACACCAAACTTGTCAGCCGCAGTCTCCAAGTCAACATCCAAATATCCCGACTCATCTAAGTTATTAATATAGAAAAGAAGGACTCTTTTTTCGATATCGCTCAAATCGGCATTAGACGGGATTTGTTCCACCAAGTACTTTTCTATATCCTCAACATCCTGGCTTACCGGTCTCTTAGTATGTAAATAATCCTCGCTTATATGTTTAACCGAAGTGGCTGAACCCGAATGATTCTTCAAAAGAGCCATCTTCTCAATTTTTTTAAAGTCAACTTGATGGTCTTGGTATTCAATATTCAATAAAGGATTTTCCGACACTTTCTCTGCTAGACTTGCTTGCAGTTCCACTGCCGACATTTGGAGAACCTGCAGCGATTGTTGCATTTCCTGCGTCATTTTTAATGCTAAACTCTGTTTGATATTAACTTCTAGCTGCATGAACATTACCACCTTTTAAAACATTGTTAATAGTATGATAATACACATCGGCAACTTTTACTGCACTTTATTAAAAATATGTTTTTAATCCATTCTGTTATAACAGTAAAGATGATGAAGAAACATTGATTATGAAGATGTTTTGATTGCTTTTTTATTTCATTTCGCTTCAGGGCGGACGCTTTCCGAGGGGTGTGGCCCTAAGCCTCCTCGCTCGCTGACGCTCCCTGCGGGGTCTCAGGGCTCACACTATTCCCTCAGGAGTCGCCGCCTTCCGCTGCATTCAACTTCCTTTTACCACTTTTAGAGGCGCTCGAAAAGAGTGACTGTTCAAGAAAACCTTCTCCTATTTGTTCCGGTTCTCTAGATATGGAGCCAACCAGCGGAGACGCCTGCGGGATAGCGTAGCGACGAAGTGTCGAAGTGTCGAAGTGTCGAACTAACTCGGCCCGACCGAGTTAGTTCGGCGCAAGCCCGCAGCTAAAACATATGCTCCTGCAGCGCTACGCGCTTCGTCGCAAAGACATGGCCTCACAGACCTCGGCCACTGTCTTCGCAGCTGGTTGGCGGAATATCGGTTAAGTAAGATGATTAATCTGTAGCTTTCTCACCAAACCAAAAACAGATAATCCGCAAAGGGATTATCTGTTTTTATTTGCCTGCATTAAGTTCTAGCGGTGATTGCGCTTCAGCTATGAAAGACTGCTTTACAGAAGTTCATATACTCTTAAAGTGCAGCTACCGCTTCGTTCAGGTTTTCTTCAATTGCTACATATTGATAGCCATGCGCTTCAGCTACTGCTTTATAAGTGACTTTCCCATCGACAACGTTGATGCCTTTGGCGAGTGCTTTGTTCGCTAATGCAGCTTGTTTATAGCCTTTATTGGCAATCTGCACGCCGTACGGAATAGTGACATTCGTCAACGCCATTGTAGATGTGCGGGCTACTGCTCCTGGCATATTCGCTACGGAATAATGGACAACGCCATGTTTGATGTAAGTCGGATCGCTATGTGTCGTAATATGGTCAACCGTCTCAATCGAACCGCCTTGATCAATTGCAACATCCACAATAACGGCTCCTGGCTGCATGGTTTTCACCATTTCTTCCGATACGAGCATTGGCGCCCGAGAACCTGGGATTAATACTGCGCCGACAAGCAAATCAGCTTCTTTTACGGCATTCGCAATATTAAAAGGGTTGGAAGCCAAAGTCTTCAGCCTTCCGCCGAACTGGTCATCCAGCTGGCGGAGCCGGTCAATATTGACATCAAGAATTGTCACATTCGCTCCTAAGCCGACAGCCATTTTCGCAGCATTGGTTCCAACGATGCCGCCGCCGATGATGACTACATTGCCTGGCGCTACGCTTGGAACTCCGCCTAAAAGAACGCCTCTGCCTCCTTTTGGATTCTCAAGGAATTGTGCGCCGATTTGAACAGACATCCGCCCGGCCACTTCGCTCATCGGTGTTAGAAGCGGAAGTGCTCCACTATCAAGTTGGATCGTCTCATACGCAATAGCCGTCACTTTCTTGTCGATCAACGCTTTAGTCAGTTCCGGTTCTGGAGCTAAGTGCAGGTACGTATAAAGGATCTGGCCTTCACGGAAGTTGTGATATTCCTCTGCTACCGGTTCTTTCACTTTGATGACCATTTCAGCTGACCATGCCTCTTCTGCTGTTCCAACAATTTTTGCTCCTGCGTTTTGATATTCTACATCTGTGAAACCACTTCCTGAGCCTGCATTCGTTTGAATCCAGACTTCATGGCCGTTCTTTTTAAAAGCCGTTACGCCTGCTGGCGTCATTCCTACCCGGTTTTCGTTGTTTTTAATTTCTTTTGGCACTCCAATAATCATCTATTTCACTCCTCATTAATAATTTTGATTAAACACGACAAGCTTAAGTTCGGTCATTTCTTCAATAGCGTATTTCACGCCTTCACGCCCAACTCCGCTTTCTTTCACACCGCCGTAAGGCATGTGATCGACACGGAATGTCGGAATGTCATTTACCATAACGCCGCCGACATGCAGTTTTTTCGTCGCCATTAGCGCCGTATGGATGTTTTCAGTGTAAATCCCTGCCTGCAGGCCGTAGCGTGAATTATTGACTTGGTCAATCGCTTCTTGAACGGATCCGACTTTGTTAATGACAATGATCGGTGCAAACACTTCCTGGCAGGAAACTTTCAGTTCGGCATCAACACCGGTTAAAATAGTTGGATGCAGCATGTTTCCTTCTGCCGCGCCGCCTGCCGCTATGTTCGCTCCGCCTTGTTTCGCTTCTTCAATCCATGCAAGAGCACGTTCCACATCTTTCGGGCTAATCAACGCAGAGACATCTGTTGATGGATCTTGCGGATCACCGAGTTTCAGCTTATTGGTGGCTGCGACCATTTTTTCGACGAATTCTTCATACAAGTCCTCATGGACATAGGCGCGCTGCAGCGAAATACAAACTTGGCCCTGAAACGCAAAAGCTCCTGCCACACACCGGGCAATAATTTTATCAAGGTCGATTCCACGGTCAATGATGACGGCCGCATTGGAACCCAGTTCCAGCGTTACCCGCTTCAATCCGGCTTTGTTGCGAATGCCGATGCCGACTGCCGGACTTCCGGTAAATGAAATTTTCTTCACTCGGTCATCTTTGACGAGCACTTCGCCAATAACTGCCCCACTGCCTGTTACGACATTCAATGCACCTGCTGGCAAGCCGGCTTCCTGGAACACCTCCGCTAAAAACAGGGACGACAGAGGAGTTTGGCCCGCCGGTTTCAGCACGACTGTGTTTCCAGAAGCGATTGCTGGACCCACTTTATGGGCTACCAAGTTCATTGGGAAGTTGAAAGGTGTGATCGCACCAATCACTCCCAGAGGTTCACGGACCGTATAAGCGATGCGGTTTTCCCCTCCTGGAGCTGCATCCATCGGAATGGTCTCGCCGTGAATGCGTTTTGCTTCTTCGGCTGCAAATTTATAAGTGGCAATCGTCCGGCTCACTTCTGCCTGCGCTGTTTTGATTGGCTTGGCTGCTTCACTGGCAATAATGGCGGCCGCTTCATCTGCACGTTCCTCAAAGATTCTCGCTACGTTCTCTAAAATTGCGGCGCGTTCATGCGCAGCCATTTCAGCCATGATGTCCGTTGCCTTAAATGCTGCATCGATTGCCTTGTCCACGTCTTCTGCAGTCGCAGAAGGAACTTGAGCAATTTCTTCATTGCTATAAGGTGAATAAAGAGGTTTATACGTTTCCGTCCCAACCCATTCCCCATTGATAAATAATTGTTTTTTCGCTGCAATCGTTTCTGTCTGTGCCATATATTCCGCCTCCTTATACTTTCACGAGATTCTTGCCAACAACTGTAAATACTTCGTCAAGGATGTTAACCATCGCGTCCACTTCTGTTTGGCTGATGACTAACGGTGGAGCGAACACAAGTGTATCTTGCCCATCAAATACGACCGAACGGAAAATCAGGCCTCTATTAGCGGCCTCGGCAACGAGCTGCGGCACTAATGGTGATTCAAATCTTTCGTTTGTCTGTTTGTCTTTGACTACTTCGATTGCCCCTATCAAACCAAGAGCTCTCACTTCTCCAATAATGTCATGGCGTTGTTGAAGCTCTTTGAATCCTGCAAGCATGGCTTCACCCATTTGCTTGGAATTGGCGATTAAATTTTCCTGTTCAATGATTTCGATATTTTTCAAAGCGACTGCACAAGCCATTGCATGGCCGCTATATGTGTAGCCGTGTAAAAGTGTCCCAGTCGAAAGCTCAGCAAATTCTTTGTGAAGAGTCTCGGATATCATCACGCCGCCTAATTGCGCATAACCGCTTGTCACGCCTTTTGCAAAGCACATCATGTCCGGAACCACATCGTAATGTTCGATGCCAAAGTAAGTTCCTGTACGCCCAAATCCAGTAATCACTTCATCAGTAATGAACAAAATGCCATGCTCATCGCAGATTCTGCGAACTTCTTTGAAGTATCCTTCAGGAACAATGTGGACACCACCAGCACCTTGTACCGGTTCAGCGATAAAAGCGGCAATGGTCTGTGCACCTTCACGTTCAATGACTTCCAGCAACGAGTCAGTTGAGAAGTTTTCAGCATAATGGAAGTCAGGTGCGATTGACGTGTTGAAATCCCGGAACGGTTTTAATCCCGTCGCACTTGTTGCTCCCATCGAAACACCGTGATAGGACTTTGTGCGCGAAATGATTTTCTGGCGATTCGGCTGTCCCTTCAGTATCCAGTAATGGCGCGCGAGTTTATAGGCCGTATCGTTCGCTTCAGATCCGCCTGAAGTGAAAAACGTCGCTGATAAGTTTCCAGGTGCAATTTCTGCAAGTTTTGCCGCTAAACGGATTGCCGGTTCATTGCTGAATGTAGCAAAGCAAGAGCTGAACGCCAGCTTCTTCATTTGCGCAGCAGCGACTTCACTGATTTCTTCGCGGCCATGGCCAATATTGACATTCCAAAGTGACGACATGCCATCGATCAATTTCTTTCCGCTCATGTCAGTTAAGTAAATGCCTTGCCCTTCTGTAAAGATGAAAGAAGGACCTTTTTCTTGCTGCTGCCCGATTGGCGAAGTAGGGTGTAAAAAGTGTTTTTTATCTAATTCCATTAATTCCTGGATTGTATTTTCTGTATTCATTAATAACATCTCCCTTTGATATCAATAATTTTTGTACTTATTATTTATATAGCAAGTTCCGTGCCAACTCTTTTTTGCAGAGATGGATAGAATATTTTCAATTTATTGATTCATATTTGAATTAAAATGTTATATTTGATTCATATTTGAATTATTCATTGAAATTGATTTATTTTTGAATCAATGTTGAATGATTTTTAGAGGAGCGATTGCATGCAGATTGATTTATTGCAAACAGAATTGGACAAGATTATCGAAACGTCGAATAATAACATCACCATTACGGATCAAGACGGCATCATTTTGCGTTCAAATCCCAATCACTGGTCCATCTACGGAATTGAACCGGATCAGTATATCGGGAAATCCGTTTATCAATTGCAAGAAGAAGGAATTTTATCCCCTTCCATTCACGCAATGGTCCTTGAAAGCAAGAAACCGGTTCAGATTCTGCAGAAGACCAATACTGGGCGAACGGTCATGGCTACTGGATTTCCTGTATTCAGCAATAGCGGCGAGATTATCCGGGCCATCAGCTACAGCCAAGACCAAACCGAAATATTCAATTTACAGGAACAATATAAAGATCTGGAAAAGAAATTGGTCAGCTATCAGAATGAAGTGGAGGAACTGAGAGGAAAAGAGTCGGATTATCACGGCATCTTGTATCGAAGTTCTTCCATCGAACAAATTGTACGAACAATTTACAGGGTTTCTAAAACAGATGCCTCTGTCCTTTTGCTCGGGCCTTCAGGCGTAGGAAAAAGCACATTCGCCCGCATGCTGCATGCCCAAAGCAACCGAAAAAACGAACCTTTCATAGAAGTGGATTGCAGCACAATCCCCGAAACCTTATTTGAATCGGAAATGTTCGGTTATGAATCCGGCTCTTTTACTGGAGCCAGCAAGCAAGGCAAACAAGGGTTGATCGAGCAGGCCGCACAAGGCACTCTCTTTTTAGATGAAATTGGTGAATTGCCTTTAGCGGTACAAGCGAAGCTGCTGCGTGTGCTGCAAGAAAAAAAGGTCATGCGGATCGGAGGAAAAAAAGAAAGACAGGTGGATTTTCGGTTAATTACAGCGACGAATAAAAATATTGAAGAAATGGTCGAAAAAGAGGCATTTCGCTTGGACTTATTTTATCGCATCAATATCATCCCGCTTCAGATTCCTCCATTAAAGGAGCGAAGAGAAGACATTCCTATTTTAGTCCAGCATTATGTACAAACAATCAACGAAAAATACAGCATGTCCAAAAAGCTTCATGCTGTGACCTACGATATTCTGACCCAATACAATTGGCCGGGAAATGTGCGTGAACTGGAAAATGTCTTAGAACGCGTCATACTGACAGCTGACGAAGAAACGATCCACCCTGAACATTTGCCCATCAATTTTAAAAATATCAGCCTTCCTGTTGAAACTCATGCGACTCCAGAAATCGAACATGGCATTTTTGACGATGCAGATTGGAAAACCGCCATTGAAAAAACTGAAAAAACCCTGCTCCTTAGAGCCCTGGAACGCTGTAAAACGACATATGAAATGGCCGATTTTCTCGGCATCAGCCAGCCGTCTGTGGTCCGGAAGCTGAAACAATATTCTATTGTCCGAAAAGGGTAAAACCGCACAGAAAAGCCATAGAGATATTCATCTCTACAGCCGCAAACGGTTTTAATTTTTATCAGCTTTTTGAAAATACGATTCACTACGCCTGAAATACGACCAGTAGCGGAGAAAACACGACTCACTACACGGAAAATACGACCAGTAGTGAGAGAAATACGATTTAAAAGGTTTTATTCCATAAAAAAAAGCCCTTGAAGGGGCTTTTTTCTTCACTATTTGCCATCGGTCTCCCTTGCCGGCGGATTGTCCGATGCCTTCTTTGAATACTCTTTTGCAGCTTCCATTTCATCCTCGACGCCTTCATATTCAGTCGCTTCATTGTCCTTGTCAAACGCTTGTTTTGTTTTATTGATCGCCTGGTCGATTCCGGATTCAGTAGAGCCTAATTGTTTTTTGGACATTCGTCCTGCTGTTCCTTTTCTGGCCATTGTCCTTCCCTCCTGTTTAAAAATAATTAGTTTAAGTTTACCCATTGCAGCAAATACTAATCCCATTTAAAACATCTTCAAGATTCACTTGTCCCGCAGAAAAAAGCAACCACTGCTGCCATAGCTTTCGCACTAATCAGCAGGCTCTTTTCATCAATTTCGAATTTCGGATGATGATGCGGATACCAGTCTTTGCCTTCGGGTTTGGCGCCCACATAAAAAAAGCAGCCAGGCTTTTCTTGCAGGTAATAAGCGAAATCCTCGGACGGCGGCTGCGGCGCGACTTCCTTGACGGCATCGACTTCTGGAATCGCCGCTTGGATCAGCGCTTGGCGGACGCGTTCCGTCATTTCCGGATCGTTATAAAGGACAGGATAGTCATTCTCATATTCAAGAACTGTTTCAACACCAAAAGACTCTTCCAACCCTTTAGCAAAATTACGCACTTCCGCTTCCACCAGTTCACGGGATTCCTCTGACATCGTCCGCACATCTCCTTCAAGAGCTACGGCATCTTTAATGACATTGAATTGCCCTTTGCCGTCAAAAGAACCGATGGTAACCACTGCGGTATCGAAAGGATTGACCCGGCGGCTGATGATGGTTTGGCAATTCATCACAAACGAACTTGCTGCAACAATGGCGTCATTCGCCATATGCGGAGAAGAGCCATGGCCGCCTTTCCCTTGGACAAGCAGCTTGAAGCGGGCTCTCCCGGTTTGGGTATTGCCGCTTCTGTAAAAGATCTGGCCGGTTTCCATTGTCGACATGACGTGAATTCCGAAGACGGCATCCACGCCATCGAGAACGCCCGCTTTGACCATGCCAATCGCTCCGCCCGGCGGCATTTCCTCAGCCGGCTGGTGAATGATTTTAACCGTCCCCGCCAATTGCTCTTTCATTTCTGCCAAGGTCTCAGCTAAAACCAGCATATAAGCGGTGTGTCCATCATGGCCGCAAGCGTGCATGACCCCTTCGTTTTTGGAAGCGAACGGCAGCTCGGTTTCTTCCTGGATCGGCAAAGCATCAAAATCGGCACGTATTGCTATGGTCTTTCCGGGCTTGGCACCTTTGATTGTTACAACAATCCCCCGGTGTCCTCCTACATTCGTATCGACTGCATCCACCGGCAGCTCTTTATAGAAATCTTCAATATAAGCGGATGTCTTCTCCTCTTCGAATGAAAGTTCCGGATGCTCGTGGAGATGCCGGCGTATATCAATAATCCGCTGTTCTTTTTCTTCTAATTTATTCATCAATTCTGCAGTTAACATCAGAAAACCTCCTTTCCCTGACTCTACCCGTATCTTAATGAAAAAATGCTTTCCACCTGCTATTTCCTCTTAAAGTCGCATATGGCTGGAATGCAGCTTCCGTTACTTCTTTGCATCAGGAAAATTCTTTCTTGCCAAGTAACGGTCCAATGTCCAATCTTTGGACAAGTTCAACTCGTCTAAGTGATGAATGGCATCAGTCCCTAAAAAAGCGGGCATCCCTTTGAAAGTTAAAGGGATGCCCGCTTTTAATTATCTTTTAAACGCCTTCTGTCAATTCGTTTTCACGATTCATTCTTTCTTGCTTGGCTTTCAATTGCGTCATTTCATCTTCTGTCAAAAACTGAACTTTGTAGCCGACGAGCGCCATGATGATTCCAATGATTGGCACTGCATAATTGACCACCGCATAAGGAGCATACGCAAATGGATGGACTGCCAAAGTCGCCAGGATAAAGACTCCGCATGTATTCCAGGGAATAAATGGCGAAGTCAAAGTTCCGCCGTCTTCAAGCGCACGGGATAAGTTTTTCGAATGCAGCCCTTTTTCCTGATAAGCTCTCGCATACATCCTGCCCGGCAAAAGGATCGAAATGTATTGTTCTGAAGCCGTAGCATTTGTGAAGAAAGCCGAAACGATGGTTGCAGCGATTAAACTGCCGGCTGATTTCGCCACTTTCAAAATTTGTTTAACTATGGCTTTCAGCATGCCTGTCTGTTCTAAAACACCGCCAAAGACCATAGCAAAAATAGTCAAGGAAACGGTGAACATCATCGCTTCAATACCGCCGCGGTTAAATAATTCATCAACCATGTCGTTTCCTGAAGCAATCACAAAACCGTCATGGAGCGTGTTGACCGCATCTCCAACATTTCCGCCCTGCACAAGAATTTGGCACATAAAGCCGAGAAATACTCCCGCTATTAATGCAGGCAATGCCGGCACTTTCAGCATTACCATAACCACAATCGCCAAAGGCACAAGCAATAGCCAAGGTGAAATGATGAAACTGCTGTTGAGTGCCGCCAAGATGTTTTGGATATTTTCTTTATCCACTTCAGCTCCGCCGAATTGACGGCCAAGGAAAAAATAGACGATCAAAGCAAGGACCAGGCCCGGTATCGTCGTATAGGTCATATGCTTAATATGGTCAAATAAATTTGTTCCTGTTATGCCAGCCGCCAAATTAGTAGTATCAGACAGCGGCGACATCTTATCGCCAAAGTACGCTCCTGAGATAACCGCTCCAGCCACCATTGCCGCTGGGATGCCCATACTTATGCCAATCCCCATGCCTGCTACACCGATGGTCCCCATTGTCGACCAGGAACTGCCGATTGCCAGTGAAACAATTCCGCAAATGACGCAGATGGTCATTAAGAACAAAGAAGGGGTAATGATTTGTAATCCGTAATAGATCATGGTTGCAATAATGCCTCCACCAATCCAAGAGGCAATGATCATTCCAACAACTATGATGATTAAAATTGCCGGAAGAGCGAGACGGATTCCTTTATAGGCTCCTTCTTCGATGTCTTCCCATTTATAGCCCAGACGCCAAGCGATAAATGCAGCAACCACTGTTCCCACAGCCAAAGGGACATGCGGACTGCCTTCGAATATGATAATCGTGATAGCCATTACGGCAATCATAGTAATCAATGGAATAATCGCCAATAAAAACGGTGTTTCAATCTCTCGTTGCTTTGTTTTGATCTCTTGCTGCTCCGTTTGCATCTCATGCAACCCCTTACATTTAAAGTATGACTTTATATTACATTAAAATTCAAAATAATCTAGAAAAAAATTTAATTTTAACTGTTTATTTCCGAAGTTGGGATAATTTCTAAAAAATTATTTGTCTGTTGGCTGATATTCGAGGAAGACTTCGACTTGGTTGAAGAAGCGCAGAAATTCATTAAAACACTTTTATTAGAAAGTATTGCCGCCAAAACAAAAAGGGGCTGTCCAACAAGTCTATTATTAGACTTATTGGACAGCCCCTTGCTTCTAATAAAGCGTAGGTTAATACTATTGCTCCTGCATCGCTTCGCTAGCTTCGTCGAAAAGGAGTTGTCCCAAATTACTTTTGGGACAACTCCTTTTCTCTTAGCTATGTATTTAAAAATGATTTCTTGGCCATCGTTTTATCATAAATAGTGATACTTTTTCATCCGCTGATCAAAGCTCACTAAGCTTTTCATGCCCAATTCTTTTAACTTCTCGCTATTTTCAGCTGTATAATTTCCAAGATCGTCCGGATAATGGCTATCGGATGACAAAGTGAATTCGACTCCCCGCTCCACTAAAGTTTTTAAAAAGGATGGCCCCGGGCACATTTCCTTCACCGGATACCGGTAATACAGCCCAGCATTCACTTCGGTGGCAGTTTTTGTCTCGACAAGCGCATCCGCTATGGCTTCGTGCCATTTTTGATTGAACGCCGCATCTTCCACCTGGTAGTTAAAAACTTTCAAATTATCCAAATGCGCTACAAAATCAAATAACTCTGACCGGATGGCGCTTTCCACAGTGGCATAAAATCGATTGTACAAATCCTTTAGATCAAACTTCTGGAAAGCATAGGCGGTTTGAGGGTTATCGAATCCCCATCCGTCTATAAAGTGAACAGATCCGATAACGAAATCCCAAGGATATTCTCCTAACAGTTCCATCAGCTCCGCTTCGCAGCCTTTAAAATAATCCGCTTCGATGCCGAGCTTCAATTCAATTCCTTGCAGTTTCCATTTTTCTTTTTCCCTTACGATTGCGTCAACAAAATCATCCATTTTCTCCGTCATGACCTGGTCCAGCCAGTCTGATTGAACTTTCCCGATGGGATGAGTATGATCGAGAATCATGTTTTTTTCAAAATAACTCCGTGTTTCTTTAAAGCGATATAAATGGTCAACGATGCCGACTTCCTTCAAACCTAACTGCTTCGCTTTTTCCAAATACAAGTCCAGCCAGAAACTGCTAAAGCAACCGTATGCCATCCGATCTTGTAACTGCTTGACTTGCCAGATCATAAATTCCTTCGAGCCTTTCTTCAAATCACTTGGCGTTTCGAAGGACGCGAAGGTCTTAGAAGTGCGTTCCAGCCAGTTCAATGTATAGGGTCCTTCTTCCAAATGAACGTGATAATCCATCTTCATCATTCTATTCCTCCTTCAACTACCGTCCATAGCTGCTCGTATTCCGGCCAGTCTTTCGGGCACGGCCCATCACAGAGGACTTCGCTTAGTTCATCCATGCCGCAAATGCTGTAAAACGATTGCTGCCCGATTTTAGAAGAATCGGCCATCAAGATCCGGCTGCCGCTCCGCTCCAGCATTTTTGACGAAACCAGCGATTCGTCCATGTCAAAGTCAAAGACGGTTCCATCTTTTATGCCGCCGCAAGATAAAAAGGCTTTATCCAGATTCATTTTATTTAGCCATTCGACAGTTATGGAACCAGCCACTGAAGCTTGTGCCGGGTTTGTAATGCCTCCCAGCAAAATCACTTTTCCGGTTATCCGCCCTTCTTCCAATGCGAGGTTAAAACGCTCAGCAGCAGCGAGTGAATTGGTGACTACGGTCAGGTTATGCAAGCCGTCCAAATAATCTGCCAGGTATACCGTCGTACTGCCAGTGTCCACTCCGATGGTATCGCCATCTATAATCCGGCTGGCAGCAACTTTGGCAATTTGCCGTTTTGCATCTTTTTGCATATCCATTTTCCGTTTGAATTGCGGTTCAACCCGAAGATTAACAAAATGGACAGCTCCACCGTGTACACGGGTCAATAATTTTCGCTCTTCCAATTCTCCCAGATCTCTCCGGGTAGTTTCCGGTGCGACTTCCAATTGTTCGGCAATGTCCCCAACAGATATTTTCTGTTTTTCCTGCAACTGATTGAGTATATAATGGAATCTTTCGAGTTTAGAAAAAGTCATGTTAAATCAATCACATCTTCCGGCGCGACATAACATTCGTATTCCTTTCCAACTTCAATCGAATACCCGCGGTGATGCAGCTGTTCTACAGAAAACTCCCGCTTTCCTGACTGGAATACGGTGCGAATGACGTTTCCGCTCATCACTGATTTTTGGGCGACCGCTTTTAAACGGTAGTCCGCAGCATTTCCTTCAAACGAAATCGCTTCTGGACGAATCGCCAGTTTGTCTCCTGTTTTCGCTACTGTTTCTCCTAGCAGCCCTTCCAGTTCCATTTTGTCGAAGACATTGTAATGGCCGATGAAGTTTGCAATAAACTCTGTTTTGGGCTTTGTATAGATTTCAGTGGGCGTTCCCCATTGGGCAATTTCCCCTTTATTCATGACAAAAATCTTATCCGATACAGCCATTGCTTCTTCCTGGTCATGCGTTACGAGAATCATCGTAATTCCCATTTTCATTTGGATGGAACGCAAATCCGCCTGCAATTTTTTTCGGATTTGGGCATCCAGCGCGCTGAGCGGCTCATCCAGCAGCAGCACTTTCGGTTTGACGATCAAAGCCCGCGCCAATGCCACCCGCTGCTGCTGGCCTCCGGATAATTCGTGAGGATAAGCAGCGCCTTTATCAGACAGATGGACAATCTCCAAGATTTCCTGCACTTTCGTTTCTATTTCTCCTGCAGGCATTTTATTGATTTTCAAGCCAAAGGCTACATTTTCGTAAACCGTCATATTGGGGAACAATGCATAGGACTGGAACACCATGCCGATTTCACGTTTTTTGGTCGGCACTTTTTCCATGTTTTTGTTTTCGATTTTCACTTTGCCCGATGTGGCTTCCGTTAACCCGGCAATGATGCGCAGAATGGTGCTTTTGCCGCAGCCACTCGGCCCAAGAAGCGTAACGAATTCTCCTTTTTCAATCGACATATCAATGGAAGAAAGAACGGTGGAGGCACCGTAGGTTTTTTCAAGGTTTTCTATTTGGACATAACTCATGACTTCACCAGACCTTTCGATTGTTTTGTCAATATGGAGATCGCCAAAGTCAAAATCCCCATCAACACAAGATATACAAAGACAACTGCACTTGCCACATGGCCACTGGTGCTCAGTTTTTCCATCAAATAGATTTGAACGGTTTCAAATCTTGAGCCGACGACCAGGTTGATGAGCACGAACTCCCCGAATAAAATCGAGAACGACAATAAAGCACCGACGAATAACCCTGGATATACTGCTGGCAGCAAGACTTTCGAAAAAGCCTGCAGCTTTGAAGCACCTAATAGCTCCGCTGCATCCAATAATTGTTTAGCGTTAATATTTCTAAGGCTGTTGCGTGTTCCTTGGTAAATATAAGGAAAAATGCTGATGACATAAGCGCCTAACACCGCCAAAATCATCGGCACTCCAAATTGGGAGTATGTACGGATCAAGCCAACCGCTAAAATGACGCCTGGGAAAGCATAGACCAGGACAACAATGGTTTGCATCCATTTTTCATATTTCGGAAAATACAGCACCACGACGAATATCGCCGGAACAATGAATAGGAAGGCAAGAAGGACTGCGCCTCCAGACAACAAAACCGAACGTCCGAATGCTTGAATGAAGTCGGCATCCTGGAACAGCACTTTCAGCCATTTGAAGGTTAGCCCTTCCGGAAATACTGTACTGTTCCATTTCGTTGCAAAAGCATAAAGCGCCGTGGCAATAATGGGCAATACCAAGTAAAGAACTAGAAAAAACAAGAATAGATCAGGGATCCCCTTTTTCTTCATCATAGACTCCTCCTCGTTTTCTTAATGCTCCATTCACTCAGGATCATCGCTGAAATCATCGTTGCCCCGAGCAGCACGGCTATGGCACTGGCAAGTTCCGGTTGGGCAAAAATATCTCCGGACAGCAAAGTTCCGATTCGGATAGCTGCTAGATTGAAGCTGCTGCCGGTGAGGGCATAAGCCGATGCATACGCACCCATCGCGTTGGCAAACAATATGCTGAATGTCCCGACGATTCCCGGAAGCATGACCGGAATTCCGATTTTCATCCAGAACTGAATCGTATTGGCTCCGAGCAAGGCAGCGGCATCTTTCCACTGCTGCTGGATTCCGTAGTAAATCGGATATAAGAGCATGAGTGAAAGCGGCAATTGGAAATAGATATAGATGAGCAACAAACCGCTCCAGCTATACAAAGAAAAAGAAGAAAATGCATCAATCCCCCATTTTTCAAACATTAAAGTAAACAGGCCGCTATTCCCAAGCAGGACAATAAATGCAAACGCCAAGGGAATACCTGAAAAATTCGAAGTTAAATTGATCATGACCAAGATCCGTTCTCTTACCGGATCCGAGAAGCGCATCATTGCGTAAACCGCAAACAGCGTCACGACAAGCGCGACCAAAGCAGAAACGGCTGACAGCGTAATGCTGTTTTTAAACCCTTGTAAAATATAACTGCTTGTCAAAGTCGTTTTATACTGATTCATGGTGAAGCCGTCGCTGTTAGTAAAACTTGAAATGAACATATTAACCAAAGGCAAGGCAAAGAACATGAGCATGAGAATGATGAACGGAATGAGCAAGAGCAAAGACTTTCTTTTCGGTGTCAAAATATCACTGCTTCCATTAAAGAATACAGAAAGGCAAAAGCCTTTCTGCTGCATATCAATTTGTAGCTTATCTTAGTTTTCCAAGCAAACCCTGATTTCCGAAATCAACGGCACCCTTCGAGCGTTAAAGAAACCATGGCTTCTGACGGTTCAATTTCCAGCAACCGGCAGACCAGCGGGGCAATCTCCAACTGGGAGACAAGCTCATCCGATACCGCGGCTGCCACTTTGTCAGATAGCACAAACAGCGGGACGTGACGATCTTCAGCTGTGTTTCCGCCGTGGTTGCCGTCTGCCGTCATTCCGTGGTCAGCAGTGACGATAACGTCGTATCCCCGTTCCATGCATAATGGAAGAAAGACTGAAAGCAAGGCGTCGACTGAAAGCACGCGATTCCGGTATTCTTTTGAATCCGCTGTAAACTTGTGGCCATCATCATCCACATTCATTGGATGGATATAGAGAAAATCGGGTTTTTTTTGCTCCAGTAACCACGAAGCTTCCGCAAAGAGGTGGCTATCCGGGTAATGGTCTTCGAAATAAAATAAGCCGTTTTCAATCGGCAGTCCTGTATCCAGTTGAATCCGATCTTCCATGACATTGAACGGCGCTGAATTATACAACTCACTCACCCAATGATAAGCGGCGGCGGCGGTCTTTTTTCCGCTGCTTTTTGCCAAATGGAACAAGCTCTGCTGAGTCGATAGCCGCACCGTCCGGTTGCTGTTGATGCCATGGACAATAGGTGGTGTACCTGTCAGAATGGTCTCGTATAATGGGCGGGACAGGGCGGGAACTTCTGAACGCACTTGATAACGCGCAGCCACGCCGCTTTCCACTAAATGCTGCATATAGCCCATATGGCTGCAAGCTGTATCAAACCGGAGGGCATCTACGACGATTAGAACGACTCGATTAGTTGCCATGGATCAATACCTGCTCCTGCCACATTTGTGGGATTTTTTTTGTTGCTTCTTCCCAAGCAGCCTGGTCTTCGACCGGTTTTGCTTTTTCATACATTTCATCCGGCAGCAGCATCGCTTTCACTTCCGGTGAAAGTTCTACATTTTCACGGATTGGACGGGCATAGCCTTTCGCCAAGTTTTCTTGCCCTTCATCAGACAGGATATACTCTCTTGCTAACATCGCCGCATGTGGATTTTGAGCATATTTATTGATTACAGTGGCATACCCGGAAGTAACCGACCCTTCTTCAGGAATGACAACATCGAATCGGGATTCGTCAATTTGATTGCTGTAGCCCAATGCATTGAAATCCCACATGATGGCTACATCGATTTCCCCCTTTTCAAGGTTTGCCACCGTCGGATCTCCCTGCAAGCGTCCCTGTTCTGCCAGTTCAGCGAAAAAGTCGATGCCCGGCTGCAGGTTATTTTCATCGCCGCCAAAAGCCATCGCCGCTCCTAAAATGGCAAATTGCGCCTGGTTCGCCGTTAAGGCATCGCCAATGCTTACAACATAATCGCCATTTTTAATGTCTTCCCATGATTTCGGCGGATTTTTAACATTGCTTGTATCTGTCAGAAAAGCCATAGTACCTGTATATCCGACTACCCAATGGCCTTCATCATCTTTCGCCCATTCCGGAATATCATCCCAATAACTTGTTTTATAAGCTTGAGTCAATCCTTTTTCTTCCGCAATTGGTCCGAAAGCAATTCCAACATCACCGATATCCGCAGAGGCATTGTCTTTTTCCGCTTCGAATTTTGCCAGCTCTTCCGCACTCGACATATCTGTATCAGTGTGGTCTATGTTAAACTCGGTTTCTATTTCATTCCAAGTCTCTTCCCAGTTAGCCCATGTGTCGGGCATGCCTACTGAATTCACTTCGCCTTCCGCTTTCGCTTTTTCCACTACTTCATCCTTCGACAAAGAATTGCCATCTACTTGAGCACTCACATCTTTACTATTATCAGAACATGCCGCCAGCAAACTGACAGCCATGATTCCCAGCATGCTTCGTTTTAAAATCTGTTTAAAGACCATTTTTAGAACCTCCGTTTGTTTTTGTTTGTTTTGATTTGATTACAGTGATAATCATAGTAAACAAACATTGAGCCAGTATGGAGCCTTTGATAACTCTTGATAAAGATTGTTGAGGAATTATGGAGAATATAAAGATGTTCTTTATTATTGAAATATAGTAAAAAAAGAGTTGACTTCTTTTCGGATTTCAGAAGGGATGGTTAAATCTCGGGGGATTCCAAAGCGAGGCAAAACGAGATACAAAAGGATAATCCTTTAATTCAACTTAACAAAAATAAAACACTGCCTCTCCATATAACAGCGGATGGGGTGTGGCATGAAAGTGGGTTTCTTTAATTTCAAAAAGCCTCTCCGACAGATGCCGGAGAGGCTCTTCACTTTCTATATAACAGAAATTACAGGAAAACTTTATTCCCTTTTAATTCTTCGATGTCTGCTTCTAAAAATCCAAGTTCCTGCAAAATTTCTTCATTGTGCTGGCCAAGAGTCGGCGCCGGTTTGTTGATTTGGCCTGGCGTTTCAGAGAATTTCGCTGGGAATCCCAGAGTTTTCACAGGGCCAGCAACAGGATGTTCAAACTGCTGGATCATTTGGCGGAAATTGATATGCGGGTCCGCCAATGTTTGATCGTAGGAATAGATCGGGCCGCACGGAATGCCGCTTTTGTCCAATAATTGAAGCCAGTGTTCAGATGAATGTTCAGCAAACACGGTTTCGATTTCTTGTTCCAGCTCTTCCGAATGATCATTCCGCTTGCTGTTTGTTTCATATCTTGGGTCTTCCAGCCATTCAGGTTTCCCAACGACTTCCAAACAGAATTTCTCCCATAATTTTTGATTGCCGGCACCTACCAGAATCGAACCGTCTTTGGTTTCGTATCCTTGGTAAGGGGCAGAAACCCGGTGAGCCGTGCCGTTGCGGGAAGCAACTTCGCCTTTTCCAAAATAAGCCGCCGCTTCCCATACTGTCCAAGCCAATCCGGAATCGACCAGCGATACATCGATGTATTGCCCTTCCCCTGTTTTCAGCTGATGGATATAAGCTGCCATGATTGATTGGATTGCCGTTTGGGCAGCTGCGATATCATTGATGGCGATTCCCACTTTTACCGGCTTGCCTTGCTTTTCGCCGGTCATGTCGATAAAGCCGCCGAGTCCTTGGGCCATAATGTCATAGCCGCCTTTTTGGCTGTAGGGACCGGTCTGTCCATATCCGGAAATCGAGCAATAAATAAGCGCAGGATTAACGGCTTTCAATGCCTCGTATCCGATTCCCAGCTTATCCGCCACACCTGGCCGGTAATTTTCAATCACCACATCAGCCGTCCGGATCAATTCCTTGAAAACAGCCAGTCCTTCCGGCGCTTTCAGATCCAGGCACATGCCGCGTTTGTTGCGGTTGACCATCATATACATATAGCTTTCTTCGTTTATATAAGGGCCCATTTTACGGGTGTCGTCCCCGCCAGCCGCTTTTTCAACTTTAATGACGTCAGCACCCATATCGCCGAGAACCATTGTGCAATAAGGCCCCGCCAATACTTGCGTCAAATCCACCACGCGCAGACCCTGCAAAGCTTGTTTCACCGTTAACCTCTCCTTACTCTCTGATCAATTTAATAGAAGCGAATTTTGATATATCGGGAATGCCGGCTAATGCCAGTGACACTTTCGTTTCTTCTATAAAGTTTTCCAGTACTTGTTCGACGCCAGCCTGCCCAGCAACAGCCAGCCCATAAATATAAGGCCGGCCGAGCAGCACGGCATCTGCACCAAGCGCCAAAGCCTTGACGAGATCCGTGCCTCTCCGGATGCCGCTGTCCAACAAGAGCGGGATTCTTCCATTAACCGCTTCGGCAATCAGCGGCAAGGCATCAAGTGATGCCGCTACACCGTCCAATTGACGGCCTCCGTGATTAGAGACGATGATGCCATCAATCCCTGCTTCTACAGCCAATATGGCATCATCCGGATGGAGGATACCTTTCAGCAAGACGGGCAATGTAGTCGCTTGTTTGATGTCTTCGATTTTTTTCCAATCGAATGATGGATGATGGATATTCTCCAAAATGCCTTGGATAATGCCTGCATCACTCGTATCAGCCAATGATTCCATAAAAACACGGTCATTGAGGTAATTCGCTTTCCCTATGCCTTCACGCAGCGGGGAAAAGTTGTTTCGCAGATCTTCTTCCCGCCAGCCAAGCATGACCGTATCCACGGTCACCACAATGGCTTCATATCCAGCTTGTTCAGCGCGTTTCAGCATACTGTATGAAACGGCTTCGTTATTTGACCAATACAGCTGGAACCATCTTGGGTTAGTTCCTGCCGCTTCTGCGATGTCTTCCAGTGAATAGCTGGAGACGGTGCTGGCGATAAAAGGCACATTCCATTTTGCGGCTGCGCGGACAGAAGCGAGATCTCCGTCTTCATGGGCAAGTCTCTGCATGCCGATCGGCGCCAGCAAAAAAGGATGGGCGTACTTATGCCCAAATAAAGTGATCGAAGTATCAATAGAAGAAACATCATTCAGCATGCGGGGCAAGATGGCCCATTTCGAAAACGCGGAACGGTTCCGGCGCAGCGTTTCTTCTGCTCCAGCACCTGAACGGATATGCCCGAACTCATGTGCTTTCATTTTCTGTTCTGCGCTTTGTTCCCACTCTTCATGCGTCAGCGGAGAATCATTTTGAGAGGCGATGTTTTTTAAAAACGCATCTCCTTCTAATCTGCTGCTCATCAGAATCGCTCCTTTATCAAGTGAAATTCGGTTGTCTTTTCTCCAGGAAAGCTTGAATGCCTTCTTTATAATCATCGGATTCGAAAGAATCCAAAATCAGCGAAGCCATTTGTTCATCTTCGGATTGTGCTCCGTCAATGATGGCTTGGATCACTTTTTTATTGCCATGCATCGCTGTTGAAGACACAGCAGCCAGTTCCTGGGCAAAACTCCATGCCGCCTCGTTGGCCGCATCTCCTTCGTGCAGCTGCTGCACGATTCCAAGTTCTTTCGCTTCTTCCGCTTTGATCAGTTTCCCGGTATACAGGAGCTCTTTTGTTTTAACCGGGCCGATAACGTTCAACAAGCGTTTCGTGCTCCGCAGATTATAGATGATGCCGAGGCGCGCCGCTGTGATGCCGAATTTGCTGTCAGTTGACGCAATGCGGAAATCGCAGGACATTGCCAATTCCAATCCGCCGCCGATCGCCAGTTTCCGGATCAGTGCAATGGTCGGCTTCGGAAAACGGTAAAGCTGCTCGATTGCTGCCAGGGCATGGTCGTTATAGTTTTTTGCTTTTTGCTGAGACAAACGATTGTCCATGAATTCCTTGATATCCGCTCCTGCTGAAAAAGCCCTGTTATCGACGCCTCTAAGAATCAGCACTTTAATAGAAGAATCTTCAGCCGCTTCAGTCAGCAATGACGGCAATTGTTTGAACATGTCGAGTGAAAATGCATTGCGCTGGTCCGCGCGGTTGATCACAAGTGTCGCGATCGCTCCGTCTTTCTCCAGATACAATTCGTTTTGCATTGAAATAATCTCCTCTGTTTAATCTTTTTTTAGACGGGCCGAAAAATAATTCCCAAGACTTTGAACGCCTTGAACCAGAATGATTAAGATAAAAACGGTAGCATACATAACATCGACCTCATAGCGCAAATGGCCATAACGGTAAGCCAAGTCACCCAATCCGCCTGCTCCGACAAGCCCGGCCATCGCTGTAGCGCCGATCAGCCCGACTGTAGCAATCGTCAACCCGAGGACAATCGACGGGCGCGCTTCGCGCAATAAAACATTCCAGATAATATGTCTTGTTTTGATGCCCATCGCTTCATAAGCTTCACGGACGCCGCTGTCCACTTCCAATAAAGAAGACTCCATTAACCGGGCTATATACGGCGCGGTATAAATGACTAAAGGCACGATAACGCCTTGGACGCCAATCGTTGTGCCGACAAGCAGCTTCGTAAATGGCAAGATGAAAAACAGCAGAATAATGAACGGAATTGAACGGATTATGTTGACAAGCAGATTCAGGATTTGATATACCCATTTGTTTTCCCAAGCTTGCCCGCGCCGCGTCAATACCAGCAAAATCCCTAAAGGTATTCCCAGTACAGCGGAAATCGCCAGTGAAATCAACACCATTTGAGCGGTTTCAAGAACTGCGGTCCCAATCACCGGCAGCCATTGTTCAACGAATGTATTAAATCTTTCCATATTGATCATCCCATTCCTCAATCACTACACCCTTGAATTTTAAAAACTCCAACGAGCGGCCAACTTCTTCTTTTGCTCCTGCAATATGCACATCCAGGTTTCCAATGACCCCATTTTTCAATTCCATGATGTTCGCCGTTAAAATATTCGGCTTTACATCAAATTCTTTTGCCATAGCGGCAAGAACCGGATCTCCTGTAGCTTCTCCGCGGAACGTCAGACGCAGCACTGAACCGCTTTTCTTCAGGTTAGCGACAAACTCCTTCGACAATTTCCGCTGCGAAATCGTATTCAGGAAACTCCGTGTCGTTTTATGCTGCGGTTTTGAAAACAAATCGATTACCGGACCGTCTTCCACAATTTCACCGCCGTCCATCACATAGACATGGTCGCATATTTTCTGAATGACATGCATTTCATGGGTGATCAGCAAGATAGTGATGCCGAATTCCGCATTAATCTTCAGCAGCAAATCCAGAATCGATTCGGTGGTTTCAGGATCGAGTGCGCTCGTCGCTTCATCGCTGAGCAAGACATCCGGCTCTTGTGCAAGGGCACGGGCAATGGCGACACGCTGTTTTTGTCCGCCTGATAATTGTGCCGGGTAAGCGTTTTTCTTTTCTGTTAAGCCGACGATCTCCAGATACTTTTCCACTCGCTTTGGAATTTCCGCAGCTTCCACTCCGATCAGCTTTAAAGGAATGGAGATATTCTCTTCGACTGTAGCCGTCCGAAGCAAATTGAACCCTTGGAAGATCATGCCGATATTTTTGCGTTCTTCCAACAGTTCACTTTTCGACAGCTCCGTAAACTCCCGGTCATTCAGCCGCACTTTTCCAGCGGTTGGAGCTTCCAGTAAATTCACGCAGCGGATCAACGTGCTTTTCCCGGCTCCGCTATAACCGATGACGCCATGGATTTCCCCTTTTTTCACATGCAGCGATACATCGCTCACTGCCCGGATAACTCCTTTTTTCGATTTAAATTCTTTTGAAACATTCTCTAGTTGAATCATGCTCGTTACACTTCCTTCTAAATAGGAAAGGCCCGTGGCATAAATGCCACGCGGCTCTCCGAATTTTACCAGATTGGCAATACAGACCCATCGAATTCTTCTTCGATAAAGGCTTTGACTTTATCAGACTGATAAGCCGCGTTCAGCTTTTCAAGTACAGCGTCGTCTTTATTTTCTTCTCTTACCACAATATGGTTGACGTACGGAGAATCGCTTGATTCCAATAAAATCGAATCTTCAAGTGTATTTAATCCTGCTTCAATCGCCCAGTTTGTGTTGATGGCTGCTGCGTCCAGTTCGCTTAACTGCTTCGGAATCTGCGCTGCTTCCAGCTCGATAAACTCAAGTTCCAGCGGGTTTTCTTCTACATCAAAAACCGATGCCGTTTCTTCCGTTCCTTCTTTCAGCGTGATGACTCCCGCTTCTTCCAGGATGAACAAGGCACGGGCGCCGTTCGTTGGATCGTTCGGCAAACCGAATGTTGAGCCTTTCGGCAATTTTTCAATGGAGTCATATTCGTTCGAATAAACGCCCATTGGATTTAGAATCGTTGTCGCGCCAGGCACCAGAGTTGTTCCATGATCTTCATTGAACGCTTCCAGGAACGGTTTATGCTGGTAGCTATTGACGTCCAAATCACCTTCAGAAAGCGCCGTGTTCGGCAGCACATAATCGGTAAAGACTTTCAGCTCAATTTCCAGTCCGTCTTCTTTAGCGACTTCCGATACGACTTCCATGATTTGCTCATGGGGACCAGAAGTAACGCCCACCACTAATTTTTCTTCGCTCAATTCAGTGGACTCGGTATTGCCGCTGCACCCTGCCAATAAACCTGCTGCAATAGTTAAAGCTGTAAAAACACCTAGTTTTCTCATTTTAATATCCCCCAATAGTTTTTTAAGCTCGAAATACGAAAAAGCCTCTCTTTCCATAAAGAAAGAGAGGCACAAATTTATCGTAAATTCATCCTCTCTTATCTTTCAGAACTTTTCAGTTCTGCTGGATGTAGCACCTTTCCATGTGATTAACATGGATGGTTGCCGAGCTTCATAGGGCCAGTCCCTCCGCTACTCTTGATAAGAGATTAGTTGCTTATTCAATTGCGAAACCTTATTGATAAATTTAGCGCATTAACACGTCAAAGTCAACGTTTTCTTAATATTATTTTTTCTTAAAATTGTATAACAATAATCATCGGCATTTCACTTCAACCAAAACTTCCGATAAACTGGAAACAAGTGTTCCATTTTCAGTTGTGCCCGTTAACGGACCAAGGATCAGATTCAAACTTCACAATTCTTTACATCTTCTTTGCAATAGATTATCAATGCTTTGAGATACTGTGGTTAACAAGCAAAAGAAGGCGTTGGAGAACCGGGTGAAAATTGCAGTGATTGGAGAAATTCGCAGGAAAAGAAAAAGAGGCTATCTCTAAAGCCAGCAAAAGCCGGCTTCTCAGATACCTCTTCTATTTCATCAGTTATTCTATTGGTTCGACTGGTTCAACTGGTTCAACTGGTTCAACTGGTTCAACTGCCGGTTCTTCAACCGGCCCTACAGCAGGTTTGTTCAAGTAATTATAGTCGGCTGGATCAATGGGCTTGAATCCATCAGGTGTATAGAATCTCAGCAAGTCGCCGTTGACTACCCGGTCTGACAGCTGCAATTCGTAATTCCCGTACTGCTGGAGTTTTTGCGCTTGTTCCAGTTGATTCTCATCGATTGGCAACCCGGTTTCAGGGTCATAGAAGGTGTCACCAATTGAATAGATCTCCGGACTGGCATAATCACCATTTCTGAAAGTCACCAGTTCTTCATGTTCATCGGACAATAGATCTGTACCGAACTGGATGTAATTCTGTGTTTCAACTCCAAGCAAATGCATCACAGTCGGCAGAAGGTCGATTTGGCCGCCATACGTATGGTTGATGCCGCCTTCCATGCCTGGCACGTGGATGAACAGCGGAACCCGCTGCAGCTTGGTGTTTTCAACTGGAGTGATTTCTTTTGAAAGCACTTGTTCCATCGCTTTATTGTGATTGTCGGAAATTCCGTAATGGTCGCCGTACATCACAATCATCGTGTTATCCGCTAAACCGGATTGTTCCAGATCCGCAAAAAACTGCTGAATCGCTTCATCCGCGTAGCGCGCTGTCTGGAAGTAATTATCGACACTTGCATCACCCGTCGTGCCTTTTCCGATTGTCGTCAACTCCTGGTCGATTTTATAAGGGAAATGGTGCGACACCGTGATGAATTTCGAATAAAAAGGCTCCGGCAATGTGGCCAGCATATCTGCCGACTGCTCAAAGAACGGCTTATCCATTACGCCGTATTCTGCCATATCTGCTTCAGTCAAGCCGGTATAAGACTCAATATCAAAGAAATGGTCATAGCCAAAGGATTTATAGATTTCAGAGCGATTCCAGAAGGTACCGTTGTTGCCGTGGAAGACAGCAGATGTATATCCTTTATCTTTCAAAATGGCAGGAGCTGACTGATACGTATTGTCGCTTTTCGTGATAAAAGCCGATCCTTTGGACAAACCGAATAGCGAGTTTTCCAGCAGGAATTCCGCATCCGCTGTTTTACCTTGAGCGGTTTGATGGAAGAAATTATCGAAATACAGCGTATTTTGATCTTTAATCATTGAATTTAAAAACGGAGTCACTTCTTCCCCGTTCAATTTATAGTCCATCAAGAATGTCTGCATCGATTCCAGATGCAGGTAAACGACATTCATCCCTTCAGCTGCACCGAAATATGCTTCATTTGGAGCTGCATGATTGGATTTTGTGTAGTTCAACACTTCTGTAACTTCGTCGCTGTCAGCCAATACTCGTTGAGAAGAGGATTTAAGCGTTTCAACTGTGTCATAAAGAGCGTAATTATACATGCCTAAATACTTCACAATGTAACTTCTGTCAAAACCGCGGGTCAATAATTCCGGCCGGTCTGCTTCCGCCAAGCCAAGATTGAAGAACGAAACGGCCAATGCGATGGTGATGACCGGAAGGACAGTTTTGGTTTTGAAGTTGCGGGACTCTTTCTTGACTCTTTTCGAAAATACTAAATATGCCAGTAAAACAACATCCACAAAGAAAAGTAAATCGGTCGGCTGTATCAGTGTAGCGATACTGCCTCCTAAATCGCCGAAATTCTGTGTTTGAAACATTGTCGGCAACGTGATGAAATCACTGAAAAATCGGTAGTACACCACGTTCGCATACAAAAAGACAGACATGAGGATATAGATTACTAGGAGTGATATGTACTTTCGCGTACCTTTAAAAAAGAGCGACAAGCTTAAAAGCAACAGCGCGGATCCGAGTGGGTTGATGAACAGCAGGAACTCCTGGAGGAATCCGTCGACATCTAATTTAAATTGTGTTTTTTGGGATACATAGGTCTTCATCCATAGCATGACAACAGCTAATAGAAAAAGAGGTACATACTTGTTATAAGTTTTAGTATTCGCAGTTTTGTTTTTCTCCATATTGCACCTTCTCATTATTAAACTTCACGGGAACTATTCGGACATTGAACTAAAAAAGCTTGAAGTCAGATAACCTCAAGCGAGAACTTCTTACAAAGAATGACAAACTCCATTTTACTAAAATACTAATAAAAATGACAGTTTAAAGTTTTCCGCTCTCACAGCTATTGTTTCAAAAGAAATAAAACCTTCTATTTTTAGGAACGATTCGCCTCGCCTAAGGTTCCCAAACTTGGTTTTTTCATTTCATTTCCACTGCGACCGGTTATTTTCCCCGTTGGCTTTCGCATATTTCGCTGTGAAACCAATAACCCGTTCTGGCTCAATCATTGGCTATTCCTAAACATTCTCAGCGTCTAATGAAATAATATTATTAATTCGCATAAGCAGCTCTGCCTATCCTTATGACAAAGCTGTTATTTTATTAAAAAGCGATTGATGTTTGATTAAAAATCCCCTATCTTATTAGTTTACCACAAATAGGGAAGTTCTTCCAAACTATTTAAATGAAATTGTTCCATGGCATATTCTTCTCCTAACAAAAACAAGCAGCTGCTGAAGCAGGAGACAAATTATCCTGCAGCAGCTGCTGCATCAAATACTTGATCCAAATGTACTTACAACCGGAAGCCAATGAACTTTCTATTTTAAAGAGCCCGTTGTTTCCAATCTTCCAGCACCGCTTTTTCTTTCTCTGGATCCAATCCTGCATTGCGCTTTGTTACTGTTCGCGCAGCTTCCCAGGCGAGCGTGTCGCGAACCGTTTCGCTGACCGGCCGGAACGTCAGTCCGGCTTTCAGCGCTTTTCGAATGTCCACTGTGAGGAAACCGGCCATCTTTTCCCGGTCCGGTATCCATAGCGGCATGTCTGACCAACCTTCTATTCCATGTCCCAATAAAAAGTTTTCATCAACCCAGCACAATTCCGCATCGCTTTCGGCAACCGCCTTGCAGACTTCCAAAAACTTCTTCATCGTCAACTTTTTTTCAGGCCCTGTCGCATTAAAGGTTCCGGTAGTCTGCGCTTCCACCAGTTTGACGATCCACTCGGCCAAGTCCCGGACATCGATGAATTGCACTTCTTTGTGTCTTCGTCCCGGCGCCAGCACTTCCCCGCCTTTTGCAATGCGATTTACCCAGTAATTGAAGCGGTCCGTAAAATCATAAGGCCCGACAATAAGCCCCGGCCGGATGATCAAACTGCGTTCTGGAAATGCCCGTTCCACTTCCTGCTCGCATAAAAACTTCAATTCTCCGTAATGTTCGCTGACCACTTTACTGGCTTCCATTTTCTTCAGCTCTTCTACTTTTTCTGGTGCCAGCTGCCCGACCACATGATTTTCATCAATTCCCGGTTCTTCCAATTCTGCATAAACTGAGGCAGTTGAGATGAAAGTATAATGCCCGGCTGCATCATTGAGCAGCTCGGCTGATTCCCGGACAGTCCACGGAACATAACCGCATGTATCAATCACTGCATCCCACGAACGCCCTTCCAGCTCCTTTAAATCCCTGTCCCGGTCTCCAATCAGCTTCTCTGTCTCCGGAAACAACTCCGGATTTGTTTTCCCGCGATTAAACAACGTCACTTCATGCCCTTTCTGAAGCGCTGTTTCAGTCAGAAAACGGCCCAAAAAACGAGTGCCTCCAAGAATCAAGATTTTCATATCTATTCCCCTTTCTTTTTTCAAAAAGGTTTATTAAAAAATCGAATCTCAGTCATTTCTTCTGCAGCCATCAGCTTATAATATTCTACCGCGGCATCGGACATTCCTTTTTTTCCATAGAAGCAACATTTTTAGATATACTTGAGTTATTACCTATATAAATAAACCTAAGGAGGAAAACACATGACCAAGACAAATAACAGCAGCAAAAACGAATTGACACCAGAACAACGCGAAGAACTGCTCAGCACATTGAAAGACCGTTTCGAGAACAACATCACTCGCCATGAATGGCTGGAATGGGATAAGATTCAAGCCAAGCTGGAGGCGAATCCCGCCAAGCTGTGGTCGCTCTATGAGATGGAACGGACGGGCGGGGAACCGGATGCCGTAGATTACGATAAAGCGGAAGATGAATACATTTTCTATGATTGTTCAGAGGAAAGCCCGAAAGGCCGCAGAAGTGTTTGTTATGACCCGGAAGCGCTGGAGGCGAGAAAGAAAAACAAACCTGAAAACAGCGCAATCGGCATGGCAGCAGACATGGGCATTGAGCTATTGTCGGAAGAACAGTACCGGGCGCTGCAAAAATTGGGGAATTTCGATCTGAAGACTTCCAGTTGGGTACAAACCCCCGAGCAGATCCGGGAACGCGGTGGCGCTCTTTTCTGCGATCTCCGCTACGGGCAAGTCTTTTTGTATCACAACGGCGCAGACTCCTATTACGCTGCCCGGGGTTTCCGCGGTGCGTTGAAAGTTTAAACTTGATGAAAACGAGCTTCTACTGGGAAAATACAGCCCGTAGAAGCTCGTTTTCATTAAACTTATGTCCAAATGAAAAGGAAAGGATTCTATGTAATACAGAACCCTTTCCTATTAAAAATTGTCTAACCAACCTATTTGTTCAATTACTTTGCTTCTGGCTTCTCTTTTTCCATCGAGTTGAACAATTGAATCGATGACAAGGCGTTGAATGGCATAGAAACATTGTGTTTGATGCCTTGGTTGTAAGACGCGATTAAGTCTTTCAATAGAACAGCCAACGCAGTTTCAGATGTCCATTCAGAAACATCGCTCCAGTTGCGGACTACCCAGCTGTCACCTGTGCTCACTTTCAACAAGTTCAATACTTCTTCTTCAGGCAAGTTGTAATGTGCCCCTAGTTTCAAGCCTTCCGCTACAGCATTCATGTTGATGCCGAGGATCAGGTTATTGATCAATTTCGCTGCCTGGCTGTTGCCGACTTCTGTGCCATAGTAGAATGTGTTCGAGCCAACTGCATCAAAGTAAGGCTGGAACGATTTCACGATTTCTTCTGAACCGGAAGTCATGATCGACAACGTACCTGCTTGAGCACCAGATGCCCCGCCGCTCACTGCTGCGTCAATCAAGTTCAAATCACTTTCTTCTTCAACTTTTTTGCTCAATTGGTTCATCGTTTCCGGATCTAGTGTACTCATCACGATGATGGTTTTGCCTTTTGGCTGAGCGGACAACAGACCGCCTTCACCGAAGATGATGTCAACGTTTTGCGCGTAGTCGCGAACCATAGAGATGATTGCTTCGTCGGATTGTTCCGCTACTTCTTTCAAAGTCTTAACCATCGTGATTCCTGCTGCTTCCGCTTTTGGATAAACCGCTGGGAATGCGTCGTATCCGATAACTTCAAATCCAGCTTTCAATAAGTTGACTGCCATTGGGAAGCCCATTGTTCCTAATCCTACAAATCCAATTTTTTTACTCATGTCGAATTCCTCCTAATAGGGTGTTGAATTTTTGGTGGTGCGGATTCGTTCTGATTTCATCGTTCTTTTAATGTTCTTCTTGTTTCGTGATTAAGCTAAACCTACCAACGTCATGATGATGATGACAATCAGCGCGATCCAGTGGGTTACGTTAATACTGATAAAGGCATTTTTGAAGGTGTCTTTCATCGGCAATCCTGTCAAGCTGTTAAAGATGATTAAGAAACCAGAGTAAGGGACGATAGCTAATGCCCCCGCCGAGATGGCAATTGTACGGTGGATCGTTTCAGGATTCATCCCCATTTCCAGATAAATCGGGGCAAAGTTCTGGACTGCGATTCCGATGGCTCCAACTGCGGAAGCGGTGATCCCGCTGATCAGACCTGTACCGATCATCAGTGACAGGATCGGAGGTCCAGGGATCGATTGGATCATTCGGAAGACGCCTTTAAACGCTGGAACACTGGTGGTAATGCTACCAAATGCAATGGTACTGCCTGTCGTGATGGTGGATGCCAATGAGTCGGCAGCCCCTTCGTTTAATGCTTCTCTTTGTTGAGTGATTTGTTTACGGAATAAAACCGCACTCAGTAAAATCGCTACAATCAAAGCCACAATGATGATATTGTTCACTGAACTGAAAATCAGGATGATGGCCAGCAAAGTGACAATCGGCAGCAAGCTGACAAGGAATGAAGGCAGTTCACGGTCAACGACCGCTTCATCTTTCAATACGCCGTCTTTCACTTCGAAGGTTTCGTTCTTCTTCAAACTCTTATTGAGCGACCATTTCATGAATAGCAGGATGAAAACAATCGCAACAATCGAGGTCACAATCCCGATTAACGGTGCTGCTGTCAGCGAAGTACCCAAGCCCGTTGATGGTACAATATTATGCAGGGACGGTGCCCCCGGCAGCATCGTCATGGTGAATGTTGATGTCCCCCCGAAAATCGGAATAATCACCAATTTCCAGGAAATGTTCAACTGTTGGAAAATCGGCTTCGCCATCGGAATCAAAGCAAAGATGATGACGAAAACGTTAATGCCGCCGTATGTGAGGATGGCGGAAATGATGAACAATGCCACTAAAGCATTGTACGGGTTCTTCGTTCCGACCACCGACAAGACTTTATCGGCGATCGAAACCGTCGCCCCACTCTTGTCCATATATTTCGCCAAGATCGAACCCAATAAGAAGATGGCAAAGTTGGCCGCAATAAATCCGGCAAGTGCCGTCATATAGGAGTTTTCTTTGCCAAATACCGTCTCCAGTATCGGGACTCCACTGAACAGCAGGACGACAATCGTAGCGATGGGAGCTGCCACGATGATGCTGAACTTTTTCACAATAAAGAGAATGATCGTCAGGATTCCTAACGCAATTCCCAGTAAACCCAATATATCCATTTTATTTTTACCTCATTACTTTTTAGTAGTTTTACTCTTCCAAGAAAACTTGCTCAGTATGCGCATACAATGCTTGTTCTCTTTTTCCAAGGCTAAAGTATCTCGAATTCAAGATATATAATTCACAAGTATGGCAACAGCTTTACGTCAATGCCTTATCTAGTTTTTATGCCTTGTGAAAATAAAACAGAAATTATCTGAAAAATCTTATTCATTCACCATCCGTTTCTTCTCTTCTAAGTTAAAATTGTTAACGACCCATATAGTATACAATTCAACTGTTCATGAGTAAAATGAATGTTTAGAATGATAATCATCTATATTAATCATGGTTAGGAGTTTAGAGATATGGACATACGCCATCTTACTTACTTTATAGAAGTAGCTAAATATAAAAGTTTCACGGAAGCGTCGAAGTCCCTTCATCTGTCACAGTCTACAATCAGTAAAGTAGTCAAAGACTTGGAAGATGAATTGAATGTTGAACTGATTGACCGTTCGACAAAGAAAATTGATTTAACAGAGGCAGGGGAAATCGTCTTGGCGGAAGGCGAAGTGATTATGGAATCGCTGAATGATTTATCTGTTAACCTATACGATTTAATGAACTTAAAAAAAGGAAAAATAAAAATTGGCATCCCGCCAGTAATCGGGTTTTTGTTTTTCCCGAAAATCATCAAAGGGTTTAATAATCTATATCCCGATATCAAACTAAAAATTACGGAAGATGACTCGAAAAAAGTCCAACAGGATGTTAGAGACGGAAAATCGGACTTGGGGGTAGTAATTTTGCCAGTGGATGACAAGGAGTTCGATTCAGTTCCTTTGGTCGATGAACAACTGGCGCTTTTTGTTCATCATTCCCATCCCTTCGCACAGAAGGAAAAAGTGGAAATGAAAGAGCTGAAACATGAAACCTTCATCCTGTTTAAACAAGCGCTCTTTCATAGCCTGATTGTCCAAGAATGCCAGCGAGCCGGTTTTCAGCCAAAAATCGCTTATGAAATTTCCGAATGGGGCTTCATCAGTGAAATGATTGGCGAAAACTTAGGGATTTCAATTTGCCCGAAACCTATCGAGAAAAAATTCGATCCTGAATTAATCAAAGCAATTCCCATCGTCAATCCAACATTTCCTTGGAAACTGGGCCTCATATCCAAAAAGAAGAAAAAACCTTCACCTGCGGTCCGTGAATTCATCCACTATCTATCGGATAACGCACCTTTCTAATCATAAAAAAGAGCTTCCGGGAGTAGCTTGCACCCCCGGAAGCTCTTTTGTCATTCATAGATATTCAACCCAAAGCCGATTCCCGTTCCTCCATCGCTTTACGCCATTTCACCACTTCGCGCTCTTCAATTTGCTTCGCCAGCTTCTCATCCCAGCTGCCTTGCAATGTATTCCAGACGCGGGCATAAAAAAGGTCCTGCTGTTGATCGTATAATTGAAATTCAATGCACGGAATCCAGTGCGTTTTGTGCTCAATGCAAGCTGTAATGTCCGTCACGATGATTTGAAAACTTCCTTCCTCTGCATACACCATTTCCTTGGCAAGAAGCTGCTGCATTCGGTCTTTTTTCAAGCTTCCTTTTACTGCGTCATAGCGATAAAGCGGAAGCTTCTCTTCAGCTTCCGGATGAGCAGCTTCTGCCGTTAACAGGTAATCGTCATGGATGGCACTATAGGAGATCAATGTTTGATCCCCTTCCATTTCTTCATCAAAAATGCCTTTTTCCAGGTAGCTATATCCTTTAGCCGTCAATTTAAAGCCCTTTTTTTCAAGCTGAATCAATTGCCCGCGCTGCATCTTGTCGATCAAGTCGCGGATAAACAGCTCTTCCACCAGCAGCATATCCGCTAAAGCAGCGGCTCTGCGGATATCCGATTCCTGAAAAGCAAAGAGCAGCATTTTCATCAAGATGTCCATTTTCAATCGCTTGACCCGGTTAAAACTTACGTCATAGGACACAATCGGCAGCTTCCACACCTGTTCTTTTATGATGGACACATCGGAGATGGCCAGCAGACGCGACCGAAGCTCATTTTTAAGTTGATCCACACGCTCACCCCTTGCTTCCCTGCAATAGCTTCAAGCCATTTTTCTGTTTAACGGTTTCCAATACATGCTGGTACATTTTCTTAGTTTCATCTTTTTTCGCACGTTTCGTGAACATTTCCGAACTGCCGACCAATACCAATAATTGCTTGGCTCGTGACAACGCGACGTTCAAGCGGCGGTAATCTTTTGCGAATCCGATATCGCCGTGGTTGTTTTGGTTGTTGCGCACCATACTGAGCAGAATGATTTCCATTTCGCTTCCTTGGAACCGGTCGACGGTTCCGGTCCGGATCGTCAAATGCGGCAAGCGCAGCTCTTGGTCAATCATCCGCTGCAGCCGTTTGACTTGTTCGCCGTAGAAAGAGATGACACCGACGCTTTTCAGCTCGTTTGCCGCCATTCTTCCAGCCCGCTTCGCTTCCGCCACTGCACCATTCATTTCCACTAACAGCGCACTGATTTCCCCAAGTTCTGCTGGATTGTATAAACTTTTCCCGCCGCTCATCCGTTCTTCAAAATACGCCGGTTCATTCGGCAGATCCAGCCACATCAAGTGGTTCCTGCGTTTCACTGAATTCGATTCGAGTAAATGATCGCGTTCCTGGTCGGAATCCATAAGTCCGCATTGCAATTGCTTGTGCTCCCCTTCATAAAACGGCGAGATCGTTTCCATGATATCCGCATGCATCCGGTACTGAATCGCAAGCATCGTCTTATTGGCTTCCGGCAAGTTTTTATACAAACGCTCAAACAACGACTCTTCCAGCAGCTTCTCAAGCTCCCGCTTTTCTTCAAAGCCGCTGTTTTCTTTGATCATTTCCTCGAGCGTTTCTTCCAAAGTGTCATTTCCAAGAAGCGGCGGCAATTGATGGTGGTCACCGACCAAAATGATTTTCTTGCCTTTCAGCATTGGCAGCAACAGTTCCGGCGGTGTTGCTTTCGACACTTCATCGATGATCACGACATCAAATACCGGATAGTTGTCGACGAAATCCTTGCGTGCAGAAGCCACACAAGTCGTCCCAATGACATTGGCATGCTTGATATACAATTTGCGGATTTCATCTAAATCATGGTCATTCGCGCCTTCCAATAAATCCAGCCATTTTTTCTGGATGGACTGCATCAAAGGCAGATTCTTCTTTTCCTGTTTGAGGGATTCCTGATCAAATGAAAGACTGGCGATTTTCTTCGCCGTTTCTTCGTATTCGGCCTCGGGGTTGGAAGAAAGGATATTTTTTAAAGCATCCACTTCTTTTTCTTTGAGCGATATGCTTTCTTGTACTTGTTCCAGTTCAGCGTTTATTTCAGCCATTCTTGCTTCCTGGATCTCTAAAGCAGTTGTTTCTTGTGCACAATCGCCTTGAAGTTCTTCCAACCGCTTTTCTGCCTGTTCATACAAGGCTTTTTCTTTTTGGAGTTCAACGAGTTCAGCTTTATATTCACGGATGGCTGCTTCGATATCTTCAGGAATATCGGCATCAACAGCCAGTTCTTTGTATTGCTGTTCAAGCGGAGCTAAGTCCTGCTGCTTCCGTTCCAGTTCTGTCTGCCATTTCCGGTCCAACTCGAGATAATGCTGTTGCTGCTTTAACAGCTCTCCGCACACCGCCTTTTTCAATTCCTGAAAAGTCCGCTTGGTTTCTTCGATATACGCTTCCGCAGACTTCAGCTTCGCGCCTCTTCTCCATAGATTCTGTTGGCGCTTGTACAACCCTGTGAGCGCTTTTGCCAAAACCGCCGGCTCGTTTCGCTGCGGACTCTTCAGTACTTCCCGCAGCTTTTCCAAAAAGGAATCGATTTCAGAAGAACGGTAGGCTTCCGGTTTTGCTAAGGCGTGCTGCTTCATTTCATCAATAGAAGGGTTAAAAGGCATTAATAATTGTTCCACATAGGAAATCGCTGCGGCAATCAGTTCGTTGTATTTCCGCAGTTTTTCAAACTCATTCATCTTTTCACGGATCATCTCTAATTTATTGAAAGAATAAGTGATGGCCGGTGTTTCTTCAATTTTTTGCTCAGCCATCACCTGTATCAAGCTGTCCACTTTTTTCACGCGTCCGGTTGCATCTGCTAAAGCGTTCTTCTGTTCAATAACCGCCGTTACTTGTTTGCGTTTATCAGCAATTGCAGCAAGATCCCGCTTTTTACTGGTCAATTCTTCTTCAAGCTTTCTGGACAGCAATGCACGCTCGAGTTGCTGGATATTATCCGATATCCGCTTTTGCTCTTCCTGGAACCACTGGATGCTCTTGCTTTCAATCATGAATTGATCTTGGTGAATCAACTTTTCAAGCGCCTGCAGCTTTTGTGTCATTTCACGCTGTTCATCCATGGCTTTTTGTTTCAAAAGCTCGAATGCTTTTAGTTTGTCTTGTTCTTCTTCCAATGCCGTTTCAATGGCATGATGTTTTTCCTGCGCTGTTTTCTTCTCCTTGACGGCTGCCGCTAAGTTTTCGTAAACCGGCTGCAACTCTTCATAAGCTTGTTCCGTTGCCGCGAGTTCTTTTTCCAGCTGGGTTTCCCGTTTTTGGCGCGTCTCGTATTGTGCCGATATTTCTTTCAGTGTATTGTCTTTCCAATACTGGCCGACGTTTTCTTCGATAAATTTTTTGCCTTCTTCTTCGATGCTTTCGGTCCGGCCGACACGCAAAATTCGGATATCTTTATGCGCCAGCAAACGGCCGAGTGCATTATCAACCGCTAAATTCGACTGTGAAGCGACAAGCGTCTTCAATCCCTTTTTGGCATTTTGAAGGCAGATCTCTGCAATTACCGTGGTTTTCCCTGTGCCAGGCGGACCTTGGATGACATACAAATCTTCCGCCGCCACCGCACCTGATACAGCTTGCTGCTGGAATTCATTCAGCCGATTATGGAATGCCAGCCGTTCTATTTTTTGGAGCGGCTGCACCGGCAGTTTTTCTTCAAACAACAGGCGGTCAAGATTCGGATTCACTGCCAAACCCTTTTCTAAATTCGTAAAACCTTGGCGCAGCCTTCTGATTTGGCTGAGGGCCGCAAAATTGCTGAAGACCACTTCTCTTTTATTTAATGAATGTTCTTTCTCGCGAAGCTGTTTGACGGCGTAATTTTGAAGTTCTATTTCGACCGTCCGGTTCGCTGCTTTGATCACCGTTCCGACATCGCCATCAATCCCGGCAAGCCGAACACTTAAATTCTTCAAGGTTTTCCACTCATTGTCTTTCATTTGGCAGCCGGTCAACGTGATGCGGCTGAAATCGCGGCTAAAAGCCAGTTTCGAATAAGAAGTCTTGATATCCGGTATATCCATGCCGCGTTCCTGAATCTTCAAATAGCCTTCCCAGCTGGAAATCCGCTTTTTCACATAATCCGAACTTTCCTTTGCCGGTGTCATGCGATTGAACAAATTGAGGAGTACGACTGGCGCTGGGTCCCGGGAGTTGTCAAAACGGATGGATTCTTCACGCTGCCAGTTCGTTCCGAGCGCTCCATACGCTTTCCGAAGCGTCACATTCGTCACCAGCAATTGATGGTTCTTGACGACACAGTGAAAGACGATCAATCCTTCCAGTTCCTTCTCGGTCAAACGCTTATTCTCCGCTTTGTCGAAAATCAGGGCAACCGAAAGAGAGGCATCCGGATTTGAAGGATACCTTTCGATAAACACATTAAAAGCCTGTTTCTCCATAAAAAATGAGCGTTCGTTGATGCCGAACCCTCTCATCTTTTCCGTAGCGGTCTTTGTCATTCGTAAGGATGTGCTGTATGTACCTGTTTTTGCTAATACCATTTAATCACCTGTTCTGTATAACTGAAGAAATCTCTTGTGCCAAGATCCAGCCCTTCAAAAATAAAAGCTGTTCTTTTTCATTTAATCATCATATCATCTATTCTTGGAATTTATGTTGTTAAGCTGTGAATTTTATGACTAAAAAAGTTGCACGAAAACACTGATTTCTACATACCACGCCAGCTGCTGTCTGGCCTAATGAACGCCAATCTAAGCTGTAGAGAAACTCTCTATATCCTTTTCACATTTCGCTCCAGGTGGGACGCTTTCCGCGGACATGGCTTCAGCCGCTTCCTTCGCTTTGCTCAGTCCAGGGTCTTCAGCTCATGTTATTTCCGCTGGAGTCGCCCACCTTCCGCTGCATTCAGCTTCCTTTTACCACTTCTAGAGACTCTCTAAAAGTGTGATTGTTTCGGAAAGCTCTCTAATGTTTATGCTTGCTCTCTAGATATGGAGACAACCAGCGCAGACGCCTGCGGGATAGCGAGACAGCCGAGACCCCGCAAGGAGCGAAGCGGATGAGGAGGCTTGGCGCTCGCCCGCGGCAAGCGGAGCTGGTTGGCGGAATATCGGTTAAGGGGGACAACTAATACAAATTTTAACTTTCTCAACAAACTGAAAGAACTGCATCCTCAAGGATGCAGTTCTTCTTAATATTAATACATCGTCTCACTCGTTTGAGAAGTGTGTATTTTTAATTCTTTTTGTCTTGCATATGATTCTTTATCGGGCACTAATGCCAAGGCGATTGCAGCTATCAATCCTGGAATCGCGAAAGCGATGAAGTTCATCTGGATCGGCAAACTGATTGATAACAGAAAACCGCCAAGAACCGGTCCAAGCATGCCGCCGATGCGGCCGATGCTTGATGCCGTTCCAAGTGCAGTCGAACGGATGTAAGCCGGGTAATATTGCGAGACATAAGCCTGGACAATATTTTGTGAGCCGATTGTTGCTGCTCCGGCAATTGCCACCAAGACATAAATTACGACAATGTTGCCGCCAAAACCAAGTAAAGTCAAGACGACTGCGCCTGATGCGTACATCGGCACCAGCAATTTTTTAGCACCGTATTTATCGCAAAGACGGGCAATGATCAAAGTACCGACAATCGCGCCGCCTTGCAATGCGATAAGGAAGCCAAGACTTGAATTCAATGCATATCCTGCATCCATCATCAATTTAGGCAACCATGTATTCAGTCCGTAGACCATCAACAAGCAAGAGAAGAAAGCAATCCAGAACATGACTGTACTCAAGCCGCGCTTTTCTTTGAACAAGCCGACAAGCGGAACTTTCGTATCTGATTTTTCGAGTTCCAATACTTCATCGTTATCATTGAATTCCGTTTCCGGGCTCACTTTTCTCAAAATCTTGAAAAGTTCTTTTTTATTGCCGGAACGGATCAAATGGCTGGCAGTCTCCGGCAATTGTTTGTACATCCATGGCAGGGCCAAAAGCGGCAAGCCTGCAATCCAGAAGATCGATTCCCAGCCGAATTGCGGCATCAAGTAAATGCCCAGCAAAGGCGCCAATATCCCACCTACGGAATAGCCGCATAAAACGATTGAAACCATCATGCTTCTCATCGATTTAGGTGAATAATCCGTCAGCAACGCAATGACGTTCGGCATGATTCCGCCAAGGCCAAGGCCTGCTAAAAAGCGATACGTTGAAAACATCGTCGGCGTGTCGGCAAAGCCGCACAATACGGTAAACAAACTGAATAGGATAACTGTCATTACCACTACTTTTTTGCGCCCGATCCGATCTGCCAATGTTCCAAAGAAAACGGCACCGAACATCATACCGAATAATCCATAACTGCCCATGGCACCAGCTTCAACTGATGTCAAGTTCCAGTTCTCAATCAGCACCGGCACTACCGTACCGTAAACCACCAAATCATATCCATCAAATGCGATGATCAAAAAACTCCATAACAGCAAACTCCAATGGAAGCGATTGAATTTACTGTTGGCGATTACTTCGTTCGTATTTATTGTAGCCATACTAGTCCCCCTCGTCTTTTAGTTCTTCTGCAAAAACTCCACTTTCTTTACGTGCTTGTTCTTTTCTTTGATAAACTTGCCTTATTTCTCCTGATCCGCTATTTCAGCCTTAATGCATGAAATGGCAAAATCATGAAGTTCGTACCACTGATTATGCAATGCTCTTACAAGCACTTTTCTTCAATACCATTCTTAAATTTATGCTTTAGTTGAAAGATGTTACTAAAAACAGAACCCCTTCCAAACAGCTGCATACGCTGTTTGAAGAAGAGGTATTCTGCCTAATTCAGCAGAAAGCTGTTTAAAATTTGCGGAGCCATTATGACGCCTAACACTTTCTCTCCTTCGCTTTCTCTGCCTAATCTGAATAACTCCCATAAATCAATTTAGCCAGCGAAAATAAATAGAGAAGCAAAAATATAGAAATAGATATATGAATATAACTCATTTAAAGCGCTTTCATTAAATATTCTATAAATAGAGAACTTATTACACTATTAGTATATTTATGGCTCATTGTAAAGTCAATGGAGAATTTTCTGCTTACTTAAAAACAGGTTTATGGTCCTATCAGGTTTTTAAGCATATATCGGAACCTTAATTTAAAATAGTTCTTAATTGAAACTCTTAAAAGATGGCTCTTTCTTCAGCCGCTGTACTCAGCTACAATCCTGACAAAATTTGCTAGCTGACGAAAGCCTGGTAGTCAAAAGCAATCTTAATAAATATACGCATAATCGAAATTCGAACTTTTGATGCAGGAAAATCCAACAGGCCACTCCTTGAATCAAAACGGCCGCAACCATAAAAAAACGGCAAAGGAGAATTCCCTTGCCGCTTTAATTTAGATTAAATTCTTAATTATTTTGTGACTTTTACTGGAAACCAACCCGGAACAGACATCATTAACTCCCATAATGGATCCGGTACCTGAAGTTTATCCTGGTCATCGGAATGGATTGCCGTTTGAATTTCGGTTTCCTGTCCTTGTTCGACTTTTTCCACCCAAGTCGGCTCCATAATCAGTTGTCTTCCAAGAGCAATCAAAGGAATACCTGTTTGCTCAAGTGCTTCGACAGCCTGGTCTGGTGTATGTATGGAACCTACACCAATAATCGGCACACGGTCTCCGACATGTTCCTGAATCAGTTCAATCCGTGATCGGTCGCTTTCCACACCGCGCCGCGGCTTCGACCAAAAATCATTCAACGCCATATGAAGGTAATCCAGATCCGCTTCTTTTAAAGCATCGAGAAGCGCAAATGTCTCGGCCATCGTAATGCCCGGTGTTTCGGGTTCTTCCGGTGACAAGCGGTAGCCAAGGATAAACGGTTCTTTGGCATGTTCCGCAATGATTTTTTTCGCTTCCTCAATAACAGCTAATGGGAAAGCCAGGCGATTCTCAAGAGAATCTCCCCAGCGATCATTCCGTGTATTGGAATGAGGAGAAAAGAATTGCTGGATGATGTAGCCGCTTGCGCCGTGCAATTCCACTCCATCAAATCCGGCTTCAATCGCCCGTCTCGTCGCTTCGCCGAAATCCCGGATCAATTCCAGCACTTCGATGTCGGTTAAGCTGCGGGGTGTCTGTTCAATGCTATAGAACCCCCTATCCAATAGCGGCGCCACACTGCTTGCGCTGACCGTTTCTCCATTTGAAATCAGATGGGGTACCGCTAAGCGGCCGCCATGATAAAGCTGCAGCACCGCTTTTGCGCCTTGTTCTTTTATAGAAGAAGCTACGCTGCGGAGGCTCGGAATCATCGCATCCTGGTGTGCCGAAAATTGCCCTTCAAAGCCTTTGCCATTTTCCTGGACATACGCGCAGGCGGTAACAACCATGCCTGGACCGCTTGAACGGGCGGCATAATAAGCCAGTTCTGCATCTGAAGCCGTGTCATCTGGATTTGCTGAAAAAGTAGTCATCGGCGGCATGACGATGCGATTTTTCAACTGCACGCCATTTCGCAATGTTAAAGGTTCAAATAATGGTTTATAACTTTCCTTCATCGGTTAATCTCTCCTCTTGATGTTTACAAAACTTTGTGGCTGTTGAATACGAAGCTATTAAAATTTTAAGCCTTGCCATTCCTAATAGCGAAGGTCCAGCTCTTTTGTGATTTCTTTGCTGACGGCTTTGACTTTATTGGTCAAGCCTCTCAGCAAAGTCTTTTTCATCTTGTCGACGGGTCCGGCAATCGCAACTGCGGCAATGACGCGGTCTTTATAGAATACCGGTGCTGCGATGCAGCGGACGCCGACAAAACGTTCTTCATCATCAATGGCAAATCCCTGTTTTTGGATGATGTCCAAATGCTGCTCAAACAACTCCCGATCGATGAAGGTCTGGTCTGTAGCCTGGCTAAGCGAGAGGCGGAAAGAAATTCCCTCTGGTTCTGCAGGCTTTAAGTTCGCCAGTATGACTTTGCCAAGTGCGCTAATATGGGCGGGAGACCGGTCGCCAATCTCAGGTTGAAACGGTTCCTTGAAAGGCGGTTTGAGCATTTGCTTCATCACCACGTCGTTGTCTTCCAATACGCCGATATAAACCCCTTCTGACTCCTCTACTCCTAATTGATAAGGCGTTTTCAATGAAGTCCAGTCAAAAGCGCGTGTGCTGTGGCTTTGATGAAACTTGCCTTTGCTCAACGTGAAGTACTTATCTTTTTTGATGACGTAGTCCATGTTTTCCAAAGTGCAGAGCAAGCGAAAAGCCGTAGTTTTGTTTAAAGATAAAGCCGCTGTGATTTCGGTTAAGGTCAGAAGTTCCTCTTCTTGCAGCAGGTCCAAAATCTGCAGCCCTTTTTTTAATGTGGCCACCTCATAGTTGCTCATCAAGTTCACCTCATCTTTGAACTCATCTTAAAGGAGCCTTTCTGCACTTACAACAACTTGGCATTTTGTTTCACTATGTGAAACTTAACTGTTGCTTCCTATTCCGATGCACGGCTCATTTATGGGCCTGGCTCCTGCTGTTATATAGATGGAAGCCATCTTTGAAATCGTTGGTTTTATTGATGTAAAAAAGTCGTCTTCCTTCTTTAAATTCTGAAATGAGCAGGCTGTTTTAAAATGAAAAACAGCGCATTTAATTGTTAAAGGCCCCCTAAACCTATATAATTTAAGTAATCTGATAATTCAAACAAAGAGGAGGATTATTGTGAACAAAACGGTAGTCGAAACGTTATTCGTCAATCATTTCGTAGACGGCATTTTGGATCCGGGAAAAGAAATGTTAGGGCCGGTGAAAGACGGTGGATACATTATTGCGAATACGGCTCCAGGCTGTTGGGGCCCCATGATTACGCCAAGCATCAAGGGCGGCCACGAAGTGACAAAACCTGTTTATGTGGAAGGGGCTGAACCGGGCGACGCAATTGCCATCCGGATCCAGTCCATCACGGTCACTTCGCAAGCGACCGCTTCCGGCAACGACAAAATGATTGAAGACCGCGCAGACGGTGATGGCTACGTCGCCGCGAAATGTCCGGAATGCGGAACAAAGAATCCGGAAACCGTCATTAAAGGCATCGGCATGGAAGCCATCCGCTGTGCGAAGTGTGGAGCGGACGCCACTCCATTCGTTTTCACGAATGGCTATACCATTTTCTTCGGGGAAAACGGCGATGTCGGCCTCACCTTGCCGCAAGAAGCAGCTGAAACCATTGCAAAAGCCGGACGGGATTACATGAAAACTCCCGAAGCTTCTGTACAAAATCCGGTCGTCACGTTTGCACCGCATGACTTGGTCGGCACGATGGCACGCATGCGCCCTTTCCTTGGACAATTGGGAACGACGCCATCCCGGCCAACGCCTGATTCCCATAATGCCGGAGACTTCGGTTCTTTCCTGGTCGGTGCCACCCATGATTATGCGAGCACGCAGGAAGAATTGGAAACCCACCGGACGGACGGCCATTTGGATGTCAACCGTGTGCGCGCCGGTGCTGTTTTGATCTGCCCTGTTAAAGTTCCCGGAGGCGGCGTTTACCTCGGTGATATGCATGCGATGCAAGGAGACGGTGAAATCGCCGGGCATACAGCAGACGTTTCGGGCATCACCCATCTCCAAGTCCATGTTTTGAAAGGGTTTAATATCAAAGGACCGATTTTGCTGCCGAATATCGAGGATCTGCCCTATACGGCGAAGCCGTTCACTGCAGAAGAACGGCAATCCGCCCAGCAAATTGCTGACAAATGGAACGTCTCTCAGATTGAACAATCCTATCCGGTCTCTTTTATCGGATCCGGGCCGAATTTGAATGATGCGACTGAAAATGGGTTGAACCGTGCTGCTGAATTTTTCGGTGTGTCCGTTCCGGAAATCATGAACCGCGCGACCATCACTGGAGCGATTGAAATCGGCCGCCATCCAGGCGTCATTACGGTGACTTTCCTTGCTCCGGAAGCGTATTTGAAAAAAACCGATTTATTCGACTTAGTCAAAAATCAGTACGGATAATACCAAAAACGCCATTCCGGAAAAGGAATGGCGTTCTTACTGAATCCGTGCATGACGGCTATACGAATTTTAACCAGATGCAACCGAGACAGGAGGAACCGCAGTTGAAAATCGCCGTTTTATCAGACATTCATGAAGGGTTAAACCGCAAAAAAACAGAAACAGATATTTTAGCCATAGTCGAACAATGGGTAAAAAACCACTCCCCCGACGTATTCATCGTGAGCGGAGATATAGCTGCCGGCCCTGAAAAAGGTTTGGCTCTTTTAAATCGGCTGCAAGACGGTTTTCCAGAAACCAAGCTATTATTCGTCCATGGCAACCACGATGTCTATGCGGAAGATTCCGCCGCTGCCTATTCCAAACTTCTCGAGTTCCGCGGAAATCTTGGCAACGGCCCTGTCCAATTGAACGAAGACTGGGTCGTAATCGACGATGGCGGCTGGTATGATTACACATTCGGCGTTGCGGGATTTACTGAACAGCAATTTGCCAAAGGCACATTCGGCAGCTTTACGTGGCCGGATAAAACGTATGCCCACTGGCCAGTAACCGACTCTGCCTTGACGGAGCAGTATACCGCAAAACTGGAGAACTGGCTCAAAGAATATCGCGGCAAAAACATCATCCTGGTCACTCATGTTGTACCGTTCGCTCATTTTCTGCAAGTGAAGGAAGATCCGAGCTGGGATTTCTTCAATGCCATGATGGGAAGTTCCCGCTTTGGCGAACTGGCGATGGAATACCAGGTCAAAAAGCTTATTTTTGGCCATACCCATACACGCTATCATGAACATTATAAAAACATTGAAGTAATCTGCAATCCGCTCGGCTATTACCCGCATGAATGGAACCTGCAGTCAGCTGAAGAAGAAATCGCATCAACGATTAAAATGATTGAAATTTAAAGAATTGTGCTATCCGCCTACTCCCTTTTTCGGACCTGCGAATACTGGCCAATACCGTTAAACAAAAAAAGCCGCCTTCGATGGATTCCATCGAAGGCGGCTTTCTCATTAAGTTTTACCAAGAAGGAATAAGCGATCCCGCAAACTCTTTTTCAATGAATTGTTTTACTTCATCGCTATGGTACAGTTCAAGGAATTGCTTGATCGCTTCATCGTCTTTGTTTTCAGTGCGTGATGCAACAAGATTGACGAAAGGCGAGTCGCTTGGTTCGATGAAAATCGAATCTTCTGCTGGCACAAAGCCCGCTTCAAGCGCGAAATTGGTATTGATGGCTGCTGCATCCAGCTCGTTCAATTGGCGTGGAATTTGAGCAGAGTCCAGTTCGATAAACTCGTAGTTGTTTTTATTTTCAGCGATATCCATTACCGTCGCCTGCAAGCCAACGCCTTCCTTCACTTTAAGAAGGCCCGCTTTTTCGAACAAAGCTAGAGCCCGTCCACTATTGGTCGGATCACTCGGCAAACCGATTTTTGCTCCTTCCGGCAGTTCGCTGACATCTTTGTAGTCTAATGAATAAATGCCCATCGGAAACGTTACCGTATCACCGACGCGGACCAAATCCAAGTCCCGGCTTTTTTTCATTTCTTCAAAAAACGGTTCCGTCTGGAATGAGTTCAAGTCAATTTCCTCTTCTGCTAACGCAACATTCGGCATTACGTAGTCAGAGAACACTTTCGTTTCAATAGTGAAGTCCAGTCCTTGCTCTTCTGCAAGTTCCGCAACTTTTTCGACGAGCTCTTCATGCGGACCTCCGGTTACGCCGACCGTTAAAACACCATCACTGACAAGGCTTTCCGCTTCTTTAGTTGATGCCTCTTCACCACTTCCGCAAGCTCCTAAAACTGCTGCTGACAAAACCAGTACACTTCCTGCTATCCATTTCTTCATGTCATTTCCCCTTTTCCTGTTTCTTTTTCATTGCCAGTGTGGCCAGTAAAACCTTCAACTGCATGCAGCCGTTGTAATGACAACCCGCTTCCTTTTCTGTGAAAAATAAAAATGCCTCTCTTAAAAGAGAGGCATTCAAAAAAGTTTGAGTTTACACCTCTCTTATTTTCCAAAATACCAAGTATTTTGCAGGATGTAGCACCTTTTCATGGTCGTTCAAAACCTTGAATGGTTGCCGGGCTTCACAGGGCCAGTCCCTCCGCCGCTCTTCATAAGAGATTTACATATTTAATTTATATTTTCATACTATTTCAATATAACGCAAAAAGCAAGACCCATTTTGTTTATTGTGAATTTTAGCAATAAAGAACCAGATTGAAATACCACTTAGGTTTAGAATTTCCATTGATAAAGGAAAGCATTTTTTTTGTCTCTCTGCTTTCTTTAAATCAGTCTCACAAATGCTCCTTGAACCACTCAATTTGTGGTGGCAGAAAATCCGACAATCCTGGGTCTACATAGGCACTATAGTGGCCGCCGGGAAGAACCACTAATTTTTTAGGCTCATGTGCTTTTTGAAAAGCTTCTATGGTTAAATCCGCTGTCGCCAACATATCATTTTCTGCCACCAACATTAATAAAGGTGTCGGGGAAATACGCTCAATCGTGCTGCTCGGGCTATATTCCAAAAGAGCTTCCATTGTTTCAAGCGTAATTCTATTTTCCCAATTTGGTGCAATCGTGTTCCCTGTTTCAGTAAACCAGTCAAAAGCCTCTGGAATCGGCAAAGCACTTACTTCACCCTCTGGTGCAACTACCGGCACATACTGGTGCTCCGCTCCCATATAACGGGCCAGACGGTAAGCACTTAGATTTTGGACGAATCCATGGAATATGTCATTTCTCATTAACCGTTGAGCACTCTTCCATCCGTTTACCACGGGAGCTTGGGCTACGACAACTTTCACCCGTGGATCTATTGCTGCCAAATGCAATACATGAGCTCCACTGTAGCCAGCTCCCCATATGCCAATTCGATTTTCATCTACTTGATCATGAGTTGAAATCCAGCTGATTGCATTTCTATAATCTTTATGCTGCTCTGCAGGAATCACATGCTGCCTTGGCTCCCCTTCACTTTCCCCGATAAATCGGTAATCAAAAACCAATACGGCAAAACCTGCCTCTGCAAATTTTTCCGCAAAGTTCTTCAAATGCATCTCTTTCACCGCATTAAATCCATGCGCCATGACAATCGCCGGTTTTTTGCTAAGCTCTCCTCCTTCCGGAACGTACAACCAGCCCTTACAATTTAACCCTTCGCTTACGAACGTAACATCATTCTTGATAACCTTCATTTCATCCCTCCTTTGGAATTTATTATTTCGAAAATATAGCAAAAACTTCCTCTTTCTAAATGTATCAGAAAAATCAGATAATTAATATAAAGGATTGATTATTGTACGGGTCAATTGAAGGAGAATTCTTTTTAAAGAATCTGTTTAGTATTTTTCATTACCAAACCTAGCGGAGCTGCCAGAATTCAGCCTGTCTTATATTCTTCTAAAACATTAAGTTTTGATCCATACCCCATCATGCCCAATCATTCTGCAACAAAGGAAAGCGCAAAAAAGGACCAAGAGTTTCCTCTAAGTCCCTGAAGGTTTTCCCATTATTTGTTCTTGTATTCCGTCACAATCGTGCCAATAAGAATTCCCATTACTCGGCCTTTGAACGCATCCGGTACGGATTCACCGGTTGGGTTTTTGTAATACAAAAGATTGGCTTCTTCGTTATATGTAAAGCCAAGATTCATTAAGTTCGTTTTTAACGGCTCCGGCAATTGGTCGCTGCCTGTCACTTCTTTAAAGTAAGGTGTCGTATAGATCGAAACATCGACATCATCCAAGCTGGATTCGAGAACGAATAGATCTGTATCACTTTTCACAATCCATTGGCCTTTAGAGCTGACTGCTAATTGCATATGTTCCAAAGTGGAAATGCCCTCCAGATTAACCCCAAAAATCTGATTGATCAGCACACGGCTCTCTGCGCCAGTGAGTGCGTAATCGTGATCTTTCAGATAGCGGTCCATCACTTCATTCTTCGCCATTTCCATAATCCGTGCATCTTGCTTAGTCGATGCCGGTTCTTCGTTCAAGGAAACACGCAAGCTTTCCATCACATCTGTAGGATAGCTGGCCAATTTGCTGCCATAATCCATCTTCGAAACGTAGTTCAGATCGATATCAAAGATTTCTTTTACCGCCAGCCGAACTTCATTGCCTTTGACCTTTTTGCCAAATGAAGCTAAGTAACGGTCCATGACGTTCACTTTCGGCATCGTTTGAATCACAGCATCTACTTGGGTTGACTTAGCATTTGCTCCTAAACTAACCCGGACCGCTTTCATTACCTTTTTCGAATACTTCGTATCCTGTTCAATATGCTGCGCTTCGTAGGCTTGAGTATTCGAGTATGCTGGTGCTTCTGCAGCAAAGACGCTTCCTACTCCGCCAGTTAAAGCAACACTTGTGATCGTGCTGAATAAGATAAGATTTTTTGTCATGTTTTTGAATTGGATTTTCATTTTTATTCCTCTTTCTAGAAACTATAATTTTGTATTGTACCGGATATGAGCTTCAGCTAATCTTTTAGTTTTATTTCTTTTCCTTTATATTACAATGAACAATTCCTTTAGTCTATAACGATTGTATTTTAAAGAAACATTTAAAGCTTTTCCTGTCTTAAAAGCGACATAATTACAAACTTGAATAGCTGACTTTCTCACGTCCTTAATACGATTCTATTTAATAGATTTCATAGTTTTCCAGCCGTCATAACACACATTCTGTGACAGCAAAATTTTTCAACCGTTCTGAATTTTCCCGATTCATCGTGCAATTATAAGCAGATATCTTGAATTAAAGATATATTGGCGTAGTATTAAATGTAAGGTACAGGAACTCAGCTGTACAAATTCAGAAAAATCTAAGGAGGAGTTTTAGTATGAGCAGATTACAAGACAAAGTAGCAGTCATTACAGGTGGTGCTGGTGGAATCGGTAAAGTTACCGCTAAACGCTTTTTAGAAGAAGGTGCGTCTGTCGTATTGGTTGATTTATTCGAAGAGGCGTTGGCTGAAGCGAAAAAAGAATTGGGCGATAATGTCTTAACCGTCCAAGCAGATGTAACTAAAGAAGAAGACGTTAAAAATTATGTCAAGAAAACAATGGACACTTACGGAAAAATCGATATTTTCTTTAATAACGCAGGAATTGAAGGGAAAGTCGCGCCGATCGTTGAACAGAAAGTAGAAGATTTGGATAAAGTTCTGGCTGTCAACGTCCGCGGCGTATTCTTAGGCCTGCAAAATGTTTTGCCAGTCATGATCAACCAAAAATCAGGCAGCATCATCAATACTTCATCAGTTGCCGGTTTAGGAGGATCTCCAAACGTTTCCCCTTATATTGCATCAAAACACGCAGTAGTCGGTTTAACGAAAGCCGCCGCAATCGAAAACGCAGCTTATGGAATCCGGGTCAACTCTATTCACCCATCTCCAGTCAATACACGCATGATGCGTTCGCTCGAAAGCGGGCTGAAAGTGGACGAAGCAACACTCGCAACCAGCATTCCACTTGGCCGCTATGGTGAATCTGATGATATCTCGAACTTGGTATTGTTCTTGGCATCGGATGAAAGCACATTCATCACAGGTGCTCAGTATCGTGTTGATGGCGGCATGGGCGCACTTTAATCAAGAAATAATTTAAAAATGACTTCGGGTACAAATCCGAAGTCATTTTTCTTTTTATATTCAATTGGACTTACTGGTGTTTCATCTGTATAGAAGATTACAACCGTTGGAGTTGGCCGACAATCATACAAATAAAATGCATCTGATGCCTTATACGTTTATGATGAAATTGAAATTAAAATGGATGAAAAATTACTGAGGAGGTTTTATCATGGCAACCCGGTCCAACTGCAGAATCGATTCCGCTTCACGAGTGATTAAGGCATCGCCAAACGCTATCTACCAAGCGTTCATGAACCCTGAATCTTTGCGTTCTTGGCTTCCGCCAAAAGGAATGTCGGCCCATATGGACGTTTTTGAACCTCACGAAGGTGGAACTTACCGGATGACTCTTACTTACGAAACCGATCACTCAACCCCTGGAAAGACTTCAGACAATACGGACGTAACCGAAGGGAAGTTTTTGGAGTTGGTTCCGGATACCAAAATTGTATGTTCCGGAAAATTCGATTCTGAAGATCCGGCGTTCTCCGGCGAGATGAGCCAGACTTGGTACTTGGAAGCCGTTCCAGCAGGAACAAAAGTGACAATCGTTTGCGAACATGTCCCTGAAGGAATACGAAAAGAAGATCATGACGATGGTTTGAATTCCACACTTGAAAACCTTGCTGAATTTCTTGGAAAATAGACGGTAAAATATACTTCCCGCTTCCAGGGAAGCAGTTCAATTGCCACACCCAGCCTGCTGATGCAGCGAGTGTGGCAATGTTTATTGCCGCTTATTGTATTCCCATAAAATTTTAAGATCTAGTTATTTGGCAAAGAAGCAACGGTTTCGCCTGTTTCCTCTTGCCAAGCTGGAAGGGTTTTGCTTAACGGTTTGTCTTCCTTATAACCGAGTACATATTCCGCTTGCATAATGGTATGGATTTCACGTGTTCCTTCATATATGACCGGCGCTTTGGAATTTCGCAAAAAGCGGCTGACCGGATACTGGTCCGAGTATCCATAAGCTCCGTGAATTTGGAAAGCGTCGTCTGCAGCCTGGTTGGCAAAATCACAGGCTTGCCATTTTGCCAATGACGTTTCTCTCGTATTGCGCTTTCCTTCGTTTTTCAGTTCGCCGGCCCGGTACACAAGCAGACGGCTCATTTGATAGCCCGCTTCCATTTTGGCAATCATTTGCTGAACAAGCTGGTGTCTGCCAATCTCTTTTCCGAAGGTTTTGCGTTCGTGGCAATAACTGACGCTCGCTTCCAAACAAGCCATGATTTGCCCCACTGCTCCTGCAGCAACAGTAAAACGGCCATTGTCGAGTGCAGCCATCGCGATTTTAAATCCTTCTCCTTCTTCGCCAAGCAAATTCTCTTTTGGCACTTTGACGTCCTCGAAGAACAACTCCCCGGTGTTGCCTGCCCGGATGCCGTGTTTCCCTTTGATCGCTTTGGATGAAAATCCTTCCCACGTCCGTTCTACAATAAATGCCGAAATCGCTTTATGTTTCTCTGACTGTTCTCCGGTGTAAGCGAAAACCAGGAAATGGTCGGCCACATCGCATAAGGAAATCCATGTTTTTTGGCCATTCAGAATATAGTGGTCGCCGTCTTTTTTGGCAGTCGTCTGCATCGCAGCCACGTCTGATCCAGCGCCTGGCTCGGTCAACCCGAATGCTCCGATTTTTTCTCCGCTGGCTTGCGGCGTTAAATACTTCTGTTTCTGTTCTTCGGTTCCCCACTGAAGAAGCGTCATGCTATTCAGTCCAATATGGACCGAAACCGCTGTCCGGAAAGTCGTGTCGCCCCGCTCCAACTCTTCACAAACGATGGCCAGTGAATTATAATCCATGCCACTGCCGCCATATTGTTCGGGAATGCATACACCCATCAATCCAAGTTCTGCAAGTTTGGAATAAATCGCCGGGTCTGATTGCCCTTCGCGGTCCCATTCTTCGATATAGGGCATGATTTCCTTGTCTACAAAATTCCGGGTAGCGCTGCGCAGCAATTCCTGTTCTTGAGTAAATTTAAAGTTCATAGTTTTTCTCTCCCTTATTAGTTATATGTTTTCATTTTTTTTAAGCGGTTGAATACTTCCTCATTATGTTCTCCCGGCATCGGCGGATGGCGTTTCACTTCCACTGGCGTTCTGGACAATTTCAGCGGGCTGCCGATCATTTTGATTCGGCCGGCTGTCGGATGATCGTGTTCGATAAACATGTTCCGTGATTGAAGCTGCTTGTCATTTACAACGTCCTCCAAGTTCTGAATGGGACCACTCGGAACATTGCATTCTTTCAGTTTTTCTTGCCAAAAAGCTGTTTTCTCCGCTAATAATTGCTCTTGAAGAATTGGAATCAGCTGTTCCCGATTCTCTACACGCATCGGATTTGATTTGTACTTATCATCCCAGGCAAGCTCCGGTTTCCCAAGAACCTTGCACAGTGCTGCAAATTGATGGTCGTTTCCGACGGCAATCACCATTTCGCCGTCAGCAGTGCGGAATGTTTGGTACGGGACAATATTGGCATGCGTATTTCCGAGAGCCGTTGGAATCTTTTCTGACATCAAGTAACTGCTGCCAATATTGATCAATGCGCTCACCGCAGAATCATACAAGGAAATATCGAGCTTTTGCCCTTTTCCCGAAACAGTGCGTTCCAATAAGGCCGCCTGGATGCCGATGCACGCATACAGTCCCGTCAAGACATCGACAATTGCAACCCCCGACTTTTGCGGACCTGATTCTGTTGTTCCCGTTATGCTCATCAACCCGCTCATGGCTTGGATGATAAAATCATAGCCCGGCATATCACGCTCTGGCCCCGTCTCCCCGAACCCGGTAATCGAACAATAAACGATGCGCGGATTTAGCTCCGCCAATGTCTCATAGCCCAGCCCAAAGCTTTCCATTTTCCCGGTTTTGAAGTTATTGATCACCACATCGCTTTCCGAAGCCAGCGTTTTAACGATTTCAACGCCTTCTTCCGTCCGCAGATCCACTGTTATGGCTTTTTTGTTTCGATTGGCACTGAGATAATATGCGCTTACGTCTTCCTTGAAAGGCGGCCCCCACCTCCGGGTTTCATCACTTCCTCCGGGCGCTTCCACTTTCAGGACTTCTGCGCCTAAATCGCCTAAGATCATGGTGCAATAAGGACCTGCCAGTACCCGCGATAAATCCAGGACTTTGATGTTTTCTAATGCTCCAGACATAATTTCACTCCTTTCGTGGCAACAAAAAAGCCAGTTCAAATAGACAACAGCAAGCTGTTTGTCAATATTGAACTGGCTTTTATCTGTGGCGAAAACCTGGAAGAGGTTGTCGGCAGACTAGGCAGTATGGGATTATACATTTAAAAATTGACCATGCGGGACGAACGCGTTTGCGTTTCGGCATGATTCGTACTTCCAATCCTAACCTATTAAGTTTTGCTTGTAAATAGAAAAAATAAAATAATCTGAAAAATCAATGGTGAATTTCACGAGTCTCGTATTGTTTGTGCAAATCCTTTAAGGCGGAAATCAAGGCATTCCCTGCTTTTCCTAAGTAATGGCTTTTCAATTTTGCGATCGGTTCTTCTATCCCGTCTTGAAGGCTGTATCCCCTGAGCAATTGATGAATGTATTCCTGGCCGTGAGCCGTCGCTAAAGTGCAGCTGGCTGTTACAATCACGCCGTATTTTTTATCCACTTCTGCTGTAATTGTCAGCGTTTCGTAGATGTTTTGAGCGGCCATTCCGGACGGCAGCCGGGAGTGCCCTGCAATAAAAATCGTGTTCATCTTTTCATTCCTTTCTTCAAGAAACAAACCTTAACTCTTTCAGTATAGTACCATTTCAAACAGCTTGACGCCTTTTTAAATTCCGCATCAATGATCTGCATCAACTTATTCTTTTCGATACACCACTTCGAAATCACGCTCCCAATTCACGCCGTCGTCCGATTTTTCCAATAGGCTTCGTATGGTCTTTCCCGTGTCATCGACTTCTCCGGTAAAACGCTGCTGGAACTTCAAAGGCGAAAAATCGGCTGTGTTTCTCCACCATTTCCAAACTCCATTCTCCAAATTCATGGGGTACAAACGAGTCACTCCCCGCGAATCGAAATAATGCATCAAATACTGTCCCGTATCCGGATTGCAGTCGTAAATAATCGTGTTGTCGGGAAATTCGCTTTTGTTGATATGCGTTCGTTGGATGACATACTTCTCATCGAGCCACCTGAAATTGGTTTGTCCTGAGATCGGGCTCGGCTGAATATGAGGGTGAATCACTTCCATATTCCAATTGCCGATGAAAAAGTCCATTCGCTTTATCATGTCGTCTCGAGCAGTTGTGTCCATCACTGATTCCTCCCATTTCGTTGCAATTTGGCCGGCTTCCTCCGTCATTCGCTGGGCACATAAAGTATCTTCAGATTCTTTTTGACAGTATATTCGCCAACGGTTTTCCAAAGTCCTTTTATTTACATAGATGAATCTTTTCAAATCAAAAAGGACCATGAGTCGCCTCTTGATCCTTGTCAGCTTTTCAATATTCTGCTGTCAGGCAGTGCCTGGGACTTGTTTTGCTTTTGGATGATCAAGCGCTCTAAGCGGGGACGATTATACCGCTGGGTAATGATGAATGGAATATTAAAGAAAAAAGCATAGGCTACGTTCATCCAAAATGCCCCTGCGGGATTCCATAGCCAAAATAGCGGAGCAGGCAGCATCACTAACCAATGGGTCAATTCCGCTCTTCTGGATTCAACCACAAATTCAGCCAAAGACGGGCTATCGTGTCCATGAAGCGCCTGCTTGTTATAAGCACTCGGGAAAAACATGGACCCGTCCGGCAAATGCCCTTTCCATCCTTTAATCCGAAAAAGCTGCTGCCACAACTCCCCATTCCGTTCAAAACGGAATGAGCGGAATAGCCGGTCATGGCGGACAAACCAGTGAAAAGGAATACGGGTCGCACCATAAGAAATGACGAGTTGAAAAAACGTCCATGCAGCGGCATCCGCCAACACAAGCCAACCGATGGGCAATTCAATTAACGGCATTTGCGGATCACCTCAGCATTTTATTTAAATTCGGGCATTGCTCCCTGCTAGCTCATTGATTTGCGTAGATGGTCAAATAGAGAAAGTGAACAAAGCAATAAAACCGGATAGAAACACAGTCATTGTGAACGGCTTATTTCCCTTTATCGCGCTTCACGATTTTATCGCTCACTTGCTGGCCGCTGAGTGTGACCATCGGCATGCCGCCGCCTGGATTTACCGTACCGCCGACGAAATAAAGATTGTCATAAAGCTCGCTTTGTTTTTGGTGCTTGAAGCCTTTGTTTGTCTTTTTATCGGAAACGGTGCCGTAAATGGCTCCCCGGTCGGATCCGTATTTGCGTTCAATATCATGGGGCGTCCAGACGTCGCGTGTCACAATATGATCCCGCAATCCATGCAAGCCCATGCGTTCCAGCTTTTCCAGAACGCGTGCTTCGAACTTCGCATAATCCTCCGCGGTAAATGGCTGGTCTTGGATATAAGGGATATGCGGCAAGATTTTCAAGTTCTCATGTCCGGAAGGCGCTTGGGTCGGATCGGTTTTGTTGGCATTGACGACGTAGATAGTGGGATCGTCCGGCAGTTCATGTTTCTTGAACACTTTCTCCATCTGTTCATGCAAGTTCTCCGAAAAGAAGAAGTTGTGGTGATTCAAGAAAGGATATTCCTTTTTCACCCCAAGATGCAGGACAAGGCCGGAACTTGACGGTTCAAACTTCTTCTCCAGCTTCCGCACAAACTTCCCTTCCGCAGCCACCATCTTTCTATAAAACGGGATGACTTCCATATTCGATACATAATAATCGGCGGCCTTGAACGATCCATCTTCCAGTTCAACACCCGTGATTTGCTTATTTTTATTCGTATGCGCCTGTGCCACACCCATCCCGGTATGGATTTGAACGCCTTCTTCAACCGCCAGCTTCGTCAAGCCTTCCGCCAATTTATGCATCCCGCCCGGCACATACCAGCAGCCTTGCGTATGCTGCATGTAAATCATCATATTGAGAACCGCCGGAGCATTGTATGGAGAAGAACCGACGTATTTGACGAAATAGGAAAGCATATCACGCAGATGCGGGCTGCTGATCCGTTTGGAAATCGCTCCATGCACAGTTGAATTCACGTCGAAGCCTTTTAAAGCTGCCATGGCTCCGTGATGCTTAACAGCCTCTTTCACTGTATCGATGCCTTCTGCAAAATAGCCGGCTTCCGTCGTGTCATAAAGCCGTTTTGCGTACTTCAGAAATGCATAATACTCTTTCATGTCCTTACGGGAAAGCGCCGGATTTTCCCGTTCCATCAAGCGAAGATCTCCATATAAATCCAACACCGTGCCGTCCGGAAAGAAAGAACGCCATTCGCGCCCGAGCCGCTTGATGGGCACGTAATCAACCAAGCGCTTGCCGCTGCCGCGGAACAGCTTATCGAAAATATGCGGCATGGTTAAAATGGACGGGCCCAGGTCGAAGCCGAAACCGTCCTGTTCCAGACGGTTCAGTTTGCCGCCCACATGTGTATTCTTCTCATATAAAGAAACAGCGTACCCGTTTTGTGCGAGAGAAATAGCGGCAGATAAGCCGCCGAGCCCTCCTCCGATAACGAGTACGGATTTGTTGGGATTCGCCATATGTGTACCGTCCTTCTTTCCGAAGTTATTTTCATAAATAAGTTAGCTTGCTGATATTCCACAAAACAGCTCCGCTTTCCCGCGGCAAGACATTAGCCGAAGCCTGGGAGGCTAAGTCTTTGCGACGAAGCAGCGAAGCGATGCAGAGACAGTACGGTTTTCTCCGCTGTTTTGCTCCATATCTAAGAGAGCTATCATCAAAAAGCTATATCAATAATCCTCTTTTTTCTAAAAAGCGAATAAAGCGCAGGCGCGTCCAAGGGCGAGACGGAGTGATGAGACGAGTGTTCTTCTCGGCTCATCGCGGAAGTCCTGCCCAAAGCGGCCGAAGCGGTATATAAAAGTCCATTACCTTAAAACTTATATAATTGAGTCACTCAAAATCCGCACCATTTCCCGTTTCGTCACATAGTTTTTCCGGGCGAAACAGTCGTAATTGTTTTGGCGAACACTTCCTAAAATCCCTCGGTAGACTTGTGCCGAAACAAGTACAGGAAAGCGGCTGTCTTCGTCAAAGTTCGAAACGCATTCAAGAAACTCGTCATACAGGTCTTCAGCGCGCTTGGCCATCCCTTCCCAAACTTCTATAAAACTACCGGTGATTTCCGCGTTGGCCAATTGCTCAACGCGGTAGCCCGCTCTCTTAAGTTCTTCAGTCGGAAGGTAGATTCTTCTTTTCCCGCGGTAGTCTTCTCCGACATCCCGTAAAATATTCGTCAATTGCATCGCTACGCCGAGACTGACGGCTGAGTCTGTACAATCCACTTTCGACTTTGAAGCAATGATCGGCAACAGCATCCGGCCAACAGACCCGGCAACGTAATAGCTATACGTTTCCACATCTTCCAGCGTTTGAGGCGCGGAAAAAGAGATGTCCATCCTTTGCCCTTTGATTTGGTCATAAAACGGCTCAAGGTCCATATCATATTTGTTGAAGACCACACGCAATGCACGCCACAACGGATGATTGATTTCCTGCTTCCTGGCAAAACGATCAAGTTCATCTGTTAATTTATCCAAAGCTGCCAACTGAGCTGCACTTCCAAGGTTTTCATCCACGCTATCATCTGCTGTCCGGCAAAAAGCATAAAGGGCATAGACGGCTTGCGCTTTTTCCTCCGGCAGTTTTGAGAAGGCGTAGTAAAAACTTTTCGAGTGTCGTTTAATGATTTGTTCACAAAACGCAAAGTCGTCTGGAACAGACATTTGAGCAGTCATAGAAAGCTCCCCTTTCAGCGGGTATGGAATAGGATTCCTTTGTCATCATGCAATAGTTCCTCCGTGGCGATTCGTGCGGACAGCAGAACAATTGGAACGCCGGCGCCCGGGTGAGTGCTGCTTCCTGTAAAGTAAAGGTTTTCACAATGAGTGGCTTTACTTTGAGGGCGCAAATGATTGCTCTGGGCAAGTGTTGGCTGAAGACCGAAAGTTGCTCCGTTGTAGGCGTTAAAGCGCCGTTCAAAATCGGGCGGGGTCATATACGATTCAGATACGATTTCCTGTTTCACGTTTTCGAATCCTTTGATTTTTTCCAGGGCATTCAAAATATTGTTGCGGTAATGCTGGATTGTTTCATCGTTCCATTCATACTGGGAACACGATTTATCAGAGACTGGAACGAGTACATACAGCCCGTCTTTCCCTTCTGGTGCGAGGCTTGGATCCAGCTTCGAACCGATGTAGACATAAAATGAGGCCGTGTCGAGGCGCTTTCCTGAAAAGATATCATTCAAGTTCTGCTCCAGTTCTTCATTGAAAACAAAGTTGTGGGCATTCGGCACTTCCTCATACTTCTTATCCATGCCGAGATACATCAAGAAACACGAGCACGAGTATTTCATCTTGTCGATTTTCTTATCGGTATATTTTCCTTTTGCCTTCGGTTCTGCAACCAGATTTTTCATCGCATAAGGGAAATCGGCATTGCACATCACAAAGTCTGAAGGAATGAATTCGCCGTTCACCTGAATGCCTTTCGCTTGGCCGCCTTCAATCACAATCTCATCCACCGGAGAGTTGTAGCGAACCGTGCCGCCCTTTTCCAAGAATAAGCGTTCAAGAGACTGTGCCAAGGTATACATTCCGCCTTTGATGAACCATACACCATACAGGAATTCGATCATCGGAATCATTGTGTAAAGAGATGGGCCGCTGTAAGGAGAAACACCGATATACAGGGTTTGGAAACTGATCATTTGTTTCAGGCGTTCGTTTTTAATGTATTTGCTGATGAAAGTATCCGCATTGTCGAACGTCTTCAGCTTTAACCCTTGGCGCAGCACCGACAGATTGTAAAAGTCGGATGGTTTGCGGAAAGGTTTTTGAAGAAAATGTTCTTTAGCGACTACGAAACGGCTGTAGATCTCTTGGATGTATTTAAAAAACCCTTGCGCATCTTCTTCTCCAAATTGTTCGAGCGTTTTTGTCAGCTTGATCAAGTCTGAGCTGATTTCGTAATGCTCATCCCTCTCCCCTTCAAAAAAGACGCTGTACATCGGATCCAGACGCTGCATCGGAATATAGTCATCCGGGTCGACGCCGCACATTTCAAATACTTCACGGTAAAGTTCGGGCATCATGACAATAGTCGGCCCTAAGTCAAACTGATAACCGTCTTGTTGGATTCGGTTCATCTTTCCGCCAGCCATGGCTTCTTTTTCATATAAGGTAACTTCGTATCCAGCACACTGCAGCCGGCAAGCACTCGCAAGCCCGGCCACGCCTGCCCCGATGACACTAACACTCTTTTTCAAATGAATCTCCTCGATTCTGCTTTTAGTCTAACGCTCCACTTGTACAAGGTTTGGCCAAAACATTTTACAGTTAACCATAGAAGCACAGTGTATTATTACCTTTTATACCCATCACAATCGGTTTGAAACATTAACCGCATAATTTTTGTATAATGTTTATATAGCATTAGTATAAGGTAAGTATATAAGAAATACTAGGATTTCTTCGAGGAAAAGAGGCCCGGCACAATGAAAACAAACCAAGAACATGGTCTTCTTGTAAAAGAAGTTTCTGAACTTACTGGTTTATCTCCGCAAGTGATCCGTAAATGGGAACAGCGCTATGGACTGATTTGCCCGAAACGGCATAGAAATGGATATAGGTTGTACACATGCGAAGACGTGGGCACATTGATGAAAGTTTGCAGATTGCGGGACCAAGGCTATTCCATGAAAGAAGCGCTGCATTTGTTCCATTCGCATCAAGCTCCAGATCCCGTTCCTAAAATGCCTTTAAGCGAAGATGTACTGGCCCTTTTAGAGAAAGGCGCTATTTACGATGAGGCCGGTTTATTGCTGTTATTAAAGCAGGCACTTCACCGTTATGGCTTGGAGAAATTCTTAAGCACTACGGTCCAGCCGTTGATGCGGGAAATCGGGGATTTATGGGCAAGCGGAAAATGGGATGAAAGCCAAGAAACCATCACCAGTTTGGCCGTCCGTGATTTCTTGGTCCAAATCCGGAGAAACTTTGACTTGGCGGAAGGGTCCCCTCTCATGCTCGGGTGCTGTTTGCCCCACGAAACGCATGAAATTCCCTTGCATATTATTTTGCTCCAAGCGATGATGCATGGATGGCAAACGATTGCTGCCGGACCTTCCCCGAAGCTGTCGTCGATTGAGTACTTAGTGCAGCGATTGCAGCCGCAGAAAATCCTGTTATCCGCAACAACCGCCACGCCGTTCCAGCACAATCTTCATTTGTTTGAACAGCTGGAAGACATTGCAGAAAGAAACGAAGCTACTGCATTCTTCATAGGAGGCAGCGGCGTGTTCGATCACAAAATCTATTTCAAGCCGAATAGGATCCAGATCGCTTATTCCATGTCGGATGTTTTTGAGGAAAACCGTGATAAGAGTGATTAGTAAAAATGAAGTCAAAGATAGCCTGCTTTCTATCATGGAGGTGGTCCTCTTTTTGGCCATCAAAAAACAGGCATCGTTTCAAGATTGAAACGGTGCCTGTTTTTCATTTCCAGTATTTATTGAGATGCGTGAAAAGAATCATTCCAATAAGCTCAATGCACTTCTAAGCAACACATTCGCACCTTTCTCAATATCGGCTGCTTCCACGCATTCATTCGGGTTATGGCTGACACCGTTCACGCACGGGATGAAGATGATCCCAGAATCCATGACGGCCGCCAGCGAATTCGCATCGTGATTTGCACCGCTCATCATGACCCGGTAGCCCATACCGGCTTCCTTGCAAACTTGCTCGACTGTGGCAACTATTTTTCCCGAGAGATCGGATGGGTGCTTTTCGACATTCGGCTTGATGGCCACCTGGTGGTAAGTGGAGGCATAGTCCGAAAACCGCTCCGCTATTTCACGCATCGTCTCCAGGTCCGTCCCTCTGACTTCGAGAGTGAAATCCACCCGCCCCGGCACGACGTTCGGCAAATTCGGATGCACATACAATTCTCCGACTGTCCCGACATTCGGTTCGCCATATGCTTTGACAAGACGCTCGAATTCCAGCAGGATTTTTGCCGTGCTGATGAGCGCATCGTTCCGCTCTTCCATCCCCATTGTCCCGGAATGTGCAGCTTCCCCGTGGACAGTGACATCCAGCCTCTTGATGCCTGCAATCGCATGGACGACTCCGATGTCCGCTCCATTGTTTTCCAGCTTTTTCCCTTGTTCGATGTGGAGTTCCAAGTAATTGCTGTACCGTTCTGCTCCGATGGTCTCTTTCACTTGCTGTAGGCTGAAAGGCGTACTTTTCAGCCGTTTGATAAAATCTTCATCAAATTCGATGGTTCCGCAAAATGCCCGGCTGCCGAATGTGCCGCCCAGAATATTCGCTTCTTCACCGCGGAACGAAACGACCGTCACCGGCTTCTCTAATTGAGCACCGGTCTCCAACAGCGTGATCAATATTTCCAACCCCGCTACTACACCCAGTGCGCCGTCGTATTTTCCGCCGTTTTTCACCGTATCAAGATGCGACCCGATCAAAATCCCTTTTTCAGCTTCCGGTCCGATGGTCCCGAATACATTGCCGATTGCATCACGGTGCGTTCTAATGGAATGCTGCTCACATTTTTCGACGAACCAGTCCAGCGCCGCTTGTTCTTGTTCCGTGTAAGCAAGGCGAGTGATTCCTTCCCCTTCTGAAGTGATCTGATTCAATTCATCCAGCAGATCCATTAATCTTTGATGGTTAATCTTCATTTTGATCACATCCTCCAAATCTTAATTCGGTTTTACAAATTGGCCAGTGGCCCGTTCTTCTACACCTTTATCATGAGAATACACCAATTGTCCTCTGACAAAAGTCGCCTCGATCCGGTTGTTCACTTGCTGCCCGTGATATGGCGAGACATCGGAAACCGAGAGAAATTCGTTTTCGTCGATTTCCCAGGCTGCATTGTTTTTGATGACTGCGAAATCGGCGTCTTTCCCTTCTTCAATCGAACCTTTATGGACAAGCTTAAAACGCTTAGCAGGAGCAAGTGCCAGCAAATCAGCAAAGTGACTCACAGTTACTTCTTTCTTTCCTATCAGTCGGTCAAACAATAACGGAACCATGATTTCCAGGCCGGGAGTCCCTGATTTCGCCTTGAAGATATCATTCTCTCCGATTGATTTATCCGCTTTTTGCCATGGTGCATGATCGGACGTAATAAAGTCGATGCCGTCATCCATCAATTGCGCTTCCAGGTCTGCAACTTCCTGAGGCTGTCTGAGCGGCGGGTTGATTTTCGCTTTCGGACCGTGTTTCTTTAAATCTTCGGTAGTCAATAACAAGTAGTTATAGCAGGTTTCAGCAGTGACGTTTGTTCCTTGCTGCTTGAACCAATTGATGTAGTCGATGCTTTTCGCATGGCTGACATGGACAATGTGCAGTTTTGCACCTGTCCAGGAAGCCATATCCAATAATTTGATGACAGCAGTTGTTTCCGTTACCGGCGGCCTTGTCAAATTGTGATAGATCGGCTCCAAGTGGTTTTCCGCTTTTGCATCGTCGATATAGTGCGTCAGCAATTCATCATTTTCGGCATGGAAAGCAATCACCAAATCCCGTTCCGCCGTTTTTTTCATTGCTTCCAGTATATCGGCATCCGCTATTCTCGGGAAACGGTACGGATCTGTTTCAAATGTGGACAGCTTGAAAGCTGCAACTCCGCCTTCCGCCAGTTCATCAATCACCGCTGCCCCGTTCTCTTTTGGAATGGTCCCCCATAAAGCGATATCGACAATCGACTCTTCATTGATTGTGTTAATTTTATTTCTCAGCACATCGATACTCGCAACCGGGATTGGCAAATCATACGGCATATCCAAGAACGTCGTGATCCCGCCTTTCGCTGCTGCGGAAGAAGCTTTTTTGATGCCTTCATTCGGATTGCTGTAACAATGGACATGTGCATCGATAAAACCTGGGAACACGAAATCCTCTCCGTACTCATGGACTTCCTGCCCTGTGAGCACGCCGGTTGTTTCCGATATCTCTATTATTTTTCCGCCGTTTATGCCAATTTCGCCTAAGAAATTCCCTTCAGGCGTTACAATATTTCCTTTAATCACTTTTTCAAATTTCATCTTAACTCTCCTTCACTTTACTGGGTGCCGCCGCAGCCAAAGCGATATATGACGCAATTAAGCCGATTAATGACGCCGCTAACCCATACATGACATACATATCTGAGCCCAGCATATGAGCGATGGCAGAACCGCCCACTCCCATCACAATACTTGCAATTCCTGCACGGTGATCCAGGATGTTTTTGTCTTTCAAGATAAAGCCGCCTAAAATCGGCACAAGCAATGCCGACACCGAATAGGCGAATGATGCGACAATCCAGCTAAGCGCCTGCGGATAAAAGTTCGCCATCATAACAGCCAGTGCCAGTACAGCTACTGAAACGATTCTGGAAACCGAAACCAGTTTCTTTTCTTCAATGTTTGGATTGATGTAATTCGTGTAGATGTCTTTCGTAATTGTCACGACGACCGATTGAACTGCACTGCTCAGCGTCGACATGATTGTCGCTACGATAAACACCGCAAACATGATCAAAAACCAATCCGGTGTCTGCGTCAAAAACCAGCCTGTCGCGTTTTCTGGGTTGTCGAGTGAAGGATTGAGTGAACGCACCGTCAAACCGATCGTCGATGACCAGAAAGTCGCTAAGGCAAACAGCACAGCCGTCACTCCAATGGAAATTGTCGCATTTTTTGAATTATCCGCAGAGAAGATGCGCTGGTACAATTGCTGGTTGGTCAAGTTACCTGGCATGACCCCGAATATCCAAAACAGGACTGTCCCCATCCCTATACCGACAAGCCCGCTTGGAAAATCGGAAATTTCACTTGGCGTACTGGCCATGATTGTTTGGAAGCCATCACCCAAATCCATTGCCATGAAGAAAGCGATTACAGCTCCGACCGCCATCGCACAGCCGAAGATAAAATCTGTCCAGGCAACAGAAGTCATGCCTGCTGGCAAAACGAATGCCAGGCTGATCACCGCAAAAATCGTCACCATGAGTGATGCATCCACTCCCGTAATCGTCGAGAATATTTTTCCAAAGCCGACAAGCTGCGTGATCATCCAGCCGAATGGAACAATCAGCGTACTTAAAATCGTCAGCACAGATAAAACCGGATGGTTTCCGTAAATCTTTTTGATAATATCCGGCATTGTTTCAAATTCACTGTTCCTCAACCACTTTGCCATGAATAGAAATGGAATAAAGCCGATCATCGTCAATAAACCATATGTCAAAGTCGACCAGCCGCTCGTATAAGCTGTTCCAACCAGACCAACAATTACCGCACCGCCCATCACCGTCGCAAATTGCGTCCCGATCTGTACATAAAGCGGAAGCGACCTGCCTCCCACATACCAGTTCTCAATCCCTTGATTCTTGCGTCCCAAAAAGTAAGAAAAAATTACAATTGCCAGCAAGACAACTCCAATTGTCAGAAATAAAATCACATTCGTAGTCATTGTAAAACCCCTTTTTTATTGATTTATTACTAAAAATCCTATAGTATGAAGAATATTAAGACAAATAGAATGTCTCATATATTGAGACTGAAAGGAGTCGTCGAATGAACTTAAAAGTTTTGCAATTATTCCACTCATACGGTTCGCCGCTCCATATTGAAGAGATTTTGCAGGAAATGGATGTCCCGAGAAGCTCTCTTTACAGGCAAATCAAAGCGCTGATTCGGGCTGGATTGCTTGAACCGGCCGGAAAAGGACTGTATGCACCAGGCTGGCTGGCAGATGAAATTTCCCGCGTCAAAGAAGATTCCTTCGATGTACTGATTGAGACGGCGTTGCCGATCATGCAGGAACTGAATGATGATTTAGGCGAATCCATTAACTTGACCGCGGTTAAAGGCTCTAAAGTGAAGGTGTTAGCCCATTTGGAAAGCAAGCATAAATTACGGTACTCCTACGAAGCGGGGCAAGTGCTGGATATTTTTAAAGGAGCTTCATCAAAAATTTTGCTCGCTTATTTACCCGATGAGCACCGGCAATTCCTCATCACATCCTCTCTTTCCCTCGCCGACGGAGAAAAACTGGAGCAAGAGCTGGCACAGATCCGACATAACGCATACGCCCTCACCAATTCTGAAGTGGACGAAAGAGCAATCGGCATCTCCGCACCAATCCTTCGAAGCGGAAAATATATCATGGGCGGATTATCTATCGCCGGACCCGCTTTCCGAATAAACGGAGACAAAATCGATGCTTATATTCACCGCTTGAAAGAAGCGGCGGCGGATATTTCGTTGATGATGGAGTGAGAAGTAAGTATCCAAAAGAAAACCCGATACAGAAAAGACGTTTCCTGCATAGCCACTCTTTGGGCTTTACAGGAAACGTCTTTTTAGTAATTGCATTAACGGTATAGATAAAAAGTACAACTCCAACCCCTGTTTCCATGAAAAGTTTAAACAGGGGGTTGGAGTCTTCTATATTTAGATTGCTTATTTCAGTTTAGTCTGCGGAAGAAACCTTTTTTAAAGGTTTTGAAATTCTTCCTTGAATTTGCGGTGTTATTCTCCGGCTTTTTATTTACGAAACTCAGAACGTTTCTGCCGCATTTCTTCTTTTGCCCGATCCTGGAGGTTTTTCTCCACATTCTGAGCATGTTCCACTTCTTCCTGGATATCGCTGGCACTGTAACGCACTGTTACCGCACCGTACTTCTCTAAAATCAGATTATAGGATTCTTCAGTCAGCTCCTGGGCGATTGCCACAATTGCCACTTCCCCTTCTGTCATTCGGGTAGAGATTGCTGTAATAAGGTTCGATTCTTCCTTGGCTTCGCCTGTATCTTTGGCCATTCCGACCACGGACCCGATTCCGAACCCAAGCAGCATGCCAAGCGGACCGCCTAAGATCCCAACAAGCGTACCGATTAACCCGCCTTTCCACGTATCATTTTGCGTTCGTTTGCCTGTGTCAAAACCATCTTGCATGATGATTTGCCCATTTGATTTTTTTAATAATGCCGCTTGTGACAATTTAAAATTCTCATTGAATGTACTGGCTTTTTTCAAATCCGATAACGCCTGATAAGCTTCGCTTTCTACCTTAAAATAACTAATGATGACGTTTTCCATGTGTTACATCCACTCCATTTTTTATTATTCGAAATGCTGCTCCATATAATTCTTCCGTCACCGCCGTTTTTTACTAATAACGGCAAGCTTGGAAATACTGTATACCTGGTAATCTCAAACAAATAATTGCCCGCATCAAACAATCTGCCATCCTGCTAAACAATAGCTCAGCGATGTAAAGGAAGTGACAGGAGCACATTTTTTATGGCCAGTGTCCATACCAAACAAAAAATCCGTTTGATACTCACTCGCTGGACTTTTTTAGCCCTACCTTATAATACATACCCTTTTTCTCTGAATTTACTCTTAAATTCCATTTGTGGCGGGTTACCGTAAAAATCGAGCCGGTAATTAGAGCCGCTTTCCGGACCCTAGAGCTACTGCAATTGTGATTCCATTGAATTTTAAAAGCCCAAATGAACAGCGCCAGTGAACCGCGACTCAATGGTAAATCAGCCCCTTTGAGCTGGATATGAAGTAAAATGATTCAATAGGGCATTTTTTTAAAGGTTTTTGAAAGGATGAACGTAGATGGAATTATTGAAGAACGGCCACGGTGAAACAGGGGAAAGAACCGTTTGGTGGAGTGTGTTCATTTTGCTGGCCATTGGCACGGGTTATATGTTTGCCAGTGGAGAAAACACAAAAGTGATAATGGGTATTTTCACACTCATACTGATGGGGGCGATCGCTTTTGCGCAAAGACATCTTAAACTTTCGCTGCCGAGCTTTTTTGTGAACATCGTTTATGGCTTTATCTTTATTTCAGTGGGGCTGGGTACTTTTGGCGGTTTTTATGATATTCCGCATTTTGATGATTTTCTTCATATCGGATCAGGAATCATGCTGGCGGTTGGAAGCTGGATCATCCTGAAGAAAATGGTGGGAGAACAGTTGACAGCCCGACTCCCAAATGCTTTTATCGGCCTTTACATCATTTGTTTTTCGCTTGCTTCTGCAGCGGTCTGGGAATTGATGGAGTTCGCTGGAGATAAATTGCTCAACTTTACAATCCAAGGACGGAACCCGGATGACACCATGATTGATATGATCGATGGGTTAGTTGGAGGGACCGTTACGGCTTTTATTATTTTAAGGCAAAGACAAAAGAAATAAATCAGATAATCGATGTAAGATGCCCTGCAGTTTATCGAAAGCTTTTTGAGACAACTCATTCAGAAACCAGGATTCAACCCGATAAAAAAGCGACAGCTGGACATGCAATGTGTCCAGCTGTCGCTTTCATTTTTTAAAAATGAGATGCTTCAATAAAAGAAATGATTCAAAGCAAATTGCTTACACTTAAATTCTAAATAGGTTTACTAAAATCAATTGGATGAATCCTATCTATTCCCTCCATTTCAGAGGGATTTTTTAAGCAAAACCGGCTACTTTTTCACTTTCAGAACAAGAATTCAGTTCCCGATCCGCAAAGCTTTATCTTTATTCTGCAAAACAGCCAGAATACTCAAGGCAGCGAGCAGGCTTGTTTTCGGATTGCTCGGCATCGGATTGTTTTCGACTTGCAGCTGCATCCTGCCGAAATCCCCTTCCGCTTCGATTGTGTGGGTATTCCGCTCGACGGCCGGATCGACGATGACGCGCACTTTCGTTTTCTCGGCTCCGATGCCAGCAAGTGCGAGCACCAATGCTACGTTGACATTCTTCGGGAATTTCTCGACGGCTTCATATGCGGAGCCTTCGAATAGCACCTTTTCTTCGTCCGATTCAATCCCAAGCGATGCGGGAGATTTCCGTGTCGTAATCTGGACACGCTCTAACCCACCAGCCGCTTTCGCCGACTGCAAGACGTCCAATCCACCGATTGCACCGGACGGCAAGAAGATATGCGTGCCGTTGGACTCCGCCAAACTTTTCAGCTCATCCAAGAAAGCGACATCTTTAAAGACGCCGATGCTGCTGACGACGAGATCTTTCTGATGGGCGGCCACATCTTTTAAATAGATTTTGGCCGCTTCCACCGTCGCTGCTTCCACCACAATATCGAGCGGCAAGTCTAAAAATCCTTGAAGGTCTGTGTAGAAATCGGCTTCAAACTGTTCGCTTAACTGCTGTCCCACTTCCTCGTTGCGCCCGAAAATAGCTGTGACCCTTCCGTTGGCTAGGTGGTTTCGATTTATCTGTTCCAACAAGTACGATGCAATGTTTCCTGTTCCGATGATTCCGATGTTCATGATTGGCCTCCTCATCTATTTGAATCAAAAATCAACACTACCATGATTATGACATACGTATGTAAATTATAAGGAATGATGATTCACCCTTTAATTACGCTGTTCCACAAAATAATGTTCAGTCGCATGCGTAAAGGACTTCATCAGAAAACCGGTCGATTTCTGCACCAACTGGCTTAACAGCATTCCCCGGAACATCTCAGCTTCGTTTAATCACTTTGTGTGTTAAATTATATTTTATAAGAAGATCGACAAACAACAAGCAGTTCGATCAAACATGAATGCGGTATCCGAGTCCCAGTTAGGCCAAAAAGAAAGGTGGCAATAAACAATGGACATGAACGAATTTATCGATTTTTGCCGGAAAGGCAACTCCATCCCAGCCGGCGATCAAGAGTTATATGGATTATTGGTGCAATGCAGTTTTGAAGCGCAAAGGATCACCATGGAACTGAATACTTCGTATCATTCAAAAGAAGAAATCGTGGAGCTTTTCAGTGAACTGACCGGTAGCACCGTGGATCCGTCGTTCATGTGCTTCCCGCCGTTCTACACCGACTTCGGCAAAAATATCACCATTGGAAAGAACGTCTTCTTCAACACCGGCTGCTCGTTCCAGGACCGGGGAGGAATCCAAATAGGCAGCGGTTCACAAATCGGCATGAATGTCACGATCGCCACACTGAATCATGGACTGCCTTTGGAAACCCGGAACACCACCTACTCCTCACCTGTGATCATCGGTGAAAATGCCTGGATCGGTTCCAGCGCCATGATTCTGCCCGGTGTGACGATCGGTGACAATTCCGTTGTTGCGGCAGGTGCCGTAGTGACGAAGGATGTCCCTGCAAATACAGTGATTGCCGGAGTGCCGGCGAAGTTTGTGAAAACGATTTAGCTCAGCAACAAAAGCCCAATTTCTCCAGAACAACAGAGAAGTTGGGCTTTCCCTATTTTATTCAGATATATACCTCACTCTGGCGTTAACCGGATTACCAGATTCTTAAACGACGGTTTTATTTAATCTTTGTCGTTCGATATCACTCTCTTTACTACCATTATACCGCTGATAAAAAATGATTTATAGACTACTTTTCTCCGAATCCCTGCCCTATACTGTTCTATACAATGCGAATAGTACAGGAGGCAGATCCGTATGAATGACAAAAAAGATGTCTTAGACCCCGGTCCTTTCTTTCATGGAACAAAAGCCCAATTGAAGATCGGTGATTTATTGGAGGCGCAGAATTTATCCAATTACCAGGACAAGAAATCCAATTACATCTATTTCACAGCCACATTGGAAGCTGCCAAATGGGGTGCGGAACTCGCAGCCTCCAACGCCAAAGAAAGAATTTACCTGGTCGAACCACTGGGTGATTTTGAAAATGACCCGAACTTGACCGACAAACGGTTTCCCGGCAATCCAACACGCTCCTACCGATCCAAATCTCCTCTGAAGATCGTTGCTGAATTGGGATCTTGGGAACGGCATTCTGATGAACAAATCAATCATATGCTGGCTTCTTTAAAAGCTTTGCGGGAACAAGGGAAGGCGATTATATTGGACTGAATTTTTAAAAGGACATTCCTGATTAGTTCCCTCACTTCATTAGCTAAAATAAAGAGATAAACACCAGCTTCGAGATCAATCGATTTCGAAGCTGGTGTTTTTTGTTTTGTTTAATTGCAAAATAAGTTCACTGTATTTCTTAAATAGTGTTCAATACCGACAAGCTGTTTTAATGCCTAAAATACGGTAAGAGCGGGTACGGAAAGATATAAAGAATAAATTACTGGAACCATTTCGGATTTTTTCACTCAAGAGGATGCCTATGTCCTTGGCATTGACTTTTAATTTTCCCGTACATTCCATTGCTTTTTATATGCACAAAACAGGCACTGCAGAAATCTAAATAGGAAAGAAGGAGCTGACATGAGAACTGATTCTGCTGCAGATCTTGAACGAGAAATGGAAGCAAACAGAAAAAAGGATTATTCTTTGGACAAAATTCCGCGGGAATATCGGAGAATGAGCTGGCTAAGCATCACGAACATTACATTCGGAATTGCGACGGCCATTTTCTATTTCCAGATGGGCAGTGTTATGGCACTTCAATTCGGAGCGGCGAATGCCCTCATTTCAGCGGCCTATGCGATTATTGCAGCGGGCATTGTCGGTTCCTTTATCGTCTACCTGTCTGCCAAGTCGGGAATGAACGTCAATTTACTATCCCGAGGAGGATTCGGTTACATCGGAGCCTCGCTCACTTCTTTGATTTATGCATCAAACTTCATCATGTACTGTGCTTTTGAAGGCATGATCCTGGTGACCGCTATCCATGCATATTTTCCCGTAATCCCCCAGTGGATTCTTATCATCATCTTTGGTTCATTGGTTATCCCCTTGAACTGGTTCGGCATCAAACAATTGGACAAACTTCAAAAATGGTCCTTGCCGGTTTTCGGTTTTTTTTTAATCGCGGCAATCGTCGTTGCCTACAACCGTCCATCCGTCTACGATGGAAGTTTTTGGACGTACATGCCAGAAGGTGCCCAGATCGGCGGCACAGCTTTATTATTATGCATCGGGATGCAGCACGGCATCATGGGGCTGACAGCGCTGATCGCTTCCGATTATGCGCGTTTCCTGAAGCCGAAAGATTTGAAAATCGGCTCCATCGCAATCGGCTTTATTCCGCAGATTTTCTGTTTCGGCGTCATGGGCTGCCTCGGCATCTGGTTCGGGGTCCGAATAGGCGAATCGAACCCCGGTGTCTATATCGTTGTGCTGCTCGGACTCGGCGGCGTCCTGTTTACGACATTGACGCAAGTCCGCATCAATATCACGAATATTTACAGCGCTTCGCTTTCCCTATCGAGCTTTTTTGAAAATATGTTCCGGTTCACTCCAGGCCGGCGCTTCTGGGTAGTCATGGCAGCTGTTACGGCCATGGTGCTGATGCTTGGCGGCATCATCGACCACCTGCAAACAGCGATGACGTTCCAGGGGGTAGCGCTGATGTCGTGGGCAGCGATTCTCGTAACCGATGCGCTCATCGTCAAAAAATTGCTGAAAATCGGGCCTCGTTATTACGATGCCAGACAAGAAAATCTCTTTAAATGGAATCCCGTCGGCGTTGTCTCACTGCTGGTGCCGACTATAATTGGAACTGTTGCCGCACTTGGTTATTTCGGACTTTTCCTCCAAAGCACCGCCGCTTTCTTAGCCGCGCTGATGGCAGCTGTCATGACAGTGGTTTTGGCGCTGATCACAAAAGGTGCTTATTATGAGAAAGTGGAAGCGACAGATGTGAATAAAGATGATTATATTGCCTGATGGATTGGAAATGAACGCTCTTGGAAAGGCTGTACGGAAAAGTCGTGAATAACGGCTTTTTGGGACAGCTTTTCTAATGGTGAATAAAACGAAAAGCCACACCTGAAATGCTGATGCAGCGGGCGCAGCAATGAAGAGATTAATTTAGAATCATTTTTTACACAAAGAACGATTTTAATGTTCAGTACGATTGACTCACATTATTGATTGGCAATGACCACATTCCCCTTCTTCGCTCCACTCTCTACATAATGATGTGCTTGGCGCAGCTGTTCCAGCGGGAATACTTGATCAACGACCGGCTTGATTCTGCCTTCTGCCAATAGTTTGCTCAGATAGCGTAAATCTTCGGCTTTATAGCTGGCCGCTCCCGCTATAATTTTCCGGTCGCCTTTTTTTGTCGGCAAAAGCCTCCGGAACATTTGGGAAAGGCTCGGATTGCCCATCAGGTAAATGCCTTTAGGCTTCAATGAATTGACCGTTTTCGAAAAAGGGCTTTTTCCCGCAACGTCGAAAATCACATCATAGGTTTCGCTATTTGCAGTAAAATCCTCTTGCCGGTAATCAATTACGTTGTCCGTACCGATGGATAAGAGCATGTCCAGCTTTTCCTTGCTGTCGATGGCCGTCACTTCAGCGCCTGAATTTTTGGCGAGCTGAACGGCCATCGTGCCGATGCTTCCGCCGGCTCCGATAATAAGCACTTTCTGGCCGGCTTGGATTCTCGCTTTCCGAAGAAAAAACAAGGCATTCATTCCGCCTGTCGGGATGGTGGCGGCTTCTTCAAAACTAAGCCCTTCAGGTATGCGGGCGATGGCATTACTGCCGGGAAGGCACAGAAAGTCGGCATACGCGCCAAGCTTCAATCCAGTCGCACCAAATACACGATCCCCTTTTTTGAATAGCGTCTGCGCGTCTCCCGCAAATTCAACTTCTCCGGCGAATTCCTGCCCCAGCACGTCCAATCTCGGTTTCCGCACGCCAAAAAACAGTCGCAGCGGAACCCATAATAACACCGGGAATTTAAAGCTCCGGATCTCGCAATCTCCTGCTGTGACAGTGGACGCGTAAACTTTTATCAGAATTTCACCGGCTTTTGGTACCGGCTTGTCGAGCTGTTGCAGCTCCAAAACTTCCGGCGGCCCGTACCGGGTGCAGACCATGGCTTTCATTTTCCGTCCCCCTTTTTTGTCCGGTGAAAAGCCACCGGCCATGCCATTACCAAGTGAAGCTTATTCGGACAGCGTTTCTAAACTCTACATCTCCATTGGCCCTTCGTGCAATTGACGCAATTCAATCTCGCCTTCGCCATCTCCAATCGGGTCCGGCATCCGCATGGCCCATTCGATGGCCTCTTCCCTCGATTTCACATCAATCAAAATGAAACCGGAAATTAATTCTTTTGGATTTGCAAAAGGTCCTTCTGTAACCACAGGCTTTTCACCAGGCTTCACATACGAAAGGCGAATTCCATTCGAACTGGGATGAAGCCCTTCTGTCATAACCCGAACACCCGCCTCCTTTAACTCCTCGTTATACCTGGACATGGCTTCTATCAACTCCGTGCTTGGGCGCTTTCCGGCTTCCGAACTGGGTGAAGCTTTGACTATCAACATAAACAGCATGGAAATTCCTCCTTTTTAAGGCTGCAGCCTTTGACACTCAACTCTTACTATAATTTTGCTCATCCTTAATAAAATTCAAGACATCCGCTTCCAATCCCTTTTTTTAGTAAATTTTCTATTACAGGTCCGCTCTTCTTGATCGTCCCCTTCAAGTTTTTCCTACTAAAAAAGCCAAAAAAAGGTTATATTTAATAATTAGCGTGAAAAAATTCCATCATGAAACTTCAGAGAAGGAGAAAATAGAATGAGTGCAACAGACACAAAACGAAAAAAGATTAAAGCCAAAACGCTTTTACGGGCGCTCTCCATTATCATCGGAGCATTTATCACCGCTTACGGCCTTGAAGCCGTGCTGATTCCGAACAATGTATCGGATGGCGGAATTACAGGCATTAGCATCGTCGGCTCCCAATTATCCGGAATACCGCTTGGTTTGCTGATTGCTCTTCTGAACATTCCATTTGTCTATTTAGGCTATAAACAAATCGGCAGAAGCTTCGCCATCTACTCTTTCATCGGCATTGCTTCTCTCGCCTATGCAACAACGGTCATGCACCACGTTCCGACTATCGTTGAAGGCGATACCTTGCTGGTCACCGTTATCGGCGGAATCATTATCGGTATTGGTATGGGCCTTGCTCTTCGGAACGGCGGGGCGCTCGACGGCATCGATATGCTGGCTGTGCTGCTTTCACGCAAATTGCCATTCGGAACGAGTGATATGATTTTATTCCTTAATGTATTCGTCTTTATCATTGTTTCTTTCGTCTTCGGCCTGAAAGGCGCTTTCCTTTCCGGGATTGCTTATTTCATCGCGTCCAAAGTAATCTATCTGGTCGAAGAAGGATTCAGCGGCTCCAAAACATATAAAATTATTTCGCGTGAACCGGAGCTGCTCGTTCAGACCATCTACGACCGCCTCGGCCGCAATGCTACTTACAGCATCGTCAAAGGCGCCTACACGAATGAGGAACACAAAGAAATTACTTGCATCATCAACCGGCTCGAAGACAGCAAAATGAAAGAAATCATCTACGAAATCGACAGCAACGCATTCATCGTCGTTTACGATGCAGCTGAAGTCAGAGGCGGAAGCTTTAAAAAGCGGGATATCCACTGATCTGTTAGTGGTGGATGTTATTTTTAGAGATAAGTTGCATCAATTCAAGTTTTATTTTGCATAGAATTTTAAAAAACCAGTAACCTTAATGGAGAGGTTACTGGTTTTTAAATTTTTTACTTCATATATTGAAACTTCTGATAATCCCCTCATCTGTAAACTCATAAAAACCTTGACTAAAAGCTTAAGAAATTAACGCCTATTTACCCTTTGCACTTCTAAGTGTTAGTACAGTCCCGTGCCACTTAATTGCACCAATGTGGTAACGATGTACCTTTTGCCAAGCTCCTCGTCATCAAAATTCTTTTTGTCGAATGTCTGGCCTCTCTCCCTGAAAAAAGTGTGCCATTTGCCGTCTTTCTTGTAATAATGGAAGCCTTCAACCAGCGGATCCCTCGTCGCGTCACTTGGCGGGAGTCCATGGTTCAAAACGTAGTCATAGACTTCCTCCATGCTTACTGTAAAGACTTCAGCGTATTCACGAATTCTCATATCTTTCACACCCAGTGTTTCACAAGCAAATTGTAAGGCGTTCCCAGAGAGCAAGATTTGTATTTGAGTTTCTTTATCGACTAAATCTCTCACCTTCTTTTTTGACGCTTCCATGATCCAATGGCTTTCTGGCAATGCGGTTTCGTCAAATAAGCCCCGAAGATGTCCAATCGCCTCATGCCAAGTGGAAAACACCGTAAAAGGATATGGCATTTCTCCTTCTTCTTTCCACACCGCCCATTGACCGTCAGGAAGTTCTGTCGCAAACCAACAGTCATCCGCTTGCGTAAAGAAAATGGCATAGGTATTTCCTTTAGCTTCCTTCCATGTTTTATAGCACAGAAGTGACGCAAACTCTGTTGCTGATAGCCCGTAATCTCTAGAAAATAATTTCCTGAAAATTTTTCCAATCATTCTAAATGCCCTCATTTCATTTTGTACTTTTTGTATTAATTACGAAGGAGGATGTCCAAGTACAAACAATTACAGATGAAACTGAGACAATTAACATGCGCGACTTGAACTAGGCGAGTCTCATTCAGTTTATAGGAGTTGATCCCGTTATGGTACTGTGTACTTATCAGTGAAAGTTCCTATTCTGAACAACCAACTTCGTTTTATGTGAACGAAAGGCATGAGCAATTGCACCAACAGAGGTTTAAAGGAGGATAATGATGAGCTTATTTTCGAGATACAGTGAAGCGAACGTTAAAAAAATGACGAACAAGAAGTTGTATGAGCGACTGACACGATTGAACCATGAAAAGAGACCGGATTTGAAAGCAATAACGATAATTCAAGCCGAAATTGCTCAGCGAGATCCAGCAGAATATGAATTGGGGAAAATCGAAGCGGAAGTGGAAAAGTCCCACCGACATGCCGTTATGGAGACTACTGACATCCTCTACCTTGAAATCAAGTATAACGAAGACTATCTCGCCAAGCCAGAATCCGAAACGGACCCATACGAGCGCAAGCTCCGATCCGCCAAGCTTGAGATGATTCAGAAAGAATTAGGCCGTCGGACAATTTAGGACAATGGCTTAACGGAGATAAAAACACTGGCTGAAAAAGCACCTGGCGTTAAGAAATAAGTATTCCATTTGAAATTTAAGAACGCGCTTAATTTAACTTTTTAAAAGTGCTTGTCAAAGTACACTTTTCCAGATGAAAAGAAAGAGAAAAGCTCTCCTTACGCTTTTCCCCTACCGATAACCTGATATGTAAACTTATCATCAATTTTTACTATTCTTCCTAAAGTATTTTTATGTTCTTATTGCAATTGAATTTAACTTCGTTTTGATTGCTTCTAGCAATATTATTTCTAAACAGCTTTCTTTACCTCCTCTTCTGTTCTAGATAAAGGAATACACTTGGATTTTGAAGCAGGATAAACGAGTTGAACCTCGAATTCAGACTAGATAACCTACTGATAAAGAGCTGAGCTATAGATTTCTATATTTGATCCAGGAAAGGAGAAGAGATTGATGGCAGAAAGATTTTCTGATGTGCACGATGTCCTTGAAACCTACAGAACCGCAATTTATGAAAAAGATGTCGAGAAATTATTGTCCCTGTATGCTTCTGAAATTCACATTTATGACTGTTGGGAAAACTGGGAAAGCAAAGGGATTTCTGCATGGAAGGAAAATGTATCCAATTGGTTCAATGGCCTGCGTGAAGGGGGCGTTCTCCTAAAAGTCGCTTTTGACGATGCCGTAATTGAAGAAACTTCAACTTTGGCTTTTGTACATTGCGCCGTGACATTTACTGGCTATCAAGAAGAATCGGATATGCAGCTTCAGCAGACAATCAACCGGTTCACCTTTGGACTCAAAAAAGCAAAGGGCTCATGGGCGATTGTCCATGAACATTCCTCATTGCCGATAGATTTTGAAACGGGGAAAGGCATTTTAGATTTAAAGTAACATAGTGGACAAGAACAAAGGGCTTGCCTCTGCAATCCCTTTAGTCTTTCATGTCGAAGGAGTCGATCTGGCGGATTTCAATTTCCCACCCAAGCTGTTCTCCTAAACTGACCTGCACAGTCGGATGTAGAGAAGCCACTCGAATTGCTTCTTCAATGTTCTGGGCTTCCAGTATGAACGCACTTCCAATGATTTTTTCCGGCTGAGTTAAATAACCTTTACTAACTTGTATCTTTCCGTCAACCCGCTGCAAGCTCTTCACTTCTTGTGCAACGCCAGCATCTACCAGCACATGACCACTGTTGGATAATTCCTCAAGATGTGGCTGGCATTCCAGCATGATGGCATCGATTTCTTCCTTTGGCAATTCCTCCATCTTCTCCTTGTTGAGGTAACCCAAGCACAAGTATTTCATCTAAAAGCCTCCTTTTGAGATACGTACTTTTCCTTTTTTTTATAAATTTTAGCGAAGGGACTAAAATCAAAATTCGTAAAACCAATTTCCAAAAAAGTTTGCTTAACATCACTCAAAAACTACATTTCCTTTTTCAGATAACTTTCAAGCTCGTCTTTTTGACGCAAGTGATGATGGGAATGCATCACCACTAAGTCCAACCATTCTTTTGCATTCAGCCAGCCGAATCCCCCGTGTTCAACTTTATAATTCGGATTGATTGAAGTCACTTCCGCTTCCCAATGCTCCAATCTCTCAATGACCTCTTCCATTCTTTTCGCCAGTTTTTCTCTGCCATCTGAATTATTGGGCGGAGCATTCATTTCATCTGGAAGTCTGATTTTAAAAGGCGGAAATCCACCATCTTTAAATAATTTCTTACCAGCCAAAGTTTTACCTAAAGATTGTTCTTCATTTGATGCAGCACATATTTCTACATTATCGAGATACTCATGCGCTACTAGAATGATATGGTCATACATCTGCCCAATGGACCAAACTCCTTCTCCAGGAATATGCCGTAGCTGTTCTGGCGAGTATTTGCTAAGCTCATTTTTGAAAATGGAAAGTACTTCTTTTCTACTCATTTTCTCCCCTCCATCAGCAGCTTATAAGTTTTGAATTTTCAGACTTTAATTCATCGATAATTGTACCATAATTAATCAGGGACTTCTTTAGGTGTTATTCACCAACATAAAACCGTTCGTAAAAGTACACGTTTACGAACAAATGGAAGGAAAGAAGCTTATTCCATCACTTCTTCCCTTCCGATAAGCGGTCATATGTAAACTTATAGTTCTGATTTATATAAAAGAATAGTTGCCAAATATTTTCACTAAGCTATTTTTCTTCATAACGTTTCTGTTTATATAATTTGAAAATTTTTAATGATCTCAGAAAGTCTCCGCAACCCTTTTTCCAGTTCTTCTTTCGAAGCATAGGAATACGAAATGCGAAAATGATTCTGATCCATTTTATCGTAAACAATTCCTGGATTCAGCAGAATCCCCTCTTTCAGCGCCAGATCAAACAGTTTTCGAACAGATATCCCACCATTCAGCTCCAGCCAAATATAAAATCCGCCTTTCGGAATGTCCCATGTGGCGATGGATGCGAAATACTTCGTTAAGAGCCCAAGCGTAAAATCTCTCTGTTCTTTCAATTTCTGGCGGGTCTGGCTGATGAACTCCTGATACATGCCACTCCTGAGCCATTCCTCGACCAAATGCTGCGAGATGGAACTGGATCCGTAATCGGTTTGCATTTTAATGTCCGCCAACCGGGTAATGACCGGCTCTGGCCCGACAAGCCAGCCGATTCGCAGGCCTGGACTCAATGTCTTCGAAACACTCCCTACATACAAGACATTCCCTTGCCGATCGTCCGCCTTGAGTGGAGGAGGAGGTTGCTCATCGAACCACAATTCCCCGTAAACATCATCTTCAATAATGGGCAAGGACTCTCTTTGGCTGACCTCCAATAGCTCTTGCCGCCTTTCTTTCGACATCACCTTTCCTGTCGGATTATGAAAAGAAGGAATGGTATAGAGCAAGGCGCCGTCGTGCTGGCGCTTTAAGCGGCCAATCGATTTGGCTTCCATCCCTTCTTGGTCAAGTGGAATGCCAAGTAAATTCATTCCTGCCGATTGAAACACGTGGATAGAATTAAGGTAGGAAGGCGTTTCGTGCAGAATCGCAGCCCCTCTTTTCAACAAGCCGACAGCAATCAATTGCAACGCTTGAACTGCACCTGAAACAATCAGAATCGAATCAGGCGAGGCGTCGATCCCTTTTGGTTTTAAATAATCACTGACAGCTTGCCGCAAGGAAAGACTTCCTTTGGGTTCGATATACCCCAGCGCCAATGGCTGATGTTGTTTAAGTTGCATGGTCTTCTTCATGTTCTCTATGGGCAAAAGCTCAGGAGACAATTCCCCTGTTCCGAGCCGGACGACAGCAGGGTCCGCTTCTGCTTTATTTATTTCCTGGATTATGGCCAGGTTTGGCGCATGAATGCCGGATTGCACATAATGGGTCCAGTCAGGAGGATCGGATGCGAGGATATTCCATGTATTATTGGCCACCTGCGTACCACTTCCCCTTTTGGATTCAACCAATCCATCGGCAATCAGTTCTTCGAGTGCCGTGACGATGGTGCTTCGGTTCACTTGGAATTGTGCTGCCAATGCCCTTTGGGGTGGAAGTTTAAATCCTACCGTCCACTCTCCCACCATTATTTTCTGTTTGATATGTTCCGTAATTTGCTGGTGCAATGGAATCGATGAAGATTTCTGTGGTCTCCAGATGTTTTCAGACATATCGGCACTTCCTTTCTTGCCTGTAGATTATATCAAATTGGTTGGGATAATTCCCATCCAATTGGTCGGAGACAAATGGACCTGCTTTCTCTATTCTGAATAGGTAGACGTTAGGAGGAAAAATTATGGAACCATTACTTCATGGAATTGTATTAGCGTTTGGACTCATATTGCCTTTAGGAGTCCAAAACGTATTTATATTTAATCAAGGAGCCACTTATCGAAAGCTCTCGCATGCCTTCCCAGCAGTCATGACGGCGGCCATTTGTGATACAGCGCTCATTTATTTAGCTGTTACTGGTGTATCGGCAATTGTCTTTAGTTTTGAATGGTTAAAAACAAGTCTGTTTCTGGTAGGCTTTGTATTTCTATCTTATATGGGCTGGGTGATGTGGAAAACGAATCCAGAAACCAGCTCGAATCAACATGCCAGCCAATTAACGGCTCAACGGCAGGTTACATTTGCGGCATCTGTCTCTTTACTAAATCCCCATGCCATTATGGATACGATCGGTGTAATTGGCACAAGCTCACTCGTCTATGCCGGAGAAGAAAAATGGGTGTTCACAGCAGCGGTTATCGGTGTTTCTTGGATTTGGTTCATTTCGTTGGCCATTGTCGGAAGAAAAGTCGGTCAATTCGATACAAGTGGGAGGCTTTTGAAAAGAATCAATCAGCTATCCGCATTGATTATCTGGATGATGGCTCTGTATATTTTGTCACAACTGTAGACACACTAGCGGTTTAATAAAAAATAAAGGAATGTTCCCTCTTCGATCTTTCATCGCGGGCCATACTCTATATTTTTATACCAATTAACATCATCCTTCTAAAAAAATGCATTAGTAATATTATATTTCATAAGGAAAAGGAGAGAAAAGGCTCTATAGTTAGCCTTTTCTCTCCCGTTCTATTTGTACAGCTACCGATAAATTGATGATATGGAAACTGTTTTTCATTATTCTTAAAAGAATTAGTTAGGAAATAATAGATACTGCTAAGAAAAAATGTGACCGTCAATAGTTAACTGAATACAGATAAATCCTTTGCTTGTATGTATCTTGCCTGTAACTACCCTTTTTTACTTAGTGGACAGTTATTTTCATTCTTTCATAATTAATTCTGAGAGATCTTTCCAACCGTAGGCTACATCATTAACTATTTTCCCATCAAACTCGCTCGTCCTACGAAGATATTCCTTTCCTCCCATCCGTTCATAGAAACCAAGTCCGGATTCATTTTGTTCCATTACCCACACGATTATGGAATCAATGCCTCTTCCAATAAAATGCTTCGCAATAGCTGATACAAGTTGTCTTCCTATACCTAATCCTCTGCACTCCGGTAATAGATAAAGTGAATACAATTCTCCCTTAAAAGTTTCATCAGCAAGAATTTTCCCAGATGCAAAACCGATAATCTTTTCTGCATCATTCAAAGCAATATAAATAAAAGGTTCTTCTTCTTTATGTAAAAAATCAAGCCACTTTTGTTCTGTTTTTTCATAGGATAACTTGTCCAAGTAACTGTCTGGGACTAAGCCTTGGTAAGTAGTCTTCCAACTATCAACGTAAACTCTTGCTATACCTTTAATATCTTCTTCACTTGCTTTTTTAATCTTCAAACTATTTACCTCCAGTAATATACAATGGAAATATTTTAACATGCTTTGACACAATATACTTTCCAAGAAGCCAATAACACCTCCTTTTTAAAAGAAAAATCTAATTAACTCCTAATATTACTTTCTTATAGAATTTTAATATTCAAGTAGTTAAACACTTTAAAGCCTCAGAAAAAGCGTTCGTAAAAGTACACTTATCCAAACAAAAAAGAAGAAAGAAGAAACTCATGTCTGAGCTTCTTCTCTTCCGATAAGCGGTCATGTGTAAACTTCATCACTCTGACTTTTTCTGCAAAAATTAATGTAGTGGCCTGCTGAAGTTTGTTGATATGCCTTCGCTTTTTTCTTAGGCCGCATGAAGAGATTTGAATTCAGTCCTTTTAAACAGCCAGTTACTATAGTTTACCTATTAACGGATCTATCCAATATCTTCAGTATGAAAAAGCAGATGAAGCAATAGAAAAGAACCGAAGAATTCTTTTCCCCTTCTTTTCGCTTTACCTTCACCCAAGCGGGTATAAAAGGAAAAAGGTGAAGTCAGGAGTGATAAAACATGAAAGAACTTGCCTCAATGGAAGAAGTACAGTCCTTTAGCAAAGAAACCGGACTGCAATTTCTCTATGTCCTTACAACCCATTGAAGTGTCTGCCACGGTTTACTTCCTCAGGTGGAGGAAGCGATGCATGATTTTCCGCGTATCCAAACAAGGTTGGCAAATGCCGAGGAAATTCCCGAGCTGGCCGGTTTCCTGTCCATTTTCACCGTTCCGGTCCTTGTTTTGTTTGCTGATGGAAAAGAGATCTTGAGAGAAGCCAGGTTTGTTCACATGGAGGAATTCAAAAGGAAAGTTGAAAAAATCTACAGTGGTTTTTACTCTTGAAGACAAAGCAAAAAGGAGGCAGCTTGGCTGCCTCCTTTCTATTTTTTTGTCGGACACCTTACAAAATATCGAGCCAGATTTTGATGGCTGTTGCTAAAATCAATAGTGATAAAATCCATTGGAGATATTTCGTGTTCATCTTCTGCCCTAACTTTGCCCCGAGCGGTGCCGCCAAAATGCTTGCCACAACCATGACGGCTGCCGGCCCGTACAAGATCTGGTCTGTTACGATTTTCCCGACCGTTGAACCGATGGACGAAATGAACGTAATCGCCAGTGAAGTCGCAATGGTCATTCGCGTCGGAATCTTCAACACTACGAGCATGATCGGCACCAAAATGAATGCCCCGGCCGCACCGACGATGCCCGCTGCGATTCCGACGATGAACGCCAGCCCTGCAGCCAGCCATTTATTGAACGTCACTTGATCGATCGGGATATTGTCGATGCCTTTTTTCGGAAGGAACATCATGATGACGGCAATCGTCGCCAAAATGGCATAGACAAAGTTAATGCCCTGTTCTGACATCAGCGTCGAACCGTAGCCGCCGATAAAGCTTCCGAGAAGAATCGCTCCGCCCATATAAGCGATGAGCGTTTTGTTCAAATAACCGCTGCTGCGGTAGGCCCAAACACCAGCAATCGTCGCGAAGAATACCTGGATCGCGCTGATGCCGGACACCTCATGGGCGCTAAACGCTGTATACCCGAGCATCACCGGTATGTAGAGGAGCATCGGGTATTTGATGATCGAACCGCCGATGCCGACCATGCCGGAGATAAACGAACCAATAAAACCGATCAGGAAAATAGCGATCATAAAATCTAGACTCATCCCAGTTCCACCTTTCTAAAAGGAAAAAGGGCATCAGTTCGATGCCCTTTTCAGCCTTTAGCCTTTCCGGATCCAGAACTTTAGGACATCGCCGTCTTCTTGGGAATCCAGCAGTTCATGGCCGCCGGATTTCGCCCATGCGGTCATATCCGCTTTGGCTCCTTTGTCAGTCGCCTGGATTTCCAATACCTGGCCGGATTCCATTTCCTTCATTTCTTTTCTCGTTTTCACGATCGGCATTGGGCAAGCCAAGCCTTTTGCGTCTAATACTTTATCTGCGTTCATCAAAATCTCTCCTTCAAATTTGAGTTATTTAGTTGATTCGTATTTCTTGCTTAGCGTACCGCACAGCGGTTTGGTCCGATTTCCATTTCACGCTGCACTTCTTCGTCCGGCATGATTTTCCCCATATTCATCTTGCGGATGTCCATATAAGCATTCGGCTGCGGCGGCAAATTTTTCGTTACCATGTCGCGGAATTCCTGCTCATCCTCAATGTTTAGGCCATGGTTTTCTTTGAACAAGTCGCCGAGTTGCTTGTAGACACTGCCGTCTTCGTTCAGTTCATCCATGATCATGAAGTGAGCCGGAAGAACAACCAAATCATTCGCTAATTCCTTATAGCGTGTGTAAAGGGATTCCCGCAAATCGCCGACCCAGTCTTCTGCCAGTCCCGCAAGGTCCGGGCGTCCAATGGAATCGATGAACAGAATGTCGCCTGTCATCAAGTAGTGGTCATCCAAGATGAAGGATGTAGAACCGATGGTGTGGCCTGGCGAATAAAGAGCTTCCACTTTAGTTCTGCCAAGTGTCACGGTCAATCCGTTTACCAACTCAACGTAATCAAATACGACTTCTTCTGCATCTGCAGGCGGCAAATAATACGCTGCGCCGGTCGCTTCTGCAATTGCACGCCCTCCGGAAATGTGGTCCGCGTGAAGGTGGGTATCGAATACATGCTTGATCATTGCGCCTTTTTCCTTTGCGAAATCCAGGTAACTGGCCGTCATGCGTGTTGCGTCAATGAGTGCGGCTTCGCCGTCCGAAATGGCCATATACGACAAGCAGCCTTTGCCAAGGCGCACAAATTGGTACAACTCCCCGCCATTTTTCAGATTGCCGACTTTCACCGGTTCCAAATGGTCGCTCCAAGCCTTCATGCCGCCTTCAAGATACGCCGCATCGATGCCTTCTTCTGACAACATCTCCGCAACCATCACCGACGACCCTTCTTTTGCACAGACGACGAGAATGTCTCTGTCTGTTGGAAGTTCCGAAACCACTTCTTCGACCCCGTCCAATAAATCAAAATAAGGTGTGTTTAAATACTGGATGTTGCCGCCCTCGATTTTCCAATCCGCGAACGCATCGCCGTTGCGTACATCCAGGATGAACAACGGTTCGTTATCAATCACTTTCCGTGCCACTTCTTTTGCTGTCATTGCTTTAATCGTCAATTTGAATACCTCCACCCGTATATTTTTCGTTAAAATTTTTTAGATTAGAATGTCAATGTGACGTCTGCGTCTTTGGCGAACTCCAGGAACGTCACCGCTCCGCCAACTTCAATGCCGTCCACGAAAGCTTCTTTTTCAAGCCCGTTGACGTCCATGGTCATTTGGCAGCCGATGAACTTGACGCCGAGTTCCTGCGCCATTTCCGCCAGTTCCGGAATTGCCGGCACATTGGCTCTTTTAAAGCCTTCTGCCAGTTGTTCCTTGCCTACCGGAAGCGCCAATTGGCCATATGCTTCCTTGTGGATTAGGTTCAATCCTTCGAAGGTGAAGAAGATGGCCACCTCGTGATCGCTTGCCGCTGCTGCAGTGGCGATGTTGTAGACTTTGTAAGCGTCGAATAAGGTTCCGTTTGATGCGATGATTGCTGTTTTTCCAGCCATTTGTAATTCCTCCAGTTAAGTTGTTTTGTTAAGTTGCTTATGCGTTGTTTTGATTTGTTGCGCCATCCCATTGGGTCATGCCCTCGATGGCGTTTTTCACGCGGTTAAAGCCTTTTTCGGTCAATTGTTTTGCTGCAAAATCGCTGCGGTTGCCGGTGCGGCAGATGACGAACACTTCTTTTTCAGCATCCAATTCCTGTGTCCGGTTTTCCAGTTCGCCAAGTGGAATGGAGATTGCCCCTCCGATATGGCCAAATGCATATTCTGCCGGTTCCCGGACATCCAGCACGATGACATCATCACGCCCGAGCTGCTCTTGCAACTCAGCGTTTGTCACGGTATGCGGAAATTGGACTTCCTCTTTTTCTTCCGACTGGTCCGCTTTGCGGAGGTAATGCGTTAGCACATCGCCTTCCTCAGTAGTTCCGAGGTATTGGTTTCCGCTGCTCTTCGCCCAAGCTTTCATATCTGCGAGCGACCCCTTGTCGGTCGCCTGCACTTCGATGACCTGGCCAGGCTCCATATCCTTCAACGCTTTTTTCGTTTTAACAATCGGCATTGGGCAAGCAAGCCCCTTCGCATCCAGTACTTTATCCGTTTGAATCATGTGAATTCCTCCATTTTACCCGTGGGGGTATATTTTAAAGTAAAAAAATTTATTCCGTAGGACCTTCCCATTCCAGCATGCCGCCGTCCATATTGACGACATTAAACCCTTGGCTTTCCAAAAAGCGCGTTGCCTGACCGCTGCGGTTTCCGGAACGGCATACCATTATATGTTCTTTTGACTTGTCGATGTCCTGTAAGCGAAACTCGATAAGGCCTAGTGGGATATTGACGGCGCCAGGAATTTTTCCTGCCTTTACTTCCTCTGTTTCCCGTACATCAATAAGAGATGCGTCTTTATTATTTTCGATGTATTCTTGTACTTCCTGAATTGTCATGCGATTCATCTTTTTTCCTCCTCCAAATTAAGGACGGTAGCTTCCCATGCCGCCTCTGACATTGATCACGTGGTCGAATCCTTTTTTCTTCAAGATTGAAGCTGCTTTGCTGCTTCTCATGCCGCTTTGGCAGATCACATACGTTTCTTTGTTCACATCGAGTTCACCCGTGCGCTTAGGCAGTTCATTCAATGGAATGTTCTTGAATTCCTTGATGCGGTTCGCCTTGAATTCCGCCGGTGTCCGGACATCGATGAATTGTTTATTTTTTTTCTTCAATTCAGGTTTTAAATCGTCAGTGGAAATGGATTTCACACCTTTTGCCGGTGACATAGCCCGGTAACCGATAAAGACAATGACAGCTCCGATTAGAATCATTACCCAAGTATCCATGTTTCCCCTCTTTTCCTTCTATTAGATGAATAAGTTGACGTTGCCGTCTTCGGCATCCGCGAGATATGCGGCTACACCGGCGTAAGTGACATCTTCCAGCAATTCTTCCTGCTTCAGCCCGAGAAGGTCCATCGTCATCGTGCACGCCACAAGGTTGATTTCCTGCTCCTGCGCCATTTCAATCAGCTGCGGCATTGTCATCGCATTGTGCTTGTTGATGACCTGTTTGATCATTTTCGTTCCCATGCCGCCCATGTTCATATTGGACAAGCCCATCTTATCCGCGCCTCGCGGCATCATCTTGGCAAACTGCTTTTCCAGGAATGTTTTCTTCACCGCTGGCGGGTTGTCTTTTCGGAGTGCATTCAATCCCCAGAACGTATGAAAGATGGTCACTTCGTGATCATAAGCTGCTGCTCCGTTGGCGATGATGTAAGCGGCCATCGCTTTGTCGTAATCCCCACTGAATAAAATGATGTTTGTTGTCTTTTTCTGATCCACTTGTTTGTTTCCTCCATTCAATATACCGCTAGGGGTATTTAAAATCTCAAATAAAAAATCAGCAACTCAACGGATATTCAATATACCCATTGGGGTATATTAACATGCATAAGGAAAGCCGTCAACCCGAAAGATTGAGGGCTTCCTTATCTGCTTTTGACGAGCAGACTGACTGCATCTTTTACAAGTTTGTCTGTGCTTTCCCCTTTTTCAAGGCTTTCCCGGACACATTGCTCCAGATTCTCACTGACAATCACGCCGATGGCACGATCTACTGCACTTCGCACAGCCGATAACTGGGTGACGACATCCCGACAGTCTTCATTTTCTTCCACCATCCGCAATACACCTTTAAGTTGGCCTTCAATCCGTTTTAACCGGTTTTGAACTTGTTTATCGTATTCCATCACTCTCTTGCCTCCTGTTAAAGAATCAATCTCATAAACCTATCATATACCCTCATGGGTATGAAATCAACCCTTTGAACTGGCCGGGATAAATGAAGGATCATCCGCAAACATCTGCTGCTATAAGGCAGAGGCTGCAGAGCAGAAGACAATCCTTCATCTTCTTTTAAACAATCGAACAATTACCGTCTGGGGTATACTATTTTAGAAAAAAAATAGAGTTGGTAGCTGTTACACCGACTTATCGATACATCCAATCAACCGTTCTTCGATTTCCAACGCAATTTTTTTAATTGACTCATTCTCAACCATTTCAGTCAACGCGCTCGGTTTCGGCATCCCGATTTTTGTTGTACCGTTCTCTTCATACACGACAATTTTGCAGGGAAGGAAGTAGCCAATCATCAAATCTTCAGACAGGACCCGGTTCGCTTCCTTCGGATTGCAGACTTCCAGTACCGTAAAAGGCGTATTAAAGCTCTCCCCTTTTTCCTGGAGTTTGGCAGTCAAATCGAAATTCCACAGGACACCAAACTTTTCTTCCGTCAATTTTTCTTCAAGATCCCGTACCGCTTCATCTCTGCTTTTTGAAGTTTCCACCGTGTAATTAAACATGTTGTTGCTCCTCTCTTTTTGCGAACTTGTTCTTTTGGTAAAATTCCCTCATTTAACCGAATAAAACATCCTGCATTTTAATTGAATTAGTAAAACTTCGTTATAAGTGTAAAAAATAGAAACGCGATTCCTGCCAGGAACGCAAATCGTTGAGCCGGTCACAAAGCATTCCATAAGACTTTCATGCCTTCGCCTCCTCTGTCGCAAATAAACCCCACGGGGTATATAACAATTTAAGAATATCTCTAAATCCTCTCAGAAACAATAGATACGACTCAGTGATGATTGTAAGTCGGACTTTCCGTGCCACTTCTTAAGCATTAGTTTAAAGCTTAGTGTGCCAATAAAAACTAGTGAAGGTAGGAGTACTGAAAATAAAAGCGTTCGTAAAAGTACAGGTTTACGAACACTCTAAAAACAGCTGAAAAACGGCAAAAACAGCGTTCATAAACGTATCAAAACACTTTACGAACGTTCACGGAATTGCATACACTTTTACGAACGGTTTACAGGAATACATAAAGAAAACTCTGCTTTAGAGGTAATTATGAAAGATCATAAATTTAGCTTCAAACGTGTTAGCGGCAAAGAGCAAATAGTACATTTCAAGATTCACCATTAAAATATTAAAATGGTATGCACTAGAAATTAGTTGCCTTTCCATTAAAATGAATAATAAAACAAACAAAGCTCTCTAGCCTTTTGGCTAGAGAGCTTTCCTGATTCGTATTCGAACTTAAACGTTTACGCCTTCTTCAATTTCCACCATTTTGTACTGGACGATCTTTTCCCAAAGAGGTCCCGGAATATCGAGCTTGCCGATCCGCTCTTTCGGTACGTTCTTATAAATTTCGTCTTCTTTGCCTTGTTTCACTTTTTCCGTCCATTCCGGATCTGCCAGCACTTGGCGTCCCATCACGACGATATCCGCGCCTTCTTCAAGTGCGGCAATTGCGTCTTGCGGTTTCGTGATACTGCCGACGACCACAAATGCCACGCGGCCAGCGATTTGCTCAGAGAGGATTTCGACGATGCTGCCTTCTATTGCTTCATTATGAGGGCGTTTTTTGAAATCCATGAGCGACACGTGAAGGTAATGGATGCCGCCTTCGATCAACTTTTCGGTCAGGATTTTAGTTTCTTCAATCGTATAACCGATTCCCATTTCACTGTATTCTTCCGGCGACACACGGTAGCCGATAATAAATTCTTCGCTTGCGTAATCGACTGCCACGCGCTTTACTTCCGCAAGAACGGCAAGCGGGAATTTCAAGCGGTTTTCGAAGCTGCCGCCCCATTCGTCTTCCCGGCGATTCGTCATTTCCGATACAAATTGCTGGATCAGGTACGTATTGGCACCGTGGATTTCGACTCCGTCAAAACCGGCTTCGATGGCACGGCGCGTCGTTTCGCCGAAATCACGGATGATGTTTGTGATTTCTTCCTCTGTCAGTTCACGTGGTGCCGGCTTATGGGCAGATCCTCCGACCGCACTTGGGGCCACCGTTTCGTTCGCAGCAATCAAATCCGGCTGCCCTTGGCGTCCGCCGTGCTGCATCTGCAGGATCGCCTTGTTGCCATTCGCTTTCATCTCAGTCGCCAGACGCGTCAAACGCGGCATGACATCTTCGTTATACGCGACAAATTGTCCCGGGAATGCGAGGCCGTTTTCAGAAACCGCTATGCATGCGGAGATGAACAAGCTTCCGATATTTGAGCGGCGACGGTAATAGACAAGTTCTTCATCGGATACGGTGCCGTCCGGATTCCCTGAATATGTAGTCATCGGAGCAACGCCTAAACGGTCGTTCAGCACGACGCCGTTCGGCAAGGTGATTTCTTCGAATAAAGCTTTATATTGTGGTTTCATATAAATAAATCCCTCTTTTCTTTTATTGGTTCATTTATCCAAATTAGCATAAGCTCTGGGTGACTACAAGAATTCTAGCTTATGGGTTGTCGTTGTTAAAGGAAGGAGAACATTCAAAAACACGCCTGGTCAAATGCTTGCCCGTTCCATTTAGTGGGACAAACATCAGAAGTAGCAACCTATTTGCCGCAGGTTCCAGATTGAAATTAGGAGAGATATTGACATTGTGCTTTCAGCACCTGTTTTGGGTGCTATTTTTAATTTCGTGAAAAGCAAAAAGGATAGCAAACGCTATCCTTTCGATTAAATCCTATTATTCAAGAAGCACAGCACGATTCAAGTTAGCTAAATTTGAAACTTTTTATACCCAGAATCGTAAAAAGATTATTGGGAAATAAATACAGTTTCAGGAGGGTCGAAAATGGACTACGGATTATTAATTATCGGAACAGCTTTTTTACTTGTTTCCTACTTGGTAGCTGTAAAAAAGCAAACGTGGCTATTAGCTGGGTTTAATGAAAAAAACATAAAAAATAAATCTTTATTAGGTAAAATTGCAGGAGGAGTATTTTTCCTGCCTTTAGGATTGTTAGTAGTTATCCATAGCTTTATTGATTACACTTATGAAAAAACTGTTCTTGTAATTGCTATGTTAGCTTTATTAACAATAACGTATGTAATTATCAATAAAAGGTTGTTTGATTAAAAGCGCGCTCAGGTTTAATAAACCTATAATACGAAATAGACCTTTCATGACAATTGGAAGTTCTTTTTTTTACTATCAGCACTAATCTTTAACAAAGCCCTTAACAATGGAATTGGCTGTTGACTCAACACGATTTCCGGATATAACAAGGGCTATTGTCACCTTGTCAAAAATCATGCTAATTGCAGTATCAAAGGCATTGTTATTCGTGAAAAAGCACGGTGTAACAAGAGAAGAAGACTGTTGGAATCATTACTGATTTTGGGTCTAAACGCATTGTTAATTCTTCTTTTATACCACTCAACTGAACGGGTTACCAAATGCCGGACGTGCTCATCGATTTTATTTCCTTAGAAGTGGTGATTCTTCTATATGAAGCAGCTGCTCAACTCTTCCGGTATTTGTCCTCAATCACCCGATGGTTTTCATGTTGGATTTTATCCCATTCCGTCTTTTTGTACATCCGGCTTTTCAGTCTGCCGTTGATTCGGTCTGGATCATATTCTTTGAAGTACTGGCTGTCTGCCCAGACCTTCGTTTCTTTGTGCTCGGGATGCTGCGGGTTGCGGTAAATTTGCAGGAACTCATAAAATGCATGAATGCCGCCTACATCTTCAGGTGGTGCCGTCTCCGCTCCGTCCAGCAGCGTCGGAAACCCGAAATAATAATCATCGACAATCGATTCCAATCGAATCCGAAATTCCCAACTGTCGCCAAAATCGTACCTGTAAAGAAGCTCACCGTGCTTCTCCAAATATTCATCAACCTTGATGCCTGAAGGCTTCCGGACTACCATTGAAAGCCGCTTTTGATAAGCTTCCTCAAAGCGTTTGTGCTCAGGCTCCATGTTCTTCAGCCGCTCTGCAAACTCTTTCCGGTTCTTCTTGAAATACTGATGCTCGAGGTAGGCTTCCTCGTCATTCGTCACCCGGATATTGTCTTCCGCCAAATCGAATTCAAACAGGTGATATCCGCCTAAGGGATAGCCGCTCTGAAAATTTGTCACCTGCTGGATTATGTCATGAAGCATATTGAAGGTGGCTCCTGCCGGCATGATTACCTGCCGCCAAATCAGCGGATCGGAGTGTTCGAGTTCGATTCTGATGATATAAGATTTCATGGTTTATTCACCTTGCTTTCTATTTGAATGACCTTGTTTTATACTTCCCAAGGAGCGACACCATCAGACAAACGATAAGAACACCAATCAAAATGTAATTAGTGAATTAAACCGGTAGTTGCCGTTCAACTGCCGAGTTTCTACTTCATTATATATACCCAGAGACGCCTTCCCCTTTTTATCAAAGCACAGTTTTTTATTATTTCATTACTACTTTTCTGTCTCGCTGCAAAAAATAGAGAGAAATCAACGTCACCCAAATCCAAAATATCGTTAACGTAATACGCTGGAATAACCCTCCGTACTCAACAAAACCTGTTACTTGGCCAAAACCCATACTTGTTATAATGAAAAAACAAATAAAAGCAAATGCTGAAACTATGGTGTAGTTTGCCCAAGCAGGCTCTTTCTTCTGCAGGAATATTTTATAGAACTTGAAAGCAGCAAATGGATACCCAATAAAAAGAAACGCAGAAAACATATCATGCAGTATGCCGGAAATGCTTCTATCTGATCGAGCTGTATGTAATCCGGATGGATAACCGCTCAAAGGATCACATACGAACAGGCCTGCTCCGATCAACCCTATTGCACATAATGCTATGAGACGTGCACCGCCAACTGAAACTCCTTGAGATTTTAAAATTCGGATAAGAACAAACGAAAACCCTAAAAGCAGGATGCCAACAATAAGGAAAGTAATAGCCTGTATCCAGCCGTTGCTGCCGATAGACAATGAGCTGACAGGATGCCGCAGCGGATTATATCCTTCACGAACAGCACCATTTATTAACCAAGAAAGTGTAAATAAGGGGCCTGCCATCATGCCTGCTGCCAAAAGCTTTTTTGTACTAATATAAAACATCCTCATCGTCACCTTCTATATTAGTTTATTTAAGATAGATTATACCGTTCATCGTAACATGCTCTATGCCAAATATTATTTTAACGTTCCCTCTCTTCAACTTTTATTACGTGCGATCTGCGGCGTTTTGAATTGGATGATGGGAAAGCGCTTTGGGTCATTCCATGAAAACAGACAATTCCCAAATAACTTATCAGTATGACTAAAACAAATAGCCGCTCCGAAGAATGTTGAGTTCCTCGGAGCGGCTATTTATCTGATATAAATTTTAGTGTATGGCCAAACCATTTAAAATTTTTCTTTCCCGGGAACGCGATTTTTTTGTCATTCATTTATTCAGCTTCCAAATTGAGCTGTTCAAGCCCATTGCAAACATTACCCAAGCGATATAAGGGATCATGAGATTGCCGGCGGTTTGATCGTATTGGTAAAATTCATACGTCGTCCACGTGATCGTGGCGAGCAGCAAAACCATTTCCGCAAGCGCGGTGCCGCGCAGCCCCCATTTGAAGAAAAGGAATGACCACAGGAAGTTCAGGCCTAATTGCAGATTGTAAGGGACCAGCACTTTCCCCGCTTCGTTTTTCAACGCGGCTTTTTGAGCCGCACGGTATTTTGCCATCCCCATGGAAGTGTATAAAGCGGTCCATGCCAAAGGAAAAATCCAAGGCGGCGGAGAAAAGGAAGGCTTTTTCAATTTTGCGTACTCTTCTTGGGTATTGCGGTTTGCGAACGCGCCGGCTAATGAGCCGCCGACAACCGGCACCATGATGCTCACGGCCAGTTTTCCAGGGCTGACCTTGCCTTCCACTTTCAAGAACTCCATGCAATTTCCTCCTCTAAATTTACTTGTCTTTCAAGAACGCGCTTAACCTGTATGTCTCAGGAAAAGAGCGTTTCCATTTTTAACAAATCTCCACACAGCAGCAATAACAAAGATCCCGATCCCGGCTAAAAGAACTCCTTGAATGGCCGAGGACATAGCCGGATCGAGCCGTCCGCTCGTATACGAACTGTAGATCCCAAAGAAAGCCCAAGCTAAAGGAATCGGAAAGGCGGCGTTTTTAAACCGCCACAAGTAAAAGAGGACAAAGGCGATGGCAATCCCCAATACGATGATGGTCCAGACGGAATCGGAAATCCCGAATCCGTTCCACTCCAGCTGCACTAAAAACAAAGAAATATTGACGATGGTCGCAATGAACACCCACGAACCATAGAAAGTAAAACTGAGCCCCGCAAGCGTGGAAGGAAATTCAAAGCGATTTTTATAAATTCTTTCCACGATAATGAGCAAGGAGAACAACATGCCAAATATCAAAATGGTGGATATGCCCAGCCGTTCATAAGAGAACGCGACGATCCACCCCATATTGCATAGAGAGCTCACGATGAATAATGGAGAAATCAATAAAACCAGCCGGCTGACGTTCTTATCTTTTCTTTTTACAAATAAGTAAATTAGCGTAACCAGCAGCAAACTGTAAATGACGCCCCAAATGGAAAAAGTAAAAGGTGCCGGGGATATGAGCGTCGTGTATTTGTCTGAGATATCCTTTTGGGTATTTCCGTTAAAAAATCCTGAAGAACCGAGATAGTTGACGCCGAGCGTTGAAAAATAAACGACCAGATTTAAAACGGTGAATATTTTCGTTTTTTTCAGCGTGTTTTCATCCATAGTAACCGATCCTTTCGATAGCTGTTTTGCTTTCGTCCAAAGAATATCTCTCTACAAGATCGACACCAGACTATGCAAACTTGGAATTAGCCCGCGATTCGCTAGCACTTCACAATGGTCCGTCCCAAATGCTCTCCGTTTTTGATGGCCTCAATCGTGCCGGGCACTTCTTCAAGCGGAATCTCCTCTGCCAAAGTCGTTCCCGCAATGTTCCAGTCATCCGCCATTTTCGCCCAAATCGCAGGCCGTTTTTCGATCGGCACATTGACGGAATCAATGCCGAGCAAATTGACTCCTCGCAAGATAAACGGCAAAACGGTTGCTTTTAACTCAACACCGGCTGCCATTCCGCAGGCGGTCATGCTGCCGCCGTAGGAAAGCTGCGGGATCAAAACAGAGGTAACATCCCCTCCGACGGTATCCAGTACATAATCGAATTTTTCTTTGTTCAACGGCTTTTTCAATTCGCCTAAGTCGTCCGGGAAAATGACGGTATGCGCACCGAGTGATTTCGCTACGTCCACTTGATGATCTTTCCGGACCAGCGCTGTAATATTTTGATAGCCGATTTTAGCGAGCATCTGTACCGCGATGCTGCCGACGCCGCCAGTAGATCCAGTCACCAGTATTTCGGGATTGTTTTTCGGGTCCATGCCGTTTTGTTCCAATGCCAGGATGGACAATGCAGCCGTGAAGCCGGCTGTTCCGAAAACCATGGCGTCCCGCAGGCTTAAACCTTCTGGCAGCGGCACCACCCAATCTGCAGGTACCCGGGCATATTCGGCGAACCCGCCTGTGTGGCTCATGCCCATTTCAAATCCGGTGACAATCACTTCCTGTCCCTCCTGAAAACGGGAATCTGCCGACTCGACCACCGTACCGCTCAAATCGATCCCGGGAATCATCGGATAGTTCCGGATCACGCCCCCTTTTTTCTGTACCGCCAACATATCTTTGTAATTGATCGAAGAATACGCCACTTTAATAAGGACCTCACCGTCTGACAGCTGGTCCTCGCTTATTTGTTCCACTCCATAAATCACTTCGTCTTCCTGTTCTTTGACGACAATCGCTTTAAATGAATCCATAGATATACCCCTCCTCCCCTATCTCTTCCCGAATTGGCTTTTTGGTAAAACTGTTATCCTGTAAATTTCAGCCAAAGAACATGAAAAAACACACCCGACAATATGCTGCAGCGGGTGTGCCATGGGTTGGACTATAAATTTTTGTACAGGTTCAGTATCGTTTAGAACTGTTTTTTTCCTTGAAGTGCGATTGATGGAATGAGGTGCCCCCAATGCTTATGTTAAAACTCTTCATAGGTAGCTGGATCCTGGCTATTCAGTCTGCCATCCGGACGTGACAACTCGGCTATTTCAGCCATTTCAGCTTCGCTTAAGGCAAAACTAAAAATCTCCAGGTTTTCCCGCTGCCGCTGAGGAGAAGTGGATCTCGGAATCGAAACAGAGCCAATCTGGTAATGCCAGCGCAGCACAATTTGAGCAATGGACTTATTGTGGTTCCCGGCGATTTTACGGATTGTTTCATTCGACAGAATATCAACAGCCCTGGCAAGCGGGCTCCATGACTGTGTTTGGATATTGTGTTTCTCATGCGCTTGCCGCTGTTCTTCCTGAATGAAGAACGGATGCAATTCAACCTGGTTGAGACTCGGCGTTACCCCGGTCTCGCCAATGATGCGCTCCAGGTGCTCAGGCAGGAAGTTACTCACGCCAATCGATCGGACGAGCCCCCATTTCTTCGCATCAATCAAAGCCTGCCACGCTTCCACGTATTGGTCTTGATTTGGAAGCGGCCAGTGAATCACATACAAATCTAAATAATCCAGCTTTGAACGGTACAGCGATTCCTGAATGGCAACCAATGCTTTGTCGTAAGTATGATAGCGGCCTGGCAGCTTGGAAGTAATCCACAATTCCTCGCGGGATATGCCGCTGCGCTTGATCCCTTCCCCGACTGCTCCTTCGTTCTCATAATTATAGGCCGTATCGATCAGCCGGTAACCGGCATTAATCCCGCTGCTCACTGCGTTCGCCCCTGCATTGCCCCAAAGGCCATATGTACCGAGTCCGGTAACCGGCAGCATGGTGCCGTCGTTCAACGTCACTTCTGGTATTGCTTTTTCCATTCACGTTCACTCCTCTCTTCTCTGCTATAAGATTACGCTTACCCGGTCCCAAACTCAAACTATTCCGTCTTTTGTGCCCAACTGCTAATTTCTGTCCATGTGACAAAGAGATTGTATTTTCCGGATCAGAAGAGTGTAAACCGCTACAAATACTCCTCTTCAGGGCCCATAAAGCAAAAAAAGGAATCCGCTCCATTGGTAAATAGAGCGGATTCCTAATATGAAATTATTGTATAGCTTAAATAATAATTGACGCATGAGAGCGATTTAGTTCGCCAAGGCGATCTTGATATGTTCCAAATGATGCTCTTCGTGCCAGCACAGTTTCGCCAGTTTCGTGGCGACGCTGATTTCACCGTTCGTTTCATGGGTGAAGACGCGGTCCAATTGCTCATCCGTCACATGCTGCCCAAGTGCCACAATCCGTTCGTTCAAGCCTTCCAGTATCCGGATCGAACTTTCCACTGGCAGATCGTTATCCGGAAGCGCCGCCCATTTTTCCTGATCAAAAGCCGGAACCGTCGGATTGTTATCCGTCAAAGCCAGCCGCAGGCGCTGGTACATAGTAAGCTGTGAATCCGCAATATGGTGCACCAGCTGACGCACAGTCCAGCTGCCTTCCCGGTACTTCTTACCGAGCTGTTCGTCGTTTAAGCCATCGACCACTTCCCGCAGCCGCGTCGTGTAACTGCCGATTTTCCCGAGCCATTCTTGCACATGCTCAGCTTTCACGTCTTCAGGAACTTCTAATTCTCCAATAGGAAATCTCACATCCATTTTTCCAACCTCTTTTCCTTATCCGTATTTGGGGTTATCGTATTCACAGTCAATATACCAATGAGATTGGGTTTTGTAAACCGAGTGGCTGTGCGCTTGTTTCTGCTTCCCAGGGAGCTACACAATCCCCCCTTTTCAGTAAATCGAAGCATTTTAAATAAAGACTAAATACTTAAGGAAAATAGATATATTCCAGTACCAATAAATGTTAATATATAGAAAACTTAGTAGAAAATCTTCTGATACTATTCCTTATTATAAGCAGGTTTTTGTATGTTACACGAGGCGAAAAAGTAAGTAATAGCTGAATTTAGCGCCCTCTTCCTTTTCATTCGGCAGATATATAGTTTGAGTTAATTTTAAATGGAAAGTGGAGAGCGACTTGAAATTTCTAGTAAAAGCAATAATGTTAATAATTATATTTATAGGGATGAGTATTGGCAGTTACTGGCTGATATTTAGTCAAGGCTTGGTGCTTGGAATTCTGATTTCCTTAGTGTTGCTGGCACTTTGCATAGCTGTACTTGCTTTCAGCCTCTACGGCATCGAAATCGGACAGCTCAAAAAAATACGGTTGACCAGCCGGATGCAAGTCGCGAGTCTTCTGATTTTGACCGTTTACCTCAGTTCGGCAATCGGCTTGTTCGCTGTTGCGAATACCTTGTTGGAAGCCAAAGAGCTCACGGGAAATTTTACAGCTGCCGAAAAAACCCAAACGCTGGCTTCGTCGCTTTGGAATAGCAGTACGAATCAGGATTTGTCAGGCACTATGGAGAAAAACGATGTTACTTATTCGTATACTTCTTCAACAAAAGGTGAAATCAGTAAAATTGATGAGTTTCTGGAACGGGAAAAAGGGCGTATTGCCGATTTTTTTGGCAATGAAGACACAGGCAACCTGACTATTGTTTTCCATGATGATTTCGATACATTGGCAGAAGCGACTGGTCATGACGAAGCGAGGGGCTATTATGATTATTCTACCCAGGAAATCCATATGGTCCCGGACGATTATTCTTGGGATATCATCTTGCTTCACGAATATAGTCATCATCAAAGCCATCTATATTCCGAAACACATAGATTGGCTGAGACACGTCTGCCGTCTTGGTTTGAAGAAGGAACTGCTGACTACCTCGCAGGCGAAAGCAGTGACTGGTATGAGCTGGAAGACGTTGAAACCGTTGATTTCCATCTATTGGATTATAACTATTCTTTCCACGACACGTATACACGGAAATACGATCCCTACATCCAAAGTTTTTTGGCGGTCGAGTCGCTTGTCAATGAACATGGAGAAGATGTATTGAAGACTTTTCTGCCTGCAAAATTGCCAAGTGAATTCTATGAAATGCTGGAAGAAACAACCGGCATGACGCTTGGCGATTTCCAAAAAACCTTCCTTGATGACGTGGTTGAGGAAAGCAAAACAGAGCAGGAAAAATATAACGCTGCTTATGAAGCGATGGAAAAAGGTAACTATGCAGAAGCAGCTGGCATCATTGACGAGCTTTCAGCACTTGCCTCGGATGAGGATTTAAGTCAACTGGCATGGATGCAGACCGACCTTTATCTTATGCAGGGCCAATTTAATGAAGCGATTAAATTCATGGAAAGACACCTTGAAAATGGGGACCCTGAATACCGGATTGATGATTTGACGACGCTTGCGGAAATTTATGTGCTTATCAACCCTGAAAAATCATTGGAATTGATCAAAACAGCTGCTGAAGAATCATCGGAGGATGAAGATATGTACGATTTAGAGGCATACCTGGAAGCCTATGAACTAATCAGCTCGTCTTCACCATACGAAGGATATATGATTCTTTTGGATGAAGAACTTATCTACAATGAAACCATTATTAAACAACTGACTGAAAAGGTAGAGAAAGAATTTCCGGAAGCCAGTTGATATCCATCAAAAAAAGAGTTTCCGCATTCCGCGGAAGCTCTTTTCATTTTGTTCTCAAGTAAAAGATGCCATTTTCTAATAATTTATAAGGGTGAATAAAAAGAAAAACCACACTTTTAAATCCTATTTTTAGTTACGTAACTTTTATTCTAATCCGAGTTGGTTCTATTTATAACGCGTATATGATTGAATTAACTAACAAATACAGATAATTCCAAACGGAAATTTACCATCCCCTAGTATTTACCTTCCAAATTGTGTTATATTCATCTTTGGAAAATAGCAATATAGATCTAGAAAGAGAGAAAACAGGGGGAAATAATAAATGGATGTTTTATTTGTTTTATTGCTGCTGGTTGCCTTACTGGCTTTTGCTGCGAGCATCGTGATGTTGCTCGTCAGTGCTTTGTTCAAAAAAGGGCTGACTGTTAAGAAAGCTGGACTAGCGGCGGGTGTTTCATTTGCAGTGATAATTGGTTCTATTATTGGAGTCGGATCTACAGCAGACGAAGTAGAAACTGCAGAAGGCATTGAAAGTGAACAGACGGCTGCGGAGGAAGATAAGAAAAAAGAAGAAGAAGCTCACCTCGCAGCTGAGAAAGAAGCCGAAGAAAAAGCAGCGGCTGAGAAGCTTGCGCAAGAGAAAGAAGCGCGTCTGGCGGCTGAGAAAAAAGCTGAAGAAAAAGCGAAGGCTGAAGAGCTTACGAAACAGAAAGAAGCGCAGGAACTGGCAGCTAAAGAAAAAGCCGCTGCGGAAGCAGCAGCCCAACTGAATAATGACCGGTTTGCCGGATATGACCTGATCGAAGTGGATGGCGGTGATGTGTCTGGATACCGCGAAGCCAACGTCGTCGTTGATATCGGGTATGGGGACCGTGAATACTGGGCCTTTACGAATGAATACGGGCAACTTGTGCGTGTCATTGCGGACGAACTCGTTATACAAGATGACAGCAGCGAACCGGTAACATCGTCTGGCAGATACTATTCAGATGAGGCGAAAGTTCCGGGCGTCGAAAGTGACCTTTTAGATGAAGGACATGTCATTGCGGATTCTCTTGGAGGAGTATCGAATGCCTATAACATCACCCCGCAGGAAAGTACGCTCAACCGGCATGGCGATCAGGCTTATATGGAAAAAGTAATCCGCGATGCAGGCGGAGCAACGAATTTTGAAGCGATCATCACCTATCCGGATACGGAAACGCAAATCCCTTCCAGTTACCAGTATACCTATACAGTCATGGGCAACGAAGTCGTTGATACCTTTGACAACGTGAACCCGGATGAAGTAAACGCATCACTCGGTTTAACAGGCAGTGAGCCTGCTGATTCAAGCAGTCCAACCCCAGAGAGTGTCCCTGCCGAGTCAGCCCCTGCAAACACAGGCGGGGATGTTTCGAGTGTCGATACAAACGGCAACGGACAAGTGACGATCAAAGAAGCAGAAGCAGCAGGTTTCAGCATGCCCATCACGAGCGATCATTGGTTATACCCCCATATGCGGGATAATGATAATGACGGCATGGTCGGTGAGTAAGCAGCTGGAACTTTCGAGTGAAATAAATGAGCGGAAGAACAGTTTATGAGGTTCACGGTTTTTAACCATATGCGAGAGTTGATATAGATAGAAGCAGAAACGGTGATGCTTAGGCATTGCCGTTTTTATTTGTATAACAGTTTTCCCATTCCTGATATATAGTATCAATCGGCAATTATCCAGAAAAGCGTTTTTTCAAAAAAACTCCCGCACCAAATTCCTGTGCGGGAGTCTGCTTTAATTTATTTCACCAACAAGCCGCGTGCTTCTCTGAACTCGGTGATGTTTGGGTCGATGATGCGGCCGTTTTCAATGACGACTGCTTCTTTGACCATGTCGGACCAATTGCCTTCCGTCAAGTCATCAAGCATGCTCCAGAAACCTTCGCTCAACACTTTTGTGACGGTATGCGGGAACATGGCCGGCGTGTTATCGACTGTGTAATGGATGATGCCGTCAACTGTGTACACCGGATTGTCGATCGTCGACGGGCGTGACGTTTCGATTTCCAGTTCCGGGTCGCAGCTGACATCGATGATCGTGGCGCCTTTTTTCAAACGTTTCAAATCTTCTTTGTAGATGATGCGGTCTGTGCGTTTCGTGTCCCACATAACGCAGTTTACGAGAACATCATATTCGGTCATTTTCTCGCGGAACAGCGATTCGAGCCTACGCCCGAACACATCAACTTCTGCGCCCAGTCCGTGGAGGATGCGCATCGCGCCTTTGGCGGTATGGCCGTTGCCAAGGATCGCCACTTTCGTTTCATACGGCATTTTGCCGACATGCTGGTACGCTTGAAGAATAGCCGCTTCGCCCGCTACTTCGCGGTTGCGGTAAAAGATATAGCGGCCGCCTTCGAACATTTCTTCCCATGCGATGACCGTATGGTTGCCCGCTAGCACCGCGTCAGTGAAACGGATGTCCTGGACAGCATGCGCCCAGCCGATCAATAGTTTGCCTTCAGTGATTTGGTCGAAATAATCGGCGTCGCCAAGTTTCACGTCAACAATCGCTTCACATTCCAATGCGCGTTCGCGCGAGACGATATGGACGCCGTGCGCCTTATATTCTTCGTCCGCTATGCCTAATGCTTCTCCGTAGCCCTGTTCAAAATACAGGCGCTCGGGAAACTTGATGCCCGACATATCCTTCGGCAAAATAGCCCGGCGTTTTTCGTTGTTTTTATGGCTGATGACAAATCCCAATGTGTAAATAATAAACCCTCCGTTTCAACTTAACTTGTACAGACGGCAAACACAGCGATTTAAGCACTGCGTGAAACACGGCTCTCTTCAAATCATACCATGACCGATGAAAATCGTTTGGATTTTATTGTTATTTATTGAAATCACAGACTTTCAGTGTTCGTGATCTTTCAATTGAATGAGGACGATATCTCCATTGCTGATTTTATCGGCTTTCTTATGCAGTATGATTGCATATCTTAAATTGTGTCGTGCACAGGAGCGCGATTTTAACAAGACTGGCATCGTTCTTTACTTCAAAATCTGCTTTTCTTTCGCTTCCTTCAGCCACATCGGAAATTCATTCAACAGCTGATCATATAATTCTTCATCCGATACTTGGCTGATGTCGTCGAGATGGAAGAAGTTCGCGTTGTCGACGACGCGTCCGCCCATCGTATCAAGTTTTCGCAAGACATCAAAATTCGAATCGCCAATCCCGACAAACTGCCAAAAAATCGGCTGGCCCGATGATTCCACGATGAATTTCTTGATGCCCGGTTTGCATCCGCCATCATTGATGAAAACGAGGAACACTGGCTCATTGCTCGGGTCTTGCTTTGTATACTTGCGGATCACATCTTCCATCACTTTCGGCTCATCGTTGCGGCCGAATTTATGGACGCCCGTATTTGACAAGATGTTTTTTTCTACATAGCCCATGAACGTCGCTTCGGTCGCTGCCGGCAGCCGTGAGAATTCGTTGTCGTAGACCCAAACATCCAGCTCGCCGTCATCATCGAATTGGCTTGCGACCGCCAGCACCCGCTCCACTACATCCTGCACGACACCTTCGTTGTACAGTTTTCTCATCGAACCCGAAATATCAAGCACCACACCGACTCTGGCAGAAACTCCAGTCAATTTCTTCTTCTCTAACACAATTGTTGCCGCTTTTTTCTTCAATGAAATGCCACTGATTTTTTCTTCTTTTTCCGGCTTTTTAAAAAGTCCTATTTTATCGAATAACCCCAAGACGTACGCCTCCTGTATGATTCTTTTTATTAAGTATAACGTCTTGGCAACGCCAATGACAGAACTAACACATAAATGTAAACTATTAGAAATAAAAAATAACCGTTTCGTTTCATCCTAGACTGGGTACATTGGAGGCAACTATAATTCCAGGAGGAATCAGCCGTGAAGAAGAAATGGATTCCAATGCTGCTGGCATTCGGGTTATTGATTGCCTTTCCCTTCTCCTTACAGCCGGTGGAAGCCACAAGCCATGCAGCTGCAGTTCAGGAAGACAAGCTGCCAGCTGAATTGAAAAATCTAATGGACATCGCACCGGAGCATCAATTCATCCTGCGCGAAGGAAGTAAGCGCATTGAAGTGGAACTTCTCCAATGGACATTGAATCATTATGGCTTAAAAACGGCGGTTGATGGCGTTTTCGGGGCCGAGACCGACAAGAATGTCCGGAAATATCAGAGGGATAAAGGCTTGAAAGTCGACGGCATTGTCGGCGTGAATACGTGGGTCGCCATATACGGGGAATATTAGTAGTGTAAAAAAGGGACGCGTCAGAAACTAACCAGTTTCTGACACGGCCCTTATGTATTAGTGAATGCGAAATAAAATTTCTGGAAGTCTACCCACTTCAAGTGTATTAACTGCATTAGGGTTGTTGTCTTGTACTGCTTCAAATCTCTTGCTTAAAGGACCTTTATTTCGAACCAGCGCCCCACCTCATATTCCAGTTGAATGCTCTATCCATTTCCTGATGGCCATTGAAATATTCAACTACCTTTTTCACACTCATTGTTTCGTTATTGACGTTCTCAAGAAGTGCAATCGCGCACATTCTTTTCCCTTTCCGGTGTTCATCCAGGCGAACCTCGATATCCGGCCCACTTTGCTGCTTGAGGGTCACGACTCCATCAACCTCCGCCCAATTTGCCGCTCCTTCATAAATAAATGCATAAACGAGAATCCTTTTGAACTTGGTTATTTTATTGCCATTGATCCGAAGATTTTCGCCGCCTTTAACTGCGCCGGTTCGATCGTCATGGTCAAGAGCAATATACGGTTCATAGGTTAAGTCGCCAAATGCATTTCCTAAAGCCTGAACCGTCCCTTTATAGCCGTCTTCCAATTCAAAGAGACAGCCCAGATCCAAATCGACAGAAGAGCTGGAATTTAAAACCGATGACAAAAATCCTTTCGCCGTTTTTTGATTCCAGTTCAGGTTCACCAAAATTTCGCCTAATGGAGAACTGGTCTTGTTTAAATTGATCTTGTCGCCTGTCTTCTTTAACTCGATTTTCGTGAGATTGATTGAAGAAGAAGTTCCAGCATTTTTCGGCGCTTCTTTCTTGACTGGCGCCTTCACAAAGAAAGCAGGCTCCGCTTGAAAGTTATGCGTTGCACATAGGTCACGCAGGCTTCTGACGAAGCTTTGTCCGACTGCCGAAAACTTCCATTCTCCATTATGCAGATATACTTCGCCAGCAATAATTCCGGTACCTTTCAATAAATCTGTTCCTAAATCGAATCGGTGCAACAACTGTCCGCTTTGAGCGTCATCGATTTGTATGTAGGCGTTCTTCGCTTGGCTGAAATCTTGTTTTTTCGCTTCCCCTTCATGAATATGAATGGCCACGACGATTTTCTGAATGTCGGAAGAAATCTTTTTTAAATCGATGATGATTTGTTCATCGTCTCCCGCCCCTTCTCCCGTTCGGTTATCTTTTGATAGCTGAACTGCCCCGTCCCGGCTGATCAAGTTATTGTAGAAAACGATATTTTCTTTATTAGCCAGTTGTCCTGCCGCATTCACCATCAAAGCAACCGCGTCTAAATCCAAAGTTTGATTGCTGCTGCCGATATCCCATCCAAGCCCTACTTTGATTTTTGCCAGTGTGGGATTCGCTTTTGTTAAATCCACTTTTTGCCCTTTCACCAAAACTGCCATCAATCTTCCTCCTTCTAATTAATAAAATTAATTTCCTAAATTTACTATACTATTTCTGTATATTATTTTCAGGGTTTATAAAAAAGGGACATATTAGCTGCTTGACTTTTCTAATGCCATGAGAAAAGAAATCCGCCCGATAGTTGGATGGGCGGATTTCTTACGCAGATTTATTAAATTGTATTTGACACAGATGGAAGCTTTTTTAGTTGTTATCGCGGTATCTATACAAAGATTCATAGGAATGGACCCGAGTATCGGTTTCAAAGGAAGAACGGCTCCAGATACTCTCCAGTTCAGACGATTCCTCCGTCTCGACCAACTTCAACTCTCCCGCTTCCAGCGTCATAATATCAGATTCGATGACCTTCAATTCTTTTTGTTTGGAATCCAGTGCCCGAATCCGCACTTGGATCTCTTTTTGTGTATCTAAATTGTTTTTAAGGAAAAATGTGTTTTTATACTTTTCGTTAGTGCAATTTGAGTTTGTAGTCCGTAAACAGTCCTTTTCAGAACTCATAAACAGGACGGTGATTTCCTCATCGGCTTGCTGCTGCTCGGACAGGGCTAAAGCCTTTTCAACTTTTTGGATATAGGAGGCTTTCTCCCCTAACGGATAAACCCACATGGTGAAAAACAGGATTATTGCGCAGAACACCGCTGTGAAAATCCATACCGCCTTAGGGTTATGGAAGGATTTCGGGGCGCCTTTGAATAGGATGCTTACAATCACGTTAATGATGGTAATAACAAGCAGAAACGCTGCGGTAACAATGATGGCCATGGTGCTTTCAAAACCATTCTGAAAAAAAGAAAGCTGATAGGCATTGGAAAAATAGTAGTTCAAAACAACACTGATGAGGACCACTGCAATAAGAGCCGCTAGGGATATTCTCCAGCGGGATTTCCCGGTTTTGCCGCTTTTCAAACTCATGCTGGTCCAGAAAAACCAGGCGCACGGGAGAAAAAAGAGGAAGATGACAAGTGAAACTGTGCCCATTAAATCATGCCTTTCGCAAAGAGTAAGTGAGAAACGAAGCTTTAAAAAGTCATTAGATTAGATAAGACTTTTCAAAAGCACCCCTTCGGAAGATGAGTATTTTTTCCATCTCGCTTTAATTATACGGAACACACGCTATAAAAGATTCAAAAGTTTAATGTTACTTTCCAAGAAGCAACACATTTCCTAAATGATCTATTCATCTTGAATAAAACTCAAGAACCGCCGCTCTAAAATCTAATTTTATAGACAGGCAAATGTATGGAATTTAACTCGGAGTTTATAAACAAAATTTTTTGATCTGTTTCCTTCCTGGAACCAGGTTTTTAGAAGCCGGCTTCTTTACACAAGCTCCATAGTTATTTACAGTGGCGTCATCTCCTAGAAATAATGGATTGGTAAAATGGTAGAGACAATTGAAGTTAGGGAGTGTTCTAGTGAAGAAGGCATTTTCAAGCAAGCTAACCATTTCAACAATGGCTCTATTAATCGGCATTTCGGGCCTGCTGCCGACAAGCCCACTGGCAGAGGAAGGCCAAGACAGTTCTGAATTCGCCTTGCGTGAACCGGAAACAGGATTCCGGGTCTTGCCCTATCTGCAGTCTCCAGCCAGTACATCTATGAAGATCAGCTGGGTATCCGAATTAGATGAACCTAGTACCGTTACTGTCACAGGCCCGGGAATCAAAGGCAAGAAAACCGTCACGTCGGATCCATATTACATGGACTTGATGGAGTACACGGAAAAAGAGTTAAAACAGGAATTAACGTATGACAGCGGAAATGGCAAAACAGAAACCATTCCACAAGGATCATGGCTGGAATCGAATGCCAATTATAAGCACTCGGTGTCCATTGAAGGGCTAAAGCCGAATTCCACCTATTCGTATAAAGTAAAGCAAGGAGAAGAAACGCATCATGCCACGTTTAAAACGTACCCGGAACGCGACAAATGGGACGATTTAACATTGGTCGCTTTTTCTGACGCGGAAACAGAACCATACGGAGCATTAGAACATCGGGAATGGGAATCGCATCCGGTGAACACCTATGCACCGGGTTCAGAGGAGCGTCCAGGCAAAGGGTCCGCCTTTGATCAGAAATATGGAAACAAATCGCGCAATGATATGTTTTTGGTCCGTTATCCGCTTGATCAGCAAACGGCGTTAAATGAAAACTTAGCCCATATCGAGGCGGCTGACCCGGATGCACTGCTTATCGCGGGTGACCTTGGACAAGGTTCAGGATTCCAGCCTGCCTGGGATGAATTTTGGCGTCATTTTGCAGGTGACTACACAGATCTGGCTTCCCGTACCCCCTTATTGCCTGCTTTAGGAAACTGGGAAACATATGCATCCATAAACGGAGGATATGGCAGTGATGCTGACCGGACACCTGCCGTGATTTCACGCAATCGATACCATGAATATTTCGATACGCCTGGGGATGCGAATAATCCGCAGTATAAAGATTCTTATTACCGGACAGATATCGGTCCGGTGACTTTATTGACATTGGACTCCACAAATGGCGTTCCTGATGAATCAGCGAAAACAGGAACCTTGACTGGCGAAAAATACAGCGAAGATGATTCTGTCTTGAAGGAAGAGGTATGGGCAGAAGAAGGTGCTGCGGGTGATCCGTATTATACGACAGACACACAAAATGAATTTACAGCTGAAGCCTATAACGAAGCGTTTACGGAAGTATTCGAAGGGACAAGCCCGGAAGATTCCGACTTGCCAAACTTTAACCCAGGTACAGAGCAATACAAATGGGCAGAAGAACAATTGAAAGATGCACGCGAAAAAGGGCAAATCGTTCTTGTCCAATTCCACCATGCTGCGTATTCAAATGGAGTCCATGGTACGCCGCCAAATCACGAGCACCCGGACAGCCAGTCTGGTGTGGCCATGAGAGTGTATACTCCGATGTTTGAAAAATACGGTGTAGCTGTGGTCCTGTCTGGACATGATGAAATGTTTGAACGCAGCTGGGTTGATTCAAATGAGGATGGCACTGGCTTTCATTCGTATGACGTCGGTGTAGCGGGAGATGGCTTACGCGGCGAAAAAATGGTTCGAAATGAAGACGGCCAGCTTGTACCGCTCGACTACAATTCGCACAGCGAGTGGAGTGCAAGCCGAAATGAGCCCGAATTATGGAAGACGAATGAAAATGGCGTCAAACAGTTAATTGATGGCGGACTGCATTATGGCCATTTGCAAATGGACTTCGCCAACATGCCAAACGGTGCGAAGTTAACCCTATCACCCGTCTATATTTTCCCGATTCTTGATGACAACTATGACTTGGTCAAAACAGAACGCCGTGTCTACGATGATGTTCAAACGATTTATTTTGATAAAAACGGAAATATGACGGCATCATCAGAGGCGTGCGAAAAACCAGGGAATGGAAAAGGAAAAGCGATCGGAGTTTGCAAAGAAGGAAATGGGAATAAAGGAAACGGCCAAAAGAATGGCAATCCTCCGGAACACAGCAACGCACAAAAATAACACTGTTTTTCTAGGGAATAGAGTAGATTAAACTGAACCTCAAATGGTATACACTTTAAATAAAGTGATCCATTTGGGGTTTTTCTGTTTTCAGAGCTATTTACATTCGTTTAAAGACAAGCCTCCGCCTCCCTCCTTGAAACTTTTTCAAGCGCCATCCGTATGCTTGTACAAGAGGTGATGGATCATGAAGAGAAAAATCATTCCATACGCATTAGTTTTTATTTTAGCTTTGCTGGTTCCCGTGCAGGTATACGCGATTGACTTTGACATTAATGAAGTCCGGATCGATGCGCAGTTAAACGCGGACGGCACAGCGGATGTCACGGAACGATTCACGTACGAATTCGATGATGATTTTAATGGCATCACCCGCAGCCTTATTGAAAAAGAAGGAACGGCCATCGAGAATTTCTCGGCTTCGGAAAACGGCAAATCATTGAGGGTGGAAATGGAAGATGGCCTTTACAAGATTTACCGCTCAGGTGAGGATGGCGACATAATTGAAATCGAACTGAGTTATGATATTGCCAATGCGGTGGAAAAATTTGAAGATGGTGCGCAGTTTTACTGGGCGTTCTTCGACGAAAGCAACGAAAGCGAATATGGCGACATGACGATTGCCGTCACTCCCCCCGCTCCGGCTGAAAATACAGAAGCTCTCGGCTACGAGGAAGCTTTCGGCACAGATCGTGTCACAGATGACGGTGCTGCAGTGTTTGAGTTGGGCTATGTGCCGGACGGCGAAAACGCCAATGTCCGGGCGATTTTTGAACCCGAACTGTTCCCGGGTGCATCTACAATGGACGGTACTGTCCGCGACGAACTTGCAAAAGACCAGGAGCAACTGGAAAATGAAGCAGCGGCTTTCGCCCAGAATCAGCAAACCGCAAAGAACGTCGGGATTCCAGCCATTTCGATTGGCGGCGTTTTGCTGCTGTCCGGAATTTTCTTGGCATGGATGCGTGCTATTCAGCGGAAACGGCAAATCCGTAAAGTCCCTTATGAATTTTTTGTACCGAAAGAGTCGATGAGCATTCCGGCGCTTCTTTATTTCACAAACTCAGTGTTCCTGTCGCCGAATGCCATCTCGGCAGCCGTCCTGGAGCTTATGCGAAAAGGCAATATCCGGCAGCTCACGGAAGATCATTTTGAGCTGATCCACCGAAAAATCGATCATACTCATGAAGCTACTTTGATCGAGCTGTTATTCGACCGCATCGGCGACAGCCAGGAATTCACGCTTCAGCAAGTGGAAGAATTCACGAAAAACGAACTGAATCATGCGGGGTATAACGACGCCATCGCCGAATGGAATAAAGGCGTCAGCCTGGAAGTGAAAGAAAAGAATTATTACGAGAAGCACCGTGATCTGCGCGGAGCTGCCGGCATCCTGGGTGCCATATTCATCGGACTCGCCATCTATACCGGAATCTACCAGCTCTTCCCTTGGATGGCGGCTTCCATCGCTTTGGCGTTGCTCGCGTTCGGCTTTGCCATCGGCTACACGCCCATCACATTCGAAGGGCATGAAATCCGCCATCATTGGCGAAAACTGAAATCGGCCATGCAAAACTTGCCAGCTGAACAGTGGGAACGGCTGACGCTGGATGAAAAGCAGCGCGCCTATGCCTACCTGCTCGGCAGCGACCCAACAACCGCCGAACGGAAAGTTGCGGCTTTCACTTCCGCCCAAGCGACAGCAGACGATTCGAGCTTTGTCATGAATCCGATATTCATGACGGCCGTTTTCGTATCAGCCGGTTCGACTACTGCCGCCAGTGCAAGCAGCGGCACGGCAGGTTCTGGTGCAGGAGTTGGCGGCGGTGGCGGAGGATCTGGGGCGTTCTAAATTGAAGGGTGCCAGTGCCGGGATCAATTTAATTCTCATCCAATCTATAAGTATCAATAAAAAACGCCGCTTCGAGGAAATAAGTATTCCTTGGAGCGGCGTTTTCATAGTATCTACTCTACTTATTTCAACGTTTTTCCAGTGGTTCCTAAATGGTCCCTGTGTACGGCTCAATTATGAATAATTTCTTCCCTCTATAAACATACAATCGTCACCCCTTGAATCAGCGAGAGTAGCGTGTTGATATGCAGCTTTCTTGTATAGTGGAAATTGTGTTCGATACAGGGACGTGAGTATTTCACAGGCAGATGACATGATTCCATTATGCCGGACTGCTATACTCCTTACTATGCAAACTTGCAATTCAAGAAAGGAAGTAATTTAGATGAAACTAAGCGTATTGGATCAAGCTCCCGTGACGACAGGTAACACGGCAGAAGATGCCATGAAAAAAGCGGTGGAACTTGCGGTTCTCGCCGACAAGTTAGGCTACAGCCGGATGTGGATGGCGGAACATCATGGCTCAGGCGCGTTTTCCAGCTCCGCTCCTGAAGTCACTGCCGCATATTTGAGCGCCAAAACAGAAAACATCCGAATCGGCACAGGCGGCGTGATGATGATGCATTATTCGCCTTTGAAACTTGCGGAGGTGTTCAAGACACTGAGCGCACTTGCGCCAGGCCGCATCGATTTCGGTGTAGGGCGCGCACCGGGAGGCGACCATAGTTCCATCTATGCCTTGTCTCAAGGACGCCGGGCCATGACGGATGATATGTACGGGAAATTCGACACGGCGCTGAAACTGATTAACGACGAAGTGCCTGAGGACAATATGTACAATAAAACAATTGCTTCTCCGACAAATATCAAGCTCCCGGAAGCTTGGCTTCTCGGCTCGAGCGGCAATAGCGCATTGGAAGCGGGACGAATGGGCGTCGGCTATTCATTTGCCCAATTCTTTAACGGCGGCATGACGAAAGACATTTTGGATTCCTACCGGACAAATTTCGTCCCTTCCGCTTTTATGGAAAAACCCGAAATTTCGGTGTCGTATTTAGCGACAACGGCTGAAACGGCCGAAGAAGCGGAATACGAAGCATTGCCGCAGGATATTTCGCGTCTGATGCTAACGCGCGGCCGCATTATGCCCCTCATGACACCCGAAGAAGCACAAAACTCTGCATTGACGGAAATGGACCGCATGCAAATCCAGGCAAACCGCAACATCCATTTAGTCGGTTCCGCCAAAGACGTAGCCCTTCAATTGCAGCAGGAGCAAATGGAATACGGTTTTGAAGAAGCTATGATTTGCAGCATCCCCCATTCCCAGGAAAAACGGCTGGATGTCTACCGGTTGCTGGCACAGGAGTTGTTATAGAAACGTTTTACAGATTCAAGGAGGAATATCCTGAAAACTTCGATTAGGAAGCTAATTTCTTTTATTTTACCTTTTACCGACCAGTACTAAATGGTCCCTGCGGCCGGCCCAATTATGAATACCTGCCAACTTCATAAAAATACAAAGCCACCTTCGAAATCGATTGATTTCATTGAAGGTGGCTTTTTTTCTATGCATTTTGAGAGCCACTCCTATATGATCTTTTTTCGTAATACTCCATGAGTTAATTGTGTAGGAGAATTTTATAAACAAATATCGAGAGATGCTCCGGCTAAATGTTCAACAGTCATCCAAGTGGAAAACTCCAGCCAACTGTAAGGCTAATGGTTATGAAATCCTTCATCACTTCAAATATTTACATAATATTTACTATTATTTACTTTTATATAGGCCGTTTATGCATTACGATTTGGATATAGGATTACTTTATCTGCTGCTTTAATCGCACCATTGCACCAAGGCATTAGCATCTCATCAGTTTCAGGATGGATGGTGATACATATAAACTACAAGGGAGGAAATTCTGTAATGAAAAAGTTTTTCTTATTTGCCGCAACTCTCGTTTTGATGTTCGGTGTTTTTCAGTTTAATCCGAATTCTGCATCTGCCGGCTTGCCTCCTGGCATTCCGACAAAAGCTGACGCCCAATCCCAGCTGAACGCCCTGACCGTAAAGACAGAGGGTTCCATGACCGGCTATTCGCGGGACAAATTTCCGCACTGGATCAGCCAAGGCGGAGGCTGTGATACGCGCCAAGTCGTGCTGAAGCGCGACGCCGACTACTACAGCGGAAGTTGCCCGGTCACATCCGGCAAATGGTATAGTTATTATGATGGTGTCACCGTATATTCACCCTCAGAAATTGATATTGACCATGTCGTCCCGCTTGCTGAAGCGTGGCGTTCAGGTGCAAGCAGCTGGACTCAGACAAAACGCCAAAATTTCGCTAATGACCTGAACGGGCCAAAGCTGATCGCAGTGACAGCAAGCGTCAACCGTTCGAAAGGTGACCAGGACCCATCGACATGGCAGCCTCCGCGTGCGGGAGCAAAGTGCGCTTATGCAAAAATGTGGATCAACACGAAGTACAGCTATGACATGAGCTTACAGTCATCAGAAAAAACAGCCCTGCAAACGATGCTTTACTCATGCTCTTACTAAATTTCAGTAGATAACCAGAAGTTGGAGGTGGAGATTTGGAAACAAAATCATCGGTATTCACAGCGTCCCATGGAGTCATGACTGAGGAAGTCGGCGTAATTAGCGGCGAACTCGAATTGCGAACAAGCTGCGATGAAAACGGGGCTTTAACGCTTTCAATCACGTATGTTGGCGCCGAAGAATGGTATACACTGCCGGGCGGTAAATACATCCTAAACGACCCGCGCGACCATGAAGTCGTCCACCATATGCTCACCAATGTTTTGGAACGGAATTAAGGACTTTATTCTATCGCATAAAAAGAGCTGTCCCCGGAAGTTTTTAGGGACAGCTTTTTCTTAGCTGTTTTTATTACAACAAAATGAAGAAATGAATAACCCACGTCTAAAACACTTATCTACCGGGACAGAAATGTATAAAGCATAAATTGCAGTGAATGGTCAAAATCGTTTGGAATTGTTTTTTATATAGAGAGACGAAAATGCTATAGATACTGTTCATATTTACAAGTAGTGGGGTTTTGAATTATGATAGGACCAATGAGTAAGTTGAAGGAGTGGCAAAGTGAACAAATCAGTAACGAAAAAAATGGACGAAATGCTCGAATTCTTTAACAGTCTTCCGAATTGCAAGATTGAAACGAATGCAGAAGGCAAGATCTTGATTGCCAGCCATAACCCGGTTCCCTGGAGTGATTCTCTTGAAAAGAAGGATGCGGAATCCATGCATAAAATCGGGTCTATCACGCCCCATAAAGCGTCTCTCGGCCTCTATATTGATTTCCCGCATAATCTTTTGGATGTTGATCGAGTCGAGGACATCATAAATCCTGAAGGCACATTGATGTATTACCCGCCAGGCACCAAGGCTCCCACAGTGAAAAGCTGGTGGAGATTCCGCTCAGATGAAAAGTTCGATAGCATCCATCTGGTTCTGCGGAAGATCGAACTGGATATGTATGATTTTAAGAGAGAAGAATGGATTCGGTTGATGGAAGAGATTACTGGTGTTCATCAATGATGATAGCATGAATTGAAACCGAACCTTGCGCAAGCAAATCGAAAGGGCATACTTAATAGTTGAGAAAATTATTAGGAGTTCAGTATAAATGGAAAATCATGCAACAACACTCATCAAAATTACGCCGCAATACGATTCGTAGGAAGTGTATATGGATATTCAAGAACATAGGAAAATGCCTTTCCGATAAAAAATTGGAAAGGCATTTCATATTTCTTTTAATTCCAGTGTCCTATGTTCCACGCAATTCTAATTCACAAATTCCAACTCTTCATAGTTTGGAATAATTTCTTCATTTATCGTATCTGCAATCTCTTCTAAGAAGTCGATATTTTCATTTATGAGTTTTTTGTCAGTAATATAAACTCTACTGTTTCCATCATCGGTATAAAAATCGAGAAATGCCCTTACATATCCAGAACGAGTTTCTTCACCCATTACCAATTCAACTCTAGACAGCATATTTATAGAAAAGTCACCATAACTTTGCGTTTCCCCTCTTTTTCTCCCTTCATAACGTATCCGTTCCTCATTATAAGAAAAATAATGCGCCCATCCATTATCCAAACTGATTAAATTTCGAATGTCGTAGAGGATAATCTCTTTGTCTTTCGCTTGCTCTTCCTTCTCCTTTGAAATTTGAGAATTTACTTCTAAGTTAGTTTTCAAAGTACTATCCGCTCTAACATTTTTCTTTTCTGTCTCCTGGTTTTGTTTTTTGGCATATACAATTGTAAAGGTAATTATTAATATAATTACTAGAAGTACTACCATTATTTTCTCTCCTCATATTGCTCAAATATATTAGTGAGTGTTTCTTTAAATATGTTTAGCATGGTGTCCTCTCAATTCAAGAAGTATATTTATAAATATAAAGAAGACTCTTGCTTCGTAGCACTAACAAATCTGAATTTAAAATATTCTAATGTATCTCTATATCAGTAATCACCATCGATTCCCCTCAAAACCTCTCTCGCATGCCACATGTTCTGATCATACTCGGTCATTACACCAGCTTCTCCTTGAATCTCCTTGATAACTTCGACAGGAATACCTGCTCTTTCCCTTATCTCTTCAGCATATGCTTTTGCCTTAGCGATAAATTCCGGCTTCATTTTTTGATTTCTTCATTTTATACTTCCTTATTTTTTATCCTAAGAAAAATGAATCTAAATCAGCATTATTTCTTAAAATCCTCGAATTATCTACACCTATTTCTATTGCCAAATCAACAGAAGCAGCAGCCAGAACAGCCGAATTTGCTTGAACATCAAATGCTGCTTCAATAAGAGAGTTGTAACGGTTGTATGTTGCATTTATTTTAGAAATAATGTCTTCATAAGCTTGATCTACATCTACTAGCAGAGAATTTGTATACTCATTAAGTACTTTCTTTAGTTCCTGTTCTTTAGCACCAATATTGTCTTTTGCAAATCCCCAAACAAAATTCGCTGTCACCGTTCCAATAATAGAACCTAATACTGGAATAGGTATTAACATCTGTCCAATTGCCCCGCCAGTAGCTGCTATCCCTGCTTCAAGACAAAGAATCTGACCTTCTGTAACAAACTCATCCATAGAAATTCGGTCTTCTTTCAAATCTACGCTCAAGGTTGCTAACCCCATAGCGGCACTAACTACAGCACCGGCAAATGGTGCCGATAACGAAGTCAAGTTTGTCAAAGTATAAATGCTTCCTGCAGTCACTCCACCTTTTGCACCTGCTTTTGCGGAACTTAAACCGATTTCTTTCCAGTCGTCTTCATTAAAATCCTGTATCTTTTTTCCTTCCTTAACTTTGCTGTACATGACTGTTATAGTATTTAAAGAAGCAGCAATTGCTGCAGCACTACCTGCAATTTTAGCTCCTTCACCTATCGAAGGACCTTTTTTAGCTTCAAGTATTTTTGTTTTTGTTTTTGCTTCTTTGAGAATTCCATCTTGAATTTCTTGATTTTCTTCTACAATTTCATTCTGATAATTCGAAACGGTTTTTCCAACTACACCTAATTGTACTTCATCATAGTTTGATACGGATGGTTGTACCAAATCTTGAAAACTTCTACCTGTTTGACTTTCTATTTCCTCTACCTTTTTTAGAATAGCACGTGCAGACTTATCACTTAACTGACTAGGAGTTTCACCTGCTCTTATTGCTTCAATAACTTTATATTGATCTTTAGGAATAGAATAATTCATTAACCCATCTTCGTATTTTTCATAATGATTGAGTACATGCTTAAGTGTATTATTTGTTCCATTAATAAATTTCGACTGATATTTAATGCCTTCAATGATGAAGTCTTCAGGAGCAGTGCGGCCAACTCCATTAAAGGTAGCAACTTCGCTTTGCCCATTCAAAACAGCCCAAGCATTCCGTACATTCACCTCTAAATGCTCTGCCACTTCTCCATGTTTTGTTTGTTCTGATCCAAGAATATTTTTGGGATTCGATAAAAAGACGCGCATTTTCATCATATGTCCTAACGCGTTTTCAAAATTTTGATTTTGTAGATTTTGGTTTTTTATATTTTCTATTACAACTTGTTCTAACTGATTATTTATAGAAGCTTCTTTCCACTGATTAAATCCATCTACACCGGCTGCATTGACTTGATCTTTCCAAACATGTGTAGACATCTACTCTCCGATTTCCTTCTTAAATAAAACTGAAAGACTTTCAGTATTATTTATTAAAGCTCTTAATAAATCTTTTTCGTCTTGTGAAAATTCAGTGTAAGATTCCACACTTTTTGCGTTACTTACAAACGAGATTAAGCTCTGTTCAATACTTGTAGCGAGTCTTTCGGTTGAAGCATTTAACTTTGTAATTTCTGTGGCTGTTGCCTCCAGAACTTTAATTGCCTTTATAACATCCACACGTTCTTTATCAGCTTTAATAGCAGCTTCTTTATTTTTTTTGTTGGCAAGAATTCCTCCGGCTGCAAGGCTAGCAGCTCCAATTCCCCAGCCAATAGGACCAGCTAACGCCAATAATGCTCCGCCACCTGCTACACCCCCACCACCAGCCGCAAGAGCACCTCCGCCTAACCATGCTAATGCAGCATTAGTTGCTGCTACCCCTGATAAACTAGAAATAGCAGTTCCTGTCGAAGCAACTCCAAAAGTTGTAGCAATTGCCATAGCAGCAGTCGGCGCAATTGCTGCAGTAGCTACACCTGCCGCTACACCTACCGCAGTACCTCCTCCGGCTAATTTAATCATTTCTTTTTCGTCATATGAAATTTCACTGAGTATTTTAAAGCTTGATAAATTGACTTCTACTTTCTCAAATGTTTTCTCAAATTCTTTTGGAGTATTGGCTAATTTGTTAATGTATGCTTCTACTTTATTAATAACATCTACTCCATAGGCACGAGTGTTGTGAAGACTAATTGCTCTATTTTGTAGTTTTTTTGAAGATTTTTCGTGAGTGGCTAGTGAATTTTTCAACTCTTCAATTGCTTCTTTTTTCAATGAACTATTTAACATAGAAGTTATCCCCTTTTAATTGGTTATTATGAATTCTGGAATGGAAGGTATAATTCTTAATTAATCGACATATGAATTCAAACTTGTAGAATTATTAAATTGTATTTTATTTGTTTAATTTTTATTGCTTCTTCATTTCGGATTCTCTTAAAACAATCTGTCTCCCGCTCGTCAGCTCACTAAAAGTAAAGTAAGTGTGAGCTTGTGAAGTTGTCGCTGTTCTTGGAAGATGGTTCAAATACCTTTTAATTTCCAATAGATAAAACTTATATTCTTCTCTCTCATCAAAACCAAAGGTGTTACTTCGCTCTTGGATATATCCTTTAAGACGTTCTTGAAAGTTTTCATTCAGGTGATTGATTTGTTCATTTAAATTTTCATTTCTAGGACACAAAACTACTTCATGCTGAACATTATAGAGTGTATCCATTATGCCGCCCTTTTTACGAAGAGCGATAAATTCAGCTTCTTTATACGAGCGTGGATGTGGATGTGCGTGAATTAAATACTTTTGTATTATCTTTTGCGTCCGTCCTGCCGGAAGTGAAATTACTTCTTTCATTCGAATTCCTGCTTTCTAAATTTAATTTCTTTCCTTAAAAATCCAGTTGTTTAAACCCTTCAAAAACCTTTACCCGAACATCTTCTGGAGACTTTACATCAAACAATGGCATATCAATCGCTTTTAGCTTTTCAAATCCAGCATATTTTTTCTTTAATTTACCGTTTGATAGTACAGTCCATTCATTCTTTGTATGCAATCTATCAAACTCTTCTTCGTAAAACGGAGACCAAAATGTCCAATGGTCGGAGACTGATGGTATACCGTTCCAGTAAGACTGATCAAATTGATAACGCAATATTGAAAGTACCGGAAAGTCCACTTCGTCATCTTCAGTTAAATCCACCATCACACCATACCAAGGCAAGTCTCTAATATCATCAACACCCTCTGGAATCGTTGTAGATTTCACATAAAGTTTGATGAAATTTGTTATAAGCCAGCCGTCGGAATCAATTGTCGATTTGTAGCGCATAAATCTCGGAGTAATCGAAACATATCCTTGTTCCTCGCCAACACGATCCAATTCACTAAACAATACACTCAAATTCTCATAGGTTTCTTTTAATAGATTGCTTGCTCGAACAATATTTTCACCTTTAGTATGTACTGTAGACATAAGGTTGATCCTCCTCTGATGACTGCATTTCTGGCCAAGACCATGCTGAGCTTGGTAAAGCTTTATCACTTTCATAAATATAAGGTGTATGCTGTATTTCATAAAAAGCAGTGAAATTCACAAATCCGCTGAATCTTTTCAATCCTTTTACTTCCAGTAATTCTTTTGCGTCTGTTAGTACCAATTGTTGTGCGCCTTGCTGAGCTGTCTTTGTCATCCAAATAAGTGCCGTATGTAAGTCTTCCCAAATGGTGTACCCCATTTTGACAGCTGGTGAAATTTCATATGTAACATTCAGTTTTTGTTGCACTTGATACTGAATAGCAAATGGAGCTAAAAAGAGGAGATAACATTTTCGATTGCCTGCTCGTTCTTCAAGCATATGTGAATACTTGGATAATTGATGAAGGCTATCCTTGTAATCAATGACTTTCTTTACTTCCGCATCATCTTCCGAAGAAATACCACTTTTGTATTTCACTTCGATTCCGACTAGTAAATCATCGAATTCTAGCATTAAATCAATTTCCCCTTTAGGATGTTTCGGCCAAAATTTATAATCAAGTTTATAACTGCTCTGCAAATCTAATAATGTCAGCCACTCATTCTGGTCTTTCTCTTCAGCAAACTTAACTTGTTGTAATATTCCTTTCAACCCTTGCTCAAAAGGCAAATACCTAAGCGCTCCGAAGAAGTCCCCGGTTAATTTGTCTTCTAATCTATCGGTCAAATTACTCCCAGACCTCGAAATCTTCCCTTTAATTTCACTGATCATCAACATCTCTTCTTTCAAAATAATAGTTAGTTAAATCTAAAGGAGCTTATTTTATATAGCCTGCAAATTAAGCTGTATCTAAATCAATCTATACAAACCTTTTCCTATTCTTTCATAATCATTGTAAACAGACCCATGATGGTTAGGAGAATTAGCGCAACATCTTGAAGTGATATGTGTTCGGATTGTACTTTCTTTATAAGTTGTCTCTCGACTTTTCATTAGAATGATCACTTCTTCAAATTTAAAACTTTTACCCTGCCGTTCTTGGGTAATTACTTTTACTGCTGACAGAATTTAATCTCTAGCAGTGGTTCGGTTCTTTTGATTAGTGGTCATATGTTATGTCCCCTTTTGCATGCACATACTTTTTTACTATTTAATTCATTGAGTAAATAGTATCATTTTAACATAAATATATACATATATATTTCCATTTTAATACATAAAAATTTAACTTTCTAAGGGACGGCATAATTCACAGTGATTCCGATTTTTTCAAAACTATCAAAGCTCCATTACCCAGAACCCCTTCTCACCCTAATGATTTTTCCTTCCAGACAATTGCCTTGAATGGTCGGAACCGTTTAAAAATTTTCCCAGGCACGCAATTAGTAATCGGATTAAGAGTTAACAACCGCCCCTTGCGCAAGCAAATCGAAAAGCGCATACTTAATAGTCGAGAAAATTATTAGGAGTTCGGTATATATGGAAAACACTGCAACAACACTTACCAAAATTACACCCCAATACGATCCGTGGGAAGCGTATATGGATATTCAAGAACACGGCAAACTGACCTTATCCAGCATCGAATTTACCACGACCTATTTATGCAATATGCGCTGTGAACATTGTGCTGTCGGCTATATGCTGGCGCATAAGGATCCGGATGCTTTGCCGATCGAGCTGCTCTTTGCGCGATTGGATGAAATTCCGCATTTGCGGACGATCAGTTTGACCGGCGGAGAGCCAATGTTTTCAAAAAAATCGGTCGCCAATTATGTGTTGCCTCTATTAAAATACGCCCATGCACGCGGAGTCCGCACCCAAATGAATTCGAATTTGACGATGCCGCTTGACCGCTATATGGAAATCGCGCCTTACTTGGATGTCCTGCACATTTCCCATAACTGGGGCACAATCGATGATTTTGTCGATGGCGGGTTTGCCAATATGGAACGCAAACCTTCCAGAGAGCGGCGGGCCGAACAGTTCCAGCGCATGATTGACAACAGCCGTGCGCTGTCGGAAGCCGGCGTGATGGTATCGGCAGAAACAATGCTGAACAAACGGACATTGCCTCATTTGAAGAGCATCCACAAGCAGATCATTGAAGAAATGAAATGCGCGCGCCACGAAGTGCATCCGATGTACCCAAGCGATTTCGCCAGCCAACTGGAAGTGTTATCGCTCGATGAAACGAGAAAAGCGATCCATGACTTATTGGATGCCCGCGATGACAATGTCTGGATGTTATTCGGTACATTGCCGTTTTATCCGTGCAGCCAAAACGAAGAAGATACTAAATTATTGAACCGCATCCATGCCAGCAAAAACGTCACCGTCCGCAATGACCCGGATGGCCGCTCCCGGTTAAACGTTAATATTTTCACCGGCGAAGTCATCGTCACGGATTTTGGCGATACCCCTGCGATGGGCAATATCCAGACCGATTCGTTGCCGGCCATGCTTGACCGCTGGCTGGAACGGCCATTAGCGAAGACGATCGGCTGCCATTGTCCCGCAGCAAAATGTCTCGGACCGAATCTGTTAGTGAAAGATGCCTATTACCCGGAAACCGATTTCACTGTCCAAAAATCAAAAATTACCGTTTAATTTAAAGAGCCCGATCTAGTGGAAGAATCCAACTAGATCGGGCCTTTTCATGTCTTCAACTCTGAATATTAAGTGATGTTCTTCCTTATTCAGGCACGTACGCATACACTTTTTCTTCATCAGTGATTTCAAACAGCAGCTCGGTAGGAATCTCTTTTGCGGCAAGCTTTTGCTGACTGATCCTCAAGGGAGCGACTTCTTTCAAACCTTCAAGGTTTCTGTATTTCAACGCTTTTACCCCAAAGTTCAATTTCACTTTATAGTTCTCTTCAATCTTTTTCACTTTGCTTTCAATTACACTAATAATGTTATTGTTTTCAGCCACCACTTCGACTAACGCTTGGGATTTTGAATTCGCTTCCTGATAATTTCTTACTGAAGTTAAATAAGGCTCGTAACATTCTTCGATGAACTTGATGTTCAATAACACCAATTCTTGTTTGTTGTTGAATGTATCAATTAGTTTCTTATAATCCTTTATTACTGCCGCTTCTCCCCAATTCCGAATCGTTTCATGTTCTTTCAACTTATCGATGTTTTCTCCTATTCCTTTAAGATCTTTATTTAAGACCTTTAAATCTTGAAGAGTAGCCGTATAGAAATCTTCTACTTTTTGATCTTCCACGCCACCAAGCAGGATGCCATTATTTCTGAAGCGTGTGATTACTTCTCTGAAATAGCTGAACCTGGATTCGATTTTCCCGGCAAAATCATTGTCTCTGTTTTGCAATAGAACAGCTAATTTTTCTTCAATCTTTTTTAACGAACTTTGGATTTCAATCAATTGCTGCTGCCCGACAACAGCGGTTAACAGACTGAAGCTCGCATGGGCAACCAGTTTCGGATCAACCTTTTTCAATAAAACGGCTTGTTCATAAATGCCTTTCGTGCCGTCTTTTTTTACTGCAGGAAGATACCCTTTTCTGTTCACTCGTTCTATAAGCGTCATGTTTTTGTTCTTTAACCCTTTCACCACTTCAGGACTGAATTTCACCTTATATTTTTTGGCATCTTCAATTACCAGTGCCCCGGCATTAAGCGTTTCCCGAATATCGAATTTCAAAATTGCCGGGATTTCTATCTTTCTATATTGCCTTTCCCCTATTTCTTCATCTTCAACTTCTGAAATGTGAGGCATAAAAGGAACATAAGGATCTTCTTCTATAACCGGCTCACTATTTTTTATTTCCGGTTCGCTTTCTGGACTTGATGATATTTCAGGCTCTGCAGGTGTTTCTTTTCTTCTATTAAAATAAAGGAAAAGGCCAACTATCAAAATTAGTACTACTGCTGCTATTGGAAGGATATTTTCCACATTATAAACCTCATTTCTAATCGATCTTATAGATTGGTCAAAATGACCGCTTCGTCTTCTTAATAAACATGTACCCAGAATCCGCATTATGAATCAATTCATTATGAAGATTTACGATTAAGGGGACTGCTATTTCCAAACATAAAAAGAAGCGCCCAACAGATATTGGACGCTTCTTTCTTTATGATAGTTGCTTGGAATCGTGTCACGATTCTCCGATATTTTTCGCTTCTTCCGTATCGCGGACGTTCTTTTGGACCGTGACGACCGCGAACAAGCTCAGCACGAATGAGATGCCGTAAAAGCCTTTCTCGCTGAGCACAATACTGCCGGCGTTGAATAGGCCGATCGCCATTAAAGCAATCGCCGAAATCAGCGCAAACCAGCTGATGCCGTAGTACAGATTCGTGACCCGTATTCCTTCATCGCGGTCTCTGACGGCTTTTTGAAGCGATACGGCGGAGTAAAGTCCGAGAATCAGCAATACAATATAATACCCTTTTTCGTTCAACTCCATCGCCGCATTATACAACCCGATCAAATACGACGACACCCCAATTAGCAATGCACCCCAAGCCGCGCCTTTGAAAGCGCCAGTCGGTTCACCAAGCCTGCGTTTCTCCGCCGGTTTTTTAGTGAACACATCTTCTTCTCTTTCTCCCAACATACATTCAGCCCCTGTCATTTGATAATGCGGATTTTGCTTTCCCTTTGCCTTGCTTTCTCGATCCAGGAAACTATACGAATAAAAGCAGTGCCTGATTGCCGTCCTTCCTGCATCGCTAATATTATTTTATAAAATTCATTATTAGGATTATTCTACCATATGCAATTGGATTTAGAATGATGGTTTAAAGCAAAATTTTAAAAAGATAAATGCGGTTCTCCGTTTTCAATTTCCTGCAAAATTGAAAACCGCTGAATAAATTAATTTTCGCCAGCGGTTTTGCAAATTTGCCATTTCACCCCTGTGTCTGGAACAATTATAAACATTTCTCAATGCCCATAAACATACACCAGCCATCCTCGAAACCGACTGATTTCAGTTAGGATGGCTGGTGGCTATGTAATTTTCGTGAATAGATGACATCTTTCGGTACACAGGGGTGCGATTTTAAGCTGGACAACTGCATACGAGGCGTTTCAGGAAAAATTGTTGCACTTAATTCGACAAACAGCCATATCATAAAAACAGGAAAAAGCTCTGTAAATGCTTTTTCCTGTTTTTATGTTTACGGGCATATATTTCCTAGGACTAGGGAGTCCGACCTCACCAATTAACTTTTAGGTGTTATAAACTCTTCATCATTCCCAAGTTTATATTCAACTTTTAGGAGTTTCCCTTTAAATTCGAATTCACCTTGATCCGCATATTCTTGACTAACTGGATAGGCAGAATCTTTTCCGACATCCAGGCCTTCAAATGACATTTTGTAGGACTGTGTTTCTTCTAAATTGGTTTCCCCGACTTTTTTACCATCAATGTACAATGTACCTTTCCCCTCGTGTGAGCCTGTCTTATCGAATTTGTAAGCCACCACGGACTCACCGACTGGTACATCAACATTAGAAGTAATTTTATATTCTCTATCGCCTAATATATATTCATACACCAATTTATTATTTTTAATATAAATTGTGTAACCGGCTTCGATGCCGCCGTGCGCTAAAAGAACACCATCTTCTTCACTGTTATTACGTTCAATTGGAATATTGATTTCATAGGAACGGTTAATGATCGGTGCGGCTGCCGAGTCTGTTAACCTGCTCATTCCTCTATAATACGTAAAATGATTTTTTGCTCTCAACGTATCATCTGGAATAGATAAAAATCCTTCTATAAAGAGATCAGTCAGCGGTAGTGCTCCATACTTTTCCGCTTCTTCCAACCACAGTTTTTGTAATTCTTCCAATTTATCGGTATTTTCTTTTGCAATATCCACCGTTTCAGAAAAATCCTCCTCAACATTATACAAAGACCATTGATCCTCTTCGAAGGCTTCCCCTTTTGTATGATTTGCTACCGCTTTCCATCCATCATGATAGATAGCCCTTTGTCCTGACACTTCAAAATACTGTGTTTCTCTCCCTTTAGCTTTAGGGTTTGTAAATGTCTCTTTAAAACTTTCTCCGGAATATTCCATTTGTTTCACTCCATTTATTTCTTCTGGAGGTGTGATTCCTATTATGTCAAATACAGTTGGTGTAATATCATTTACGTTAACGTATTGTGATCTGATGGAACCTGGATCTTTTATTAACTTCGGATGATGGATAATTAATGGCGAATGGGTTCCTCCCTCGAAAGCAGTGTTTTTATAGCTTCTAAAAGGTGTGTTACTCACTTGCGCCCATCCTCTAGGATAGTCCATTCCTGTTTGGTCATTGCCAAAATTTTCGTAATGTTTGTCTACTTCTTCAATTGTTTCACCCTCGCCGTTAAAGGCTAAAGTTCTACTCGACGAACCGTTAGCTCCTCCCCCTCCACTGGCTCCATTGTCCGATATTAATACAATCATAGTATCTTCCAGCTGATCGAGGCTACGTAGATTGTCTACTAATTTCCCGATTTGTTCATCAGTATGTGTTAAGAAACCTGCATACGTTTGTTGAAATCTGATGTAGTTCTTTTTCTCTACTTCGGTTAATTCATCCCAATGTTTTATGTCTTCATTGCTAGGCGATAATTTTGTATCTTCCGGAATAATACCCAACTCTTTTTGTTTCTCGAAACGTTCTTCCCTAACTTCATCCCAACCCTTGTCATATACACCTTCATACATATCTATATACTTTTCCGGTACTTGATGCGGAGAATGCTGCGCACCGAAAGTCAGATACAAGAAAAAGTTTTTGTCTGGATGAATACTTGTATGATTGGTGATGTATCTATTCGAATTCTCAACGATTGCTTCTGAAAAATGATACTCCTCGTCATTAGGAGAAGGTATCTGGGTGTTATCAATCGTTAAATCTGGTCTATATTGGTCTGATGAATCCTCTATAAAGCCATAATATTGGTCAAATCCTTTTTGGAGTGGCCAATTATCATAAGGACCCGCAGGGGTTGTTTGATCGGTTGGAGCCAAATGCCATTTTCCGGCTGCATAAGTATTGTAATCATTTTCCCTTAACACTTCAGCAATCGTTCCGGCTTCAGGTTTAATCGCTCCCCGCTTATTCGGAAATTCCGGTCCCATGTCGAAATTGGTAACTGTCCCAACACCAACTTCATGTGAATTCCTTCCTGTCAGTAATGATGCTCTTGTCGGTGAACAAAGTGGTGTTACATGGGCATTATTATACCTTAGTCCATTTTCGGCTAGCTCATCCATAACCGGAGTTTTTATTTCGGACCCATAACTTCCCAGATCTGAAAAACCTGTATCATCCAGCACAATGTAAATGACGTTTGTATCAGGCTCTATTGCAGATTCTCTTTTTGTGCTTTCAACCTTTTCCCCCGATGAACAACCGCTTAATACAGATGCCGAAGCTAGTAGAGCTACTGTACCAAACACACTTAACTTATTAATATAGTTAGAAAAAATCCTCTTATTCCCCATATGTCTTCCCCCATCTTCCTCACAATAATTGTATTGCTTTTACGGATTCATTCGTTTTTCTTTCACTGCCCTATCCATTAACCTCTATTGATCACCTAGCCAGTTTTGGAACATCTTTACTAAACTATTCAACTAAATCAAGAAGAAAGGAACATATTGGTACCCCAAATAAGTAAAATTTCTTTTTAATCCCGCTAATAGTTTTCTTAGACATCAACAACGCAGCGAAACCCAATATTGCCAGTTGAACTATCTGGCGTATTCGAAGTTCGTGCCGCGACACGATAGCGATTACAATAAGATTGATGACATAAATAGGATCCGCCGCGCATGATTCGCATGTCGCCTGTTTTAGGCCCTTTTGGGTTTACACCACCGCCCCGGCTTTGAATGTTTATGCTAAACCAGTCGGAACACCACTCCCAAACATTTCCGGAAATGTTATATAAGCCATATCCGTTTGTTGGAAAAGACTTAGCCGGTGCTGTGCCAGCATAACCATCCTCCATATTGTTTACTTTCGGGAAACTCCCCTGCCAAATATTACATTGGTGAATTCCACCAGGCGTCAACTCATCACCCCATGGATACTTTTTTTGTTCTAATCCCCCGCGAGCAGCAAATTCCCACTCTGCTTCAGTGGGTAACCGTTTACCAGACCATTTACAGTACGCTTGCGCATCATTCCATGAAATATGTATTACCGGGTGATCCAAGCGACCATCTATCGTGGAATCAGGACCTTCGGGATTTTTCCAACAAGCACCCTCTACAACCATCCACCATGGTGTTTGTTGTACTCTCTGCGTCACTTTTTTATCAGTTTCTGAACTCAAAAACTGATAAAAAACAAATGAATTTCCAAATTTCTCGGCTTCTGTAATATATCCTGTTGCAGTTACGAAAGATTTGAAGTCAGCATTTGTTACAGTACATTCATCCATATAAAAGGGACTAACCGTTACCTTTCGAATGGGACCCTCTCCGTCTAAAGGAAAGCCCTCTTTGTCATTTGTTCCCATGAGAAAACTTCCTCCAGGTATATAAACCATATTCTCCCTTGAAAATTTCTTTCCGGTTAACTTTGGGTCCAATTTAACATCCTTTTCCAGTTTCCAATCATCATTGTCCCTCAATTTCAAACGACTTGCAGCACAACAATGCGAATTTTCTTTTTGTTCCATTACCTACGCCTCCCAACCTAAAAATCCGTGATCCCAAAAAAATCTACTGTAAACTAATTTTCAATATATAAATATAAAGGGCTTACATTTAATAATATTCAGATTTGTACGAATATCGTACATTCTTACTTTATTCGTACAATTTATTATAACAAAGGTGATAAGTAAGTCAATGCAAGCAATAAATAGAATTGTCTAGCTATTGCGATGATTATTCGCACTAATTTGAGCGAGTTTGGTTTGATCCATTTAAGTGATGAGAAAACCGAGTAAAGCGTCCTTTCTTAGCGAAGGACCAGAACTCTTTTCGTGAAGTTCTTCACTAGGCTTTTTTCTCCATGCTTTGCTACACTGATGGATGGAACTGATTGATTATAGAGGAGCTGTTCATATGCAAAACTTAACAGGAAAAAATGCGTTGATTACAGGAGCGGGGAAAGGCATCGGCCGGGCGACCGCCCTCGCTTTTGCAGCGGAAGGCATAAACGTAGGACTTGTTGGACGTACTGCAGCCAATCTGGAGAACGTGGCAGCGGAACTGGAACAATACGGAGTGAAAACAGTATTTGCTGTGGCTGACGTCGCTGACATGAAAGCCGTCAATGCAGCAGTCGAACATATAACGGAAGAGCTGGGGTCGATTGATATTTTGATCAACAATGCCGGCATCGGCAAATTCGGCAAGTTCCTTGAGCTGTCGCCTGACGAATGGAAAGGCATTATTGACACGAACTTGATGGGCGTTTACTATGTGACGCATGCTGTATTGCCGCAGATGATTGAGCGCGAAGCTGGCGACATCATCAATATTTCATCAACAGCCGGCCAAAAAGGTGCACCGGTGACAAGTGCTTACAGCGCTTCGAAATTCGGTGTCCTGGGACTGACGGAATCATTGATGCTGGAAGTCAGAAAACACAATATCCGCGTTAGTGCTCTAACACCAAGTACGGTTGCCACTGACCTGGCGTTTTCGGAAAACCTGACGGACGGCAATCCAGACAAAGTCATGCAGCCGGAAGATTTGGCTGAAATGATGGTTGCCCAACTGAAGCTGCATCCACGTGTTCTGTTGAAATCGGCTGGACTATGGTCGACTAATCCGTAATTGGATAACGAACTCTATACATATAGAGGCAATGGTTTAACCTGATTTTAATGAAATAACTAAATCCCATTCAAACAGAAAATTTCTGCTTGAATGGGATTTTTTGATTGGTGTCTATTTATAGTGCTATGGCTGATTATCATTCATCCTTCAGCAATTTAATCAACCGAATAACTTCCTCATCTTCCCCTACATCAACAGCTACCGACTCCGTATTATCAATGATCTCCGTGTAGAACTCTTCCCCCGCCGGATACTCGCCGTCCCAGCGCAGCGGCACGTTATAGACATTGATGGTGCCGTCTCCGTTGCCGCTATAGGTGACAGAGCCATCGACCAGACGGGAACCAGCAAGCTGAATGACGTCTTCCGGATAGACGCCGCTTGTTTCATCGTCCGGATTGAGCGGCGTATCAGCGGGTATTTTTTCCACATACAAGCCGTCGATGTTCTGGTTCGGCCCGAGCTGCAGCCACACTCGGGCGTATTCGATCTGCTCGCTAGAATACTCGGATAAGGCATCTTCTTGCTGATTGCCTGCATCTGGAGTGGTGCTATCCTGATCAGTTGTGATAGTTTCTTCTGAAGAGACTTCGTTTTCCTTGTTCATATCCGCTTCCTCTCCCTCACCTTTTGATGTGTTTCCATCGGTTTCGCTTGTATCTTTTTCTGCTGATTCATTTACAGAGCTTTCTCCTGGAGCACCTGTTGCAGCTTCTTCATTCGTGTTACCGACACAACCCGTCAGCAACAATAACACAGCACTGAGATAAAAGATCTTTCCGGCTGTCTCCATTCGTCCCACCTTTCTTTCCTTATTGTTGAACTGATGAAGTTATTAACAAATTTCCCCATCGAATATTAGCAGTCAAAATAAAAGATATAGCCACAAATTCTATATTTAAGATCAGTATTCCTCCTTCAAGATTACGAATCCTTAATAAAAAAAGATCAGACAGAATCCATCTGCCCAATCTTTTTTCTTCTATAATAAATTGTCTCCGCTGCTTCAGGTGTCTTGTTCAATCAGAATGATTGGTCCTTCAATAATTAATTGCCGGCTGCCTCGATGCCGCTCCAACCGGTTACCTCACATTGACGTTCCGTATTCCGGCCAGCAGCTACTACCGTGCCGTCGGATGTAAGGCCGAGCGTATGCGCGCTTCCTGCCGATACCGCCACGGTGTCACGCCAGCCGTTCACCTCGCATTGCCCTTCATTGTTCCGGCCTATTGCCACTGCTGTGCCATCCGCTTTCAAACCGACTGTATGATTGCTCCCCGCTGCTATCGCCACGATATTCCGCCAGTTGCTTACCTCGCATTGGCTGTCTTTATTCAACCCTACAGCTGCCACCGTACCATCCGATTTTAATCCGGCGGTATGAAGGTACCCCGCGGCGACTTCCACGATATCGCACCAGCCGCTCACATCGCCTTGGCCGTATCGATTGTTTCCCGCACTTATCACCGTGCCGTCCGACTTCAGCCCAACGGTATGCCAGTCCCCCGCCGATACCGCTACGATGTCATGCCAGTCATCTACATTGCACTGGCCATCATTGTTTCGGCCAACAGCGACTGCCGTGCCATCCACTTTAATTCCAACCGTACGGCGCCAGCCTGCTGCGATCGCCGCTATATCACGCCAGTCATTCACTTCACATTGGCCGTACTTATTCCATCCTATAGCCGCAGCTGTGCCGTCCGATTTCAGTCCAACCGTATGGGAACTCCCTATATGGGCGCTGCCCGCTGCTACCGCTGTCATATCGCGCCATCCACTCACATCGCATTGGCCATATTTATTGTCGCCTGCCACAACTACCGTGCCGTCCGTTTTCAGCCCGATGCTATGGCGATACCCCGCCGCTATGGCAGCTTTTGGCCATCGTTTATCCTCCATGTTTCCCCTCCTTAAAACCATATTTCGGATTTCGTTTTAGCTTATTAATTGAGGAATTTCCTGCAGCCATATTTCATAATAATTTCAGCCGTTTGAATTTCTGTTTTCCCAATAGTTACCCATAATCTAACACAGCTTTCAGAATAAAATACATAGCTGTTCATTCGATGGATTTGCTTAAAAGATCAGAGAGCATCAATCCGTTTAATCTTCATTGCTTCCACTCTTCTTTTTTGAAACATTTGGAAGTTTGTTGCGTATTACTGATAAGGACGGTGATTGATGTGAGCAACCTGATGCTGTGGCCGATGTTCATGATGGTGTTTTATTTCGTGCTTTTTGCAGTAGTGATTTATTTGATTGTAAAAGCATTCAGCTTGGCTAAAGAACGGAATGCTCTTTTGAAGGACATTTTGGAGGAACTGCGGAAGCGCTAGGAGTTTCAGAAAGGGGTGCGGTTGGAATGGGATTATTCCGGTTTTTGTTTATGGAAAAGAAATGCCTGGTTCACTCAGCTTTCGGCAATGAGCCGTATTTCAAGGCGGCCAATCAATTAAGCGAGCACGGCATTTCCTATGACGTTGTACGGAAGTCGAATTACAGTGTCTTTGGCGGCGGCCAAGAAGGTACTATGCCTTTCGCCAGGACTACTTCAGAAATCACCAATACGCAATATGATTTCTATGTGAAAAAGGAAGATGAGCACCTGGCCGAACAGGCTCTGCGTTGATCCACTTAAATCTCTTTCAGTAAAACCGCAGCCTTCAGACTGCGGTTTTTTCTTGTGCAGCTTTTTCATCAAATGATAATTTGCAGCAAAACGGCAATAAAGACCATACCAAAGAGAAACGCAGGAAAACTGCTTTTCCTTTCTTCCGGCAGCTCATCGTTCAAGATGTTCAATACAATTCCGCCTGTCAGGAACGACGACAGAAAGGCCAGAGTCAGCTCGCTTGCATGCGTCGTCTCGTATAGGATCCATCCGACCAGAACCGAAGCCGCTAAAATCCATCTACCTATCCGGGTATAAAGTTCTTCATGCGTCAAATAGAGGTTTCGGTTTTTGGCAATAAAATGAAACGAAAAAACGATGAAGTATATGGCATAAGCAGCAATGCTGTCGCCGCTCAGCTCTTGGATAAGATAACCGATCAAGCCGCTGTAAAGAGCAAAAGCACTGATTTCAAGGACGAATACAGCTGTAGATGGCCTTGTTAAATTCTCTTTGCGCCTATTTTCCCGCTCGGACTTTTCGCTTAATTGGTTGATGCCATAAAACACGGCAATCCCAAGCAATGCTGCCATATAGGTAACATAGTCGATCCCTTCCAGCCAGGTGTTTAAGTGCGCTTCTTGTGCGACATCCTTATAATGCGTCAGTTCAGGAACCAGATGCAAAAAAACGTATGCAATTGAACCGCCGGAAACCAGCGACATCAGCCGGTCGGTCATTCGCTTCTCCAAATACTTAATGGCATCCGTAAAAATATGCACCATCATGAACCCGATGATGACAAGCAGGCTTGTGATGAACATGGCAACCTCCCCTTCGGAAAATCTTCTTAGCAATTAATTTGGTATACCCTTTTTTCGGAAATTTTAGCTCATCTGGAGCGGAAATATCGTATGTAAGTGAATAAATATCAAAGAAAGATGAACAAGAGGCGCAACGGGTTCTTCATTGAAATACGGAACGGCAAAAACGCTTGGACAGAATTTGTCCAAGCGTTTTTTAATGTTCATGCCGATGAATCCCTGATTCCCCGTTATTCTGGCACAGCAATCCATTTTCATGCGGGTGTTCGTTATTTTCCATCTGGATCGTGACATGCCCAATCCCTTTATGCCCGAGTTTATGCTCGACGTTCCGCAAAATTTCCTGGCTGGCCCCGACGGACAGATTGCCATCGACGACGGCATGGCAGGAAAGCGCGTTTTGGCCGCTCGTGATGCACCAGACATGCAAATCGTGGATACTTTCAATGCCTTCCACGTTTTCCATCGTATCGATGATGTCGTCCAGATCCATGTTTTTTGGCGTGCCTTCCATCAAGATGTGCACAGCGTCTTTCGTGACTCGCCAGCCGCTGATCAGAATCAGCACGGCGACAATGACGCTTGCCAGCGGATCTGCCCAGCCCCAATTGAAAAACATGATGAGCAAGGCCGCCGCAACCGCTCCAACTGAACCGAGCAAATCGCCGAGTACATGGAGAAACGCTGCCCGCACATTCAAATTTTCTTTCGTATCGCCTCCGCGCATCAGCAGCCACGCAACCAGGACATTGACGAGTAAACCGATAGCCGCGATGATCAGCATACCGGTAGATGCCACTTCAGGCGGATTGGCAAACCGGTGGTACGCTTCGTAAAAGATGTAAACGGAAATCCCTACAAGCGTCACGCCGTTGAAAACCGCCGCCAGTATTTCAAACCGTTTATAGCCGTAGGTCTTGCTGTAGTCGGCCACTCTTTCGCCTAACGTGAACGCCAATATCGCGACGCCCATCGAAATGGAGTCACTCAGCATATGCCCGGCATCCGCCAGCAGCGCCAAGCTGTTTGTCAGCCATCCCCCGACCGCTTCAATCACCATATAAGCCGTGATGATGGCAAAACTGATGATCAACACTTTTTTATTCGCCCCATGCGTGTGGTCATGCCCATGATCGTGCGCCACTTGAAAAACCTCCTAACTGTCTTCAATCACCTGCCGGATCAATTATGGCAGGCATGTTCGATGGCCATCTTCAGCACACTCATCACATGATCATCGTCATGGGAATAAAACAACGTCGTGCCTTCTCTCCGGAATTTCACCAAGCGCAGATTTTTCAGGAACCGGAGCTGATGCGATACCGTGGACTGTTTCAGCTGCAGCGTCTCCGCAATATCATTGACGGCATATTCCCCTTCAAACAGCAAATTGAGGATCCGGATTCTCGTCGGATCGCCCAATGCCTTGAACGTCTGCGATACGACAAATAAAGTTTCCTCGTCCAAATCGTTGCTGCTTTTTAGCGCTACATTTTCTTTGTATGGTTCCATCGGTTCCGCCTCATTTCCTGATTCACTATTTTCGTTCTACTATATGTATATATTAGTATATGCTCATATTCTATTTTAAATAAATCGAATCGTCAATCAATAGAGAGCTGCAAATAAGTCCAAGAAAAAAGCATCCGATGGGAAAATGCTTTAACTGTCATTTTAATTGTCTCGCTTTCTGCTATTGGTATAGTTCTTCAAAAACTTCTCCTCTTTCTTTTTATCTATCCAGCTCCAAATCAAATAAATGATGGTGGACATTCCGATCACCAGTAACGAAGCATTAAAAACAAATTCAAAATCCATGTCTTTTACCATGCGGTCAACTCCGCCTAACCCGATATGCTCGTTCTTGATCGTTTGGTAATCAAAAAAGATAAACGCTAAAATCAGTCCTGTAATTAAACCGCCTGCTATCGAAAAGAAAGATTTTTTCATTCATCAACCACCTCCTACAAATGATGAATCTTTTAAATTTGAATTGAATCCAGTTTGCAGCAAAATTACTTAGTTAAGAGAGATACATAAAAAAGCACCCCGATTCGCAATGTTTGGTTTTTCAAAACCGGACGAATTGAGGTGCTATTGCTTGTTCTAAAACTGGGCGGCTTACTTTGATCCAGCCAATTCCTTATCGATTTTTGATAAACTCATAATAGCCGCTCTTAAAAAACTCATACCACTCATCAATTTCCGGCTGCGGCGCTGACTCGAGTGCCGTCATCACTTCTTTTCCGAACTCCAGATATGCAGAGCCGTTGGCAGTGATGATATTGCCATCGCGCACTGCCTGCTGCTCCACGTAGCGCGCTTCATTCGTATAATTCTCACCCGCCGCGTCCTGCAGTTCAGGCAAATGATTGCTCGTATGCCGGATATGATTCAAGACGCCGTTCATCCCAAGAAAGACCGTGGCATCGCAAATTGCGCCTAAGACTTTATTGCCATCCAGCGCTTTTTGCACCAGCTTCTGAACCGCTTTGCTTTCTTCTTTACGCCACGAGTTGCCGCCGATCAGCACCAGTCCCGCAAAATCGTCGCCCACTTCATCCACTGTATAATCCGCCACCGTACGGAACCCGCCGATCGAACTCACCGGCTCCTTGCTGAGCGATACCGTCTTCACTTCATACTTCTGCTCGCCCTGCTCCGGCTTCTCATTTAGCGCCGCAGCCAAAGACGCCGCTTCCCAATCCGCATACTCGTCCAGCACCACAAACAACACTTTCTCAAGCTCCATCCAACCCTCTCCCTTCATTTAAACATGCTTTTCTCCACATCAAATATTCTACTTACTCTGCATTATAACACTTCCGAATTTTCTGATATATAATAAAATTTAATGATACTGGCATACTGAATTCACCTCATTTGAGAGTAATATCAGAAGAAAGAGCGGAAGGTGGCGACTCCTGCGGGTTCAGTGGTCCAAGCGAGACCCCGCAGGCCATAGGCCGAGGAGGCTTGCGGACCACCCCGCGGAAAGCGTCCACCTGAAGCGAATTCTTCGGCTACGCCAAATCCTGAATACTGTTCAACTCCCCGCCATCAAAAATTGATATTCAATTTATATTCGTCCGCTATGATGATGTGGTTACGATACTTAAATTCGAATGAGGAGTGGCATACATGAACAAACTACTGAACCCGATCACCGACTGGGTCTCCACAAAACGCGGCATGTGGATCACCATCATCGCCTGGATTGTCCTGGCGATTGGTCTCACGTTCGGGCCGACACTGAACGATTACAAAGTGGCCAACTTCCAGTCGCTGCCCGATGACGCCCAGTCGATCATCGCGGACCAGAAACTGAAAGAGTATTTCCCGGACGACCAAGGGACGCCCGGCATCCTTGTCTTCCATAACGACGAAGGCGAAGTGAACCTGGCAGAAGTCCAGGAAATCATGGCTGGCATTGCGGCCGCCGATATTGAAGGCGTCGACTCGATCGTCGACATCAGCCAATTGCCGCCGCCTGCCCTTCAAGGCTTTTACTCCGAAGACAAAACCACGATGATCGTGCCAATGACCTTGGAAGCCGGCCTTGGAAGCGCTGACTTCGCCGAGATCAACGACGAAGCTTCCGAAATCGGACGCGGCATCGCCGCCGATTTTGACAGCATGCAGTTCTACATCACGGGACCTGCCGGCATTGCCGGTGACACCGTGAAGCTGTTCGAACAAGCGGACTTTGTCTTATTGATTGCGACCGTCTTGATTATCTTAGTGCTGCTGATCGTCATTTACCGCTCACCGCTGCTCGCGATCATCCCGCTGCTTGCGACCGGCATCGTCTATCAAGTGGTCAACCAGGCTCTCGCCTTTATGGGTGCCGGCGGCTTGGAACTGACCAGCCAGACCACTTCGATCATGAGTATTTTATTGTTCGCGGCGGTCATCGATTACTCGCTGTTCGTGTTCTCCCGCTACCGCGAGGAACTGAACCATTATGAAAGCAAATACGAAGCGATGAAATACGCCATGCGTGCGACCGGCGAACCGGTTTTCTTTGCCGGCGGTACGGTGCTGGCGGCGATGCTCGTGCTGTTCTTTGCGGATTTCCGCGACTACGCGAACTTCGCCCCGACGTTCGGCATGGCGGTGTTCGTCATCATGATTGCGTCGATCACACTGATTCCGGCGCTGTTCACCTTATTCGGGCGCAAGGCGTTCTGGCCGAAAGTGCCGAAATACGGCGATGCGAAAAATGTGAAACACGGCATCTGGGGACCGGTGGCAAAATTCGTCGTTAACAAGCCACTTCTTTCCGGCGGGCTTGTGGCCATTTTGATGCTGGTGTCAGCGCTCAACGTGCTGAACCTCGACTTTGAATTTGATACGGTAAAATCTTTCCCGGACGATATGCCTTCCCGAGTCGGCTATGAAATCGTCGAAGAGAAATTCGAGAAAGGCGACATCGCCCCTTCTTCTCTATTGGTCGTCAGCGATGAGCCGATTGCCGAACAAGCGGCGATTGATCTTTCCGAGCAGCTTGCGTCTTACGATGAAATCGCTTCTGCGCGTTTGTCCAACTGCACCGATGACGGCCAGGCATTGGAATTCAACTTGGCGTTGTCGATCAATCCGTATTCCACCGAAGCTTTGGATTTCGTGAAGCAATTGCGGGATGACAGCGGGGCATTGCTTGAACAAGCAGCGATTGACGGCGAAACGCATTTCGGCGGCATCACCCCGAAACTCGTTGATGAACGGGACGTCAACAATCAGGACATTTACAAGATTGTCATACTGGAAACTTTATTGATTCTCGTGCTGCTGTTCGCATTGACGCGTTCCTGGAAAATGCCGATTTACATGATGGCGACAATTTTATTCTCTTACCTTTCGGCGCTTGGCCTTGGGATTTTCCTCATTGATGTATTGTTCAGCTTTGAAGCGATCAGTACGCGGGTGCCGGTCTATGCGTTCGTGTTCCTGGTGGCGCTTGGCATCGACTACAACATCATCCTGATTTCGCGCTTTATGGAAGAGCGGCGTTCGCGGAAAGTGAAAGACGCGCTTGAAATTGCCATCAGCCATACCGGTGGCGTGATTTCTTCTGCCGGCATCATTCTGGCAGCGACGTTTGCGGCACTCACCACCATGCCGATTGCCGATTTATTCATTTTCGGCTTTATGGTGTCGATCGGCATTTTGATCGATACGTTCCTGGTGCGCGGCATGCTGCTGCCGGCGCTGATTTTGTTTTTTGAAAAAGATTAAGAAACCCGGCATAATAAAGGTAGCTGAAAGCCCGGCCTCTGATGTGCCGGGCTTTCCAAGCGATGGGGAGGAATTCGCATGAAAATACTCGTCGTAGATGACGATTTCTATATTCAGCAGCTCGTGGCCATCCACCTTGGACGGGAAGGCTATACCGTGTTCAAAGCCAGTGACGCGGAACAGGCGCTGATGCTGCTTGAAGAAGAAACCGTTGATTTGGCGATTGTCGATGTCATGATGCCCGGCATGGACGGCTTTGAACTGACTCGCCTCTTGACGCAGGACCTCGATGTCCCGGTGATTCTGCTAACCGCGAAAGGCCAGTTGGAAGACAAGGAAAAAGGCTTTTTGTCGGGAACGGAAGATTATATGGTCAAGCCGTTCGAGCCGAAGGAACTCTTATTCCGGGTGGCGGTGGTGCTGCGGCGGTTCGAGCGTTCAATCCAGGAAATCCTGCACGCCGGCAATTTGTCGATCAACCGCCCGAATTTCGAAGTGGCGATTAACAATGAAACCTTGATCTTGCCGCTAAAGGAGTTTGAATTGCTGTCGCTGTTGGCATCGCGGGCGAATATGGCGACGCCCCGCTCTTTGCTGCTGGAGCATGTCTGGGGCGAAGACAACGAAAGCAGCGAAATGACGCTGAATACCCATATCAACCGCATCCGCGACCGCCTGAAACGCTACGGGGCGAATGTTGAAATTCATACGCTGCGCGGCATCGGCTATAAACTTGAGGCGCCTAAATGAAAACCTTGTACCGGCAGTTTATCGTTGCCACGCTGTTCATTTTAGCGCTTTCCATTTTGATCGGCTTTACGCTGGCCAACGTTTTCTATTTGAGTGTTACGAAAGAAGATACCATCAAACAGAATATCGGCATCGCCGAGGAAATCACCGCGACTCTGAACATGGTTCCCCATTCTGACAACAACTTCGACCACTACTTGGAAGCTGTCGCCAATCTCGGCTATCAGATTGCGGTAGTCGACAGCGATGGCCGAAAAAAGTTTTACGGTGAAGCGTTTGAAGACACCACGCTGCCAGAAGAAGCGCAGCGCGCCATAAGTAACGGCGAACGCTATACCGGCCTGGATGATTTTTCGAACCAGATTTTCATGATTGCCCATTTTACCAACAAGCTGCACAATACGGTCGGCGTGCCGTTCACGTATGACGGTGAGCGTTACGGGCTGTTTATCCGGCCGGATACCAAGCTGCTTGCGACGGATATCCATTCCGTGTTGATCGGCTTTGTCGGGGCAATCGGCGTCGTCAGCATTCTCGGCATGGTGTGGATGGCCCGCCAGCTGACGCGCCCGATTGTCCAGCTGACAGAAGCGACGAAATACATCGCCCGTGAAAACTATAGCTATCCGCTCGAAATCCAGCGCAATGACGAAATTGGCCAGCTATCGGAAAGCTTCAACTTGATGCAGATCCAGCTGCAGCATAACGACTTGGCACGGAAATCGTTCATCAGCAATGTATCGCATGATTTCCAGTCGCCGCTGATGAATATCCAAGGCTACGCCGACCTGTTGAAATCGCCGGATTTGCCGGACAGCGACCGCCTGGCCTATACGTCGATCATCGACCAGGAAGCAAAGCGGCTGTCGAGTCTGACGCGCCAATTGCTGCTGTTGACGTCGCTCGACCAAGGCGCGTACCCGATGAAAACGGCTGAGTTCCGGCTCGATGAAAGCTTAAAAAGCGTCGTCCGAAAATACCGCTGGCGGCTGGAAGAAGAAGACATCGACATTTCCTATAAGCTGTCGCCGGCCGTTTTCCGCGGCGATCCGGAACTGCTCGAAAATGTCTGGGACAACCTGCTGACGAACGCCATCAAGTATAATAAACCTGGCGGCAGCATTGAAATCGGATTGAATGCTTCGGATGGAGCAGTTGCTGTTATGTTTAAAGACAGCGGCATCGGCATCGCGGAAGCTGCCATCCCGCAACTATTCGACCGCTTTTACCGGGTCGATGCCGCCCGCAAAACAGACGGCACCGGACTTGGCCTGGCCATCGTCCAGCAGATTGTGTCGCTGCACCACGGAGACATCCGGGTGGATAGCCAAGTCGGCACAGGTAGCGAATTCACCATCACCTTCCCGGTGCCGGAAGCAATACGATAAGAAATTGGAGGATTTATTCAATGGAAAAAGTTTGGAGTTTGCGTTTGATTCAATTCTCGGCCATTTTCGGCTTGATCGGCACGTTCCTCGGCTCTCAAATGGCCGGCGAAATGGACTATTCCCTGCGCCCCGTCCACGCCCATATCCTGGTCGTCGGCTGGCTGTCGGTTTTTGCCTGGGGCATTTTTTACCGGGTTTATACCATCAAGTATAAAAAACTGGTCGCCATCCACAGTGTGCTCGCCATGCTTGGCGCTTTCGGCTTAAGTGCCGGCATGTGGATTTACAACTTGAATCCGTTCAACTGGAACGATACCTTGGTGACGATTTTATTCATCGCCGGCGGTTCGTTATTGCTGTTCGCGTTCTTGTTGTTTGCAGTGATTACGTTCGTGACGGAGAAAGAATAATAACTGAAGAAGAACCCTTCCAAGCGTTAAATGCTTGGAAGGGTTCTTTTGTGGTTTGATTATTTTACTTGTTGTCCATGCACGAATACTGAGACAATGTTCCGGCGCTGCGTCAAATACAGCAGCTTTTCGAAAATGTCATCCAGTGTATCCATTCCGTCGAAAATCGGCATCGAGGCATCTTCTATCCCCGTGTCGACGATTTGCGCATCAAAGGCGTACCCTTTCGCCAGCCGGCCAATGGGAAGGCTGACGCTTTCGCCGCCTCCCGCTGTAGCAAAATAAAACGCTTCTTTAACAGTGATGCGGGAATGGGCCCGGCCGCGGGATGACGCATCTTTTTGCGGATCGACGCCGTCTTCCAGCATGCGGGAAGACATGACGGCTTGTCGGATCGCTGAATAGACACTCGGATCAAAGCCGCCGGACAAATCGGTGCCAAGCCCGACTTCCACGCCCATGTCCGAGAAATGCTTAATCGGGATAACGCTATTGGCAAAATAGGCGTTGGACACCGGGCAATGGGCAATCGCTGTTCCTTGTTCTTGATAAGTCCTGGCATCTTCGTCGCTCAGGAAATTGGAATGCGCCATCACCGCTTTGTCGGTCAACAAACCGAAGCCTTTCAAGACTTGGGCATCGTTTATGCCGAAGCGTTCTTTTACATGGTCGTGCGCCCAATCGCTTTCGCTGCAATGTGAAGTGACGTGGACGTCATGCGCTTCAGCAATTTTGCCGAGGCCTTCCAGCACGCTGTCCGTGCAGCTCGGCACAAAACGCGGCGTCACTACCGGATAGACGCCTTGCTTGGTACCGGCGTTCAGTTCTTTCACTCGTTTGATGAAACGCTCTGTGCCTGCCAACGCCTCTTCAGCACTGGCATCGCGGTAATAGTCCGGATTTTGCTCAGGGTCGTCCATCACCACTTTCCCGATTAGTCCGCGCTGCCCTTTCTCCGCGCAGATCTGTGCCAGGATATAACTTGCTTCTTCATGGATCGTCGCAAAGTAAAGAGCGGTTGTTGTGCCGCTTGCCAGCAAGGTATCCACCAAATGATGATAGGTTTTGTGCGCAAAAGCTGTGTCCGAAAACTTCGCTTCCAATGGGAAGGTATGGGCATTGAGCCATTCATACAGCGGCAAATCGAGTGCCGTACCGCTCTGCGCCCATTGCGGTGCATGGATGTGGAGATCAATAAAGCCCGGAAGCAAGTATTGGCCTTCTTCAAGTTCAATCAGCTGCTCTTCTTTGCGCGCTTGCTGCAGCACTTCTTCGTATTCCTCTTGTTTCGGGGAAATGCGCTGGGCAATAAAGCCGTCTTCGTTTATGCAGAAAAGATGGTCTTCCAGTATCTCGATTTCCTGCCGGCTGACGCTTGAAAAGCCGGTTCCTTTAATTACTTTTGCCATGTTGTCTGATGCCTCCCGGTCCTTGTTAATTGTACAATGACTCATTATAGGAAGATTCCGTGAAAAAGGTCAAACCCTGTTTCTTGTTTTTCTGCTTTATATTTCGCTGTTATTGTGCATTCTGCTCCGAAATTCATTACAATGAGAGTATTATGTTTTTCATTCCATTAACTCGAGGTGTTAGGTTTGTATAAATTACCGAAAAGGCATTTTTGGCACGGACATATTGACAGCCGGACAGACCGGGCCAGTTTCCGCTTCCATCAGAGCGTTGAACTCTTATGCAGCGATGAAGTTCCCGAACGTTCTTTTTCCATCATCGGCTTTGAATGCGATGAAGGAGCTAAGCGCAGCGGCGGACAAACGGGAGCCGCAGAAGCACCGGATCAAATCCGCAGCCATCTGGCGGACCTTCCCGATCACTTAGGCGGCCGACAGCTTGTCGATGCCGGCACGGTGATGCAAAAAGGCGGCGATATGGAAAAAGCCCAGAGAGAACTGGGTGAACACATCAGCAATTTGCTGGGCCGCTCCGCAACGCCCATCATTTTAGGCGGCGGGCATGAAACAACGTACGGCCATTATTGGGGCGCGCGGCGCTTTCTCGGCCCGGATGCGAAAATCGGCATCATCAGCATTGATGCGTATTTCGATTTGCAGGATGCGGAACGCCCGGATTCCCGCACCGTATTCAAACAGATTCTGGAAACCGACAGCAATGCCGGCTATCTCGTCCTTGGCGTCCAGCCGCTCGGCAACACGCGGGCGATTTTCAACAAAGCGGAACAGCTCGGCGCACAGTTCGTCCTTGCCGAAGATTTGGCGCTGCGCGACTTGCAAAGCACGCAAAACGTCATTGATGCGTTCTGTAAGAATTATGACCATGTACTCGTCACTTTTTGCATGGAATCGCTATCGTCCTTTTATGCGCCGAGCATTGTCGACGCTTCCCCATTCGGGCTCGAACCGGTCGTCGTGCGCCAATTGTTGTGGCATATTGTCGCCAACAAAAAAGTGCACAGCTTTGATATTTCCGAAGTCAATCCGACAATCGATGAAAACGGCAAAACGACGAAGCTTGCCGCATATCTGGTAGCTGAAGTGATGGCTGCGTTTCATTGATCACGGTTTAAAGAGCGCTTGGATTTCCAAGCGCTTTTTTGTTTGGCTGGTTATCTTTCATTGATTTTATTGCAGCGGCGGCAAATACGACCAGTAAACCTGAAAATACGACCAGTTACGGACGAAATACGACCAGTAGTCCTGAAAATACGACCAGTAGTGGCAAAAATACGATTCTGCACTGAAATATGAGCTGTTTCCGAGGCTTATTTTAATAAAATCGTGAAACCCTTCACCTTCTGTTCCGTATTATGGAAAAGGAGTCCTTAAAACTTTTCCGTCTCTAAGGATAAAGGAGTGATTAAATGGAAATCGGCATGTTTGCGTTGATTGCTGTACTGGGCCTTGGTTTCCTCGTGCTGGTCGGCTTCGACATCAACACAAAAGCAAAGCTCAATTTGGCGAAAATCCAGCTGGAGCGCGGTAAGATTGCGTTGGAACAGAAAAAGCTGGAGCTTGGTAAAAAGAACGCTTAATCATTTTGTACATATTAGTAGAGAAAAACACTTGGATTCCGTCCAAGTGTTTTTATTTGGACATTTTCTCCCTGTTTAGGCAAAACCATTGAGGGAAGATAAGAAAGTGAGGCAATTTATATAAGTTCTTAATTGAAATAAAGAAAGGTGAAGATTTATGCAAACTTTTGATGCGATCATTATCGGGTTCGGGAAAGCTGGCAAGACATTGGCCGGGGAACTTGCCGCTAAAGACTGGAAAGTCGCGCTTGTTGAGAAAGATCCGGAGATGTACGGCGGCACGTGCATCAATATCGCCTGCATCCCGACGAAAATCCTCGTCCATGACGGCTTGAATGAAATTCCTTATACGGATGCGATTGAACGGAAAAACGAAGTGGTGGAAAAGCTGCGGGCCAAAAATCACAAAAGCCTAGCAGACAATGAAAACGTTACGATTTTCACCGCGGCTGCGAAATTCCTTTCCGATAAAGAAGTGGAAATCACGGGCGACGGGCTGCAGGAAGTGTTGACTGCCGAACACATTTTCATTAACACGGGTGCCACTAGCAACATCCCGCCAATCAAAGGCGTCAACACGTCGGATAAAGTCTATACCAGCACCACGCTGATTGAACTGAAACAGCTGCCTAAAAAACTGGCGATTGTCGGTGCCGGTTATATCGGGCTTGAATACGCGTCGATGTACACTAATTTCGGTGCAGAAGTCACCGTCATCACTCCGGAAGATGAACTGCTGCCGCATGAAGACCGGGATATCGTTGCCGAAATCCAGAAAGAGATGGAAGCGCAAGGTATCCGTTTTGTTTTCGGTTCCCACGCAGAAGAAATTATCGAACAAAACAGCGATTCCGTCACCGTGACTTTGTCGGACGGAGAAAGCTTAACGGCAAATGCTGTGCTTCTCGCGACGGGCCGGAAACCGAATGTCGAGGGGCTTGGCCTTGAAAATACAGCGGTAAAACTGACCGATAACGGCGACATCGAAGTGAATGAGCATCTTCAAACAACAGCGGAAAATATCTGGGCGATGGGTGACGTGAAAGGCGGCATGCAGTTTACGTACATCTCCTTGGACGATTCGCGCATTGTCATGGATGCCTTGTTCGGCGGCGGCAACCGCTCACTCGACAGCCGCAATAACATTCCTTACTCCGTCTTTATCGACCCGCCACTTTCAAGGGTCGGTCTAACAGCGAAAGAAGCGGAAGAACAAGGCTTTGATATACTGGAAGGCACACTGCCGATCAAAGCCCATCCGCGGGCGCATGTCATCAATGATTTGCGCGGCTTGTTCAAAGTGGTGATCGATCAAAAAACCGACCGCATTTTGGGAGCGAGCTTATTCGGGCCGGAATCTCCAGAACTCATCAACCTTGTGAAACTGGCGATGGATTTGGATGCGCCGTATACATTCCTGCGGGACCAAATCTACAATCATCCGGTGATGAGCGAAGCGTTTAATGCACTTTTTGACGTCAAACAATAAAGATAAAAACCCCGCTTGCGGCAGATATTTCTGCCGCAAGCGGGGTTTCGTTTCTCTTCATTGTTTATTGAACAGGTTCTGTCTCTACATTGTCTTTCACTTTGCCGTCAACCATGACCGCTGTGAAATGGTCCGGCTTGACGGCTGCTTTGATTTTCATCGCGACATAGTAAACGACCATGGAAGCGAGCAGCGACTGAACGGCCGGGAGCCCGAAAGTATTGACGTATTGCGAGTAATAGCCGACTAGGACGCCGGCAACGATGCCGATTGTCGCCATCCAGTTCCAGCCTTCGTTATCTTCCCATTGCTGCTTGCGGATAAAGAAGAAATCGGCCATCATGACGCCGGCAATTGCCGGATAAATCAACGCGGTCATGTACAGGAAGTCCATAAAGTAATCCAGGATTCCGGCAAGGGCGATAACGATGGCGATCAATGTTCCGATCAGCGTCAGGATAGCACGCCCTTTGTTCGATGCGACATTGAACATATTTGCCATCGCCAGACCCATGCTGTAGTTGTTGACGAGCTGGCTAGTCCATGTCGCGAACCATAGGATCAAGAAGCCCCAGACCGGAAAACCAAGTCCCATCATGACATTGACGATATCTGCGTCACCGACGCCGACCGACATGACAGCACCTACGTAAAATAATGGGAATCCGACGCCGATGATGCCAAGCGGAATCAATACCGTATCTTTCATTTTCGGCTTTGCGTAGCGGGTATAGTCAGAAGCGATAACCCACTGGGAAACGTTGACCCCGATAATCAAAGAGATTGCTGCAAAAATTGTCATGCTCGGTTCCGGCTGCCATTCCATGATGGCTTCAAATCCGGTATTGCGGAACGCCAGGACAATTCCTCCGATTACCAGTAACAGGCCAGCCGGCACGGCGATATAGTCCGTCCACTTCATCGAACCGTAGCCGATGATGGAAGGAATCGCAAATAACAATCCGATAACGACCGTGATGATGGCCCAAGTGCCGTAATTTGTTTCGTAATCGATGCCAAGCATCGCTGAGATGGCATTTCCGGCTACAGCTGTCTGCAACGCCCACCAGCCAAGCGATACGATGAAAATGGTCAATCCCACAATGAGGCGGGCCTGAACCGAGCCGAAACTCGCTCTTGTAATCACCGAGGAAGAACGGCCTGTCTTTGCGCCGATAAAGCCTGATACTGCGTTGCCAAGCCATTGAAAAACAAAAAGTGCAACGAGCAAGATCCAGAAAATCTGCGACATGCCGAATGATCCGGCAAGCGTCGCTCCTACCATCAATACCGGAATTGAAAATTCCAATCCGCCGAAAATCATCGTCGGCGTAATCCAATGCTGTCGTTTATCTGCTGGAACCGCGTCTAAAGCGCCATCTTCCATCATGGAATGTGATTGATCCTGCTTCGCCATTTCCCCCAACTCCTCTTCACTCATTTTTCTTTGTTCGTGCTATTAGCCAACCATCACAAAGACAAGTTCACAGGCTTCGTCGCCGTCGTTGACGGCAATATGTTCTTCGCCTTTTGGAATGAACGTCGCTTGCCCAGCTGATACCCGGTATTTTTGTCCGTCGATTTCTGTGACAAGTGAGCCTTTGACGATTACAGAGTATTCGTTTTCGGCATGTTTTGAGACACCGGAGAGTGGAACAGTTTCACCAGGATAAATGATGACATGCCCGACTTTCACTGCCGCATCCGCTTGCTGTTCTTCAAAAATCGTATGCATGGAATAAGATTCATTGCCTTCTTGCTCCAAGTCTTTGATGTTCAAAATGTCCATTATTAAACCCCTCTCCCAGTTAAACCATCCACTTCAAATGTTTCTGCGTTGACGATGACGCCAAACACTTCTTTTGCCTGTTCGATCGTGATGTATTCATTTTTCACGTCTTTCGCCACTTGTTCTGCCGGACGCTGCAGCGGATTGCCGTAACCGCCACCTGTAGCAGTCATGAGTCTCACAACATCCCCCGTATTGAGTGGGTAGCGAGGATAGATTCCAAATGGGCCGTCCGTTTCACCATTGGCTTTTTCAATCGTGAATTCGTTCGGTGACCCTTCTTCGCCGCCGTTCAAGCCCCATGGCAAGTATTTATTGCGGCCGAAAGTAGCCGATACGAATTGCTTGTCGGTCATGGCCCGGTAAGTGCGTGTTACTCCGGCACCGCCGATGAATTCCCCGGCACCTTTTCCGTCTGTTCGCAGGCTGTATTCGTCAATCATGACACCGTAGCGTGTTTCTGCCACTTCGACTGGCACGTTATACGTTTCACCATCGCCGATGCAGAACTGGCCGCGTGCCCCGTCCTGCCCTTGTGCTGCGCCCCAGCCACCGGCAGAAGGCTCCACAATCAGGAACGGCTCATCCGTTACGTGATGCTGTCCCGACAGCGTCACGGCACAAACCGATAGAAGTTGTCCAGCAGACAAACGCTCTGGAAGTGATGGCGCAAGCGCTTGCCATACCAAGTCGGCGCCCCCTTGCATGCTTTCCCAGTAAATCGAAACCGGTGCAGGGCGTTCAGCCGCTAAGATTGATTTCGGATCCGTAATGATTTCAAGCGGGCGGAACACGCCGTCATTGACGTCTTGAGATGGATTGGTCGCCGCAAGGAAAATCGTCCGCACCGCTGAAACGAGTCCGGTATAAGTACAGTTGACCGGTCCCGGCACTTGCGGATGGCTGCCGCGGAAATCACAGATGAATTTGTCATCGGTGATCGTCACTTTTACTTTAATCGGGAAGGGCCCGTTGCCAAAACCGTCGTCATCGACAAAATCCTCCGCGTAGAATTCGCCTTTCGGCAATTTTGCCAATTCCTTGCGCGCTAATTGCTCACCGTGATTTAAGTGGTGATCGATCGATGCCTGAACCACGTCCGCGCCGTTCTTTTTGCACAATTCCTTGACGCGTTTTTCACCTGTGCGAAGCGCTGCCACTTGCGCCCATAAGTCGCCGATTGATAAATCCGGGAAGCGGATATTCACTTTGATGATATCGAGAACAGCTTGGTTCAATTTGCCTTCATCGAATAATTTAACGCAGGGGAACTGCAGGCCTTCCTGGTAGATTTCTGTCGCGTCGTTGCTGAACGATCCAGGATCTTTGCCGCCGACATCTGTCCAATGCGCTTTATTGGCGGAAAAGGCAATGATTTTTCCTTCGTGGAAGATTGGCATAACCAGGCCGACATCGGATAAATGCGAACCGCCGCCGACATACGAGTCGTTGATAATGATGATGTCGCCTTCTTTCAAGCCATCTTCCCCGAATTTGTTCAAGGTTTCTTTGACCATAAACGTCAGCATTCCGATAAATCCGGTGACGCCATTTCCTTGCGTTAATAGCTGCCCTTTGGCATCCGTCAAGCCGCTCGCGTAATCGAGCACTTCATAGATGATGGGGCTCATAGATGTCCGGGCAAGTGCATGGAACATCTCATCTCCAATGGCAATCAAGGAATCTTTGACAATTTCAATTGTGAACGGATCCACTTTCACTGGGCGTGTCATTGTCATCTTATTGCACCTCCGTCTCGATAATCAGGTTTCCATAAACATCAACTGATAAAGTCTGGCCGGCATAGAACACGGTGGTTGCCGTCGGCTCTTCGACGATTGCAGGACCTTGAATGGCCATGCCTGGTGCAAGCAAGTCGCGGTGGTAAACGTTTGTCGCCACCCAGCCGTCGTTTTCATAAAATACATTGCGTGTTTCTTTCAGAGCTGTTTTAAGATCTGTGCTGCCCGCTTCAAGTTTCTGCAATTCCGGCTTTTGCACGGAACCGAATGCCGTCAAATGCAAGTTGACGATTTCCGTCTGTGCTTCCTCCAATTTGAACGTATAGCTTTGTTCATGCATGTCATGGAACAAAGTGATGGTCTGCGCTACCGTTTCTTCCGTAATCTCTCCGTTTGGCAGCGGCACTTTTACGGTATGCTCTTGGCCGGAATAGCGCATATCAACAAAGCGGTTAAAGACGATGTCTTCTTCGCTGACATGTTCTTCGGCATATTGCTGCCGTGCCTGTGTTTCAAGTTTGTCCCATTCATTGTTCAATTCGGCCAGACTAACGTCTTGCAAGCGGTTGATGTACGTCTGGATATAGTCATGGCGCAAATCTGTCATCAGCATGCCCCAAGCTGAGAATACTGATGAGGCAATCGGTACAACGACTTTCTTGACGCCGAGTTCACGGGCCAGTGCCGGTGCGTGCATCGAACCGCCGCCGCCGAAAGCCACTAACGTGAAGTCGCGCGGGTCATGGCCTTTTCGGACTGAAATAAGCTTCAATGCGTTCAGCATATTGGCATTAGCGATGCGGATGATGCCGAGTGCCGCTTCTTCCGGTTCCAGGCCGTAGACTTTCCCTACTTTGTCGTTGATGGCTTGCTTGACGGAATTTAAATCGACTTGGTAATCGAAGTTTTCCGGTGACAAGCGCCCTGTCAGCAAATTGGCGTCAGTCGTGGTCGGTTCAGTGCCGCCTTGTCCATATGCAACCGGACCCGGTACTGCTCCTGCAGATTGAGGCCCTACTTTCAATGATCCGCCTTCATCAATCCAAGCGATTGATCCGCCGCCGTTGCCGATTTCAACAATGTCGACGACCGGTGATTTGATCGGGTAACCGGCATTGAGATCATCTTTTTCAATGTAATAATCGGTTGACACTTTTACTTCACCGTTAGAAATGAGTGAACATTTCGCAGTGGTGCCGCCGATATCGAATGCAATAACATTTTTCTCCCCGATGATTTCTCCGAGATATGCCGCACCGTAAATGCCTGCGACCGGACCGGATTCAACCATATTGATTGGCGTCTTTTTCGCTTGTTCGAACGTCGTTGTGCCGCCGTTTGACTGCATAATGTAATTAAAACTGTCTGCTTCGTTTTCAACCAGTTTGGCGTTCAGCCGGTTGATGTATTTGGAAGCAATCGGTTTGACGTAGGAATTCAGGACCGCTGTGTTCGTCCGTTCGTATTCGCGCCATTCCTTGGTCACTTCGTGTGAAGCCGTAACCGATACTTCCGGCCATAATTCCTGGATCAATTCGACCGTTTGCTGCTCATGTTCCGGATTTTTATATGCATGTAAATAAGAAACCGCTAGTGCTTCAACGCCTTCTTTTTTGAAGTAGGCGATCAGTTCTTTGACTTGCTCTTTGTTGAGCGGTGTGACAACTTCGCCTTTTTGGTTCAGCCGTTCTTCCACTTCCTGGCGCAAGTAGCGTTCCACAAAAGGAACCGGTTTTTTATAGCGAACGTTGAATAAATCCGGTCGGTTTCCGCGGGCGATTTCCAGCACATCGCGGAATCCTTTTGTTGTGATCAAGCCCGTCTTTACGCCTTTTCGTTCCGTCAGCGCATTGATGATAACGGTTGTCCCGTGGATAAACGTTTCAATCGCCTGCTGGTCAATGCCGCTTTTCACTATTACGTCAATTACTCCTTGTTCAAAGTTAGGCGGGGTCGTATGGCTCTTGGCCACACCCACTTTGCCGTTTTCATCCACATATACTAAATCCGTAAATGTTCCCCCGATATCAGTAGCCACTCTCATCAACGATCAGCCCTCTTTCTTTTGAATTAAAATATCACCGGCGTCAATACACATAAAATTACGGTTTCCTCATTTAAAGGGTTTTCCCATGCATGAGGCACATCTGATGGGTAATGAATCGAATCGCCTTCCCTGACAAAATATTCTTTGCCGTCCACTTTAAACAGCGCCGCACCTTTCAGCACGTAGTAAAACTCTTCCCCTGGATGGCTGGAAGTCTGAATCTGCTCCTGTTTTGGCGCCAATGTCACCATTAGCGGTTCCAGCATCCGGCTACCGAATTCACCGTTCAAACGCGTATAAGTTGTCGGTGCGCCTTCCAACCGAAACGGTTTGCGTTCATTCGCTGGCACCGTATAATTGTGGCTGGTATCGGTATCAAAGAAATACGTAATCGGCACGGCAAAAGCGTCTGCGATTTTTTTTAACGATGTGATGGCAAGAGACGATGATCCCCTTTCAATCTGCGATAAAAAACTGACGGACAGCTCTGTTTTCTCGCTTAAATCTTTTAAGGTGTACCCTTGTTCAATGCGTAAGTTCTTGATTTTTTGATAGATTCCATCCATATCTATACCTACTTCCTTAAAAAATACAGTGTGACAGTAATAATTATAGTTTGCTTAAACTTTTTACCATGATAGCATAATCGCTTTCGAATTGGTAGAATATTTATTAAATTTTTATTAATTAATTTTTATCTACAAATTTTGTATTACTTAAGCTTTTATTCCTTAAGCTATTGGACACGCAAAATTTTCAAAAACCAAATTCTGCTGGTCTTATTTTCTGGCTTCAGCGGGTATTATATAGATAACAAACTGCTATTGCTGCCCTTTCCGTGTGATTACCTGAGAGGCGGTGCACAACGATGTTTGAAGAAATGAGGACTCGTGAATTATTTAACTGGATGTTTTGCGGGATGGTTCTTGCCGCTTTTGTGCTGGTGCAGTTTTCTTCGAATATTTTCCTGATGGATGTGGGCATGCAGCTGATGTTCTATGTCGTCGTGCCCGTTTCGTATTTCGGTTCTCAGTTCAGAAAGCAAAAGGTGCCGGTAACCCATGTGGTGTTTCTGAAAGGAGCGTCGCGCTGGATTTTGCCGGCAATCAGTTTGGTGATGTTGTCGATGTTTTTCTCGATCGGCATTCTGTGGCTGCAATTGCGGATGCTGGCGCCAATCGCTCCCCAGATGGTCGATTACCTGCTTAAGCCGGCTTCGCTTCCTGACAATACGGCTTATCTGATCACGGTTTCACTGATCGTAGCGGTCATCGGACCGATTGCGGAAGAATTCATGTTCCGCGGATTGCTGTTGAAGCGCTTGATCGTCAAGACTTCTATGTGGGAAGGCGTCTGGCTGTCGAGTTTGTTATTCGGGATGCTGCATATGGATTTCTTCGGGGCATTTTTGTTCGGCGTGACGGCCTCTATTTTGTATCTTTTGACGGACAATCTGCTGATCCCGATTTTGCTGCACGTCTTCCACAACTCGCTCGTGGTCGGCTTGATGTACATCAGCCCCGGCTGGCCGCAATGGCTGACGGTCGCGGAAAGTGCGGACATTTATGCAAAAGCCGTGCCGAACGCGATTGCCTTATTGGTCAGCGGCACTTTGCTCCTTGCCGTCATCCTGCGGCTCGCCCAAATCTTGAACCAGAAAAAAGAAGACGAGAAGTACCAGGCAGCCCTTAAAAAAGAAGCTGAAGCGATTGAAAATGAAACCAATAATCCCGAAACGCCATAAACGCGTGACGGGATTATATTTTTCGTTCCATAAGTCTAATTACCTGCTATACTGGATTTATTCTACATAAGGGGTGCACGAATGTTTCAGAAAATGAAGTTTCGCTATATTGTCGGGATTACGCTCACTGTTTATCTTTCCATGGTTTATGCTACGACCGTTTTTCCTCTGAGTGAAGATTTGGAAGCGGTTTTGCTGTCGGTTGCTGTTTACGGCATTGTTCCTTTCTGGTTCTTTACGTATCAGTTCCGCTTGCAAAGCGTGTCAGTTTCTACGTTTGTTTTTACAGACGGTGCCGAGCGCTGGATTGCTTCTGTGATTGGCTTGATTGTGCTGTCAATTGCCTTTACGTTAAGCTTGTTTTGGCTCCAGCTCTATGTCTTTCTGCCGGTTTCACCGGACTGGGCCGCTTATTTGCTTGAACCGATCGCTTTGCCGGAAGACCCGGTTTACCTGATCATCACCATTGGCCTCCTGATCTTCCTCGAGCCGGTCGCTGAAGAATTCATCTTCCGCGGCGTGCTGCTGAGCCGGATGGCAATGAAAACATCCAGATGGGGCGGCGTGCTGATTTCGAGTTTGCTGTTCGGGCTGGCGCACGACGATATTATCGGTTCTTTTCTGTTCGGGATTATTTTAGCGTTAGTGTACTTGAAAACCCGCAACTTGCTTGCACCGATTCTCCTGCACATTTTTTACAATGCATTCTTTGCCTTGACGATGGCGTATGCGCCGGCATGGCCTGAAGCAATCCGCATTCAAGAAGCGGCTGACATCGCCGGAAAAGCCATGCCGAACGCCATCGTCCTTGCAGTCAGCACGCTGCTATTGGGACTCTTCGCCTTTTGGCTCGCTAAAGAAGAAGTATGGAAAAAGAACCGCAGCGTGGTGTTTATGAATAAAAAAAGCCAAGGCCGTTAAATGTTAAGAACCTGCCCAACGAATCGTTGGGCGGGTTCTTTGGTATTTTGGTTTAGATCGCCACTTTCTCGGAAAACTGGCTATTGTACAAATCGGCATAAAAGCCGTTTTTCTCGAGCAGCTGGATATGGGTGCCTTGTTCTATGACATTCCCTTTGTCCATGACCAGGATCAAATCGGCATCTTTGATGGTCGACAGACGGTGGGCGATGACAAAGCTCGTGCGCCCTTCCATCAGGCGGTTCATCGCCCGCTGGATGAATACTTCGGTGCGGGTGTCGACGCTCGATGTCGCTTCGTCGAGAATCATGATCGGCGGATCTGCCAAAATGGCCCGCGCGATGGTCAGCAATTGCTTCTGGCCTTGCGAAATATTCGACGCTTCTTCATTTAACACGGTGTTGTAGCCTTCCGGCAGCGTGCGGATGAAATGTTCTGCATGCGCTGCATCCGCTGCCGCGAAGATCTCTTCATCTGTTGCGCCGGTTTTGCCGTAACCAATATTGTCTTTGATGGTGCCGTTGAAGAGCCAAGTATCCTGCAGCACCATGCCAAAGCTTTTCCGCAGTGAACAGCGGGACAATTCACGGGTGTCGAGTCCATCGATTTCAATCTTGCCGCCTTTGAGTTCATAGAACCGCATCAGCAAGTTGATCAACGTCGTCTTGCCTGCTCCTGTCGGCCCGACAATGGCCACTGTCTGGCCAGGCGTCACTGTGATGTTCATATTGTGGATCAACAGGTCGTCGCCGTAGCCAAAGTCGACGTTCTCGAACGCCACTGCTCCGTTCGCCCGTTCCAAAGAGACGGTCGACGTTTCTTTTTTCTCTTCGGGTTCATCGAGCAGTTCAAAGACACGTTCCGCCGCTGCAATGGTCGACTGGATGATGTTCGCAATATTGGCGGTCTGCATGATCGGCTGCGTGAACTGTTTCGAATACATGATGAACGCTTGGATATCCCCAATGGAAATCGCCCGCTGCGTCACCAGAATCCCGCCGACCACACTGATCAGCACATAACTGAAATTGCCGATAAACGTCATCAGCGGCATGATGATCCCTGAGATAAACTGCGCGCGCCGGCCGGCATCGTATAATTCATCGTTCACTTTCTCAAACTGCGTTACCGCTTTTTTCTCGTAGCCGAACGCTTTCACGACTGGATGCCCAGTATACATTTCTTCGATATGGCCGTTCAATTCACCAAGTGAGCGCTGCTGGTTGGCGAATTGCGTTTGCGACCGTTTCAAAATCGGCTGGATGACAAAGATGGAAAGCGGCAACGAAACAAACGCAATCAATGTCAGCCACGGGCTGATCGTCAGCATCATGACAATGATTCCGACCAGCATGACGATCGACGTGATAAACTGCGTCAAACTTTGCTGCAGCGTGCTGCCGATCGTATCGATGTCATTGGTCATGCGGCTCAAGGTCTCGCCGTTTGGCCGGCTGTCGAAATAATTCAATGGCAGCTTTTCCAGTTTTTTATTGACGTCTTGCCGCAGGTCATAAACCGTATCCTGCGCCACGGTCGACATGATGTATTGCATTAAATAACTGAAAAGGCTGCTGAAAATATATAAGGCCGTCAGCAATAACAAAATTTCTCCAATGGCGCCGAAATCAATCGCCGCTCCCGGTACTCCCTGCAGTTTGCCGTAAGCCCCTTCAAACAATTCCGTAATAGCATCGCCTGTAAGTTTCGGCCCGACAATTGAGAACACCGTGCTTAGGATCGCTGCGAAGAACACCGCAATCAACCGGTTGCGGCGCGGCTTCAAATAGCGGAGCAGACGTTTGAAGTTCGCTTTGAAATTTTTCGGTTTTTCGCCTGGCAGCATCATGCCGCCAGGGGGACCGTGCCCAGGTCCCTGTCTGACGGGTCTGCCGCTTTGAGGCCGTTTTTCCGTACTCATGCGATCTCCTCCTCTGACAGCTGGGAATAGGCGATTTCCCGGTAGACTTCGTTGCTGTTCATCAATTCCTCATGTGTTCCCATGCCGGCTATGCGGCCATGTTCCAGCACAATGATACGGTCTGCATCGACCACGGTACTGACGCGCTGTGCCACCAATAGCACCGTAGCGTTTTCGGTTTCACCTTTCAATGCCCGGCGGAGCTTAGCGTCCGTCTTGAAATCAAGTGCCGAAAAGCTGTCGTCGAAGATATAGATATCCGGTTTCCGGACGAGCGCGCGGGCAATCGCCAAACGCTGTTTCTGACCTCCGGATAAATTCGATCCGCCTTGTTCGATTTCGGTATCGTAGCCTTCTTTCAAATCGCTGATAAACTCGGTTGCCTGCGCAATCGAAGCGGCATGCTCCAATTCAGCCTGCGTCGCCTCTTCTTTCCCGAAACGGATATTGTCCGCGATCGTACCGGTGAAAAGAATGGATTTTTGCGGCACGAAGCCGAGCTTCGAGCGCACTTCGTCCTGTGAGGCATCCCGGATGTCGACGCCGTTGACGCGGATTGCGCCGCTTGAAATATCATAGAACCGTGGAATCAAATTGATCAGCGTCGATTTTCCGGAACCGGTGCCGCCGATGATTGCGGTAATTTCCCCAGGATTCGCTTTAAAGCTTACTCTGGACAGCGCCGGTTTTTCAGCACCTGGATAGCTGAATGTCACATCTTCAAATTCGAGAGTGCCGGGTTCAAAGTCTGCTGCTTCAGTGCCCAGGTCTTCAAACGCCGGTTTCATATCGAGCACTTCGTTGATGCGGTTCGCTGAAACCGCTGCACGCGGAACCATGACAAACATCACCGACGCCATAACAAGAGCAAACATAATCATCATGACGTATTGGATAAAGGCCATCAAATCCCCGATTTGCATCGCGCCATTGTTGATGCGGATGCCGCCGAACCAAATTACTCCGACAACCGTCAAGTTCATGATAAGCATCATCACCGGCATCATGAACGCCATGATTTTATTGACCCGGATCGATACATCCGTCAGCTCGCGGTTGGCTTTTTGGAGCCGCGCTTTTTCTTCCGTCTCGCGGTTGAACGCCCGGATGACACGGATGCCAGTCAGGTTTTCCCGCAGCACCAAATTCAAGCGGTCGAGGCGTCTTTGGACTTCCCGGAACAACGGCATCCCTTTTTTGAAAATCAATAAAATCGAACCTACCAGAAACGGCATGGCTCCCACAATGACCAGCGACAATTTGGCGTCTTTTGAAATCGCCATGATCAGCCCGCCGACCAGCATGATCGGTGCGCTGATGACCATGCGCAGCAGCATGATGACCACTTGCTGAATCTGCGTGATGTCATTCGTTGTCCGGGTGATCAGTGATGCCGTGCCGACTCGATCAAATTCCTGCAGCGAAAATTTTTCTACATGGCTGAACACTTTCAAACGAAGGTCCCGTCCCATGCCCATGGCCGCTTTTGAAGAATAAAAGCTTGCCGCAATCGAAGCAGCTGCACCAAGTGCGGAAATCAATAACATCCAGCCGCCGATGCTCCAAATATACGGAATATTTCCTTTTACTACGCCGTTGTCAATGATGTCCGCCATCAGCGTCGGCAAAAAAAGGTCCGCCATCGACTGGCCAAAAATAAGAACCGTCACAGCAACTACAAGCCATTTATAGACGCTTAAGTTTTTTAGGATTCTAATCATCTGCGCTGCTCCTCTAAATCGCGTATTTCCAAATGCGCCGAAATGTGCTGATGGAGTTCCAGCAGTTTTTCGTATTGTTCATCGGTCAACGATTCCACCGCTTCTTGGAACCGCTGGTGGCTTCCGCCTTGTTGGCTGTGGATGGCATGGACCAGCGCTTCGCCTTTAGCGGTCAAAGCCAAGCCCATTTCCCGCCGGTTGTCTTCCACTTGCTGGCGCTCGAGCAATCCTTCCCGCGCCAAGCCGTCAACTGCCTGGCTCAAAGTGCTTTTCGGCAGAAAACTGACTTCCCCTACGTTTTTTTGTGTCATATCCTGACGTTTTGCCAAGGTCATCAAAATGGCATATTGCGGCATCGACAAGCCGTTTCGCGCTGCTGTTTGCTGGTCTAAGCACATCATATTCTTCTGCACTCGCCTGAACGACCGCATCAACCGGATGGAACGCATTAGTTTTTCATTCTCCTGATTCATTGGCCATTTTCATTCCTTCCGTTCTAAAACCGTTCCATTTCGAACAGTTCGTTTTGGATAGGTTAAATCTACTCCTTATTATGCAGGGAGTCAAAGAGTTGGATTGGCAATTGGCGAGCTTGAAACTCGTTTCCTTTTCCCCAAGCTCTCGCTCTATTTTTTTATCTGCTTTATTGATAGACTAAGTAAAAGCATAGTTAAATTGACCGAGGTGGATAAATTGAAGTTTCATGTATTGGGCAACGAAACGAAATTGGAAATCGACGTATTGCGGCGTAATTACCCGGATAGCCGGGATTACTGGGACGCCAATTGGATAGCTTCCATCATCCATCTGGAAATCCCGGGATATGTCGTTCATTTTGAAGCGGATCTTAGAACCGATGAACTGAAAGAGTTTGTCGACGGGCTGAGAGATATGAATGAACGGCTGCATGGCACTGCCATCTTAAAAAATCTTGATAACTATATCCATCTGACCGGCTCGATGAATCCACTCGGCAAGATTTCCTGGATTCTTGAAACTCTTTATCCTGTTGGCACGGGTGCACAGCTGTCTTGCGACTTTGAATCGGATCAGAGTTATTTACGGATTCTGATTGACGAGCTCGATGCCGTGCTGGAAGCTTTTCCGGTGATTGGGAAAGCCGATGGGGTTTAATGAAACAGAAAGAAAAAAGAAGCAGCGCTAAATGCGCTGCTTCTTTAATATTGTAGAGAAACATTTGCTGTTTTAATTCATTCCGCTCCAGGGCGGACGCTTTCCGTGGGGTGTGGCCCTAAGCCTCCTCGCTCGCTGACGCTCCCTGCGGGGTCTCAGGACTCACACTATTCCCACAGGAGTCGCCGCCTTTCGCTGCACTCAGCTTTGTTTTGTCACCTTTAGAGACTTTCTCAAAGAATGACTGTTCAAGAAAACCTTCTCTCGTTCGGTTCTGCTCACTAAATATGGGGCCAAACAGCGGAGAAAACTGTACTGTTCCTGGATCGTTGCGCTGCTTCTTCTATTTTATTTAAATATCTGTGCTGCCATATCGGCCACGTAATCGCTGCCGCCGTTGTCTTCGACGTTTTCGATCATTATCGCCAGCAGCATATCCGGCTTGTCTTGGTTATACGTCACGAAAAAGCCGTTTTCTTTGCCGCGTTCTTCTCCTGCTGCTTTCAGTTCCGCTGTTCCGGTTTTGCCTGCGAGTGCCAGACCTGGAACGTTCGCCGACTGGGCATAGCCATCAACGACCACTTTGCGCATGCCGGTGCGGAGCGTTGCTGCGTTTTCCGCGGAAATCAAGCCTTCTTTCCATACTTGCGAATCTTCTTCATCCAATAGCAAGGTCGGCTTGTACATCTTGCCGTCGGTCAGGAAAGGTTCGTACATCGCAGCGAGATGCAGGATGTTCGTCAACATCTGCCCTTGTCCGAATGATGTCGCTGCCAGCTGTCCGTCAGAATCGATTGTGCCGTCATTGGAAATTTGGGAAGCCGCTAAATTCATGGCAAACGGAATGTCTTCCCCGAAGCCGTATTTCTTCAATCCTTCGACAAATGTTTCATTGCCCATTTTCACGGCTTGCTGGGCAAAGTAGATATTGTCCGAGTACACCAGCGCTTTGTTCAGATCAATCGGGTTCGGCGCTTCCGGATGTAGGCGTGAGACATTTTGCCAAGTCTTGCCGTTGATCTCCAAGCCTTCTGCCGGATCCAGTGTTCCTGCTTCCATGCCGATTGCCGCCGTTACGGGTTTCAATGTAGAACCCGGCGCATAAGCTTGCGCAAAACGGTTGAACAATGGCGTTTTTGGATCTGCTTCCAGTTCCTTAAAACGATCTCCGCTGATACCAAGCATAAATTCGTTCGGGTCAAAGCTTGGCGAAGAAACAAGCGCTAAGGTTTCTCCGGTGTCCGGATTGACCGCAGCTGCTGCTCCCGGTTCGCCTTTCATCGCTGCGAATGCTTTTTTCTGCAATTCCGCATCGATTGTCAATGTGACGTTTTCTCCATCTGTTACCGGCTGCTCTGCCACCGTAATCGGTTCTGCCCCTTCAGCCGGTTTGTCGATCCAGATTCTTACACCGTTCTTGCCGCGCAACTGTTTTTCCAGTGCACGCTCCAGCCCTTGGCGGCCGATTTGATCCCCCGAGGCATAGCCTTCGCCTTTACGTTCTTCCAATTGTTCCGCGGTAATGCTGCCGATATAACCTGTTAAATGCCCCAACGCTTCTGCGTATGGATATTCACGCATAGCCACTTGCTGTGCAGCCACTCCCGGGATGGCAATGGCTTTATCGAGTACTTCCGTATTGTTGCGCGCGATTTTCGCGAGCGGCACAAACAATTCCGGTTTGACCCAGCTTTGCCCCAGTTCCGCGTCGATTTCCTCGACAGTCAGGTTCAGGATTTTCGCCAGTTCCGCTTTCTTTGTTTTATCCGTGAACTTTTCCGGCACAACGCCGATATTATAACCACCGCCGTTGATGGCAATGCCCAAACCGTTGCGGTCCAGGATTTCTCCGCGTACCGCTTCAATCGAGTCGATGCGGATTTCATCTTCCGCTTCCAGCTGCGGGAAAATGAATGACGGGTCCCATTCAACGAACCAGTCTTCTGTTTCTCCGTGCGTCTCGTGGAGCAGCGTCAAGGTTTTTTCAAATTCCACCGGTCCAGCAATCGTGTCCATTTTGATTTGAACCGGGAAATCCGCCGGCTGTTCCGCTTGCCATTCCGTGTCTTCCGCTGGTTTCGTATAGTTCACTTCAAGGTTCTCGATGCCGAGGTCTTCTTTCAGCTTTTGCTGGCGTTCGACGAACTGCGTTTTGTCATATGCGTTCTTCGTGCCATCATTCAAAAATCCATCATACATTTCAGTGAACTCGCCTTTATTCCAATGGCCTATGTATGCTTCAAGCCGGTCTTCCGGTGTCGCTTGCTGGGAACAGCCAGCCAGAAAAACAAACAGTCCCAGGATTAATAGTCCAACCCAATTCTTTCTCATTTTTCGCCCTCCACTTCTCGCTTTATTTTACCAATAATTTCCGAATATGAAAATGGATTTTACTCCGCGCACTTTATTACAACAAGCATAAACCAAATATTCACTCTAGCTTGATTGAAGAAACTTTTTTCCGCAAAAAAGCTGTCCACCAATAGGACAGCTTTTTTTATCTTTTGTTTCATTTTTTCATTTTATCCCGCTTTAACGGGCAGTATGACTCCCGCTTTTCCAAGCGGAAGCTCCACTGACCGTAAAAGCCCGATTGGTTCAACTAACAATCAGTGGAAAACCTCACTGATTG
>NZ_JBPRLO010000004.1:0-379174 GCF_051417975.1 Planococcus sp. 1R117A | reverse complement strand
GTAGTGTTTTGCTCGGATCGCTTTGCGACGATCCTCGCAGAAAATTCGTTGTCGCGCCAAGGCGCTTCAACAATTTTTGTTGACGTTTTGCTGTTCAGTTTTCAAGGTTCAGGTTTTAGGTTTTAAGAATTTTGGAGCGGGTGAAGGGAATCGAACCCTCATCATCAGCTTGGAAGGCTGAGGTTTTACCACTAAACTACACCCGCATATAAAAGTTAGAAAGAAAAAATATGGCGCGCCCGGCAGAAGTCGAATCCACAACCTTCTGATCCGTAGTCAGACGCTCTATCCAATTGAGCTACGGGCGCATTGCGTATGGTGCGGCCGAGAAGAGTCGAACTTCCACGGGATTTCTCCCACTAGGCCCTCAACCTAGCGCGTCTGCCATTCCGCCACGACCGCATAAATTATTTTAGGGACAAATTCTATTATAGAACTTCGACACTCTAATGTCAATATCTTTTTATGATTTTCCTTTTAAATAATTATTACGTTGTCTTCAATTAGATCGGAATAAAAATGGCTGGGGTACCTGGATTCGAACCAGGGCATGACGGGATCAAAACCCGTTGCCTTACCGCTTGGCTATACCCCAATAAAATGGCGGTCCCGACCGGGATCGAACCGGCGATCTCCTGCGTGACAGGCAGGCATGTTAACCGCTACACCACGGGACCATTTTGGTTGCGGGGGCAGGATTTGAACCTGCGACCTCCGGGTTATGAGCCCGACGAGCTACCGAACTGCTCTACCCCGCGACAATAATATAGATGACACTTTGATTCTTTGACGCTTCTCGGTTGATGGACATCTGCATCGGCTTGCGCCTGCTTCGATGTTACTTCGCCGTCTTCGTGCGGCTCGTCGCTCTACCCCGCGACAATAATATAGGTGATACTTTGTTTCTGTTACGCGCGTTTTGTAATGGACACCTGCATCGCCTTCGGCTGCTTCGGTGTTAATCGCTGTCTTCGTTCAGCGATTTGCTCTACTCGCGACAATATCATTTACTTTTAAGATATGTAAGAAACTCTTTAAGTATGTATTTTAAAATAACAATATTACTCTATTGCTATTAAAATGATTGGTGACCCCTACGGGATTCGAACCCGTGTTACCGCCGTGAAAGGGCGGTGTCTTAACCGCTTGACCAAGGGGCCTTAATGGCTCCGAAGGTAGGACTCGAACCTACGACCATCGCATTAACAGTGCGGTGCTCTACCACTGAGCTACTTCGGAATAGTGTTTCAAGAACTGTTTAAGTACTTGTCGACTTTTTCTATTATAGAGAGGTATTAAGGAAACGTCAACACCTTTTTGCATTTCTTTTTATTATTTCAGAGAAAGCTTTCCGGAACATCGTCCACAGCGATATCTTTCCACATTCATCCGGATCTTCCGCATGTAATTCGTATTGCATGCCACGCATTCGTAAACGTAGCGTTTAGCCGGCTTTCTTTCTAATCTTGGCTCTACTGAAGAACAGAAGCGTGGAGAACCGGTTTCTTTTAGCAGCATTCTGAAATCGGCATCCCGGTGTTTATAGCCTTTTCCTTCTATATGTAAATGGTAATGGCATAATTCATGTTTAATGATTCCCTCAAGTTCAGAGAAACCGAATTTCTCATATGACTTAGGATTGATTTCAATGTTGTGCGACCGCAACAGGTATCTCCCGCCTGTCGTTCGTAAACGCGCATTGAAAATCCCTTCATGGCGGAACGGTTTATGGAATACAGAATGGGAGATTTCTTTTATCAGTTCTGTCAGTTCGTTATTGGTCATCGTCACTCACCTATTTCTTTTCTCAATTAAAAACAGCCGCTTCTATTTTAACAAGAAGCGGCTGTCTGTGCATGGGCATTTTTTAACCCTATTCGATTTGTTCTTTTGGCGGCAGCATGGTTAACGCAATGCGCCCTTTGTCTTTTTCTACTTTTTCCACCCACGCGGTAACAATGTCTCCGACCGCTACAACTTCCAGTGGATGTTTCACAAAGCCTTTTTTCAATTTCGAGATATGGACGAGCCCGTCTTGCTTCACGCCAATGTCCACAAATGCCCCAAAATCTACGACATTGCGCACCGTTCCTTCCACTTCCATGCCCGGCAGCAAGTCTTCCATTTTCAAAATGTCGTTCTTCAATAACGGCTGCGGGAATTCATCACGTGGATCACGGTTCGGCTTTTTCAGCGCATCGACGATATCTTTCAACGTCACTTCACCGACATCCCATTGTCCACTCAATTCTGAAAGCGAAAGAGCCTCCAGCTTCTCCGCCACTCCGGGTTTGCCGACGTCTTTTTTATCCGCTCCGACCAAATTCAATAGCTTTTCCGCGACAGCATAGCTTTCCGGATGGATGCCAGTTGCATCCAGCGGATTTTTGCCTTCTGGAATCCGCAGGAACCCGATGGCTTGTTCATAGGTTTTCGCACCAAGCCGCGGAATTTTTTTCAGTTGTGCCCGGGAAGTAAACCGCCCGTTCTCATCACGAACTTTGATGACGTTTTCCGCCACTGTCTTGCTTAACCCTGCCACATACTGCAATAAAGAAGCCGATGCCGAGTTCACGTTCACTCCAACTTGGTTTACTGCCGTTTCGACAACGAATGTCAGCTGGTCCGCTAATTTCTTCTGCGACACGTCATGCTGATATTGCCCTACCCCTACAGCTTTCGGATCAATTTTCACTAATTCCGATAAAGGGTCTTGCAGGCGTCTCGCAATCGAAGCGGCACTCCGCTCTTCCACTTGCAGGTCCGGGAATTCAGCACGGGCAATGTCAGATGCGGAATATACACTCGCTCCCGCTTCATTGACGATGACATAGGAAATGTCCTGATCGCTTTCAGAAATGAAGTCGGCAACAAACTGCTCGGTTTCTCTGGAAGCCGTCCCGTTTCCAATGGCCATGATTTCAATCGGGTATTTCGCAGCGAGCTGCTTCATCACTTTTTTTGCTCCGGCTTGATCGTTTTTAGGAGCATGCGGATAAATAACAGCCACTTCCAGCAATTTGCCGGTTTCATTGATCACTGCCAGTTTGCAGCCGGTGCGGTATGCCGGGTCTACCCCCAGCACCATCTTGTTTTTCATCGGCGGCTGCAATAACAGGTTGCGCAAGTTCTCCGAGAAAATGTGAATGGCTTGCGTTTCCCCTTTTTCGCTCAGCTCTGTTCTGATTTCACGCTCGACTGATGGCTGGATCAATCGTTTATAGCTGTCTTCAATGGCAGCCGCTACAATCTCGCCCGTTTCTGAAGTTGCTTTGATCCATTTGTTTTTCATCAAAGTTAAAATGCGGTCGATTGGCGGATTGATCGATACTTTCAATACGTCTTCTTTCTCTCCGCGGTTAATCGCTAAAATCCGGTGAGGTACAATTTTCTGGATCGCTTCTTCGTACTCGTAATACATTTCAAAGACTTGTTTTTCGTCTTCGTGGCTTTTTTTGGCGGCGGTGGCGATGGTGCCGTTTTTACGGGTCATGTAGCGAACCTTTTCCCGGATATCCGGATCATCTGCAAATAATTCAGCGAGGATATCCTGCGCGCCTTGAATCGCTTCTTCCGCTGTCTGGATCCCGGCTTCTTCATTGATAAACGCTTCCGCTTTTGTCAGCGGGTTTTCTTTGTGGAATTCCATTAGCCAATCGGCAAGCGGCTGCAGTCCTTTTTCTTTAGCAATTGTTGCTTTGGTCCGGCGTTTTTGTTTATAAGGACGGTATAAGTCCTCTACGCGCTGCAAAACCGTAGCGCCCATAATTTCCTTTTCCAGTTCTTCAGTCATTTTTTCTTGTTCCGTAATGGAACGGACCACTTCTATTTTCCGCTGCTCTAAATTCTGGATATATGTATAGCGGTCGTCGATGGCTTTTATCTGTACTTCATCGAGCGACCCGGTGGCTTCTTTCCGGTAACGCGCAATAAACGGAACCGTATTGCCGTCCTCGATTAAAGCGATAACTTGCCCAACCTGATTCGGCCTTACACCCGTTTCTTTGGCGATCAACGCATGAATTTGCTGCATTTCCATAAGAACACTTCCCTTCGTTTCCTCTTTATTTTAACACAGAAAAAAGAAGCCAACTCATTTGAGCAGGCTCCCTCCCGTTTCATTCACTTTAAGCATTTCCAGTTATTTATTCACAATTGAATTCTCATTGGTCATCAAGAAGGTCGAGTTATGGGACAGAATATTGCCCATTCCGCCTCCCACATAAATTTTCTGGCCAGTGACGAAGTTCGAGAGACCTGAGGCTAAAAACAAGCAGACACCGGCGATATCTTCTGCTGTTCCCATCCGTTTCATCGGTACTTCTTTTGCCGATAAATCTTGGAAAAACCGGTCTCTGGCCTCTCCCGCCGGCAGAAGTTCTTCCCAAAATGGCGTCATAATAGGGCCAGGCGAAATGACATTTACATTTATTCCTGCCGGGGCTAGTTCAAATGCCAAGTTATGCGTTAAACTTTCCACCGCTCCTTTGGCAGCGTGATAGTGAAGAACGACTGTATAGGCATCGAAGGCACCCATTGAAGAGAAATTCACAATCCGTCCAAACGCTTGTTTTTTCATATAAGGCAATACTTCAAGAATCGGATAAAGCGTACCGTTCAAATTCAGCTGCATCGTTTTTTCCCAGTCATCCATATCCAAGTTTTCCGTATTGCCGTTGCCGCCGCCAATCGTACCGCCTGCACAATTGACGAGAATATCGATCTTGCCGAATTCCTCAATCGCCGCTTCAATCGTTTGCTTGATCGTGTTTTTGTCGGTCACGTCGACTTTATTGTAAGCGCGGGCTGTACCGCCGGAATGATTGATGGTTGCCGCTACTTTTTTTGCTGAATCAAAATCCAAATCTGCAATGACAATTTTTGCGCCTTCTTCCGCAAATAGTTTGGACGTCGCTTCTCCCATGCCTTTTGCTCCGCCTGTGATTAACGCTACTTGATTTTTTAAAAACATCCCTTTGTCCCCCTTAGTTAGTTAAATTCCGCGGATGCCTCCATCTGCCACCATTGAAGTGCCCGTCATATAGGAAGAATCTTCAGATGCTAAAAATAAAATCGATTTCGCTTGTTCTTCTGAAGTCGACATCCGGCCCATCGGAATGATTTTTTCCATATGCGGCGTATTCGGGTTATCTGCAATCATTTCTGTATAGACCACTCCAGGCAGCAGGCAGTTCACGCGAATTCCTTTATCCGCGTATTCTGCTGCCACCACTTTTGACATATGCGTAATCCCTGCTTTTACAAAGCTGTATAAAGCGTGAGTCGGCATGACGCTGATTGCTGCAAGCGAAGTCACATTGACGATATTTCCGGACGCTTGCTTCTCCATATGGGGCAGCACAAGCTGCATCATTCTGAAATAAGAAAACGCGTCCAGTGCGACAAACTGATCCCAGTCTTCCTGCGTCAGTTCAATAAAAGGCTTTTCGATGATCCGGCCTGCATTATTCACAAGGATATCTATTTTCCCGAAAGCTTCAATAGAAGAATTAACAAGCTTTTGGATGTCTTCCTCTTGCGTCATGTCCGCTTGGATAAAGATGGCTTCCCCTCCGTCTTTCCGGATTTCGGCTGCTACTTGTTCTCCTTTTTCTTTCCTTCGTCCGGCAATCACCACTTTTGCGCCTTCTTCCGCGAACAGCCTGGCTGTCGCTTCACCGATTCCGGATGTGCTCCCTGTAACAATTGCTATTTTATCTTTTAAACGCTTCAATGCACCCACCTCTTTCTGTACTGTAAAAAAAGAGGTTGCCATTGGGGAATCAGCAACCTCTTTTCAATTTGAGAAACTTACGCTTCTGGAGTTGCTTTTGCCAAAGCTTGTTCTTTAGCAACTGATTTCGTTCTTAAGGTTTCGATCAAACCGAAAGAAATCAGGAAAGCGATAAAGTAAGAAATCGGAACGACGAGCATAACTGCTGTCAGGCTATACGCATCTGCTAAGACTCCTGAGAATCCAATCGAGAAAGCACCGATCAATTCCCCTACTCCCATAATGAGCGCATTAGCAGAAGCCATGACCAGAGGAGAAACGCTTTCTACCGGAATGATGCTTTGGTAGATGGTATTCATTGCCAGGATAATTCCACCGAACAGCACCAAAATCACTAAGCTTGCAGCTGAATTCGGGAAAAGGAAAAGCACAAGCGGCGTGACCATCGCCATTGCCAAGTATCCTGTCATTGCCGGTTTTCTGCCGATTTTGTCGGAAGAATAAGGAATGAAAATTTGCCACATGATTGTCAGCAAACCGAATAATGAGAAGACAATTCCCATTTGCGTAATGGATAACATGCTGATTTGAGTCAAGTAAAGCGGCAGGAACGAGTTGAATGTCCACATGGCACCCATGCAGAATACACTGATGAGTGTACAGATCAGGATATTTCTGTTTTTCAAGCCGCTTAAAATGGTGCTGACTGTAACTGCGCTTGTTCCTGCAACAGCAGTTGGAGAAATCTCAACTTCTTTGACGACTTTCAGCATTAATAAGGCAGCGATAAAACTAGGCACGCTGACGAATAAGAAGGCATAGCGCCAGTCAAACAGTTCACCTAATTGCGTGACGACAACCGGTCCAATAGCTACACCAATCACCGCTGCTCCCGCATAGACGAGCCCCATATTTCTGCCAAGAGTAGTTGGACGTGAAACTGCCGCCAACATCGAAATCGAGATTGGAAGGATAATTCCTTCACTTGCCCCAAGCAAAGTCCGTACGATCAGCAAATAGTTGAAAGAACCTGCGAACATGGTAATCAGGGCAAGAATTGAAGTGACAAGTGTAGCCCAAAACAAGATTTGTTTCTTATGCCCCAACCGGTCTGAAAGTACGGCAAAAATTGGTGCAGAAATAGCGAAACCAATTGTTTGCCACATATTGATTTGACCAATTTTAGTATTATTGAGTGCAATATCTTCAATGATCATTGGCATTAACATCGATATGGCTTGTCTATCCAAATACAAAAAGCCCCAAGCTACGAAAAAGAGCATCACCAGTTTTGTTTCGTACTTAATCCCTTTTTTTAATAAACCCATCTCCATCAATCCTCCTCGATTATTCGATTAGTTTCGCGCCGGCCATCGTGCCGCCGTCAATAACGAGTTCCGATCCCGTGACAAATCCCGACTCATCAGACGCTAAATACAACACTCCATATGCCACATCTTCAATTTCCCCAATCCGTTTCATCGGCAATTGATCAAACAGGTTTTTGCGGGTATGTTCGTTTTCCAGCGCTTCTTTCACTAAATCCGTGGCAATCAACCCAGGAAATACGGTATTGACTCTAATTTTGTCTTCCGCATATTCAATGGCCGCCGTCCTGCCTAAAGAGCGAATCCCTCCTTTAGCTGCACTGTAGTGGGCAAAACTCCCTCCTCTTAATGCTGCAATAGAAGCAATATTGACAATAGAACCTCCTCCATTTTCTTTCATAGGGGAAATAACTTCTTGAATCCCTAAAAACGTTCCGGTAAGGTTGACGTTGAGCATGTTGTTCCACTCACCCAATGAAATATCGGCCATTTTTGTCTCAGCGTGAATGCCGGCATTGTTCACCAAAATATCAATTCGACCATACTTTTCAAGAGTTTTTGAAATGACACTCTTCCAATTTTCTTCACTGGCTATGTCGTGCTGCAGGGCAAACGCCTGGCCATTTTCTTGTTTGATCGCCGATGCGGTGAGCTGGGCTGCTTCGTAATCGATATCTGTCACGACCACTTTTGCTCCTTCTTTAGCGAATAATTCCGCTTCATACTGGCCTTGGCCATTTCCAGCTCCTGTTATAATGGCAATTTTCCCTTCTAATCGTCCCATTCCCGCCCTCCTTTGCAGCTTTTCCCCGTCTCCAACTCGCCCATTGCCCTCTCCATTTCCCTAAAGTTTTTTTGCAGTTGCAAGCGCCTGCGGACAATGAGCCATTTTGCATCGGCCATATCCGAGATTCGTTGATATATAGAAGTTTATGAGAAAGCGCTTTCAATATATAGAAGTAAAAACACTCTATTTTGTCAGAATTTTAAGTAAATTTTATCGGATTTATGAAAGGCTTTTATCGCTAAAAGAAGACAAAAAAAAGAAGCCAACTCATTTGAGCAGGCTTCCAGCTATAAACGTTGCGTCATCTCCGGTTTGAATCGAACGCAAAATATCATAATATAAACGTTCGGGAATTCCAGCTTGGCGCATCATTGCTTTCGGATTTCGCAGTTCCACTCCATCTGAATGGATCAGGAACAAATCATCTTCCACATAAGTGTAAAGCTGGGTTCGCAGTTTTTGCGGACGTCCAGATAAATAGCCCATTACAGGCAATGGATAAATCATTTCGTCTGTCCCTTTCCGGTATAAATAGAACCGGATGTTTCCAACGCAGCTGTATTCGAGTGTTTTTTTCTTAAAATCCACTTTAAAAATAGCTACAGCTGCTCCACGTTTTTGGACCATTAAATCATTGAACCGCTTCATCAGTTCATCAATTGTTTCATGGTGATATTCTTCCAGAATTTGAGGAATGACCTGTGAAGATTCTCGCGCCACAGGACCATTACCCAGACCATCGGCTATGGAGCAAATGAAATAATCATCTGTCAATACGGTATGGTAACTATCGCCAGATTCATAATTTCCTTTTTTTGCTTCATTGAAAATAAAAGCATCGACAAAACTATGCTGTATTTTTTCCACTACGACACTCCGCCAGCTGCCAAAATAGCTTCTTGAAGTTTCTTGATTGCTTTGCGCTGCAAGCGGGAGACGTGCATTTGAGAAATTCCGAGTTTGTCCCCGGTTTCTTTTTGGCTCAGCTGCTCTATGTAGGTATACTGAATGATCTGCTTTTCCCGTTCAGAAAGCACATTCATCGCATTCGCTACAAGCATGCGCTGATCCGCTTTTTCGTATCCATCGTCTTCTTGGCCTACAACGTCAAATAAAGTCACTGTACTGCCGTCAGAATCGGCTTCCAGTGAATGGTCCATGGATAAAGCTTGATAACTTTTGCCCATTTCCATTGCTTCTAGTACGTCGTCTTCATCAACATCCAGATACTCAGCGATTTCCCAGACTTGTGGCGAACGTTGCAGTTCACGCGTTAATACTTCAACGGTCGATTTAATTCGTGGTCCCAATTCTTTGATTCGACGAGGAACATGGATTGCCCATGTTTTATCCCGAAGAAAACGTTTAATTTCTCCAATAATGGTGGGTACCGCAAATGCTTCAAAACTTCTTCCAAACGAAGGATCATAACGCCGAATAGCTCCAAGAAGCCCTAGCATGCCCACTTGCGCAATATCTTCATGGTAAGATTTACCATTCGAATATTTACGTGCAATAGATTCGACAAGCCGTTTGTAATTCATCACTAGCATTGTTTGGGCTTCTTCATCTTCGTTTTTCTGATAAGCCTCGATCCACTCAAGCACCTGCTCTTTAGTTGGCTGATTAGGATGAGATCGTTTCGACATCCTCTTCCACCTGCTCTCCTCCAACATACTTTGTCATGAAGACTGTAACGCCTTCCTGATGATGGACTTTTACTTCATCCATTAAGGTTTCGATTAAGTACAGGCCAAGACCTCCTTCACGAAGAAAAGCGCCTTCTTCCTGGTCATGATAAGGACCTACCTTCGCTTTTGTTTCCTCAAAATCAAAGCTTTGCCCGTGATCGGCAACCATTATCTCAATTTTGTCTCCATATAGGGCACATCCAATGACAACTTCGCCTTCTTCACCTTCTGAATAAGCATGCTGGACCGCATTTGTTACTGCTTCACTTGAAGCGATTTTCAAATCTTCGATATCATCAAATGTAAAACCTATACGGCTCGCCAAACCAGAGATCGTCAAGCGCGCAACTCCTACGTATTGTGATTTAGCAGGTACCCTCATTTCAACATAATCGAAAGGACGCATATCAATTACCACCTTTTCCAACTGATTCGATGTCCATAATTTCGCCCAAACCAGTTATGTCGAATAATCGTTTTAAACGAGACGAGAGCCCTGTCAGCTTTACATGGCCGCCTTTGGCATTTACTGATTTATAGAATGCCACAAAAACTCCCAATCCTGTACTATCCATATAGTTAACGTCAGAAAGATCCAATTCTGCGTTGATACCTTCTTGATTCTGAAATGCTTCTAATTTTTCCCGAAGAACCGGTGCTGTATGCGCGTCTATTTCCCCGCGTATAAAGCCTTTTAACTTATTGTCCGTTTCTTCTAGTTCCACTTGAATATTCATCTATTTGACACCCCGTTTTTCTTTAATTCGGTTTAACTTAAAAAAGCCATCGTAAGTTTAAATACCACCATAAAGCGGTTCTTAAACCTAGGATTAGACTTTTTTATAAATCACTAGTGTAAAATCATCCCGCAACTCTGCATTTTGCATGCGTTCCAGCTCGTCATAAACGTATTGGACAATCGCTTGAGCGGGTTCGTCTTTTTTCTTTTCGATCATTTCGAAAATCACATCACGCTCGATAAATCCTTCATCAGTGCGGCCTTCGGTTACTCCATCGGTCATCATAATGACCATGTCATTGTCTTTAAGCTGAACCGTATGCTCTTCATAAGTGGCTGCCGGAGAAACACCAAGGAGAAGCCCTTTTGCATACAACTCAACAAATTCCTTTGTTTTTGCACGGTACAAAAGTGCCGGTTCATGACCCGCAGATCCATAAGTCAATGAGGCACTATGGGCATCATATCGGCCATAAAACATAGAAACAAACATGGAATCGTCGATGCTTTTCTCAACGACACGATTAATAACCCCTAGCACTTCCCTTGGACTGGCGGGAGAATTGTTCAAGCTGTCCATTCCGAATTTCACCATGGACATACAAAGCGCCGCTGGAAGCCCTTTGCCGATTACATCGGCAACCGCTATTCCGGCATGGCCATCTTCATCACTGATAAAGTATATGTAGTCTCCATTCATTTTACGCGCAGGAATAGAAAGCAGCCCGATATCCAGCCCTTTCAAGGCAGGCAACTTTGTTTTCAGCAATGTTTCCTGGACATTCGCAGCCAGATCCATTTCCACCCGTATTTCTTCCTGGCGCTGCAAAAGACTTTGCCGTTCTTGAAGCGCTAAGCCATAATTGATCATCATTTCAATCAGAAAATCAAAGGAATGCCAGACAACATCCGGCAGGTCCTTATAAATTTCCTGCATCGCCGCTTTATGGACGCTGATTACTTCTTCTGGAGAAATATTTTCAGAAATAAGCTGGCGGCTGAAATTTTGGCCAACATACAGATTTTGTTCCGATTGTCGCTGCATGTACTGATTAAGTATTTCTTTGTATTGATTTTCGATTTTGTGGACCATATTCGCTCCCCCTATCGAAGCCATTTTGTAGCTCTTATATCCGTCCCTTCACCCGGGATCGTTTCAATTTTAAATTCGTCCATTAAGCGTTTGACTCCTGGTAGGCCTGCTCCTAATCCGCCTGAAGTCGAGAAACCATCTTCCATAACTTTTCGTACGTCTGGAATTCCTGGCCCCTGGTCTGCCGCAATAATCAATATCCCTTTCACTCCGTTTTCCATAAGCTGCTGGATTTCAATTCTTCCTTGTCCTGCATAGAGGTATATATTACGAGCAAGCTCGCTGATAGCAGTAGTTATACGAGCCTGATCTACTGTGCCAAAACCCAGCTCTTTCGCAACATTGCGCCCGAGCTGCCTTGCGGCAACAATATCCCATTCCGTCAATATTTCCACCGAAGACTGGTTGCTCATTTTTAAGCCTCCAATTCCAGTTGAAGTTTATCCAGACCATTTTCTAAATCCAGTGCTGTCATAACATCTTCAAGCCGAATTCCTAATTCGATTAAAGTGATAGCCACTGCTGGTTGGATACCCGTAATAACCACCCGCGCTCCCATTAGACTTGACATACTAATGACGTCTCCCAGGACTTTTGCGATAAATGAATCGATGAAATCGATTGACGTTAAATCAATAACCACTCCACGCGCACTTGTTTCGTGCAATTTGGTCAACAGATCCTCTTGAAATTGAATTGCAGTCTGATCATCAAGTTCCCATTGAATAGAGACGATTAATGTATCCCTCAGTTTTAAAATTGGAATTCGAAAATTCATTATTCTTCAACCTCCACGATTTGGCGATTTGTCCAAGCCAATGCTTGTTCTACTCCACGCTGCAATGTACTAGTAGTTGTAAACTCATTTAAGTTGATGCCGAGTGTCACGATTGTCTGTGCAATTTCCGGCCGAATTCCAACCAGCATACATTTCGCTCCTACTAAACGCACCGCATCTGCCGCCTGAATAATATGATGCGCAACCATTGTATCGACAACCGGAACGCCGGTAATATCCAGCAGCACGACTTCGGCGCGATGTTTTACAACACCTTCAAGCAAGTTTTCCATTATTAGTTTTGCCCGCTCCGTATCAATCGTTCCGACAAGCGGCATAACGGATACTTTATCAAATACAGGAATAAGCGACGCAGAAAGTTCCTGCAGCGCAATTTTCTGCAGGCTAACAGTACGTTCCCATGTTTTTGAATATGTATCAATGGTGCTGTCCCGAATCGGTATAATCCAGTTATTGAACTCTCTATAGAAATCCCGGAAGTTCTCTTTCGTGATTATTCCCTTTTCTTCCATTCCTTCGAATACAACTTCCGAAAAATGATTGATCGCTTTCGTTACAAAGGTAACGGACCAGCCGAGGCGCACCACTTTTTCCGCAAAATCGTTTAAGCGGTTTTCGTATGCCTGATGGCTCTCCAATAAATTCGATAACATTAAATCTGCAAATTCCTTGCTTGTTTGGTTCATCAAATCTGTGGGCATTACTTGAAAAGAACGTTCGTCTTTTTCGTTCTTCATCAGTTCTTGCCATCTCGATATAATTTCCGTGGAATTTTCCTGAATATAGCCGGCCATTTTTTTATTCATTGTTTTTTAGAACCCTCCCTGTACCACCATAAAACTCACATTACGTATTGGTTTTTATATACTCTATCTTTTATTGTATCGGAAAACCATTTTTTTCACATCTATTTTATCGGCTGACGCCTTAGTTTCTCTTTTCAGCATTAAAAAAACACTTGAAGTAAAGCACTTCAAGTGTTTTAGGAGTATGTATGCTTAAAACTTTACGAGGCCAACACTGATTTCCAGAGCTTCATCTACTTTTTCCATCAACTCGTCATCAAGCTGGGTAATTTTGTCAGTCAAACGCGATTTATCAATAGTCCGCAATTGTTCAAGCAAGATGACCGAATCACGTTCAAAACCATATTTTTTAGCATTGATTTCAACGTGAGTCGGTAATTTCGCTTTTTGGATCTGTGCAGTAATCGCTGCTATGATAACAGTTGGACTGAACCGATTCCCTATATCATTTTGAATCACCAATACAGGACGGGTCCCTCCTTGCTCAGACCCGACAACCGGTGAAAGTTCTGCAAAAAAAACGTCACCACGTTTTACAATCAAATTGTCACCCTCCGCTTACAAGTCGCACGGTCGTGTGCTCCGCTTCGTACTCGGCATGAGAACATTCACAAGCGATTGATAAATTGATTTGTGACATCTCCACGTAGCCCTTGATCATTGCTTCTCGAATATGATGTGAATCGTATACACTTTTTATTACCCGTTGCGTGGAAACATAAACATAGTCACCGCGCTCTTGAATTTGTTCATCTGAATGAGTAGTCAACTCTGATAACAGTTGTTTAGGCAGTTTTACTACCACTTTTTTTGTCTTTGACTTCTCGTACACAGCCGACACCTCCGATAATACCCTACTTCTCTTTTCTCACCCCTTCATCTTAACATTGAAGCGATGCGGTGAAAAGGGCCTTTTGGGAATCAGAGCGTTTAATAGTACAAACGCGGGATTCTTTTGGTTAAAATGCAAGGCACTTCATATGGGATAGTGCCCAGTTTCTCTGCCCACTCATCAATGCGGATCTGCTCATTTCCCTGCCGTCCGATCAGCTGCACTTTTTCTCCGACTGGCAGCTGTTCCTTCAGGCGGACCATGCACTGATCCATGCATATGCGTCCGACAACCGGCATCCGTTCCCCGCGGATCAACACATCCTGGCCTTGCAACCCGCGCAACATGCCATCAGCATAGCCGATGGGAAGCGTCGCAATCCATTCGTCTTTTTCACAGCGGTAAGTTGCACCGTAGCTTAAAGTTTCTCCTGCCTTCACTTTTTTCACGTGAACAATTTCCGTTTCCAAGCTTAGCGCCGGAAACAGCTGAAAAGGCATTTCTTGTTCGACATATGGAGAAGGGGCAATGCCGTATAGGGAAATGCCCACCCGCACAGCATCATACGCCAAGTCCGGATGCATAATCGCCGCTGCGCTATTCGAAACATGGACCATTACATGAGGGTCGTCCACTTGTTCAACAACGGCTTTCATTTCACGTACTTGCTGCTGGAATAATGCGCCCACTTCCTCATCAGCCGTAGCAAAATGCGTAAAGATGCCGGCAAATTCAAACGGCTGCCGCTTAATGAAATCAATGGCTTCTTTCGCTTCTTCTGTAGCTACTCCTACCCGTCTCATCCCTGTGTCGACTTTCAAATGGATTTTTAACGGCGGAAGACCCGGCTCTATAGAAGCGGCTGCCATTGCCAGCCATTCCAGTGAAATGGCTGCAACCTCAATTTCTTCTTTTTGTGCGACTGGAAGAAAGGCTGCTGGAGTAGCGCCCATTACCAAAATTTTTGTTTTAAAGCCGTGGTCCCGGAGGTATAGTGCTTCATCAGGAGTGGCGACCGCCAAAAAATTGACACCTGTCTCTACCGCTCGCTGTGCTATTTCTTTTGCCCCGTGTCCATAGGCATCCGCTTTTATTACTGCTATTACTTCAGCGCCGTTGCTGCGTTCGCGAAAAGAAACCAGGTTTTTTTCGATAGCACTTAAATCAATAACTGCTTTTGTTGGCCGATAATGTTCTGTCATTTAATATCCCCACTTACTTTTAAGATTGCAAAAGAACTTGTGCTGCCGCGTATTCTTTTGTATGTGTAATAGAAACGAGTCCAATTTCCTGCTGCCGAAAATAAATACTCGGCTTGCCTTTTTCATCTTTTCGTATTTCAATGTCTTCAAACGAACAAAACTCACCGATGCCCGTGCCATTGGCTTTGGAAAAAGCCTCTTTTGCCGCAAAACGGCCAGCCAGAAATTCCACTCGCCGTTTCTCCGACAGCACTGCATATTCAGCAAGTTCCCGTTCGGTTAAAATACGCTCGCGGAATTTGGAGGACCGGCTGTCAAGCTTCTGGATGCGATGAAGTTCAACTATATCCAAACCGATTCCAATAATCATAATTGTTTCTCCTTTCAATCGCAAACACTAAACAGGTATAATAACATGTATGAAATAGAGGTGACAAAATGTTTATTCGTACAGAAAGCTTCTCCCAATATTTACGGTTGTATCCTGTCGTGTCGACTTTGATCGCACTCAATCTACTGGTGCATATCCTCACCTGGATTCCGGTACTCGGAGGACAGATTTTCAGTTTTGGTGTCGGCTCTAATTTTTTGATTAACGCAGGAGAATGGTGGAGGTTTTTCACGCCGATGTTTTTGCATGGCGGAATTATGCACTTGCTCTTTAATATGTTTTCTTTATTTTTATTCGGGCCGGAACTTGAAAGGCTTACCGGGAAAGTCCGGTTCATCACCATTTATGTATTGTCAGGATTTTTTGGTACACTTGTCACATATTTTCTGCAGCCGCTGGATTACTTGCATGTCGGCGCGAGCGGAGCAATCTTCGGCATCTTCGGAGCTTTCGCGGCTTTATTGTATTATGGACGCCGGGCACTCCCTCAGCTTAGACAAATCATACTCCCGATTATCGTTATCAGTATAATCATGACTTTCCTGACGCCAAACGTCAATGCAACCGCGCATATTGCTGGAATGATTACTGGTTTCCTGATTGGGCTCAGCTATTTCCATCCGAAACGGATTGTCAGCTGGAAGAAAAGGAAATAACAACAGCGCTGGATTCCAGACACAAAGAAAGGGTCAGCCGGAAAACAATTCCGGCTGCCTTTTTTCATGATCGGCGGCTTTTTGGTCAGATGGTTCATACCAAGCCAAAATTCGGCTGGCATCTTCTTTTTCCATATGGTCGATTCGAGCAACTGCACCCATCATCCCCGATTTGATGGTTGATTGAATAGAGGCAAGGCTTCTGCGCCGCTGAAAAAAACTTTGCGTGATATCGACTGCCTGTATCCGTCTTTTCATCATATAAGAAGTGTGCTTGCTGATTCCCCGGAATTGCATGGTCAATTGTTTCCCAGACAAGGCATAGCCGGCTGTCCGGTGCTGCCAAACTCCCAGCAATATGATGACCGGCACAATTAGCAGGGCGAAAAGACCATAAGGGTAGAAAAAGTATCCTATAGCGGCAATGAGAGGCACGAGCCAAATAAGATCGAGCCGATAATAAAAATGGACGCTGCGTTTTGGAGCTTTTGTCAATTCCGCTTCCCATTCCATTTCTGGAAACAATTCTTGCAGGACCGGCAGTATAGCCGATTTTTTAGCGAGCGGGAACAACCGGATTTTTTCATCTTTGTCCCCAATGGAACCTCCTGCGCTTTCTACCGTCACAGTCGCATAACCGAATAATTCCCGCAAAGGATTTTGTGAGATTTTTATTCCCTGCACCCGTTTAAAAGGTACGGAAACTTTCTTTTTCTCAAGCAATCCCCTAGTCAGGTAAATATGTTCTTCATCCGTTTGAATCGTGAAATGATAGTTCGCGAAAATTGTTAATATGACCGAGATAACCCAGGCAATCAAAAGCCCAATAAAAATCACTAATGCCACTATTAAATAGCCGAATCGCAGGAACAGCATGACTTCTTCATAAATCGCATCATAAGGAATCAACTCGGAAAACTGGGAAAAGAAGACAGCTGTCGCTGACAGTACTACTCCAATTCCGCCCGACGTAGTGGCCAGAACCAGCAGTTCTTTCATCGTCATCCGGTAAAGTGTCTTGGTTTCTTTCTTCTCTTCTAATTGCGGTTCTTCCACAACCGCTATATCTGGGTTTTCCTCGGCTTCTCTCCAAATACCGCGTTTCGCTTCTTCCATTTTCCGCTCGATCCGGTCCGCATCTTCCCGGGAAATAGCCGTCAATTCCGCTTCTGCCTGTCCGGCTTTCCCGGAACCGGCAGTTTCCACTTTTACTTTCACTAAGCCAAGCGGCCGGTGGAATATCCCTTCGGTATAATTCAGGCTCTGGATCCGGTCAAATGGGATATAGCGCTTTTTCTTGATGAATAATCCGTATTCAATGCGCAGCTCCCCGTCTTCAAACCAATACACAAAACGTTTCCATTTGATGATTCCAGCAACCAGCACAAATACCAGCACCACCGACCCAATCAGCACCGGAAGCAATCCTTGCCAGCCTTGGTTGAACATTGAGCTGATTCCACCGTCCCGGAAAAGATTAACCCCAAAAACAACAAGAAAAGGAACAATCAGCTCTTTTAGCCCTTTGATGAAGTTAATAAGCGCAGAAACAGGATGCAGTTTGTAGTAAGTTTCAGACATCGTCTTCCGCCACCCTTGCCAGCACAGAAATTCTCGCTCTCAACTCATCTGCCTCCGCCGTGACAAGTGCGGGAATTATATGCGTTGTAGCAGCTGTGGAGATTGAGATTTCGGCTAAATCGTATTTTCTCAAAATCGGTCCTTGCTCTGTATCAACATGCTGCACTCTTACCATTGGAACCAAAGTTCGCCTTACGATGAATAAGCCATGCTGCAATTCAATTTCCTGCTCCCGCACTTCATAGCGCCAGCGCTCCCAGCGAATTTTCGGAAATAAATAAATCAGCAAAACTCCGAATGCAATAATGATTCCAGCATAAAGGGCGTACAGCCACTGGGGCCAATCAAAAAAGTAAGTGAACACACCCACTCCGATAATAAAAACAGCAATTATTGCGGTTTGGATTGTACCGTACAATCGCCAAACCGTTAGCCCTTTTCTGGAAATCTGGTTTTTCGGTTGATGTTCCATTCGCTTCTCTCCATTCGCGTTTCCTGCTTTCTTATACAATTCAAGCTGTAATGCGTTTGACTTAATTGTACCTGATAACAGCCAAGCAAAAAAGGCGGATACGAAAACAGTTTCCTGTTTCGTATCCGCCTTCTATTATGAAGCATGTTATGCCCGTCGAATCTACACGGGCACTTCCGCTTTTCTTACGATTCGTGGCGGCGAGTGCGTCCTGGACGTCCGCCAGTGCTGCTTGCTGCGCCTTCACGTCGGCGGCCAGCGCCAGCGCTTGAACCTGAACGGCTTGAAGATGGACGGCCTGAACCTGTAGAACGGCTGCCTTTATAACCGCCGCCTCCACTGCTGCGTCCGCCTTTGCCTTTATAACCGCCGCCTCCGCGAGATGGCAACGGGCGTTCTTCTGAAATAGAAACCGGTACATCTTCCGGCTCTTTTGTCATTGTTTTAAGAGCTGCTGCAATCAAATCGACAGCGTCAAACTTCTCAAGCATTTCTTTCGCAAATACGCGGTAGTCGCCCAAGTTGTTTTTCTCAGTCATTTCTTGCAATTGTTCCATTGCAACGCGTTTTTGGCCAAGTACAGCCTCATCAGCAGTTGGAGGAATCAAAGCTTCCATTTTTTTCTTAGTTGTTCTTTCAACGATGGCCAAGTAGCTCATTTCACGTGGTGTTACAAACGTGACTGCAACTCCTTTTTTACCTGCACGGCCAGTACGGCCGATACGGTGGACATAGCTTTCAGGATCTTGTGGAATATCAAAGTTGTATACGTGTGATACGCCTGAGATATCAAGTCCGCGAGCTGCTACATCAGTGGCAACCAAAATGTCGATTTTACCTGCTTTGAATTGCTTCAACACAGACATACGTTTCGCTTGGCTCAAGTCGCCGTGAATTCCTTCAGCTACGTAGCCGCGGATATTCAAAGCATGTGCCAATTCGTCAACCCGGCGTTTTGTACGGCCGAAGATGATTGCAAGTTCTGGTTGTTGTACGTTCAAAAGGCGTGAAAGGATATCGAATTTTTCACGCTCTACCGATTTAACGTAGAACTGCTCAATATTCTCAACAGTCATTTCTTTTGATTTGATTTTAACGATTTCTGGAGTCTTCATGAATTTCTCTGCGATGCGGCGGATAGCATCCGGCATAGTCGCTGAGAACAACAATGTCTGGCGAGTGTCAGGAACACTTGACATGATTGTTTGGATGTCTTCGATGAAGCCCATGTTCAACATTTCGTCTGCTTCGTCCAGGATCAATGTGTTTACATTATCCAATTTAAGCGTACGGCGGTTGATATGGTCCAAAAGGCGTCCTGGTGTACCAACGATGATTTGTGGGCGGTTTTTAAGTGCACGGATTTGGCGGCTAATTTCTTGGCCACCGTATACTGAAAGAATGCGCACGTTTTTATCTTGGCCCAGTCTGTACAACTCTTCTGAAACCTGTATTGCTAATTCGCGAGTTGGCGCAATAACCAATCCTTGTACGTTGCCATCTTTAGTGTCGATTTTTTCAATCAACGGAATACCGAATGCAGTTGTTTTACCAGTTCCCGTTTGGGCTTGTCCGATAATGTCCTTGCCTTCCATACCTAGACGGATCGTACCTTCTTGAATCGGTGTTGCTTCTTCAAATCCCATACGTTTTACGGACTTTAAAGTTGTTTCGCTAATATTTAACTCTGAAAATTTTACCAAATGTTTTCAATCTCCTTTTGTCTTCATCTTATTTACAAATGGTGTACATTTTAGATGAAATCGTGACAAAGTCGAGCCTTTATGAGGAAGTTTCACGTCGAAAATCATACTCTGTAGTTTTAAGTCAGAGGGGATGTGTGAACAGAAAAAGCTCGGGCGTTGCCGAGCGGTCTGATCGGCGGGTTTTGATGCCCAATAAGTAGAACAAACCGTTTTGCTCAAAAAAATACTCTTCACAGAGAAGAGCGTTCCAAAAATGTATCCATTGCTTTCATTAGAATAACATGATTTCCAAGTACTTGCAATCAATACGCAAAGGTTCCAATAATCAGTTTACTCTGCGCCCTTTTTCATAAATCCGAGAACCTTCATAAACCAATCGTCGCAATCATCGCTGTAGCAAATCAAGTGCTTGCCCGAATCGGAATGGATGATGTGTTTCTCGTCAGAACCTACATTGTTATAGATGTGGTCAGCAGAAGAAACCGGAACAATCCCATCTTTTCTTCCTTGAACAATGCAAACAGGCACTTTTATTTGCTGGTAATAAGGTTCAATCATCTTGAGCACTTTCAGAAATTCAGCTGTAGAAAATATAGGCGTGTGCGTCAATTTATATTTATACTGCTGAAAAAACTCATTATCTTTAAGCTTCCTTTTCACTGCATCTGCCATGGTTTCTTTGATTTCTTCCAGAAGCTGCTTAGCGCTGATGTATTTGGCAGCTGCGCTGAGCAGCACCAGCCGGTCCACTTTATAGCGCAATGCTAAGTACATCGCAATCAACCCGCCCATCGAAAACCCGACAATAATGATGCGGTCTGCCTCTTTTTTCAATTCCCGCAATGCCAGTTCCGCTTCCATCATCCAATGCTCTGCCTTCATTCTCCGAAGGCTCAAGGTTTCCCCGTGTCCCGGAAGTGTCGGCACTTTGACGATCCAATCTGTCTGCTTTTCAATAAAGTCGGCAAATGGCTGAACCTCATAAGGCCCGCCTGTAAAGCCGTGAATGCACAAAACTCCTGTCTTCAAGCGGCTTCCCCTGCTTTCATTTTAAAATATAAAGAAACAACAATCAGCAGAGATAAAAATCCTCCATTGATTGTCGTTGAGTTAACGGCTGTTAAAGCTTGATAAAAGGCTCGATGACCCGCTCAAGCGCCATGCCGCGTGATCCTTTAACAAGGATAAGCGACTCTGCTGTAATCTTTTCCTTTAAAAAATTGATGATTGGGGCATATTCTTTTTCACTCCATATCAATTCGCCTTTATAGGAGTCTTTCATTTTTTCGTAGAGCCATTTCATACGCGGACCGAACAAGCAAACACCTGCGATATTATCCGATATGGATGTTTCGAGCGTTTCATGATATTCCCGTTCGTTTTCGCCCAGTTCCAGCATATCGCCCAGAACGAGCCATTTGTCTTCTTTCATCGTCGTTTCACGAAGAAAGTTTAGTGCTGCCTTCGTTGAAGAAGGGGCTGCATTATAAGCATCGTTAATAAATGTAGCGCCGCTTTCCGCATGGACGATTTGCATGCGCATATCGGTTAATGCCGCATCTTTCAGCGACCGGCGGATATCTTCTTCCGTCAAGCCGGCTTCAAGAGCGACCAAAATCGCCGATAAGGTATTTTTCACTTGGTGTTCTCCGAGTACCGGAATCGTGAACGCTGCATCGATAATGCCGCTCACTTGGAAACTGCTGCCATTTTCTGTTGCTTTAATATCCGTAACGGCCAATTCGTTGTTAGTGTCAAAACCGAATGATACCGCCTGCGGAAAATTCTCGACAAAAGGCACAAGCAAAGGCTCGTCGCCATCGTAGAATAATTTGCCATGGCTTTCCAGCCCTGCCGTAATTTCAAATTTCGCTTTGGCAATTCCTTCGCGGGAGCCGAGATCCTGCATATGGGCTTCGCCGATATTGGTGATGATGGCATAATCTGGACGGGCCAGCTCAGATAAAAATTCAATTTCACCAAAGCCGCTCATGCCCATTTCCAGCACTGCAAACTTGGTGTCTTCATCAAGCGATAAAATCGTCAATGGCAGTCCGATTTCATTATTATAATTGCCTTGCGTTTTTTGCACTTTGAAATACGGCTTTAAAACGCTCGCCACTAAATCCTTTGTTGATGTCTTGCCATTTGATCCCGTGATGCCAACCACCAACGTCGACAACTCATTGCGGTATGCTCTCGCCATTTCCTGCAAAGCGGTTTTCGGATCATCAACGATCAACAAAGGCAAATCTTGAGGCGGATCCGGCTCATCCCGCTGCCACAGCGAGGCGGCTGCCCCTGCTTCAAAAGCCTGGCGGACATATTTATGCCCATTGACGTTTTCTCCGCGAAACGGAATAAATAAATCTCCTGGCTTCAGCGTTCTCGTATTGATCGAAACGCCCGTAACTTCAATTCCTTTTAAACTTGTTTTTATATCCAGCCATTTAGCCAGTTGTTCTATAGGTTTTTTCATTAAACTTCTCCACTCAATCTATTTTTACTTGCAGCAATTGCTTTTCTTCATACCGCTCAATCGCCAGAGCAATCAAACGCTCAATCAATTCCGGATACGGCAGCCCTGTATTTTCCCAAAGCAGCGGGAACATGCTGTACGGAGTAAAGCCTGGCAATGTATTCACTTCATTGATCAAAATCTCATTAGAAGCCGTGACAAAAAAATCAGCGCGGACCAGTCCTGAGCAGTCCAGTATTTTAAACGCTTTTTTAGCAGCAGCTACAAGTTCTGCGTATACGTCTTCATCGAGTTCAGCCGGAATAATCATCGCGGTATTGCCGTCTTTGTACTTCGCTTCGTAGTCATAAAATGCTTTCAGCGGTTTGATCTCCCCGGCTACCGAACATTCCGGGATGTCATTCCCCAATACCCCGATTTCGATTTCGCGTGCCGTAACGCCTTGTTCCACCACAATCTTGCGGTCGAATTTCAGCGCCTCTTCAACTGCTGCGACCAATTCCTGTTCATTATCCGCTTTGCTTATGCCAACACTCGAGCCCAAATTCGCAGGTTTCACAAAAACCGGCCACTTCAGCTCGGCTGCTACTTTGTTTACCCAAAAACTTTGGTTTTTCTGCCAATCTTGCCGAATAAAATATACGTAAGGCGTTTGTTTCAATCCCGCAATTTCAAACAGCTGCTTCATCACGACTTTATCCATCCCTGCAGCAGAAGCCAAAACGCCATTGCCGACATAAGGCAAATTCATCACTTCAAGCATTCCCTGGACCGTGCCGTCTTCTCCGTTCGGTCCGTGCAATAACGGAATAATCACTTCAAGGCCTTGTCCAGCTTCTGCAGGAAGGAATCCTGAAATATCATTCGGATTGTCCGTTCCATCCGACAATTGAAGCTGCTCGGTTGTTTCAGTCGGCCCTTCAAGCATCGTACCTTTTTTCCATTCACCTTCTTGCGTGATATAGATTGGATGTATTTCATATTTCTCGAAATTTAATGCTTGTGTAACCGCATGGGCAGTGGAAAGCGATACTTCGTGCTCTGCCGACTTGCCTCCATATAATAAACCAACTCGTTTTTTCATCCCTTAAACCTCCGCTAATGTCCAGTCCCGAAACTTTCGGTGCTTTTCATTTTAATGATTTCGTTTCGCATAATGCTTAGTTTATCACGAACCGGGAAAGACGAAAAATTTTTTCCGGCCAGCGACACAGAAATTTACGCATGCAGCACTGAAATTATGCTGTTGAGCCGCGTATTTCTGCGCTTGGCTAGCAAGATAGCCGCAACATTATTTAATGAAATTTAATGGCAAAAAAAATAACACTCGTTTCCGAGTATTATTTCCATTGCTTCGATTTGCGGTCAAAGATGATTTTTCGGTCAACTTCCTGTTTTGTGTAATCCTGGATGTCCGACCAAAACTCATCAAGGAAAGAAATTTCCTCTACTGAACGAATATGCAGTTCAATGGTGTTCTTCGTTTTTTCCGGGTCAGCCAGCGAAATCAAGGCACCTTCCCGGTAATCATTTTTTAATGAAGACAGAATTTCATAAGGCAATTCCGGAATTAAATCTTTTGACTTCCGCCGCCAAAAGTTTTGTCCATTCGCTTCTTTGCGGATTGCCTGGGTAAAGTAATTGCCCACAAGCTCGTTCAACCGCTCCAAATGCCGGAAGTAAATTTTAGTCGTCTGTTCTTCTTCACTTGATAAGTAGACGAATTCATTTTGCAACGCTGCATAAAACGGCGGCCGTACTGTTTCTTTTTTATGGCCGATGTATAAAAGCTCAGCCTGTTCTTGGGGAGTCAGAGAATTCAATTGTCTTTCACTTTTGAAATCAATCCAGCAAAATTCACTTTTTTTATTTAGAAGCGCTTTCCGAAGCTGCGCAAACTCGTCCTGGCTGACAAATTCCATATAAGTATGCATATTAAACGAGGCATCTTCATACGGATGTTTAAGCAGCAAAAGGTTTTTGGGCATTTTCATGGCGTCCAGAAATTGAGCAAAGGTCAACCCGCTGAAAAGAGCAAACTGATCAGCGTCATTTAAATAGATGTATAAATGCTGTATATAATAATCCGCGTTCAACGGTTTTTTGACCATATCCCCCACTCCAATCTCCTTTTTATATTATACGACCATTCTCATGAAATATGAAACATCCTTGCTCTATTTGCGTCATTACTTTTGGTATAGGCACATTCTATAAGAATACGCTATAATGTAAAACAACTCTCAATACTAAAAAAGTACAGGTGAACGCAAATGCAAACAAACAAGAGCATAACCGATCGCATCGATTGGCCGCTCGCTTTTATATTATTTTTATTTTTCGTGGTCTCTTTAATCGCTATTTCTTCAGCACAGACCTCCGGACAATATTTGACGAATTTCGTGCCACGGCAAGGGCTTTTTTATTTTATTTCGGTCTGCATGATTGCAGTACTTATGTACTTTGATCCAGAACAATATAAAAAAATGTCTTATTATCTATACGGTATTGGAATACTGCTTTTGATGGCTTTGATGATTGCCCCTGAAGGAGTAGGCCAGATTGGCCAGCGGGTCAACGGCGCTAAAGCTTGGTTCCACACACCTTTCGTTAATCTCCAGCCTGCTGAATTTATGAAGACCTTCTATATATTGGCTTTGGCTAAAATGATTTCTTCCCATCATGAGAAACTTCCATTAAAAACGATAAAGACAGATTTATTTCTATTGGGAAAAATCATTTTTTTGCTGCTTATCCCGCTGTTGTTTATCCTTCAACAGCCTGACTTGGGCACAGCATTAGTTTTTATCGCTATTACATTAGCCATTATCGTAGTCGCCGGAATTTCCTGGAAAATCATTTTGCCAAGTTTTGGCGGTGTGACGCTTATTGGCGTTACGCTGCTTTGGATGGCAGTCAATATGCAAGAGTTTCTAACAGATACTTTCGGCATCCAGCCTTATGCATTTGCCCGAATTTATACATGGCTGGATCCGTATGCTTACGCAGACGGAGCAGGCTATAACCTGATTGCCGCCATGAATGCAATCGGATCAGGGGAAGTGTTCGGGAAAGGTTATCAAGGAAGACAAGTGTATGTGCCTGAAAATCATACGGATTTTATCTTCACGGTCATTTCGGAAGATTTTGGATTTGTCGGGGCCAGCGCAGTCATTATTTTATTCTTCATGCTGATTTACCATTTAACTAAGATTACTTTGCAACTGAAAGATACATTCAGCACTTATGTTTGTGCCGGAATCATCGCGATGATTACATTCCATGTCTTCCAAAACATCGGAATGACCATCCAGCTCTTGCCGATTACCGGTATTCCGCTTCCATTCATCAGTTACGGAGGAAGTTCCTTGATCGGAAATATGCTGGCCATCGGAATTGTTTTCAGCATGAAATTCCATCACCGAACTTATATGTTCGGCAACGATAAAGAAGTTGATTAAAAAACTCCGACGCTTGGCGTCGGAGTTTTTGCATCTATTATTGTATTTGCGGTGTTTGGGGCAAAGCCAGTGCTTTTAATAATTCCACACGAGATTTTGTGATATTTGCTTGGATTCCCAGTTTCGATAGATTGGAAACAATTTTGCGAATTTCAACGTCTTTCGCCATCCAGATCACCTCTTTATATTATTCATACTGTTATTGACGTTTTGAACTGGTGCCAGTTTCATCTATAAAGTTAAATAGTTGACTTTTCTGTGTCTATGCATATAATACCATCTTTTGCGAGATTTAAACTTTTCATTTTGATGACAAAGTGAAAAAATTGTAAATTTTTTCAGGATGAAGGAAAAATTAATAAAAGTATTTCTCCGCTTGTTGAGAATGTTTAAATTTGTATTAGTGGCCATTCCTTAACCGATATTCCGCCAACCAGCTGCGCTTGCCGCGGGCGAGCGCCAAGCCGCTTCGTCGCTTACGCTCCTGCAGGGTCTCGGCTGTCTCGCTATCCCGCAGGCGTCTCCGCCGGTTGGCTCCATATCTAGGGGATGGGTACAAACATTAAAGTGCTTTCCGAATCAGCTCCCTATTCCAGAGAATCTCTAAAAGTGACAATAGAGAGCTGAATGCAGCGGAAGGTGGGCGACTCCAGCGGAAATAACATGAGCTGAAGACCCTGGACTGAGCAAAGCGAAGGAAGCGGCTGAAGCCATGTCCGCGGAAAGCGCCCCACCTGGAGCGAAATGAAAAAAGCTGTCGAAAGTTTCTCGACAGCCTGGAAAACGGCCGACTCATTCAGTCGGCCGTTTTCTTATGGTTTTATTTTCTTCCTCATTCTCGACTACGTGCTTGAGAATCGATAGCTTGTTGTGCCAGAATTGGTCAAAATACGACAGCCACTGTTTTAACTCTTCAAAGGACTCCGGCTGCAGGCTATAGATTTTTTCCCTGCCTTCTTTTCGTCCGCTGATCAACTCGGCTTCCGCTAAGATATGAAGGTGTTTCACAATTGCTGTTCGGCTGATAGGAAAATGAGAGCTAATAGCCGAAATAGCCAATTCCCCTCTAGATAATAAGTGAAGCACTTCTCTCCGCGTTGGATCTGCAATCGCTTGAAAGACATCATACTTTTTAGCTGTTAAAGACAATTAAGCTTCAACCACCTTTTCGTTCAATGTTCTAACAATCCCTTCCCAGCCATGATCCATCCGATCACGTATAATAAAGCTTTTCTCGTTTGCTTTTGGAAGAATAGCTTCAGGATGCTTCCATCCTCCGTGGATAAGGGTAAATTCCGTTTTGCCTTCGATTTCCGTTAAAAGAAACGAAACAATCCAACCTTCAGTATCCCATGTAAACGAAAGGCGATTGGGCGGATCAAATTCGGTCACTTTGCAGGGCGATGGACCGAACGGGGATTGGAGATGAAATTCATTTTCTTCTTCAGGCTGAAAATCGTTCGGCATAAACCAGGAAGCGATTCCTTCTGAAGTGGCTACGAAATCCCATACCTTTTGGACAGGGGCATCAATTATGATGACATGTTTAATATCTTCCAGCATTGCTTGATTAATCGGTTCCATGATCATTCTCCTCTAAAATAAAATAGCACCATTTGGTTTCATTTAAAATAATATAACACCTTAAGGTTTCATGTCAATCATACTCCGGAAAACACCAGCACCCTCTTTTATAGAAGACCGTAAAGATTCGTTTCATTTCCTTCATTGTCGTTCTCCTTCAACAGGGGTAAAATGGCACCATAGTCTTTTTAGAAAGCAGGAAATTTCATTATGAAAAAAACCATTCTACTGCTGATGTCAGTTCAATTTTTTGTTTACTTGGGCTTCGGCATTATCATACCGGTATTGCCGGAAGTTATTGTCCAGCAAGGCTATGCAGATATTCATGTTGGCGGACTCATTACCATTTATGCCCTTGCTTCTTTTTTTACAGCACCGCTTTGGGGCCGTTTATCCGATAGTACCGGCCGCAAAAAACTGATTTTAATCGGCTTGGCCGGATTCAGCCTCAGTTTCTTTTTGTTCTCGCTGTTTCTGGATCATCTGATTTTGCTGTATTTATCCCGTATCATCGGCGGCTTGTTTTCCGGCGCCCTATACACAGCAGTGACCGGCTACGTGGCCGATATTACAACATCTGAAGAACGCAATAAATACATGGGTTTGCTCGGCATGTCAATCGGCCTCGGCTTTATTTTCGGCCCGGCAATCGGCGGTTTGCTTGGCGCAATTTCTCTTTCCCTGCCATTTACCGCGTCAGCCGTTCTCGTCTTGCTGCTGATGGTCTATGCCGGCATCGTCTTGAAAGAACCGGAGCGCCATGGTGAAGCGGTCAAACGGAAACTGCTGCCAAAAGGCGCCAGCATGCTTTGGCAATACCGGATCCGTTACTTATTCCTGTTCTCGTTTACCGTCACTTTCCTGCTGGCGGGCTTGGAATCGACGTTCCAGCTATTCCAAATTGACCAGATTGAAATTACACCGCTGCAGCTTGGCTATCTCTTTATGGCAAGCGGTTTTGTGGATGCAGCGATTCAAGGCGGCGTCGTTCGCCGCGTGAAAGACGGATCGGAAACCAAATGGATCATCGGTGCGCAAATCGTTACAGCAGCCGGGCTGTTTTTATTGCCATTTACTTCGAGCCTGATTTTCGCCGGGATTGCCCTCAGCATTTTCACAGCCGGCAACGCCCTTGCCCGGACGGTATTAGTGTCCCTGACTTCAAAAGAGTCTGGTGGAAAGTACGGTACCGCCGCTGGCATGACTTACTCAATGGATAATATGGGCCGCATCATCGGACCGCTGTTTTTCACATGGTTATTGACGCTGCAATCCGGATCGGTTTATTATCTTTCCGGTGCACTGGCTTTGTTCAGCATCGGGTTGATCGTGATTTATAAAAGTTCCGCCAAAACTTTGCGGACCAGTGAAAAAGCAAGCCCCTCTTCGTGAAGCGCTTGCTTTTTTCTTTTTTTCATTAAATAGGCGTACCGCCATTGATGTTCAGAACTTGTCCGGTGACGTAAGACGAATCATCGGATGCTAAGTAAACATAGCCCGGTGCCAGTTCATCCGGCTGGCCGGCGCGGCCGAGCGGCGTATTCTTGCCGAAACTTTCCACTTGTTCCGCCGGGAACGAAGCCGGAATGAGCGGCGTCCAGATCGGACCCGGCGCTACGGCATTGACGCGGATATTTTGTTCCGCAAGGGAACCTGATAGAGCGCGCGTGAATGACAGAATGGCCCCTTTTGTGGAAGAATAGTCGATTAACGTCGGCATGCCTTGGAACGCCGTGATGGAAGTGGTATTGATAATCGAACTTCCCGGCTTTAAATGGTCCAGCGCCGCTTTTGTCAGGTGGAACATGCCGAACACATTTGTGCGGAAAGTCCGTTCCAATTGTTCGGCCGTAATGTCTTTCAACGAATCCTGCAAATGCTGCTCGGCCGCATTGTTGACCAGGATGTCCAGCTTGCCGAATTCATCGATCACCTGCTGCACCGCTCCTTGGCAAAACGCTTCATCGCCAATATCTCCTGCAATCAAGATGCAGCGTCTTCCTTCTTTTTCAATGTACCGTTTTGTTTCTTCTGCATCTTCATGTTCATCAAAATAAGCAATAGCCACGTCTGCCCCTTCTTTTGCAAATGCCACGGCTACTGCACGGCCAATGCCACTGTCCCCTCCGGTAATCAAAGCCGTTTTGCCCGGGAGGCGCTGCGCTTTCCCAGCGAGATTGCCGGTGAATTCAGGTTGCGGCGTCATTTCTGATTCAAAACCCGGCTGGCGTTCCTGTTCCTGCGGCGGCAGGCTTTCCGGTTTATCTTTTTCCATTCTGCTTCATCCTCTCTGATTTATTCATGTCTCTGGGATTTTTCCCTTTGTCTGGCAACCTAAACCTGGAACAGAAATAAAGAAAAACCAACAATCAGCAGATTTTTTCGTTCCTCGCTGATTGTTGGTTCATTATTGAAACAAACTTATTTAATTTTTACCATTTCCCATCATGAATCTATCTCGAACACTAAGGTTCAGTTTCGGATGAGCTTCTTTCCAGAATATCTTCACTGTCCGTGCGACTTATCACTTAAGCATGCTAAAATCCCCAAAGAAAACGTTGAACTGATGCCGGATTTGCCATATAAAAGTTTATCCTCGATGTATCCAAATAGAAAACCCTCCGATTGGCAGGCTTTTATGTAAGATGATACCTGCTATAAGCTTCTTGAAATTTCATGAACATCTGCCAGTCCTGTTCAAAATCAGGCTGGATGCAGGACACTTGAAATAAATTCCGGTCCTTTAAGTAAGTGCTTTTGGCATGCAGTTCATAGCCTGACAGATGGGCATCGAGCGGAAAATGCTCAAATTCCGCTTCTGCTTTAAATGTCAGCAGCACCGGGTAATCTGCCGTTAAATATGGCCAATCCCGTGTGGAGCTTTTCAAAATTTCAAAGCGTCCGCTTAAAAGCGAATATCTTTCGGGATAAGCTTCAAGCGCTTGCTTGAAGCTTTTCAACAAGGGATAGGATAAGGTGAACGGTACCTTATTTTCATACAATCCCAAATCAAGATAAGCAGGAAGTGCAGGATCTGATTCGATTTCATGATGGGAAAAAACGACGGCAATCCCAGTCATCGTACCAATCGCTTTTCCGCTTACCGCTGTCGCCAGCCACACCTTTTTCAAAGAAAAAGAGACGGCTCCGAAACTGCTGACAGCATCAACGCATAGTTTCACTTTGTAGATTTCGCATAAATCGGCGACCGCATCCAAATCATTCAGCATGCCAGTAGAGGTCTCCCCATGGACCATCAACATCCAGCCATATTCTCCATGTTCCAATTCATCGCTAAGTTTCTCCATTGAAAAAGATTGGCCCCATTCTGCTTCCAGGACTTCAAAATCCAGCTGCCATCTTGCAGCCTGCCCTTTCAGCCTGTTGCCAAATTCACCGTTCACCAGAATCAGGCCTTTTGCTGGTTCCTTTTTCAACTGGGCGATCATGGCTTCATTCGCCAATGTGCCGCTGCCAACTAATAAATGCGGCAAAGACTCTCCCAGTTTCACAAGCCGGTCCTTTACATCTTCATAAAGGGCTTGGAATGTCGATGATCTGTGTGAGACGGATTCTTCTGTAAAAGGGGCAGCCAGTTCTTTAGTAAGATGTACTGGCCCTGGGTGAAATAATTTCCTTTTGGTCTGCAGCCGTGAAGCAACGGATTGTCCATACTGTTTACGCGTAGTCACCATCGGTATAAATACAGCTTCTCCTTGTCCGACCGGTTCCGCAAAAGCGCGGAATCCAATCTGTTCATAGAGCTTTAATTGGCGCGTGGTTCCGGAAATAACAGCAGCTCCGTAGCCTCGCTCATAGCAATAATCGGACAATGCACGGGCAAGCAGGAAAAATACACGTCCGTTGCGATGGGCTTTCCGGACAGCCATTAACCGGATTTCGCACATCTTTTCAACGTCCGGAAGGAAGTTTTCCACTGGACCGATTTTCTTGTCCAGCGAAAAAGGCCGCTCCTCTCGAAGGGCAATCATTCCGACAATGGCAGTATCCGCCAAAACAATCAAATACGTATTCTGTTCATGGAATGGGTCTACTCGTGTACCGGAAGGATCCGTCTCATGCTGTGGGATTTCTTCCACAAACGTTTCGTAATTCAATTTAGCAATTTCATCAAACTCGAATTGTGTCCGAGCGATTTTGCACCAATACACGAGCTTCTCCCCTTCCTACTTTTCCCGAAACACTTCGTCTATCTTATAAAGACTCAAATCAATGTCAATAGGTTGCCCCATCGCCAGCTTTGCTAATTCTCTTCCCAAATACGGCCCTGCCGTCAATCCTGAAGAACCAAGGCCGTTTGCCATAAATATATTCGGATGTCCCGGAACTTGTCCGATTACCGGCAAAGCACTTTGTGTGGATGGTCTGAATCCTGTTCCTGCTCCAGTAACTTCGGCAGCTGCCAGCCCTGGGATGGCGTCCAAAGTCTTATCAAGAATATGGTGGATTCCGCCTGCCGTCAGCTTCGTATCAAATCCAGCATCGTTCTCATGCGTTGCCCCTGCCATAATTCGCCCTCCTGAAAAAGGAACGACATACAAACCAAATGGCACCATGGCGACCGGCCAATCGATGATCGAATCACTTTCTACATGCATGTGGAGAATCTGGGCTTTTTGAGGAACGATGTCAAGTGCCAGGCCCAAGGGCTCAAATAATTCAGCAGCCCAAGCACCTCCAGCTGAAACGATGCTGTCAGCAAAAAATTCTTTTGTTTCCGTCTGGACACCGACAACTTTTTCTTCTTCTACGATGAACCGGGCGTTGCCGCTGACTTTTTTCGCTCCCAGCTTCAAGGCTGCCCGGATCAAAGCATCTCTTACTGCATGTCCTTCCACGCGTGCTGCGCCGCTGACAAAAAGCGATCCATATTCATCGGAGGCATAAGGAAATAATTCTTTGGTCTGCACAGGAGAAAGCCGGCAGATTTCGCCCATTTCCGGGGCGTCTTCCCGGCGTTCATACGCTTTTTCTTCCATTTTATCGAGCTTGCTTTCCTCGTGGATGCTGACGATCCCGACTTGTTTATAGCCTGTATCTTTTTCCCCGAGCTGCTCCAATTCGGAAATTAAATCCGGATAGTAAGCCGCTCCGCTTTTAGCCAGTCCATACCATGCTTTATTTCTGCGCTGTGAAATCCAGGGACAGACAATGCCGGCTGCCACACCGGTCGCTTGTCCGACATCCTCCCGGTCGATCAATGTAACATCCGCTCCGGATTTTGCTGCGTGATAAGCAACAGAAGCACCTAAAATGCCCGAGCCGATAATAATTATTGAATTCATGCATAACACCCAGTTCCTATATTTTTGTACCTTCATTTTACTGGAGATAAAGCCTTTACTCAAATATAGCCCCTCTTAAAGCACCCGGGCAGTGATTGGAAATTTAGTTTTGGGGTAAAGCAGTATATAGAAATGATATGAGGAAACCCGAAGGAGGAATCTGTATGGAGAGAAGTTCTTCAACTGAAAAAGTATTACCGGTAACTTCAATCAAAGATGGATCAGGCATTGAAGTCGTTCCAGGCGTTTACTGCTACACGATCCAAATAGCCAATGTCTTTTTTATCGGCAACCCCGCTATCAGCAGCGAATGGGTTCTGGTCGACGCCGGAATGCCAGGCTCAGCACACCGGATTTTAAAAGAAGCGGAAAATCGTTTTGGCCCTGATCATAAGCTGAAAGCCATTATTTTAACGCACGGGCATTTTGATCATGTCGGCGGCCTAATCGACATTTTAGAAACACATAAAGTTCCCGTCTATGCACATCCTCTCGAATTTTCTTATTTAAAAGGAATTACGGATTATCCGGAACCCGATTATAAAGTAGATGGCGGAACAGTGGCTAAGATGTCTTGGGAGTTCCCGCATCAAGCAATCGATATTTCAGCGCATCTCCACCAACTGCCGACAGATGGCACAGTTCCACATATGCCGGGCTGGAAATGGATCCACACTCCCGGACATACAGAAGGCCATGTATCTCTTTTCCGCGAATATGGGCGAGTGCTGCTTGCTGGCGACGCATTTGTCACCGTCAAACAGGATTCACTTTATAAAGTGCTGACACAAAAGAAAGAAGTCCATGGTCCCCCCGTTTATCTGACGCCAGACTGGCGTGCAGCATGGGAGTCTGTTGTTAAACTTGTTGAATTGCGGCCATCCATCGCTGCAACCGGACACGGAAAACCAATGCGAGGTGCTGCTTTGGCTAAAGGTTTAGTGAACTTGGCGAATAATTTCCAGGAAGTCGCTGTCCCTAAATACGGAAAGTTTGTAGACCAGCCGAAAGCTCAATAAACGCTCTCCCCTGAAAGCGTTGCTATCAGGGGATTTTTTATGGTCTAGCCTCTATTCCTAACTCCCTTCAAAAATAATCACAAATTAAATGTTTCAATAATTCTGGCTAAGGGTATACAAATAGTCCAGTCTCGTTTTTTTTAGACACTGTAATATACTGGAATGGAGATGAGCACGATGATGAAAAAAGCGCTATTTATCTCTGACCACGGAGATCCACTGGCCAAACTAGGCGGGAAACAAGCCGGCGGCCAAAATAATTACGTTAAACAATTAGCTCTTGCCCTTGAAAAAAAAGGTTGGCAAATAGATGTTGTCACACATTGGTGCGATGCTTCAGCCCCAAGAATTGAAAAGTTCGGAACTGCTTGCCGTGTTATTCGCATAGAAGCAGGACACAAAGGATTTGTATCAAAAGATGAAATGTTTGCGATGCTTCCTTCATTCTACGCAGAATTGAAAAGCACCCTTTCCCTTTCTTCATATGACATGGTCCATACGCATTATTGGCTATCCGGATTGATCGGAAAAAGGCTAAAAGAAGAATTCGGTCTGCCATTTGTCCATACTTCACATTCTTTAGGATGGGCAAAAGCAAAAGCGACAGGCATCCGCGATGCACGCCGTGCAAAAGCGGAAAAAGCGATTTTAAAAGCCGCTGACCAAATATTAGCTACAACCAACAACGAAAAACAGTTGATCCAGGAAAATGTCGATTCACCTTCTCCTATAAAAGTGATCCCCATTGGGGTTGACCAAGCATTCAAAGTGCGTGGAATCCGTACTCACCTAAGAAAAAAATCCGGTTATGACGCCCCCCTCTTTGTTTTCGCCGGCAGACTTGAAGAAACGAAAGGCATCTTCACTTTATTGGAAGCTTTTCAATTGCTTGTGCAAAAAGGAAATACCGGCTTTGTTCCACGTCTCTTGATTGCCGGAGGGGAAGAAGATGCAATTGATCCTGCGACTCGTCTGCCATATGACGAAAAATTGCGTGCGGCGGTCAAAGGAATTGAAGAGCATGTAGAGTTTTTAGGGCCGCAGTCACAAGCGCAGCTTGCCTTGCTGTTCAATATCTCTACCGCAACGATCGTACCAAGTTATTACGAATCGTTCGGCATGGTAGCGGCTGAAGCACAAGCTTGTGGAAGTCCGGTTATCGCTTCTGATGTAGGCGGATTAAAAAATGTTGTACAGGACGGAATTACTGGGCTATTGGTTGAGACGAAAAACGAAATAGACCTTGCCATCGCAATGGAAGTCCTATCAATGAACACGTTACTGGTAGAACGCCTTAGCCGTCAGGCAGTGCGTATTGCCAACCGCGATTTTGACTGGAGTTCTATTTCAAATCGTGTCAAATCAATGTATGAGGTGATTATGAATGAAGGAAGCAAAACATATATTAGCAACCGACCTGGACGGGACGCTGGTTGGTGATCCAGAAAGTTTGCAGCAATTACTGAAGTTCTATGACGAACAAGTTTACGATGTTTCTTTGATTTATATTACCGGCCGTTACTGCGATTCTGCTTTATCACTCATTGAAACTGAGAACCTGCCGATTCCTGATATTTTAGTTACGGATGTCGGCACCAGCATCTATATTGGCGAAAAGTTCGAGAAAGACCTTGAATGGGAAAAGCGGATGAAAGAAAATTGGATGCCAGACGAAATCGATGCACTCGCTTCATCCATCCCCGGTTTGACGAAACAGCCAATGATTTTGGAAAACCGCTGCTCTTATTATGTGTCAGAAATTCAGCCCGTGGAGGAATTCAAACGTAAATTGGCTGTTTCCGCTATTCCTCATAAGCTTATCTTTAGCGGAGGCAAAGATGTCGACATTGTCCCTAAAGGCAGTGGCAAAGGCCAAGCTCTTCAATATATTTTGAAAAAATACAATATCAAAGACCCCAACCTGCTTGTAGCCGGAGATTCCGGAAACGATTTGGAAATGCTGACGCTCGGATTTCCTTCCGTGATCGTGGGCAATGCCCAGCCTGAACTCCTGGAAAGCGAGGCACATCCAATGATTTTCCGTGCTAAAAAAGGATTTGCCGGCGGCATTCACGAAGCATGGGCCCATTTCCATTCCAAATAACCTTCTCCAGCCATCCGACAGTGGCTGAAGAAGGTTATTTTTATACATAACAATTTTGCCGATTCAAGTAAACATTTGTTTTTTTAGTTATTTCGTTTATATTTAGTAGAAAGACAGTTTCGTGTTTTTAATCCCTTTACCACATTAAGTGTACGAAGCTTATGTCTTGCCTATGAACAGGAGGAATTGAGATGAGTAAAGTCGCGAATTTGCAAAAAGAGTCCATGGTCATGTTAAAAGAAACAAGCCGGACTTTTTTCATCCCAATCAATTTTCTAGAACCGGCTTTAAAAAAGACGGTCGCTTCTGCTTACCTGTGTATGAGAGCAATCGACGAAATTGAAGATCATCCGGAATTAGAAGACGAAGCAAAGCAGCATATATTGCTCGCTGTCAGCCAAATGTTACATACGACATTTGATGAGGACCGCTATCAGGCCTTGCTTCAGCCTTATGCACATATTTTGCCGCCCGTCACTAAGCGTCTTGCTGACTGGATCAGTGTATGCCCTCCAGAAATTGTGGACAAAATAAATGAATCCACAGCCATTATGGCAGGCGGAATGGCTAAATGGGTCGAAAAGAAATGGATCATTGAAACAAAAGAAGATTTAGATGACTATACCTATTATGTTGCCGGGCTGGTTGGCACAATGCTCTCCGATTTGTGGAAATGGCATGACAACACTGAAACAGATCCCGAACTGGCCATCGCATTTGGACGCGGACTTCAAGCTGTTAACATGCTCCGCAATTACGATGAGGACCTGGAACGCGGCGTCACTTTTGTGCCGAATGGCTGGGGCCGGAACGATATGTTCAATTACGCCAATGACAACTTGGCGAAAGCAGATGAATACGTCAAGTCCATCAAAAATAAACGCATTATCATGTTCTGCAAAGTACCTCTAGCTCTTGCCCACAGCACTTTAAAAGCTTTGAAATCCGGAAAAGAAAAAATTACCCGCAAAGAAGTTGAAAGCATTGTGGAACAGCTGAAACAGGAAGAAAACGTAGAATAACGGATTAAAAACATTCAACCTTTCGTTGAGTGTTTTTTTCTTTTTAGTTTACAATGGGAAAACTTACTTAGTTGAAGCTGCTCTTTTCTTCTTCATTTCGTTCAAATAGTCTATACTGGTTATACAGATATTTTTAAAAAATGAGGGAAAAAGATGACTATTTCTATTATAAGTATAGTAACTACCGCAACTCTCATTCTCAATATTTTCTTGGCCATCACGCTCATTTTCTTGGAGCGCCGCGATGCTACTTCCACTTGGGCGTGGCTTTTGGTCTTGTTTTTCATTCCGATTTTCGGCTTCTTAGCTTATCTTTTGCTGGGAAGACAACTCCGAAAAAAAACACTTTTCAAATGGGAAGGCCGCCAGCGTGTCGGGATTGAGAATTTAATCGCCCACCAAATGAACGCGCTGCATGATGATGAATTTCATTTTGCTGATCCGCATGTAAGTGATTATAAAGATTTAGTGTATTTGCATTTAAGAAACAACGGAGCGGTTTTGACTCAGGACAATGCCGTCCAAATCTTTAATGATGGACGTGAAAAATTCGATTCTTTGCTCCATGACATTGAACAAGCGAAGAATCATATACATATCCAATATTATATTTTCCGCTTGGATCAACTGGGCATCCGCATAATGAATGCTTTGACGGCCAAGGCAAAACAAGGAGTCAAAGTCCGGCTGCTATACGATGACATGGGATCACGGCGGCTGAGAAAAAGGCATTTCAAAGAATTTATCAAAGCGGGCGGAGAAGTGGAAACATTCTTCCCTTCTATCTGGCCATTGATCAATCCCCGGCTGAATTACCGGAACCACCGTAAAATCGTGGTCATTGATGGCCGGGTCGGTTATATCGGCGGCTTTAACGTAGGGGAAGAATATCTTGGCTTGAGCCGGAAGTTCGGTTATTGGCGCGATACCCACCTTCGTTTGGAAGGAAGTTCCCTGCATCCGCTGCAAACACGTTTTATATTGGATTGGAACCAGGCTTCCGCGCGGAATGACATTGAATACGACGAAATCTATTTTCCAGCTATCCCTAAAAAAGGGGATACGACGATGCAAATTGTATCAAGTGGGCCAGATGAAGAGTGGGAGCAAATAAAAGATGGTTATTTGAAGATGATTAATATGGCCAAGAAATATATTTATATTCAAACGCCTTATTTTATCCCGGATCCCAGTTTTTACGATGCTGTCCGCATTGCTGCTTTGTCAGGGATCGATGTCCGCATCATGATTCCCAATAAACCGGACCATCCTTTCGTGTACTGGGCTACTTATTCTTATGCGGGGCAAATGCTTAGAGCTGGAGCCCGTGTATTCATCTATGATAACGGCTTTCTGCATACGAAGATGATTGTGGTGGATGACAAAGTCTCAACAGTCGGCACAGCCAATATCGATGTGCGCAGTTTTAAATTGAATTTTGAAGTGAACGCTTTTATATACGATCACAAAGTCTCCGCTGAACTTGCCGATTTATTCCATCAGGATATGGAGCTTTCAGAAGAATTGACGCTCGGGCTGTATTTTGCAAGAACCCGACTGATCAAAACGAAAGAATCAATTGCCAGATTGCTGTCGCCTATTTTATAAGGATATGCCAAGTTGAAATGAACATAAAAAAAGTCTCCCTTGGGAGACTTTTTATATGCTTTCGATAAACTCGTATGCTCTTCTATCATTTCGCTCCAGGACGGACGCTTTTCGCGGGGTGCGGCCTGAGCCTCCTCGCTCGCTGGCGCTCCCTGCGGGGTCTCAGGACTCGCCCTGTTCCCGCAGAAGTCGCCGCCTTCCGCTGCATTCAGCTTCCTTTTGTTACCTTTAGAGATTCTCTGGAATAGGGAGCTGATTCGGAAAGCTCCCTAATTTTTGTACCCGCTTTCTAGATATGGAGCCAACCAGCCGAGACCCTGCAACGCCCTTTCATGTTTCGAAGCTAGCGCAGCGATGCAGAAACAGGAGCGTAAGCGACGAAGCGGCTTGGCGCTCGCCCACGGCGAAAAACCTATGCTCCTGCAGCGCTGTGCGCTTCGTCGCAAAGACGTGGCCTCACAACCCTCGGCCAATGTCTTCGCAGCTGGTTGGCGGAATATCGGTTAAGGAATGATACCTAATACAAATTTCAACTTTCTCAACAAGATGATAAAAAAAGTCTCCCTTGGGAGACTTTTTTAATTTACACCTAAATATTCTTCTAACGTAATGCCTTTAGAATAAATTTCTGCTGCTGCTTTTTTACCAACGAAGCGATAATGCCACGATTCGTGCATATATCCTGTGATTTTTTCGGCGCCTTTTGGATAACGCAAAATAAATCCGTATTTATGAGCGTTCTTCATCAGCCATTTTCCGCCTTTGGTTGCTCCAAAAGATGCGGAAGCCCAGTGCTGTTCTTGGCCAGATTCGCCGATATCAAAAGCGAGCCCTGTCTGATGCTCGGAAAATCCCGGACGGGCACTATACCGGTCAGCGGCTTCTTGTCCATCTTTTGCCACGTATCCTGCATACAACACTTTTTGGCGGGCAAAATCGCGGTAGGTACTGAACGCCGTCAAATCTATTCCCGCTTTAAGTGCATCTGCCCGCATCGCTTTAAAAGCGGTCCGTGCTTCTTTTACTTCTCCAGGCGCATACGTTTCCGGCAATGGGTGTTGTTTATTGGCCAATAGAATATTGTTGATGACCGTCGGTTCCTTTGGAAGCGCAAGAGTGTCAAGGTATTGAGTGGCATCTATTTTTTCGCCTGCAGCTGGTTTTTCGGTTTCAGGCTTTTCAGGAGCCGTCTTTGTTGGCGCCTCTTCCGGAGGCGCAGTAGAGACTTCCGGCTTTGCTGGATCTTCTGCTTTGTCTTCTGGTTTGTCTTCTGCTTTGTCTTCTGGTTTGCCCGACTTTTCTTCCGGTTTCTCAGGCTGCATTTCCGGGGCTTTTGTTTGCTGGTTTTCAGATGGGTTGACTGCACGGGTTGCGCGTTCAGCATCCCAGTCATGGGCGTACAACCATGAAGCAGCAGCAATCAGCAATAACGCCAGCACTCCAATAATGGTCCATTTTATATAAGGTTTTTTGTTTTTCTGATTCGTTGAATAACGGGATTGCATAGCATGCCCTCTTTCTCTCAAGTTCTTTCTTATTCTATCATTACTGGCATTGAAATTCTCCAAAAACACCCGAACATTCGTTATACTTTAAATAGACTTTCAACTGGATACGAGGTAAATACTCATGAACAATCAAAAATGGCTGTCCCTTAATTTTTTCGCCTTCTTTTTCACATGGGGGGTCTTTCTGCCGTATTGGACCGCTTGGTTGACCAATGAAAAAGAATTGAGCGTTTCATCTGCAAGCCTTATTCTCGGAGCTGGCATGGTTGCCCGTGCCTTGTCGACGTTACTGTTCTTCCCTTTATTGACACGCATCATGTCATTAAGGCAGCTGATGCAACTGCTTGCCATTTCCTCTGTTGCCATTCTTGCTTTATACATACCCGCAAATTCCTACTTTACGCTTTTCGCCATAACATTCGCCTTTAATATGGTTTATCCTAATATATTGCCGGGAATGGAAAGTGGAGCAACCGTCCTGATGCAAACGGAAGGAATCCATTATGGAAAAAGCCGGTCATACGGTTCGCTTGGATACACGATTGCTTTATTGATTGTAGGTGGTGCTACGGCGCTTTGGCAGGAAAGCGCCATATTGTGGGTCATGCTCGCAGGGCTGGCTTTTATGGCTGTGTCTTTATCAGCCACTTCCCCGCCTCCTTTGCGAATCAAACCCAAATCCAGAAATCCTGACGGCGAGGCCGCAACTGCACAATTACTGAAATCCAAATCTTTTCTGACGCTGCTTACCGTTGCCACTCTACTCCAAGGAGCGCATGCAGCTTATTATAGTTACGGATTTCTTTATTTACAAGATGTAGGCGTCAACAGTTTCTATATTGGCATTATCCTGAATATCGCGATTTTATTTGAAATTCTTTTTTTCGCGAAAGCCGATACTTTGTTCAAGAGCTGGCCTGTATCTTCGATGCTTTTGCTGGCAGGCGCTGGTTCCACTGTACGCTGGATTTTGATTTTTCTATTCCCTTCGGTTTGGGTATTCATTTTTTCACAAGCGCTTCATGCTTTGTCATTTGGAGCAGCCCATTTTGCATTTATCCAGTATATATTCCAAAAACTTGCGCCATCCCAGATTCCAGCGGCCCAAGGAATGTATGCGGCGATTGCAATGAGTTTAAGTGTTGCCTTCTTGACTGTAGCCGGTGGCTTCCTATATGAAATTTCTCCCGGTCTTTCTTTTCTAGGCATGGCCAGTTTTTCAGTGCCTGCCATCATTGCGGTTTTATTGACCCGAAAGAAATTTCATTATTAATATCCTGACCCCCAAAAGACCTACAAGATATACGAACAACTATTTACAAACTGCAACAAGGAGTTGGGTATTTTGAAGCGAATTTCGGAGAAAGACATCCTCAATCTTATGCGCCAGCTGGATGTACTGCTAGAACGCCGACAAAAAGAAAAATACGAATATAAAAAATAACCCTCTTTAGGGTAAACAGTTTCCGATAAAAAACAGCACCAGCCAAAAGGCGGATGCTGTTTTTTATTGTAGTTTTATATCAGAATCATAACCAGCACCACTACAAATAATACCGCAAAAATAGTAGCCATTCCGAGCATCCATTTTGCTTCCCGTTCCATTCCCTGCTCTTTCATTTGGCGATAACGGAAACTGTTCGTTAAAACAAACAGCAACGTCATAAACAAAACAGCCGCATCCAGATTCCCCATAATCAGAAAGACAAGCGAGGTAATGCTAAGTACGGCTATTGCCAATCCTTGTACTATTTTTTTGTTCAATTTTTTCAACTCCAAAAAAGAAAGCCGGCAAGTTTGCCGGCTAGTCTTTGTTATTTTTTCTCTTCCACAGATTCTAATGCAACTTCCGGATGATTCGAGTAGAATTTGCGTCCGATGAATGTCTGGATGATCAACAGGATACCGCCGACTGCCCAATAAACAGGCAATGCCGCCATCGAGGTAAATGATACAAACATGATCATGATCGGCGAGATGTAAATGAACATCTTCATTTGTTTTTGCTGTTGTTCCGGCATTGTCCACAACGATACGCGTGCCTGGAAGAAATAAACCGCTCCCGCAATCAGTGTCATCAAAATATCAGGAGACCCTAAATTAAACCAAAGGAATTCATGGGATTTCACATCAGGAGAATACAAAATCGCAAAATAAAGTCCCATGACAATCGGCATTTGAATAATTACCGGCAAACAGCCCATATTCAACGGATTGACATCATGCTTTTTGTAGAGTCCCATCATTTCCTGTTGAATTTTCATTTGTTCTTCTTTGTCTTTTGTCTCTTTTAAACGTTTTTGGATATCTTCCATCTCAGGACGCAAGCGATCCATTTTCACTTTCATTCCTTGCTGGCGCTTGTATGTGCGCAGCATAAACGGCATTAACACAAGGCGGATAATCACCGTAATGGCCACAATCGCCAAACCATAGCTTCCATTAAACAAAGCCCCTAAATAATCGAGGGAAAAATCAAATGGTGCAACAAAAATTGTATAGAAAAATCCTTCTTTGTTCTCGACTGCGGAACAGCCGCTCAAAATCAGTATGGATACCGCTAATAACGACAGCAATGCAATTTTCTTTTTCACTTTAGTCACCTTCACCTTTTTCAACTATAAAGAAGTATACCTATATGCCGGGAAAAATTCAATCGATGGGCCAAAAAGCAGCCACTTTCTTGTGCTCTGTGACAATATTAAGACTGTGGAAGTTAGCGCAACAGCGATTGGCGGCAAGAAAAAAGAGAAGGGATTCCCCTTGCAGCTTGTAGACAAAGGACAGATTTTCAAGCTTTCTTACAGACGCCAAAGAAAAGCATGACAAGCCTTGGGCACGCTATTGAAGATTGAAAAAACTGTCCCTGCAAGCGATGTTTGCATTCGTCGACATAAACCAGAAAAAACTTTAAGACATGACAAATCTCCAACCCAGCATAAATAATTCTTTATAAAATCTATGGATGAAGAACAACAATTATTGAAGCAAAGCTTATCTATGGACTGAATGGCCCTAGGTGGCCTTTTCAATTTTATGTATTTATTTAACTTTAAACTATCGACTAATAGTTCTATTTAAGAATTCTTCTTCGCTATCTTTAGGGGTTTTCTTAATCGCTACAGAAGGAATTGTTAAAATAATATGCCCAAATGGCAGCTTTTGAATCATTAAAATAATACCGATCGTGATAAACATTACTGCTGCAAACCAAAATGGAAATAAGGAAAGAGTCCATACATCTGCAGGCAAGTGCCGCTGCAACATATTTATAACAAATGGATGTATAAGATATATCCCCATCGACATAGCTCCAAGTCTCGATATTAAGTTATACAGTAAAGGGTTTCGTGCAATTTTTTCAGAAATCGCCATCACAAACATAACGATGACAGGCAGATTGACGATATTTGATATGCGATTAGACCCTATATAGCCGCCCCACTCATATTCAACTGCCGCAAAGTAGAAAATCAGTAATACTGCCACAAATAATGGAACTCTCATTTTATAAGTCCATAATTTTGCCGCTTCCCAATGATAGGCAAGAAATCCGCCGAATATGAAAAAGTATAGCCACTTTGGCAAGAACGAGCGCTGTTCAGCTATTAAGCCAAATAAACCTTCAAACTGCCCGGCTGCCATATATTTCATTGCATAAATATGGATCAAAGCTGATACGACTAATAACACAATCCATGCACTTCTGCTTTTGATAAACTGCAGTAACGGAAAAACCAAATAAAATTGCAAAACAATTGAAATGAAATAAAGATGGGAATAAGTTTCTCCAAATGCCACTTCCAGGATAAAATGCTTGATCCCACCATCGAAGGGGTTACTGCCAAAAACTATCCAGAGATAAAATAAATAAAATGCTGTCCAGAATAGAAAAGGAATGACAATTTTATTTATTCGTGAACTGAAAAATTTTTTAAAGAAAAACCCTCTTTTTTTAACCTGTAAAAATAATAAAAATCCGCTCACTATAGCAAAAATGGGAGTACCGAATCGACTTGATTGATTTATAAACAAGATTACATCTTCCCAGCTTCCACTTTGAATATAATATAGCGCTGAAACATGAACGAGCACCACCATTAAACAACCAATTGCCCGCAGGACATTTACATCAAAAATCCGACCTTGTTGATTCATATATTTACACCCTTAATTAATAATTAAACCCTATTCATTATAAATGTTCTTACAAGGAAATACACTAAGTTCACCAAATCGTACTATACCTATACATAAAATTCAGCTTGCAGAGTCGGAGTAAAATTCTGTTCCAAATCTACAAGCTGAAAGGGTTTTCTTTATTTTGCATTTGGCAAATTATAGCGGAAGTACGGAATATGCTGGCTGTCACGGAACTGCTTTGGTGTGACCGTCGTGTATTTCTTAAAGATTCTCGTGAAATAACTTTGGTTGCAGAAATGAAACTGCTTGGAAATATCAGAAATTCCTTTGTCCGAATGACGCAGATAATACTGCGACTCTTCAACACGCCGCACATTTAAATATTCCACTAAGGTTATACCTGCATGTTCTCTGAAAATCCGGGACAAATGGCTTGTGGAAATATTGAAATGCTTCGCAATATCTTCCACTGACAAGTCACGCTCTACTTCATCATTTATAAACATCACGACTTTGTTTACAGTTTGATGGCCGAAAGAAGGCTGTTTGCGCTCAGAGATTATCGAAGTAAAGAATTCGATCAATTCATCTGCTACGTAAAGGAACTCCGAGTCATTCATATGGTTTTCCACTAGCTCTACACAAGCCACATTAAAAGCGAACGCTTTCTTTGGCGGAACTCGCATTTCATACAATTTGCGAGCCATTACTGAAGACAGCACAATATAGTAATTGCGGACTTGGCGAATGGTATCTTTTCCAGAACGTACTGCGATTAAATCGATCAACACTCTCAATGTTTGCTTAGCGCGTTCTTTTTCTAAGTGATGAATTTCATAGATCAGTTGAGTTTCAATTTCGTAAAACTTTTCTACCCCTTCATATTGGCTTAAAGTTTCGTTTTCATTCATGAAAATCTTAGAAATAGTTTCTTGAATAGTTGGCACTGCGATAATATTCATCTTTTCCCCGTCTTTCTTTGTACAAGTTTTTGCAGCCATTATTTCCACTATATACTGAAACTGCAAAGAATAACATAGATATTACCATATTTCTTTAAAAAATATGTAATAAACAGTAATATTTTTTTACCTATATTACCTTATTAAAGGAAATATATTCCCTAAAAGTATACTATATATAACGGATAAATGCTAAATAAGTTTCACGAAATGACTATGTATTTACCATTTTTTAAAAATAAAATTTAAAACCAGCCACTCTGTGGAGAATGGCTGGCCACTTCGCTTTTACTTGCTTAGTTCTTCTTTGTCCGGCGGCACTAAAGCTCGAATATGCCGTGGAAGCACTTCAATCAAGAATGGGGTAGCGCAGCCTTCATCGCCGTCAATATTGCAGGACATCGGTTCGCGCGTATCAATCGATACTTTAGTGGTATGAATGACTTCAACAGCCGGATCTTTTTCAAGCTTGCCTATCATCATTGCGCCGGCAATTCGGACAAATGCCGGCAAAGCCGCATTTTTAACAATGTAAACATGCAGCAACCCATCATCTGTCAATGCTTCCGGGGCAAGCTTTTCAAACCCTCCAACGGAGTTAGTGAGCGCTACTAATACCAGTTTAGCTTCACCTTCCCAGAATCCATGGTCATGCTCAATTGTAAAGTACTCTTCAGCCTCTGAAGTAATGGCTTTAATCCCTTCAACAAAATAAGCAAACGCACCGAGCCTTGTTTTCTGCTCCGGTGATACTTCATAAGTCGACTCCGCAATTTGCCCTAATGCCAATATATTCATAAAATATTGGCTGCCTACCTTGGCAATATCTACCCACTTCTCCGAACCGCTCTTTAATGCTTCGATTGCTTCTGGTGGATCCAGTGATATCCCAAGGGCACGGGCAAAGTCGTTCACTGTCCCAAGAGGTATCAAGGAAAACAAGGGCTGATGGGGCTGTTCAGCAAGTCCTGACACTGCCTCGTTTATAGTGCCATCCCCTCCCATCGCCACAACAAAATCATATTTCTGCTCCGCTGCTTCCCTTGAAAACAATGTGGCATCCCCTTGCTTTTCGGTCTCTCGTGTATCTACTTGATACCCCATTGTTTCTAATGTAAAGACGACATCTTCGCGATACTCGGACGCCTTCTCTTTGCCAGAAGACGGGTTTAGTATAAACATGGCTTTTTTCATGTAGTTACCTCCGGTGCTATAATGTGAATATAACTATCTTTACCCTTACATGGGGTAAGGTTAATCCATAACGATTATATTTTTGAGAGTGAGGGACTTCAGTGCGTTTTTTTATCTTGATCATCATCTTCTTCACTTTCTTTGATCTTTTTGCTCAATTGCCCATTATTAGTCCATTCGCAGTTTCCTTAGGTGCGACGCCTTTTTTAACTGGCATTGCCGTAGGCATGTACTCTTTATCCAATATTATTGGAAACATCCTGTCGGGTGTAATTTCTGACAAAAAAGGTCCTTACGTTATTTTGGTAACCGGTTTAACATCGACTGGTATTGTGCTGTTTTCTTATGGCTTAGCAACCGATCCTTACAGCTTGCTCGCCATCCGCTTTTTTCATGGCTTGGCCGCAGGGTTGACAGTGCCAGCCGCTTTTACTTACTTAGCCAATAATACCGTCCAGCACAAACGGGGCAAAAGCGTTGCCATATCGGGAGCTTTTGTAGGGCTTGCCGCCATCATCGGCCCAGCCTTCGGCGCTGTTTATGCGAGCCGCACGAGCACTCCGGATATGATGGCTATCACCGGTATGCTGCTTTTGTCTTTAGGCTTAGCGGCTTTCTTCCTTTTAAAGAAACAAAGTACTTCACAAAAAGCAGAGCCGGCAAAGTCCGAGCACAACTCTAACATAGCTTGGAACCGAGGATTGCTGTTGGCCTTTTCAGGGGCCTTTTTCCTGATGTTTTCACAAGGGGTCCTGGCTTATATGCTGCCATTGAAAGTGGACGGCCTAAATTTCAAAACTGAAATGAGCGGCCTACTATTGAGCACTTTCGGCATTTCAGCCATCTTAGTATTCCTTCTTCCCATCAACCGGATTTTTGATCGAATTCATCCGCTTCGCACCTTGATCGTCGGTTTTCTATTAATGGGAAGTTCGCTGTTTCTTCTGAGTGCTGTTTTCAACGCCTCCTGGATGTATGCCACCATGTGCATCTACGGAATCGGATTCGCTTTTTTATTTCCTTCGATCAATTCACTGCTGATCGACTCAACTCATCCTCATTCTCGTGGAAAAGCTTACGGTTATTTTTATGCGTTTTTCTCATTGGGAGTAGTGGGTGGATCCAGTTTTACAGGGGCTCTGGAATTGAGCCCAAATGAAGGTTTTGTGGTAAGTGGCGGATTATTGCTTACAGTGGCAGCAGCAGCTACTGTATTCAGAAGAAATAATCGGCATTAAAAAGGATGGTCCGAAAACCATCCTTTTTTCATCCCGCTTTATAGATTATCTGTACTGATCCGTTGTTCTGGAGCAATTGAATCCGTATTCTCCGACTTTTCACGGCTAGTATCGTTTGAAGACAACTTGGTATTTACGTCATCTTCTTGAGCGTCTTCATTGTAATATTGGACGCTTGGCTTTGATACTTCTGTCACCTTTTCATCTTCACGTGAATCTGTGGTATTCAGTACTGCCTCTGATTTATTAAGCTTGTCCAAATTTTGAGACTCCATAAAAGAATTCACTTTCGTTTTCGCATTATTAAAAGCCACAGTTGCTTTTTCGCGATTTTCCGGCTTTTTGAAGTATCTGTACGCTCCAGCTGCCAGTCCTGCAAGCAATAACCCTCTGCCTCTTGCCATCCGCTCCACTCCTTTGTGATTTCTAGTCTTTGTTCTATATACCCTTATTCTATTAAAGTATGCATAAAAAACATAACATGAGGATTACATTTTATTTTTCGTGAATTTCATGTCTACATGCGGGATTCCATCTTCATCATATGCTTCTGAAATTGGCATAAACCCAAAAGACTCGTAAAAACTTTGCAAATATACTTGGCCTTGCAATTGAATTTCGTTCACTTGCCATTCGGTCAGAACATAATCTACCGCTTTTGTGATAAGCTCTTTTGCTAATCCGCGGCCCCTTGCTGAAGGATGGACAATTACCCGCCCGATTGAAGGCAAATCGTATTTCACTCCAGCCGGAACGAGCCGTGCATAAGCCAGTGTTTGTCCATTTTCCATATATGCCATATGAACGGATTCTTGATCCAAATCATCCAACTCCGGATAAGGGCAGTTCTGTTCCACAATAAACACATCGACACGCAACTTTAAGAATTCGTATAGTTTTCCAGCTGTCAATTCATCAAAATGATAGGTATTCCAGTTCAAAACTTATCTCCTCCCTTTCTTTCCATTATTCCACATCAGTGGCTATTCAGGTGATTTTTTGTTATGATAGCGGAAAGAATTTTAGAGGTGATCACATTGATTCGTGCAGGCACGATTGAAGATATAGCATCAGTCCAGGAAATAGCTTATATTAGCTGGAATGATACTTATGAAGGCATTATCCCCCCTACCGTCCAAAAAAGTTTTTTAGATAAATCCTACTCAACCCCAATGATGGAGATGCGTTTAAAAAAGACGATTGTCCTTTTGGCCATGCATGAAAATGAGCCCATCGGCTTTGCCAACTTTACTAAAGTTGACCAAGATGGCGACTCAGAGTTAATCGCCCTTTACCTGAAACCTGAACATCAGCGGAATGGATACGGCAGACAACTATTGAACAGCGGCCTTTCTTACTTGCTTGATGGTTCCCAGTTGTCAGTTTATGTAGAAAGCGAAAACACAAAAGGCCGAAAGTTTTACGAAGCCACCGGATTCAAACTTGTCGAGGAATTTGAAGAGTTTTTTGAAGGCCATCTGCTGCAGACGGCTAAATATGTCTACGATTTGAAAACACCCACTTTATAAAAGTGGGTGTTTTCAGGCTGGCAAGAAACTCTCGACGGCCTTTTTCATTTCGCTCCAGGGCGGACGCTTTTCGCGGGGTGCGGCCTGAGCCTCCTCGCTTGCTGGCGAAAACCGTGTGCTCCTGCATCGCTGCGCTAGCTTCGTCGCAAATGAACGGGGCAAACTGCTTTTGCCCCATTCATTCCCTGCGGGGTCTCAGGACTCGCCCTATTCCCGCAGAAGTCGCCGCCTTCCGCTGCATTCAGCTCTCTGTTGTCACTTTTAGAGACGCTCGAAAAGTGTGACGGTTCAAGAAGACCCTCTCTTGTTTGTTCCGATTCTCCAGATATGGAGCCAAACAGCGGAGGAAAACATACTGCTCCTGCGCAAGCTCGTCGCAAAGACTTAGCCTCGCAGGCTTCGGCTAATATCTTCGCAGCTGGTTGGCGGAATATCGGTTAAGGGATGCTAGCTAATACAAATTTTAACTTTCTCAACAAACTGAAAAACACCTACTTTGTAAAAGTAGGTGTTTTTCTTTATAAAGGTCGGCGCGGTGTATCATCGCTATCCTTTCGAAGACGCTCGTCCGCACGGCGCTTTAAATCTTCGCGCTGTACCATATCTTCTTCAGACAGGCGATGTTCTGTCTGGCGTACTTGCCGTTCCCGTTGAAGTTGTTCTTCTTTTTCACGAAGCTGATCCTCTTTTTCACGAAGCCTTTGTTCATCCCGATGAAGGTTTTGGTTATCGTCCCGAAGCCGCTCATTTTCACGGCGCAGCGTTTCCTCATCCTGAACTCCTCTGCCATTATCGCGCGGTTTGCGCACAAAGCACATAATCGCTGCAATATAGAAAAGAATCGATGTGAGAGACAGCAACCCAGCAAACAAACCGGCGATAATAAAGAAAATCCCGGCTAATTTAGGATTTCGGTTTCTTCCAAGTTTCGCAATCGCTAATAAGGCAAGAACAGTACTGATTGCCAAAAGCCCTACGATGATCCATCCCACTACTCCAAAGCTTGCCAATAATCCATCAATCAACACTTGAGCTTCTGCAGGATTCGTTGATAATGCCGGGTCATTCAGCATTTGATCTTCCAAATACTGACGGAACTCCGGATTGTTCTGGACATCGCCAAAGCTCAAAATTGAAAAAACGATAAGTGCAATAGCCAAGATGTTAAAAACAATGCCAATGATGCCGAGCGCTTTTTCCCCGCCTCTACTTACATCTCTTTGTCCGTTCATCCAATTCACCTCTTTCCAAAATTCTCCTTTGCCAATTGTGGCTAGTAAGATTTTTGTTATCACCTATTCCATTCCCCTAATAAAATTAATAAAACCTGTTTATATTTAGGTAATGCGGGTAAATTAATAATATCAAAGATTTGAAAGGGGTTCTATAAAATGGAAAATAAGTTAATATTTAACCAAGCGGATTTCATGTACGGCATTGGTGGAGCATCCCTCTTAACAGCCATCGTTTTCTTCATGACAGCTCTATAATGCGGAGGCCTAAGATGAACAATTACATAACACCAATATAGAAAAGCAATCCCCTATTAAGAATTAGAGGATTGCTTTTTGCATTGTTTACCCCGCTGTTAGAAGCTGTTTTTAAACTTTAACATCGTCGTATTCTTTGTAGCGTTCAAAAGCAACTGCCGCATATGAACAGACAGGCTCCATTTTATACTGGTTGTCACGCGCATAATCTGCTGCTTTATCCAACAGCTTTTTCGCAAGTCCTTGGTTCCGCATGGATTCGTCCACAAAGGTGTGTTCAATGACCATTACATCAGCCATTTGTGTCCAGGTAATTTCTGCTTTCACTGCACCGTTCTCTTCCAAGCGATAAGCAAATTCATCATGTCCTAGTTCCGTTAGTTCAAAATCCACTTTACTTCCTCCTTACGTTTGTTTATTGATCGCCAGCGGTCGCAATGACGCTTCGATTTGTGCGCGTTTTGGCTCTAGAAAAGGCGGCAAAGCCAAGTTTTCGCCCAAACTTTCCAGCGGCTCATCTGTGGCAAATCCCGGTTCGTCTGTTGACAGTTCAAATAAAATGCCATTCGGTTCGCGGAAATAAATCGCTTTAAAGTAATAGCGGTCCACTTCACCGGACGTCATAAAGCCGTTTGAACGCAAATACTCGTTCCATTTACTGTACTCTTCAAACGTCTTAACGCGAAAGGCAACATGGTGGACGCTGCCTCTGCCTGGGCGTTCTGGAGGCAAGTCTGTGCGCTCCTCTAAATGTACTTCGCCAGCAGGGCCGCCTTTTCCTGTTGAAAACACTAAAATATCCTTCATGCCTTCAACTTTTGACGGATAGGAGCCGATTTGTTCAAACCCTAAAACGTCTGTCAGCACCTTTGAAGTTTTGTCGTTTCTGCGAACCGTCAACCGCATGTGCCCCAGTCCGACAATAGCGAATTGTTCCGGCACGTCTGCTTTGGTCCAAGGAATGCCGTATTCAATTCCTGAGCCATCGTCCACTACCAGCATCAAGCGGGATCCTTCAAAGTCTTGGAAAGTCAGAGTAAGGCGGCCAAACAGTTCTTCAACCTCTCCGTGAGGAACTCCGAATTCTTTAAAGCGTTCGATCCAGTACTGTAAAGCTTCCTCGCTTTTCACCCGGAAAGCCGTGTTGCTGATGCTTGAAACCCCTGGATAAGTTCTTCCTGCCATCGGAATATCAAAGTATGTCATGTCAGTTCCAGGAGTGCCAACTGCATCAGCATAAAATAAATGGTACGACGAAGTGGAATCCTGGTTGACGCTTTTCTTTACAAGCCGCATACCTAAGATGCGTGTAAAAAAATCATGGTTTTTATCCGCATTGGCGGTAATTGCGGACACGTGGTGAATGCCTTCTAATTTCAATTTTATACCCTCCTTTTAAATTATCTTGAATTCGAGATATTAAAGTCATAATAGCATGTTCTTTTTGTTCTTGCAAGAAACTGAAATCGGCTTATCTCAGGCAAAAAGGCATCTTCTATTGAAGTTGCTCCGGATGCACTTTCCACTAGTATGTTTACCCATATAAAAACAGGTGAACCGTGTTTCCACTGGTTCACCTGTTTTGGTTATTAACTTACTAAACCACGGACTCCATCGATTAGTTTATTGAAAAAGTCTTTAACACTTTGCCAAAAGCCTTCATCATTAACGACCGTGCCAATTTTATCTTCAATTGTTTTGCTCAAGTCTTCCAGTTGAGTTGACCATTTAGAGAAATCAATATCCAATTGGCGAATGCGGTCCATTAAATCCACCAATAGTTGGCGGTCTTCAGGGCTAAGTTCGATTTGGAGTTTGGTCAATTGCTCTTCTACAATCGTTTGCACTTCTTCTTTGGTAGCCGGATCTTGTTCAGCAATTTGCTTTTTGATTTCAGTCAAAAGTTCGCTTACTTTCGCATCGTCCACGCCGCTGTCTGCGATTTCAGTTGCTACGGTCAATTCATCGTTGGCGACATCTGTGCGTTCAGGATCCAGCTGTTCGCCGTTCACTTCATACGCTTTATAGATGCCGACAAGCGCCGAATGGCCAGTTACCGGTTTCGGTGCAGCCACTTCTACCGTTGCATCCTCAATCCCAGCAGTCAGCATAGCATTGGCATACATTTCGTTGGTTACTTGTGTGATATTATCAGGAGTCACAATTTCAATGACCAGCCCTTCACCTGCGTCTTTGCGGGTGATTTTTGCAGAAGAATACATACGGGCTCTGGAATCGCCGTCTTTTATGTAAGTGATCAAGTCTTGCCCTGTCACTTCGATTTCTTCCACTTCAGTTTCTCCCGCTACATCCAAATCTTTAGCGACACTTTCTTTTTCAGTATCGGACAAGTTGCCGCCATAGACGACAATCGGCACCCCGAATTTTTCATTTATTCCTACATTTGCTGAACCGGCCTGCGGCAGCATAAATGCCAAAGCGAAAGTTAATGTAATCCCAGTAATTATTTTTTTCATAGTTATTTGCTCCCTTCATCAAATTAATACGCTTTTAACTTGAAAAGGTTGCATCAAAGAGTTAATTTTGTCCAGCCTTCTTCTTGGACAATTTTGCGGTCTTTATACAATCGGCCTAGGGCACGCTTGAATGCCGCTTTGCTCAAGCCGAATATTTCCTGGATTTCCTCTGGCGATGATTTGTCTGTAAAAGGCATTTGTCCGCCTGATTCATTCAAATAGCTCAGAATCATTTCTGCATCATCCGACAGACGTTCTTGTTTGCGCGGCAGTAAGGAACCGTTCAACGTCCGATCTTCTTTCACGCCAATTATTCGGACGCTTTTTTCTTCTCCAAGACGCGGCTCTTCTGTCCGTTCTGATTCATGCACGAAAATCCGGTACATGTCCGGAACCGACAGCATGAAAGTGCCAACCGGAAGCAAACGGTAAGCCCGTGCTTTCAAATCTTTGTTAAACACTTCTTCAGGTGCTGGAACACTCAGTTCCTGCACCTTTTCTTCTGTTGCCAAGCGGCCATACAAATCGCCGTAGCGGTCCGTCCGGAGTGTCATGAAAATATGGTCGCCTTGCTGGGGCCAAAGTTCTTCAATTTGTGGAAGATCAGCTGGAAGTACGTATACTTCTCTCGAAGTTCCGATATCCACTACCAGCCCTTCACGGTTTGATGCTTTCAGCACTTTTGCCCAGCCGTAAACACTCGGCAGAATATGCGGAATCATTGGTGTAGCAGATATTCCGCCTTGGCGGTTGCGATATAGAAATACTTCGATTTCTTCCCCGACTTCCTGTCCTTCTTCCAATTCAGACGCATTCATCAAAACCTCGTCACCTGAACTGTTTGTCAAAATCCACTGTGAGCTTGACCGGTCAATTATGCTTAATGTTGTTTTTTCTCCTGGATGCAATGCCATTGTGAAGCCTCCTTCAATTAACTCTCTTTTTGTTCGTTCTTTAACTTTTCCAGTTTCATTAGTAAATCCGGGTTTTCTTCCAGCACTTGAACCAAATCAGCGATCCGGTTAATTGAATTCCAGCTTAGATGATGCTCAATTCCTTCAACATCTTCGTAAATGCGTTCTTCATCAACCCCGATCAAGCGAAGAAATTGTTCAAGCAGATCATGCCGCTTTAACAGACGTTTCCCCAGCTTTTGCCCTCGTGGCGTCAAAACAAGCCCGCGATAGCGCTCATAAATCAAATAGCCATCTTTATCAAGCTTTTGAACCATCTTCGTGACTGAAGATGGCAAAACCGATAAAGCTTCCGCAATATCAGACACGCGCGCATATCCTTTTTGTTCGATTAATGAATAAATGATTTCGATATGGTCTTCCATACTTGGAGTAGGCAAAGTCGGTTCCTCCCTAACGTAACTCCTTTAAGTTTACTATACCCCAACAGCGGAAACAACTTGCCTCCGGATGGCTTGGAATTATTTCAACTTTCTGGATGTTTGACATGAAATTGTTAGGGGTACTTATTACTATCTGAACGGAAAGGATAGGTGAGGAACATGGGACGCATACTTTGGATTATTTTAGCAGTTATTATTGTTATTTGGTTAATTGGATTTTTAATGGACGTCGCCGGCGGTATGATTCACATTTTATTAATCATCGCGGCAATCATCTTAGTTATTAACTTAATTTCTGGAAGAAAAGGCGTTTAGCTAAGAAAAGCGGAAACAGCCGTTCAGCTCCGACAGGCGTAAGACGATTTGCCGAAGCGGCGTTTTTTGCCGCATAGGCAAAGTGGCTTACGACCCGAGGAGTTGGCTGTTGCAGCTAGACATGAAAAGCGGAAACAGCCGTTATCACTAGACACTAATAAAAAAGCCGGGGGCAAATTGCCCCCGGCCTTTTTATTGTTCTTTTATTTTCGCGTAAACACATGTATCCCGCAGTTTATGGTCCATTTTTGAAATGGTGTCCTTGCGCAGGATGCCTTCCAGTTCGAATTTCAAGCGTTCAGCAACTGCACGGCTTCTCACATTTTCCGGGTCACATCGGATTTCAACACGGTTTGCTTCAAGCTCTTCAAATGCGAAACGGGTAATGCGCTCCACCGCTTCTGAAACATAACCTTTCCCCTCAAATTGGTGATCCACCCAATAACCGATTTCAAATTTCCGTACTTCCCAATCAATGCGATGCAAACCAGAAGATCCAATAAATTCCCCGGTCTCTTTTGAGAAGAAATGCAATCTTAAATCTTTGCGCAGTTTAAAATCCGCTTCTGCCTCTATTAAATTGGATTCTATTTCCGAAAGGACCGGTTTTTTTTGAGCAAACGGCATCCAGGGACGCAGCGACTCCATCGAACGGAGGACAGCTTCGTAAATATGCACAGCATCTTCTCTTCTTGGCGCACGGATCAATAGGCGCTCCGATTCAAATTCACTGGAAAAATCGAATAGCAATGGATTGAAATGAGATTTTTTCTCTGCCAGTATTTCGTCATCCCAATGAACCGGTGTGATGATGCCCGCTTCCCAGTCTTCCCGAGTCATGCCGTAAGTCACTGCATCGTAATAACGGTTTTCCCGCGGTGAAAACCAGGCCTGGCGAATATGGGCTTCTTTAACGAATCCCGTGCGCTCAAAAGCTTTGCGCATGGCAAAGTTGTCATGGCGTGTATTGCCTTCGAGGCGAATTTTCTTTTCAGGCAGAGAAAACACGAAATCCGCAATCATTTTAAGCGCTTTTGGACCGTATCCTTTACCGCGGTATGGATCAGCAATCCGCAAGTCAAAAAGCGGAATGTCATCCTGCAAATCAAAAATCTTTACTACTCCAACCTGTTCACCTTCATCAGTTTCAATCCAAAACGTTCTTACTTGATCCGACTTATAGCCGCCTTCTACAATCGTCTTCTCGATTAATGCGCGGACCGGATGTTCCTGGCCATGAAAAGGCCAGGAGTTGTTTGTCATAAATTCAATGAGCTGTTCCTGCTCTTCCATCGACCATTCTGTCAACTTCAATACAATATCCCCCAAGCTATTTGCTTACTTCTGAATTTTTACGAGCCGCAAGGCATTCATGATGACCAACAGCGTAGCACCCATATCCGCGAATATGGCAATCCACAGAGTTAACCAGCCCGGAATGATTAGAAGCAATGCGATAATTTTTAAGCCTAATGCGAAAACAATATTTTCTTTTATTATACGCAATGTTTTCCGGCTGAGTCGAATTGTATAAGGAAGTTTTTCCAAATCATCAGCCATTAAAGCGATATCTGCTGTTTCAAGCGCGGCATCGGTACCCGCTCCTCCCATGGCAATGCCAATTGTGGAAGCGGCAAGGGCCGGCGCATCGTTGACCCCATCTCCTACCATCGCGACGCGGCCATAGGTTTGCTGAAGTTTCTTGATGGCTGACAACTTATCTTCGGGCATCAATCCGGCACGCACGTCCTTAACGCCAATTTGAGAAGCGATGGCCCGGGCCGTCACCGGATGGTCTCCCGTCAACATGATGGTTTCTTCAATACCCATCTCTTTTAATTTACGGATAATTTCCGGACTATCCTCCCGGATGGCATCGGCTACTGCGACCGCTCCGATCAGTTCCATTTCTGAAAAGACTGCCATCACGGATTTGCCGCTTTCCTGCAATTGTCGGTATTTGTCTGGAACCGTAAAGCCGAATTCCTCTGCCCAGTTAAAGCTGCCGACATAGACGAGCAAACCATTGACGACAGCATGCGCACCTTTTCCAGTTACTGATCCGAAATCGGCATACGGATAAACTTCTTCCGCTTTCAGCGTAATGGCACGAGCCAAAGGATGCTGAGACATCACTTCGACAGAAGCCGCAATTTTCAAAACTTCTTCCTTGGTATAACCAGATTCTGCAAAGACATCCGTCACTTCCGGATAGCCTTTTGTCAGCGTTCCTGTTTTATCGAACGCAATTGCATTGATGCGTCCCGTCTCTTCCAAATGGATGCCGCCTTTAATCAGCACGCCTTGCCGTGCAGCATTCCCAATGGCTGTGACTATTGCCACTGGAGTCGATACGACCAACGCACATGGGCAACCAACTACAAGAACCGCAAGCCCCTGGTAAACCCATAGTTCCCAGTTGCCTGTAATCAAACCGGGCACTATCGCTACTAAAAATGCGATAATGATGATTGCCGGTGTGTAATACTTAGCAAAACGGTCGACAAACTTTTGGGACGGTGCTTTTTCTGCTTGCGCTTCTTCTACTAAATGAATGATTTTAGCAATGGTTGTATCTTCCACCCGTTTGGTGACGGTGACTTCCAATGCGCCTTCTTCATTAAGCGTGCCCGCAAATACTTCATCGCCGGCTTGTTTGGCTGCCGGAATCGATTCTCCGGTAATGGCCGCCTGGTTCACAGAACTTATTCCTCTTAATACCGATCCGTCCATGGCGATCTTTTGGCCCGGCTTCACGATCAAGATATCACCAATGCGAATGTCTTCTGTATCCAGCTCCAGCAATTCGCCTTGTCGCTGGATAAGAGCGCGCGCCGGCGCTAAGTCCATTAATCCACGGATCGACTGGCGTGCTTTGTTCATCGAAAACGATTCCAGCGCTTCACTGACCGCGAACAAGAAGACTACAACGGCCCCTTCCCGCCACTCTCCGATGATGACTGCTCCAATGATGGCAATCGTCATCAACGTTTTCATATCAAATTGGAGCTTTGATAAGTTTCGAAGGCCAGTCCAGAACATCTGGTAGCCGCCGACCAATATTGATCCCGCGAATAAACCTATAGCAACAGGATCTGTTTCCGAGGTTTGAAAAGAAACAATAACCCCTGCTATCAATAATATAAGTGAAATTATGGTCTCAATAGATTGGCGCCGCTTGTAGAACGGAGTGTATTCCACTCTTTCTTTTTCAGGAAAAACCCGGATATGGTCAAACGCCCCCGCTTTTTCCAGATCTTCGATGGATACATTGCCATCGACCATCAGTTTAGAAGCGCCAAAATTCAAGTTGACCTCATTGATTTCCGGCAAGGCCCGGACATTTTTTTCGAATTTAGCTGCACAGCTGGTACACGATAAATTTTCAAGACGATATGTCTTTTGCATCCTCTACACCCTCTTTCGCATGTTCGTGGGCAACGGTAACCAGCTGATATACATGGCTGTCGGATAATGAATAATATACTTGTTTCCCTTTGCGAACCGATTTTGCCAGTCCGCGGTCTTTTAAATAACGCAAATGATGAGAAGCGGTAGCTGTTGAAGATCCGATCACTGCCGCAATATCGCACACACACATTTCTTCTTCAATGGTCAAAGCATAAGCGATGTTCAATCTTGTTTCGTCAGCAAGTGCTTTGAACAGATTTGCGACTTCCACTAAATCCGTCATATGATTTTGAACGTTCTCCACCACTTCAGGATGGACTTTTGTCACTTCGCACAGTTCTCTCATGCCTATTCCTACTTTCATTCAAATGTCTATTTGATTGTTACTTACAGTATAAATCTTCCGACAATTATAGTCAAACATGCGTTTGAATGTTGTCATATTTACACCTTCCCCAAAAAATGCTAAAGTTTTAGCTATTGCCAATGCCCTGGGACTTCTCTGAGAGTGGGAAGTCATTAAGAAAAGCGGAACCGCCTGTTTCAGCTCCGACAGGCATAAGACGGATCGGCGAAGCGGCATATTTTCAGCCGCACAGCCGGTCTGGCTTATGACCCCGAGGAGCTAGGCGGTGAAGCTGGACAGCAAGAAAAGTGGAGGTGCCTTGAAAGGCCCGACAAGGCCGAAGCGACCTCGGGGGTCTAGGCACCGAAGCTGGACATTAAGAAAAGCGGAACCGCCTGTTCAACTCCAACAAGCGTTGAAGCTTAGATACAAAACTATATAAAGGAAGTGAAATTTTTGAATACCTTGTCTTACAAAGAGCAATGGTTCGGCAATATCCGCGGGGACATCCTCTCCGGCATTGTGGTAGCCCTTGCTCTCATACCAGAAGCCATCGCTTTCTCCATCATTGCTGGAGTTGACCCAATGGTCGGCCTTTACGCTTCATTTTCCATCGCCGTCATTATCGCTTTTGTCGGCGGCCGACCGGCTATGATTTCAGCGGCAACTGGTGCCATGGCGCTGGCTATGGTGTCGCTCGTCCGTGATCACGGTCTGGATTATCTGCTGGCAGCAACCATCCTGACAGGCATTCTGCAAGTGATTTTCGGCTTTTTGAAAATCGCGCGTTTCATGAAATTCATCCCCAATGCCGTTATGATCGGTTTCGTCAATTCACTGGCCATTCTGATTTTCCTGGCGCAAGTGCCGTTTATTTTCGGCTTGAATACGGTGACTTATATTTTTGTTGCAGCAACGCTTGCCATCGTCTATATATTGCCGCGGTTCTTTACGGCTATTCCGGCGCCGCTTATCGCCATTTTGGTTTTATCCGGAATTGTCATGTATACCGGAATCGATATGCAGAATGTTGGAAGCCTCGGCACGATATCACAAACTTTGCCGACGTTCTTCATTCCGGATGTTCCATTCAATTTTGAAACATTGCAGATTATTTTCCCGACAGCTTTGGCGTTGTCCATCATCGGCTTGCTGGAATCGCTTTTGACGGCTTCCATTATTGATGATGCTACGGAAACGGATTCAGACAAAAACCAGGAAGCCCGCGGCCAGGGCATCGCCAACTTTGTCACTGGCTTTTTCGGCGGCATGGCCGGCTGTGCAATGATTGGCCAATCCGGCATTAACGTCCGTTCCGGCGGACGCGGGCGTTTATCGACTTTCGTTTCGGGCGTTGTACTGATGTTTTTGATCATTGTGCTTGGCGAATGGGTCGTCCAGATCCCGATGCCTGTCCTTGCGGGAATTATGGTAATGGTCTGCATCGGAACATTCGATTGGGGCTCGTTCAAGTATTTGGTAACCGCCCCTAAATCAGATGCCATTGTTATGCTGGTGACCGTAGTCGTGGTCGTATACACGCATGATTTATCAAAAGGCGTTTTCGCCGGAGTTATTTTAAGTGCGCTGCTGTTCGCAGCTAAAATTTCAAAAGTGGAAGTCCGTAAAAAAGGAATGGACACCGATGCGTCGAATATTTATACCATACATGGCCAATTGTTCTTTGCTTCCACGCAGGATTTCGTTGCAGCACTTGACCACGCAGAACCGGCTGATCACATTGTCCTGGATTTCTCGGATGCTAATGTCTGGGATGAATCAGGTGTAGGTGCCATCGACCGGGTCCTAGGGCGATTACAAGCGAAAGCGAAAACTGTTGAAATTATCGGGCTCAACGCATCAAGCCAAAAACTCGTCAACACATTGGCCACCTATGGCAATACTGGAGAGAATTCAAATCAACATTAAGGAGGGACTCGGATGTACCAGAAAATTCTTGTTGCAGCAGACGGCTCCGACCATTCAAAACGGGCCGCACAAGAAGCGGTCAAGATGGCGAAGTCAAATCCGGATGCTGTCGTGACGATTCTTTACGTAATTGATTACGAAAAAGCCCGGACTGAAATTCTTCACGGACAAAGCAGTGATGAAGTCCACTTTGAACGCCGCAAGCATTTATTGCCGCTTGAAGAAATTTTCCGTTCAGCCGGAGTCGCCTTTGAAACAAAGACCTTGCACGGTACGCCAGGGCCCACGATTGTGAAGCATGCCAATGAAGTGGGCTACGATGTTGTTTTCATCGGCAGCAGAGGCTTGAATTCTTTGCAGGAGATGGTCCTTGGAAGCGTCAGCCATAAAGTGGCGAAACGCGTACAGGCACCGGTTATCATCGTGAAGTAAGAAAAGAGCTGGAGACTAAACAGAAAAAAGAGCTGTTCCGAAAATAATTTCGGAGCAGCTCTTTTTGATATAATCAAACAAAAAGGAAATGGTGATGTCAGTGGAACATGGGAAATTGAATTCAATTGCGGATGTGGAAGGCGTAACTGTCGGCCATGTTACACTGGAAGATGATTTGTCGGAAACGGAAGCGATCCGTACGGGAGTCACGGCCATTTTGCCGCATGCCGGCAATTGGTTTGAAGAGAAAGTACCTGCCGCCAGTTTTGTGTTGAATGGATTTGGAAAGACGGTCGGCCTTGTCCAAGTGGATGAACTCGGTCTTCTGGAGTCACCGATCATGCTGACCAATACATTCAGCGTGGCGGCTGTGCTGCAAGGAACGATGAACTGGATGCTGCGTGAAAATCCGGCAATCGGAGACTCGACCAGTTCGCTCAATTTAGTCGTCGGCGAATGCAACGACAGCTATTTGAATTCGATGCGCCGGATGGCTGTCACGCCTCTCCATGCCGAACAAGCGATTAATAATGCCCAGAAACAATTTGAACAAGGTGCAGTAGGAGCAGGCAAAGGCATGATCTGCTACGGCGTCAAAGGCGGCATCGGCTCTTCTTCCCGCATTGCCCGAATTGAAGATCAAGCTTTTACAGTTGGCGTGCTGGCCTTGACGAATTTCGGCCGCAAAGAAGACCTGGCTATCACCAATTGGAAAACCGATGCTCCTCCCCCTGACAAGCCGGATGGTTCTGTCATTATTGTAGTCGCCACTGATGCACCAGTCGACAGCCGCCAGTTGAAGCGTTTGGCCAAACGGGCAGCCATCGGCCTTGGGCGCACCGGCACTTCCATCAGCAATGGCAGCGGAGATATCATCATCGCTTTTTCAAATGCCCACCGTATTTTCCATCAGACAGATGACGCCTTTTACCGTCCGGAAATTTTAAGAGATGATCACCCCTTAATGAATGAGCTATTCCAGGCGACCGTTGAAGCTACAGAAGAAGCGATTTACCAATCGCTGTTTCATGCAGAAACAACCACTGGCCGGTTAGGCCGAGTGGTTGAAAAAGGCCTATTCAATTAAAAAAGGAGTTGGCGCCAATTTTCATTGGGCCAACTCCTTTTTCAGAACAACACAAAAGCTGCGCTGAACAACACAATTCCACTGGCCAAAGTAGCTGTAAGGTATCCAAGCCCTCGCAGCCACTTGCCGTCTTCAAAGTCTTTCACCGCATCAAGCGCCATTGTCGAGAAAGTTGTAAACGCCCCTAGAAATCCCGTCAGCCAAAATGCCGATTGATTGCCTGCCCCTATTAAAGCACCTATAGCAAATGAACCGCTGCTGTTGACGAACCAAGTTGCCAATTTCGGGTGCTTGGAACGGCTTTCGGCCACCCAGTAAAAACCGTACCGGGCAATTGCCCCAAAAAACCCGCCGATCGCAATCGCAATCATTGAGCATCCTGCTTTCGGCCAATCATTAATCCAATAGCTGCTGCAGCAACTGAAAATAGTGTCATAGAAACAGCAAATACGATTCCTAAAAGAAATTCCCTATCCAGCAGACGAAACCATTCAGCTGAAAAAGCGGAGAATGTGGTAAAAGAACCAATCAATCCAGTCGACGCAAACAGCCTGAATTCAGCGGATTTATGAGAATAGCGGGCCGCGATAAAACCAATCAGCAAACTGCCGAATAAGTTCACTGTCCATAACCCTATTGTGGAAGGAATTGTTCCGTAAATGCCGGCTCGAAGCAATGAACCGATCATCCCCCCGAAGCCGACCGCTAAGAGTCCTTTCAAAAAAACCGCCCCATATCGTTTTCTTTCAGTATAACTTAATCAGCCGACAAAATTAATGTTGTCCCTTCCGCGCCTTCTTCAATTTCCGTTTCATGGTAATCGCCTTCGACCCAGTCATCCACTTGGTTATGGAAATAATCCGATTTCATATGGCCACTGAGCCCTGGGCCGACAATATGATAGGCACTCGATAAATCGCTTAAATCGGCAACGAACCGCCACGATGCTCCGTGGTCCACATTACCTTCCCCATCAAAAGCAGCGGCTTGCACGGTAATATTGGAACCGCCAATCGGAACTGGATCGGGATTCAGGAATTGGGCGAAAACCGGAGATGCGCCGGCTAAAGGATGCGGGAATGTCAATTGATGGCCGTCTCCCCATTTCCAGTCTTCCATGTCGCTGCCAAATTCCTTTTCGACTTCTTCCAGACTTGCTTCCAATGCATCGGTCAGCCATTTTCCCGTACCGCCGTATTCAGTGACCCACGCACCTTCTTTTCCGCTGAAAGCCTCCCGCATCAGCTGGTCAGTAATGTGGTTTTTCCCAGGAAGCAACTCGTAGACGTCTTCAGGAAAATCATTTGCCAGTAAAGTCTTCGGTAATTGCTTCATCCATTTATGGAAAACGAGCGGTGCTGCCTGGTCTTCACTATCCACTTGATTCCAGGCTTTCATCATTCTAAAAACTTCATCATAGTCGTCCGTTTCACTCTGAACTGCTGCTATCATATCAGCCAGAAATTCAGCGGCGTATAAATTCTTCTGATCCATCTGAAGTGCCATCATGTCTTCTGCCGTCAAATCGTCTGATGCCTCAAGCACTTCCGCAATCCGTTCATAGCGGTATGGCTGTGCCCAAAAATGAGTGATATGGTAAGGATAGGAATCTTCGACCACTCTATTGTTCGCCATAGCAATAAATCCATTTTCCGGATTCACGACGGTCGGCAGTTCATCAAACGGCACATAGCCGTCCCAGCCGTATTCTGCAGAATCTCCCGGAACCGGCAGCTGGCCATCTCCTGATTTGCGCAAAGGAATGCGGCCATTTGCTTTATAGGCAATCGTACCGTCTGTCGATGCGAATACAAAGTTCTGGGCAGGCGCCTGGAAATCTTCCAGGGCGGTTTCGAACTCCTGCCAATTGGAAGCTTTATTGAAGTCCAGTACTGCCTGCAATTCAAGCGTCGGCTCGAGAGCTGTCCATTGCATGGAGAACAAAGCACCCGGATCCTCCTCTTCGTAGAGTACATTTGAAATGATCGGACCATGGCGAGTTACCATAACTTCAAATTCTTCCGTTTCTCCATCTTTCACTTTGATTGGCTCGTCCCGCACTTCCGCTTGCTCCCATTTGCCTTCATACAAGAACTGAGTCGGATTGTCGGGATTTGGTGTTTCAATGTAAAGGTCCTGCACATCCGGTCCCACATTTGTCACGCCCCAAGCAATTTCTTCGTTATGCCCGAGAATAATCCCTGGAACTCCTGCAAAGATGACGCCGCTGACATTTTGTTCTGGAGACTCCAAATGCATCTGATACCAGATCGATGGCGTGCTGAGCCCGAGATGCGGATCATCAGCGAGCAACGGCTTTCCGCTTTCGGTTTTATCGCCTGACACTACCCAGTTATTGCTGCCATTGAATTCTGGCGGAATGACTGACGCCTCAAACTCACCAGCCACTTTCACCGGCTGCTTTAAATTCGCCTCGATGATGGACGCTGCATTTTCCGGGTACTTGATGAACAACTCACGTGCTTTATCTTCCGGAAATTCGTTTAGCGCCCAGTGACGAATGGCCAGCGTCGACCAGTTGCCACCCAGGTCATATGCCATGAATTTGCCGATGGTCAATGAATCGACCGGTGTCCATTGTTCCGGCTCATAGCCAAGCAGGGCAAACTCATAGCTTAAGATCCCTTCTGCTTCTTCCAGATAAGCATTAACTCCTTCGGCATACCACTCGAGCACTTGTTTCGCTTCATCATCGTAGCCTTCCCATGATTTTTCAGCTGCATCGCGCAAGCTGAATGTCCGGAAAAATTTGTCTGTATCGATGGCCGCTGCACCTACCACTTCCGCCAATCGCCCACTTGCCTGCCGGCGTGATAAATCCATCTGGAACATCCGGTCCTGTGCCTGCACATAGCCTTGCGCCCGGTATAAATCCGCATCGGACTGCGCGGTTATATGCGGAACGCCAATACGGTCCCGTATAACTTTGACATTATTGCTAAGAATACCGACAGACGTTTCACCTTCAATCTGCGGGTTAGACCGCTCTATGTAAACGTTTACAAAAACAATTGCTGCAATCCCCATCACCAATAAAACACCTAATATCCCCAAGACCCATTTCAGCCATTTCCTGCTCTTCATTTTTCCCCCCACATGCCGCTCCCCTTCAACTTCTGCGTTTTTCTTAAAGTATCTTTTCGACCGGCAAGCGGAAAATTCCTTTATCAGGAAAAAATAGCCCACTGCAGTGGGCTATTTGACAATATATTCTTCTCCAAGCACCATCTTCACTTTGGTAACCTGCTTTTTTTCAGTTAATACATAAAGCACGTCTCCGGCTTTCAGTTTCGTTGTTCCGGTAGGCATGACTAATTTTCCAGAACGGATAATGGCACTAATCAAAGTATGCTTCGGCAAGCCGATTGTCTGCACGAGCTGGCCGGCAAACGGCGATTTATCCGTCAGTTCCACTTCCAGCATTTCCGCATTCGCCCGGTCCATCGAGATAAGCTCCAGCGAATGAATCCGTTTTTGCGATGGTCTTCCGTTCAATGACAGCTTTCTCGCAAAAAATGGAATTGTTGAGCCCTGCAGCAAAGCGGAAGTAATCACGATGAAAAAGACGATGTTAAAGAATAAATAGCTGTTTTCAATCCCCGCCAGCATCGGAAAAGTGGCCAGCACAATCGGGACTGCCCCTCTTAACCCGGCCCATGACAAAAATATTTTTTCTTTTAAAGTGTAATCAAAGAACAAGGTCGAAACAAAAACTGCAACCGGACGTGCAATCAATAACAGCACGAACGCCAGCACTAACCCTCTCCAGATTAAATCCCATTCCGCCAATTGACTTGGGAAAACCAGTAGGCCAAGCAAAACAAACATAATGATCTGCATCAGCCAAGCCATAGCACCATGAAAACTGACGATCGAGTAACTTTGCGTCAATTGCCGTGTTCCAATCACTAAAGCCGCCAGATAAACGGCCAGTAAGCCGCTGCCGTGGAGCATGGCAGCCGAGCTGTAGATGAAAATTGCGAATCCTGCTGATAAAACCGCATACAAACCGGATGTGTTCAATTTGATGCGATTAAGCGTCCAAGACGCCAAAAATCCTAAAGCCAAGCCTATGATCGCCCCTAGCCCCATTTCCAGCACAAAAGTGCCGACCATCGAACCTACTGATACCTCAGGCGATTGGATCAAATGAATAAAAGCGATTGTAAGGAACATCGCCATCGGATCATTGGTGCCCGACTCCGCTTCTAAAGTAGAAGATATCTTTGATTTGATGTTTTGGCCTGCAAGCACTGAAAACACTGCCGCTGCGTCAGTTGACCCTACAATAGAGCCTAATAGAAAGGCTTCCAGCCATGTAATGTCCAAAATGTAATTTGCTGTGACGGCCACGATTACAGTCGTAATCATAACTCCAACAGTGGCGAGTGCAATGGAACCGCCAATAACAGGACGGATATGTTTCCAATTCGCCTGCAATCCCCCTTCAAACAAGATGAAGATGAGCGCGACGATTCCGACCAATTGAGCTATTTTTGCATTAGTAAAATCGATTAAACCTGATATATCACTGCCGAGAGCCATCCCGATGATCATGAATAATACCAGAGAAGGGACGCCTACGCGCGAGGATACTTTGGTCATAAGGACGCCGGCTAAAAGAAATATTCCGCCCATAAGAATTAAACCGTTTGTCGAAAATTCTATCATACTGTGCCCCTTCTCTTTTTTGATAATTCAGTATACCATATTTTGTTCGCATAAAAAAAAGCGTGGGCTCTGTAGTAGAGCCCACGCTTAAGATTACACCAAGTCTTCTCCGACAATTTTCACTTCCAGTTCCAGGTCAATGCCAAACTTTTCATAAACGGCTGATTTCACCATTTCAATTGTCTGAATATAGTCGTTCGCGGTAGCATTGTTTTTGTTGACGATAAAACCGGCATGCTTGGTGGAAACTTCCGCTCCCCCGAAACCTTTGCCTTGCAGCCCGCTTTCCTGAATCAGCTTGCCCGCGAAATTCCCTGGCGGACGCTTAAAGACACTGCCCGCTGAAGGAAACTCAAGCGGTTGCTTGGATTCACGCTGATATGTCAAATCACTCATTTTAGCGTCAATGGCAGCTTGCTTGCCGTGTTCCAAGTTAAACTCAGCTGATAAAACATAATACCCTTTTTTTACAATGATGCTTTTACGGTAGCCAAGTTCTAATTCTTCTTTCGACAGCACCAATTTTTCACCTTCACGCGTCAATACGGTGGCTTGGCGGATAACGTCTTTGATCTCTCCGCCATATGCTCCGGCATTCATCGCCATTGCGCCTCCGATTGAACCCGGGATGCCGCAAGCGAATTCCAGCCCTGTCAGCCGGTTGGCCGCAGCTATTTTGGATACTTCTTTAATATTGGCGCCGCCTTGTGCATAAACGGTTATCCCATCTATGCGGACCGTGCGCAAACTTTTCAAATTCAACACAATCCCGCGTACGCCTCCGTCACGGACAACCATATTTGACCCGTTGCCCAGCAATAATAATGGAATTTTATTTTCGTATGCATATTTAACTGTATAAGCAGTTTCATCTTCAGTAGTCGGTGTTACAAATATATCAGCAGGCCCACCCATTCGAGTCAATGTATGCAGGTGTAGCGGCTCATTTATTTTCACGTGATCGTCAGCCAGAAAACGGCGCAAATCACTTAACCATTGTTCTTTCGTCATCCAAAGCAAATCCCTTCTAACTTTTCGCTTCTATTAGTATCTAATTTTATTGAAGGTTTGACAAGCGAAAGCAGTATCTTCCGTTCTAAAGACCGATAAAATAATATCTCGAATTCGAGAATTATTAATTAAAGCCTATTGACATTGAGACTTATTAAAGCTATAGTTAAAATAGATAGAATATTTAGGAGGAATTATACATGAAAAAATGGACAATCGACGCAGCTCACTCAGAAATCGGCTTCTCAGTAAAACATATGATGATCTCTAAAGTAAAAGGCTCCTTCACTTCATTCGACGCAACAGTTGAAGCGAACGAAGAAGACTTGAATGGCGCTTTGATCGACTTCAAAATCGACGTAGCAAGCATTAACACAAACAACACAGACCGCGACAACCACTTGCGTTCTGCTGATTTCTTTGATGCTGAAACATACCCTGAAATCACATTCAATGCTAACGAAATCACGAAAAAAGGCGACGAATACGAATTGACTGGCGACCTTACAATCAAAGGAATCACTCGCCCTGCTACTTTTGAAGTAGAATACGGCGGCAAAGGCACTAACCCATGGGGCGTAGAAGTTGTTGCTTTCAGTGCAGAAGGCAAAGTAAACCGCAAAGATTTCGGCCTTACTTGGAACCAAGCTCTTGAAACTGGCGGCGTTATGGTCGGCGAAGACATCAAGATTTCACTTGAATTAGAAGCTAACCCGGCTTAATAGTTGAAAAGCGGAAAGAGCCGTTTAGCTTCGACAGGCGTAAGACAGACCGGCATTGTGGCGTGTCTGTGCCACAGGGCCGGGTTGGCTTATGACCCGAGAAGCTGGCTCTTGCAGCTGGACACGAAAAGCGGAAGCGCCCTTGTAGATTCGACGGGCATAAGACGAACCATCGAAACGGCGTGTTTATGCCGTGCAGATGGGTTGGCTTATGACCCGAGAAACTGGCTCTTGCAGCTGGACATGAAAAGCGAAAGCGAAAAGCAGAAAGCAGTACGGAGAAACTCTCCGTACTGCTTTTTTAATATTCCTGTTCAATTTTCTTAAGCGGCTTTACCGCTGGGCCTTCCAATACATCTCCCGTGTAAGAAAAACGGGAACCGTGGCAAGGGCAATCCCATGAACGTTCGGCATCATTCCAATGAGTTGCACAGCCCATATGGGTGCAAGTAGTGTCGACCAAATGCACTTGGCCGTATTGGTCTTTGTAGCCCCCCGCTTTCCCTTTGCCGTATTTGACCAGTCCGCCTTCGCCTTTCGCAAGCGTCTCGACGGTTTTTGACGGCATCTTCAATTTTCCTTTGACCAGTTCTTTTGCTACTCCACCATTGTCTTTAATAAAACTCAATGCATCGACCGCCTTCATCTTCGTACGGGTCGGGTTGAAAAGTTCGGCATACGGATTTGGACTTCCAAGAATTTGATCAGCTAATATCATTCCTGAAACTGCGCCGTTTGCCATGCCCCATTTATGGAATCCTGTAGCGACGAGAATATTATCGTATCCTGCAGTAATCGTTCCGACGTATGGCACTTTATCAAGTGTGGTCAAATCCTGGGCCGACCAGCGGTGTGGGATTTCCCGAATCCCAAAATACTTGTCTCCGAATTTCTCTAGGTTTTCATAATGCTCCATCGTCGGAGTTTTGCTTTTCCCAGTCGCATGCCCGTCACCACCAATCAACAGCAGCTTTTCACCATTTTCATCTGTCGCATAACGCAATGAACGTGAAGGCATATCCGCGCTGACATACATATCTTTTGGAATTTCCCCAGTTGTCCGGGCTGCGATTACATAAGAGCGGCTAATGTTAAGCCTCGTGAAGTAAAAGCCATCCGAACTATTGAACGGGTAATGCGTTGCCACAATTACTTTATTGCAGGAAAGATGGGACATGTTTTCTGTTTGGATGACCGGATCATTTTTGCTCAAAATTTTAACTGCGCGTGTTTGTTCATAAATTTTGCCGCCCAGCCGCTCAATTTCACTGACCAGCTTCGCAAGGAATTTCACTGGATGGAACTGGGCCTGGTTTCGCATAATGATGGCTTCTTCCACTTCAAACGGCAATTCTACTTGATCTTTCGCCAGTCCTCCGTCTATTCCCAATTGCCCGTATGCTTCCGCTTCTTTTTCAATCAGCTTTGCCCCAATTGCTGTATTGGCATAGACAAAGGCATTTTGATGAGCAAAATCACAGTCAATTCCAAGTTCAGAAGCTGTATCTTTGATAAAGTTCAAACCAGCCATATTGGCATCATAATACAGTCGGGCTTTTTCTTGTCCCATAATTTTAATGAGCGGGAAATAAAAGACCCCGTGCTGCGCGGTAATTTTTGCAGTTGTGTGGCCTGTAACGCCATCTACCAATTTTCCTGCGTCAATCAATGTGACTTTCCGTCCCGCTTTTGCCAGCAAATAAGCGCTGATTATGCCGACAATCCCGCCTCCGATTATTCCAATATCAGTGGACTCATTTCCTTGAAGCGCCGGAAAACTCGGAACATCTTTAAACTCTCTCCAATACGATTTAAGCTGCTCCGGAACACGACTGAAATTCTCTTCTTGAATCATGCCATCCCTCCTACAATCTTTTTATAAGATATCTACCCTGTCCCCCTTACTTTTAACCAAAAAGAAAAAGCCCAAAAGCGGAATTCCGCTTTTGGGCTTTCGGATAGTTATTAAGCTTTAATGCCTTGAAGTGAATGGGCAGCTTGTTTTACGCGCTCCAAGCCTTCTTCAATGATTGCCGGTGCTGCATTTGGATCTAGTGCATGGCCTTCAATGATTACTTCATTGATATCCTGGATACCAAAGAAGTTCATGATATTGCGGACATACGTAACGCTCATTTCAGCAGGAGCCATTTCCGGAGTGGAATAGACGCCGCCGCGTGCGTTTAGGATAATAACTTTCTTCTCTGGAACAAGTCCTACCGGGCCTTCTTCAGTGTATTTGAATGTTACACCCGCACGGTAAATATAATCAATGAACGTTTGAAGAGCTGCAGGGATTGTCATGTTCCATAATGGGAAAGCAAATACGACTACGTCTGCTTCCATGAATGCGTCCATTGCTTTAGCAGAAGCTGTTAAGATGCGTTGCTCTGTTTCAGACATCGGTTCAGCTTGAGCCGATTTCTGCATGGCATCAAAAAAGTCCTGCCCGAAATAAGGCATATCTTCTTTGAACACGTCAAATGTTTTTATGTCTAGATCAGTTCCGATTTCATTCATGAATACCTCATGCATTTTGCTTGAAACCCCTTCGGAAGCTGGTCGGTTATTGGCTTTTACGACTAATACATTCATTCTTCAAAAACTCCTTTTATGCTATTTTTATACCTCTCTAATTCGAGATGTTTTCAGTTTAACAAAAAGCAGAGTGAAAGTCTATCACTCTGCTCATCCATCACAAGAATCTCCCGTACAATAAGTGGTTTGCTTTCTTCCCTTCGGTTTAAGAGCCGGCCGGATGCCTTCTTCTTCACCAATTTGAATAAGCGAATCGACAAACGCCTCCAACGGCTGGGCACCGGAAATTGCATATTTTCGATTAATGACAAAAAAAGGAACACCTTGGACGCCAATTTGATGCGCTTCAGCAATATCTGACTGCACTTCAGCTGTAAAGCGATCAGAAGCAAGCATTTCTTGCGCTTCTTCCCGCGGCAGGCCTACTTTTTCAGCAGTGGTCAATAAAACTTCATGATTCCCGACGTTTTTTGCTTCGATAAAATATGCGTGCAGCAACTGTTCTGTCAGCTCTGCATCTTTCCCTAAACCTTCCGCCCATTTCACCAGACGATGAGCTGCAAATGTATTGGCTTCCACCATTTCATCAAAATCATATTCAAGACCTACTGTACGCGCATGCTCTGCAACGCCATTGGTCATTTCTTTTGCCTGGTCTATTGTTCGCCCCATCTTTTTTGCTAGATGCTCATGTGTTGAAACCGTCGAGTTAAGCGGTGTATTCGGATCCAACTGATAGGCTTTGAATGAAATTTCCGCTTGGCTTTCATATCCTGATTTTTTTAACGCCTGTTCCAGTGTTCGTTTGCCTATGTAACAAAATGGGCACACATAATCTGACCAAATCTCTATTTTCATTTTATCCACCTCTTGGCATTACTATAACAACGAAATAAACATGCCTCAATTTTTTTGCTTGAACAAAACAAAAACTGACTCCAAAAAGGAGTCAGCTAAGTGCTTCAGTAATGACCGGAACAATTTGTTTTTTGCGTGATACCACGCCTGGCAGAAGAACACGGTTGTCGACGACGCTTGATCGGAAAGCACCTTCAATAATATCTGCTCTTTTCCCAAGAACAATCGCCACCGAATTATTGTTCAAAATATCTGTCACAACAAATGCAAATAAGTCCAGACCTTTTTTGCCGATTACTTGCTGCATCAAAACTTCCAATTCCTTTTGGCGCGTGATCACTTCATTGACATCAATGGCGTTTACTTGTGCCACTTCAAAACGATGATCGCCGGCTTCAAATTCCTTAGAATCCAATGACATCAAGTCTTCAAGGGTTTTATTGCTTAAATCTGCTCCTGCTTTCAGCATGGCCAGTCCGTACTCCGGTGCATCAACTCCTGCGATTTCAGCAAGTTCACTTGCTGCAGCAACATCTTGCGGCGTGCAGGTCGGCGATTTGAATAATAGAGAATCTGAAATGATAGCTGACAGCATAAGGCCGGCAATATTGGCAGGAACTTCAACACCGTTTTCTTTGAACAATTTCAACAGGATCGTCGCAGTGCAGCCCACTGGCTCAGCACGGAAATAAAGCGGATCCGTTGTTTCAAAATTGGCAATCCGGTGATGGTCAATTACTTCGATGACTTGAACTTCACTAATATCTTCAGCACTTTGCTGGCGTTCGTTATGGTCGACCAGAATAACTTGCGACACTTCTTCAGATACACGTTCTACCAGTCTTGGTTGTTCAAAAGCGAATTTCTCCAAGGCGTAAATCGTTTCATTGTTCAATTCACCTAAGCGGATCGGTTCTGCAGTCATTCCGATCTGATTTTTTAAATATGCATATGAAATGGCGGAACAAATTGAATCCGTGTCGGGATTTTTATGCCCCAGTACAAAAACGTTTGACATAGTATAGCCTCCTGAATGAAGTTAGTTTCCGTGATAATTTTAACATAATTTTGTGGAAATGAGTTTTTCCAGTTTATTTAATTCCTCACTTTTCCAAAAGCATTATAATGGAAATTCAGAAAACTGAATCATTGTTCAAATATTCAATTTTCTCTTCTTCATTTAACCCGACAAGTACTAAAGTACTTACTAATTTGAATATATAGTTAGTAATTACCTGTGTTTTTCTATTATTAAAAAAAGTTTTTAGAAAATAGAAATAATTATATACATTTTAATAGGACAAATGGTATAATTCCCATAATCAATTTATTGCTTTTCAAAAAAGGAGCGAATTTAATGACCATAATTTTGGAAAAAAAATACATCCCGCTTGCCGACTATTTCGCCTCTGCTTCCTCAACTAAGATCACTTTGTCGTTCAACGAAATCGAACAAATCATGGGCCAGCAATTGCCGAATGCCGCTTACTTGAATAAAAGCTGGTGGAAAAAAACAAAACCGCCTGCCAAACATTTTCATGCCTGGATGGACGCGGGTTACCATGTCAGTGAAATTATCACTAACCGGTACGTCACTTTTGAACGGACAGATGCTTCAGGAGCCCATAATGCCAATGCAGGCAATGAAGACATTTTGCTGATCCGTGCTGCGGAACACGGCGATGCGCGTTCGCTGGTCACTTTGCAGCGCCAGGTTGAGTCGGAATCCGATTTTATGCTTTACGGAAAAGACGAACGCATCCAATCGACCCAAAGCATGAGAAAACAAATTATCGATTGGAAACAGAAAGGCCATTCCACCATTTTTATCGCCATTTTGAACGGTGAACATGTTGGATATTTGATGATTATCGGAAATGCCGCTAAACGGGCAGCACACCGGGCTGAGCTTGTATTAGGCGTCCAAAAAAGCGCTCAAAACAAAGGCATCGCTACTTCTCTTCTTCAAAGAGCAGAGGAATGGTCTGCCACAAAAGGAGTTACTCGCCTGGAACTGACCGTTGTCGAAGAAAATACAGCCGCCCGCAAGCTTTATGATAAATCCGGCTACGAAAAAGAAGGCATCCGCAAAAAATCATTGATTATTGACGACAAGCCTTACGACGAAATTTATATGGCTAAATTTTTGGATTAAAAAAGCTCGCCGCTGCGAGCTTTTTTAATTTGGATTTATTTAGTTTAAAATAATCAGCCACAAGTATAAACCGGTCAATGTGATAAACAAAGTCGGAAGTGTTAAAATAATGCCGATTTTGAAATAATAGCCCCAGCTGATGGTGACTCCTTTTGCTTTTAAGACATGAAGCCACAACAACGTAGCCAGTGAACCGATTGGCGTGATTTTCGGTCCGAGGTCCGAACCGATTACGTTGGCATAAATCAGCGCATCCCTCATGACTCCGGTCGTATTCGTTTCTGCAATAGCGAGTGCATCAATCATGACCGTTGGCATATTATTCATGACTGACGACAAAATTGCCGCAATAAAGCCCATACCGATTGTAGCGGCATAAAGGCCATGGCTTGATGTCCATTCGATAACCGATGCCAAGACAGACGTTAATCCAGCGTTCCGAAGGCCGTAAACGACCACATACATACCAATGGAGAAAAAGACAATGTTCCAAGGCGCTCCTTTTAATACCGCTTTCGTATGGACCGATTCACTGCTGCGTGAAATGGCCAGGAACAAAATTGCTACCGTACCCGCGATAAACGATACCGGAATGCCAAAGGGGCTGCTGATGAAGTAGCCTGCCAGCAATATGGCAAGAACCGCCCAGGACAGTCGGAACAGTTTCAGGTCTTTGATTGCCGAAGCCGGCGTTTTTAACGCACTGGCATCAAATTGCTTCGGTATATCTTTGCGAAAATACAGATACAGTACGAGCATGCTCGCCAGGATACTGAATAAGTTTGGGACTACCATATGCAATGCGTATTCAGTGAAACCAATGTTGAAAAAGTCGGCGGAAACGATATTGACAAGATTACTCACAACAAATGGCAGCGAAGCCGTATCTGCGATAAACCCAGACGCCATGATAAACGGCAAAATCATCGTTTCTTTGAATTTCAACGCACGGACCATGGCGAGAACAATCGGCGTCAAAATCAGTGCGGCTCCGTCATTGGCAAATAATGCCGCCACAATAGCCCCGAGCACAATGACCAGGAAAAACATGCGCAATCCGCTGCCTTTGGCAAAACGCGCCATATGTAATGCTGCCCATTCGAAAAAGCCGATTTCATCGAGAATCAATGAAATAATGATGAGCGCAACAAACGTCAAGGTGGCATTCCAGACAATTCCAGTAACATCCCAGACATCGCCTAAATCCACAACTCCCACGAGCAGTGCAATAGCTGCCCCCGCCATTGCCGACCACCCGATCGACAAATTTCGCGGCTGAACAATAACAAAAAACAACGTCACAATAAAAATAAAACCTGCTAACCAAACTTCCACCATTACCTCTCCTTATTCACAAACAACTTTTTTTCCTTCTGCAACCAAGGTTTCAACCGTGCGTTCCGGTTCAGGAAGCAGGCTTAATAAATGAATCAGTATTGGATACTGCGGATGCCGGATATTCAGTCCCCAAATAGTCCAGCGCCCCCGCTTTTCCTCGGTAACCAGTTCTGCCTGCTTTAATTTGCGCATATGCTGGCTGATTGCAGGCTGCGTCATATCGAGTAGCTCTGTGAATTCACAAATGCATAGCGGATCTTTCATCAAGTATTTCAAAATAAGCATCCGGTTATGATCACTGATCGCCTTCAAATACGCTTCCATCTGCAAATAGTCCATTGTTTCACCTTCTTTGGCTTAGTCTTGCTAATTATATAAGTGTTTGCTTATTGATTCAAGAGGATAATTTGGATTCACTTGCAGGAATCATTGATTTACTTGTGGGAAATTCGAGTTTACTTGCGATAAATGGAATATTACTTGCGGAAAGTTCGAGTTTACTTGCGGTAAATGGAATATTCTCTGAGAATATGGTGGTTTACATGCTAAAAGCTTTTCCGCACAAAAAATCCCCGGCAGCTAAAACTGCCGGAGACTTCGTTTTAATGATTAAGCTAATTGCTCCAGAACTTTCAATGCTTCACGGTTGAATGCCGGAATGTCGTCCGGCTGGCGGCTTGTTACCAATTGATTCTGGCAGACCACCACTTCTTTGTCGACCACTTTTGCACCAGCATAGTCCATATCAACTTGAATCGATTTATAGCCGGTTGCGTCGCGGCCTTCAAGCGCTTTCGCCGTAATCAGCAGCTGGGGACCATGGCAAATCGCGAAGACTGGTTTTTTCGCATCCATAAAGGCTTTCGTAAATGCCACAAAACGATCATCCGCACGCAACTGGTCAGGCGAGAATCCACCTGGCAGGAACAGTGCATCGTATTCATCTGGATTCGCGTCGTCAATTCCTTTGTCAATTGTCACGACGGCTTCACCTTGTTTGCCCGTCACTTCTTTGCCAGCTTCTTTCTCAATCGTAAAGACTTCATGGCCAGCATCATTGAACGCTTTTGATGGATCCGTATATTCTACATCTTCAAACATATCTGTGATCAGTGTTGCAATTTTTGCCACTATCTTTCACTCCTTCTGTATAAGTACTCTCTTTTAGTATTCCACACCTAAAAAAGATTAAACACGGAGCTTACCGAAACTTCGAGACGAATGGATTGTCACTTTCCCAAAAACGGTATGGATAGTGGACTGCTTCCTGTGAATTGCCAATGCCGACGCGCGGGCCAACTGCCACCGCGTGGACCGGATCGCCTTCAGCGATATAGAGCGGGCGTTCAGTAAAATGGTGACCGTAATAGTCCATTGTGATGCCCATCGCTTTTGTCAATTTCCCAGGGCCGCTCGTCCATTGCTTGATCGGCATATGTTTGCCGCGAAGCTTTGCCATCAAATCGATTCCTTCGACCGGCTCCACTGCGCGGATCAGAATCGCCCGCGGCGTATCAACCGGACCGCTGACTACATTGATCAATGTGTGGGTGTGCATTTGATACGTATAAACAAGTCCGGGTTTGCCAAACATCACTTCCGTACGTTTGGTGCGCCGATTTCCAAAGCTGTGTGCGGCGCGGTCATCCGCTCCCATATACGCTTCTGTTTCCACAATGCGTCCCGCGACGATTCCTTCCGGCAATTCGTGCACCAGAATCTGGCCGAGGAGACTTCTGGACAACTCAAGTGTCGGAGCTTCAAAAAATTTTGCCGAGACTGGCGTAAACATAGATACATCCCTCCTAATCCGTATTATACCGGATTAAGAGCGGTTACTGCCTGTATGAGCGGTTCGATTTCCCGGATTGTACCGTCCTGGAAAGCCTGTACAATGGCACTTCCGACAATAAACCCATCGACATCTTCACGCAGTGCATCAACATGCTGCGTCTTCGATATACCAAAACCGGCATAGACCGGCACCGGACTTTTCTCGCGGACTCGCCGCATGAAAGCCTGGACTTCTTCCGGCATCTCATCGCGCGCTCCTGTGATTCCTTTTACCGTAACCGCGTAAACAAATCCCTCCGCTTCACTCAAAATGGCGTCAAGCCGATTTTCTGTCGTCGTTAACGTCACGAGCTGGACGAGTGCAATCGCTTCTTTCTTGACATACGGTTCCACCAGCAGCCGGTGTTCATAAGGCAGATCCGGAATAATCAAACCGGAAACACCCGCTTTTTTGGCTTCTTTCACAAATCTCTCAACACCGAACCGCAGGACCGGATTCAAATAAGTCATAATGAGCAGCGGCACTTTCACTTCAAATGTCCAGCTGCTCATCTCATCTACTACCTTTTGCAGCGTCACGCCTGCTTTCAATGCCCGGTTGCCCGCAGCTTCGATTGTCGGCCCATCTGCAACGGGATCCGAAAATGGAATACCGATTTCAATGGCTGTAACGCCCGCTTCCTGCAAATACTGCACTTGTTCGCTCAAGCGCTCCAGTCCGCCGTCGCCTGCCATGATATATGCCACAAATGCTTTGCCGCCAGATTCTTTCAAATCTATAAATCTCTTCATGACAAGCCCTCCAATCTTTCCGCATATGTCGCCATGTCTTTATCGCCGCGTCCGGAAACACAGATAACCAGCAGTTCATCCGCTTTCATTTCTTTAGCGGTTTTCTCAGCTTGGGCGATGGCGTGTGCCGACTCAAGAGCCGGGATGATGCCTTCGAGACGGGAAAACGCGACAACCGCTTCCAGCGCTTCCGCATCCGTAATGGATACATATTCCACTCGGCCGATGTCTGCCAAATGAGCATGTTCAGGCCCTACCCCCGGATAATCCAATCCTGCTGAAATCGAATGGGCTTCCAGTACTTGCCCTGCTTCATCCTGCAGCAATTTCATAAAGGCTCCGTGCAGCACACCTTCTTTTCCTTTTGCCATCGTGGCTGCGTGTTTTTCCGTGTGCAGGCCTTCACCTGACGCTTCCACACCAATCAGGCGGACCGCTTCATCTTTTATAAACGGATAGAACATGCCAATGGCATTGCTGCCGCCGCCGATGCAGGCAAGAATAGTATCTGGCAAACGCCCTTCATGCGCCAAAATCTGCCGCTTCGTTTCTTCACCGATGACGCTTTGGAAATCACGTACCATCGTCGGGAAAGGGTGAGGACCGAGCGCCGAACCGATCAGGTAATGCGTGTCTTCGACATTGGTCACCCAGTAGCGAAGCGCTTCATTGACCGCATCTTTTAAAGTCGAACTGCCTTTTGTGACACTTTCTACCCGGGCACCGAGCAGTTTCATGCGGAACACATTCAATTGTTGGCGTTTGATGTCTTCTTCTCCCATGAAAATGACGCATTCCAAATCGAATAATGCACAGACAGTAGCCGTTGCTACGCCGTGTTGGCCCGCTCCGGTTTCTGCGACAATTTTCCGTTTGCCCATGCGCATGGCTAGCAATGCCTGCCCGATTGCATTGTTGATTTTATGGGCTCCAGTGTGGTTCAAGTCTTCACGTTTCAAATACACTTTCGGACCGCCCCACGCTTCTGTTAAGCGTTTCGCAAATGTCAGCGGCTGTTCCCGGCCGACATATTCAGACAAATAGTGCTGGTATTCTTTTATGAATTCCGGATCTTGCTTGGCTTTTGCATACGCCTCTTCCAATTCCTTGACCGCTTTCATCAAAGTTTCCGGAACAAATTGTCCGCCGTACTTGCCGAAAAACCCGATATTTTCTACTGTCTGCTGCATCAAATCACCCTTTGCCCGCTGAATAAATCGCTGTATTTTAACCGCATCTTTTCTGCCTTCTGTTTCCACACCGCTTGACACGTCCACCATATAAGGGGTGGTTTGACCAATAGCTGCCTGGACATTTTCTGGGTTCAAGCCTCCTGCCACAATGAGCCGAGACGAATCAATCTGTGCTCCTTGCAATAAGGTCCAGTCAAACACATGGCCGCTGCCGCCCCGATAATCCGTACCAGGCGCATCCACTAAAATAAAATCTGCTTTTGAACCCTTCAGCTTTTCCACATCTTCTTTGCTGCGGATTGAGAATGCCTGAATGACCGGCACTCCGATTGCCCGGACTAATTCATCCGGCTCATCGCCGTGCAATTGAACCATCGTCAGCGGCACTTTTTGGACTGTTTCCTGTATGGTTTCAAGCGGAGCGTTAACGAAAACCCCTATTTTCTCAGTGCTTGCCGGCACATGTTTTGCCAATTCTGCAGCCTGTTCAATGCTCACTTGCCGCTTGCTCGGTGCAAAAACGAATCCAATCGCGTCGGCTTGTTTTGCCGCCTCGACATGTTGTTTTTCCATGAGTCCACAGATTTTCACTTTCGTCATTTGATTGCCTCCCTAACTGTCGCTTCCTGTATCCAAACGCCCGGATCTTCAGAACGCATCAATGCTTCTCCGACCAATATTCCGGAAGCGCCGCAGCCAAAAACAAATGCTGCATCTTCTTTAGAGTGCATCCCGCTTTCGCTGATCAGCACCCGCTTGCCATCAAACGGAAAGCTTTTAGCCAGTTCCGCCGTACGTTCTAATGACACCTCGAATGTCTTTAAATCACGGTTATTGATGCCGATCAATTCTGCATCGAGCTCCAATGCACGTTCAAGCTCCTGTTCGTCGTGCACTTCCACCAGCACTTCAAGTCCGAGGCCCGCAGCATAATCAAACAACCGGCGCAATTCTTCTTTTTCAAGCGCTGCAACAATCAGCAAAATGATGGTAGCGCCGGCATTTTTAGCTCGGTCAATCTGGATTTCACTGATCATGAAATCTTTGCACAAAACAGGAATCGCTACATTTTTCGCCACTTCCTGCAAATCGGTGATTGATCCTTTAAAGTAAGTTTCATCGGTCAAAACGGAAATGGCTGCTGCTCCGGACACTTCATATTTCCGGGCTTGCGCGACAATATCCACTTCTGTCTGGATATCGCCTTTTGACGGCGAAGCCCGTTTGATTTCAGAAATGACGCCGTTTTTCTTTCGTAAGCGCTCGGCTAACTTTTCTTTTTTCGGAAAATTTTCGCCGCTCGGTTCCACTTGCGCGTAACTTTTAATTTCTATTCGTTTGGTTTCAATGATTTTATCCAGAATCGTCACACCAGCACCCCCGATGCCAAACGGTGAAGTTCAAATACTTTCGCCGTTTCTCCTGACACGATTGATTTGCGTGCCTGTTGCACGCCTTCAGCGATGGACTCTGCCCGGCCGCTGACATAAAGCACTGTTCCTGCATTAAGTGCCACTGTATCCAAATATGGGCTTTCTTTCCCAGCAAGCACTTCCAGGAAAATTTCTGCATTGCGTTTCGGTTCTCCTCCGCGAATAGCTTCAATCGGCGCCATTTCAAGCCCAGCTTCATTTGGATGAATTGTCATATTCCGTTTTCCATGTTCATCAAAGACAATCAATTCGTTCATACCAGCCAAGGATAATTCGTCCAACCCGCCAGCTCCATGGACGATGGCCCCGCGCGTTCTGCCAAGGCGCATCAACGCTTCGGCCATCGGCGCCATCATGTCGAGACGGTAAACGCCGGTCATTTGGACGGTTATTGGAAGAGGATTTGCTAAAGGGCCAACCAAATTAAAAATCGTCGGTGTACCGATGCTTTTGCGCACTTCACGCAGAGCGCCAAGCGCCGGATGAATGGCTGGCGCAAACAAAAATGCAATTCCTGTACCTTCAAGCATTTCCGGGATCCGTTCCACTTCTGCTTTGGTGGAAATGCCGAGCTCTTCCAGTACATCGGAACTTCCGGTTTTGCTTGAAACACTGCGATTACCATGTTTAGCTACCGTCATTCCACATCCCGCCAAGACAAACGCTGTTAAGGTGCTAATGTTGAAGCTGTACGAACGGTCGCCGCCAGTTCCACACACATCAACCAGCTCGCCGTTTACTTTGGGAAGAGCCACCGCTTTTTCCCGCATCGCTTTGACCATGCCTACCAACTCATCAGCTGTTTCACCTTTTTCATGAAGTTCAATCAGAAATTGCTTGATGCTCTCCTGCTCTACTGTTCCACTCAATATGTCCAATGATTTTTCCAACATGCTCTGCTCTGTTAAATTCTCTGCTTTTCTCATACTCTTCTCTCCTCAGCTCGTATTTAAATGCAAAAATCCCCGCAACCGGATTGATATCCGGTTGCGGGGACGGGGTTAAACCGCGGTACCACCACGCATTAATGCAATTTTGCACTCACTTAAAACAGGCTCTTCGCCTTTCCCTTTAACGCAGGGCCTACGTCTCCCTTACTCGCTTCCGCTTTCAGGCCAGCTCTCCTAAGTCCATTCGCGCAAGTAATCCAATCAGCTTCCACCAGCCGCTGACTCTCTAAAATGGATTTTCCTGCCTACTCGTCTCAATCCTCGATTTAAACACTCTTCTATTCTGATCTCTTCTGGGCTCTTCTCTCAAATAGACTTGTCGCTCGTTCAACAAGTTGACACTCATATTAAATTGTTTTGTATATTCTGTCAAGTCGTATTAATTAAAACAATTCGCAAAACTATTTTTATCTGCTGATATTTTGCAAAACAATTCCACTTGCATTGGGCATCTCTACTGTTTCGCCCTATATCAAGTTTCCATTTTGCCATTCAATCAAAACTTCTCTGCTGCTGGTAATGGTGATCCAGTTCTTTACGCAACGCGGCTTTCAGGAATTTTCCGACAGATGTTTTCGGCACTTCTTTCAAAAACACCACATCATCCGGCACCCACCACTTGGCAAATTGCTTTTCAAGATAAGCTAAAAGATCCGCTTTCGTTTGTTCGCTTTCTTCGTAGCCTTCTTTTAAAACCACGCAAGCGAGCGGGCGCTCCAGCCATTTTTCATGCGGAATCGCCACTACTGCGGCTTCAAATACCGCTTCATGTGTCATCAAGGCATTTTCCAAATCGACAGAAGAAATCCACTCGCCGCCGCTCTTGATCAAGTCTTTTGTGCGGTCAGTCAGTTTGATGAAGCCATCCGGTTCAATGACCGCAATGTCGCCTGTGTACAACCAGCCATCCCGGAAAGCATCTGCCGTACGCTCATCTTTGTAATATTCGTCGGCAATCCACGGGCCTTTGACATTGAGTTCGCCCATCGTTTTGCCATCCCACGGCGCCTCGCCTTGTTCATTGACGATCCGCACTTCAAGGCCCGGCATCGGAAGGCCGGCCATTGAACGGCGATCGATGCGCTCTTCCATTGACAAATCGGCCATCGCTGAAGTCGTAATTGCCAGACTGACGAGCGGCGATGTTTCGGTCATGCCGTAGCCGGTGACAAACGGCACATTGTATTTTTCTTCAAACGCCCGGATCAACCCTTTCGGCGATGCGGAACCGCCGCAGATAATCATCCGCAGCGATTCTAAATTGCGCGGATTCGCTTCCAGTTCTTTTAAGATGCCAAGCCAGATGGTCGGCACTCCAGCTGTCAGTGTGACCTTTTCCTGTTCAATCAAATCCAGCAGCATGCCCGGCGCAAATCCTGGACCTGGCAATACTTGAGTCGTTCCGAACAATACCGCCGCAAACGGCAAGCCCCATGCATTGGCGTGGAACATCGGAACAATCGACATCGCAACGTCGCGCTCAGACAGTCCCATCGAATCATTCATTCCGAGTGCAAAACTGTGAAGCACGAGTCCGCGATGCGAATAAACAACGCCTTTTGGATTGCCTGTAGTCGCCGATGTATAACACATACCTGCCGGTGTGTTCTCATCCAAATCTTGCGGGAATTCATAATTGCCGTCTTCTGCGTTGATTAGCTCTTCATACGAATGGACGTTTTCCAAGGACGTTTCCGGAAGATCCATGCCGTCTTTCATGACAATAAAATGTTTGACAGTTTTCAGCTGCGGTGCAATTTTTTCAATCAGAGGAAACAAATCATGATCCACCAGCAAAATGTCATCTTCCGCATGGTTGATGACATAAATGATGTGTTCAGGAGACAAGCGGATATTGATCATATGCAAAATCGCTCCTGCACCCGGCACGCCAAAATACAGTTCCAGATGCCGGTGGTGGTTCCAGGCAAAACTGCCGACTTTGGTTCCGCGATCCATGCCGATTTTTTCCAGTGCACTTGCCAGCTGGCGCGTCCGTTTGGCAAATTTCTTGTATGGAATGCGGTGAATCGTCTCGCCTGTACGCGAAATAATCAGTTTTTCAGGGAAATACTGCTCAGCACGCTTTACAAAAGAAGATAACAGAAGCGGGGCATTCATCATTGGACATCAAGCTCCTTTTTCTTTTCGATTTTTTGCACGATACAGCACTTCAATCAGCGGAAGCTCACTGCCTCCCGGCGAGCTGCAAAATGCGGATGTTCATGGCGTTCAAACGCTTTTAGAACCGGTGCCAAACAACAATCGACTGTCGTCGATAGGCTATACCATTCCTGCCACTCTTTCGTTTTGAAAAAAGCGGCTATTTCAGCGTGTTCGGCACTTCCCACCGCCTTAGCGCTCCAGCTTCGCCACTGCGGTTTTTCCGCTAAATCACAAAAATTGTGCCAGAACTTTTCTTCAAGCGCAGCCAGGGTGACGTAACGTCCGTCTTTGGTTTCATAGATTGCATAACTGATGCGGCTGCCTGAAATTTCCGGAATACCGCAGTCTGACACTCGCGCTTCATGATAGGCATCATGATTGCCTTGAAATTCGGCCATCGCTTCGGCCAAGGCGAGATCTAGATAAACACCTTCGCCAGTCCGGAATTTTCGCAGCAAGGCAGCGGTGATTTTTTCAGACGCCACTACCCCTCCTGCATAGTCAGCTAACGTATTGGTCGGATGCACAGGACAGCCGCTGCTGTCGGACAGCTGTTCAAGCACTCCCGACAATGCTAAATAATTCAAGTCGTGGCTGCCAAGTTTTGCGAGCGGCCCTTCTTGCCCGTATCCCGACAGCGAACAATACACCAAATCCGGTTTTAGCGCTTTCAGTCTCTCATAATTCAACCCCAATTTTTTCATGACGCCCGGCCGAAATGTCTCAATCAACGCATCGGCCGTCTTTACCAATTCCAGCATCCGGGCATGCCCTTCTTCTGATTTCAAATCCAGCTGAATGATGGTTTTTCCTTTGTTATTTGCTTTGTGTACATAACCGCCGCCCATATAACGCGCCGGGTCACCCATTGGCGGTTCGATTTTGATCACTTCTGCCCCCATTTCTGCCAGACGCATGGCGGCATAAGGACCAGGCAAATAATACGTAACATCCAATATGCGAATTCCTTCCAATGCCTTCACCATCTACAAGCCCATCCGTTTGGCAATGATGGTTTTCATGATTTCATTGGACCCGGCATAGATGGCAGCGACCGGCGTATCACGGTATCGGCGCGCAATTTTGTACTCTTCCATATAGCCGTATCCGCCGTGCAGCTGCATGCATTCACCTGAAATCTTTTTCGCCGTATCGGTCAGCCAGTATTTCGCCATTGATACCTTTGAAACAATGTCTTTTCCAGCCATATGATCTTCAATCAAAGATTCCAGAAACGAATGGCCGAGTTCAATTTCTGTTGCCATTTCTACAAGCTTAAATTGTGAATTCTGAAACGAACCGATCGGTTTGCCGAACGCTTTTCTTGACTTGACGTAATCGAGCGTCATTTCCAGCATATCTTCTGACGCGGTTTGAGCGGCAATAGCGACGACAAGGCGTTCCTGCTGCAATTTTTCCATCAAATATGTAAAGCCTTTATTCTCTTCGCCGACCAGATTGGCCACAGGCACCTCACAGTCCTCAAAATACAATTCAGAAGTATCTTGCGCATGAAGGCCGACTTTATCGAGTTTTCGGCCTTTTGTAAATCCAGGCATCCCTTCTTCAATCATCAAAAGCGAGATGCCCCGATGTTTCGGTTCTGCTTTCGGGTCTGTTTTCACGACCACCAATGCATGGGTACAGTTAATGCCATTCGTAATAAAAGTTTTTTGCCCATTTATGATATAACGGTCTCCGTCGCGTACAGCAGTTGTTGAAATATTGGCGAGGTCTGAACCCGCCCCAGGTTCTGTCATGGCAATCGCCGTGATAAAGTCTCCGCTGATGCAGCCGGGCAGCCAGCGCTGCTTCTGTTCTTCGGTTCCGTAAGCTTCGATATAAGGCACAGTAATGTCGTTATGGAGACTGACTCCTGTCAAGCTGGTGCCCACACGCTCCATTTCTTCCCCGATAATGACGGCATAACGAAAATCCAAGCCTAAGCCGCCGTATTGCTCTTCCGTTTGCGGACATAAAAACCCCATTTCCCCTAGGCGTTTCCAAAATGTTTTTGGAATGATGTGATCTTTTTCCCATTGTTCATATTGCGGCACTGCTTCTTTTTCCAGAAATTTCTTTAAAGATTTCCGGAACAATTCATGCTCTTCTTCTTCAAAGCGGTATTTCCCCATTGCCTGTCTCCCCCTTACTTTGGCTGCATGCGGATTGCACCATCAAGCCGGATAACTTCACCATTCAACATCGAATTTTCTATGATGCTTTGGACAAGCTGTGCATATTCAGCTGGCCGTCCGAGGCGGGCAGGAAACGGAACCGAAGCCGATAAAGACTGCACAGCGGCTTCTGGCAGACCATCAAACATCGGCGTTTGCATGAGCCCTGGTGCAATCGCCATCACCCGGATGCCGTCTCTTGCAAGTTCACGGGCAATCGGCAATGTCATCGACACAACGCCTCCTTTTGAGGCGCTATAGGCCGCTTGCCCAATCTGGCCTTCATAAGCAGCAACGGATGCTGTCGAAATAATGACGCCCCGCTCCCCTTCAGTGTTTGGTTCGTTTTGCTGCATGGCCGCTGCTGCCACACGGATGACGTTGAATGTGCCAATCAAATTAACTTTAATAACTTTTTCGAACTGGCTGAGTGGAATCGGCTCGCCTTTCGAGACGACTTTTCCAGGCGTCCCGATGCCCGCGCAATTGACTACGGCGGTAACGGCACCCCATTTTTCAATCACCGTTGCTAAGTTTCGTTCCACTTGCTCGGCATCTGTAACGTCCGTTTTAAAATAACAGACCAATTCATCGCCTAATTCACCGATGATGGAGTGAGCACGTTGTTCATTCAAATCGAAAATGGCGGCTTTCCCTCCATTTTCAACTATGCGGCGCACAGTCGCTTCGCCAAGCCCCGATGCCCCGCCTGTCACAATTGCTTTTAAATTCGCTAATTCCATATCCAGCCCCACTCTCCTATAATCGTTCAATAATCGTTGCGTTTGCCATGCCCATTCCTTCGCAAATCGCGAGCAGCCCGTAACGCCCATTACTGCGTTCAAGTTCATGGAGAAGCGATACCAGCAATTTGGTGCCGGTTGCCCCTAACGGATGGCCGAGGGCAATTGCTCCGCCGTTCACATTCAACTTTTCAGGATCTGCACCCATATCGTTCAACCAAGCAAGCGGCACAGGCGCAAATGCTTCGTTGACTTCGTAGCGGTCCATGTCTCCGATTTCAAGTTCTGCTTTCTCCAGCACTTTGCGGGTTGCGGCAATCGGGCCGGTCAGCATCAACGTCGGGTCCGAACCCACAACTGCACGCGCCACAATGCGCGCTTTCGGTTTCAAGCCAAGCTCATCCGCTTTTTCACGGGACATCAACAATACCGCTGAAGCACCATCGCTCATCTGGCTAGCGTTTCCAGCAGTGATTACGCCGTTTTCATCAAAGACCGTTTTCAATCCACCAAGCACTTCCGGTGTCGTTCCCGGCCGTGGGCCTTCGTCAACCGCAACGAGGCGCTTTTCTCCGTTTTCACCTTCAACTTCAACCGGCACAATTTCTTGCTCGTAATGGCCGTTGCGGATTGCCTGCTGTGCCCGTTCATGACTTTGGACCGAATAAGCATCCAGTTGCTCACGGCTAAATCCCCATTGGTCGGCGATGCGTTCAGCAGATAACCCTTGGTTGATAATTTCATATTGATTGGTCAATTTCTTGCTGGGTTTAGCGCCTTGCATATTGGAGAACATCGGTACGCGCGTCATGCTTTCCACGCCTCCTGCTATGACAATATCCATGTCTCCAGCCAAAATGGCTTGGGCCCCGAAATGGACTGCTTGCTGGCTCGATCCGCATTGGCGGTCAATTGTGACACCCGGCACATGATCCGGGAACCCGGCAATCAATGCCGCTGTTCGCGCTACATTGCCCCCTTGCTCAGCGACTTGGGAAACACATCCCAAAATGATGTCCTCTACGGCACTTTTCTCCACGCCTGCCCGGTCCACTAATTCTTCTAGCACTAAAGCTGCCAGTTCATCCGGGCGGGTATTCGCATACATCCCTTTTCTTCTTCCAACTGCTGAGCGCACACCTTCTACAATGACTACTTCTCTCATTTTTTCACCCCGTTTTTTATTTTTCCTTCTATTTATATAATGTAATCGCTTCCAATAACCAGAATTGAATGACTATTCACTCATCAAAGTTATTGTACAAGAATTCCCAACTAATTACTATAGAAAAAATCCCACAGATTTTTTCTGTGGGATTTTTTGGTCATTCTTCTATCAGCCCTTTTTCAATAAGAAAATCACGTGCTACTTCACTCGCTTCTTCTTGATCGACATCAACGCGGGCATTCATTGCAAGCATTTCTTCTTCAGAGATTTTTCCGGCAAGCCCATTTAGCACATCTTCCAGTTCCGGATATTCTTCCAGGGTCTCTAACCGCACCACAGGGGCTGCATCATATTTCGGGAAAAACGACAAATCATCTTTTGTTGTTTCCAAATCAAACAGCCCGATCCGGCTGTCAGTCGTGAATGCCGGAATCACATCAACTTCGCCACTTTTCACTGCTTCGTACATAATGGCAGGATCAAAGCTTTCGGTCGCTGAAAATTTGAATGGATAAGTGGCAATCAAGTCATCATACCCATCTCCTTTGCGCTCATAAAATGGATGGGGCGCACCAAACGACATATCTTGCGTTTGGGAAATTTCCGCTAGATCCGAATAAGTTTCAGCATCAAAGCCGCTGTCTTTTGAAAATGCCAATGTATAACCGTTTTCAAATCCCAGCGGTTCCAGCCAAGTGGCATTCAAATTTTCTTCGTATCCCTGACGGACACGTTCGAGCACTTCTTCTGATGATTGGCCCGGCTTCGACTCTTCTTTTAAAACATCTTTCAAACCGGTTCCCGTGTATTCAACGTATAAATCAATATCGCCTTTTTCAAGAGCCGGAGTTAAAATGGACACTTCACCAAGTCCGTCTTCGTATTCCACTGTATAGTCTGAATTCGCTTCAATATATTGCCCTAGAATATGCGGCAATATGTATTGTTCTGTCCACGGTTTGCCTCCGATGACAATCGGCTCCGATCCTTCACTGCTCGCTCCACAGCCGGCTAAAACAATCACCGCTCCCAATAGAATACCCATAACTGATTTTTTCATCGCTTTCTTCCCCCAATCTAAAGTTTTAAGCCTTTTGGCGTCATGCGTTTCTCAATTCTTTTCAAAATCCAGTCAAATCCGATGGCAAGCAAGGCTACCGGCAGTGCGCCTGCTAAAACGAGAGCATTATTATAGGACTGCAGACCGCGGTAGATAATGTCGCCAAGACCGCCTGCGCCGACAAATGTCGCCAATGTGGCAATTCCAACTGTCAGAACGGTTGCCGTACGGATTCCTGCCATGACAAAAGGCAAGGCCAGAGGCAGTTCAATTTGCCGCAATATTTGCCCGCGCGTCATCCCCATGCCGCGCCCCGCTTCGATAACCGACCCGTCAACTCCTGTAATGCCGGTATATGTATTGCGGAGAATAGGCAAAAGTGCATAAATAATAAGGGCAACTAGCGCTGTAGGAGAACCGATTCCGAGAATCGGCACCAAAAATCCGAACAAAGCCAAACTTGGAATTGTCTGAAAAACAGCTGTGACACCGATGATGGGTTCAGCATAGCGGCGATAACGTGCAATCAGCACACCAGTTGGCAAAGCGATGGCAATACCGATGCCCACTGCTATAAAAGACAAATAAATATGCTCCAGAAATGCAGCCTGAATCATGTCCTGCCGGCTGATAAATGTATCGATGACATTCGTCAAAGTGATGCACCCACTTCCTTATGGAGGGCTGCTTTCAATAATTCACGTTCACTGGCATAGGCGATTACATGTCCGTTTTCAGTTATTGCCAAATGGTCATGTGCGCTTTCTGCTAATTGATCCACCGCTTCGCCAATGCTTGTATCTGAGGATACTTTTTGAGCATCTCCCCGCCAATCCCGTTCAAATAATGGAATAAATTCTTTCAGTTTTTTCTCGCTGAATGTCCGCTGCCGGCTGATGCGTTCAGTACCGATAAAGTTCCGGACAAAATCATTGGCTGGTTCAGCAACCAATTGCTTTGGAGTACCAATCTGTTCAACTTGCCCGTTGCGCATCACAATGATCGTATCAGCAATTTTCAACGCTTCATCCATATCATGCGTAACAAAAACAATCGTTTTCTGGATGCTTTGCTGCAAATTCTGCAGTTCGTCCTGCAATTGCTCACGGCTAATGGGATCCAATGCGGAAAAAGGTTCGTCCATTAAGATGATATTCGGATCTCCAGCCAAAGCCCTCACAACTCCGACCCGCTGCTGCTGCCCGCCGCTTAGTTCTAGCGGATAGCGATGAAGATAGGTTTCCGGATCCAATCCAGTCAATTGCAGCAATTCACGGATTCGCATATCGATTCTTTCATTCTTCCAGCCCAAGAGTCTTGGCACGAGTGAGGCATTGTCTGCGATAGTCATATGGGGAAACAATCCTATTCGCTGAATGACATATCCAATAGAACGGCGCAGTTCAATTTCATCCAGCTCCATAATCGGTTTCCCATCTATGGAAATCATTCCTCCTGTTGGCTTTTCAAGCTTATTGATCATTTTCATGAGCGTAGTTTTTCCGCAGCCGCTCGGCCCAATAATAGCTGTCAGCTGGCGGGCAGGCAGCACAAGCGAAATTCCTTTTAATGCTTCCGTGCCATCCGGGAAACTTTTAGTGACGTTGTCAAAACGAATCACTGCATCCACTCCTTTCCATCTCTTTTCAGCCTACTTTTTAATTTACCCTTAACACAAGGCAATTACTCACTTTTATCAATTACTTTGAAGAGTGGGCAGAGACGGCTTTGATGGCAGCTGTCAATTCATTAAAACGGCGATCCAGCTCGCTATATGCTTTATCATTCGGCTGCATAAAACTAAGTTTCCCGAGGACCGCCTGTCGTTCTGTTTCCAATTGCAAAAGATCATTTTGCAAAGAATCATCAGACTTATTCGTCCACTCGGCATAACTTCCTTCATATTTAACCAATTTTCCATTATCAAAAATCAGCAATTTATCCGCCAGTTTTTTCATAAAAAAATGGTCATGGGTAGCAATCATCAACGTTCCTGTAAACGTCTCCAAAGTTTTTTCCAATTGCTCCCGGGAAGGCAGATCCAAATGGTTGGTCGGTTCATCCAGCAACAGCACATTGCAATCGGTTACCATGAATTCCATCAGCTTCAGCTTCACTCTCTCCCCCATGCTCAGATGCTTAATCGGTTCAGTCCAATGATGTTTTTCGAACCCAAGATTAATCATCAGTGTCCGCATTTGTCCCATAAGCTCATAACTTTCCGCTCTAAATAATTCAGCCGGCGTTTTTTCTTCCGGCAAATCAAAAACATTCTGGCTTAAATAACCGACTTTCATTCCGGCCGTTGTCCAAAGTTCGCCCGTATAACCAGTTTCTTTTCGGAGCATACTAAAGAAAGTTGATTTCCCGCTGCCATTTTTGCCGACCATTCCAATGCGCTCGCCATGCTGCACTGTAAAAGAAGCTCCTTCAAAAAGAAGGCGTTCCGCAAACCCTTTGCTTACACCTTTTAACTCGATGACGCGTTTTCCCTTTTTAGCAGCTCCGCTGATATCGAATTTCACATCAGTTTCTTCTTTCGGCTCCAGCACTAATTCCTTTTCGAGCTCGGCTTCAAGCCGCTTTCGCTTGCTGCGAATTTGAACATCCATGCGCTTCGCTTTGGAACGGTAAAACTCTTTAAAGCCCTCTTGTTTCGTCGAATCTGCATGTGCTTTTCCTGACCAGGACTGCAATTCCAAAAGCTGGTGTTCGACATGGGCAATTTTCGCCTGCTGTTTGTCATACTTTCTTTGCTGCGTATGCCGGCGATGTTCTTTTTCTTCTCTAAAGGCACTGTAATTCCCTTTATAAACCGCTAATTTCTGTTCTTCAATTTCCCAGACATGAGTGGCGATTTGATCGATAAAATACCGGTCATGCGATACCACAAGCAAGGTTCCTTCGTAATTCGTCAACTTTGCAATGACCGATTGGACACTTTCCGAATCCAAGTGGTTGGTCGGTTCATCGAGCAAGAGCACTTCCGCTTTTTGCGCCAGCGTTTGGGCTAAGCGCATTTTCATCGCTTCTCCTCCGCTTAAGCGGGTACGCACTTCCGGTACATGCCATATTTTCTCAAGCTTTCGGCTTTCAGTCTCTTCCAAAACGGTATCCAATACACTGACCTCTTGTTTCATATAAGCAATTGCCGGTTTTGAACCAAGCCACTGTATTCCAGGTTCCCCGCTTGCAATAGCGTCGAGCAGCGATGATTTCCCAGTGCCGTTCGAACCAAGGATGGCAATTCGCGCGCCTTTCGGAATATCTGCCTGCACTTCTTTCAAGACAATCCGATCACCGTGGCCGATTGTTAACTTGTATACTTTCCCTCTGATGGTCAAAGCCATTCCTCCTTGCCGGAGAAATAAAAAAATTCCTCCGCGTCATTATCGGAAGAATTCGCAAGCCCAAATAACCTGTTATTATACAGGCATTTCACTTCGTTAAAAATGGGCAGACGAATCCAATTTCTGTTACACCAAAATTCCCGGTTGCGTAGAAATAGGATCAGTTATCCATCGGCCACCCATCTTCCCTTCAATTTAATGTTTATATTGTATCACATTATTCAGATATTTTTTCATCAATTTTCAAATGGACCGGCGTCGCAATCTGTTCAAAGCCAATTTCTTTATAGATTTTGTTGGACGTCGGGTTCTTCAGATCGGTATACAGCATGACGAAGTCGTATTCACCGAGCAGTTCTTCTGTCACCTCGGCAACTAATGTTCGCGCATAGCCTTTGCGGCGATGTTTCATCGGAGTAAAAACGAACGATACCGTTATGCCATGTTTGGATGGACGGGATTTTTTCATGCATGAAACGACTTCATTGCCCACTTCCCAGACATACACTTCTTTTAGCTCAATAAAAGAATCGATTTTACGGGCAGCTTCGGCCGGGGTGGACATCGCAATGCCGGTTTCCTGCTCAAAAAGCAGAATCCATTCCTCGAGGAGAGGCGCGTCTCTTTTATTGGCGACTCGCCAAGTGCCGGGGCTTTTCTCCAAGCGGGTATTCACGGAATCTGCCCGGTAAAGCCCCTGGTGCATCAATATGCGGATTTCGCCGCCAACTTTGGCAATCCAGGCATCGGCAAAGCGATGAGCAGTTTCCTGATCTCCGACCACTGCGTCTACAACAATTCCCGAAGTCAATAGCCGTCGGGCAATCTCTTTTTCAATATCAGGAAGTTCCCGAAAGACAATCAGCTGCAGAGGATGGGGCGGGGTCATCAAACAGGCTGCCGCAACTTCACCGTCCTCTTCCAATGTCGCTAAAAAATAATCTTCATAGCGGCCTTCTTGTATCTGGTTCAGTATTCCCAAAAACAAACTATAGATGTCTTCATTTTGATACAGCAGCTTTTCTACCTTGCCTGCAAAAGCAGAAGAATTTGCATAAACCATCCACTCCATTTTTGCTCACTCATTTCTGTCATTGTCTCTGACTATAAGATATTTGCTAAATAAGGAAAAATATCCTGCATGAATGCTCCTTTTTAAGAAATTAATTTTTAGTTCCCAGAATTTGAGGAAGCAAAAAAAGCCTCTTCGCAATGAGCGAAGAAGCTTCTTTTTGCTTTTATTCAAGTTCCATTTGTTTTGTTTCAGTGCCTAGAAACGCCACGGCTAAGGCTCCAATAATGATCGAGACGCAGAATATCCCGAAAATCCATCCGATTCCGTAACCAGCCGTCAGCATTGACCCTACCAATAGCGGCCCTAAAATTCCTCCGATTCGGCCAAACGATGCCGCCATACCGGTTCCGGTTCCGCGGATAACCGTCGGGTATTGCTCTGGTGAATACGCATAAAGTGCTCCCCAAGCCCCTAAGTTAAAGAACGACAAGAATGCCCCCGCAGCAATCAGCATTCCGATAGTTTCAGCATTCCCGAATACCAATGCACTGGCAGCCGTCCCGATTAAATATGTAACAAGGACGAATTTTCGCCCTGCCTTTTCAATCAGCCATGCTGCTGAGAAATACCCCGGCAATTGAGCAAGCGTCATAATAAGGACATAGCCAAAACTTTGTATAAGCGTAAATCCTTTTAACACCATGACGCTTGGCAGCCATAAGAACATGCCGTAATAAGAGAATACTACCGTAAACCAAACGATCCACAACATCAATGTGGGTTTCCGGTATTTCTTAGACCATACATCTTTTATATTTGTAGAAACAGATCGCAGAACATCCTTTTTCGCCGAGAATTGCGGAGAATCCGGCAGTTTGATCCGCAAATATAATGCATATAAAGCAGGCAGCGCTGTCAGCAATAAAGCTACGCGCCAACCGAATGACGGAATAACAAAATATGAAATAATAGCGGCAAGCAGCCAGCCGCCAGCCCAAAAACTTTCAAGCAAAACGACTACGCGGCCGCGTTCATGAGCAGGTACACTTTCAGAAACGAGAGTTGAAGCGACTGGAAGTTCTCCCCCCAACCCCATGCCAACAAAGAATCGAAGCAGCATGAACGCAGCAAGTGATGTAGTGAATGCTGAAACGCCGCTTGCCAATGAAAATAACAGCAAAGTAATAATGAAAATTTTCTTGCGCCCGACTTTGTCTGCATAAATGCCAAAGACGAAAGCCCCTACCGCCATACCGATCGAATTGACACTGCCAATCCATCCCATCTGGGAGGTGGTTAAATTCCAATCCACTTGCAAAGCCGCAATGACAAAGGATAAAATCCCTACATCCATCGCGTCAAAAAGCCAGCCTAGTCCCGCAACGCCAAGCAATTTATTTCTTGAAAGCGGCACAGTAGTGTTCTCAGTTAAAGTAGCCATCCTAACTCTCCTGTCTTTACAGTTGTAATTTAATGTCTTTACACCTTACTATACGCTTTCAATTAAAAGGTGACAAGACACCTATAAAAGTTGGAGTTTTCAAACAATTCATTTACCGTTTTCTGCGTTATGGGTCAGAAACTTCCCAGCCTTTCCGTTCATTTCATCTACAAAAATGCCTCTAACTCCCATCCATACGGGAGTTAGAGGCGTAAAATGTACAGTTAGACGATGAGAACAAGGCTGACGGCCATTACGGCCATGCCGGCAACTAATCCATAAATGGATAAATGGGCTTCGTCGTACCTCTTTGCGGCCGGAAGCAACTCATCCAATGAAATGAAAACCATGATGCCAGCCACTCCAGCGAAAATAATGCCAAACATTGTGTCGCTAAGGAAAGGCATCAAAATCAGCCAAGCCGCAATTGCACCGACCGGTTCTGAAACCCCTGATAAAAAACTGTATTTAAAGGCTTTTTTCCGGCTGCCTGTAGCATAATAAATCGGAACTGACACTGCAATTCCTTCCGGTATATTGTGGATTGCCACAGCAATGGCAATGGCTACCCCTAACGCAGGATCTTGGATTGCTGACATGAAAGTAGCAATCCCTTCCGGAAAGTTGTGGATTCCGATTGCTAACGCTGTAAAGATGCCGAGTTTTCGGAGATGGGCATATTCAGCATTAGTTGGCCCATCATCCATATCTTCTACGGTACGGACTTCATGCGGATTCCCCATTTGCGGCAGAATCCTGTCTAATACAGCCATGAAAATCATCCCGCCGAAAAAACCGGCAAGCGTCAGCCAATATCCGATCGATTCGCCATGGGCATCCGTCAATGCATCTTTTGCTTTCACAAAAATTTCAATCATTGATACGTAAATCATGACACCGGCTGAAAATCCGAGGGAAATCGAAAGAAATTTAGTATTAGTGCGGGAAGCAAAAAAGGCAATCAAGCTACCGATTCCAGTTGCTAGTCCGGCAAAGAGCGTTAATCCGAGAGCAAATAATACGGTACTGTCCATAATCCCAACTTCCTTCCATTCCAGTGATTATGGTAATTGTACGGTAAAAGTTTCCTAAGAGCAACTTTTTTCAACAAAGAAAGGTTTTCCATTATTCTTTTATTTCCTGATGCGCAGCAGTTCCCCTAGCTTTCTCCAATCCTCATCCTTCAATTCACGCACCGGCGGGTTATAAAAAACACTGGCCGGATGAAAAGTGGGAAATATATGATAAATATCTTCTGTTTCTATAAAGATTTGTTTTTCTTCATCCCATCTTAAAATAGGCGTTTCCATCAGGACTCCATGAAGCTGCGTCACTTTCGCTTTCGGGCCTACAAGGCGCTGCAGGCCAATATTTCCTAAAGTGACAATCAGCGGAGGATGGATATCTTTGATCTCCGTATCAAGGATAGGAGCATGTGCAATGATTTCCTTTTTTGTCGGTGCGCGGTTGTACTTCCGTTCTGCCAGGCTTCCGTCGCGTTCTTTTTTAGTTCCCCATTTATAAGGGCGGCTGCGGACCGCACTCGTGATGTAAACATCTTCTCTTGCCAGTCCAACACTTTCAAGCGACGCCATTAATTCTTTGCCTGCTCGGCCAGTAAAAGGAATGCCGGTTTCCACTTCATTTTCTCCTGGCGCTTCCCCTACCAGCATAATTGCAGGATTTAAAGGGCCGCTGCCCCGAACAAAGCCTTCTACCGGAAAGTCTTTTATTCTTTCGATGCCTTGTTGAACCAGTTCGTCCGATATTTTATACATGCCATCACCTCATTTTCATTTTAACATAATCTTTATGTTAGGTTTTCTAACATTATTTTTAAAAATAACTTGATTTTTCAGAATATAGCGTTTAATATGTTAACAAACCTAACATTGAGGAGGAGAAAACATGAAAAAGATTGAAACTATTATTCGGCCTTCTGTTTTTGCAAACGTTCGCCAAGCCCTGGCTCTTGAAGGAATTGACGGCTTAAGTGTCACGGAAATAGCGGGAATCGGCAAACAAGAAGGCCGGGTCGGATTATTCAGGGGCAATGCCTACACGATGGAGTTTTCTCCAAAGCTAAAACTTGAAATGGTGGTAGATGATTCAAAAGTAGAAGATATCGTAGAAGCGTTGCTTGAATATGCTTCCACAGGAGAAGTCGGAGACGGCAAGATTTTTATCCTGCCAGTTGAAGAAGCCATTCGGATCAGAACGAAAGAACGCGGCGTTATCGCCATCGGATAAGGAGGAGATTTAATGGAAGCAGTTCAAAGTTCAGTTGATATGATGTGGGTCATGCTCGGAACAATATTAGTGTTTTTTATGCATGCCGGATTCGCTATGCTGGAAACGGGTTTTACCCGTTCTAAAAACACCTTGAACATTTTAATGAAAAACCTGATCACTGTCGCTCTTGGCTCTATTCTTTATTTCTTCGTTGGCTTCGCACTTATGTTTGGCACTTCGGCTTTTGGCGTTCTTGGAACAGACGGTTTTTTACTGGCAGGACGCGACGACATCGGATTCTTTGTGTTCCAGGCGGTTTTTGCGGCAACTTGCGCCACCATCATTTCAGGGGCAGTGGCTGAACGGATGAGATTGTCAGCTTATTTCATGCTTACGATCGGCATGACTGCCATTATCTATCCAGTCGTTGGCCACTGGGTATGGGGTGGCGGCTGGCTATCGCAAATCGGATTCATTGATTTTGCCGGATCCACTGTTGTGCATTTAACTGGGGCTACAGCCGCTTTTATCACCGCCTGGAAAATCGGTCCCCGCATCGGCAAATACAGCGGGAAAATCGTCAACTCAATCCCTGGGCATAACTTGCCGCTTGGCGCTTTGGGTGTGTTCATCCTTTGGGTAGGCTGGTTCGGATTTAACGGCGGCAGCACTTTGGCAGCAGATCCGGAATTAGTGCCGCCGGTCATCTTGAATACATTGCTATCGGCCTCAGCAGCTGTGCTGTCTACCGCAGTGTATACACGATTCCGCTATGGCCGGATTGACCCCTCTTTAACGATGAACGGCGCACTTGCCGGCCTTGTCGGGATTACGGCCGGAGCTGCCAATGTATCTTTTGTGGGGGCCATCATTATCGGACTTCTTGCCGGCATCATCATGACAGAAGTAGTCCATTTATTGGATGCGAAAATCCGGGTAGATGACCCAGTCGGCGCCATTGCCGTCCATGGAGTTACCGGTATTTGGGGAACATTGGCACTTGGCATTTTCGATACGACAGGCGGTCTTCTTTACGGAGGCGGCGCTGAGATTCTCGGCATTCAAACAATTGGTATTTTAGCAGTGATTGCCTGGACGACTGTGTCGGCAATTATTGTTCTTGCAATCGTCAATTCGATTGTCCCGCTCCGCGTCACAGCGGAAGACGAAGAAAGCGGGTTGGACTTCTCAGAGCACGGCTCCCAAGCATATGCCATGCAGGATGTCTTAAGCGGTGCTGCCCCGTCAACCGAATCTTTTGCACAGCGGCTGAACCAACTGGGTGAACATCCAGCTCCCCAAAAACCTTAAAAGAAAAAATCAAAAAGCATGGACTGATTTTCCAGTCCATGCTTTTTATGAGGTCCGATTTCTTTTAAATGAGCGTTCTCTTATTTCATACCAAAAGACGACAGCCGCAAACAAAGCCATTCCTACGGTCCATCCAGCCAAAACGTCCGAGAAATATTGCTCGCCTCCCGCAACCCGAGACAATCCGATAACAATCGACAGGCCGGCAGCCGCTGCCCAAACAAGCCATTTAGCAGTTCTGGAAACCAGGTGTCCTGCAATAAAATAAGCAGCTGTAAAGAGATAAAGGACCGCTCCCATTGCATGCCAGGAAGGGAATCCGTAGCTTTCTAAACCGTGCGGCAAGTCCGGCCGCTGCCTCTCGAAAAGGTTTTTTAACCCTTGATTCAACGCCCGCCCTGCACCGATTGTCAAGAAAACGAAAAGCATCCCCCGATAATCTCTCCGGTGCAGCCATAAATACAACATCATGGCCATTCCCACAATAAATACAACCGCTTCATCTGCCAGAATTGAAAGGCTTTCCAGCCATCCGATACCTCCAAACAGCTCTGCAGCTTGCCGGTCTAATTCTTCAAATGCCGTGTTTTCAAAAGTGGATCCAATTCCAATAAAACCGATCAATGCAATGATCCCAAGCAAATACAATAGACGTTTCATAGCCCTACCTTCTTTCCATGAGCTCCTCCGTCTATTATAGTCTAAATTTTCCATTCATTCAAAAATACATTGTTTCAGACAGCGAAGCAAACATCTAGCACAGTGCGTAAAGCTTAGGAAAGTATTTAATTTCGAAAGGGAAATAAATGTACGGGAAAAGAAAGTATTTCGCGCCGGACAGATAGTATTTTCGTGTGAAAACGTCCTCCATCATCAACCCATCAAAAAAACCACCAATGATGGTGGTTTTTTTAAGTGAAGAAGATTGAAACGCCCATTAGCTTTTCTCAACTTATTTCCAAGGCGAAACAGGCATAATTTGCACCCATTTTTGCAGCAGAATCGTATTTCTCAGTCTACTGGTCGTATTTTCTTTGTTACTGGGCGTATTCTCGTCTTAACTGGTCGTATTTCAGCCACTACTGGTCGTATTCCTCCAAAACTCCGACTGAGTCTGTTGTTCCAATACGCCATCGACCATTTTATAGACTTTATCACAATACTCGATCAGGCGGGTATCATGTGTCACCACAATGGTCGTGGTGTTTTTGTTTTTTGTTTCATCTTTCAATAATTGCATGACTTCATAAGCGCGGTCAGAATCGAGCGACGCTGTCGGTTCATCCGCTAAAACAATGGATGGATTGCTGTAAAGTGCCTTGGCAATTGCCACGCGCTGCCTTTCGCCTCCCGACAAATCAGAAGGATACTTATTCCGGAGGTCGCCAATTCCTAAATCCTTGTAGAGCTGTTCCATCTCGCCTTTGTTCATATTGCCTTTTTTCACTTTATCCAATAACTTCATTTGTTTTTCAACCGTCAGGAAAGGCACTAAATTCGATGCCTGCAGAATAAACCCTATTTCTTTTAAGCGGATTTTCGAACGTTCTTTTTCATTCAGCGAAGTGATGTTTTCGTTATTTATAATAATCTCACCGCTTGTTGGCGACAGCAAGCCGCCTGCAATCGTCAAAAATGTGCTTTTCCCTGAACCGGATGGTCCAATAACGGCAACCATTTCACCTTTTTCTGCATGGAAATCGGTCGGTTTTAACGCTTCCACTTTTTTATGGCCGCTGCCAAATGTTTTCTTCACTTGAGTCAATTCCAATACTGCCATCGTTTATCCTCCAATCGCTTTTAACGGATCTATTTTTACAATGGTCAACACCGAGAAGACAGCTCCCGCTATCGCAACTGCTATCAAAACTGCTCCGTAGATCAACATTGTTGGAATATCGAATGCTACCGGTACGGCACTAGGCAGGAAAACCCCTGTTGCAAGCGTCAACACAAAACCTATGGCTACGCCGATGGCTGCCAGAATAAAGGTCTGTGCTATGACGGAACGCGCCAAATATCCACTCGGCACTCCTTGCGCTTTCATGACACCGAACATACTAATTTTCTGGACGGTTAAAACGTAAAGAAAAATTGCCACAATGACGGATGAAATAACAAACAGAAAATAAATCATGAAGTTCAAAGTCAAACTTTGTTCAGTGTAACCTGGCAAGCTTTCAATAAAATTTTCCACTTCAATTGCGGCTAGCTCTTCGTCATTTGTGATAGCGGCAATATCATCCGTACGTACAACTACTCCATTAATCTGGTCTTCATTCACTCCGGCGGCTTCGCCGAATTTAACACGCTGGAAAGTCGGCAAGTCACCGTAAAGAACAGGTGCGGCATTGAACCGGGCATCTTCGGTAAACCCTACAATTTTTAAAGTTTCTTCAGTTGAAGACAATTTCAAGGTGTCCCCTAACCCAAAGCCATCTTCTTTCAAGGCATCACTTGCAATGACCTCGTTGTCACCAGCGAAAGCTTCGCCTTCCACCACTTCCGGCATAATGAATTCATCTTCTTTGATTCCGAAAATGGAGACATTGGCTTTTTGGTCTTCACTGCTAGCAATGGCATTGATCTGGCCCAGAACGGCTATTTCGTCCACTTCCATTTGCTCTGCAGCCTCAATGCTCATGGAAGACGATACAAGGCTCTTATCCGATTCCTCGGTCAGCACCACGGCAGTCGCTTCCCATTTATCTACCGCTTCGCGGTTCAAACTGGCTAATCCATTGGCGAGACCGGACAAAAAGAATACAAGATAAGCTACAAGCATTAAAACACCGATAATTAAAACAAAACGCAGTTTATTTTTTTGTATTTCGTTCCAAGCTAAAAACATCTCATCACTTCCTGTTTCTTTAATATACCCTTTGCTTTAATCTTATCAAATAACTTATACAAAACCTATACATTTTCTATATACCCATTGTGCTTTATTTTATTCCTTAAGCCAGAAAATAAAAAGGCGAACCAGTAACGGTTCGCCTTTTGTTATCTTACTGCATGGACATGGTAAGTGCTTTGGGAAGTTTCGATGATATGTTCAGGCTTTGGTTTGCCAAGGTTCGCTTTGTGGCCGGCGATATGGTCAGGATGCTTCTCCCAGTTCTTCCAGTCATTTTCCGATTCCCAGCGCACATAGACAATTACTTCTTCATCGCCGCGGCGGACATTTTTCTTCATCACCGTACGGTCAATATAACCCGGCTGCTTTTCCAGTTTCCCTTCTCCTGAAAAACGATTTAAAACCAATTCTGAGAAGCCTTCTTTTACAACAATTCTCTTCATTTGCACAAACATGTTTCCCACTCCTTCGCTTTTGTTTAATTGCTAATTAAAACTCCCGCTTTATAAAAAGCGGGAGCGGAAAATTCTTTACTTCTTATTCAAATGCAGCTTGGATGTCCGTCACCATTTGGCTTACAGATTGCAATCCGCCACCTGATAGGTACCAGTAGTCCGGATCCAAGTAAATGATTCTGTCATTTTTATAGGCGTTTGTTTTTTGCACCAATTCGTTTTCAAGAGATTCTTTAGCACTTGCGTCTCCGCCAACTGCTGCATTACGGTCAACTACGAACATCATATCCGGATTAGTTTCCAGAATGTATTCAAAAGAAATGCTTTGTCCGTGAGTTGAAGCTTCGATTCCTTCATCAGCTTGTTTTACACCGAACACGTCATGGATGAGACCGAAACGTGAAGCTGCTCCATAAGCACTTACTTTGCCTTCATTCGCTAAAGTAATCAAAGCTTTGTCATCTGATTTGCTGACTGTCGCTTTTGCATCTTCAACCTGTTTTTCAATCGCTGCTAATTCTTCTGTCATTTGATCTTCTTTACCGAAGATTTCTCCAAGAGTCGTCATATTGCTTTTGAAAGATCCCATGTAATCAGTTGGATCGACTGCCATATGGATAGTTGGAGCGATAGCTGCATACTCTTCGTACATATCAGCTTGGCGGTCAGAAATGATGATCAAATCCGGCTCCAACGCATTGATCGCTTCAAAGTCCGCTTCTTTCAATGTCCCTACGTTTTCGTATTTTTCTGTGTCGCCATATTTATCAAGGTAAGCCGGCAATGATTCTTGTGGAACACCCACCACAGAGTCAACGCCTAATTTGTCCATTGAATCAAGAACGCCAAAGTCGAATACTACTACTTTTTTAGGGTTCTTTTCAAAAGTCGTTTCGTCAAGTTTATGAGTGACAGTCATTGTTTCTTTTTCTTCTGCACTTGCTGTATCTGCTTCAGTTGCCTCTTCTTTCGAACCACATGCCGCTAGAAAAGCAACCATCATTAATGTGAATGCTACCAATAACCATTTTTTCATATTATTTGAGCTCCTCTTTATTAAGAATTAAAATAAACGCAAATTCGGCAATTGTTCATTTGCTGAATCGGAATATCCATATCGTAGATTTCTTTTAATGCATCACTTTGAATAATTTCTTCTGTCGTTCCGTCTTTGACAACACGGCCATTTTTCAGTGCCACAATGCGGTCGGAGTAAACCGATGCAAAGTTGATATCGTGAAGGACGATGACGACGGTTTTGCCAAGTTCGTCCACTAAACGGCGAAGGATTTTCATGATCTGGACCGAATGCTTCATATCCAAGTTATTCAATGGTTCATCAAGCAGGACGTAATCCGTATCCTGGGCAATAACCATGGCGATAAAAGCGCGTTGGCGCTGTCCGCCGGACAATTCGTCCAGATAAGAATCTTCAAGCTCTTTCAAATCCATGTAGCCGATCGCTTGATCGACCATTTTCTCGTCTTCGTCATTAAGGCGGCCTTTTGAATAAGGGAAGCGGCCAAACGATACCAGTTCGCGAATTGTTAAGCGTACATTCATGTAGTTGGATTGCTTCAGGATGGATACACGTTTCGAGAACTCATTGGACTTCAACTTTTTCGTATTGGTCCGGTCAATCAACACCTCGCCCGTATCCGCATCCAACAAACGGCTGACCATGGAAAGAAGTGTGGATTTACCTGCTCCGTTCGGCCCGATAAAAGATGTAATCTGGCCGCGCTGAATATCAATGGAGACATTTTCCACTACTTGCTTCTTGCCGTACAGCTTTGTCAATTCACGTACTTGGATCATTTAGATCGACTCTCCTTTAATAGTAGGTAGATGAAGTAAACTCCACCGATAAAGTTGATGATGACACTCAAGGTAGTATTGAAAGTGAAAACCCGCTCCACTACCCACTGCCCACCAACTAAAGCAATAATACTAATGACAGCAGCACCGAGAATAAGAACCGAATGTTTATATGACTTAAAGAATTGATAAGATAAGTTGGCGACGATCAAGCCGAAGAATGTAATCGGCCCGACCAGCGCTGTTGCAATCGCAATCAGGACTGCAGCGAGCACGAGCATCCCTTTGACAAGCGAATCGTAATTGACACCCAAGTTGACCGCTGTATCCCGGCCAAGCGATAAGACGTCCATCGACCCGTTATGCCGCCAGGCAAATACTATCAGAAGTGCGACAATCGCAAGTGACGTCCAGACAAGATCGGCGTTGACATTATTGAAGCTGGCAAACATCCGGTCTTGCACGACCTGAAACTCATTTGGATCAATCAGCACTTGAAGGAACGTGGAAATGCTTGAGAAAAATGTGCCGCAAATGATGCCGACAAGCAATAAGAAGTAAATTGGCTTATCTCCTTTAAAGAGCAGCCGGTAAAACAACAACGCGAAGATCACCATGACGGCAATCGACAGCATGAAATTCACTTGTTTATTCAGAATGGTGATGTGGTCTGAACCAAGGAAGAAAATCAGCAATGTCTGAAGCAGCATGTAAAGCGAGTCCAGTCCCATGATGCTCGGAGTCAAGATGCGGTTATGGGTGATGGTCTGAAAAACCACCGTCGCATACGCAATCGCCACACCGGTCAGAACCATAGCAAACACTTTCACTCCGCGCCTTGGCAATGCGTAATCGAAACTCCCGTTCAAATCCTGGAATAGATATAACCCACAAGCAGTCAAGGCTAAGGCTGCCAGTATCAGCATCTTATGTAGATCACGCATACGCTCTCCTCCTAAACAACAAGAAGAGGAAAATAAAGCTTCCGATGACACCGACCATTAAACTGATGGAAATTTCATACGGGTAAATTAAAACTCTTCCTAAGATATCGCATATCAGCAAGAAAATTGCTCCAAGCATAGCTGTGTGCGGCAATGTTTTTTGCAGATGGTCACCTTTGAAAATCGATACGATATTCGGAATGATCAATCCTAAAAACGGGATAACGCCTACTGTCAAAACAACCGTCGCTGTTATCAAAGCGACAAGCACCAAGCCGATGTTGACAACACTCCGGTACTTCAACCCTAAGTTTTTAGAGAAATCCTCACCCATGCCGGCAACCGTAAACCGGTTGGCGTAGAGGTACGCGATGACAAACACCGGAACGCTGATGTAAAGAAGTTCATAACTTCCTTTCATCACCATTGAAAAGTCGCCTTGCAGCCAAGCAGACATGTTTTGAATAACATCCGCTCGGTAAGCGAAAAAGGTGGTGATTGAAGATAGGATATTTCCGAACATCAAACCGACTAAAGGAATGAATATAGCATCCTTGAATTTGATGCGGTCAAGAATTTGCATAAAAAGAAACGTTCCGGCAAGCGCAAAAGCGAAAGCTACCGTCATTTTCTCGAGCATCGATGCATTGGCAAACAATAACATCGATACGAGAATCCCTAGCCGTGTAGCATCTAATGTACCTGCCGTCGTAGGAGACACAAATTTGTTGCGGCTCAACTGTTGCATAATGAGTCCTGCCATACTCATTCCAGCACCTGCCAGCAGAATCGCAACCAGCCTTGGCAGACGGCTGATTAAGAAAATTTGTGTTTCTTCCGATTGATAGTCAAGCAGATCGGTGATGCTGATACTGCTTACTCCGACAAACAGCGAAATAACTGACAGTATGATCAGTGCTGGTATTAAATATCTTTTTTTCATTACTGTCCCTCATTCGTGTTCAATAAAACTATTGATTAATCAAACAGTGATAATGATTATCACTTAACTCACAAGTTTTAGTATAGCAGTTTGATGAGAAGAGTCAATGAATAACTGAGAATTATTTTCAACTAGATGAAAATAAAAAGAATTGTTTATAACTTTGACATATTTGAATGGATTAAGGGATTGTCCGGGCAGTGGATTTCTGTTTTTTCGAGGAATTGATGTTAAGGCAGAAGAAGGTTTGAATTTTAATCAGTTCACTGATATTCCGCAAAACAGAAGCAAAAACAATAAAAAACACATACCGGAGTATGTGCGAGTTCTCAATCAAAATGACATTTCTTGTGCTTCTTCAAGTACTTCTTCGGGTACAGTGATGGCTTCAATTTCATTGTATTTGCTGTAAGCAGCTTCTATATCGGATTTAATGCTCATCGTGTCGCCTTCGATATTCATGTCTATGTCCATATCGACATTCATATCATTTGGCAGGAAGGTTTTTTTATCAATGAAAATCTCGTATGCTACCGCATTGATTTTCATTTCCTCTAAAGCCGTCTGGGCTTCCAATTCCATTTGACCCACTACTTGTTCCATTTGCTTATGGATCAAAGCCTGGAATTCTTCTCCTGCTGCATCCAATTTCAAGATGTATTCATCTTCTGTTTGTTCAAATGTAAAATCATCCTGGAATGCCTTAAGGTCTTCCAACTGCTGTGACGGATCTGCAGTCTGCTGCTCCATCATTGCCTGCAAGTCTGGAATGCTCTCTTCCGGCATTTTAATCCATGAACCCATCGTCGGGTCATTCATATACATGCCTTCTTCTGTCATATACATTTCCATGGTCATCGGTTCCTGGTCTCCCATTTCTTCAGAGACCATCGAAGTTTCAGATGTCTGATAAAAAGCAATTGGCTCTATTGTCATATCCATGCCGATATTCATCGCCATTTCCATTTCCATCCCCGCTGATTCTATGCTCATCACCTGGTTTGTAATCATATCCGCATGGAAACTCTTGATTTGTTCTGATGCTTCACTTGACTTAGTGAACACTTCTTCCAAGGTCAGTTCGCTGTTCGCTTCTTTTTTATCTTCGCTGCCTGCTGCCGGTTCTGCCGTCTCTCCGCAAGCAGCCAATCCCATTGCCAAAGCTCCAGCGCCAATTGTCATCATCCATTTTTTCAAACTTTTCACCCTTCCAAATTTGTCTTTCCATATAGTACGGCCTATATTGGAAGAAGTTTCAATTTATTGTAACTATTTCGAAAGATATTTCGATTCCAGAAATTTAAATTCGTTTATTTTCTCGCTTTCCATTATACTTTTCCATATGATCAAAATTCTTGAGGTGACTTTCAGTGAAATTAAAACATTTTTTCAAGTACTATAAACCGCATAAACGGCTTTTCGTTATCGATTTCTCCAGTGCCGTCATCGTCGCTATTTTGGAATTGGCCTTTCCAGTTGCTGTCCAGTGGTTCATCGATGATCTGCTGCCGAGTGGTGAATGGAATACGATTGTCACAGTCAGCGTGCTGCTGCTTGCCGTATTTTTGTTAAGCACATTCCTGCAATACATCGTCAGTTACCTGGGGCATAAACTCGGCATCAATATCGAAACCGATATGCGCGAAGAGTTATTCACCCACGTCCAGCGGCAATCGTTCCGCTTTTTTGACAATGTGAAAACCGGCCATGTCATGAGCCGCATCACCAATGATCTTTTTGATATCGGGGAACTTGCCCACCACGGGCCAGAAGACTTTTTTATTGCCATTATGACGTTCTTCGGAGCTTTTGGCATTATGTTCTGGATCAATCCGAAACTGGCGCTTGTTACGCTAGTTGTCATTCCTTTCCTAGTCTGGCTTATCACATTCTGCAATATCAAAATGAACCAGGCATGGGGCAGCATGTACGGAAAAATTGCCGATGTGAACGGCCGCGTGGAAGACAGCGTCTCTGGCGCCCGTGTTGTCCAGTCGTTCACGAACGAGGAATTTGAAATCAGCCGTTTCAAGAATGACAACGGCCGCTTCCGTCTGGCCAAACTTGTCGCGTATAAAGTCATGGCTGCGACGCATTCCAGCATTTACATGATGACTCGCTTGCTCACTCTGATTGTCCTTGTCTATGGAGCTTGGTTGAATTTCCAGGGCGAACTGTCGTACGGAGAACTTGTCAGTTTTGTCTTATTTTTAAATGTCTTGATTAAACCGATCGATAAAATTAGTGCCTTGCTCGAATTGTATCCGAAAGGGATGGCCGGATTTGGCCGTTTCCGCGAACTGATCGAGCAGGAACCGGATATTCTGGATCGCAAAGACGCTGTAGAGATCAACGGCTTGAAAGGCGATATTACGTTTAATGACGTCCACTTCGGTTACGACGACCATAAACAAGTCTTGAACGGCATTGATTTGAAATTAAAAGCCGGTGAGACCATAGCTTTTGTCGGCCCATCCGGCGCTGGTAAAACGACAATTTGCTCATTGATTCCCCGCTTTTATGATATCCAGGAAGGATCGATTACGATTGACGGCATCGATATCCGCGATATGACAAAGCATTCCCTGCGCTCGCATATCGGCATTGTGCAGCAGGATGTGTTCCTGTTTACCGGCACTATCCGTGAAAATATAGCATATGGCAAACGTGGAGCCACCAATGAAGAAATCTTGGCAGCTGCGAAAAAAGCCCATTTGGAGGACTTCATCAGCAAGCTTCCAGATGGCTATGAGACACAGATCGGGGAACGCGGATTGAAATTATCCGGCGGACAGAAACAGCGCCTGGCCATCGCCCGCATGTTCTTAAAGAATCCGCCAATTCTTATTCTGGATGAAGCAACGTCAGCACTTGATACTGAGACAGAACGCGTCATCCAGGAAGCACTGGGTGAGCTGGCTGAAAACCGGACGACGCTGATCATTGCCCATCGCCTCGCGACTATCCGTGATGCAGACCGGGTGATTGTGGTTACGGAAGACGGCATCGCTGAGCAAGGCGGCTATGCTGAACTTCTTGAACACGACGGCATTTTCGCTAATTTACACCGCATCCAATTTCAACAGTCTTAATAGTTGAAAGCCGGCCCGAACTTACTGGGCCGGCTTTCGTTTTGGGTGAGTTGGGCATATATTGCCTGCAGTTGGGCATAATCATCAGAAACTTGGGCATAAATGAATGAAAGTTGGGCATAACCTATTTGAACTTGGGCATAGCGAATAAAAACAGCGAAGTTTCCCCACTTTATTCGGGCAAAAAGGCCAGTGGCCCGTAAACCCTACGAAGTTGCTCCTGAAAGAAAAAAAGAGAGCTTGTCTCGCCGCTAAAACGACCTGACAAGCTCTCTTTTATTATCTCCCAATCACATATTGCTCAAAGCGGTCGTAATCAGCACGGCCCAGTTCCACTTTCATCAAAGTGCCGTCTTCTTCATATTCCGTTTCGAGTATGGTGGCGGAATCATTTAAATAGGCAACTACATCTCCGCGTTCGAAAGGAATGATCATTCGGCAGGTAACATAATCCGCAAAGATATGCTGCTTGATCATCTCCAGTAATTCGTCGAGCCCCATTCCATTTTTAGCGGAGATCCATAATTCTCCTCTGCTAATTTTAGGATACGGGATGCCTGCTAAATCCGCTTTATTGTAAACGAAGATGGTCGGGATGCCTTCCACACCGACATCTTGCAATGTTGAGTTCGTAACATCCATCATGTACCGGTACTCTTCATTGGAAACATCCACTACATGCAGCAGCAAATCGGCATTCCGCGCTTCTTCGAGTGTAGAGCGGAAAGCCTGCACTAAATGATGCGGAAGCTTGCTGACGAAGCCGACTGTATCTGTCAGAAGGAAGTTTTTATTGTCTTCCAAACGGATTTGGCGAACTGATGTATCCAGCGTAGCAAACAACATATCTTTTTCAAATACTTGTTTTTCTTCTTGCTGTCCGGACTTCGTCAATAGCCCGTTCATGATGGTAGATTTTCCTGCATTCGTATAACCGACAAGTGATACGACCGGTGTACCCGTTTTCGTCCGCTGCTTTCGCTGCGTCGTGTGCTGCGCTCTGATCTGCTCCAATTCTTTATGGAGTTTTGATATTTGCTCTTCAATTTTCCGGCGATCGAGTTCCAGTTTAGTTTCCCCAGCACCACGGTTTGCGTAGCCCCCGCCGCTGCTCCCGCCTTGGCGGCCAAGAGATGCACGCAGGCCAACTAGCCGCGGCAGCATATATTGAAGCTGCGCCAGCTCTACTTGGACTTGGGCTTCACGCGTTTTAGCGCGGCGTGAAAATATATCCAAAATCAGCATCGTGCGATCGATTACTTTACATTCCAAGTCTTCTTCAAGATTCCGGATTTGTGACGGCGATAGTTCATCGTTAAAAATGACCAAGTTCGCATCTGCTTCTTCATAAAACGCTTTGATTTCTTCGACTTTTCCTTTCCCTACGTAATGGGAAGGGTTGATGCGCTCCAGATTTTGATATACTTCGCCGACCACTTCAACATTGCAGGCTTCTGCCAAATTGCGCAGCTCTTCCAGTTCATACTCAAAATGAAGATCTTTCTGCAGTTGAACGCCTACTAAAATTGCTTTTTCTATCAAGATGTCCATCTATTTTCCTCCTCTATCCCGCTTTAACGGGCAGTAAAACTCAGTCGGGATGAAGCCCCCACTGAGTGAAGTTTCCCTTTACCCCGCTTTAACGGGCAGTAAGACTCCCGCTTTGACAAGCGGAAGATCTACTGACCGTAAAAGTCCGATTGGCTCAACTAACACTCAGTGGAGATGAAGCCCCCACTGAGTGAAGTTTCCCTTTACCGCAAGGGGAACATTCCCCTTCAATAAGACAAAAAAGAAGAGCATGGCACTCTCCTTTTGCAAATTTCCGCTCAGTTTAGTTGCCTTAATACTATTATACACCCATGTGCTCTGTTAAGCGATAAACTCCGCCTTCAAAAGATAGTCGTTTCTCACCTTGAGCAAAACAGACTTCTTCCAGCCGTTCCCTCTTCTGTTCTGTATGTCGGAATTCAATTCGGCAATTAGGCAGTTCCAGTGAACCGCCTAAAATTTGAAGCCATTTTCTTTTCGCTGCTTCCGGATCTTTCACCCCAAAGACAAGCCGTTCGATTGCCAATTCTTCATTAGCCGGTGCAATGGCCCCTCTTTTCCGCAGCGACTCGTACCGCTGCTCATCGCTTTCCTGCCATTCAATGAAGAAAGGGTAAGGCAGTTGATCCGTCACCTGTTCTTTGATGAACAGCATCTTCCACTGGATCAACTCACCTGTATCGGTCTTCCGTTCCGCATCCAAAACTCCTGAAGTTTCAAAACCCTCACCGTTCAGCCGGTTGTTTAATTCAGCCATTGAGTCTGTCCGCAGGCAAATGGTACCGAATCCGATTTTATCATGCAGCAACAATTCCGTAAGGGGATGGTTGGCTGATTCTGCAACTTCCGGCTTTTCTACCGCCAGCCACTCAATATAGCTGTCTTTAGTATAGAAAAGAGCGTTATGCGTGCCCCAATTCAAATGCCGGCCGCCTAAAGCCGCATGCATTCCTTGCTTTTTCCAGTAGTCTACTGCCGTCTGCGGCGACTCGCTTATAAAATGAACGATATGATCCAAAAACATATAGCACCTCTTTTTCAATTTTTAGTTTTACTTGCTTTAATAGCCACTGAAAAATAAAGTTCCGTTGACTCAAAGCCTCTCTATACCGTTCGCCATTTCTGCCTTTATCCCTTTTCAGCATAATAAAAAGGCTTCAACCTTCCATTTAAGAAGATTGAAGCCTTTTGCTTATTTTACTGTTTTTTCTCTGATCAAGCGTTCTGTTTCAGAGAATTCTTTTTCAATCTGGTCATTCTTCTTGTACGTAACTAAACTTACAATTACCGCTACAAGCAAACACAGGATAAATCCTGGAATAATTTCGTAAAGGTTGACAGCAAATTCTGCATCCAGGCTGTCCCAGATGATAACTGTAGCTGCCCCGACGATCATTCCGGACAATGCGCCCCACGTTGTAAGCTTACGCCAGAATAGAGCTAGTAAGATTAGCGGGCCGAATGCAGCACCGAATCCTGCCCAAGCATAGGCAACCAGATCCAGGATAGTGTCATTTTGCTCCCATGCAAGGAATGCCGCGATCAAGGAAATCACAAGCACTGCTAAACGGCCTAAAGTTACGTACTGCTTATCAGTTGATGCTTTTTTAAATGCAATTTTGTATAGGTCTTCTACCAACGCAGAAGAGGTTACGATTAACTGTGAAGAAATCGTGCTCATGATTGCAGCAAGAACAGCCGCTAACATAAATCCTGCGATTAATGGATGGAAGAAAATTTGTCCAAGGACGATAAAGACGCCTTCCGGGTCCCCAAGAGTCACACCAGGATTTTGCTGGAAGTACGCAATACCGACAAGAGCAGTTGCTGTAGCTCCAAGAAGGCTTAAGATCATCCAGCTGATGCCGATTCGGCGAGCTTGGCGCACTTCTTTCAATGTGCTGATTGCCATAAAGCGAACGATGATATGCGGCTGGCCGAAGTAACCAAGACCCCATGCCACAGCAGAAATAATCCCGATAAGTGAGGCTCCTGTTGTGAAGTTCAATAACGCCGGATCCACTTCACGGATGCTCGCTGCAGTTTCACTGAATCCGCCAGTAACGAATACTCCGATGGCTGGCACTAGAATAAGCGCAAGGAACATCATCAGACCCTGCACGAAATCCGTGTAACTCACTGCAAGGAATCCGCCGAATAAAGTATAGGCGACAACAACTCCTGAAACAATGACTAAGCCTAAGTGATAGTCAAGACCAAATGAGCTTTCGAAAAAGACTCCTCCGGCCACCATACCTGATGACACATAGAATGTGAAGAAGATTAAGATAATTATTCCGGAAACAATTCGCAATAAACGTGATGTGTCTTTCAAGCGGTTTTCCAAAAAGCTTGGAATCGTAATCGAATCACTGGTAACAAACGAATAGACACGCAAACGGGGCGCTACAAAGAACCAGTTTAAATAAGCTCCGATTGTTAATCCAATCGCAATCCAGACTTCTACAAGCCCACTTACGTAAATCGCTCCAGGCAATCCCATCAAAAGCCACCCGGACATGTCTGCTGCTCCAGCACTTAGTGCTCCTACTGCAGCTCCAAGACCACGTCCTCCCAGCATATAGTCTGTGAGGTTAACAGTTTTTTTGTAAGCATACCAGCCGATGAACAGCATAGCTGCCATATAAATAGTTAATGCAATAATTTGAAACGTTGAATCTGACATTCTTTCCACCTCCGTTTTTTAGTTTATCATCTTCTTGACTTTTTACCAGAAAAATTTTGTTTTGTTCCGGAAGTGAACGGGGAAAAGAAAAACAAGGAGGCGATGATCGTGCCATGGAGCAAAAAAGATTATCCGGATTCATTTAAAAACTTAAACTCCGAGGTGAGAAACAAAGCGATTGAAATTGCCAACGCACTGCTGCGTGACGGTTATGAAGAAGGACGCGCCATCCCCATCGCACTTGATCGTGCACGCAAAAGTGTAGAAGGCGACGAAGAAAAAGTGATTTTTGAAATCAAGGCGCATGACGAAGGCTGGCAGCTTAAGAAAAAAGACAGTAAAAAAGCGATTTTGATTGAAGAGACTAAAGAAGATTTGATGGGTGAAGCAAAGCGCTACGCCAACAAGAACAATGGAGAACTGCACATTTATACAAAAGACGGTTCTCTTGAAGACATCCTTTATGAACAATAGTTTGAACGTAAAAATCCGCTGTCTCAGGACAGCGGATTTCTTTTCTTATCTCGCTTCACCGGACAGTAAGTCCCCGCTTTTTAAGCGGAGTACTGCCCGTAAAAGTCCGATTGGTTCAACTAACAATCAGCGGGGATAAACATTCCCCGCTGATTGAAGTTTCACTTTACCTGAACCAGCCTTTGTCTTTGAACTTGGAAATGGCTTCAATGCGGTTGCCCACTTCCAATTTGTCTAAAATGACAGAGATATAATTGCGGACTGTCCCAGTTGTAATAAATAACTCCTTGGCGATTTCCTTGGTGCTTTTGCCATCAGCAATCAGTTCCATTACTTGGCTTTCCCGCTCGGTCAGCGGATTGGCTTCAGCATATGCCAGATCCACCAGTTCCGGCGCATAGATACGGCGGCCATCCATAATCGTCCGGATTGAAGCCGCTAAATCTTCACTCGGACTGTCTTTCAAGAGATAGCCGCTGACGCCTGCTTTTCGCGCCCGCTCAAAATAGCCAGAGCGTGCAAAGGTCGTTAAAATGATGATCTTGCACGGATGGTCTTTCAAGACTTCCGCTGCATCCAACCCGCTTTTCAAAGGCATTTCAATGTCCATGATGACGATATCCGGCTGGTGTTTCTCAACCAGCGCAATCGCTTCTTCCCCGTTTCCGGCTTTGCCGACCACTTCCATGTCTTCTTCTAAATCAAGTAAAGAGCCCAAAGCCCCGAGCATCATCCGCTGGTCTTCCGCCAATACAATCCGAATCACATTAACTCCTCCTCTTTCTCTTTGTAGAGAATCACATTTGGAACCCGGATGTTCAAAGTGGTGCCGTCCATCGTTTTAATATCAACACTGCCGTTGACAAATTCCAGCCGCTCCCGCATTCCTGCCAATCCATTTCCCTGCTGTTGGCTGCCGCCTTCGAGACCAATGCCATCGTCCTGCACCTGCACCAGAACTTCTTCAGGTTTTTGTTTGATCAAAATGCTGCAGCGTGTTGCTTTGCTATGTTTGACCACGTTTGTTACAGCCTCTTTTAAACACATGCTGAGCACATTCTCTACAAGCAGCGGAGTATTCTGCAGTTTAGCAGAACCGTATAAGACAAAATCAATTTCTGCCGCTTTTAAAATTTGCTGGATCCGGAGCAATTCATCTTCCAGTTTCGTTCCTCGCATATCCGACACAAGCTCCCGGACTTCTTTTAAAGCCGTCCGTGCAGTTTGCCGGATATCGTTAATTTCAATCAAGGCAGCAGCGGCATCGCGCTGGATCAATTTCCCAGCCAAATCACTTTTCAAGCCGATCAACGACAGTTTTTGGCCTAAAGTATCATGCAAGTCCCGGGCGATGCGCTCCCTCTCTTCGATGACAATCAGCTGGGAAATCCGTTTATTGGCATCTTCAAGCTGCCCTTCCAGCTTCTCGCGCTTATTGCGGTTGTAAGTGTTGAAAGGAAGTAAAATGACACCCAAAATGCTTAACACGATGAACGGAAGCTGCGATACATATAACGTACTATGTTCAATCATGCCAAGCACCACTGCCAATATCGTCGTGCCGATATGAATACCATAAACAATGAAAAAGCCTACTTTATTGCGTATATTGCCAATGAAAAAAGCTAAAAAGATAGCCAGGTAGACATATCCGAACAAGAAAGTCATGCCGATATTGATGGCGATTTCTATACTGATCCATACATAGGTAAAACCGGTACGGGAGTTGAAGGATAGCCGATACGCAATAAAAAACAGAAGGAGCAGAACAATCCCTGCCACGATTTCCAAAACTGAAGAAGATCTGAAAATGAAAAAGAAAGGCAAGATACAGAAGATAACCCATGCATATACACTAAGCCAAGGGTTTTTCGGAAAAATTTGATACCAGCTTTGCATAATCTCGCTCCTTGTCCATCTATTATTCTTCATCATACCAAAGAACGGCAAAAAGAAAAAACCATTCAGTCAGGAATGGTTTTTTCTTGAAATCTCCATTATGCTGCCAATTTTTTTTGGTCATTCAGCAAATGCTTAATGTCGCCAAATGTAACAAACGTTTTGTTTTTCGCATCGTATAATTTATAACGCAATGATTTAAGGCTAGATTTGATATCAATCGTTGTCGCCTGTTGAAGCGGCGGAGTAGATTCATGCGCTTTTTCCAAATTATAGTTTGGAACACGCGGGCTTAAATGGTGAACGTGATGGAAACCAATGTTTCCTGTTACCCATTGAAGCACTTTTGGAAGTTTGTAATATGAACTTCCTTCCACAGCAGCTTTTACATAATCCCATTCGCTTTCATCTTCAAAGTATGAATCTTCGAATGTATGCTGTACATAGAACAACCAAATGCCTAATGCTCCGGCGATAAACATTGTTGACCCTTGAACGATCAGGAATGCCTGCCAGCCGATTGCCCAGATAAGCAATGAATAGATAACCACTAGAGAAATGTTGATCAAGTACGTGTTGTTGCGCTCTTTTTTACGTGCATCTTTACGGTTGAAACGGCTAGAGATCAATACTAGGAATAATGGTCCAAAACCGAACATCACCAACGGATTGCGGTACATGCGGTATTTGAAACGTTCCCATTTAGAAGCTTCGACATACTCTTCAATTGTCATGACCCAGATATCGCCGACTCCGCGCTTATCAAGATTTCCACTTGAAGCGTGATGGATGGAATGTTCGCGTTTCCACTTTTCATAAGCAAACAATGTCATAATCCCTGTGATGGTTCCGACTACTGCATTTGCTTTTTTATTCTTGAAGAATGATCCGTGTGTGCAGTCATGGAAAATGATGAACGTACGAATTACAAATCCTGCAGCTACTGCTGATAAAGCGATTGTCAGCCAAATGGAGACATCCAGTGCCTGGTAGGCTAAAAACCAAAAAAGGATAAATGGTGGAATTGTATTTGCTATTTGTCGGACACTTGCTTTTACATCGGCTTTTTCGAATGGCGCTACAAATTTACGTAATTGGGCTGTCTTTTCTCTGCTCATGTTCTTCCTCCTTATGCGAGCTTTGTCCGCTCGTATAACTTATTATCCTTATCATAAAAAAAATGAAGAGATGAAAAAAGGCATAAACGTTTGGTTTAGACATGACACTTGTCATGTCTTTTAACTTTTAGAAGTGGAATTCTGGAGAATCCGTCCCGCATCTTCCTTCTCGCTCAAGTGTATAAAACCCGCCGCAGCATTGGCTTTGAAGCACAAAACAAGGCATCATTGAACAGACTTTGATGCAAACTGGACGGATCACGTTGATGGAACTATGACATGTCATAACGCTTTTAAATTTAGAAGAAATTTGTTTTTCATTGTCAGGTAATCATGTATACTAAAAGTAATCAGAATTTTCAGGAAAGAGGTGAACGCCGTGACTGGTCTGGTAGCCGTCATTATGGTATTTTCGATTCCGCTCGTTGCCATCATTACCTCTCACTTCCAAACGCAAACCAAATTAAAAAACAGGTTAATTGAAAGTGAAATCGAACTGGAAAAATTGAAACACGAGAACTTTGTTATTGAAACTCAGAAGATGCGCCTCCAATTGGAACAGATGAAATTAGAAGATGCCAAACAGGGAAATAATCTGCTATTAAAATAAAACCGGAAGACTTCCTTTAAATTCAAAGGGGGAAGTCTTCCGGTTTTTCTTTTTCCTGCTGCCAGCTCTTCATGAAAAAGATTTAACGCCGTTTGGACAGTATTTTTCATTTGCCGAAAGTATTTTAAGCTTTTCGGACAGTATTTCACGTCTTCAGGACAGTATATCCAATTAAATGAAGAAAAAAGCATGAAGAATATCCTTACTTATGCGAATATGCTTTTCTCAATCTGTTTAAGTGCAAAAAAGTGGCCTTGCTTTTCCATGATTTCTTCATATGTCCCAGCTTCTACGATTCGCCCTTGTTCCATGACGATGATCTGGTCCATTTGTTCCAGGCCGGTTAAGTCATGGCTGATAATGACGAAGGTGTCATCTTTTCCTTGTTCAAACAATTGAGAGTATATATCTTTTGCTGTAATCGAATCAACTGAAGACACCGGTTCATCCAACAGCCAAAGTGTTTCTCCTCTCAGCATGGCTCGCGCAATGGCAAGCCGCTGTTTTTCGCCTCCGGACAAGTTTTCACCTTTTTCATTTACTTTCGTGTCTGGTGAAAATGCACTGAGCTGCACCCTTGCCAATGCTGCTTCCATTTCTTCATCTGTTGCATTTTCATTGGCAATTAACAGATTGCTTCGAATGGTTCCGAAGAAGAAATGATTTTCCTGCAGCACCACATTCATCCGTCGCCATAATTTTTCTGGTTGGAGCGTTTCCAGTGGTTCTCCTCCGATTAAGATCATGCCGCTATCCGCTGGCAAGACATTCAATAAAAGCTGGAGCAATGTAGATTTGCCTGAACCGCTCGGCCCTACAATCGCTGTTTTGGATCCAGATGGAAGCTGGAAAGAAATATTGCTTAATGCCGGACGTTCTTCTTCCGGATACGTAAAGGAAACATTTTCAAAAGCAATTTCAATTGGCTCCACTGGCAAAGCTTTATCGCCTGGTTTTCGAACCGGCTCTGTCACTACCTGTTCAAGGCGGACAGCCGCTTTTCGATTTTCTTCAAAATGCGCTGGAAAAACAGCCATTGGCGCCACGTTTTCAAAAACAGCGATGGAGACCATCACGAGCATTGCTAAATACAGACCGTCCAGTTCTCCTGCTGAAACGAAATAAGCTCCAAGTCCCAGCACAAAAAAGGAGGCCAGAAGCGCTACAAAAGCATTGACTGATTGACCGAAATTTTCTTCCAGCCCCTCTTTTTGCTGCTGTTCTGCATAGCGTTCTGAAAACACCGTCAAGTCTCGTTCTTTACGCTCCAGCTGCTGGTATATCTTCAAATCCCTAAAGCCAAATAGAAATTCTGTCGCTTCTGTTGACAGTGCTGCCCGGCTGGTCCGCACAGCACTATCAATTCTGCGCTGACGCCAGGCAAAAATAGCGGGGACCACTACAATTGTTAACAGCATGCCTGCCAATATGACCATGGCGATAGCCAACGAGAAGAAAGAAGCAAAGAAAATGGTGCTAAGGAAAACGAGGCCAAGTACGACCGGAGGATAAAAGACCCGCAGCATGAAATTCTGCAGGCTCTCTACATCGCCGACGATGCGCGCCAGCAAATCCCCGCTCCGGTATTTCTGAAAAATTCCCGGCGCCAAAGGAGACAGTTTCCCAAAAAAAGACGCGCGTAAATTGCTCAGCATTGTAAACGTTGCCCGGTGTGAAAACAACCGTTCCGCATATCGGCTTAAAGCCGATACCAGCCCGAATAACTTTAAACAAGCACCCATGACAATCAAAATGGTTATTTGAGAAGTCAGAGCCGCTTTTGAAATTAAATAACCGCTCGAAGCCATCAATGCGGCGCCGGCAATCCCTGCAAGAAAACCGAAGAAGATAGCAATCGCTACATCTCTTTTTTCGTGAAGGGTCAAAATTAATATCTGTTTTAGTTCCTTCATTGCACTATACCTCCATGCTGCACTGCCAGCATTTCTTCATAAGGCGCATAAGTTTCCAGCAATTCGTTATGGCTGCCGGCTGCCGCCAGCTTCCCTTTAGACAATATCAGAATGACGTCAGATTGTTTTATGGTATGCAATCGGTGCGCAACGGTTATAATTGTCGCCCGTTTTCCAAGTTCGGCCAATGATTCCTGCAGGATTTTTTCAGTCTGAAGGTCAAGGCCGGTTGTCGGTTCATCAAACAGGATAACGGAAGGCTGTTTCAGAAATGCCCGGGCAAGCGCAATCCGCTGCTTCTCGCCGCCAGACAATCCTCTCCCTGCTTCGCCTATCGGTGTATCCAGCCCTTCTTTCAAAGACATCACCATTTCTATTATTCCAGCCTTTTTTGCAGCTTCCCAGACCTCTTCATCCGTTGTTTCTCTGCTGGCACCGATAGCAATATTTTCTTTAATAGTTCCTGCAAACAAATAAGGATTTTGTGAAATGTAACTCAACTGTTCAAACCAGGACTTTTCATTGATTTGATCACGAGGCACTCCGTTCACTAACACATTGCCGCTTTCCGGAGGCAACAGACCTGCAATAGCATGCAGAAGCGTCGTTTTTCCGGATCCGCTTTTTCCGATGATTGCCGCTTGGCTATAAGGCGGGATTTCCGCTTGAATCGGTTCTAATTTAAAACCTTCACCGTATTGAAACGAAAAACCATTCAATGTCAGATGCGGCGGCTCATTTGATAATATGCCTTGACCCCATTTGACCGCAGGTGTTTCTTTTTCAAAATGTGCTGACAGCCGGTTAGCTGCTGCCGTACTTCCTTTTCCTGTGTGGAAGGCACTGCCGAAATCTTTCAGCATATTAAAGAAATCCGGAACAAGAATCATCACAAAAAATGCCGTGAAAAATGTTAGACTATCAAACACAACTAAACGCAACCCGATTTCCAAAGCGATGATCCCCATACTCAGCATGGAAATATACTCCAGCATAAGTGAAGATAAAAACGCTGATTTCAGTACTTCCATCGTAGCGTCCCGAAAATCCAGGCTGCTTTTTTTGATGGTCTGCTGTTGCCGCTCGGCTTGGCCATATAATTTAAGCGTTGTCAGCCCTTGCAGAACATCCAGAAAAGTACCGGAAAACTGTCCCATTTTCTCCATTTGCTGATCCGCTTTTTCTTTTGTTTTTATGCCGACAAGCGCCATAAATACCGGAATAAACGGCGCCGTAATCAATATGATCAGACCTGTCACCCAGTGCTGTGAAAAAATGACGATCAGCAGCAGAATGGGAATAATGTAACTTTGAATCATTTGAGGAATATATTTACTGTAGTAGCCATCCAATTCATCCACAGCATCTAGAAGCAAACTGACTTTTTGCCCAGATTGCCCTTGAATTGACGCTTGAAGCGGATTAGCCGCAAATGACTGAATCAACTTCTCACGCAAATGTGTTTTCACTTCCGTTGCTAAATTTACACCTGAACGGCCGATTACATAACCGCATAACACACGCAGGAAAATAACACCAAGCAGCCCAAATAAATAAGGGACAATATCTTGGAAAGAAGCATTTTTGAGAAAAACACTATCTGCGATTAATACAAAAAATAAGGCTTGCCCAATCATTGCCAGTCCTTTCAGGAACGATGCCATGATTAAGAAAACCATAATATTTTTACGTTCATAAGCCAGTTGCTTTAAATCAACCATGCTATTCTCTCCTTTAATCGCTGTTGCTTTCATTATAAAGCAATAGAGGTGATTTTCCGTTCCCAGTGCCCAGTTTCAGCCCATTTAAAGCTGCGTTTGTTACAGTCCTGTTCACAATATCCGGCTGCTGTTTCTTCAGTAATAAAAACAAAAAGCCCTCCGGAAAATTCCAGTGGGCTCATTGATTGAATATATTCATTTTGGCACTTTTTTGCTGCAGGCTTTGGAGAACTGATTGGAGAAACGAAATATCTTCTTTAATTTGTGATTTCAAGGAATCGTTCGCACAGTTCTGATATTCACGGCTCAACTTATTCAGTTCGTATTCGAACACTCGCTTTTCTTCGGTTGAAATCATCTTTGACACCTCAAAGAATTTTAGTTTTTAGAACCTCGTTCTATTTCATTATAAATATCTTGTTAGCATAGCAAAAAATACGGTTTATTGCTATAAAAAAAGCATTTTTTATAACAGCAGCAGTAAAATCGAGTAGCCTATAATGCCGCTGCAAAAAGCAGGGAAACTGCTTTCGCGTTCTTCCGGCAATTCTTCTTTTAATACATTTAACACTATGCCTCCCGCAAGCAATGCAGTAAGCACCGAAACGATCAACTCATTTACTTCTGTTAATAAGCCGACTCCCCAACCGGCTAAAATAGCGAGGGCCAGCAGCCATCTTCCGTATTTGTCGTACTCTTCCTGATGGGTGGCACGGAGTGCTTTATCGTTTGTGAGAAAGTGGACACCCATGGCAATAAAGAAAAGCAGCATGCCCCAGACCGTTTCATAATCTTCACGAATAAGCAAATACCCAATCAAGGCATTATAAATTATGAAAGAACCGATATGGACCCAAAAAACCCCATCTTTTGAATGCTGCCTGTTTGATTTTTCATGCCTTCTCTTAGTGGACTTGACCATTTGTTCCAAACCGTAAAAAAACACCAGTCCGAGCATGGCAATTAGATAGATGTGATGTTCAAGAAAGCGCCATGCCGAGTCTTCTAATTCACCTTGCAGCTCATCTTGAAAAACGCCAAGTTCCGGCAATAAATGCAAAAATACATAAGCCACTGAAATACCGCCTGCAATCGAAAGAAAACGGCTGCGCGGAAGCACTTTTAAAAACTTCATGCTTTTAGAAAATAGATGAATAAGAATAAATCCAACCACAAATAAAAAACTGAGCCACGCCATGCTTCCTTTGTCCCTCCTTGTCAGAAACATACAAAGCAGGCGAGATGTTCTTGACTCTGCCTGCTTTGTCGGAATGTATTTATTGAGTTTGTCCGTTTTTAATCCACTGGGCTACTTCAATCGTGTGGTTCGCCTGGTATTTAACTGCATCTTCTACGTCTTCGACCATGCCTTCTGGACCGGCTGTAACAGTTGTGCCATATGGGTTTCCACCTGCTTTGAATAAGGCAGGGTTGTTGTAGCCTGGTGCCGCAACAATGGCTCCCCAATGAAACATTGACGTATAGACGGATAAAACTGTCGCTTCTTGGCCGCCATGCGGATTTTGGGCAGAAGACATCGCACTTACGACTTTATTTGCCAATTTACCTTCTGCCCATAATCCACCGGTTGCATCCAGAAACTGTTGAAATTGGGAAGGTACTTGACCGTAACGCGTGGGAATACTGAAGATAAAGGCATCCGCCCATTCAAGTAAGCTGGGTTCAGCCTCCGGCACATCTTGTGTAGCTTCGAAATGCGCTTTCCAAGCCGGATTGGAATCGATAGCTTCTTGCGGAGCCAGTTCCTTTATTCTCGCTACCCGTACTTCGGCACCTGTCTGCTGCGCGGCTTCTTCTGCCCATTTTGCCATTTGATAGTTGGTTCCCGTCGAGCTGTAATAAATGATCGCTAATTTTACATTTGCCATGATTTCCTCTCCTTTTCGTATCAAGTCCATGACTGTTACTGTGAATTCGAGAAATATCCTGAATTAAAGATTCTTCGTACTTTACTCGTTTCCCCTTTTTAAATCTTCATTAAACAAAAAAGACCTACTTGGAGCTTCAAATCCTGCTCTAAGTAAGTCTTCATCTGTTTAAACTGGCTATTACACTTCCGTCTTTTCGGTCCGTTCCACTGACATTTCCCGCAGTTTGAACTTCTGAATTTTCCCTGATGCAGTCATCGGATATTCCTTCGTAAATTCAATATAACGCGGAATTTTATGATGCGAAATTTTGCCTTGGCAGTAATTGCGCAGCTCTTCGGCAGACAAATGCTGGCCTTCTTTTAAAATAATCCACGCCATCAGTTCTTCTCCATATTTCGGATCCGGAACGCCGACTACCTGGACATCCTGCACCGACGGATGTTGATACAAGAACTCCTCGATTTCACGCGGGTAGATATTTTCCCCTCCACGGATAACCATGTCTTTGATCCGCCCGGTAATCGCGATATAACCGTCCTCGTCTTCGACAGCGATGTCTCCTGTATGGAGCCAGCCCTCTTCATCGATGGCGCTGCGGGTCGCTTCTTCATTTTTATAATAGCCTTTCATGACATGATAACCGCGAGTACACAATTCGCCGGGAACGCCTGTCGGTACTTGCTCATTAGTGACGGGATCCACGATTTTCACTTCGACTTCTGCGTGAGGCTTGCCAACAGTTGACACCCGCTTTTCAATATCGTCATCCGCACGTGTCTGCGTGATAACCGGCGATGACTCTGTCTGGCCATACGCAATTGTAATTTCGGATGCTCCCATATCATTGATGACTTTTTTCATCACTTCAATCGGGCAAGGTGACCCTGCCATAATCCCCGTACGCAAAGTGGAGGTATCAAAAGATGCGAATTCCGGATGGTTCAGCTCTGCGATGAACATCGTCGGCACACCATGAAGCGCCGTGCACTTCTCGTCCTGGACCATTTGCAGCACACGTTTCGGCTCAAATTGTTCTGCGATAACCATGGTCGTGGAATGCGTAACAGCAGCCATCGTACCAAGCACACAACCGAAACAGTGGAAAAACGGCACCGGAATACAGAGGCGGTCTTGTTCCGTCAGGTTCATCGTGTCGCCGATCAGCTTGCCGTTATTCACGACGTTCCGATGCGTCAGCATGACCCCTTTCGGAAAACCGGTTGTTCCGGAAGTGTACTGGATGTTGATGACATCTTCCGGATCCATCGACGTAAAACGCTCTTCCAGCTGTTCATCCGTCACTTGATCGGCAAAGGCCTCAAATTCACTCCAAGTGAAAATGCCTGGATACTGATTTTCACCCATGACAATGACCCGTTTGAAATGCGGCAGCTTTTCGCTCGCAATAGCCCCTTTTTCAGCGGTTTTCAGTTCTGGACATACGGCATTTAAAATCTCGATATAGTCGGTTCCTTTAAACTCTTCGCCTAGAATCAGTGTGGTTGAATCTGATTGCTTCAGGAGATATTCCAGTTCAGCCGACTGATAGCTCGTGTTGACTGTGACAAGCACTCCCCCCATTTTGCCAGTGGCATACTGGCTCAGCAGCCATTCACGCTTATTGGCCGACCAAATAGCGATATGTTCCCCTTTGGCAATGCCAATTCCCATAAAAGCCTTGGCCAAAAGGTCCGTTTCTTCATCAAATTCCTTGTACGTTTTGCGGATGTTCCGTTCCGGATAAACATATGCTTCTGTTTGTGGATGCAATGCTGCCCGTTCCCGCACAATCTGCCCTACCGTTTTTTCTACAATTGCCATATTCATCCCCCTCTATATGTAAACGGTTTCAATCTCATTCCATATTATCACAAAATTCAAAACATGTTGAGAGAAAACCGGCTGCAAACTGTGCAGTCGCCCTTTCTCCGCTGGCCATGATAAAATACAACTATCATGGAAGACGAAAGGATTTGCAATGGAATTACACACTATGCATGAACAACTATCCGAGCGCCTGCAAGAACATACGCTTGTCTCGGCAACCATCAGCCAACCACGTTTAAAATCGAATGAAATAAAACGGGTGAAATTGAAGCCGGTAGAAATTAAAAACGATTATTTTATTCAATTTGAATATCAGTATGAACATGTCCTCAAGCATGAGAACCTCTCAATTGAAAATGCACTTGAAAAACTGGAAAGCTTGTTTGAAGAATTCCGCCAGGCTTTGTTCCAGTTCACAGAAGAAAAAATACAAATTCAGCTCTCCAAGAAATTCAAAGTTTCCTGGAAAGCAGAGCAAACCGCAACAAAATCCGCAGAGCTGTCCCATAACCGAAAAAAACAGTATTTGCTGGAAGACGGCATCGCTTATCCATTCTTGGTCCGTCTCGGCGTCCAAAGTCCGGATGGCAAAGTGAAAAAGCAGAAATACGATAAATTCCGCCAAATCAACCGCTTTATCGAATTTATTGATGATGCGCTGGTGCATTTGCCAAAAGACCGGACTGTCCGGATTCTCGATTTCGGTTCTGGAAAATCCTATTTGACATTTGCCTTGTATCATTATCTTCGGATCGAAAAAGGGCTTGATCTTCGAGTTACGGGCTTAGATCTGAAAAAAGAAGTGATTGAAGAATGCCAGCGCATTGCGGAAGATTTGGAGTATGATCAATTGGAGTTTTTAGTTGGAGATATCAATGACTACAACGAAGAATCAGCGGTCGATATGGTCGTCACGCTTCACGCTTGTGACGTGGCAACGGATATGGCATTGTCCCGGGCTGTAAAATGGAATGCCAAAGTTATCTTAAGCGTTCCTTGCTGCCAGCACGAACTCAATAGCCAAATTGCGGCACCGGAACTTGGCATCATGCTCCAAAATGGCTTAATCAAAGAACGCTTTAGCGCGCTCGCTACTGATTCCATCCGTGCCGAACTTTTGTCACTGGTGGGCTATGAAACGCAGCTGGTGGAATTTATCGATATTGAACACACACCGAAAAATATCTTGATCCGGGCTTACCAAACCGGCAAAAAGCCGGCGCCTGGCCAGTTTGACCGTTATAAGGCATTTACTCAGTTATTGTCTGCCAAGCCTTTCCTTGAAAACGAATTGAAGGAATTGCTATGAAACGAAAAAATCTAGTTAACGGCATGATCCTTGCGTTTTCGGTGATTTTCATCCGCTACCTGGATGTACACGTCTACGACATGAATTTGATGATTACTCTTATATTGATTGTCGTATTGATTGCCGGCTTGATGAAAATTGTTGACCGCTTTCCTTTTCTTGAGGAACCGGTTGGAAAACGGGCAGCGATGGTTACCAACTTAACAGTCGTAATTGTGATTTTTTTATGTTTCTTTGGACTTAACTTGTAAGGATGGTGTCAGCAGCGCCAATCTGCAAGCCCATGCGAAAGCCCGCCGGTTTCAATTGAAACCGGCGGGCTTTTCGTTTACTTTGTCTATTGCCACTTAAGAAATCTGATCGTCTTCTAATTTAGCTGCTTCTAATTCGATTTGATAACTTTTCTTGTATTCGCGTGTTTCAGCGAACAAGATTAAACTGAAAACACCTGCCAGAAGAAACGCCGGTAGCGAATCTTGTAAAAATCCCCAAACGAGTGAAACAAGTATTGCAGCGAATACAAAACCAATGGCTTTTGCTGATTTACTGTTTTGTTCTTTGATTTCTTCTATCTTGTATCGATTCATCCAATCACTCCTCCGATATAAGCATTATACGCAATTCGTACAAAAAGAAAAGGAGAAAATGTTTTTTTCACACATTCTTAACATTTGAAACCTCAAATCCGTTAGAAAAATGTACATATTTAACCAAGTTCGGGCAATAAAAATAACGCCTCTTTAGATGAGGCGCTAGTTCTTATTTTATTTATTCAGAGTTAGGTTCGCCTGGAATTCACGGCTGGTTGGAATTGGGTTTTTCTTCAGCCTGCAGCCGGATCGATTCTTCAACGTACGCTTGGACCGGTTCCAGTGTGAATTCCAATTTGCTTGTTTTCAAATTGTTGTCTAAATAGCCCAGCTGGTGTTCTTCTACGGTATCGGACTGCAGATTCAGCGTATTATTGATATAAAGCATACCCTCGTTGGTCGCCATCGGAGAAGGCGCACCTTCTTTCTCCCTTTGTTCAACCTGTTCCATGCCGATAATCAGTCCTTCTGCCAGCAAGGCGCTCATTGCTTCATCATATCGCTCTTTTCCAATTTCCTGTGACAGCCGCTGATCCAGCGCTTTTACATCTTCAGTTGTGGCTCCGCGGTAATATTGCACATAATAAGCCAGCAGTACCTGTTCTTTGTCTTCAAATTCTTTCATGGCAATCCCTCCCGTTTCCTGTTCTTCCCCTCTTATTCCCTAATTTTCATGATAATATGCTTTTTAAGCACCTTATAAGTTGCAGGGATTTTAAACTTCACTATCATGAGGAGCTTCGACCGCTCCCCTGATTGCACTAAAGGCAAAAGCGGCACAAGCTTGGTTGCTTGTGCCGCTTTTTCATGGTTTTACTGAGGAGTTGCCCGTATCCGATCTCAAGCCGCTCGTAGTGGACAATTTCCCCACTCAATATGCGATGCCGACCCGGCTGCGAATAAATGCCTTGTCTTTAAGCTGCCGATAAGCAAATTCAGCCGTATCGCCAACCGTAATTTCCTTGCCGCCTTCCGGCAGATAGTCTTTTTCTGTCCGGTAACCGCCACGCATCTCACCGTCCGGTAAATAAGTCGGGCACACAATCGTCCAGTCCAGGTCAATGGCTTCCAATAACCGAAAAACCGTTTCATGTTCTTCGGCGGCAAATGTCAGTTTGCGGTTCGAGTCCCCGCCTTGGTAGCGGAGTTTGCCAGGTGTAAGCCGGCTGTTCAAAATTCCCGCAGTGCCAATGGTAATGAGACGCCGGATCCCTGCATTTTTCATGGCGCCGATGATCAGCGGCATAGCTTCAGACAATGTCGTGGTCCCGTCCGTGCCAATTGCGCTGAACACTGCATCTGCGCCTTCAAGCGTCCGTTCGACATCTTCCGCTTTCCGGACATTCCCAGTAATCACTTCAAGGTTTGGATGCTCATCCAGTTTTGGAGAACGCACAAGTGCTTTCACTTGGTGCCCGTCTGCCAATGCCTGCTTCAGAATTTGTCCGCCAACCCGGCCCGTAGCACCAAAAATTGCGATTTTCATTGCCATTCCCCTTTTCCGGTTCTGTTATTTGAATAAAAACCCTTTTTTCGCCAATACATCCTTAATATCCTGGCGGCGCGGTTTTCTAAGGAATGAAGCCATCTGCTCAGTCCAGTTCGCAACTTTTTGGTTAGTGCTGCGTTCTTGATAATAGCGCTGAATGGTTTCATCGTATTCCGGAAGCAAAGTTTTATATTTTTCTTCATCGTATTCGTTTTCATGCAAAATCGCTTCGACCGGCAAGCGTGGTTTTACTTCGTTGGCTTCGTTCGGAACGCCGACCGTCAAGCCATATACCGGAAAAACACCTTCCGGCAAGCCGACCATTTCACTGATTGCTTCCATATTGTTGCGCACGCCGCCGATATAGCAGATGCCATATCCCTTCGACTCTGCTGCAAGCGCCAAGTTCTGCGCCAGTAAGGCAACATCGGTGACAGCCACAATCAAATTCTCCGCATGGTCATAGACAATCGTTTCGCCTTGCAAATCACCGGCGTGCTTCAAGCGGTTATAATCAGCGCACATTAAAAAGACCGCTCCTGCGCCTTCCATTTGTTGCGGATTACGGGACAATTCCCCAAGTGCTTTGCGTTTCTCGGGATCTGTCACCCAGACAATTGAATATGCCTGAACAAAATGGGACGTCGCTGCATGCTGCGCCGCCGCTATCAATTCGCTGACTTCTTCCCGTGTCAGCTGCTTTTCTTTATAGTCACGCACAGAAGCGTGAGATTTCATTAATTCAATAACCATCATCGATATCCCCTTTCCATTCTTTCTTCTATCGTATCAAAAATTTTCCTGCGGTACTCTTTTAACGATTTTAACTTGATTAATGGCGGGTCTTCGCCTAGCTTATGGAAAATTGATCCAATTGGACTTTTGCGGCCAGTTAATCAGCCAGTTGAAAACGCAGGAGTCGTATTGGGTGCCAAAATAAGATAAAATAAATGCTGATGAGGTGAAATGATTTGAAAAAGTTCAAAACCGCTTTTTCCATTCTTTTTTTATTGGTGATCGGCGGTTTTTTCTTCATATGGATACAAAATGAAAAGGAATTTCGTGAAGAATTGCAACAGCGTCCTGCACCTTCCGGATTGCACCCGATTGTTGAGGAAAAAAGCAATGAATTGATAGCAAAAGCAGCGGATATCGGCATTGACGTAATCATTACCGATGGCTTCCGTTCCGCTGATGAACAAAACGGCTTGCATGCAAAAGGCAGAAGCACAGCCGGCAACGTGGTGACTCATGCACGCGGCGGAGAGTCTTACCACAATTATGGGCTGGCAATCGATTTTGCGCTGCGCCTCGATAATGGCAAAGTCGTCTGGGATACGGAACGCGATGACAATAATAATGGAAAAGCCGATTGGTTTGAAGTGGCCGCCATCGGAAAAGAACTCGGATTTATGTGGGGCGGCGACTGGCAGCGATTTAAAGACTACCCGCATTTGGAAATGACGTTCGGCTTGTCGATTAAAGAATTGCAGCAAGGCTATCGGCCTGAAGATGTAAAAGAATAGTATGTAAAAAGGTCCGGCTCAAGTTGAACCGGGCCTCTTTTCCGATCCTTTAACCGACGGTTTTCTGAAGAAATTCTTAAGATGAGTTATAGAAATGAAGAAAGAGGGTATTTTCACAATAAGCATTTCGGCTTAGAAAAATGCTTATGTCACTCTTTTTATTGAAGAAACTTCAAACAGCGGGATAAGCCAAAATGCTTTATCATGCAGTTCTCATCACTATTTTTAGTCAGCTGGAAACTGAAAGGAGGCCTTTCGTGAAACAATTCGCAGTTATCATTCCGGCTTATAAACCAGATACAAAATGCGGGTCTTTGATCAAGGAAATACTGGCAGCAGGATTTCAGAAAATCATTGTCATCGATGACGGCAGCGGCCCTGAATATGCCGGTTTTTTTGAAACGCTTTCTCCCATTCCTGAAGTGACGGTGCTTCGCCATGCGGTCAATCAAGGCAAAGGGCGGGCATTGAAAACCTCTTTCCATTACATACTCAACCACCAGCTTTCCTATGATGCGGTTATCACAGTAGATGCTGATGGCCAGCATTTGGTATCGGACATGGTGAAAATAGCCAGGAAACTTGCAGAACTCCCTGGCCATGTAGTGCTTGGCGCAAGGGATTTCAGCCAAAAGCATGTGCCTTTCCGAAGCCGGTTCGGCAACCGCTTTACACGTTTATTATTCCGGCTTGCCACTGGTGCGGTTATAACTGATACACAAACCGGCTTGCGCGGCATTCCAGTCCAGCATCTCACTCCTTTGCTGAGCGTAGCAGGCGAGCGCTTTGAATACGAAATGAATATGCTGGCGGCGCTGCGCGCTCAAAAGATTCCCCTTTCGGAAGTGCCCATCGAGACGGTTTACTTGGACAACAACAAATCTTCCCATTTCCATCCACTTCGGGATTCTTATCATGTCTACAAAATCTTTTTGTTATACGGTTTATCCGGAGGGGCGTCCTTCGCTTTGGATATCGGTCTGTACTGGCTGTTCATCCAGCTTTGGCGCAACGAAGAGCCGCAATTGTTCATTATTTTCGCTACAGTTGCAGCCCGGATTCTTTCTTCACTATTCAATTACTATATCAACCGCAACAAAGTTTTTGGCCAAGGTTCCAGAAAGTCCTTTATCCGCTATTACATATTGGCCGCTTTCATCATGATGATGTCTGCCGGTTCTGTTCACTTTCTTTACGCTGAATGGCTGGGACGCGGGGAAGTCATTCTCAAAGTATTTGTCGACACGATCCTTTTTATTTTCGGCTTTGTCGTTCAGCGCACCTGGGTTTTCCGAAAAGAATAAAATCTCCGCATCCTCTTTTGAGGCTGCGGAGATTTTTTAATAAAGACAGTTTTTATAATCGCGTTATCTCCCGTGCGCCCAGGAAATGCGCGGATCAATTTGCCGGGACATGCGGACCATGACAGGCTGGAACCCCAGTTTCGGCCAGAAATAGGAAGCCAAATGGTTGGGTGAATGCCAGTCGGCGAAAATATAATCAAACCCTTCTTTTTTCAGCTCCGAAAAGCAGTAGTTGGCCATGGCTTTCCCTACCCCTTTGCCACGCAGGTCCGGATTCGTTGATGCAGCAGGCAATTCCACACAATTCATCGGCGCCACCAGGCTTAAAGGATCCGCTTTCCGGAAATACACGTGAAACCCGGCCACCCGTTCCCCTTGCTGGCCTAACCATAAATAGGCATCTCCGTCTGCAGATAATTCTTCATAGCTGCTCTTAATGTCTTCCATCGTCTCTTTCGTGATAGGAAGCCAGGACGGAGCTGATGCTTGATGGATGCTGTTCCATAAGGCCATCTTTTTCAATAAAGGCCCGTCTTCGCCGCTTCCTTTTCGAAAAACCAGATTCGGCAAAGGCGTTAATGTTTGCGGTTCAAAATCTTTGAGCGGCAAGACAGCATATTTTTGTTCATAGCGGAAAGACTGATCCAGCCACTCGGCCACGATTTTCCGGTCTCCCAGCGGAACCATCATCACATGATGGAAGTAACCGTTTTTCACCCATTCCGCACCTGCATCAGCATATAAGAGCCGCAGCAGGCGGGGGTGCTCCGATTCCTTGATGGCGATGGATTCATAGTCCATCCAAACATAGCGTCCTCTTTCCACGCTTTCTTTAAATTCATACAGCAAATAGCCGATAACATCGATGCCTCTTACTGCTACAATCCCACTGATATATGGCCGCTCCAAAATCTTACGGAGCACCGTCTCTGCTTCATCAAATTCTTCGAACTCTGCAGGAAAGTAAGGAAAAAATTTCCGTTCTCGCTCATGGCGCTTAGCCAAAAGCACGGCCATTTGCCGAATATGCTGCTCTTCCACACCCATAAATTGAATCATCCAAATCACTCCTCAGATTGAAGTTTCACCTCGAGTATACGATAATGTCCAGCCTCCAGCTTTTTGCCGAATTCCACTGGAACCGGTTCAATAAAAATCGGTCCATCGATGATAATGGTATGAAATTCCCCTTCTTCCCCACAAGCATCAATTCCGAACGCTTCCAATTCTTCAATTAATTCATGGGTGAATTCACGTCCAAGAAATGCTTCATCCAGACGCGTCGTATCCACAACTGTAATAACCGCCTTAAATCCTTCTTCTATTAGTTCTTTCAACAAGTCTTTTCTCGGTTCCTGCCAAAGCGGATGATTTACTTCCATCCCGGCTTCCGCACTTACTTTTTGGATCCATAACAAATGGTCTTCTAAATCGATATCCCCGTAAACCCCCATTTCAATGCCTTGCGCTTTAAATATTTTCAAGTGCTCAATAAATTCTTTTTCGTATTCTGCCCAGCTCGCTTTTCCAACCATGAGCGGCAAACCCATCCGGACTGCTTGCGCTTCCATCACCTCTAACGACAAGCCATGTGAGCGTGATTTAGAGCCATCTTCTTCAAACATTGTAAACAGCGCAACCGGCACATGGCCGTCCATCACTGCCCGGTAATACGCAAGCGCTGAATCTTTCCCGCCGCTCCATGACATGACAAATGTTTTTTGCATAATGCACCTCTTTTAATGATTTCGTTCTTCTTGTATGTACTTCGACATTTAAGGAATAAAACCTTTTGTAAAGCCGGATTTGTGAAGAATGGTTCCAGTCGCCATTGCAGTTTATGCCCAACTTTTATTTCATTATGCCCAAGTTCGAACTAGTTATGTCCAGCTTAGGTCAATTATGCCCAACTGAAGCAAAGCAGCTAATTTCGCAGCATATTCACTACAGAATTTCGCCCAATTACACACACTAAAAAAGCAGCCGCGAATTCGCGGCTGCTTGCTTTCCATCTTATTGTTTTCCGACCATGTTCTCCGGACGTACCCACTCGTCGAACTGTTCAGCCGTTAAATGCCCGCTCTTAACCGCAGACTCTTTTAATGTCGTGCCTTCTTTATGTGCTTGCTTGGCAATCGCTGCTGCTTTTTCATAGCCGATATGAGGGTTCAATGACGTTACCAACATCAATGAATTGCTTACATGGCTTTGGATAACGTCAAGGTTCGCTTCAATTCCTACTGCACAGTTGTCATCAAAACTGATTAAGCTGTCTGTCAACAAACGCACCGATTGCAGGAAGTTATAAGCGATCACTGGTTTGAAGACGTTCAATTCGAAGTTTCCTTGGCTTGCTGCAAATCCGATTGCTGCGTCATTGCCCATGACTTGAACAGCTACCATTGTCAAAGCTTCACTTTGAGTCGGGTTGACTTTCCCTGGCATGATCGAGCTGCCCGGCTCATTCTCAGGAATGGTAATTTCACCGATGCCGCTGCGCGGACCGCTTGCCAGCCAGCGTACATCATTGGCAATTTTCATTGCGTCAGCTGCAAGCGCTTTGATGGCGCCATGCGTATAAACCATTTCGTCATGGCTTGTCAGTGCATGGAATTTGTTCTCAGCAGAAGTAAATGTGGTGCCGACCGCTTCTGAGATAAACTCGGCAACTGATGGTCCGAATGTCGGGTCAGCGTTGATGCCTGTCCCCACTGCCGTACCGCCGATTGCCAATTCGCGCATTTCTTCAACGCTCGCGCGGATCATGCGCTCGCTCTTCTCAAGCATATGTCTCCAGCCGCTGATTTCCTGTCCAAGCGTCAATGGAGTCGCATCCTGTAAATGCGTACGGCCAATTTTGATGATGTCATCGAATTTTTTCGATTTTTCATCAAGCGTCGCTTTCAATTTCTGGATAGCCGGAACCAAGTTTTCCGTTACTGCCAAAACACCCGCTACATGCATAGCTGTCGGATATGTATCATTTGAACTTTGAGACATATTGACATCATCATTCGGATGCAATTTTTCTTCAGAAGATTGCTCAGCCAGAATTTCGTTTCCACGGCGTGCCAATACTTCGTTCATATTCATATTAGACTGTGTACCGCTTCCTGTTTGCCATACAACTAAGGGGAAATGGTCATTCCATTTGCCTTCGATCACTTCATTGGCAGCTGTTTCAATCGCTTTCATTTTCGCTTCAGAAAGTTTTCCAAGTTTATGGTTGGCTTTTGCTGTAGCTTTTTTCAATTGGGCAAACGCCATAACCACTTCGTGTGGCATGCGCTCGGTTCCGATTGCAAAGTTCTGGAGGCTGCGCTGTGTCTGCGCTGCCCACATCTTATCTGCTTGTACTTGAATTTCGCCCATCGTGTCTTTTTCTGTACGATATTGCATTCCATTCACTCCAATTCGCTTTTCTTATGTAGTCTTCTCTTCTATTAAACACAAGCCGAAGGAAAAAAGCGACTTTTCCATACGAAAAAGCTGTTAATTTTGCTGCAGGAAAAAACCGGCGATGATGTCTTCATCCGAATGCGGGACAAACTCTCCCCGAATATTCTGGGCGCCGTTGATGCAGCCGCTTGATAACAAAACTATATCATTAGGACCGCTTTCCTGCAGGGCCGCCACTACCGCTTCATGCCGGGTAGGCGCTGTCAATACTTGCTGTTTATATGGAACGGTAAACCCTTTTAATACTTCATTGACCACATCATTTGGATCATTGAAACCCGGATGGTCAACAGTCACGACGAGAACATCCGCTTTTCCTTCAGCTGCTTTGGCCATTTTCGGCATCTTGGAAAAATCCCGGATGCCGATTCCGGCAATCAAAGCGATTAAACGGTTATGGGGCAGCTTCTTCACTTCTCTCATCACCAAATCCAAAGCCACCGGCGTATGAGCATAATCTAGAATGATTTTTCGGTCTTCCGGGCCTTCAATCAGCTGGAAACGTCCTTCGACTTGCGGCATTCGCGGCAGCACCGAAATGATTTGTTCCATTGTGCTGCCAGACAGCAGCGCTGCACCTATTGCAGCTGTCAGATTTCCGGCGTTATATTCTCCGAACAAAGGCACTTCCACTTTAAAAGTCTGCCCCAGGTACTGCAAATCAAACTGCATGCCGCTTTCTCTGACCTGGACATCCGTCCAGATCAACCCTGCACCTGAATCCGGCTTTTGGCTATAAGTGAGCGCGGGATAATCAACTGCCGCTAAAATCTCTTTTGCCATGCCTTGGTCATCTAAATTGATAACGGCATTTTTTGCCTGTTTGAATAAACGCAATTTGCATTCTAAATAATGTTCAAAAGTTTGATGATATTCCAAATGTTCCTCGGAAATATTGGTATGGATGGCTACATCGAACAAAATGCCTTCCACCCGCTTTTGGTCAAGTGCAATTGAAGACACTTCCATAGCAGCCGCCTGGTCGCCAAAAGAAACCAATTGAGAAAAGATTTGATGGATATCAGATGAAAGAGGTGTAGTTGGCGTACTTTTTTTATAGGGCAATTTTCCAGCCGAATTATAAATTCCCGTAGTCCCTAGAAAGCCACAGGGAATTCCGAGTAAATTGAATAAATTATAAACGTAAGTTGCCGTCGTCGTTTTTCCGTTCGTCCCTGTGACCCCTACTTTTACCAGCCGGTCCTGGGCTCTTCCAGAAAAATGAGCGGAAACTTGCGCTAAAGCCTGGCGTGAATCTTCCACTGCCACAAATGTTTTTGTTGGATATTGGTCTGCATAGTTCTTTAATTTCGGCAGATCGGATCCAATGATGGCGACAGCACCTTTATTGATTGCTTCAGCAATAAACAGGTGGCCATCCGTGTTTTCTCCGATTATACAAAAGAACGCTGAACCGCCTATCACATCAGCAGAGTTATAGGCGATGGAACTGATTTCCTGAGTCTCAGGCCCAAAGAGGCCTTCTTCCGATAAATACAGGCTGCGGCCGAATTGTATATTCATTGAACACCCCTTAATCTTTGAATAATTAATCCTTATGAATTTTTCCCCATAAGCTCGTATTAATATTCTATCATTTTAACTAAAGTCCGCAAACCCGTTTTCACTCTTCTATTGTTAATTTATTATATTTTCGGCCTATGCGTTCTTCTATTCGGCTTTACTTCAAATAAAAATGGCATAAAAGCGATTAAGCTTTTATACCATCCAGCCGGTTGTTAAACTTGCTGTTGTTTAATTTCCTTTTCTTTTTCGGCTAATTCGTAGCGCAATTGTTCAATCGTTTGCGGATAATCTGTTTTGCCCGTTAGGTTTTCCAGCATTTCACGGACATCAATCCCTGACGATTCTTTCAAAGTTTCCTGCAGGGATGACATCAGATTCGTAGCGTAAGCAGTGACTTTGTTGGCTCCGCCGCCTTCTCCGCCTCCCGTGTCCACCACGGTGATTTTGTCAATGTTGGCAAGCGGGCTGGCAATTTCTTTTGCATACTCCGGCAGCATCTTCACAATCATGTCAAGAGTTGCAGCTTTTCCGTACATCTCAAATGCTTCCGCAATCTTGCGTTTTGCTTCCGCCTCAGCCAAACCTTTCATACGGATAATATCCGCTTCTGATTCACCCTGAGCGCGAAGAGAATCGGCTTTCGCCAAACCATCCAGGCGCACTTTTTCGGCTTCCGCTTTTGCCATTGCTTCGACGCTGTATTTCTGTGCGTCCGCTACCGTTAATTGTTTCGATTTTTCCGCTTGCGCCGCTTGTTCAACCGCATAACGGTCGGCGTCCGCTTTTTTCTTCACTTCAGAATCGTATTGGCGCTCGCGGCGCTGAATTTCTTTTTCTTCCAGCTCAATCTGCTTCTGGCGTTCAATGATGCGGATTTGCATTTCCTGTTCGACGACTTCCTGTTTCGAGCGTGCGGTTTCAAGCTCATACGCCTGGTCAGCCCGAGCTTTCGCGCTGTCCTGCTCCCGCTTATATTCCGCCACTTTCAGCAAATTCTCTTTTTCCGCTTCAGCGATTTCAGTAGCACGTTCGATTTCAGCGCGCTGGGCATCTTTTCCCGCTTCAGCCCGTTTGATGCGTGTCTGCATTTCCGATTCTGCTGTTGCGATGTCTGCATCCCGTTTTACTTGGGCAATCCGCGCTTTACCGAGTGAATCCAAATAACCGTTTTTATCCCGCACATCTTTAATCGTAAATGATACGATGATCAATCCCATTTTCGCCAAGTCATGTGAAGCGACACGCTGTACTTCTTGGGAGAACTTATCACGGTTCTTATAAATTTCTTCCACTGTCATGGATCCCAGAATCGAACGCAAATGGCCTTCGAGCACTTCTTTCGCTTCATTTTCCCGGTCTTCTTTTGATTTACCCAAAAACTGCTCTGCAGCAGTGGCAATTTCTGAAATGGAGCCGCCAATCTTGATGATGGCCGTTCCGTCAGCCATAACCGGGACGCCTTGTTCCGTATAGACTTCCGGAGTTGTCACTTCCAACTTGCTCGACAACAAACTCAGCGGCGCCGCTTGCTGGAATATCGGCAGCAAGAAAGTCCCTCCGCCGCGAATGATTTTTATCCGGTTTCCTGAATCATCCGTGTGAACATTTTTGGTGCCCAAATAACTTCCTGTCACAATCAATGCCTCATCCGGCCCCACTGTCTTATACTTAGTAATGTAGACCCCGATTATTGCTAATACAACAAATGCAGCAATCCCTAATGCGATCCAAGTCATTTCCATCCTAACTCCTCCTCATCGTCATTTACTTTTGCTAAACAGCGGTTCATAATCCCTGACATACAACGTGCCGTCTTTTACTTCAATGATCAATACTTGCCGATCTTGGCCAATTGCTTCATTGTCGAACCCTGTTGCCCGTTTTGAAATGATTCCTCCGTAAGTTTCAATAATGACTTCCCCATAGCCGTCGACAGGAATTGGAATAATCACTTTCGCCACTTGGCCCAGCAGCGATTCGTCCGTATAGGCAATCGAAGATTCGGCGGATGACAATGGCAATAAAATAAAGAAATATAACAAAATATCAAACAACAGTGCCACAACCGCCGCGATTCCCAATATCGCCAAACTATCCAATTTCGTCGTCACTTCGAGTAAATAACCGGCCGCAGCCAGCAAAGTGATGAATGCCAGAATGATTGTCGGGTTAAAAAAAGGAAGCCCGTCCCCTGCATCCGCAATATCGCCGAAAAAGACGTAAAGTACGGTCAATGCACCAGCGAAAAGAAGAGTGTACATATACAGCTGCTCCATGGATAAACCAAACAACTCCATTCCAAAACCTCCCATCCCATCCATTCTTTATCATTCTAATTAATATACGGTATAAATCCGCAAAAGTTTCAGAATTCTTTAGGGAATATAAAAAAACCTGTTCTTTTTAAAGAACAGGTTTTGCAGGCTATCGAGAAACTCTTATTCTCTTTGTTCATTTCGCTCCAGGGCGGACGCTTTCCGTGGGGTGTGGCTCTAAGCCTCCTCGCTCGCTGTCGAAGATCTTGTGCTCCTGCATCGCTGCGCAAGCTCGTCGCAAAGACTTAGCCTCGCAAGCTTCGGCTAATGTCTTGCCTGCGGGGCAGCGCAGCGACGAGACAGCCGAGACCCTGCAACTCCCTTTCATGTTGCGAAGCTAGTGCAGCGATGCAGAAACAGGAGCGCAGCGACGAAGCGGCTTGGCGCTCGCCCGCGGCTGAAAACCTATGCTCCTGCAGCGCTATGCGCTTCGTCGCAAAGACTTGGCCTCACAATCCTCGGCCAATGTCTTCGCAGCTGGTTGGCGGAATATCGGTTAAGGGGTAATCACCAATACAAGTTTTATCTTTCTCAACACGCTGAAAAACCTGTTCTTTTTAAAGAACAGGTTTTGCAAATTCAATTTCATGGAAGCCTTTGACTAACTGAAAGCCAATGCCGACATAGCCATGGTCCAGAAGTTGGCGCTGCTTTTCTAAATCATCCAGTTTTACGGTTATATGATTTTCATACCGGATAGTTGGATGCTCTAAGTCTTTCACCAAAATATAGCGGTCCATGCCATTGTATTTTTCTTTTAACGCTCCAATATGCATTTGCTGAAGAAACTTGTCTTTTAAACTGGGAATGTTCATAGGTGCTACGGTGCAGCATACATACCGGAACTGCTGTTCCAGATTCGGCAGTTCTTTCATAATCACTTCAGCCAGTTTCTGCTGCAGCCGATTGCCTCTGTATTCCGGCAGCACGACAGAAATTTCCTGATAAATGACATTCGGCAGTTCTTCTTCCGGAAGGCCAAGGTCTAACCCCAAATGTTCATCGTCAATTTCCGGAATAAGAAGAGCCCGGAATCCGATCAGCTGATCCTCCACGAATGCACCAATAAGAAGTCCACGCTCATTCAAAATGAATAGAAATTCTTCAGTTGATAATGGTTGAAGCGCCGCTTTCTCCGGAAGCGATTCAATGACTTCTTTTTGCACTTGTTCAATAATAGGCAAGTCCTCTAAGAACAGCCGTTTCATATACATAGACTCCGTTTTCCGAAGCGCTTGGTTTGTGACGGTTCCTTCGTACAAGAACTTCATCGTTTATTCTCCTAGTCGTATAATTTTTATAGCTTTAGAATACCACTTCAGTTCCTGAAGATGTTGCAGTTTTTAAAATTATTCATCGTTTTCTATTAATGGGCAATACTTTTCAAAAATCCGTCAATCTGTTTTTTATTCCCCAAAAAGATTATTCGATTTTCCGGTCGTACTTCCTGAAATTTCCTCATTCGCTCCCGCATTTTCACTTTGCGCGCTGCATATGTAGTAATGATAAACTTCAGAAATTCCAAATCCATTTTTTCAGGACAGCCTTCCGCCATATCCGGCCGTGTATTGCCGATATTTGTCAGCCAGCGTTTTAATACCCGGTACAAACAAACCCTTAAAGGCAGCTCCAAGTAAATAAATGTATCCGCTTTTGCAAAACGGATATCAAAGCTGTCGCTGTAATTCCCTTCAATAATCCAGCTTTCCCCTGCCGTAATTTTTTCTTGTGCCGCTCTGAATTCGGCCGGTTCCGCTTCTGTCCATCCCGGTTTCCAGTAAAGCGAATCAAGATGATGCACTGGCAGGCCCAGCTTTTCCCCAAGCTTAGCAGCAAAAGTCGACTTCCCTGCCCCGGCAGATACCCCTGTCACCATAATTTTTTCCAAAGCCCTCACACTCCCATTCCCATGCGATTCTTATAGTATATATATAAACGGTTTCTGAAGATAGATTAGTTAATTTTAAGATTGGGCTTGCAATTTCTGTAACCTCATGTTATTCTAAGGAAGAATTATTTTTGTTCGGATAACTTTGTATAAAGTGTCAGATGTTCATCTGCAAGATTTGAGCAAGGATAGTAATACAATGTATGCAATTGCATACGAGGAGGAAACACACATGGAACAAGGTAAAGTAAAATGGTTTAACTCAGAAAAAGGATTCGGCTTCATCGAGCGCGAAGGCGGAGACGACGTATTCGTACACTTCTCAGCTATCCAAAGCGAAGGATTCAAATCTTTAGACGAAGGTCAAGAAGTTACTTTTGACATCGAGCAAGGCCAACGCGGTCTTCAAGCTACTAACGTTCAAAAAGCTTAATCTAACCTAACTATCTTAATGGGCTCTCCTCACGGGGAGCTCATTTTTTGTGCTTTTTTATCCTTGCCTCGACTATACTAACCTACGTTACGGATTTTATTGCCTGCGATCTGCTTTCATTAAGCATGCATAGGCTTCTAATTCAATTGAATCATGCTTTTAATTAAAAGAAAACAGGCTGCAGATTTTCCGCGGCCTGTTTTCTTTCATTTATTGAGTCGGGTTCATGTCGAAGTACAGCTGAAAGCCGAAAAAAATCAACGCGCATACTACAAGGGTGCCGACCAATATTACGATTGCCAAATTTCGCCCACTCATGCCCTCACCCCTTCTTAAAAGTTCCTTCGATTAACTTTAATGCTTCAAAAGCCCCTTCGCTTTTATTGGACAGAACCGTCAGGATTGTTCCATCTTGCGGATAAAAACCGGAATGAAAACTGGTACCTGGGTCGTATCCCGTGACATGATATTTCCAGACAGAATTCGCCTTCTGCATAATCCAGACGCCGTAGCCATAATCGTTTTGTCCCGCCGAGACATGGGGCACCAGCATTTTTTTGGTCATTTCTTCAGAAAGCAATGTATAATCCATCAGCCGTTCCCAAAAAGCGGTCATATCACTGGCCGTCACAAATGCCCCGCCATCTGCACCGCCTTGGATCGGGATGGCATATTGGTTGGTGCGCCATGAATCTCCTTCATCAATATAGCCGTAAGCCACTCCCTTAGGCAAGTGGTCAAGGCTGAAAAACCCTGATTTCTCCATCCCGGCCCGTGCAAAGACTCTCTCTTCTGCCATATTGATAAATGCCTGGCCCGCTACTTTCTCTGCAATGAGCCCAAGAGCAATAAACCCGGCATTGTTGTATTGGAATTTTTCTCCGGGCGCAAATTTCATCGGTTCATCTTTAAACAACGGAACAAAATCCGCTCCGGACTTCATTAAATACATTGGCTGCTTTACCCAAAGCTCTTCAAAGTTCTCCATCGTTTCTTCGTCAAAATAATCCGGTATTCCAGAAGTATGCGTCAGCAATTGATGGACAGTAACATCAAAATTCGGGAAGAAATCCGGCAATAGCTGCGATAAACGGTCTTCAAACGCCAGTTTCCCTTCTTCAACTAATTGACAGATGACCACTGCTGTGAAAATTTTGCAGCCAGATGCAATCCCGAAGCGGGTGTCCAGTGCATTCGGCCGCTCATTTGAACGGTCTGCCCATCCCTTGGCAGTTGACCAAATATCTTCTTTTTTCAGCAAGGCAACTCCTGAAAAGTCCATATTTTCCATGCCTTCAGAAATCGGATTAGTCGGCTTGACTTCCTGAAAATCCCCTTCTTCTGTGATGTCAATCTGCCGTCCATCCATCAGCTTAATCGATAAAGGATGGACTTCGCTCTTTTGCTTCGAGAAGTACCACGTCCGTTTCGGAGCTACCAGTAAGATAAATGCATCTCCTTGGCCCAGAAAATTCAATGCATGCGGTTCGATTCCTTTATTGCCCCGCACTGGAATGTCCATGGCTTCGATTTGTTCTCCTACTTCTTTCACATGTTTCGTTGTAATGCTCACTTCACTGATATTGAGCAGGGAATCAACAGTAAAATTGCCCATACGGTCGATATGGCGCCGGGCGATAAACTCGACCACGTTGCCAGCAGGATCCTGGAAATAAAAAGCATCCGCATTGAAATTTGCATAATAGACTTCGTCCATGCCTTCCTGGCGGTTCAGTGTGACACGCGAACTTGCCCAGCCTTTCGCCAGTGTATACTGGTTGCCTGGAATATTAAATGCAAAATGGTAAATCGCTGGCCGTTCTGATGCTTGAAAGACCAATTGAGAATCACCGACAGCCAGCGTAAAGCTGGTATCGTCTTCTTCTACAATCCGAAAACCCATTTGATACTCATAAAACCCTTTCATTTCCTTTAGCCGATTTGTATATAAGGTCACTTTTTTAAACATGTGATCACCTCTTGCTTTTAGCATACCGAAATCTTTCCTTTTTTTCCTCTTTTAAATTTAGTCCGGATTGAATTTTGTTAATTTCCAGTTGCTAATGAACGTATAAAACCAATAAAAAAAGGAGCACAAGGCTCCTTACAATGTTCCAATAAATTGCAGTTCTTTCAATTCCCTAGCGTCTGTCTGGCCATTTAGAATGGCTTCCACATCGTTCAAAGTTTCTGCCAGAGAAACGGCTGCGCCTGCTTGGCCGGTAAGCTCCTTAGCTACAAACAGAGGTTGGGTAAAATATGCTTCCAGCCGTTCTCCACGGCGATACGTTTCGATTTCCACTTGCGGCACGCGCTCCATTCCATGAGCATTTACAATGGACCGAAGCTCCCGGTAGCGGCGAAGCGTTTTTTGCGCACGTTGGCGAAGCAGAAAATGGCGTTCATCCAAACTTGCTTCTTCCAACAAAGAAGACGTGGAATGAAGCGGACTCAAAGCCGGATACTGATGGCGCGCAGCTAAGTCTGCATCCAGTTGCCAAACGGTTTCAAGCGGGCCAAACGGAAAATCGTCATCCACTACTTCGCCGGACAAATCCACCAGCAGCGTCGTGACTTGTTTGCCGCCAAGCGCTTCCTGCAGTTCGAACAGCTCCCCTGAATCTACTCGTCCTTTGTCCGTAACCAGCACCGCTTTGTCACCATATTCCCTTAACCATTCCAAAGTTTCTGCAACAGAGCGGGTGATGTGGCCTGCAAGTTCAACTATTCCCTCCAGTTCCGGGTGATCGTTTTCCGGCGTCAGATAGACTGTTTTTACCCCTTGTTCTTTAAAACGGTGAAGCAATTCAGCTATAATCACCAACTGCCCCATACCTGGACGTGCAACAATGCCTGTCGTACCGTTCTTTACTAATGGTGCGAAAAAATCCAATGCTTTAATCTGCGTTTCGATCATTGCCATCTTCTCCCCCCGAATTATCAGTTCATCCACTGTACACTTTGCCAGTTTAGCCAGTCCTACCAAAGTTTTCACTTCCGCTTTCCCCAAATCGATTTTGCCGGTGCATAAATTGGAAACTGTTGCCGGCCGAATGCCTGCTTCTTTGGCAGCGGTCGTTAAATTCGGTACCCGCTTTCTCAGTAATGCGACGTTCAATCTTATATCCTCCATTTCACCCCTCCTTTGTAATTACTTTTAATCGTAATTAATTTTACCTTTAAAAGCAATAGTTTTTTCTTTTTAGAGTAATTTAATTTACTCCAAAAAGAAAAACCCTTCAAAATTGAAGGGTTTCATCTTATTTTGTATTCAAGGCGCACCATGTCTTGGCACAAGATGCCGTTTTCGACAATCGGTTCAAGATAATGGCGAGTAAAAAAGCCCCGATCAATCGAGGTCATTCGGAAACCGCATTTTTGATAAAGTGCCAACTGATCAAAACTCGAATTTCCCGTGCCGATTTCGACCACTTCAAAACCAAGCCGCTCTGCTTCTTTTAAAGCATGCAGCACCAGTTTTTTGCCGCAACCTTTGCCTCTTTCGGACACTGCAACGGCAATATTCTTTATTTCCACTTTGGTATTAGAGATCGGCAATAACACATAGATGCCAATCAGACGAAAATCTTTCTCTGCGATAAAAGATATTCCTTTTGACACATATTCACGCACCAACTTTTCAGAAGGATCCGCTTCAAGCAATAGCTCTATCGGCAAATCTTCGTCTTTTTCCAGTTGCCGAATATTCATCACTTCGGTTCTTTAAAGCCTTGGTCAATCAGATAATCTTCTGCGTCACTAAATGTGCCGAAGCTTTCTTCCAGGTTTTTGCCCGTATAGATGTTCCAGAAAGGCTCTTCATAGACAAGGTCCAGTTTTTCGTTATCGCGGTTCGTCCACGTCTTGTCATACGGAGGTTCAGGCTCTAAGGACAAGTAATCTAAGGCATCTGCGACAATGCTGCGAAGTTCCTTGTCGGAGAAATCACGGATATTGACGAAGCCCTTGGCATCCGCTTCATATTGCGGCAAGTTGCCTACGTACACAAATCCATTGCCGTTCGGGTGAAGGTGATAGACAACGATTTTTTTGTCATACAGGCTTTCTTCGTAATGGAAGTTCACGCGTTTCATTGACACATCTTTGCGTGTCAGTTCCGGAAACGATTCAATTATTTCTAGTTTTTGTTCAAATGTAAGCACGTTAGTTACCCCGTTTCATTATTGTTGATTCTTAGCCTAGTATAACATGGCATCAAGCAATCCTACATTAAACAGAAAAAAGCTGCACCGAGGCAGCTTTTCCGTCACTTATGAATGTTTTTTATTGCCGAATGGCCACCAGACTCCGCGGTCAAATGAAACTGAGATGGCCGGAATCAATAGAGGCAAGACGATCAAGCCATAAAGCAAGAGGCCAGTAATAACAATCGTCGCAATCTGCACCAAGCTGAGGACGCCAGAGGGCATCATTGCACCAAATGTACCTGCCAGGATAATGGCTGCCGTAATGATGACCGTACCCATTTTCGCCATGGACGTTCTCATCGCATCGCGGACAGTGCCGCCATTTGCCGATTCTTCGCGGAATCGGTCGAGAAGGAAAATCGAGTAATCGACGCCGAGCGCTACCAGCATGACAAAGCCGAAGAATGGCACAGCCCAGCTGATGCCGTCATAGCCAAGGCCATTGACGAAAATCAATTCCGCAATCGAAATCGATGTGTAATAAGTTAACAGCAAAGATCCGATCATATATAGCGGCATGATCAATGAGCGGAAAAGTATTGATAGAATCACGAACAAACTGATCAGCATAATGGTAACAGTTTTCGTGAAATCACTTGAAGAAACTTCCTGTAAATCGCTGTTGATGCTTGCAATGCCACCGAATGCGATTTCCGTTTCTTCAAGCGGTGTATCTGCTATTGTGCGTTCGACTGCTGCTTTGATTTTTGCAGTTGTAACAATTGCGTTTGGAGAATAAGGGTCGTCCGACAAGATGATTTCCATTTTCATGCCGGTGCCTTCCGCAAAAGCATAGCGGTCCATTACTTGCGCAAATTCTTCACTTGCAAGCGTGCCTTCCGGAATAAACAGTCCGGTATCGCGAACGGTTTTGCTGTCGCTCATTTTCTGCATCATGCCTGCTGCTTCGGCTAGGCCGTTCTGGATTTCCACAAGTCCTGCGTTTGAAGCGCCAACGCCATCAGACAGCTGCATTAACCCTGCACCCAGTTCCCCGCTTTGTCCCGCTGCTCCAGCCAATCCTTGCTGAATTTCAGTCAGTCCACCGCTGATTTGCGGCAAAGCGCCTACCGTCTGCTGCACATTTCCCGTTTGCTGCAGCCCTTGCGTCACAAGGCCCAACTGGCCATTTAATTGCTCAAGTCCCGCAGCAGCTTCACCAATGCCGTTTGCACCACTGGTTTGTTCACTGATCCCCGTCAGATTGGTCTGGATGTCATTCAGTCCCGCCTGCACTTCGCCCAGGCCGGCACCTGCTTCAGTCAATCCATCTGACAACAGACCCAATTGTCTGTCTGCATAAAGGTCTTCAATTACATCACCAGTAGGGCGGGTAATAGACCGAACTCCTTCTACTCCATCAATTTTCTCGATTTCTTGGCTAATTTCTTCAAAATAAGGCACAACAGATTCTGCAGTTAAAGTTTCATCTGACTTAACGATGACTTCTACGGGCAGTGAATCTCCTTTGCCAAAACCATCTTCAATTGCACGCAAGCCTTTTACCGACTCAAATTCCGAGCCAATTTCATCAACGGTATTGAATGACAGTGAATTATTGTAGGTAAACAATAAAGGTACCGTAATAACCGCAACAACCAGCATCGACAAAAGTGGACGGTTGATTGATAGTTTGCTCATCGCAATCCATAACTTACTGTCTTTGTGGCTAGCTGATTTTTTTGCCGGCCAGAACAATTTTTCTTTCAGCAATGCCATAAAGAATGGCACAACAGTATACAACACAAGCAGCAACACAAAAATCCCTACTGCTACGGCAACTGCAGACTTAAAGATTGGAAATTCCGCAAAACCGATTGCAAAAAATCCGATAAATACAGCGATTCCACTGATTAGAAGCGTGCGTCCAGCAGTTTTGTACGTATTAACGATCGCTTCCTCCACTCCATGTCCCGCTGATAATTCCTCTTTATAGCGGCTCAGCAACAGGATGCAGTAGTCTGTTCCGATCCCGAAAAGAATCGCCACTAAAAAAATCTGGGTATAGTTCGATACCGGGAAGCCAAACCAGTCAATCAAATAAGCAACAATGGACTGGCTCAATAAGTACGAAATCCCAACAGCGACAAGCGGGATGAACGGTGTGACGATTGAACGGAACACCGCAAGCAGCAAACCAAAAATCAAAACGACCGTAATGATTTCTGTTCGTTTCAAGCCTTCTTGAGCGCTGATATTGACGTCATTATTGACGATTGCTTCTCCGGTTACATAAGCCGTCAAGTCGCCCGGGATAATCGATTCGCGGATGTCTGCCGCTACAGCATTCACTTCTTCATCGGTGCCATCAACTGTAACTGGCATCAAAACCGTTTTCTGATCTTCTGAAACTAATTGTTTTTCAAGCTCTGCACTTTCTACCGGATTCAAAACGCTCGTTACCGGTTCTCCAAGCGCTTCAATTTCGGAAGCCATTTCTGTCAGTGTTTCCCGCATCGTTCCTTCCAATTCACTTTTGAGGGGGATGACTAAAGAAATCGTTTGTTCTGCAGCATCCGCATTTGCTAAAATCGTTGCTGCCTTTTGGGACGAAGCTTCTTGTGAAAGCTGGAACGAACCCGCTTGCTCTGCTTGCTCCGTTAAATTTGGCGCCAGCAGGAATAAGGCAACTGTTAGGACCAGCACGCCAATCGTAATCGGCCATTTCAGTTTTAAGACAGTTTTCATTTATGACACTCCATCCGCTTTAATAATGTCTTTCAACTTACGGAAAATCGTCAAGAACTGATCGATTTCCTCATCGTTTACGTGCTGGGCCAATAAATTTTCGATGTAATCCGTTAATACTTTATCCGACTGCACCAGGACTTCTTTTCCACGATCCGTCAGTTCAACCAATTTTTCGCGTCGGTCCTGCTGTTCCGTCTGAACAAAGCGGATAACATCTTTTTGCAGCAATTTTTTGATGCGGCTGGAAATTGCACTTTTATGTACTGCCTGCAACGCGGCTAGCCTGCTGGAAGTGATGCGCTTTTCTTTGCTGACGAGTTTCAGCATCTGAATCTGTTCCGGCGAAAACTCTTTCCATAGCGGATCATCGATGGATTTGATGACGCGTTCTGTTCCGTAGAACATCACTTCTTGAAAGAGTTCGACCGCTTCTTTTATTCGAATATCCAAAATAGTATACCCCCTCAACTAATAATAATTAGTTTAGGGGGTATACTATTAATCGTCAAGCAATATTTATTTACGAAAAAACACCCTGCAAAATTAATTGCAAGGTGTACAGCACTATACTTCTTTTGTTGCGGTATCGCGTATTTCTTCACGGCGTGCATAGACGTTTTTGGCAATCGTCTTGATGACCGCATAGACAGGGATAGCGAGGATAATCCCCCATAAACCGGCTATATTCCCAGCGGCTAAGATCAAGGTGATGACGGTCAACGGATGTACGTCAAGCGCGTTCCCCATAACGTTTGGCGTAATGAGATTGCTTTCAATCTGCTGGGCAACAAGCATAATGATTCCCACGTAAACCGCCATAATCGGATCTTGTACGAGCGCAATGATAATGGCCGGAATTACCGCGATATACGGACCGAGGAACGGAATCACATTGGTCGCCATTCCAATGATTGAAAGCAGTAATGCATATTCCAGTCCGATAATCAGATACCCGATCAGCAGCATGATGCCGACTAAAAAGCTGACGAATAACTGCCCTTGAATGTAGGACTTCAGCGTATGGTCGACGTCACTTAACGTCTTCCGAATCCACGTTTTTCGCTCTCCTTTAAAGAAGCCGGCAACAAATGGTGCGAACTTCTGATGGTCTAAAAGAAGGTAAATCAAGAAGAACGGCACAAGCACAAGCGTAACTACACCTGAAATAAAGCTTGCCAGGAATGAAAGAATCCATCCTCCGATATTGCTGGCCCAATCCCCTATGCTTCCGGACATGCTATTGATCTGTTCTTCAATCGCTGAAGGCAAACGATTACGCTGATCGAATAGGTATTGAGTGTAATCTTCTACGTCTTGGATAATTGCCGGTGCATTTTCGACGAGTGCATTGACCTGTTTTGTTACCATAGGGCCAATCATGGCATAAAGCAAGTAAAACACAAGGACAATCAGCAGCAGAATTGTCAGGACCCCTGCCCATCTTGGAAATTTGCGCTTTTCTAAAATATGCAGCAGCGGCCGGCTGAGGTAAAAAAGAACCCCTCCGAGCAGCAAAGGCACAAATATCGTTTGCGCAATAATGAAGAACGGGTCAAAGATGGCCTGGACTTCTATAAATAAACGAATAATGACTAAAGCCAATATAATGCCTACACCCGCTTGAAACCAAAGCTTGTTTGTCACACAGCTCACTTCCTTTCTTTTTTCTGTATACCCAGTTTACCATGAATATGCGACACTTTATTTATTAGCAAGCCCAAACTTTTTATCCCGCTATACCGGATACTCTAACAAATGAAAAAACATCCATAAGAATTTTACGGATGCCTTTGTGTTATCTATTAAAAAAGTTAGCTGTGAAATATGGCTGATGATCAGAATTAAAGGCTGCCCCAACTCCTAAATAACCAAAGTCCGGTTTGACAATATTTTTACGGTGTCCCATCGAATTCATCAATCCTTCATGAGCGAAAATACTGCTGTACTGCCCATAAGCCAAGTTTTCACCGGCTACAAAGAATGTAATGCCGTCGTCGCTCATGCGGTCAAACGGTGATTTCCCTGCCTGGTTTGTATGGCTGAAGTATCGGTTCTTCGCCATATCATCGCTATGTTTGCGGGCCGTCGTCCGAGTGGCTTCATCCCACTTCAATAACGGCAGTTCTCTTTGAATCCGTGCTGAATTGGTCAACTCGAACAACAAAAATTCAAACCCTTCTTTCAGCTCTTTGCTTGGTTCTGCATAAATCTTCGGCCGCTGCTCTTCCATTTCTCCGTCAATCACTTGAATAGCCGTAACCGTATCTTCTTCATGGATATCGTAAAATACAGTCACATAAATAGAGTCGATTTTGAAAACGTCATATTCTTCCCGGGTATCCAATATGTACTGGACATTCCCTTTTTGAAGGCTTTTCAAAGGAACGCCAAGTGCTGAACGAACCTGAGTTTTATTAGATTGCATAGTAATATCTTTTGTAGACGATATAAGGTCCTGATTGGTAAACATGCCGTTGACTTTCCCTTTTTGATCATATGACAGCAACACATAATTTTGATAGTTTTGATGATAGCTATGCCAATCAAAGCCATATTCATTCTCCATCAAACGGAGAGGCAAACCGACTTTCGCTTGCGCTTCTTCTTTGGTCATTCCAAGTGTCACATTGTGGACAGCGAATAGCGATTCCGTTTGAGCCAGTTCCGGTTTTTCTACAACAGCAGGCATTTCCGCAGAACTTTTACTGACAAAAGACTGCAATTGGCCGCCCACTTGAACAGTAAACTGTTTGGCCTGATCTAACGCATCAGTCACTGTGGGACCATTTGCGACTTGATCGATCTTCTGGTCAACTGCATCCAAAAAGCTCAAATCCACATATTCACTTGCTTTATCTTCCCAAAGCGGCCGTGCGAAATATACAAGCACAAGCAATATAATAATCCAAAATATTTTTCGCACGTGCCTCACCTCTTCCCTACAGTTTAATCTTAAAAACAAGTTCTATAAAGTATTAAGTTTCTCTATTAAAAGAAAAAATCCTTCTGCTCGATAAGCGAAAGGATTTTCCTGTTTTTCATTCCAGTCCTTCAATCGTCATTTCTTTTACCGGCAAGAACAAGTCCGCTGTTTTTAAATACGTCACTTGCACTTGATCCGCTTCTTTTAAGTAAATGGCTAATGGAAAATTCTCGGAAGAAACAATAAAGTTCGTTCCATCTTCCAATAAAAATGATACAACCGTAAAGTCTCCAGCTTTTTCTTTAAACACTCGCTCGACGGCGCCTGATGCCGTTGCTTCTTCAGCGTCGGAACTGCCATCGACGGTGCTGCCGCCTCTTTGAAGCGCAGTTTTGTACAATTGCAATGCTTCATTTGGAGTAGCAGCAAAAACGGAGATTTCTGGATTGGCGGCAGAAACAATAAAGTAATTCTGCAAAAAGCCGTTCGAGTCAAGAACCGGTGTCAGCCAACTTGCTTCCCCGTAGAAATTGTATAGCACCGGCATCTCGCCTGCCCACTCTTTTTCGATAAATTGCTTTTCAATAATCTGCAGATTTCCTTGTGAATCCATATAGGAATCTTCCATATACCCTGTAAAGTAAGTGGAATCCCCTGTGCGGGCATTGGTCAATGAATACCCAAGCATCGAATCGACGCCTTCCTTCGGACTGGTAAAATCGGTGAAGTAGTACATGTCGCCTTCCGCATCAAAGATTGGGCTGACATTTGCTTCTGTCCCTTCGTTTGATGGCAGTTTCACATCTTTTTTGCCGAATTTGCTGTTCCAAAAGCCATGGACATAGTTTCCGTAATAATTGTTTTCCAGGCTGACTGATTCCGGTGAAACTGCCCCGTCGATAAACGCTGGAACTTCTTCAAGCGGATAACTTTCCGTTTGGCCTGTAGCCGGGTCTACGGCCATTATTCCTTTTACAGCAAAACCGTTTCGGGCAGAGATGAATTCACCATAGGAACGGATATAAAACGGCTTTCCGCTGTCATCAATCTCCAGCTGTGAATCCCCATAAAAAATCGCCTCAGGTTTTTCCAGGCGCATATGGCGCTCGATGTTTTTATTAAAATAAGAAGATGGCGTATAAATCATTTCCGCCTTAACAAATTTAGGATTTGCTGATGCATCGGTTGCACTCATTGTGAAATAGCCTGGAGTCGAATCTCCGTTCCACCATTTGAAAAACCCTGAAAATTCCACAGGTGCGATATAGACATATTCTCCTTCAACCTTTTGCACTTGCAAGCTCCCAAGTTCATAATAACTCGTATCCGGCACTTGCCCGAATGCTTTTTTCATTTTGTTGCGTGCAAATTTTGGTGGCACACTGGCAGGCGTCTGCATTTCATCGAACGCCTCAATTTCCACTTGCTCATCCATCGCCACTGCTTCGTATTTTTCAGAAGCATTAAACAAAGGGGCGGTCAATATATAACCTGCGAAAGCCACTGCCCCTACAAACAATAATGATTTCACTTTTTGCTCGCTGCCGCGTGAAAGCAACGCACCAATAGCTGAAGTGATTAATAATACCGGCCACAATGACATTACATTTCTATCGAGATTTGCAAAATAATAATAACCGGCCACAATTAGCGTTCCAATGATGAAAACAAAAATGATTCCCGGCACGATAAATGATCGGACAGGTTTGTCATTTCCTTTTTTCCCACCGCCTATTCCTGTCAGAGGCACAATAATAAAAGCAGCCACGAGCGATACTGCAGCTGCAAACAATAATATACTTCCCATAATGAATTCCCCTTTAACTTCCGGCTATTTTTCTTATAGTAAGTATACGGACCTTCAACTTAAAAGTTTCATTTCATGGCAACCATAGGCATCCACCTATTCTGCATATTGGTTCTGAACAATAAAAATCCGATTTCCTCTGGGAGAAATCGGATTAAAACAGACACTAAGGATATTTAGAAATGAACCATTAGCGGAGAATTTGCCGGGCCTGCCCGATGATGGATTCTATTATTTCCGCTGCGCTTTGCTCTTCTGTCAACGAACGGGTTGACTGGCCTGCCCATAACGACATAAATTCCGGGTCATTGTTTCGAGCGGCAGCAGCACGAATATCTTTAGTAATGGTATTTTGGGAAGGGAACGGCAACGGATCAATCTTTGTCTTTTCGAAATCTTCGATAAAGCGATTTTTAATTCCACGGGCCGGTCTTCCTGAAAAACTTTTGGTGATCACTGTACTTTCCTCATCGCTGTCCAAAATTGCTTGCTTGTAGACCCGATGCGCGCCCGACTCTTTAGAACTTAAAAAGCGGGTTCCGACTTGGACCGCCTGCGCTCCTAAGACAAGTGAAGAAATGAGTCCCCGCCCGTCTGTAATCCCTCCTGCCGCAATTACAGGAATCCGGACAGCATCTACGACTTGAGGGACCAATGACATCGTTCCAATCAATGCTCCATAAGGATGCTGGTCCATTGAGAATGTACTGCGATGCCCTCCCGCTTCACTTCCCTGTGCAACAACCGCATCAGCGCCTGCTTGCTCGGCCTGAAGCGCTTCTTTTACTGTAGTGACCATTGTGATCACTTTTATTCCCCGTTCTTTGGCTATTTTCATTTGATCAGGAGACAAACAGCCAAAAGCTGTGCTGATGATTGGCACTCCTTCTTCGATACAAATACGAAACTGCTCTTTGCTCCAGTCAGGAGAGGAATAAGATGATGAAACTTCTTCAATTTTCAATTCGGAACGGAAAGGACTTAATGCTTTTTGCACTTCTTCCAATCGGCTAAAATCGTCTTTTTCATTTGAAGCAAAAATATTCACCGCAAAAGGCTTTAGCGTTTTCGCCTTGATATCAGCAATCGCTTTTTTCAGCGCATCCGGTGCCATATAAGCCGCTCCTACTGTGCCAAGGCCGCCCGCTTCACTTACAGCTGTTACCAATTCCACAGTAGTTGGGCCGCCAGCCATACCCGCTTGAATAATCGGATGTTGGATGCCAAAGAGCTGGCAAATTTCCGTCTCCAATGCAATCATTCTCATTCCTCCTTTTTTGATCCATTCTACAAATACTTTTCTTCCTTCTAGTATCGCTATAACAGGCATCTTCAGCAAGAGGGAACTTTCTGTTTTCAGATTCGTTCTAAATCATAAGCAAATAGAGCAAATATAAAAAGGCGGGATTTATCATGAAGGGATTCCTTTCACTTTTGGGCATCACTTTAATCGTCGGCGCATTTGGATTAATCCTTTTATCTTATTCCGGCAATCCACTCGAAGAGTTGAAAAGCCAGGAAAGAATGTATGCATATATGGAAACACGGCAAAATCACTCTACAGAAGAAACAGAAGTTTTTAACACAACAGCTAGCCCTGTTAATACAGCGACAGCAAAAAATGAAAACCCCTATCGCAATTTCGATGAGAGTTGCGAAAAACCTTTTCCGCCAACAAAAAAAGCCGACTCTGATTGATAGAGTCGGCTTTTTTATTAGACCATCAAACGGATCAAGTTTCCGGATGGATCTTTTGTTTCGAGGTAATCTGCATGTTCAATAATTTCTACTCCCATTGTTTGAAGATGCTTAGCTAAGTGGCTGCGTTTTTCTTCATTTTCGAGAACCAATGTATAGTAATGCAGGCCAGCTTCTTTTTCCGGAAGCGCTGGTATGCCGACGCCGTTCCAGATATTCAAGCCAATATGGTGGTGGTATTTCTGATCCGCGATAAACAGTGCCTGTCCGCCCATTGATGTAACGATTTCAAACCCGAGACCATCCACATAGAATTTTTGAGCTTCCTGCAAGTTCGAAACATGAAGATGGATATGTCCCATAACAGTGCCTGCAGGCATTCCCTGCCAAGCTTCTCCCGCTTCCTGTGCTGTCTGCAAAAGACCTTCTGCATCAATTGGGTCAACCGCCATATCCACTTGACCGCCGTTCCAATTCCATTCCTCAGGTTCCCGGTCCCGGTATATTTCAATGCCGTTGCCTTCCGGATCACTCAAGTACAATGCTTCACTGACCAAATGATCGGAAGATCCAAGACGAATTCCCTGGTTATGAAGGTGAATCAGCGATTTCGCCAATTCTTTCCGGTTGGGCAGTAAAATCGCTAAATGATAAAGTCCAGCATAACGGCCTCTTTTTGGAATTAACCCTTCAATTGCTTCAAGTTTTAATAACGCTTTTCCACCCGCTCCTAAAACTGCTGTGTTTTCTGCTTCATCTATTACTTCAAGCCCTATTATATCTTTATAAAAATTAGTCATTTCCTTTAAATTTAATACTTTTAATCCTACTTCTCCAACATACGTTACCGGTTTCTCGTGAAAGTTCATTATTAATATCCCCATTTCATTGGTTACTTTATGTAACTAATTATATTAAAAGAAGTTAAATATGTCAAGTAACCTTATTCTTTTATTCTACAAGCTATTTGTGCTATTATATAAAAAAGGAGTGATGTGAATGGATACCACCGTCATTTGTCCCCGATTCGAAAGTGCAATTTCGCTTCTAAGCCAACGATGGACCGGTTTGATCATTTATCAGCTGTTATCCGGACCTCAGCGTTTTAGCCATTTGACTGAAGTGATCGGTATTAGTGGCCGTCTCTTGTCGGAAAGATTAAAGAATCTAGAAGCTCAAGGACTTGTCACTCGTACCGTTTATCCTGAAACTCCAGTCCGTATTGAATATGAGTTGACCGAAAAGGGATTTTCTTTAAAACCTGTAATGGATGAAATCCAAAACTGGTCACAAACTTGGGTCGAACCGGTCGAAACATCAGAAATAAAATAAAACAGCTTATCCTCTTTTGGATAAGCTGTTTTATTTTGGTTTAAAGCCTATCTGAGCTGGATACACGTTTCCGCTTTTCGTTTTCATTCTGTTTTTGCAGTTCGATGATGTGTTTCAGCCCTGCATAGGCCGAACTGAATGTACGGGTAGTGCTTTCAAGCGATACAATAGACATCGCCAATTTCGGGCTGATTCCTACTAAAATGCAATTTGTCCCTATCAGTTTCAGGCTGTCTGTCATCATTTGAATTTGATAACGGATCTGTGTTTCAAATTCCGTAATGCCGCTTAAATCAACCAGCACATGCTCTATATTTTTGTCAGCGCATTCCATTAATACAACAGCTATCAACTCGTCAGATCGGTACCTATCAAATTCCCCGATTAGCGGCAATGCGATGGTTTTTTCCCAAATGTGAAGTATTGGAATAGACAATTCTTTAATCAGCTTCTCACTGCGCTTCTGCTCTTCCGCTTGCGTGGTAACATCCATTAACATGACGATATATCCGGAAATCATTTCACCATTATCTTTAATCGGTGTAATCACAATGTCAGTGACAAATTCATTGCGTATATTAATCCGCGCCCGGTGCGTTTCTGTCAAGTTGCTCATCATATCTCTTTGACGTGCCGGATAAGCATGAAAAGCATCCATATTCATCCCGAGGAATTCTTTGCAATCTTTTATGCCGTACAACGGGGCAATGTCTGTCAGCAATCTGCATGCTTCTGAATTCATCCATCTTATTGTATAAGTGTTGTCCGCGATTAATATCGTTTCGCCAATATGATCTAAAGCATTCAGCATGGATATATTATCCGGTATTGTTCCTATAGCAGCCATTAGCTTCCACCTTATTAGTAAGTCATTGATCTTTAATTATACCCCTTCCCTTGCAACTTTAAGCTTTCTGTCTGAATATATGAAAATACTTTTTATCCCGCTTTAACGGCCAGTATGACTTCCGCTTTTTCAAGCGGAAGATCCACTGTCCGTAAAAGTCCGATTAGATTGTAGTTTCTCTTTATCCCGTGCTGACGGGCTGCTTTTTTTCTTTCGCAAAAGAGTAATTCCCATCAAAACGTTCAATTGACTGATTATAAAGCCAATAAGTTACAGGAAACAGCTTATCCAGGAAATAGCGGTCGTGGGAAACCGAGATGATTGTTCCGGGAAAATTGGACAGTGCTTCTTCCATCACTTCTTTCGCTTCCAAATCCAGATGGTTTGTCGGTTCGTCTAAAATCAATAGATTATGGTTCATGTGCATCAATTGAGCAAGCCGGAGCCGCATGCGTTCTCCTCCGCTTAGCTGGCGCACAGGCTGGAACACCATATTGCCAAAAAACAAGAACTGCGCCAATATAGGGCGGGCATCGTATTCTGACACCGGCACAACATCCCGAAACTCTTCCAACACGCTTCGGTTATTATCCATTTCCAATGTATGCTGAGATAAATAGCCGATGGATAAACTGTTACCAAGAATGATGTCCCCGGCATCCGGCTTTTCTGTGTCCAATATCATGTTCAAAAGCGTTGTCTTTCCCGTGCCATTGGAGCCGACAATCGCTACCCGCTCCCCGAACCGGACATGCAGGTTTAGTTCGTGGAATAATATCCGTTCTCCAAAGCCTTTCCAGATACCTTCCATCCGGACCACATCTTTACCGCTCCGGTCTGCCATCTGAAAATCGAGAGCCATCTGTTTTCTGGACAGGACAGGACGATCGAGCAACTCAATACGAGCTAACGCTTTTTCTATGCTTTTTGCTTGGCGGTGCATTCCGGCATTCGGCGGATTCGCCCGATTTGCCCATTCTTTCAAGCGCTTGATTGTTTCTTTCATTTTCCGAATTCTCTTTTGCTGGTCTTGGTATTGCTGGAATTCAATCAACAGACGGGCTTCGCGCTCTTTTACATATGCTGAATAATTTCCTTTATATTGAATCAAATCTCCTTGGTCCAACTCCCAAATTTGAGTGACTGTTTCATCTAGGAAGTAGCGGTCATGTGAAACCAGCACAATGGTGCCTTTATAATGACTAATAAAAGAACCGAGCCATTCAATCGCCTCTAAGTCTAAATGGTTTGTGGGCTCATCCAGCAGCAGTAACTCCGGTTCCTGTAAAAGCAATTTGGCCAAACCTACTTTTGTCCGTTCGCCGCCGCTCAGATGTCCCCATTGTTCTTCTTTTAATGATTTGATTTTCAAGCCATTAAGAATCTGATCGATTCGGACTTCAATTTCGTAACCGCCCCGCTGAATAAAATCATCCTGCATGGCACCATAACGCCGCAAGATCCATTCCATTTCTTCCGGAGCCGCCATGCCCATTTGTTTTTCCATCTTCTCAAGCTGAAGTTGTACGGCAAGCAACTCTGAAAACACATTCCTCAGCAATTGTTGGACCGTTTGTTCTCCGTTTTCATTCGGAGACTGCTGCAAAAGCCCGATTGCGCAGCCTTTTTTCCAGGTAACTGCGCCTTCTGTCGGATGCAGTTTTCCAGCCAAGACATTCAGCAGCGTCGTCTTTCCTTCGCCGTTTCTGCCGACAAGTCCAATCCGCTGACCTTCGGCAATTTCCCCTTTAATATGATTAAATAATTTCTGATTCGCAAAATGGCACATAATGTGTTGGAATTGGCTGATGATCATTGTTCTCTTCCTTTCGATTGAAGAGACACATACAATGCAAAAAAGGCATGCGCAGACGCATGCCTTTGATAAAATCCGTTTGCAGGCAGATGTCTCTCACTGGTTTTTCACTTCATGCAATTGTCTAAAAAAGGACAGACTTATCCCGTGCATGTTTTTTGTGAAAGTAACGCCATGAAGAATGTAAAGATATTCCTGACATTCAGTCATGCGCTTACCAGTTTGATTCATCTTACCCACCTCCTTCATCATTTCTTTCATCTTAGTTGAATCCTCATAAAACGTCAATTGAAAATCAGAAAATTCTCATTTATAATAAAGAAAGAATACACAAAAGCTTATATTTCAGTTAATTAGGGAAAAGAATACTTAATAAGAAGTTTCTATGAAGGGCGGGTGGGTACCTTGTCAATGTACTCAAAAATGGCTTTTGATAATGAGACTAAAAAGATTGAAAAAGCGCTGAAAAAGTACGATGAAAAGAAAAACTCTGCGCTTGTACTGCTTGCTGAAATTGATATGTTCGAGAAAATGGATGATGTGAAAGAACTTGAGCTGTGGAGACGCCAAACGCTAAAAGAGAAACTCGTCGCCGTTGAACGCCATCGGAAAGAACTGAAAGAACTTATAGCCTCCTATATTGAAAGACATGGAGATCAAGACCTTCAGCGCTATTCCGATTTGCTGGAGGAACTTGAAAAAGATAAATTCCGTTATTAAAAAGATGAAAGCAGCGTCAAGCTATACTCCATTAGCTATTCAGTTTATTGGCAAACAAAGGAGCCGCCCCACTGAATATGGGTTGGCTCCTTTGTTTTGCTTTTATGGTAATTAGGACTCTTGGTTCTTCAAACAGGACATCCATTCGCTTTCACTGTTTTTTCAATTTGGAACTTTTGCTTAAAGCGGTTTTTAATATATCTCCTGTCCATCCTCTGTTTTTCAAATAAAAATAGAGAAAAACCGTTGAAGCGACAATCACAATCAACGAGCCTAAATAACCATAGGTCCAGCTCAATTCTGGCATTTTCTCAAAATTCATTCCCCATAGTGCACCAAATGCCATCACTGGAGTGAAAAGCGTCGTTAGAACAGTTAATGTCTTCATTATTTCGTTTCCGCGGTAATTAGCCACCACATTCTCCATATCCACCATATTATTGATTTCGTCTTTATACGACCTAATCAACATAATGCAGCGGTCAATGCGCGCTGAGGTCCGTATGTATTCTTTCTCTTTTTCTACATCTTTGCCGAACGTTTCAAAAATAGCCATCCTTATTTCTAAAAATCCCATCACTAAGTTTTGCCATAAAAGAATTTCATGGCGTACAACCTCAATTTTGTCTAAGGTTTTTTTATCATTTCTTTCTCTTATTTCCCATAACAAGTTGCGAAGCTGTTCTTCGAACACATCAATTTTATGGAGAATTGAACTGATCATATCTCCCAGCAAAATCATCATTAACTCAGTTGTAGATTCTGTTTCTTTCATTTGCCTAAGGACAGAATCTTTATCCAAATCCTCATCTGTCTCAAAATCCAATTCATTTGTCACCAGAATATCTTTCGATAAATAAAAATGAAATACCTCCAAGTCATCTTTCTTTTTTGGGTTTTGGCGATAAATAAGAGATCCCCAGATTGCTTCATTTCCGCTTTCTGACGTCTCTGTATGCAAAATGTTAACGGTTATGTCGCGTGAATCTTTAATCCAAGAATGCATTTTTTTATTGTTCGGCAAAAATTTTAGGAAATCTTTATCTTCAATATCTCCTTCTTCTTGCCATATCGCGTTTTCAAATAAATACTGCGGCATGAGTATTCCCCCTTGTAGCTAAGCAATGATAAACACTTATGTAAAAAGCAAGCCGCAAGCGGCTTGCCTCATTTTTCATGCGGTGGATTATCTCTATACTTTTCATTCGAATTTTCTTCATACTCTAGTTCTCTGTCTGGCATTGGATCTATTTCTTTAGTGTCTGGCATATCGCGGCGCGGCTCGACTTCCGGAATCAGCTCTTCACCTTCGTGACCTTCCCGATCTTTTCTCATCGAATCCCTCCTAAATAAAATCTTATTCATATAATACCCTTTTTCTTTATGATATATGCTTTTATCAGTGTTGAATCAGCGATTCTATCAATTTTGCATCGTCCGGATACGCCATGTCCAACTTGGCAAGCTCTCCTAACGATTTCCATGCCACATCCGAAATCCATTCATCGCCTTCTTGAAGCGTGATTTCTCCGCCTGTAACTTCCACTTTGAAATAATGGACATTAAAAGACACAGCGGCGTTTTCGTACTCTCCACTTCTAACTTTCAATTCATCGGTAACTTTCACTGTAAGACCTGTTTCTTCATAAAATTCCCGCTCAATGCATTCACGCAGACTTTCGCCTTGTTCGATGCCGCCTGCCGGAACTGTCCATTTCTTCTCTTCTCCTGGAGGACCTTGCAGCACCAGCAACACTTCATTTTTTTCATTGATGCAAACTCCCGCTGCACCTTTCCATTCCGACATTTCCATTTGTAATTCCTCCATCGCCAGCTTTTCAATTTCAGCTGCTATTTGTTGTTTTCTTTCTATAATATATCCCTCAACCTCTCAAGGATCTGCTTCAGGCAATTTCTTTTTTAAGGTACCATATCTTTGGGCTTCTATGGGATGTTTCTTCAAATAATTGCGAAAAGCGCCCCCCACGGAACGCAATGAAAAGGCTGCCGAGAGTTTCTCGACAGCCTTGAAAGCTTAGTTTTCTTTACCCCGCTTTAACGGTCAGTACGACTCCCGCTTCTTCAAGCGGGAAGTCTACTGGCCGTAAAAGTCCGATTGGTTCAACTAACAATCAGCGGGAAGAACGCCCACTGATTGAAGTTTCTCTTTACCGTGCCGATTCTTTTACTCCGTTGTCCAGTGTTAATCCATGGGTTGCTTCCGGAAGTCCAAGATCGGCTGAAAAACCATTGGCTCTATAGAAAGCATCTGCAGCGGCTGAATCTGTCCGCACCACAATTTCTTTGAAATGGTTGCGCCCGTGATTGATGATTTCTTTCAGGAGCAACGTGCCAATTCCCTGTCTTCGGGAGTTGGGTGAAATGTAAAAGCGGCGCAGCCTGCCGACTCCTTCTTTATTCGAATACGGGTCCCGGTTTAAACCGCCGATGGCTATTAAATGGCTATGCTGATCCCATACGCCGTACAATACTTCTCCAGCCTGATTGAATGTATTAGTGCCATCTTCGTATTGGCTAACCAGCCGTTTGAGAAAGCGGTAACCTTCCGCTTCACTTTCTTCTACTAATTTCGAAACATCTACAGTCTTCAGATCTTCAATTTCTTCTACATTGATCGTCATGCCGCTCCTCCTCCTCTTGGTTTCCCGATTCTGCTTCTATGGGATTTTTACCTATACTTATACTTCCTTACCCCTTTAGTGTATAGAAGTTTTAAAAGGAATGCCATTTAATATCGGAATTTTCTTATAAATTAAAATATAAAAAAACTGCACCGAAATGCAGCTTTTCCTTTTCATCATTTCACATTGCAGAAGATTCAACATTGGCTTTCTTCACTTCTATTCTTCTCACAATATAAATGCTTACTTCGTAAAGAACAGCCATTGGAATCAGCACAATTAATTGGCTGATAAAATCTGGCGGAGTAATTAAAGCCGATACAATCGCAATCACTAAGTACGACCATTTCCGGACGTTTTTCATCGATTCAGACGTCAGCAATCCGATTGAGGACAAGAATAAAGCAACAATCGGCATTTCAAAAAGAAGCCCCAGCGGTATAGTGGTCATAATCAGAAAATGAATATATTCACTCGCTGAAATCATGACCGCGAAATTCGCTTCCCCCAGCCCAATCAGAAACTGGAAACTCAAAGGATTGACAATAAAGTAGCCAAACGATATGCCAAGAAGAAACAAGATCAGCATAGCCGGCGAATACAAGCCAACAAACCGTTCTTCCGTTTCCAGCAAACCAGGCTTAACGAATTGCCATAAAAAATAACAGAGAAAAGGCAAAGAAAGACCAAGCGCCAGTGTAACTGAGATTGATGTGTAAAACTTAATTACTTCCAGCGGTCCAAGTATTACTAAATCATGGCCTTTTACGATATAAGGGAACCAAAAATTCAAGGTCGAAAAAACCAACAGCAAGAAGAATAAAAAAACAAAAATGCTCTTTATCAACTGCTTTCTCAATTCACCTAAATGATCCACCAAACTTTCTGCCTGTTCTTCCGGTTGTTCTATTTTAGGCGGCTCCGGTTTGACCGGCGGCTCTTCTAAAATTTTTTCAGCACTTTCTTCCGGAAGAGCTGCTTTCTTGCTGAGCGGGCTAATTAGTTTGCGTTCTCCATACGGATCCATTTAACCACCTTCATAATTTTTCGGATTTTTTCTCTTGCTTTTCAACCGTTTCGTCTTCGTCATCATCCATTAGCCCTTTTGTGGACCGTTTGAATTCCGAGAATGTTTTTCCGACTGCTCCGCCAATTTCCGGCAGCTTTTTCGGGCCGAATAAAATAAGTACGATGACTAAAATAATGATTAATCCAGGTACGCCAATTGATGCTAAACCTCCCATAAACTTTCTCCTCCTTTGTTATACGAGCGCTCCGCCATTTTTACTGTAATTGATCACACCTTCTGCACAACGATAGGCAAGTGCCCCTACTGTTCCGGTCGGGTTGTAACCGCCGTTATGGGCAAAGTTCCCCGCGCCAACTACAAAAAGATTTTCAGCGTCCCAGTGCTGCAAGAAATTATTTACCACACTATTGGCTGGATCTGATCCCATAACTGTTCCGCCAGTATTGTGTGTAGTTTGATAAGGGACAATATCATAATCGGAAATCGGACTGCCGCCAACCACCGTTTTGGCTCCCATTTCCTGCATGATGCCAGCAGCTTTTTCCACAAGATGAGCATGCAAAGCCTTATCTTGATCAGTAAAATTATACGTAAGCTGCAGCAGTGGAACACCGTAAACATCCTTATACGTTCCATCCAAAGACATAAAGTTTTCCTTATGCGGCATAGAAGCTCCCTGTCCTCCGACACTAAGCGTTCTTGGGTAATTTTCAATCGATGCTTTTTTAAATTCTGCTCCCCAGGACGGTGTGTCAGGCGGGATCGGGTTTGTCAGAATCGGCCGGTTCCCTGTTTGCGTAATGGAAAGACTGGCCCCGTGGATAAAATCCAAATCTGCATGATCAAAATTATCACCGTTAAAATCGTCTACCGTCATTCCAAGAGCGCCAGCTCCCATAAAGACATTCATTTTTTCTTCAAAGAAACCGGACGCTCCTGGCAAAATTTGATAAGCATAATTCCGCCCAAGTGTTCCTCTTCCGGTTGCCGGGTCATATTGTTCGCCAATTTTAGATACCATCAGCAATTTAGCATTGTTCATTACATAACTTGTCAGTACAACCACTTCCGTTGGCTGGATAAATTCCTCAAAAGTGACCGTATCAAAATAACGCACACCAGTGACTTTGTCTCCTTGCTTCATGATTTCCACTACATTGGCATTGAATTTAATGTCAAAATTCCCAGTATTCAATGCCGTAGGGACGACTGTGATTTCAGGAGAACTTTTGGCACCGTATTCACAGCCGAAACGCTCACAAAAGCCGCAGTATTGGCAGGCATTGATTTTGGCGCCATCGGGATTTTCATAGGCTTCTGATAAATTGGCGGAAGGAATCATAAATGGCGTATAGCCCAGTTTTTTGCTTGCTGTCTCGAATTTTTGCAAAATCGGCGTCTTCTTCATTGGTGGTGTGGGATACTCCGCGGAACGCTGTCCCCAGAATGGGTTTATAGATTCACCAGAGATTCCGGCCGTTTTTTCGAAACGGTCAAAATAAGGCTCCAGTTCATCATAAGTAATTCCCCAATCCTGAATGGTATACTCAGGAGCAAGCTTGTTGGCACCATATTTTTGGTCAGTCAAAGTTTTAATTTCAAAATCATACGGCAAAAACCTCCAGTTTTGTCCGTTCCAGTGCGTACCGGATCCACCCAGACCCTCTCCCAGCAAAAAAGAGCCCATTTGACGCATGGGCAAAGCACGCTGCTGCCGGTTGTTGCGGAACGTTACAGTTTCCTTAGATAAATCCTGCATCAATTCGTAGCGTACAGCATAGCGAAATTCGTCATGGACGATTGAAAAATCTGCGGTGCTCCGTTCCCGGCCACGCTCTATGCCGACAACCTTCAATCCTGCTTTAGCGCATTCTGCTGCAATGATGCCTCCGGTCCAGCCCACTCCTACTGTCACTACATCCACTTTATCCAAAGTTGTAACCATTAAGACTCCCCCTCTTTGTATTAGTGACTCATTCCAAGGGATTGCGGATCAATTTCCTGGAATTCTTCACTATCAATCTGATTGACATAAGATGCCTGGTGACCCGGGAAACCTTTCATTCTCCAACCTTCCATGTTTTGATTGCCGCCATATATCGGATCTGCGTAAGCGCCTTCCAATGTCGCCATGCGCAACAGACGGAAAAAGAACAGCGAAGATACCCCTCTCATTTGGATTTCATCTTCTTGGAAAGCGGTAAGAATTTCGTCCATCTGCCCGCCTTCAAGATCAACGAAGTTCGCATTAAAACGGTTTTGGGCTTCCTGCTGCATGACTTGAAGCCCTTGCCGGAACATTTCATTCCTTCTTAACCGGCTTTGATACCCCTGCGTGCTTTCCCCTTCAAAAAAAGGCGCTTGCATATATTCCTTTGAATTTTCACCGTAAGCCCCGGCTAATTGCTGGTCGATGAAATAAGGGACGCCTAGCCCTATAGCTCCGGGACCTAAGTCATCTTCCGGGAAAATCCGCTCTGTAGCTTGTGCCAAAATCTGGAATTCTGCATCATTCTTGAAAAACATCAACCCTCTGACTCCACCAGCCGCACCTGCTTCCCCGCCAGTCGCCGGCGATGTACCAGGTGAAGCATTTTCGGTCCCTGTATTGGAAGCGATTAGACCCCCGATTATACCACCGCCCACTAGTGCTCCGGCAGCTATTCCTGAGGTCTTTAAAAAGTCGCGTCTGGAAAAATTCTTTTCTTTTTTTGACATTCCGCCTGCCTCCTTATATGATAAAAAAGAATAGTGAGAATATTTCAATATTATAACCTAACATATCAAATTTTACACGTGAAAACCAAAATATTATTATCCTAAGAAAGGATGGCTCCAATGGACCTAAAAGTATCCTTAAAAGAAGTTCCCCAGTATTTAAAATGGAAGGATTCTTTATTGGATTTGCGCTATTATTTCGACACGGATACCCAGGATATCACATTGACACGTGTCTTTGACCCTCAGCTTGAATATGATTTGGAGCGTTACCAAATCATGGATGTGCAAAGTTTGAAACAGCATTATTCGGTGGAAATCGAGAAAGCGGAACAGCAGGTCTATTTCTATCGGGTAGCCAATATGATGTTTTTATTCCTGTTTATATTAGCTCCCGCCGTTGCTTTATACTTTCTCCAGGATGACTGGGTTGCTCTCGTCTTCGCTCTCTTGTTCATCTTTCTCATGATTTTTCTGGTAGAATGCTTTAACCAGGCTTACTTAAACAAATTTCAGAAGCAGTTGAAAGACGAAATCGGATTGGAAAACGCTGTACACAATAAGGTTATTTCTTTCCAGCAGGATGAAGTAAAAATCCAAGGTTCTTCCGCGACTGTCCTGACAAACCTGTATCCGGAAATTACAGATCCGGATTACAAAAAAGGCAGAGAAAATATAATCCGTTTCGGGTTGAAGGAAAATTCGATTCAGCCGCTTATTACAGTAAATACTTCAGGAAAATAAAAAAAGCATTGAATTCGGGGTAACAAAAAAGAGGCAATCCGCCATGGATTGCCTCTTTTTGGAGCAATAAAAAAGGCCAAGGGAATGGTCACCTCGGCTTTGTAGCATTTTTCTATTAATTTAAGATTTTGATATTAACTGTTTTGCGGCCCCAGTCAAGAGCTGCACCTTGTGATGGAATAAATACATCAATTTTGTTTCCTTTGATTGCGCCGCCAGTATCTCCAGCGATTGCTGTACCGTAGCCTTCAACCCAAACTTTTGATCCTAATGGAATAACTGTCGGGTCTACTGCGATTACTTTTTGGTTCGGGTTAGAACGCAAGTCTTGTCCAGTTGCCGTAACGCCTGAGCATCCCGTGCAAAATGCTGTGTAAGCTGTAGCTGATACAGTCATTTCTTTACCTGATTGAGTTGATGCTGCCGCTTGTGCGGGTGCTGCTGCTTTGGCAGGTGCTTTAGCTGCTGCCTGAGCAGGCGCTGCTGCTGGTGCTGCTTGAGCAGGTGCTGCTGCTTCTTTTGGTGCTTTAGGAACAGAGATTGGTGTTCCGCCTTTGACAACTAATTTGTCTCCAGGATAAATCCAGTGGCCTGTAATACCATTCCAGCTCATTAGTTCTTCTAGTGAAATATTATGTGCTTGAGCGACTTTAAATAATGTATCGCCGCTTGCTACTGTATATGTAGCTTTGTCTTCCGATACTGCTGCTGCTTTTTCTGTTGAACCAAGTTCAAGCTGCTGCTGCGGGAAAATAAGGTCCGATGATAAGTCGTTCCACCCTTTTAATTGTTCTACTGAAACGTTCTGCGCTTGTGAAATGCCCCAAAGCGTGTCCCCTGAATTTACTGTATACGATGATTGAGCGCTGGCTTGGCCGGCTGCCCCTACACTTAAAGCTGCGATTGCAGTTAGTGCAATGATATGTTTTTTCATAAATGAAATTCCTCCTTTTCACTAACAAGGAGCATCATACCACCTAAACATTTCATTCAGATGACAAAACGACAGTTATAAAATAACAATTGCGTTACGTCATTTCAATCCGTATTACATTTTGTAATGAAGCAGATTCTTTCAATTATTGGGTTTATGTGAATTATATTGGGGAATTATTGTTTATTTGTAAGCTTTTTTAAGGAAAGAGGGGGAAAAATGAAGGAAGTCACATCAGTTTTTTGGGTTTCTCTTGCACTGTGTTTAGGCATGGTCATATGGGGACTTGTCTCACCGACAAAGTTTAATGAATATACCGGATATCTGACTGCCACCATCTCGGATACTTTTGGCTGGTATTATTTAGTTACAGTTTTTCTTATTTTGGCATTCTGCATCTATATGATTTTTTCTAGATATGCGAATATCAAATTAGGGAAGGCGGATGAAGAACCTGAATTTTCATTGCCTTCCTGGTTTGCGATGTTATTCAGCGCAGGAATGGGCATGGGGCTTGTATTTTGGACAACGGCAGAGCCGATTTCCCACGCTTTCACCAGCACCCCGCGTTCAGAGCCCGGTTCTGAGGAAGCGATATCCGAAGCCCTGCAGTTTTCTTTTTTCCATTGGGGTTTGCATGCATGGGCAGTATACGGGATTGTCGCACTGGTCCTTGCTTATTTTAAATTCCATAACGGCGCTCCCGGTTTGATCAGCGCCACATTGGTGCCGTTATTCGGCAAAAAAGCCATGGCCGGATTTGCTGGAAAACTAATTGATGTCCTGGCGGTTTTTGCTACTGTTGTTGGTGTCGCTTCCACGTTGGGATTCGGAACTGCGCAATTGAATGAAGGTTTATCTTTTCTTTTCGGCACCCCAGACACTTTTACTTTTCAGCTGCTTATTCTAGCCGTTTCAACTATTTTATATGTAGGCTCGGCATGGTCAGGGATAGGAAGAGGCATTAAATACTTAAGCAATATTAATATGATAGTAGCAGTTGTGCTGCTCCTCATGATGCTTTTCGCGGGTCCAACTTTATACATATTGAATTCGTTCACCGATGCATTCGGCGGTTACCTTAATAACTTCTTTAATATGAGCTTCAATCTGGAACCCCAAAATCCTGAGAAAAGGGCATGGGTCAATTCCTGGACCATTTTTTACTGGGCTTGGTGGGTTTCATGGGCACCATTTGTTGGAATTTTTATCGCCCGCATTTCAAGAGGCCGAACAATCAAAGAGTTTATGATTGGCGTATTATTTGCCCCGTCGCTCGTCTGTTTTATCTTTTTTGCTGTCTTCGGCGCCTCCGCACTGAATTTGGAACAAAACGGCATTGCAAAAATTTCGGAATACAGCATTGAAACAGCCACATTCGGAATGCTGCAGCATTATCCCTTAGGCACATTGATGGCATTCATCACATTATTTGTTATTAGCGTCTTCTTCATTACATCCGCTGATTCAGCGACGTTTGTGTTGGGCATGCAAACGACTGGCGGCCTTCTGAATCCGCCGAATCTTGTAAAGGTCACATGGGGCTTCCTCCAGGCAGCAGTCGCAGCCATCGTCCTTTATACCGGCGGGACACAAGGCCTCCAAAATGCGTTAATCATTGCAGCCTTGCCGTTCTCGGTAGTTTTACTTTTAATGGGGGCATCGTTTTTCAAAGCCCTACAGAAAGATCCGCTTGTGAATAAACCAAAAAGAGCAAAATAAAAATGAGCCGGCCATTTGGCCGGCTCATTTTTTATTTGAATACGCTGGTACTGTGCAAGGGTTGGATTTTCGATTTTGGATCAAGGTATGCTTTTGCGTTATTGATTGCTGTCGGCGCTTCACCGAAACCAACTGCAATCAGCTTCACTTTACCTTCGTAAGTGGCAATGTCTCCTGCTGCATAAATTCCCGGAATGCTCGTTTCCATTTTTGAATTGACGACTACAGAGTTTTTCTCCATCTCTAAGCCCCATTCTTTAATCGGCCCAAGCGAAGTAATATTGCCATAGTTGACAATAACGTGATCTGCTTCAATCTGCTCTTCATTGCCTTCTTTATCGACCAGAATGATTTCACGGACTTGGCCATTTTCACCGACCAGTTCCTTCACACCATAAGGTTTCTTCACTTCTACTTTTGATTGAAGAAGTGTATCAATGTTCGCTTCATGTGCCGTCATTTTTTCACGGCGATGGCTTAATATTACATGTGAAGCTACGTTTTCAAGCATCATTGCCCAGTCGACAGCTGAATCTCCGCCGCCAAGGACAACCACTTTTTTGTCGTGGAACATCGTCAAATCTTTGACGCCATAATGCAGCGTTTTGCCTTCAAACGGTTCGGAGTTTTCTACGCCGATTTTACGCGGCTGGAATGCTCCTACTCCAGCTGTCAGCAAAATGGATTTTGTATAATGCTCATCTTTATCAGTACGGATCATAAAATGGTCGCCTTCGCGTTCCACTTCTGCCACAGTTTCTTCTAAGCAAATCGCTGGATCGCCATAGTTTGCCTGGCGGACCAAGTTATCCACCAAATCTTTTGCCAGCACCTTTTCGAATCCACCGACATCGTAAATGAATTTATCCGGGTACAGTTCAGTTAGCTGTCCGCCCAGCTGCGGCAAGCTGTCAATGATTTTTACTTTCATTTTGCGCATGCCGCCGTAAAAGGAAGCAAACAGACCTGTTGGCCCGCCGCCAATAATCGTTATATCAAAAATTTCGCGTTCTTCCATTTATAACACTCCTAATCTAATCAGTACCTATATCCTATCATATTTCCCCCTATTTCACGCAATCAGACTAATGATTGAACTTGCAAAAATAAAAGTTTGAATTTTCTACATTTCCACTGCATTTTTTGCTTTCTTTCAGTACACTAATACTTGAAGAACAATCGAGAGGATGAATGGCATGGATTTAGGAATCAAAGACAAAGTGGTAGTTGTGATGGCTTCAAGCAAAGGGCTAGGCAAGGCAACAGCACGGGAATTTGCCAAAGAAGGAGCAACTGTCCTCATTTCCAGCCGCGATGAAGAAGCACTTCAGACAACAGCCGAAGAAATCAAGCAGCACTCTGGAAACGACAATGTCCATTACCGCGTATGCGATATGTCGAAAGAAGAAGACATCGCTTCCTTATTTCAATTTGCAGGTGAAAAGTTCGGACGCATTGATATCCTGATTAACAATACTGGAGGTCCAAAAGCAGGGGGTTTTGACGGTGTAACCGACAGCGACTGGTATACCGCTTTTGATCGAAACTTGTTGAGTTATATCCGGGCATCGCGCGCTGTTCTTCCTTATATGAAAGAACAGCAATTTGGCCGCATCATCAATATTTCTTCTTCTTCAACAAAAGAAGTGATTGATGGACTGATTTTGTCGAATACATTCCGCGCCGGCATGGTCGGCTTTTCGAAAACCTTGGCTCGCGAAGTCGCGAAAGACAATATTTTAGTGAACACGATTGGCCCTGGCCGCATCTCGACTGACCGCCTTGAAGAACTTGATCAAATTTCAGCGGAGAACCAAAATGTATCTATTGAAGAAATCGTCGCGCGCAGGAAAGGACAGATTCCAATTGGCCGTTACGGGAAACCTGAAGAATTTGCGAAAATTGTGGTTTTTCTCGCTTCTTCTGCTAATTCCTATATGACAGGCCAGTCTCTTGTAATAGACGGCGGATCATTAAAAGCCTTGTAATATGCCATATGATTATACAGCTACATAAAAAATCGATATACTGATGAGTGTACAACTTGAAAAGGAGATGTTTTAAATGGCTAAAAAAGGACACATCCACATGGAAAACGGCGAAATCATCGAATTCGAACTTTTCCCGAACGAAGCACCCAACACAGTAAAAAACTTTGAGGATCTTGCAAACTCCGGATTCTACAACGACGTAACATTCCACCGTGTCATTCCAGGTTTCGTTTCTCAAGGAGGCGACCCTACAGGAACTGGCGCTGGCGGCAGCGGCAAAACAATCAAATGTGAAACTGAAGGCAACCCGCATAAACACCAAGCGGGAAGCTTGTCTATGGCCCATGCCGGAAAAGACACTGGATCAAGCCAGTTCTTTATCGTTCATGCACCACAACCGCATCTTGACGGTGTTCATACAGTTTTCGGCCAAGTCACTTCAGGCCTTGAAACTGCAAAAGCAATGAAAAATGGCGATAAAATGACGAAAGTTCATGTTTTCGACGAAGAATAAGATTTTTAAAACCGGTTTGGACTGTCGTCTAAACCGGTTTTTTGATGACTTTTGAAAATACGGCCAGTTATTTGCGGAATATGACCAGTTACAGCGGAAATACGACCAGTAGTGATGAGAATACGGCCAGTAACGGCAAAAATACGATTCTCCTTTATAAAAGCAAAAATATAAAGCGCAAAAGCCAATTCATAGCTCTCTTCTGATGGCTCGATGATTAAAAGAAGACCGGTCTGGCGTTAACGCCAGACCGGTCTTCGAGGAAACTTACATTTCAGCTCTTAATGTATTTAGTCACAATCTCTTCGTACGTACCGTCATCCCGCAATTGCTGAAGCCCTTCATTGATTTTCTCCAGCAATTCACTATGCTGGCCTTTTAAAACTGCAATGCCGTATTTCTCATCTGTCAAACGTTCTCCGACTGTTTTCAGTTCAAGATTCCGTGTAGTAATTGCGTAAGAAATCACTGGGTAATCCTCTACTAAGGCTACTGCATGACCGTTTGCAACTTCCAGAAACATAGAAGGACTGTCATCGAAATAAGCGACTCTGTAACCATATTTCTCTTGGTTTTCGCCGACAAATTTCGAACCAGTTGTCCCACTCTTAACAGCAATGATTTTTCCATCTAGATCTTCTAGCGAGCTAATGTCCGTATTGTCCTTTGCGGTAACGAGTGTCAATCCCGCATCGAAGTAAGGATCAGAGAAATCCAACACTTCTTTTCGTTCTTCTGTAATGCTCATCCCTGCAATTGCCAGATCCAATTCACCTTCTTCAAGTGCCGGAATGATCCCGATAAAATCCATTGGACGAAATTGAATTTCAAACCCTTGGTTTTCTGCAATCGCTTTAATCAGCTCCACGTCAATCCCTTGGTATTCTCCGCTTTTTTGGAATTCGAAAGGCGGATACGTGGTGTCAATTCCCACCGTATAAATCCCTTCGCCTTCGCCGTTTTCTACGTTTGCTTCTCCTTCGCTGCCACCTTCTCCTTCAGATTCAGATTCTCCACCTTGCTGCACGCACGCTGCTACGATAAGAATCAGTGACAAAAGAATCAGTAAGAAACTGAACTTTTTCATCTTTCCCACCTCTCATCGTATCGCTATCTGTCCTTTTAATTTAACATATTTCTCTTATATTTTGTATTAATTTGTCCGAATTATCTGAAAAGATTATTCATTGATGAAAATAGCAACGCAACAAAAAAACACGTCCAAAAGGACGTGTTTTTGACTATTACTTATTGTTTTCAAGTTGGCATTTCACTCATTCAGCTTCGCTTTGCTTACAGCACTTTACTCAAGAAAGCTTTTGTCCGTTCGTGCTGAGGATTACCAAATAATTCAGCCGGCACATTTTCTTCGACGATAAAGCCGCCGTCGATGAACATGACACGGTCGCCTACTTCACGTGCAAAGCCCATTTCATGCGTCACGATGACCATCGTCATCCCTTCAATCGCAAGCTGCTTCATAACGTCTAGCACGTCTCCAACCATCTCCGGGTCAAGAGCCGAAGTCGGTTCATCAAAAAGCATAATTTTCGGGTCCATTGCAAGCGCACGCGCAATCGCCACACGCTGCTTTTGGCCACCCGACAATTCCCCCGGATACGCTTTCGCTTTCTCACGCAATCCTACTTTATCAAGCAAAGCATATGCTTTTTCAGTAACAGCCTTTTTATCGCTTTTCTTTAATTTCATCGGTGCCAGCGTAATGTTTTCCAATACACTTTTATGCGGGAATAGGTTAAATTGCTGGAACACCATGCCGACGTCTTGGCGGACTTTGTTGATGTCAACTTTTGGATCTGTAATATCAATGTCTTCAATATACACGTGGCCGCCGGTAATGTCTTCAAGGCGATTCATGCAGCGAAGGAAAGTACTTTTCCCGGAACCCGACGGACCGATTACACAAACCACTTCTTTTTCTTTGATTACCGTGCTTATATCTTTTAAAACTTCTATGGGGCCGAATGATTTTTTCAAGTTTTCTACTCTAATCATAGTCATCGCAGTACAAACTTCCTTTCTACAAAGCTCGCTAACAATGAGAGCAAGTAAATGATGATGAAGTAAATGACTCCAAGGGTTAAGTAAATCGTAAACGCTTCAAATGTCTGGCTGGCCTGGATGCGGCCTTCTTGCGTCAAATCAGCGATTCCGATGACCGACAGAAGCGACGTATCTTTCAGCGAGATGATTGCCTGGTTGGTGATAGTCGGCAGCATCCGGCGGAATGCCTGCGGCAAGATGATATAACGCATATTTTGCGTAGCATTCAAACCAAGGGAACGCGCCGCTTCTGTTTGCCCTTTATCAATGGACTGGATGCCTGCCCGGATAATTTCCGAGAAATAAGCTCCAGCATTGATCGCTACAGTGACAATACCCGCTGTTGTATTATCCATCGAGAAAAAGCCAAGTGAGTTCAAACCAAAATAGATGAAGAATAATTGAACGATAAATGGTGTTCCTCGGATTGCATCAACAAAAATCTTTGCAATCCAGTTTAAGATTTTAATCGGCGCTAAACGGAATAGGGCCACAATCAATCCGATAATAAAACCAAGCACGATCGCAATGGCAAAGATATAAAGAGTAACTTGCAATCCATCCATTAGAAAAGGCAGGGCATTCACAACTGTATCCATTTTCACATCTCCTTTACATACAAAGAAACTTCAATCCATAGCGGGCCTCACCACTGTGGATTGCCAGTCCATCCAATTACACTTTTACAGCCATTGGATCTTTCACTTTAACAAATGGAAAATCCAATGGCCGTTAAAATGGAATCATAAAAAAATGCAGCGCGCTGCTGCGCGCTACATATAAGGCGTTTATTCAGCAATATATTTACTTAGAATCTCATCGTATTCCCCGCTGTCACGCAATTCCTGCAAACCTGCATTGATTTTTTCAAGCAAGTCAGCATTTTCGCCTTTCAGCACAGCAATTCCGTACTGATCTCCAGTCAAGCGATCACCAGCTGTTTTCAACTCCAGGCCGCTTTGCGCGATTGCATAAGCAATTACCGGGTAATCTTCCAAAAGTACATCGGCGTTGCCATTTGAAACTTCCTGGAACATAGATGGGCTATCTTCGAATTGTGCTACTGTGTAGCCATATTTCGATTCGTTATCCATTGCGAATTTAGAGCCTGTAGTCCCACTTTTCACTGCAACAGTTTTGCCTTTCAAATCATCCAATGTCGTGATGTCGTTGTTGTCTTTGCTGACTACCAATGACAAACCTGCATCAAAATACGGATCAGAGAAATCCACTACTTTTTTGCGCTCGTCTGTGATACTCATTCCTGCAATTGCTACATCCAATTGGCCAGCTTGCAATGCCGGAATGATTCCACCGAAGTCCATCGGGTTAAATTCAATTTTAAATCCTTGGCTTTCTGCAATTGCATTGATGATATCGATGTCAATTCCTGTGTACTCCCCATTTTCTTCAAACTCAAACGGCGGATACGTTGTATCAATACCGACTTTGTAAGTTTTGCTTTCACTTTCCCCACCAGATCCACTTGTATCATCAGCAGATTCATTCGATCCACATGCTGCAAGAACCAGCATTAATGACACAAGAAGAAACAATAAACTGAACTTTTTCATTTTGGTGCCCCCTTTATTCTTTTCATAAAATACTACTACATAATATATCATAAACTTCAAAGATTCAGAACCTTCCTAAGAAAATAAACTCATAGTTTTTTGATTCGTGATTCTTTTTACCCTTCTTTTGCAATTTCCCTCTTTTTTCGCAAGCGGATAAATAGGCGGAAGTTATGTATCAGGGTTTTAAGGACTGCATAAAGCGGAATGGCGATTAAAATGCCGACAAACCCATAAAGAGCGGCCGCAATCAGCAATAATAAGATGATGGTTAAAGGATGAATATTTAAACGGTTCCCCATGATATTAGGAGTTACTAAGTTCCCTTCCAACTGCTGCACGACTAGTAAAACCACTAATACTTTTACAGCCAAAAAAGGTTCTCCACTCATCAAGGCAACGAAAATAGCCGGAATGACGCCAATGATCGGCCCTAAAAATGGAACGATGATGAGGAACATAGCAAAAACAGCGAGCAAGAGCGCATAATCAAGGCCAATGATCAAATAACCGATAAACATGAATACCCCTACGACCACCGCTACAGTAGCTTGGCCAAGTATATAATTTGAGAGAGTTTGATCTACATCTTTCAACAGTTTCCTGCCTTCCGGTTTGTGTTCTTCTGAAAGATATCTCATCAAATGAGGAATCAGTTTTTCATCGTCTTTTAACAGGAAAAACAAAATAAACGGCACAACAATCAAAACAACGGCTATATTCATCAAGGTTGTCAGAATCGTCATGACGTTCTCCATTAAATTGCTCGATACATTCTCTATGTACGTTACTATCCGATTTTTTATTTCATTTCCAGACAGGCCGGCAAATTCAAAATCCGACATCGCGTCTCCTGATTCTTCTGTTACTTCTTCTACGGTTTGAGGTGCCAGTTCTGCAAGACTCGCCACCTGGTCTTTTATTGTAGGGCCAAAATAATAAACCACTGCAGAAAGAGCAATAAAAACAATTGAAAACACAACTGTGATTCCAGCCACCTTTGGCATATAGCGCATTAATAAATGAAGCAATGGGCGAATTAAATAATATAAAAGTCCAGCAATCAATATAGGAGCAAAAACCGTAGCGATGATGACTTTGAATGGCCATAGTGCATAATCGATTTTGCCTAGAAAAAAGAGAATAATAACAATCAGCAAAACGGCTGTCGCATATTCAAAAAAAGGTTTTTTAATCCACATAATTTCACTTCTTTCTTTAATGGTTGCACATTTAAAAAACAACAGTAAAAAGAGCGGAAGCAAAATCGTACCAGCTTCCGCTCTTTTGTCAGATCATTATTTATCTTCTTCCAGTTCTTTCATTTCTCTATGCGTTTGTGGGAAAGCATTGGCTTGCCATTCATCGCGATAAGCCGAATCCAGTTGTGTAAGCCCTTTTTCAGCGGGGTCTACATCAGCTTCCACACTTTCACGCTGATCAACTTTTAGGCTATGTCTCATGTCTACGTCGGCAGCCACTGATACGGTATTTTTTTCTTGATAAGCACGGTACACGAAGATTCCCGCTGCTGCAGCAAGTGCGCTTCCTATTACTGTGTTCATTGTTGATTTTTTCATCAAAATCCCTCCAAATAGAAACATGATAGATACGTATACTCTTCTGTATACCCTATAACTTACTTTTTAACTACAAAGTCAAAAAAAAATTGCTTTTATTTATTCTTCCAATTCCTGTAAAGCTTTTTCTTCAGCAGGAATTCGGACAAAAAGCAGCAGAAAAGCATTCGCAATTGAAAAGACGACAGCTGTACGCCAGGCTCCGAATATGAGTGGAAGGGCTGCAATCTCCAACGAAACAACAATATAATTGGGGTGAGGGAGCCATCGGTATGGCCCCTTTTTCACTTTTTCCGCTCCAGGCAGCACGATGATTTTGGTATTCCAGAAACGGCCCAATGATGCCAATGCCCATATCCGGAGAATTTGGGCGATGATCAAGATTACTAGAAATGCAGCCCAAGCTTTTCCAAGCCCTTTTTGTATAAATAGCACTTCAGCTATAAGCGAAACAAAGAACAAGACATGGAGCAGCACAATCCACTTGTAATGGTCCGCACCGGCTTCTATCGCACCCTGACTTTTCATCGTCCGCTCATTGGATTTGGCATACATCACTTCAAGCAACCGCTGCACGATAACAAATCCGACTAATAGGTAGAAAAATGTCATGAGCCGGCTTCTCCCCATTCCAGCCAAAGCATTTCGGAACTGAACCCGGGACCAAGCGCTGTCAAAAGCCCTTCTTCCCCGCTCTTCGGCTTTTTCTCCATAAAATCTTTCAACACAAACAACACAGTCGGCGAGGACATATTTCCGTACTGTGCCAGGACGTTTCTAGAGATATCCGTTTTTTCTTTGGCAATGCCGAGCGATTTTTCATAGGCTGCCAGCACTTTTTTGCCGCCTGGATGAGCCACAAAATGCATGATGTCAGCAGACGTTTTCCCGATTTTATCCAAAAACAGATCGACATTTGGCTTTAACCAATTTTCAATGATTTTTGGGATATCCCGGGAAAATACCACATGCAGCCCTTCATCTTTGACGTCCCAGCCCATGACGTCTTCAGAATCCCGCATTAACGTCGATTGGGTTTCTCTAATAAAGAAACCAGATCCTGCTGTCCGATCATTTTTCCCTGTCACCAAAGCACAAGCTGCACCGTCAGCGAATAAGGAAGTAGCGATTAAATTGCTTTTGGATGTGTTGGAACGCTGGAACGTCAAGCTGCACAGCTCCAAGCACAGCACAAGCACTTTGGCATCTGGATAAGCCGTGCAATAATCATGGGCCCGGCTTATGCCGGAAGCTCCTCCTGCACATCCCAAGCCCCATAACGGAAGGCGTTTAATATGGGGCGGCAAGTGCAATTCGTTCATGATACGGGCATCGATGGTAGGAGTGGACATGCCGGAACTGGAGACGAAAATAAAAGCGTCGATTTCCCCTTTATCCACCTCTGCTTCTTCAAGGCAGCGCTTTACTGCATTGCTGCCCATTCGCACGGCTTCTTCGATATACAGCAGATTTTTCTCTTCAAGTCCGCGTTCCCGTTCAAACCATTCGAGTGGAGCCGCAAAATAGCGCCCTTCAATTTGCCCATTGCCAAATACTCGCAGCAACCTTTCAATATCGTCATAATGCCCTCCGAATAAATTCCTGACGACGCCAACAATTTCTTTTTGATCTACATGGTATGGAGCGTTTTCTGTCACCACTTTCCGAATAAACGACATATTCTTTCCTCCTTTTTAAGTTTCTGTCAAAAAAACCACCCTTTGCAGAGGATGGCTTACTTTCGTATACTATAAAACACTTCTATTCGCTCGACCCAATGTATCTTTGTCCCTGTCATTGTCGTCATCCAGCAGCACTAAGATTTTGCCTTTGTTAAAATGGGTTTCATATTCTTTCGCTTCTTCTTCAGGGACCCCCATGCCGATCAAAGCGCCCGTGAGCCCTCCGATCCCAGCACCAGCAGCAGCTCCAGTTAGCCCTGCTGCAATTGGCCCAGCCGCTATGATCGGACCAATCCCCGGAATTGCCAGCGCACCGATTCCTGCCAGCACTCCTCCTAAGCCGCCAAGTGCACCGCCCGTTAAAATACCGGTTGCTGCGCCTTCTCCGGCGTGAGTTCCTGTTTCTTCAATGACTGTTTCGGTTTCTCCTTTGCTTTTGCTAAGCACTGAAATATCTTCAGGCCGGTAACCTTGCAACTTCAATTCTTCTATTGCATTGATTGCTTCTTTCTCATTGTCGTAATATCCTATCACCGATCTTTCAGCCATTTCAAAACTCCTCCTAAAAAGTAGTAATTAATTGAAAATACCCTGTTGTTATTTGGATTAAACGTTGCGATTAAGGGGTATTGGAAAAGATTGTATTATTAGATTCGTCTATTGGAGGGATGGCTAATGAGTGAAAGAGGGAAAACATCGGCCTTAACCTTTGACAATTACCCGGAATTTTTAGCGGCATTGCAGCAAAAACAGCATCCTTTTTTCGCTGTAGCTCACCGCGGCCTCTGGGGAACTGTTCCTGAAAATTCGTTGAGCGCTTTTCAACAATGTCTGGACCAACGGATTTATTTGATTGAACTGGACCTCCAACAAACAAAAGATGGCCATTTAATAGTGATGCATGATTCTACCGTCGACCGGATGACTAGTGGCAAAGGAAAGATTGCAGAGCTGACTATGTCTCAAATCCGTTCACTGACCTTAAAAGAAAAGAATGGTGGAAGACAGGCCAAGCTTACAGATGAATTAGTTCCCACTCTTCGGGAAGTGCTTTCCCTTGTCAAAGGAAAAGCCATGATCAACGCAGATAAAGCATGGCTTTTTCGCGAGAAGCTATACGGCTTGCTGGAAGAATTGGATGCTTTTGACCACGTTTTATGGAAAAGCGATGAACCAGTTGAAAAAGTCCGGAATTTTTTCCATTCCAAAAAGCAGCCTTTGTATTATATGCATAAAGTTCAGGACAGCAGCTTGAATCAGCTCGATGAATTGCTCAGTTGTGTTTCTCCAATCGCCATTGAAATCCTTTTTTACAGCGATTCGGATAAAGTCGTTTCCAAGCCAATCATGCAACAAATGCGAAGCCAGGCAAATGTTTGGAGCAATTCCCTGGATAATGCTGAAAATGCAGGTCATTGTGATTCTGTCTCCCGCACCGATCCTGATAAAGGATGGGGATGGCTGGCAGATAAGGGTTTTAACATTATCCAGACAGATTTCCCCCTGGAAGCTCAACAATATATGCAGCAGCGAAAAAAAGATGGAAGCTGAATTACGCTTCCATCTTGTAATGATATTCTTTTTCTTCCTGCTGCCGGCATTGTTCGATCACTTTCAACGCTACTCCTCTTGCTGATGCTGGATTTTGGCCTGTAATCAGGCGCCCTGACAGAATGACGCAAGAAGTAAACGGCAGTGCCGCTTGTTTAAAGAGCGTTCCCCGTTCCCTCAAGCTATCTTCCAGTGAATACGGAATATCCTTATAGAGCCCTATGATCTTTTCTTCCTGATTCGAGAAACCGGTCACCACATGCCCTGACAATAGATAACGTCCATCAGACAGCTGGACATTCAGCAAGCCGCATGGCCCATGGCAGACCGCGGAGACAATGCCCCCTTTTTCGTAAACCGTTTTTGTCAGTTCCTGCAATTGTTTATTGTCCAGGAAATCCCACATGGTTCCATGCCCGCCAGCAAAGTATATGGCAGCGTAATCCGTGCCATCCACTTGGTCCGGTGTAAGCGGACGCTTAATTTGATCCATCAGCTCATCATTCATGTAGTACGCCCTTGTCTTTTTGTTGGTCAGCACTTCCAGCAAACTTCTCGGATCCAGAGGCACCCGCTGTGGGGAAGTACTGATAATGTCTACCTCAAATAAATCTCTTACTTCATGGTAAAAGTCCGTTAATTCTCTGAGCCAAAGTCCCGTTTTCTTTCCTCTTCTGCCTAGAGCGGAATGATTGGTGACGACAATCAGAATTTTATCCATAAGGTTCTCCTTCCTTGGATCAATCTCTTTACCTTTGGTATTCCCCCACCTTCTAAAAATATTCATCTAAGGCATCTCAAATTCATATTATTATTGCCAGAAAAAACAGTCTTTTTATTTATCTGTTCTCAATTTTGTGGTAAAATCGACTTAACTAGGGAGGGATAAAAATGAAATCGATTTTGTCTCTAGCAGCAGCGTTCATCCTTATATTCAGTGCTTTTTCTGCTCCCGTAAAAGCTGTTGTGACATTTGATGACCTTTTCGCCAATGACCCTTTTGCCCCTGAAATCATTTACTTGCATCAGGAAGGGATTGTGTCCGGTTATCCGGATGGCACTTTCCGGCCCAATAAACCAGTTTCCCGTGCTGATGCCATGGTCATGATCGGACGCGCCCTTGAACTTGACGGCACTAAGCGTGCCACGCCTTACAAAGATGTACCTGCTAGCCATCCCGCTTCAGGCTATATCGCTTCAGCGGCAGCGGAAGGAATCCTGCTGGGTTACAAAGACCGGACGTTCCGCCCAGGACAGTTCATAACCCGAGGTGACACTGCTGTCATTCTGGATCGGGCCTTTGATTTTCCTGAAGCGCCAGGCGCAAAATACAAAGATGTGAAGCCAGGCTCCTATTCTTTTGATGCCGTATCCCGCGCTTCCTATCAAGGTGTGATCCGAGGTTACCGGGACAATACGTTCCGGCTGCATCCGCGAGTGACCCGCGCCGAATTCGCGGCATTCCTGGCACGGGCCGTTGAACCGTCTTTCATTCCTGACAAACACGCCTTGCTTGAAACCGCCAATGACATTTTAGTGGATTTGAAAGAGAAGGACTTTGCAGCGGTTTCCAAGTATGTCAGCAATCAAAAAGGCTTGACGTTCTGTCCTTATAGCGGTGGTTGCCTTAATGACGGAGGAGTAACCTTCACTAAAGCCCAAGTGCAAGGATTCATGGAAAGCAAAAAAGTCTATGAATGGGGCCATCAGGATGGCAGCGGCTTCCCAATCAAATTGACGCCAGCCGGCTATTATGACGAGTACTTGATGAATGCCTCTTATGAAGAAAAAGAACGATTCGGACGCACCCAACAGCCAATGACACGTGATCAAATCAGAGAACGTTTCCCAACTGGCCAGATTGTGGAATTTTATTATCCAGGAACCGAGCAGTATGACCATATGGATTGGCAGAACCTCAACATGGTTTTTGAGAAAGGCAGCAATGGCAAATGGATTTTAGTGGCTTTGGTTAACAACCGATGGACAATTTAATAATTGGTACAAAAATGGACCCGGCTTGAAATTGCCGGGTCCATTTTTCATTGAGTTATCAATTTATCCAATAACATGAGCAAGCTCTCTTCAAATTTTTCATTGTCTTCTTGTCTGCGTTTTTTGGGGCCTTTCATGCGCCCTCCGCTTTGGCGGACTTTTTTAGAAATGTGGCGGCTATAAAGCAGTTGATCAATATTTGTTTCAGAATAGATACGGCCATTTTGATCAATCGGAAAGCCCCGTTTAGCAAGCACCATAGCGGCGAGCCCGTAATCCTGAGTTACTACGACATCTCCTTTATCGACACGGTTCACCAGCACGAAATCTACAGCATCCATCCCTTTTGAAACAATAATGGTCTCCGCTCCCGGACGCTGCATATTATGGGTCGTGTCACAAAGCAGCAACACTGGAAGATGAAACTGTTTGGCAATTGAAATTGTCAAATCCACCACTGGACAGCCGTCTGCATCTATCAGCACTTTCGTCATTCGACTTTCCCCCGCTCTTTCATTTCATCCACCAATTTTTCTGCAGCCCTTCGGTAAAGATTGCTGGTATGCACCAATGAAGCAATCAGCAGCACTTGCTCAATTTCCTGTGCCTCTTCTGCTCCCTGCACTTCTTGTCCCACCCGCTTGCTCTGTTCCTTCAGTCCTTCAGTAAAAATAGTAATATTTCCTTGCTGGAGCTTCAAATAGCTTTCATAGAAACTTTCTAAATTTAAATCTTGCTGCAAGGCTTTTTTATTGAGGCCATCCAGCACCTGTTTCACATCGTTGATGGATAAAGCGCTTTTCATCTGATAAATCAGACTAATCAACATAATATGATTACGTGTATACTTTTTATTTTGGACAGGATAAAAGAGCTTGCCTTTTGCATAATTATTAATCATGGTTTTCGTTAAAATCTTCTCATCTTCGTTTCTCTTCGCATCAGCAAAGCTGGTTTCAAACAGTTGAATGATTTGGTCGATATACAAGTCGATTTTCGGTATATCTTCCAGCAAAACTCCACTTTGGAGGCCTAAATTTTTAATAAGCTGTTCTGAGTCTTCCATGGCTTTCACCTTCAATGCCTTATTTGATACTGTTAATTTTACCTCACTATTGAATATTCTCCAAGCTTGACCACCAAATAAAACAAGAGTATCATCTTATGTAGTTTCAATAACTAGATAGAAAGAGGTGTACGTTCCAATGACTGCTTACATAAGAGAACCTTTTAATGCGCTGTCCCATTTGGCAGGAGCCATTTTATCCTTTATTGCATTGCTCGCCATGGTCATCAAAGCCGCCTATGCTGATGCACCGCCACTTCATCTTGCTTCAGTCATTATTTTTGGCGTCAGCTTGATTTGCCTGTATTTGGCTTCTGCCATTTACCATACGGCAATAGCCGATCCGCGTTTAATTGCTTTTTTAAGAAAACTCGACCATTCCATGATTTTTGCTTTGATTGCGGGCTCCTACGCCCCTTTTTGCCTGATTGCGCTTGAAGGTCCGCTCGGCTGGTCGTTGTTTGGTTTTGTGGCGGCTATTGGCTTGAGTGGCATTTTCTTTAAAATGGTATGGTTCCATTCGCCGCGCTGGCTTTCCACAGCCTTATATATCGCCATGGGCTGGATTATTATTTTCGCCGTTGTTCCGCTTGCTGACAGTTTGCCTCTTCCAGGATTGATGTTGCTGATTGTAGGTGGTCTTTTGTACACAGTCGGCGGCATCATTTATGGTTTAAAACCTGGCTTCCTATCTTCAAAGTATTTAGGTTTCCATGAAATATTCCATATTTTCATCTTGCTTGGCAGTCTATGCCATTTCCTGTCAGTTTTTATTTATATACTATGATGAAAAAATCCGTTTCCTTTTTAAGGACAACGGATTTTCTTTATTTACAGGAGTATTTCCTATATCTATGGCTAATAAATTATCATCGTTAAATCCATATTTTAAAATAACATTTTAAATGGTATGATTATTCGAAAGATTCGAAAGGAGATATCCAATATGGAATCCATTGAATTTAGCAGCCAGAAAATGGCCGATATTCTTTACGACGCTTATATACATAAGAAACAGATCACAAAAGAACTGATTCCCCCTTTTTTGAAAAAAGACGAAGCTTACGAACTGCAGCACATTGTGACAAGTAAAAAAGCGACTGAAGCCGCTGAACGGCTGGCAGGCTATAAAATCAGTTTAACCAGCCCCGAAACTCAAAAATTATTCCGTTCGGATACACCTTTATATGGAGCTTTGACCACTTCCGCGTTAAGCAATGGAACCGTTTCTCTGGAAATGATGTCTTCCCCTTTAATTGAAATTGAATTGATTTTTATCCTTAAAGAAGATTTATCCGTAGAGGATGATGTTCAAGCCATTCTGGAGAAAACCTTAATTGCACCGGGAATCGAAGTGCCCGATTCCCGTTTTGAAGATTGGTTCCCTAAAATCACCCTCGGTCAAGTTATCGCGGACAGTGCAGTGGCTGGAAAAATCATTGCCGGAAAGCCTGTAGAAGGTTTAACTTACGAACAATTAGCTGATATGAAAGGAACTTTGCACTTTAACGGAAAAGAACTTGCATCCGACACTTCCTCAACGGTTCTGGATCATCCTGTACATGCTGTAAAATGGCTTGTAACTGAATTGGCGGGACATGGCTTGAAGCTTGAAAAAGGCATGTCTGTTTCGTCCGGCACCTTTATCCTTCCCCATAAATTGGAAAAAGGCATTTATACTGCCAGCTATGAAGGTATTGGAGAAGTCACATTAAACGTTATTTAATAAAAAACAGGCATCCCGATACGCGGGATGCCTGTTTTCAGCTTATTGAAAAAGTTGAACTTGTATTAGGGATCATTTCTTAACCGATATTCCGCCAACCAGCTGCGAAGACATTAGCCGAAGCCTGCGAGGCTAAGTCTTTGCGACGAAGCGCACAGCGCTGCAGGAGCATAGGTTTTCAGCCGCGGGTGAGAGCCAAGCCGCTTCGTCGCTTACGCTCCTGTCTCTGCATCGCTGCGCTAGCTTCGAGACAGGAAAGTGCGTTGCAGGACTTCGTGCTTCGTCGCAAAGAGACGGCCCAAACTGCTTTTGGTCCATCTCTTGCCTGTCGAACCTACACTGGCGCTTCCGCTTTTTAAGCTGTCTAGCTGCAGCACCCAGATTCTAGGGTCATAAGCCACTTCGGCTGTGCGGCTGAAAACATGCCGCTTCGCCGAATCGTCTTATGCCCGTCGAATCTACACGGGTGCTTCCGCTTTTCTTAGTTGGCTGTAGTTTTTTGCTTTTTCATGATCCACATATAGTAGAAGACGGTGCATAAAACAAAAACAGACAGTATTAAGTATAAATTCGAATAGCCGAATACTGCGACAATGATTCCGAGCGAAATGGAACCGATGGCAATTCCGAAATCGTATAAAGCAAAAAACGTACCTGTCGCATAACCGCTCCGGTGTTTGTCCGCTGCTTGAATGGCCAGCGTCTGAAAGCTTGGCAGCAATGTGCCGTAACCAATTCCGACTAAGGCACCGGATAGCAGGAACATCCATGCAGACTCGGTTTGGCTAAGCGCAAACAGGCCAACAGCAAACATGATCAGAGAAGGGATTATCACAATATTGGGTCCTACCGAATCGAAAAGCCGGCCGCTAAAAGGTCTGACTAACAGCATAGCCACTGCGTATACCATAAAGAAAAAGCTGGCCGTTTTGATCAAGCCCAACGATGCTGCATATACTGAGATGAATGAAATGATGCTGGCATAGGCAAATGAAGTAAAAAAGCTGACGCTTGCAATGGGCACTGCTTTTTTCTCTACAAAATCATTGAATCCCAGTTTGCGCTTTTCTTCTTTGGCTACTATCGGATTTTCGTCTACCTTAACCCATAAAGCACAGAAGAACCCGATGGCCATAATGACCCCGAGAACAGCAAAAATGCTTCGTGCAGCCATAAAGGGCTGTAAAGTTAACGCGATAAAAGGCCCTGCTACAATAGCCAGGTTCATGGCGATCCCATAATAGCCCAGCCCTTCGCCACGGCGTTCCGGCGGCACGATATCCGCTGCAATCGCACCGGCAACTGTAGTTACTAAGCCAAACCATATGCCATGGAAAAAACGCAGAAACAATAGAGCTGTGAACCCTCCTATGAAAACGTAGAGAATGGTGCTGATGGTGAACATCAGTACGCTGATAACCAAAATCTTTTTCTTTCCGTATTTCTCCAAAATCAAACCTGCAAAAAAGCGCAGGATAATAGCTGAGATCAAGAAAGCTGATACAGCTAAGCCTCCTTGTGTTGCAGTGCCTTCCATGTCAGTCAGAACATAAATGGGGATAAACGTTAATAAAGCATAAAATACAATAAAAATAAAAAACGTACTTATTGATATATTGATAAAACTTTTTGTCCAAATAGGTCTTCTTTCAGTCATTCGTTACATCCTTTTCTACTGACACTTATTTCTTTATTTTTTTAAGCAGTTCAATCAGCAGCTTCTGCTCATCTTCCGATAAAGAAGAAACCAGGTTCTCTTCCACTTCTAAAACCCGCTTTTCGATTTCCGGGACAACTTTCTCTGCCCGTGCGGACAATTGAACGATGCGTTCCCGCTTATCTGTTCCTTCTTTCCGGATAACCCATCCACTTTCTTCCAGCCTCGTTAAAGTTCTCGTAACCGTGGGAGCTTCTACATTCAAATACTGCCAGATTTCTTTTTGCGTCATAGAACTGAATTGCTTTAAGCAAAAAAGAATCGACCACTGGGAACTATACAAATCAAATTCTTTCAACGCCTCATTTACTTCTTTAACTGACAATCGTGACTTCTGATGAATTTCATGGAACAGTAAATTCTGCATAAACATTCCCTTCCAAATTAATTACTTAGGTAAGTATATATGATTTATTATCCTTAGTAAAGAAGCATGCCTGGTTGTTCATAAAAAAGGGGCTGTCCAATAAGTCTAATAACAGACTTATTGGACAGCCCCTTGCTTCTAAAAAAGCGTAGGTTAATACCATTGCTCCTGCATTGCACCTGCATCGCTGCGCTAGCTTCGTCGCAAAGGAGTTGTCCCAAATTACTTTTGGGACAACTCCTTTTTTGTTCTATTAAATTATAATGCCGTTCTTTTTCGCATCAAACAGCAGCTCTTCTCGGAAATTCGGATGGGCGATGGCAATCAGCCGTTTAGCCCGTTCTGATATGGACATACCATGGAGACGTGCGATGCCGTATTCCGTTACAATGCTGTCAACGTCATTTTTTCCGGTCGTCACTACTGATCCAGGTGCGAGCTGCAATTTTATCCGTGAAATGGTTTCGTTTTTAGCAGTGGACTGCATGCAGATATAACCTTTTCCGTTCTCCGCAAACCGTACACCCCGTGCAAAATCAATTTGGCCACCGCTTGAAGAATAGTATTTTCCGCCTACGGTTTCGGAAGCGCATTGCCCAAACAAATCCACTTCAGTCGTCGCATTAATGGAAACGATATTTTTTTCTTTAGCAATTTCACGCGGATCATTCACAATGCTCACCGGCAGGAATTCGACTACCGGGTTGTTGTCGATAAAGTCGTATAATTTCTTTGATCCGTACGCGAACGTCGCCACAATTTTTCCCGGGTTCGTGAACTTCCGAGTACCATCGACTGCCCCCGCTTTAACAAGATCTACGATGCCGTCCGGAAGCATTTCCGTATGGATGCCGAGATGGCGATGGTCCTTCAACATCGAGATGACTGCATTGGGAACAGAGCCGATTCCAATCTGCAGCGTATCGCCGTCTTGGATGTCTTCGATGACGGAGGCAGCGATCAATAAATCTTTATCGCTCACCGCAGCCGTTTGTTCTTCAGTCAATGGCGCATTATGTTCCACAAAACCAGCAATTTGACTGATGTGGATTTGATTGCGTCCGTAAGTCCTTGGCATTTGATCATTGACTTCCAAGATAAATGGCACTTTGCCGACAAACTCTGAGACGTAGTCCGCTTGTGTACCAAATGTAAAGTAGCCATGCTCATCCATTGGAGAAGCTACCGTCATAATCATCGACATTTTCGTCACTTTCTGAAGCATACGCGGAACTTCATGAAAATTATTGGGAACAAGCTCCATTTTCGCTTGTTGATACACTTTTCGGGTTGCGCCGCTCAGAAAATAGGAAACGTGCTTAAGCTGCTCGTATTCACCTTGGATATATGGGCGGCTACGCAGAGCCAGCATTTGATGAATTTTCACGCCCTGTAATTTGTCCACGTTTTCTTCCAATATATCAAGCAGACGGACCGGCTCGCCATTTGCTATGGGAATAATAATGTCCGCCTCTTGATCAATCAATCCAATTACTTCTTGAGGATTCAGCAATTTCGTCATATCATTTTCACTCCTGATTTTGAAATCTTCTTAAACTTTACCATAGCTTTTCCAAATTTCCCACGAATCCAAAGTATCCACTTTATTCCGTTTTTTCTGCAAAATAAAAAAGGCCGTCACTTCGGATGACGGTCCTTTTTGGCCACACTATAAACGATTCCGGCTATCCCAAAGACAACCATTATTCCCCATAAAATCAGCAAGACGACCGAGCCGGTTCCTCCTGGACCATTCAGATGCGCATATAATTGCAGAGCGAAAAATGCCAAACTGACAAAAGCGATTACTCCGAAATAAATCATCCGTGTTTTAAAAGAAAAATTTTTCATATTCTTGGCTCCTTTAATTTCGTTCTTCTGACTCCAGATGAACTTTTGTCCAGACTAGCGTAAACAGCAGGATTAACTCAAAGGCATTCGTTACACTGGAATTGGCACTGCACTTCCTAGTTGGCATAAACAAGGACACGCAGCACCAGGTATATAAAGGACATAAAATTCCAGGAACGCTGCTGTAAAACCACAATAGAGTATTGTATCCACTCACATCTTCCTTCCGAACTCCCCTGTTATTGTTACCATTCACTATTCAGAGGCTATTTAAACAAAGGAAGAGGAGATGACAGTCTAACCTTGTTATTTAATCAGGAATTTCGTTTGGCTAAAGCCTTCTTTCGATTTTCTCACTTCCAAAATGGCTGGTATCGCCGCTTTCAATTCCTGGACATGCGAAATGACCCCGATCATGCGTCCTGACTTCTGCAAGTCAATCAGCGTGTCAATTGACTTGTTCAATGATTCATCGTCGAGCGAGCCGAATCCCTCATCAATGAACATGGTATCAATCGCTACATTGCCTTGGAAACTTTGGATTACATCAGCCATGCCCAGTGCCAAACACAGCGATGCATTGAACTTTTCACCGCCCGATAAGGTTTTCACATCGCGGGTCTGTCCGGTATAAGCGTCATATACATCCAGGCCAAGGCCGCTTTGTTTGCCGCGAGCTTCTTGTCGGTCACTGCGAATCAAATAAAATTGGCCATTCGACAAATTTTTCAGCCGCTCGTTCGCTGACTCGATAATCTGTTCCAGATATTCAATCTGCAAATACCGCTCGAACGAAATCCGCATGCCATTTTGTCCACGGATCATATCATGCAAGTCCGCAATCCGGTTGAATTGCTGCTCAGCTTGCTCTGCTTTTTCATGGGCTTCTGCAATGTTTTCTGCCAAACTGTGTGCTGAAATTCTGTAATCTTTCGACTGATTCCAAACTGTCAGTGCCGCTTCGTACTCTGTTTTCAATTGGCTAAGCTCAGCTTCAAGCAGGCTCAAATCAGATTTTTCCCGTCCAGAAAGCATTTCCTGCAATTCTTTTACTTGTTCCTTCAATGTATGGAGGTTTTGCTTAAAGTTTTGAATCGATTCCTTTAAAGAGCTCCGTCCTGATTCTGAAAGTTTGGCTTGCTGATAGAACTGCTCCGAATCGAAGCCGGACTTTTGCAGCGCTTCTTCAAATTGCTGGCCGGCATTGTTTGTTTTCTGCATGCTTTCTGCAGCCGCGTTTCGTGCGTGCCGCACACTTACCGTTGCAGAGGTAAACTGTTCTTTCGCTTCTTGAAGGCCTTGCTGAACCTTTCCCCAAAGGCTTTCAAGCTGTCCTTTTTTCGTGATAGCCTGGCTAATTTTTTCCTGCAGTACAGACAGTATCCGAACTTCTTCCGGAATGGCCCGCAATCCCTGCTCGAAAACCGCTTTTGCTGTCTCGAATTCCGCCCGCTGTTTTTGCACATTTTCAGCAAGCAAGTTTTTTTCAGCTTCCAGCTTTTCAGCTTTTGCTGTTTGGCTGGCTAAGTTTTCTTTTAAGGCACGCAAGTTCTTCTTGTCTGCCAGCAGCAGGGCCATTTCCCGTTCCAACACACTTCTCTCTTGTTCCATTTTTGGATAATCACTGTTTGCCATAACCGGATCTAAACCAATTTTTTTCGCTTCTTCTTTTTTCTGTTCAAGCTGCTCAGCCAAAGCATTCAATTTCGCCAAGGCATCCCGGTATTTGCCGTCCACTACATCCTTTGCGGCTTTTGCGCGGTCCAGTTCTTCTTTTGAAACTGCTATGTGATGGACGCCGCCGGCCTTGTCTGGATGGTCGAGGCTGCCGCATACCGGACAAGCATCCCCATTATGAAGAGCAGCCGCCAACACCTGTGCTTGATTGGCAAACCAGGCGGATTCAAGTTGGATATACTCTGTTGCCGCTTCTTGGTACGCAGTTTCTTTCCCTTGATGCTCTTCTTGCTGCTGCAGCCAATTCTTCTCAACGGTGAGCAGTTCCTTCAGTACACGGCATTGTTCATTCAAGGCAGTAAGCCTTATGTTCTTGTCATCAAAGATTTCCAGCTTTTGATCAAGAGCTGCCATCTTTTCAGACAGTGACTTGCAAGCCTCTCTTTCAGCATGCCATTGGTTTTGTATGGCCAGAAGTTTCTTTTCAGATTGTTGGGCTGCAAGTTGAAGCTGTTGCAGTTGCGCTTTTTTCCCATCCAATTCCTGCACAGCCGGCAATAATTTTTCTAACTCGATCACTTGCTGGTGAACTTGCTGGCGTTCGATTTCCCGCTTTTGTTCTATTTCAAAAGCAGCTTCTGCTTGCGCTAAGTTCTCTTGCGCTATTCGTTCACTTTTCAGCGCATTCTCCAGTAAAAGTTGTTTCTGAGCTGCTTCTTTTTTCAACTCTTTATATAAGTTTTCTATTCCTTCAATAAAACTCGCCCGTTCAGCGTTTTGCAGGCGCCGTTCTTGGTCGGCAATTGCCGGCAACTGTTCATTCGCTTTTTCGAGGCGCTGTGTTTTTTCTTCCAGCTCACTAAAGCGGTCATTCCATTTTTTCACTTCATGGAAAGCATTCAATTTCTCATCATGCTTTTTATAGGCGCTTAAATAATATTGTTCATCTTGAAGCATCTTTTCCTGATAAAAGGCTGCCTCGCTTTGAAGTCCTGTCAGCACTTGATTAACGTTATAATGTTCGCGGCTCAACAGCTCGAACAGCTCAGAATCGCGTTCGGTCAACTGTCCTTTGATGCGGCCTATGTGTCCGGCCAAAACTTGTTCTTCCAGTTGAAGAGCTTTAGCCGCCACATCTCTTTTTTGTTTTAATCGTTCCGTGATCATTTTATAAGGCTCAGTTTTAAAGATTTTCCGCAGAATTTCTTCCTTATTATCTGTTTCAGAAGTCAGCAGTTTGCGGAACTCGCCTTGCGGCAGCATCACAATTTGACTAAATTGGTTTTGCGTCAGCCCAATGATTTCTTCGACTTTCCGGTTGATTTCCGATACGATCTGCCGTTCTACACATGGCGTTTCCCCGGTTTCCGTCACCTCGAAAAATTCATAGCGCTCACCTGTCGCGCTTTTGTTTCCTGCTTTGACATGGCTCATCTGGCGGAGGATCCGGTAAGTTTTTTTATGTATTTCGAATTCCATTTCCACACAGGTATGCGTTCCATCTTCCGCGAAATCACTTCTTAAATGACGCGTTTCAGCACGGTCTGAGCCGCTGGCAGCGCCGTACAAAGCAAAACAGATACCATCAAAAATCGTTGTTTTCCCTGAACCTGTGCTGCCGGAAATAACAAACAGCTGATTGCCTTTTAAATCAGCGAAATCAATTGTTTCCGTGTGCTTATAAGGCCCAAAAGCAGTCAATTTCAATTTTAAGGGTCTCATTGTTTTACCCCTTCTTTCTCGTCAGTTTCTTCGCGCAAAAACTCCTGAAGCACTTCTTTGAAAATCACTTCGGTTTCTTCCGTCGCTTTTTCTCCTTTGACTTCTTCATAAAAAGCATTGAATAAAACCATCGGATCCATTTCGCGGCGTGATTCCACACCGCCTCTGCTAGATGTCCGACCAAAGCTTTTTCGTTCGACGTGCATCGCATTCGGATAAACCGATCGGATCTTTTCCATCGGATACAAAATCGGCGTTTCATCGAGCAGCTTCACAAATACATAATCTTCATTGATTTCATGGCGCAGGATGTCTTCCATAAACCCTTCCACTGTTCGCATGTCCCGATTCGGATTAAGCAATTGCTTTTCAATGGCGACTTTGCCGCTGCCATCCATTTCAATGATAAGAAATCCTTTTTGATGCCGCTCTTCTGAAATCGAATACTTCAATGGCGAGCCTGAATAGCGGATGGTTTCATTCAGCACATGATGCGCTTGGTGCAAATGTCCGAGCGCCGTGTAATGGAATTCTGTGAAATGGCCGGCATCGACATGTTCCGCTCCACCAATCGATAACGGGCGCTCCGAATCACTGGTATTTTCCTGCCGCTCTCCGTGAGGTGTCACAAATGCATGTCCTACTGCAATATGGCGAGCTTCTGGATTCAGGCTTTGCTTTATATTTTCGACGATGGCTTCTGCCGCATCGTTATGTGATTTAATGTTCGGAAGACCAAGCGTATGGCGGACCATAGATGGATCTGCATAGGGAATCAAATGAATATGCACTTCCCCAAATTCATCGGCCAATACAATCGGTTCGTGCTCTTTTTGGACATGGCCGGCGATATGGATGCCGTTCATCTTCATGACCCGGCTTCCAAAATTCAAACGTCCGGGGCTGTCATGGTTTCCGGCTACAGCAAATACAGGCGTCTTCAGTTCCAAAACAATTTTCGCCAGAACTTCATCCAGCAGATTGACAGCTTCCGTCGGCGGAACTGCCCGATCATATAAGTCTCCCGCAATGATCACTGCGTCTGGCCGCTGTTCTTCAATCGCGGCGATAAACTGTTTTAAAACAAAACGCTGTTCTTCTGTCATATAAACGCCTTGGACAAGTTTGCCTAAATGCCAGTCGGCGGTATGGAAAAATTTCATGGTCATGCCCCTTTCTTCATTGAAAAGAATATATGTTCGTTCCATTATACATGAAAACGATTTGCTTGTTTTCTACAATTTTTAGGACTATAATAAGAACAAACGTTCTATTAAGGGAGTGAAAATTGATGAAAGCACAGATTCTTAAAGCTTTTAAGCATCAGCAACTAATCGATATGATGTATATGGCGAACGATGGAAGCTTCAGCAAACGCCGCATAAAAATTTTAAAAGTAAGCGGCGACTCGTTTCAAGCATATTGCTTTCTCCGGAACAAAAAACGCACGTTCAAAATAGAAAATGTGCTTTCATTGATTCCGGTAGAGCGCAAAGAGCGCCAAATAATCTGATAGATGCCCTCCCAATTCCGTCTTATGATACACTGAAGGAAATGGATTTTGGGAGGTAGCACCATGCGATTAACTGTTTATCTTGCTGGAGAAATTCATAGTTCGTGGCGTGAAGAAATCAAGAAAAAATCACTGGCGTTAAAGTTGCCGATTGATTTTGTCGGACCGATGGAGAACCATGAGCGTTCAGACAATATTGGCGAGGAAATTTTGGGGCAACAGCCGAATGCTGTTTTCAAAGACGAAGCCGCATCAAGCTTCAATAATCTCCGGACCGGTGTACTGATGCACAAAGCGGATCTCGTCATTGCCCTTTTCGGTGAGCAGTACAAACAATGGAACACAGCAATGGATGCCAGCAGCGCAATTGCGTCCGGCAAACCGCTCATTCTGATTCGTCCAGAAAAATTGCATCATCCTCTTAAAGAACTGTCGAACAAAGCAAGCGCCACCGTTGAAACTGTCGACCAGGCGCTTAAAGCTTTGGCTTATATTTTCGAATAATAGAAACCCGGCCATCTGTGAGGATGGCCGGGTTTTTGTCTTTGTTTCTGGAAATACGCTCAGTAGTTCTTGAAATACGCTCTATAACTCGAGAAATACGCTCCATCAATATTGAAATACGCCCAGTGAAGGTTAAATTACGCTTTTAGAAGAACCTCCATAACTTCATCCAATAAAAAAAGCCCTCAAAAGGCTTTTTTTATTGGTACCAAGATCCAACAATCGGATAATCAAATTTGTCATTGTTCAATGCTCTGATAATGCCCATAATCGGCACAATAACTGTCATTAAGCCGAAAATGATTAGCATCGGAATTCCAATGACAACAAACATCAGCAAGAACGAAATAAACAACAAGACACTCATCACAACTTGAAACAGCAAAGCTTGGATTGATAACTTTTTCACTTCTCGGTCTTCGGTAATGAGAAACACAATAAACGGCACCAAAAATGGGGCAAAGAACGCACTGGCATGGACAAGTACTTTCAAACCGGTATTCTCCATTACATTCATCTCCAGTCTTTTTCTAATAATACATTTACGGTTGACTGGCTGAAAAGTTTCAAAAGTTGAACATTATTTAATGCGCAAAACGACTTTGCCGAATTGTTTTCCACGGCTCAAATGGTCAAACGCCTCCTGCGCATTTTCCAGATCAAAAACCTGGTCGACCACTGGATGGGTGCTGTGCTCTTCCATATGAGAAAGCATATCGCGCAGTTCTTCGCGGCTGCCCATTGTTGAACCGAACAATTGGTATTGCCCGTAAAAGAAACTGCGAAGATTAAAATCGACGTTGTCATCCGTTGTAGCACCAAAAATGACAATGCGGCCGCCTTTTTTCAAGACATCCAACGACCGGTTGAATGTTGCTGCACCAACACTGTCAATCACGAGATCGATGGTTTCATCCGCCAGTTCCTGATTCCAATCGCTGTCTGTCGCAATGGCAAGATCCGCCCCGATTTCAAGTGCGTGTTTTCTTTTTTCCTCGCTTCTTGAAGTGACAATTACCCGGGCACCTGCATTTTTAGCAAATTGAATCAAATACGTTGCGACACCGCTGCCAGCACCGGGAATAAAAAGCGTATCCCCTTTTTTCACTGAGCCTTTTGTAAACAACGCCCGGTATCCTGTCAAGCCTGCCAGCGCCAAAGAACCAGCTTCTTCCCACGATAAATACCCAGGCTTTTTCTCAACTTGTTCCGCAGGCAACACTATCTTTTCAGCAAATGTTCCATGGTCAGGCATCCCAAGAATATCAAACTCCGCCGGAGGGGCATCACTATTCTCATACCAACGGAGCGCCGGATTGATGATCACTTCATCTCCGACGGAGAGTCCACTGACTCCTTCTCCTACGGCTTCAATAATGCCTGCTCCGTCAGAGCCGATGATGAGCGCTTCCGGCCGGTTGCCATAACGCTTCGGCAGTCCCAAATCGCGCCGGTTGATGCCTGCGGTTTTTAACGCAACCACCACTTCGCCGGTTTTCAATTCCGGCTCCTTCATGTCTTTCACTTTCAATTCACCAGATTCTATGACAAATGCTTTCACTTACATCACCCTTCCTCTGTTATCAACTTACCCTGTCTTCAGTTTAACAGTTCTCAGGATGCTTTTTCCTTTGAAAGCCTTTTTTAAACAGTTACGCCTTTTTATATTGGCATCGTTCCGGCTGCACAGCTTCAGCTAGCAGCTTCTGTATCGCCAAACTCCATTCTCTATTTCCCTTTCACATTCTCCGGCATGGCGCAGAAACTCCAAATGAGCCAGTGTTTCTCCTACCGCAAAACGCATTTCATGGACTGTCAACGGCCGCTTGAAAAGCCGTTCACATGTTTCGTAGACTGTCGAAGCTGCTTGAATTGCATCGAACGTTTCTTCGAGCCGCTCGCCGTGATGTCTCTTCAATTCCTCAATACGGCTATTGGCTCCGTAAAACGGATTGCCATGCGACGGGATCACAAATTCGGCATCCAGATTTTTTATTTTGTCTAAGGATGCTAAATAAGATGCCAACGGATTTTTATTTCCATGGTACCAATAAGAAATATTCGGCGTGATTTTCGGAAGAATATGATCTGCGGAAAGCAGCACATTTTTGTCTTCATTATAAAAGCACACCATGCCGTCTGAATGGCCTGGCGCAAAGATTACTTCGTATTCAAAGAGCCCAATCTGGACTTTTTCGCCTTCCGAGAAATAATGGCCAATTTTCGGCAACGGATTTACAAGCTTCTGAAAACCTGCGGTATTGCCCGCCATTTGTTCTGACATTTCATCCGGCACTCCAGAGATGCTGTAATGCTCAGGCATCGTCTCTAAAAAACGAGACTCCCAAGAAGACAGACCCAAATCGGCATCTGTCTTCGTCATTGACACTTTTGCTCCCGTCTTTTCCTGAAGTCCTCCGGCGTATCCGAAATGATCCGGATGGTAATGGGTGATCAGCAAATTCGTCACATTCCGCTTTCCAATGGACTGCTCCCATAACTTTCTCGTATAGTCATTGTTCAATCCAGCATCGATAATCGTCCAGCCCGTCTCATCTTCTGCCATAAAGCAATTAACATGGTTCAAGCGGAATGGCAATTCGATGCGGACCGCCTCAATCCCTAATTGGTCAAGCATGTAACCCCTTCTTTCCAGAAATTACGGTTTTAACACCAGTTTGCCGATGGTTTTTCGCCCTTGCAATAATCGATGTACTTCTGCTGCTTCTTTAAGCGGATAAGTCCCACCGATTGTCAGTTTCAAATCGCCGTTCGCCATGTAGCCAAGCAGTTCTTTAAAGCTGCTTTGGAACAATTCCGGTTTGCGCATGATCTGCGGCAGGAAAAAGCCGATAACGGACTGATTTTTCCGCATCAACTGGCCGGGATGGAACGTTGCCTGCTCGCCGCTTGCCGCACCGAAAATCACCAGCCGGCCGAACGGAGCAAGACATTTTACTGTCTGATTGAATACTTCACCGCCGACCATTTCAAGCGCTACGTCGACGCCTTTGCCTTCAGTGATTTCTTTTACTTTGTCCATCCAGCCGTCTTCGGAGTAATTCACTAGATGTGTCGCTCCCATGGATTTAGCATGGGCAAGCTTTTCCTCGGTACTTGCCGTCGCAATGATTTTTCCCGCTCCGAATAGCTTCGCGAGCTGAACCGCAATCGTGCCCACTCCGCCGGCAGCCGCATGGATCAAGACACTTTCCCCCGGTTCCAGACGCCCCATCGTTTTCAGGATGTGATAAGCGCTCAAGCCTTGAAGCGGCAAAGCGACCGCTTGTTCATCATCCACTCCGTTCGGGATAAGTGTTAATACCTGTTCATTTGCTGCGGCGTATTCGGAGTAGCCGTCGGATTCGATCAACGCCACCACCCGGTCTCCTTTCCGGAATTTTTTTACGCCGCTTCCGGTTTCCACAATAACGCCGGCGATTTCTGATCCGGGCACATACGGAAGCTTCGTCGGTACTACATATTTCCCTTCACGCCTTGCAGTATCAGCATAGTTGACGCCGCTCGCTTTCACTTCGATCAGCACTTCGTTTTCTGCCGGCTTCGGCTTGTCGGCTTCCGTCCACTGCAAGACTTCCGGACCGCCGAACTGTTCAAATTTAATAATCTTCATCATGTTCCTCCTAGGAAATATATTGTTCTGCAGCCAGTATTTTTTCTGCAATGGCTCGTTTTGCCGCTTTTCCGCCTGCCCGCTGCAATCGGCTCAGTTCACCCGAAAGCACCCGTACATTGTCGTGAAGACCTTTTTCTGAAACAGTTCCTTGAAGCAATTTTCGGGCATTCATTTCCACTTCCAATAACGCATCATCCACTAGCGATTTCACCAGCTGTATTTTAAAGGCCGCTGACTCCTCACCTTGTGCTTTAACGGATTTTACTGTTCTGAGCACGGCCGATTCTACTGCAAACAGTGTGATGCCAATGTCCGCAAGTTTCATCAATGTTTCCTGTTCTTCACTAAGTGCGCTTCCATATGTCTCGTAGGCAGCTCCTGCGCACAGCAGGAACACTCGCCGTATGGCACGGACCGCCTCTATTTCCCGGGAAATAACGCCAATCGACTCCACTTTCGGCGACTTGAGTTCTGACATTGCCTGTTTGACCGCTTCTGTAAGCGGTGCTTGGCCTTTCACAGCTGCTTTTAGAAGATTGCCTGGAATGATCAGGCGATTGACTTCATTGGTGCCTTCAAAAATCCGGTTGATGCGCGAATCGCGGTACATTTGCTCAATTTTATACTCCTTGATAAAACCGTAGCCTCCATGCAATTGCAGCGCTTCATCGGCAATATAATCCAGCGTCTCGGAACCATACACTTTGCAGACAGCACATTCAGTGGCATATTCCATCATTCGTTTTGCAACGAGCGCCGCGCCTTCGGCTTCATACAACCCGCCAAGTGCTTCCTCTAAATAACCGGCAGTCCGGTATTGGAGCGATTCAGCTGCATAAATGCGGAGCGCCATATCGGCGATTTTCTCTTGAGTCGCTGTAAAGTCGGCAATGGCTCTGCCGAACTGGCGGCGCTCTTTCGTATATTTGACCGCTTGCTCTAGGCCGTATTTGGCTGCCCCCATCGTTGCAGACCCTAAGTTATAGCGCCCGAGATTCAGCACATTCAAAGCGATGACATGGCCTTTCCCAACTTCCCCCAGCAAGTTTCCAACGGGCACTTCACAATCGTCAAAAATCACTGTCCGGGTGGATGAGCCTTTGATGCCCATTTTCTGCTCTTCCGCTCCGAGCGATAATCCTGGAAAATCTTTTTCCACGATAAATGCTGTAAATGCAGTGCCATCCACTTTTGCGTACACGATGAATGTATCGGAAAATGCTGCATTGGTGATGAACATTTTCATGCCATTCAGTATGTAATGGGTCCCAGCTTCGTTAAGCTTCGCAGTGGTCTTTGCCGCCAGGGCATCCGACCCCGCATTCGGTTCGGTTAAGCAATAGGCACCGATGAATTCTCCCGAGGCAAGCTTTGGCAAATATTTTTCTTTTTGCTCCGCTGTCCCAAAATAGGTAATGGGCAGTGTGGCAATACAAGTGTGATTGGAATGCGCTACACTGTAGCTCCCAGCTGCCCCCAAGACTTCCCCGACAATGCCTTTGCTGATTTTATCGAGACCCAAGCCTCCATATCGTTCCGGTATGCTATGTGCCAAAAGCCCAAGTGCGCCGGCTTTTTCAAGCAGCTCTTTAACAGCTCCAAAATCCTGCTGCTCGATTTGTTCATTACGGGGACGCACTTCAGTTTCTAAAAACCGCTTGGCAGTCTTTGCAATCAGCGTATGCTCTTCCGTGAAATCTTCTGGTGTAAAAACCGACTTCGCATCTGTTTCTTCATATAAAAAGCTTCCACCCCGGTGAGTCAATGTTTTATGCTCCATGCCGTCCAATCCCCTTTACGTTTTCTTCGCGGTTGCAAGTGCATGCTGAATCAGGCTTTTGACAAAATCGCCAAAATGGGCGAAACGCGGATCCGATGTCTGGCCCTTCTTATACCGGTAATAAATTTGCTGGCAAATGACTGCCAATTTGAAATATGCGAATGTCAAATAGAAATGGATATTTGAGACATCCCGGCCACTTTTCTCTGCATAACGCGCAATAAACTCTTTACGCGAATAAAACCCTTTCCCTACCGTTACAGGAGCCTTGCCAAAACCCGTTTTCAAGAGTTCAGGGTCATCGGCTTCAATCCAATAACTCATCGCCGCTCCTAAATCCGCAAGCGGATCCCCTACTGTCGTCATTTCCCAATCGAACAAGCCGGCAAGTTCTGAAAAATCGTCTGTGAACATCGCATTGTTAAGCTTAAAATCATAATGGATGATGGACGGTTCCGACGATTCCGGAATGTTCCCAAGCATCCACGCTGACAATTCTGCCACTTCGGGGATGTCATCGGTTTTGGAACGTTCATAGCGCCCTATCCAGCCGTTGACTTGGCGTTCCATAAACCCTTCCGGCTTCGCCAAATCAGTCAGTGCAGTTTGGGTATAATCGATGGCATGCAGTTTGACCAGCGTATCCACCATGAGTTCTGAAATTTTGCGGCCCAGTTCTTCTGACGGTTCTGTTCCTTTTGGAAATTCTGTATCAATCACTACGCCGTAACGCCTTTCCATGATGAAAAACGGACTACCGACGATTGCTGGATCGCGCGAGAAAACAAATGGTTTCGGCGCTGCCGGGAAAACCGAATGGAGAGCAGACAGGATTTTGAATTCCCGTTCCATGTCATGCGCTTTCGGCGCAACCGGCCCAAGAGGCGGCCTCCTCAATACGGCTTGCCATCCATTGATGGAGAGGGCATAAGTCAAATTCGAATGGCCTGTACCAAACTGGCGGATTTTCAGTTCCCCATCCGGCAACTCTTTTATATGCTCTTCCAAAAACTGCTGGAGCAAGACGCTGTCCAGCTCTTCTCCCGACCGTACAGGAATCGTGTCACGTATTCTCCCAGCCATTTTTCACACCTCTTTTAGATGCATCTCAAGTTTTTCACGGATATGGTCGGGAAGCCGCTCACTTTTTTGCGTAGTAAAATCAAAGTAAACCGCTCCGGCATCCCCTTCCGCAATCAATTCGCCAGTTGTTGCATCCGTGATGCGGTGGCCGATCTTGAAACTGGAGTTGCCGATTTTCGTAACAAAAGAAGTGATTTTCAAGCGCTGGTCAAAATAAGCTTGCTTGTAAAACAGGCAATTCGCTGAAATCATGATGATATTCCATTTATCAATTGTTATTTCAAGCCCCAATTCTCTAAAAAACTCGATCCGCGCTTCTTCCAGATAGATGAAATAACTGATATTGCTGACATGCCCTAATGCATCCGTTTCGCTGAAACGAACTTTTACTGTAATGTCATGTGCCATCGATTTTCACTCCTTATCTATTTTGAAATGCCGGTTTTCTTTTTTCGATAAATGCTTTAACGCCTTCCTGCACGTCTTCAGTCTGGAAGACTTCTTCAAAAAGTTCTGCTTCCAGGTCAATCCCTTGGTCAAGCGGCAATTCCAGGCCTTGGTCAACCGCTTTTTTGATGCGCGACAAAGCCGGCAATGAAAAACGGCCAATGCGATTCGCCATCTTCCGGGCCGTTTCCAGCCCTTCCCCACTGGCGGCCACTTTATTGACCAATCCAATACGCTCCGCTTCCACAGCAGAAACCGCTTCTCCCGTAAACATCAGTTCTTTTGCTTTCGCTTCTCCGACAAGCCTCGGCAAGCGCTGGGTCCCACCGCCTCCAGGAAACAGTCCGAGCGTGATTTCCGGCAATCCAATTTGCGCATGCTCTTCTGCAATCCGTATATCACAGCATAGCGCCACTTCAAAGCCGCCGCCGAGCGTCAAGCCGTTCAGCATGGCAATGACCGGCTTCTCAAAATGGTCAATCCGGTTTAACACGGCATGTGTTTCAAGAAATTCCTTCTTAATTCCTTGTTTCCCGATCAATTGCGGAAACTCTTTGATATCCGCACCAGCCGCAAAAATTTTCTCTCCTTGTCCCGTAATAATCACCGCATTGACTTCTTCATCTTGCCCCAGTTCCTGAAACGCTTTGTCCAGTTCTTTGAATACTCCATTGCTGATGACATTCATAGGCGGATTGTTTATCGTGATGACCGCATAATGGTCTACCTTTTCAATATTCAGCAGTTGTGTCATGGCGCTTTCACCTCATCTTTTTTATAATCATAAAAGCCCTTCCCGGTTTTTCGGCCAAGTTCCCTAGCCTTTACTTTCTCTTCGATAAAAGCAGGAGGCTTATCCGCCGGGTCTCCGGTTTCTGAGTATTGCTGTTGCATGACGTAATAAACCACGTCTATACCGGACAAATCCATTAATTCAAATGGACCGATTGGATGCCGAAGTGCTTTTTTTACAATCAAATCAATTTCCTTGAAATCGGCAATGCCTTCTTCGTACAAATGAATTGCTTCTTTTTGAAGCGCTCCGAGAATCCGGTTCGCGACAAATCCTGAAATTTCTTTCCGCAGCAACACTCCTGTACGGTTGATCCGTTTGCATAATTCAAGTGAAATTTGTGCAGTGTCTTCGGATGTTTTTTCGCTCATGACCACTTCAACACAATCCATGACCAGCGGTGGAAAAAAGAAATGCATATTGCAGACTTTCTCAGGGCGACCTGTCACTTCTGCCAGCAGGGAATTGACGATTGTTGAACTGTTTGAAGCAAGGATGGCATGTTTCGGAGCAATCTGATCCAATTGCTTGAAAATCTCACGCTTCACCTCTAATTTTTCGGTCACAGCTTCAATCACGTAATCGGCATCGCCAGCCGCTTTTTCCAAGTCATTGGTAAATTGCAGCCGATTAAAAGCCTCTACTTTTTCGGGTTCCGTGATTTTCTGTTTCAGCACCCACTGGCCCATGAGCATTTCCAATGCTTTCCGAGCTTTTATCAAAGCTTCTTCATCGATATCAAAAAGCGCTGTATGAATGCCGCCAAGTGCGCATAGCATCGCAATTTGATGTCCCATCTGCCCTGCTCCGATTACCGCTATTTTATGGATTTGCAAATCATTCACCGCTGTTCTCCTCCTTAAAATTAAGTAATCCCGTTCAATATCAGGTCGCTGTAAATTTCTGCCAAACGCTCGGCGGATATTTCGCCGTTCGGGTTGAACCATTGGTAACTCCAGTTGGTGACTCCCAAAATGGCGAATGCCACAATATTAGACGGCATTTCATTCCGAAATTCCCCTTCCTCAATTCCCTGGGAAATCAGCTTTTCAATATTCAGCCGGAATTGTTCCCGTTTCTTCTTCACTTTTTCTGCATTTTCGGAAGCCAAATGCCTCATTTCTCTGAAAAAGACCCGGGCGCTCGGTCCATGATCTTGAATGTCGCCTATCAGTAGCTCCACAATCGCTTGCAGCTTTTCCCGATTGGTCGTTTCCGTTTCCTGGATTGCTTGCTGTCTTCTCAACAGATCGTCGATATAATTTGAATGGATATCCATTAAAAGCTGCTCTTTACTCGGAAAGTAATAGTAGAAAGTTCCTTTCGTCACTCCGAGAACATCCACGATATCCTGAATGGATGTCTCACTAAAGCCTTTTTGTTCGAATAGCAGTATGCTCTGCTGTTTGATTTTTGTTTTCATGCTTTTCCCCGCCATTCTTAATCTTGCTTTTTATGGAAGTTTCTCAATACACTGCTTTAAATAGCATGCATGCCGCCGTCCACAATCACTACATCTCCGGTTACATAATCTGAAGCTTTTGAAGCTAAAAACAAGGCCGCCCCTTTCAGGTCTTCTTCCGTGCCAAAACGACGCAATGGCGTCTGATCGAGCAATCGGTCGCCGCCTTGTTCAATCAGCGCTTTCGACATTTTTGTCGGGAAAAATCCTGGTGCTAATGCATTGACGTTTATATTGAACTGGCCCCACTTAGCCGCTAAATCCTTTGTGAAAGTGATGACAGCTCCTTTGCTGGTATTGTAGCCAATAGTATCCATCAAGCGCGGATCGATTCCACCAAGGCCGGCTACAGACGCAATGTTGATGATCTTGCCGCTTTTTTGCCGGATCATAGTTTCTCCCACTTCACGGCTCATGAGAAATGTACCGGTTACGTTGACTTCCATAACCTTATGCCAGGCATCCAGCGGCATATCGAGGACAGGAGCTCCCCATGTAGCCCCGGAATTATTGACTAAAATATCGATTGTGCCAAACTCCTCCAGCGTTTTTTGGACTACTCTTTTAACGTCTTCGGGATTTGTAACATCACAGGCAAGCGCAAGAGATTTAACGCCTTTCCGCTTCAACTGTTCACTGATTTCTTCGCAAGCGTCTAATTTTCTTGAGCATACGACTACATTTGCGCCTGCCTCTGCAAAACCTTCCGCGATTTGTGCTCCCAGTCCCCGGCCGCCTCCTGTTACAATTGCAGTCTTGCCTTCCAATTTGAAAAGATCCAGTACGTTCATTCCATCATTCCCCCATCCATTTCTTTAGCTGATGCACTACTAACCAGTTGGTATGTTCAGAATACTTAAACTTATGTTAACGCTTTCATTTTCAGAATGCAAGATGCGGAAACAATGATTTTGTTCATAAAAAATAACCGATAGACTGGCTCTTCACCAATCCCCCGGTTTCTCGATCATTATTTATCCTTCGATTCTTCATTTTTCTGGTCGTCTTGCTGCTCTGCAGCTTTATCGGCCTTTTTAAAATCGTCTTGCAAATGGACTTCTTGTGCCGCTTTCACGTTTAATTACTTATCCGCCAGCTTTTCATGCGGCTGTTTTTCCTCTGCCATCGTTACCGCTCCTTCCTGGTTTTAAAGAATATTTATGTTTCCCCATTCACGAAAAGACTAAACCCCGCTTTCACTCCGGCAAAAACGATTGAATTTGAGTTAAATCCACATTGCCTCCAGATAAAACAATGGCAATTTTTTTGCCGTGAACTCCCAATTTTCCTGCCAGCACAGCAGCGACTGCGGCAGCACCCGAAGGTTCAACCAATTGCTTCGTCCGCTCCAGCATGAATTGAAAAGCTTCTCTGATTTCTTCCTCCGTGACTAACACCAGATCGTCCAGATATTCCTGCAAAATAGGAAACGTCAACTGTCCGGGTTGTGAAGTGCGCAAACCATCTGCAATTGTCGATGTTCCGGAAATGGCAGTGATGTGTTTGTTCGCCAGTGACAGGTATGTATCGTTGGCGGTATCCGGCTCAACCCCGATGACCCGGATATCCGGATTAATTCCTTTTACGGCAAGCAAGATTCCACTGATTAATCCACCGCCGCCAACTGGAACGACAATGATATCGAGATCCGCTACTTGCTCAAGCAGTTCGAGGCCAACCGTTCCTTGTCCGGCGATTACATGGGGATGATCATATGGTGGAATATAGACGCCCTTGTTTTCTTCTGCCAGTTGCTTGGCTTTCGGAATCCGTTCAGCCGAAGTCAGTCCGCAGTAAACAACTTTTCCGTTATACCCTTCAATCGCCGCCACTTTTGCCCGGTTCGCGTCTTCCGGCACCACAATGGTGGCCGTTACTCCAAGGTGATCGGCAATGTAAGCCACTGCTTGTCCATGATTTCCGGAAGAAGCCGCTGTAATGAATTCCGCCCCTTCTTTGACAGCTTGCCTCACGGCATTCGCAGCTCCTCGTATTTTGAATGAGCCTGTTTTTTGCAGATGCTCCGATTTTAAATAGATTTGGTTTCCAGTCCGTCCATTCAAAAGACCAGACGTTAAGACAGGCGTTTGGTGGACCATTCCCACAATCTCATTTCGCGCTCTTTTAACATCATTTAGGTTTACCATATAGTTCCCCTCCTTATAATGCCCCATTTTATCACAGCCACCACGAGTAGTAAGACTTTTCAGTTTTCAAAGACGTGCAGCACGGGTACAAATAAAGGAAAGAGTGAGGTAGAATGATAAGCTAAGCATTCTGCTTGGAAGGAGGATTATTAATGCTGAAACGTTTGGTCATTACCGGATATAAACAACATGAACTTGGAATTTTCGACGATAAGCACCCCGGCGTCCAATACATCAAAAAGGCGCTTGAAAATCGCTTGCGTGTTCTGCTGGATGAAGGTTTGGAATGGGTCATTATAAGCGGCCAACTTGGGATAGAAACATGGGCAGCAGAAGTCGTTTTGGATTTGCAGGAAGAATTCCCTGAATTAAAATATGCAGTACTCACGCCTTTTCTTGACCAGGAAAAGAAATGGAATGAAGCGAAGCAGGAAAAATACCAGATGATTCTTGAAAATGCAGATTTCCATCGCAGCTTGACCAACCGCCCATACGAAGCGCCGTGGCAATTTATCGAGAAAAACAAGTTTTTCTTGCGCAATTCAGACGGCATTCTGATTGTGTATGATGAAGAAATGGACGGCTCTCCTAAATATACTAAAAAAGAAGCTGAGCTTTACGCTGAAAAGAATGACTATGAAGTCATGACAATTACTGCCGATGACTTGCGGGTAGTGACCGAAGAAGAGCAGATGAACGAATGGGACTGAAGAAACTCTTCTTTCAGGAACTTCTGCGCTTTCCGGCAATTAGTTGACCCAGACAATTATTTTCGGTAACCTTATGAACTATGCCTTATAAAAACCTGAAGGAGGAATTATGAAGAAAGCTTCGAAAGTATTTTACATCACGTTTGCTTTAGTTATTTTGACTGTCGCCTTTGGCGTCATAGCACCTGAAACCTTTGAAAAAGCGACTGGCAGCATCCGCAGTTTCATCGATACAAGCTTTGGCTGGTATTACTTGATGTTAATGGGAGTAATTCTGATTTTAGTCTTTGTTATCATCATCAGCCCTTACGGAAAAATTCGTCTAGGAAAAGACACGGACCGTCCGGAATTCTCGACAATCTCCTGGGTCTCCATGCTGTTCTCTGCAGGTATGGGAATCGGGCTTGTATTTTATGGCGCTTCCGAGCCGCTCAGCCATTTCGCGGTGCAGCCTGCCACCGCTGAACCTGGAACCGATGAGGCTTTTAAAGAATCTCTTCAGCGCACTTACTATCATTGGGGAATCCATGTTTGGGCGATGTACGGAATCGTTGCATTGGCACTAGCCTTTTTCCAGTTCCGCAAAGGAGAACCTGCGTTAATTTCATCAACACTGAAGCCGATTTTCGGTAAGAAAATGGAAGGGCCTTTAGGAACACTTGTTGACGTGCTTGCTGTTTTTGCTACCGTCTTTGGTGTTGCAACTTCACTCGGCTTTGGCGCTGCTCAAATTAACGGCGGACTCGCCTATCTTTTCGGCGTGCCACAAGGGCCACAGGCTCAGTTCATCATCATATTGGCAGTGACTGTTCTATTTATCATGTCAGCTTGGTCCGGCTTAAATAAGGGCATCAAGTATTTATCCAACACCAATATGGTACTCGCTGTTATTCTTCTCATACTGGTCATCGTTCTTGGACCAACTCTGCTGATTTTGAATATGTTCACTGAAACATTTGGCAACTATATACAAAACTTAATCAGCCTAAGTTTCCAATCAGCACCGCTGGATGCAGAAAACCGCTCATGGCTGAATATGTGGACTATTTTCTATTGGGCTTGGTGGATTTCATGGGCACCATTTGTCAGCATGTTCATTGCCCGTATTTCCAAAGGAAGGACCATCCGTGAATTCCTGGTTGGCGTTGTATTGACACCAACCATTTTCGGAGCTTTCTGGTTCTCTGTCTTTGGCACGACGGCAATCGATATTCAAAAAAGCGGAGTTGATCTGACTGTGTTCCCAACTGAACAAACCTTGTTTGCGATGTTCAGCGAAATGCCGCTCGGCTTTATCATGTCAATTTTCGCCATCCTTTTGGTTAGTACGTTCTTTATCACGTCAGCCGATTCGGCAACATTTGTTCTTGGCATGCAATCGACAAATGGCTCACTTTTGCCAAGCAATCAGATTAAAATTCTCTGGGGCATCGCACAGTCTCTTGTTGCAGCTATCCTATTGTCTGTCGGCGGTTTAACTGCTGTTCAAAATACGATAATTGCGGCAGCTCTGCCTTTCTCATTTGTGATAATCTTGATGATTTTCTCCTTATTCAAAGCTTTGAATGAAGAAGTCAAGCACAGCAAACCCGCAAAAAAGTAATAGCAATTCCCCTCTGGTTTCATTGCCGGAGGGGCTTTTTTGTGCATAAATACTGGCAGGATGGGTATAGAGAGAATAATTAAAATATTTTGGAGGTGTCTGAAAAATGGATGGAAACATTAAATCAGCTGGTCCCGGAACAGAAAACCCAACCGGTGTAGAAGAAATCGAAGGGCAGACGCGGGCGATTATCCAGAGCTCGTTGAATGCATTACTCGACAGCAAAACTTTCTTGCCGGAACTCAAAGACAGAATGCGGACACAGGCCTTCACCTCGATGAGCGCGATCCTTTCGACTCCGAACAAAATACATAAATCATTCCTTCGTATTCCGCTGGATGATGGCAGTGTGGTTCGGATTCCTTCTTTCCGTGTTCAGCATAATGACGCACTGGGGCCTTATAAAGGCGGCATCCGGTTCCATGAAAGCGTAAACGAAGAAGAAGTCGTCAATCTGGCTTTTTTGATGACTTTAAAAAATGCGCTTCACAATGTCCCATTCGGTGGAGGCAAAGGCGGCATCATCCTGAATCCGAGGCATTATTCGGAAAAGGAACTTAATCTGATTTGCCGCAAATACGTCCGGTATTTTTCAGATGTCATCGGCCCGGACAAAGATATTCCTGCACCGGATGTAGGTTCCGGGGAACGTGAAATGGACTGGATGATGGCTGAATACAAGAAAATCAAGCATGGTTCTCCTTATCTTGGCAGTTTTACTGGAAAAAGTGTCGCTAACGGCGGATCGTTAGGGCGAAGAGAAGCCACCGGCAAGGGAGTTTACTTTACTTTCCGCTATTTGTTTTCCGACTACGTAAGGGATCACGCGGAAGAATTGGCAGCATCGGACAACCCTTTCGCTGCTACTGCCCTTGCTCACGCAAATCGGCAGCTTAAAGTGGCGGTTCAAGGATTTGGTAATGTAGGCTCCATTGCAGCATTGGAAGCTTATAGCAGCGCAGAAATTGATAACCAGGTTGTCGCAGTCAGTGACCGCAATGTCACACTTTACAACGAGGACGGCTTAGACATTCCTGCCTTGATTGCCTTTGCTAACACGAATCGCGGAGATTTGCCGTCTACAGTGGACCAAATAGCTCAAGCCGGGGTAACCGCAACCCTTAAAGGCCGGGATGAGCTTCTGACATTGCCGGTTGATGTCTTGATTCTCGCCGCTTTGGAAAATCAGATCCACGAGGGGAATATGCGGGACATCCATGCACGCATTATTGTGGAAGGCGCGAATGCCCCTACTACTCAAGAAGCAGATGAATACTTGAGTGACCAGGGCGTCATTATCGTTCCGGATATTCTCGCCAATGCGGGCGGCGTTATCGTATCTTACTTGGAATGGCTGCAAGGCCGTGAAACCCAGTTCTATACCGAAGAAGAAGTATTCCGCCTGCTTCTGGCAAAAATGAAGTCGACGATGGATATCATTTTGCCGCAGTTTTTCGGAGACCCATTCCCGCTCCGGCAAAATTGCTTTATCCATTCCGTCATGAGGCTGACAACTGTCTTATATCGCCAAGGAAAACTGTATTAAACGAAAAAACGCTGAAGCCTTAATCGGCTTCAACGTTTTTTATTTTTCGCTGTTTCTCCGTTCATGGGAAATGGAATAAGCGGCTCTTCGGAAATTGAGGATTTGGTCTTCTGAACATTCTATTCCTTCTGTCACAACGGTCGGATCAAATTTCAGTGAATCGGCACGCTCTGCCAGCTGAGTAAGGGTCAATTGGCCGATAGTGACCTTGCGCCGGTCTTTTGGCCAGGCGATCGTCGGATCATCCGTTGGATCGCCTTCTTCTCCCAGCACGATATTCAACCGGAAACTGACAGGTTCTTTCTGCAAGCGGTCTTCAATTTCCCATTCATAATAGCCAAAAGGCAATGAGCCAGCATCCTTAGGCGATAAAGTTTCCATTCCTGCATCCGGTTCCCATTCATACTTGATCGGAATGCGTTTACCTTCTCGATTAATAAAGTAAAAAGCATGGATTGAATGATAGCGGCCTGTCGCAAAACTGGCAGGCGCATGCATTTTCTTAATCACTTTGATGGCAGCTCGGCTTTCCGGGTATTGAATCAGCAGCTTCGCCAATTCACGAAGACGCGGCTTTCCTTTTTTGAACGATGTCACAATACCCAAAATCTTAGTAAACGCTTCCGGTGTTTTGGCAAAAAAGATCGGAGAATTGACGCCTACAATATTGGTTATCTCTCCTTCAGGCAGTTGAAATTGCACGGCGAGCCCTTTTACTGGCGACATGATATCTGTCCAAGTAGGATCCGGCGAACTATGAGAAAATCGTGCAACGGCTTTTATCTCTCCGCCTTGAAGATGTGGAGCTGTCGTATACTCTTTTGCAAGGCCATTTGCTGAAAATACCGCTTCGTATATCACACCTCTCGCATGAGCCCGCCGGTACTCAGGATGTTCACCAAATACTTTTTCAATCCGGTCCACTGCCACTCCAGCTAATTGTTGTTTTTCCATTTTCTCACCTCTTAACCTATGCTATACCCCATTGATCTGTAAATATCCATCAGAAGGCTTCTGTTATTGCAGTAAGAAACTGATAAACAAAATATCCGGAAAAGCCAATCAATACGGCTCCTGCAATGACAGAAAACCCTTTAATCATGGACCGGCTCATTACTTTCCTAGTAGTGGCCACAATAGTCAATAACCCTATATCGTGCAATAAAATGCCTGTTAAAACACCTGTTGCGATCATTATAAAATTGCTTGGCTCTGCTGCATCATACGAGTTAGTGAGTACCGCTCCAAACACACTTAACCAAAATACGATGTTGCCCGGGGATATGGCCACAAGAAATCCATTGCGATAAGAAGAGCTTAACGATTTCGCAGACTTCTCACCTGCTAACGCAATGTCGCTATCGGCGTTTTTAATTGAACCCCAACCTATTAAAAATAAAAACACAGCGCCGATGAGCCACATCGGTATTTGAATAAAAGGAAGCTGCAGAAGAGAGGCTAATCCAAAGTACAAAGCGACGATTAAAACAAAATCAACAGTGAGGCCGCCCAATCCAACTACCCAACCATGCATGAATCCATTTTTCAGGCCTTGTTTTGTCATTTCTACTGTAATTGCTCCTACTGGCATTGCAATAGCCAGCCCCGCAATAACATATGTAAAAAATAACGCCATCAACTTCACTCCTTCAGCCAAAATTCAATCTTTTTTTATATTATCATAAAATATCAAACAATTTATAATCATTCTATTAACTTAATAATTATTAATATCTCTTTCATTTCCATAGCAATTCTGCATTAAGATTATATTTGACTTGCAAAGGACTCTGCGAACAGCTCCTTCTATCATAAAGATAAAAAAAATAGAAGGAAGAGAGGTTGCCGGTTTGAACTGAGCACCTTCTCTTCCTTTGTATTCAAAAAATCATTAGCTTGGCTCAACATGGACATGCACCTCGATGACATCATGTTCCTTCATCAGTACATTTTCTACATTTTCCGAAATATCGTGGGCCGCCCCTATCCCCAATTTGGAATTAACCAATATGATGACATCCACTACAGGGTTGTTTCCATACTTCCGTGCTTTTATGCTTTTAATTCCTTTTACACCGGATACCGTGTAGACGGTTTCTTTATATATTTCCAACTGGTCTTCATCAAATCCGTCTGTTAAATCATGCGAAGCCTGCCTGAAAATATCCCAGCCGGTTTTACATATCAGCACTCCTACGGCCAAAGCCGCGACTGGATCTAACCAAGGCAATCCGAGCTGAGAACCAAGAATCCCGATTACGGCTCCGATACTGACCCATGCATCGGATAAATTATCTTTCGCCGCAGCCATCACGGATTGGCTTTGGATTTTCAAAGCCAGTTTTTTATTATATCTATATACTAAGTACATAATGACAGCGCTAAATAGCCCGATCCAGGCTGCAATTGGATCCGGCTCTTCCACTTGTCGGAAAAATGCGGACAAAGTGGCACCGTACAGCACTTGAAGTCCTACTGCTACCATGACAAAAGCTGCTATTAAAGAAGCAACGGGTTCCGCTTTCCAATGGCCATAACGATGTTCTTTGTCCGGAGGGCGCTGGGAAATCTTTAAACCAACGAGAACAGCTACTGAAGCAACAATATCAGTAGTATTGTTCAGTCCATCTGCTTTCAATGCTTCAGAACCTGCTAGATGGCCAACCGTTAATTTTAATGCCGCTAAGAAGAGATATACAATAATGCTTAGACGGGCTCCCCGCTCACCCATTTTTAAATCAAGGTATTTTTGCTCCACATGCTATCCCTCCAACATCATTCCTAAAACAGCATACCAGAGGGCTATTGAGTGGGTCTACAGCAATCTTCTTTCCCGAGTTAATGAAAATAGTTCTCCTAAAATAATGTTTCCTCTGGGAAACAGCTTAAAGATTTCGACTATATCATTAACTATCCAGATACTTGTCTTGTTGAATTTTTAACGCAAATAACAATAAAAAAACCGCAGGAAAGCTGCGGCTTTAATGTTTCTTCTATTTAATAGAAATCTTTTCGTATTCCTCATTGATGTTATCCATCGTTTGGGATAGTTGCTCTCCCCACTGATCATTGGCCTCATTAAATACAACAGTGATTCAATCACGTAGTCGATCCGCTTATTTTATCGGTTCCACAACTGGAAATTACTACAGCAGAAATCAATAAAAGTAAAAGCAATTTGAATTTCATTTATAACATCTTTTCTCTTTACGGACTGGCCATGAAATTGTTCAAATATATCATCTGCCCATTTCCCCCCTCCACGCTACTGGTGGTCCGCCCATAACCACCAGCCAAAAGTCGCTGCAATGCCCGCCAAACTCGTTCCTAAGACAACCAGCAAACTGCCGAACGGCAAAACCGGCTCATCCCCTGCCACTCCACTATACAAAGCCGGCACAGCCCAAGGAAAATAATGGCCATAGCCGATTGCTGCAATAATTTGAGCCACCACCACCATAAAAATGACGAAACCGAGTGGAGCCAGATATCCTCTTCCATAGCATGCAAAAAAAGCTGCAGGTGTACTTAACGCTATAGTCAGAAGGGTGGTAATAAGCAGAACGTATAAGCCGTTGCCTAGGATATCAGCAGACCATCCAGGAAGCCCAATAACAAAGCCGATTAAAATACCCAGAATTATTACATGCCCACTTAATAATAGAGCGGCGATAAAAACAGCTAAAAATTTCGCACTTACAATGATTGAGCGGTGGTATGGAAGAGCCAATAAATCTTTTAAGGTCCGGTCTGCATACTCTCTTCCGAATATCCAACTGGTGACAAAACCAAAGACCAGAATGCCTCCAACAGCAATGATTTGCGCCAACATACTGAAGTAAGCCGGCCAATTCGCTTCACCCAGAATTTGAGCTTTTTCCCCTACCAACCCCGAACGTTCCGCAAGTTCAGGGTTTTTCAAAATGAACATAAAAAATCCACCCATTAAAGGAGCAACAGTAAAAGCCGCCAAAGTAATCCAAATCATTTTCGACTTGCGTACCTTCAGATTCTCAATCCAGAATGCTGTAAGTAAATTATTCACTGCCTCCCTCTCCTTTTTTGCCAATCGCCCTTAAGAAATAGGACTCCAGATTCTCTTCCTCCACCACTAATCGAGTTGGGGGACATCCTTTATTGACGAGCAAACGAGCGATATTGTCGGGATTTTGAATAGCGGATTGGTCATTGCTTTCGATTAATCCTTCTTCGTTCAGGAAGCAGTTGGTTCCCGCTTCCGACAAAGCCGATATAGCTAATTTTTTATGCCGGGAGTCGAGCAATAGACGCTGTTTCAAAAGCCGGCTTAGTCGGGATGATTCCACTTCCTGAAGCAGGCAGCCTTCATGGATAATACCGATTTTGGTAGCTATTTTTGCCACTTCACCAAGCAGATGGCTTGAGATGAAAATCGTCTTATTCTCATTCACGGCTAAATGCTGAAGCAGTTCCCGCACTTCGACTATGCCTGCCGGATCTAGTCCGTTGACCGGCTCATCCAGAATTAAGATAGCGGGATTGTGCAAAAGGGCTTTAGCAATTCCGAGACGCTGGGCATTGCCTAACGAAAGGTGTTTTGCTTTCTTGTCTGCATATGCCGCTAATTTCAGGTGGTCCATTACCCGCAAAATTGCCATAGGGTCGGATATCCTGCGAAGCCGGCAAAATATATCCAAATTTTCTTTGACGGTCAGTTCTGGATAAGCATACGGCGTTTCCACCATATATCCCACTTTTTCCCACAAACTGAAATTCGACAATTTAACTTGCTGCCCATTGAGAAAACAGCGCCCATGTGTCGGCCGGATTAATCCAAGCAGCATTCGGATAGTTGTCGTCTTTCCTGATCCATTCAGCCCGATAAAGCCGTAAATTTCCCCTTCGGCTACTTCCAAAGAAACATTGTCCACTGCTCTGATTTTTTGATAATGTTTTGATAAATGCTCCGTTTGAATAATTTTCTTCATAAGCCACCTCTTTCATCATTCAAAAACCTGAAATTCTCCTGTTTGAATTGAGGGCTTTATGCACACATTATGATCTTATTAACAAGAAAATTCAATTTATCATTTGCTGATCCGCCGCAGATTGAATATCTTGTATAAAAACGGGAATACAGAAAAGGAACTTTAAAATCAAAGGAGGCAGCTGCATGGATATCAAACATGAAAACGATCGATTCGTGGTAATGGAAGACTCAGAGGAACTTGGGTTTATCTCCTATGTTGCAAACGGGGATGTATTGACCGTGAACCATACCGAAGTTTCACCTCAACTGGAAGGCCAAGGTGTAGGAAAAAAACTGGTAGAGCGGGTTGTCCAGTATGCCCGTGAAGAAGGCAAAACCATCGATGCCCAATGCCCGTTTACCAGCGCCGTTATTGAAAAAAATTCAGAATTCCAGGACGTCCTGGCAAAATAATTCGAGCATCCGCGAAAGCGGGTGTTTTTATTTTGCCCGCCGCCCTGTTTCAGACGGCTCAGTGCGGGAACAATAGGAATAAGCAATTGAAGAGAAAGGGGGTTTTTAAGTGGAACAGTCACTTGAAGAGGCAGTGAAAATACACGCTCGTCCCTTTGATCCAAATGAAGATTTGTCTCCGATTATCGAAGCGATCGGAGACGCAAAAATTGTCATGCTTGGTGAAGCAAGCCACGGGACGTCGGAATTCTATACGGTCCGAGCCGAGCTATCCAAACGCTTGATCCAGGAAAAAGGTTTTTCGATTATCGCCGTAGAGGGAGACTGGCCATCAGCCCAGCAAGTAAACCGCTATATTAAAGGCTATGGGAATACTGGAAAAACTCCCCATGAAGTCTTGCAGGCTTTTACCCGCTGGCCGACCTGGATGTGGGCCAACGAAGAAATCGCCGATTTTATCGACTGGTTAAAGGAGCATAATGCACAAAGCGCCCACAAAACTGGATTTTATGGAATCGACATTTACAGCTTATGGGAATCTATGGACGAAGTTGTCCATTACTTGACCCATACCAATCCCGCTGGCGGGGACTTAGAGCTGGCCAAAAAAGCATTTTCCTGTTTTGAACCATTCAACCGTGAACCGGAAGGCTATGCCATTTCATCTGCTAATTTCTCAACCGTTTGCATCGATGAAGTCACTAAGCTGCTGTCTTCCATCCGAGCCAACGAAGAACATTATAGGGATAAGCAAGAAAGCGATTTGAATCTGGAAATCAATGCATTGGTCACAAAAAACGCGGAGGATTATTACCGGGCAATGGTAAAGAGCGGTGAAGTTTCCTGGAATATCCGCGATGAACATATGGTGGAAGCGATCAATGAAGTCCGTGATTACCATGGAAAAGACGCCAAAATCATTATCTGGGAACATAATACGCATATCGGAGATGCCCGGGCAACGGATATGAGAAATGACGGCATGCTCAATGTCGGGCAGGTTCTCCGTGAACAAAACCGGCCGGAAGATGTTTTCGCAGTAGGGTTTGGCACTTATGAAGGGACCGTAATCGCATCGGAAGCGTGGGGTGTTCCCTATAAGGTGATGGATGTTCCGCCTGCCCGCCTCAATTCCTGGGAAGAAATTCTGCACCGCACCGGAGCTCACAATAAATACCTCATTTTTGATGCCAACAACTTTTCATTGTTTGATCGATGGACAGGCCACCGGGCTATCGGAGTGGTCTACAACCCTAAATACGAAGCACGCGGCAATTATGTGCCCTCAAGAATTCCCAGCCGCTATGACGCTTTTATATTCATTGACCAGACTAAGGCGTTGACTCCTTTAGAAGTTAGAAACCCTATTCTTTAAATAAAAATTGATGAAATCAATAGCATAGCAATACACGAAAGGAGACCAAATAGCGATGAAAAAACCTATGGTTCTCTTATTGTTTGCTGCAGCCGCCATTCTATTGATACTATTTAATTTTCAAAACGACATAGGAACCTTCTGGGACAACCTGCTGAAAGAAAGTGAGCAATCCGAAGAGGCAATTCCGGCAGTAGACCAGAAAGTCCAGGCAGAAGAAGAAGCCTCGCTTGAGAAAATGTTTGAAGCGGAAAAAGAAGTGGTCATCCATATAGAAGGCATGGAAGAGAAAGTGAAAATGCAGTTGAACAAAGGAAAAAATGAAGACTATGTGATTTACATCGATGAAGAGCGCTACAAAATGATTAAAGGCGAAGCCGATGAACCGGATGTCATTATTACAAAAGAACCGCTCCCTGACCAATATCCGGAAGTGTTGATGACAATCGAACAAGTGCCAGAAATAGAACCTGACACTCTGGTTGATCAAATTGAAGCTGGTTTAAAAGAAGAGTTTCCGGATCTCCGGGAAGTCGAACAAGTGACTGAACCGGTGGAAGGCTATCAGCTTCATGGCATTGCAAACGGAGGACAGAAATGGGATGATCCGGTCGTCCATGTATATGTCATCAGCAATGGCCAATCCGGCAGTTTCGTCATTACGGAACGTTACTTCCTTGAAGCTGCAGAAGGGCATGGTGCCCGCTTCTACGCTACGCTGCAGGAATTCCATATTATTAAACCTGAATAAGTCAAAAAGGATGGCCTGGAACTGTGTCCCGGCCATACTTTTTTTGTTTATTAAATTTCGCTATCTGTATTATGGATGGAATACAGGTAATTCCAGCTATCCGACTTATATAAAGCATGGAAAGTCAATTTGTTTCCTGTTCCTAAGGTCACCATATCCTGTTCAATAGCCACGACCATTGCCGTCGAACCATTGTCTAAGTTCAAGTAAACGTCCCCGATAGAAGGTTTAATCGCATTTTCTTCTCTCAGCTTCTCTTCCAGCCGGGCATCTTCTTCTAACTGAGCCGGCGAAACTTTTGACTTGTCCAGATAAGTGATATCATTACTTCCTTCTTCTTCTCCCGGAACCATTACGAAAAACTCTTTGGCTTTCACTGTGTTTTGGCGAGTTGTCACGACATCCCGGCCTTCTACAGATTCTACTTTTTCAAACTCGTTCAGTGAATAATGATCCATATAATCCGGATCAGGCTTTACAATAAGGATATAGCCGCCTGGCTCTGCCGGAATATCGCCCCGGAGTGTGTACCTGGCTCCTAAGAACAGGAAAGAATCCAGATGCTTTGGTTTGTAATAAGTGATATCTTCCGCTTTGCTTGCGACTTGCTCCATGTCCTTTATCCGGAACATCAATACAGATTGCCTTGCTAACGGCTTCACTGAGTAGACTTTATGCAGTTCATTATTAAAATAAACAAGCTGTCCCTTTCTCACTTGAAGTAATTTCATTTTTTAGCCTCCGATACTATCATTGCTTCTGGCTTCATTCTAGAGGAAAAAACAAGAGAAGTCCATGCATCCACTCGAATTGTCTCGTTCAATGTGGTATAACGGGAAAAGAAACCTGTAAAGGAAGTGCCCGCATGGAATATGAAAGCCGTGATGAATATATTATCAAAAAGTACCAGCAAGATGAGAATACCATGATCCAGCTTTTCGTCCACTGGTGCATCAACCACCAATTGGACCCTCTTTCGCTCTATACACGCGCTTATCCCTATCAGGAAAAAAACGAAGCGCTCTTAAAGGCAGCAGAAGAAGCGGCAGCTGAACCTGAAGAAATTGAAATTAGTACTGGCACTTTGCTGGAAATTTTGCAGATGTTCGGCAATGACGACCTCGCTTTTGTGGTATCAGAAGAAATTGAAAAAAGTAAAGATTGAGTGCAACAGACACCCATCTTTACTTTTTTCTTTTCCGAAGCTCTTTCGCTTTGATTTCAATATAACTGGTGCGCAAGTTTTCATAACGGTTGGACGCTACATTGCTGTAAATTTTATCGAACTTCGAGTCATCTTCAACGGGTTCAGTTGCTTCTGTTTCGGTTTCTTCGGGTTTCAATTGCTCTTCTTTCCGCTCTTTTTCCATACTCCATCTCCTCTTCCCTTTTGTACTAGTATTTTCATTAAATTTCCCCTTAAGCTTGCAGTCTTAAACGCCAATAAAAATGGACATCACTGATCATTCGTGATGTCCATATTATTTTATGCAGTTACTTTTGCGCCTTTTAATTGTTTGCCTAGGAATTTCGCCAATTCCAGCATGCCATACGTTCCATAAGCCGCTTCGGCATCGGAATTATAATTGGTATTCGTGTTTACATCATAAGTGAAAACTTCACCGTCCGCATTGCGAATAAATTCAATCCCTGCCACTGCGATATGGTTTTGGCGAAGAAATTCTTCGTATTTCAAGATGATCGAATCATCAAATCCTTTAACCACTTGGAATTTCGGTTTTTCTTCCACTTGTTCACCGACCGGGCAGAACAAGTCATCAATGCGGCAAGCATCTGCTGGGCAAAGTTCAAAGCCTTCAGAAGTATCGACCTGCACTGCATAGACGAATTTTCCGCCGACAAATTCGCAGCGCGTGATAAACGGTTCCGGCGCTTGAATATACTGTTGGACCAGCGTAATGCCATCGATTGATGGTTCAAAACCACCGCCGTTTAAGTATTCATGCAAAGCTTCCATGGAATGGAATAATTGCACGCCCAGCCCTTTTCCAGCGCGATTGTGTTTGATGATGAAAGACGATTCATCCAGTTTTTCCGCTGCTTTCACGATTTGTTCCTTGCCGTTGGCTGCAATCGTTTTAGGCGTGCGGATGCCTGCAGCATTCAAAGCCATATACTGGTTCACTTTACTGACTTCAAGGCGCAGCGCACGGCTGCCGTTAAAGACTTTTCGGCCATGATGCTCCAGCCAGACAAGCAGCGATTCCGCAAGTTCCGGTGCGTAGCGATGACCTCTGGTATGGGAAGAAGCACTCATTCGGCTATAGAACACACCTTCCGGCGGAGCTTCGTTCAAGTCAACAAGCCCTTCGTTGATAAACCAGTTTTCATATGGCAATTCCAATTCATCCAGACGTTTGAAAAGGTGGGTTGTCCATTCTTCGTTTTCATGAATTACATATATTTTTTCAGTCATTTGGGTTCCTCCTAGTTGGAAAGTGTTTCGATGGTTTTGCGTTTTTCTTCCACCAGCGGCATCACTTTTTGTGAAAAGCGTTCCATCTCTTCCAGTTGCGGCGAGAATTGCAGCAGCAATAAATCCAGTCCAGCTTCTTCATAAGCAAGAATGCGGTCTGCAATCTGCTCTGGCGTGCCAATCAAATCCGGGCGCAACCCGCGATTTGAAACCGAATAGTCCTCCAGTTTCACTTGCTGTTCCAATTGCGATTTTGAGACAAAGTCATTGTAGCCAACATAGCCGCTGGCATCTTTCATATCCACGATGCGGGCATATTCCGCCTTCACTTCTTCTTCCGTATCACGGCACACGATATAAGCGGCCATGCCGAAAGATTGCAGCGGAGCTTTTCCGGCTTCTTTGCGCAGCTTCTTCATGTCTTCGATTTTCGTTTTGATTTCTTCGACGGTGCCGCCATGCATAACATAAGCATCACACGATTCCACAATCGACTTTTTGCCTCGAGGGCTTTCCCCTCCTGCATATAAAATCGGGTTGGGCTTTTGGACCGGTTTTGGTTCTAAGCGGGCGTTCTGGATATCGTAATACTTTCCTTTAAACGAAAATTCCTTTTCAGACCACATGCCTTTGACGACCTGCAGGAATTCGTCTGTCCGGTCATAGCGCTCATCATGCTCTGTAAACTCACCGCCGTATTGGCGCGCTTCTTCTGCCCACCAAGCGGAAACGACATTGAGAGTAAAGCGGCCATTGGAAATTTGGTCAATGTTAGCGGCCATTTTTGCAGTAACAGCGGGATTATGGAAGGCGGGGCGAATTGCCGTCATGATTTCGATTTTTTCTGTTACAGCAGCGAGTGCCGCAGCAGTAGACCAAGCTTCAAGCGAATCGGCTTCCATTCCTTTTATATCATTCAAGTTCAGTTCAGCGATCAATGTGGTATCGTACCCCCACTTTTCAGCTGACTGCACCACTTGTTTTGCATAATCAAATGTTGCCGGCATCTTCTCATCTTCTACATTGCGCAGCCATCCACCGAAAATCGGCAGCCAAAAGCCATATCTCATCTTGATTCGCTCCCTTTATCTTTGAAGTTCTAATCCTTGAAACTTTCAATTTATTCAAAAGAACTTCTTGATTATACTATAAACCCAGGTATTCTTACCAGTAAACTAGGTTATAAAATTTCACTCTCTTAAGACGGTAATATAGGCTTTTTTTCGGCTGCTCATTAATCTTTTATGCACTTTCTTATCACTATTTTGAAAACGATTCCGGCATTACGACTGCTTTTACTTCGCCTGTTGCGCAAAGCGTTTCATCGGCGAATACTTGTACCGCCACTTTAAATTTCTTTGGATGTATTTCTTCCACCGTGCCGATTGTTTTTAAAACTACCCCTTCAGGAGTCGGTTTTAAAAAATCCACATGTAAAGAAGCGGTCACAAAACGCGGCGGTTCTTCTCCGCTTCCAGGTTCAAAACCATTTTTCCGGTGCAAGGCAAGCGCAGCTGAACCGGTTCCATGGCAATCAATCAGGGAAGCAATCAACCCTCCGTAAACAAATCCCGGTATCGCTTTATGGGCAGAATCCGGCTTGTATAACGTAACCGTTTTTTCTCCGTCCCACCTTGTCCGGAAATGATGCCCTTCTTTGTTTAGACGGCCGCAGCCGTAGCACCAGGCAAATTCTTCCGGATAATCGTCTTGTATAGCATTCATGATTGCTTCATTCATTTGAGTCCCTCTTTTCTATGTATTTATTGATTTTACTCATCTTTTTTTAGTTTATCACATTGTTTTATGAATATAAAAATTATTCAGATTTCAAATTCTGCTTAGCCGATTTAAAAATAAAAAGGAAAAAGCATGATCCTTTTCATCAGATCATGCTTTTCCTTTTTCTGTCCCTCAATAAACCACAGAGGGATTTCGCACGCGGAAAATTTTTATTCAATTCCTTCTACAACTTGTTGATGCTCTGACGAATTTTTAACTCTCGCCAATGCAATTTGTTGCGCTAACTGTCATTTGCCATTAAGGCTGGTGCTTCGCATATACATCTCAGCGAATTTTTGTTTCTGCAGTTAGACGTTTAGGTGCACTTCCACAAAAAACTTACTTTTTTTACTGATTTGATACACTTCTTTCGGAGAGAAACCATCGGTACTATCGGTCTCTGACAAGAGTAACTATCGCCAGTAAAGCAAAATTTTCCGCCAAGGCTGTGCAATTCATCGTTTGGATGCGTTCATAAACTTACTTCGTTTATACGCGTTTCCCTACGTTAGTTCCGCCTTGTACTATATATATTCCACATCCTTTTATTCTTAAACCTGTTTTTTAAGAATTTTTAAATTTATTTTTAATTTTTTTTACTTTTTCTGTACCGAACTATATACTGGATATTAGTTCGATAACCGTAATAAAAAGGAGAGATACAATGGCTAAAAGTTTACCGCTGCGTTCAGAAGTGCCTGTAGAAGAGACGTGGAATTTGGAGAGCTTGTTTGCATCTGATCAAGCTTTCAATACAGCTTTGGACAGCCTGGAGCAGGAATCTGCTGCGTTTCAGGAACAGCATAAAGGAAATATCCAAAATACAGCGTCGGTCATTGAAGTGCTGACAGCTTATTTAGCGCTTTTGGAGAAACTGGTTCCCATTAGTACGTATGCAAGTTTGGCTTTAAGTACTGACCAGACAAACGACGTCGCACAAATGCGTTCCAGCAAATACAGCTCAGTCGCTGCAAAGATCAGCAGCCGTTTGTCGTTTGTCACAAGCGAACTTTTGGAGCAGCCGGAAGAAACACTGAAAGCTGCCATGGAGCAATCAGCTGATTTCGAAGTTTACCTGAAAAAGCTGATCCGCAAAAAACCTCATCAGCTGCATCCGGAAGTGGAAAAAACATTGGCCGCCTATTCTTCTACATTCAGTGCGCCTTATGGTTTGTATAACACCACTAAAATGGTCGATATGGCTTTTGAAGATTTTGAAGTGAACGGCAAACGCTACCCGCTCAGCTATGTATCTTTTGAAGGAGATTGGGAAGCGGAACCTGATGCGGAACTTCGCCGGACAGCCTTTACTGCTTTTTCGAATAAATTAAAAGAGTATCAGCATACGACAGCGAAGACTTATGATATGCAGCTGCAGATGGAGAAAACAACTTCTGATCTGCGCGGCTATGAAACGATTTTCGATTATTTATTGTTCAATCAGGAAGTGGATCGCTCGCTGTACAACCGCCAAATCGACTTGATTATGGAAGAACTGGCTCCACATATGCGGAAGTATGCGAAATTGCTGCAGAAAGCACATGGCCTTGAGAAAATGACATTTGCTGATTTGAAAATTTCCCTCGATCCTTCCTATGAACCGGAAATCACGGTGGATGAATCCAAGAAATACATTAACGAAGCACTTGGCATTATGGGAGAAGATTACCTGGAAATGGTGGAACGCTCATATTCAGAACGCTGGATCGATTTTGCTCAAAACACCGGGAAGTCCACCGGAGCGTTTTGTTCAAGCCCCTACGGCAACCACCCGTATATCCTGATTTCTTGGACCGGACGCATGAATGAAGTGTTTGTATTGGCTCATGAACTTGGCCATGCCGGGCATTTCTATAACGCCAACCGCGAACAAAATCTATTTAACGCACGCCCTTCCCTTTACTTTATCGAAGCGCCATCGACGATGAATGAGATGCTGGTGGCAAACCACCTGCTCCAGAATTCCGAAGATCCGAAATTCAAGCGCTGGGTGATTTCATCCATCGTAGCCCGAACGTATTACCATAACTTTGTCACGCATTTGCTGGAAGCCGCTTATCAGCGGAAAGTATATGAACGCATCGATGCAGGCCAAAGCGTCAATGCCGGTGTCTTGAATGCCATCAAGCGGGGTGTTCTGGAAGAGTTCTGGGGAGACGCAGTGGAAATTACGCCAGGCGCCGAACTGACTTGGATGCGCCAGCCCCATTACTATATGGGCCTATATCCATACACTTACAGCGCAGGGCTTACGATTTCCACACAAGTTTCAAAGCGGATTTTGAACGAAGGACAGCCTGCGGTTGACGAGTGGCTTGAGGTATTGAAAGCCGGAGGCACAAAAACGCCAGCCGAACTTTCAAAAATGGCGGGAGTCGACATCACCACCGAAGAGCCTTTGCGCGATACGATTGCCTATATCGGTAAATTGATCGATGAACTGGTTGTTTTAACAGAAGAAATTGAAGAAGTAAAAAAATAAAAAAAATGGAGGAGCACCGTCTGGGGCTCCTCCATTTTTTTATTTAGCGCGATCTTTTTCTCCAAAGCAGATACTGTTCTACAGCAATCGCAGCTAATGTCCCTGTAATGAGTCCGTTCGAAAATGTGGCGGCAACTACCGCTGGCAGCTCGGCTACACTTTCCGGCGGTAAAAACATGAAGCCTACTCCAATCATTAAGCCAAAAGCAGAGACTTTATAAGCTTGCTGGCTGTCACTTTCTTCTGACAGTTCATCAAAAGCCATTTCCACCATTTTTGTAAAGATGGCAAAAATCACTGCATAAGCGACCGGTGCCGGAAGTGCCGCCAGCAGCGTCATCAAATTCGGAAACAGGCTGATGAAAGCAACAATCAATCCACCTATGATAAACGGCTTTAAGGAAGGGTTCCGGGTTGCACTGACAAAGCCTGCGGCGCCTGAAATTGGTACTGGCCCAATTGCAGAGAACACCCCGGCCAGCATATGATTGATGCCGGATGCTACAGAAGCCTGCTTAACGCGGTCTTCCTGCTCAATGGAAAATGTATTTTTCAGCACCATTTCCATTACCCGTACGGATGCCATCATATTGGCAATGAGCAGGATGGTGAGAAACAGCGCAGTAACGAACATGCCGCTGTCCCAAATGAGCGGACCGAACACGAGCATTTCTGGAAACGCCACTACCGCATTCGATGTAAAAGTAATTTCCTTTGTTTTACCTAACAATCCAAAGATCAGCCAGCCTGCTGTAATTGCGAGCAGAATTGAGTAGCGGTTGACCCAGGCAATTTTGTGTCCCATCAGAAAAAATGTGATGCCTACGACTGCGATGCCTCCAAGCAAAACTAGCAGATCCACCGGCTGTCCTTCCTCAACTATGCCAAGCAAACCGCTTATAATGGATTCGCTCAATTGCAAAACAAGCAGCACCAAGTAAACAAATGTGATGGTTGGCGTGAGCAGGGATTTCATCTTCCTTACCACTCCGGTATAAGCGAAAATGATGAACAACAAACCGCTGTAAAGCAATCCGCTTTGCAGCGCTTGCAATGACGTCTCCATGGAAGGGTACATGACGCCAACCAGCCCGGCATAAATAACGAATATCCCCCACCATAATCCCGCTGGTCCTTCATTAATGGGCATTCTGTGCCCAAGCCATGCTTGTACCAGACAAGCAATGCCAAGGATAAAAATCGTCCGCTGGACAAATAAAGCGGTATCTCCGCTGTCCATTCCAAATACATTAGCGATGGCGATCGGAGCTGCAATAGACGAAGCCAAAAGAAACACCGCCCATTGTACTCCCCCAAATAAATTTTTCATCATCTCATTGCTCCAATTCCTGCTGTCTGCTATTTCATTTCAGTATACCCACTTTTTTCTCCATTAAAAAGAAGCCCTGATCGACTCAGGACTTCTTATCGCGTTCACTATTATTTTTTCCAGCAGAAATTTTGCGTTCTTCCGGTAATTCAATCTGGTTTTCCTGTTCACTGACAGCGTCGCTATTTTTATGATAAACAACAGGATACCCTTTTTCCTCCAGCTGTTTCACTTGTTTTCGAGATGCTCTTACTAAAAGCCATACGATTAGAATCGATAAGAGAAAAATAATGACTACTGAGATAATCCCAGGAATGTATTCTGATTTATCTTCAGGAAAATATAAAAAATCCATCGCTTTGTTTCCCGCCTTTATATGTTGAAGTTTCTCTTCATTATACAGGAAAGCAAATTCTACTTTAGAAAGGAACGTGAACATTTAGTGGCGAACTTTTGGCAACTCGCGTAACTATCCGGACATAACTTGCCAGGTGCCCTTTAAGGAAACGGACAGGCGTGCAGAGAGCGACTGCTCTGCCGTAAGAGAACCGGCTGCATCACATGCCTTCCTGTTAAAATTTCAGGATACTTTTCTGATCCTTGCAATGCTCCTGATATCAAAACTATAAGCTTCCGTTGTTCCCAGCATTTCACTTCATCCGTTAAACTCCAACATAAAAACCGGCTGCCTTCCGGAAAATTTCTCTTCCTTAAAGCAACCGGTTTGTTCAAAGTTCTTTAGTTGGACTCTGATACAACCGTAAATCGTTTGTTTATGTGTTTAGGATTTTCAATTTCATCCACTAATGCAATCGCATAGTCCGGATAGCTGACATAGCTTTTGCCTTTTTTGTTGACCATAATGCTGTCTTCACCAATTTGGTAATGGCCTGTACGCTTGCCTTCGGCATCAAAAAATGCAGCAGGGCTTAAGAAAGTCCAGCGAATTCCTTCAGCCTCTTCCAGATCGGCCAAGTTTTGCCCTTGGTTTGATGCAATCGCTTTAAAAGCATCCGGGAATTCCGGTGTTTCAATTAAACGGGTAGTTCTCGCTTCATCCACGAATAAGCTTCCGGCCCCGCCAACTACGATTAATCTTGTTTCCGGTGCGTCTTTCAGCGCCTGAATTAACTTTCTTCCTGCTTCTACATGCTGTTCCGCTTTTTCAGGCGGTACACCAAAAGCATTCACGACCACGTCAAACTGTTTTAAATCTTCAGCTGTCAGACTGAATACATCTTTTTCCAGATAAGCAATAGCCGCGTCTTCCATTTTCGAAGCATCTCTGACTATTGCTGTCACTTCATGTCCTCTTGAAACCGCCTCTTTTAAAATGAGGCCCCCTGCTTTTCCTGATGCACCGATAATTCCGATTTTCATCCTATTCGCCTCCATTGTTATAGTTGATCTACCGCTTCTTTTAATAATTCAAATGAACGCTTTCTCTTTTCCTGATCGTAAATATAAGAAACTGCCATCAATTCGTTGATTTGCAGCTCTTCAACAAATGGCCGCAGCTGGCGGCTAATTGTCTCGCGGTCGCCTATAAATGTATATTGTGACATACTGCGCGCTATGTTTTCTTCATACAGGCTCCATTTGCCGTCCATTGTATCAACCGGCGGCTGAAGAAGGTTTTTCGTACCTCTCACCACATTCAAATAAAACAATTGGCTGGAAGTCGATAGTATTTCCGCTTCTTTGTTCGTTTCTCCCGCTACCACATTCACGCAAACAATGACATAAGGTTCTGCCAAGTATTCAGAAGGCTGGAATTGACTGCGGTAAATCTGAATGGCTTGTTTTAGCTGCTGCGGCGCAAAATGGGCTGCAAAAGCATAAGGCAGACCGAGGCGTGCAGCAAGCTGCGCACTGGAAGTACTGGAGCCAAGAATAAAGATCGGCACTTCCGTTCCAACTCCAGGATAAGCATGGACCATGCCTTGGTGCTCAATCGGCTTCAAGTAATTCTGCAGTTCCACTACATCCTGCGGAAAGGCATAGGCTGTCTCTTGAGTGGTTCTGCGCAAGGCATGAGCCGTTTGCATATCCGTCCCCGGCGCGCGGCCAAGGCCTAGATTGACGCGATTCGGATACATCGTTTCCAATGTCCCGAATTGTTCCGCCACAACAAGCGGTGTATGGTTCGGCAGCATAATTCCTCCGGATCCTACTTGAATTGAGTTTGTATGATCCAGTACTTTGGAAATTAAAATCGATGTTGCGGAACTTGCAAGTGTCGGCGAGTTATGGTGTTCTGACAGCCAAAACCGGTGATACCCAAGTTTCTCGACATGCTGTGCCAAGCTGACCATATCTTCAAGTGCATTTTTTGCCGTTTGTCCTTCTGAAATGGCCACTAAATCCAGAACAGATACTGGCAATGTATTTATATTTTGGTCCATCAAATAACTTCCTTTCCATTAAAACTGCTATTTAACCATAGAACCAAAATATATTGAATACAAACTATCTGCTCGCCTTGTCGGTAATGCCAAAGTTTACTGAATCATTGAATTCAGGCAGGAGCACTCCGTTCACCTGCCAAAACCCTTCAGATGAAGAAAGCACATTAAAGCCATGACATCCTTCAAAACTCTTCTTTAATTAATTGTTCCCCGGTTTTTCATTGAAAACACATGAAAGAATTTCTATTGCCGGCTTTAATTTAAATTTCGCTGGAATAGCCAATCTTCGCAAATTGCACTTTTCCCGTATATGAAGTTTGAGCGGCTTCAAGAATCTCTCGGATATCGCCATATTGCGGCAGATGCGTCAGCCATAATTCTTTAACTCCAGCCTGCTCAGCAAGCTGCCCGGCTTGGCTTCCGCTCAGATGCCCTTTGATGATGCCCACATATTTTTCATATAAATTTGCTTCTGATATCAGCAAATCCGCATCTTTAGAAAAGGCAACCAACTCATCTTTCCATTCCGTATCTGCTGTGAAAACGACTGATTTTCCTTCTGCTGAAAACTTTAGTGCTAGACAATAAACAGGATGGATTGTTTCGCAAAAAGACACTTCCCACGGTCCAATCTGCACCTTTTGGGAAACGTCAATCACTTGCCCTTCTGTCACACCTTTATAAGATAAACTCTGAAACATTTCTGGGTCCCGGTCATGGCCATAAATTGGAAATGGCGTCTTCCACTCCTTTAATTGCATTCCAACCATGGCCGCATGCTGCAGCACCCCGATATCGGCAATATGGTCAGGATGGTAATGGCTGATGACCGCTGCATCCAAATCCCGCAGTTCCGTATAATTCTGAACGGCAGCCAAAACTCCGCTGCCGCAGTCTACAAGGCAGCGGAACCCGTCGTGTTCAAGCAAGAAAGAAGAAGTAGCCTCGTTTTTATTCGGATAACCTCCCCAAATGCCGATTGTTGTGATTTTCAAAAGAATCGCTCCTTTGCTGTTGTTTCTTTAGTATAACGGATTTGAAGACTATTCATCTTGTTTAATTCAAGCACCTTAGTGGTATGTATAGTAGTGAGATTAAATTTAACTAAAAAATCTGGAGGGATTATTTTGACAGTTAAAATGACCGTAGAAAATGCATTGCAAGCAAAAGCAGAAATTGAAAAATTAGAAGCCCAGGGCTTTACACACGATGATATTTATGTTTTTGCCCACGATAAACGCCGAGAAGCGGATATTGCTGATGCTCTAGATACTGAAAAAGTCGGCATGGTAGAACAAGGATTCTTAAATAACTTGAAAAATATGACGGTATCACGCGGTGATCAATTACGTGCCGAAATGGCAGCGGCTGGCTTAACCAAAGAAGAAGCCGAAGAGTATGAAGAAGAACTCGACAAAGGCAAGCTTGTTATCATTGCCAATAAAAATGCTTAATGTTTCTTAAAAAACCACCTTTCTTTTTGAAAGGTGGTTTTTTTGTGGGCATTAAAGGTTATATTAAAATAACTCGGCAACTACTGCCTTGATTTTTATTTCACCTAACTTAAACCGCTATATCCTCTGGAATCACAATTCCATATCTATAGTTGTATTGCATTATAAAAGCGTTTTCATTTTATACCTTATTCTATATTGTCACACTCAATAAATTTTGTTATATTTGAATAAGGTTAATTTTCTAATTATAGAAACAATAGTTTTCTGTGATTAGTAAATAACTTCAAGGGGGATATTTATGAAAAGTTTAAAAATGGCAAGTGCATTCATCGGCATTATCGTCGGAGCAGGTTTTGCGTCCGGCCAAGAAATTCTGCAATATTTTACAAGTTTTGGTATCATGGGAATTTTCGCCGCTTTCGTCTCGACCGTCATGTTTGCCTATTTGGGAATGAGCTTAACTCGTCTCGGAAGCCGAATGCAAAAGACTTCCCATAAAGACGTTATTTATGGCATTAGCGGAAAAGTTCTGGGCACTATTGTCGATTATATCATTATCTTTACGTTATTCGGCGTCGGCGTGGTGATGGTGGCAGGGGCTGGTTCTATTTTCACCCAGCAATTCGATCTTCCTGCTGCTCTAGGAAGTACTGTCATGATTGTTCTAGTGGTTCTTACCATCATGCTTAATGTCGATAAAGTGATTGGCATCATCGGCAGTATTACGCCTTTCCTTGTACTGACGGTTGTTATTCTAGCTGTTTACAGCTTATCTACAATGGATTCTTCGTTTTCAGTATTAGATCCCATTGCGAAAGAACAATTGAAAGCAGTTCCAAATTGGTTCTTGTCTGCGCTGAATTATGCATCTTTCAATATTGCAGTTGGTGCTTCAATGGCCATTGTTATGGGCAGTACTGAAAAAGATGAAAAAGTTGCTGCGCGTGGCGGGTTGCTTGGGGGCCTTGGACTCGGAGTTTTGATCATTTTGAGCCATCTGGCTATTTTTGCAAAAGTCGACGAAGTCGGAAGCGCAGAAATGCCTATGCTTCAAATTGCTAACGACATTTCACCGATTATGGGATTGTTCATGTCTTTCATCTTGTTTGGCATGATTTTCAATACAGCAGTCGGTATGGTGTATGCGTTTTCAGCGCGTTTTGTCCAATCCGGCACGCCTAAATTCAAGATTTTCGTAATCATCGTGGGAGTCGTTTCCTATGTATTAAGTTTCCTTGGCTTTACCGAACTTGTAAATATGTTCTATCCGGTTGTCGGTTACCTCGGGTTCTTCCTCGTGGCTGCCTTAATCTGGACGGATATTAGAAATTCCGGAAAACCTGTTGGTGTAAGTAGCAGCCTGAATAATAATTGAGCAAAAGCCGTCAAAGCATGCAATTCCCGCTTTGGCGGCTTTTCATGTTATGGTTTTATTAAACCATGATGGAAGGAGTGATTTTCATGGACACTTTTATCAAAACAACCGAACAGCAAAAACTGCTCGCTCAAATCCGGAAATTGCAGCCAATCTTTCAACAACGGGAACCGGAATTGGACGCACTTGGCTCTTTCCCTTATGAAAACATACAAGATTTAAAAAACATCAACTATCATACCTTAACGCTGCCGATTGAATATGGTGGGCAAGGGCTTGGCTTATATGAATACATACTGGTGCAAGAAGCGATTTCCGAAGCTTCCGGCCCAACCGGTTTATCGATTGGCTGGCATGTCGGAATTGTGCTCGAGTATGCCGAAAACCGGCATTGGCACCAAGTTTCAGCGGATTGGCTGATGAAAGAAATTGCCCAAGGGGCATTGATCAATACCGCCGCTACTGAAAGCAATGCAGGCAGCCCGGCTCGTGGAGCATTGCCGCGGACAATGGCTGTACGCGACGGTGATGAATGGATTATCAATGGAGAAAAAACCTACACGTCAATGGCTCCCGCCCTCGATTACATTTTCGTAACAGCTGCTACAGAACACGATGAAGTGATTACGGTCATCATTCCGCGCCAAGCACAAGGCGTTTCTTTCGATGAAACTTGGGACATGCTGGCGATGCGCGGGACTGCAAGCCACACACTCGTTCTTGAAGACGTGCGCATTCCGGTTTCTTATGTGCTGAAGCCTTCAGACGCCCAAGCGGCCGGAAAGGGGTGGCTGCTCCATATACCAGCCTGTTACATCGGTATCGCAGCAGCAGCACGCACTTACGCAATCAAGTTTGCCACTTCCTATGTTCCAGCATCCCTAGGAAAACCGATTTCTGAAACACCGAATATCCGGCAAATAATCGGGGAAATGGAATTGGAACTCGCAACCGCGCGCCATCTGTTATACGGCACCGTCGAACGTTATGAACATGCGCATGACAAAGCAGCGATGGACGAAGCGCTCAATGTGGCGAAAATAGCTGTGACCCATGCAGCGATGGGCATTGTCGACAAAGCGATGAAAATTGTTGGTTCCCGCGCCTTGTCCGAATCCAACCCGATGCACCGCCATTATTTGAATATCCGGGCGGGCCTTTACAACCCGCCTATGGAAGACATGGTAAAAGGGCAAATGGCCGGAAAAGCCATTGAATTCTTCAAAACCAAAGCCGGAGGCGAATCAAAAATATGAGCACTCAAATTCTTATCAACGATAGAGTCATCGATGCTTTTAGTTTTTCACAAGAAACAATGGTTGATCCTGCTTCCCAGCGAAATTTGCATAAAATCATTTTTGACTTTAAAGTAACCAGCAAAGAATATCATGACATCGCGGTGCTCCTGTATAAAATGGATTTTCGTATCCGCGTGCCTGAAAAAGGCCTGGATTTCCCTGCTTCCATTTCCAATTATTCAACTTCCGTGACCAACCTGTATAACGAAGGGGAAGTAGCTGATTATCATTTGGAATTGATAGAAAAAGCATAAAAGAACGTAAAAAATGGCCGGAGACTCTCTCCCGGCCATTTTTTACGTTTATGCCCAACTTTGGGCGGTATATGCTCAACTTTTTGATTTTATGCCCAACTTCAAGCTGGCTATGCCCAACTCTCCTTATTCCCGTTTAAAACGGCTGCTCCGGCGCCGTGATTTTAGTTTCTGCATCAAATCTTCTGCTTCGTTCATTTTCGACTCGGCCGTTTCTTCATCCAATGCAATGGAGATGATTTCCTCTCCGTCCATCACTATCTCAAACCATGAATGCACTCGGCTGCCTTCCGGCAAATACTGGACGGGCAACACAATTTCCCGCTGTTCTTCTTCCAGCAGAATAACGGCTAACTGGCCATCCTCGATCCGGTCTAATGTCCCTTTCATCCAATCACTCCCCTACACAGGCAAGGCCTTGTTCTTCAATCGCTTCAATTTTCCCTTTGCCAATCCCTTTGATTTCATCCAATTCTTCAATCTCTTCAAAAGGCCGTTCCTTAATGATGGCATCAGCCAGAGCCGGTCCTATTCCTTCGATTTCCTGAAGTTCAGCAGACGACGCCTTGTTGATATCGATGCAGCGATTCTTCCCTTCAACTGCTGTCCCTTCTTTTTCAGTATTTATATCATATGTCTTGCCATCAGTCTCAAGCACGATCGTTCCATGGACATCGGTACCGTATACTTCGGCTCCGGCATTTTCAGTCGCCGCAATCACTTCCGCGTGCGGATGGCCATAGGAATTATCAATCCCAGCGCTGTAGACCGCCACTTCGGGAGAGACCGCTTTTAAAAACTCCAAGCTAGTAGAGGTATTAGATCCATGATGGCCGAGATGCAGAATTTCCGCGTCCAAATCTGCTCCATTGTCGATCATCGCCTGCTCCTCCCTTACTCCAGCGTCTCCAGTAAAGACAAACCGGACATCACCGTAAGTCAGCTTCAGAGAAATGGATTCTTCATTGGCTTTGCCCGTGATTTCTTCGGGGTACAGCACTTCAACCTGCAAACTTCCGATATCGAAAACTTCTCCGCTTCGCGGTTCATAATAATCCGTTCCCGTTTCGTCAATTGCCTTTAACGCATCGATAAAAGTATTTGATGTACTGGCATTTCCAGACATCCATACTTCACCCACTTCAAACTGCTCGACGACTTGCTCTAATTGGCCAATATGGTCGGAGTCCGGATGGGTCCCCACAACGATATCCAGTTTTTTCAGTCCCAGTTTTTTTAAATAGTCGACTGCAGCTGTGCTATTCCAGTCACCGGTATCAATCAATAACGCAAATTCTTCAAATTGCAGCAGCGTCGCATCTGCTTGGCCCACATCGATAAAATGAACCGTTAAACCGCCTGGCTTTTTTTCAGAAGCAGCAGTTTTCGGGGGTTCAGCAGAGTCCTCTTGCGGTGTTGGAGTTTGCAGACATCCCGCCAGCATAAATACCAGCACTAAACTAGCTATCAGCAAAAATCTTTTTTTCATCTTCCCTCGCCTCTTTCTATAGTGAATTTTACCATATCAGCTACTATCCGTTCTCCAATGGGCTTATTCTGTGGTAAAATGAGGGAAACAATCTGCAGAAAAGGAGGTTGCCTGCATGGAGGACTTATTGAGGCAGATGCTTACTGAATTACGTGAATTCCGGGAAGAAACAAATGGCAAACTGGAGAAACTGGAAGCTGGCCAAAAAGAGCTTAAAGATATGCTGCGGCATAATTATGCCCTGACGGCTGAAAACCTGACAGATATCCGACAAGATGCCCGTGTGAAGCACCAAGATGTCCAGGCAGACGTCGACCTTCTTTTCAGAGAAGTAGAAGCCATTAAAAGGCAGGCCAATAAAGAAAGCTTTCAATCACCAGAAGGTTTCTCTACGTTACAATAATCGTACTTCCACTTATAATTTGAAAATTAAAAGAGGCTGGCCGGGGGAACCCCGGCCAGCCTCTTTTTCAAGTTTATTCAAGTAGACATATAGTCTCCGCCATTCATATGCAAGAATTGCCCGGTCATATAAGAGTTTTGCGGATCCGCCAAAAAGACAAAAGCTTTTGCAAGTTCATACGGCTGGGCTGGCCGGCCGGCCGGAACATCTTTTCCGAACCCTTCTTCCAGGTTTGAATCCAAGTGGCCGAAAGTCTTGGGGATCAACGGCGTCCAAACCGGTCCCGGTGCAATGCCATTCACCGCGATTTCTTCACGGACAAGGCGACGGGCAAGTGAGCGCGTCATTGAGACCATAGCCCCATTTGCTCCTGCGTAATCAATCAAATCTGAATGCCCGCGGTACGCATTGATAGAGGCAGTATTAATAATGCGAGCCCCTTTTTTCAAATGAGGAAGCGCAGCCCGCACAAGATAAAGCATCGCAAATGCTTTGATTTCGAATGTCTTCAATAAATGTTCATCCGTGATGTCTACAGGATTGCTTTGAGGATATTGATAACCTGCATTATTGACCAGGATATCAATTTGGCCAAAAGAATCCAAGGCGAATTGCACGAGCTGATTGCAGTTTTCCGATTTTCCAAGATCACCACTTAATGCTTTCGCTTCCCCACCGTAGTTTTCAATGGTTTCAATCGTTTTTGCAGTTGCTTCTTCGTCATCCAAATATCCAATGACGACTTTTGCCCCTTCTTTAGCGTAAGCAAAGGCTACCGCTTGACCAATTCCGCTGTTCCCTCCCGTAATAATAGCCACTTTCCCTTGAAGGGCTCCGCTTGCTTTATAGTCTTTCAAATCGGTATTATCGAAGTTTCCTTCAGCCATAGTCCCATCCTTCCCAGTATCCTTATCTACTGTATATTTTTTCTAAATCCCAAACTTCATCCGAATATTGCTGGATGGTCCGGTCGCTTGAAAAAATTCCGGACTGGGCGATATTGACCGCCGACATTTCCTGCCAGGCAAGTGTATCTTCATAAACTGCCAAAACCCGGCTGTGGGTTCTGGCATAATGCTGAAGATCTTTTAGCACAAAATATGGATCGTTTTCGTCAATAATCTGACTACGGATAAAATCGATGTTTTCCAGGCCTTTTGACAGCTTACCGCTCAATAGCTCGCTGATCAGCTGTCCAATTTCCCGATCCTTTTCAATTATTTCCCGCGCATGATAGGTTTTTTCTTCTTCAAACTGCATGACCTGCTGCGCTGTCACGCCAAAGATAAATGCATTGTCATCTCCTATTTGTTCGACGATTTCTATATTGGCTCCGTCGAAAGTGCCTAAGGTAATGGCGCCATTCATCATGAATTTCATATTTCCGGTGCCGGAAGCTTCTTTTGAAGCGGTCGAGATTTGTTCGCTGATGTCGGCTGCCGGAAACATTTTCTCTGCTCGGCTCACATTATAATCTTCCACAAATACAATATGGAGGTGTTTGCTTGCTACCGGATCGTTATTGATTTTTTCAGCAACTGTATTGATCAGCTTAATGACTTCTTTGGCAAATCGGTAACTTTTGGCTGCTTTACCGCCAAAGAAAAATGTACGGGGATAAGGCCGGTATGCCGAATCTTCTTTGATCCGATTGTAAAGCATTTGGATATGAAAAATATTCATCAGCTGCCGTTTATAGCCATGAAATCTTTTGATGTGCATGTCAAAAATGGATTCCGGATCAATTTTTATTGTTTGGTTTTTCTCTAGATATTCGGTGAGCTGGTTCTTTTTTTGTTGTTTCACAGATTTGAAATCCCCGAGAAAAACCGGATCCTGCACAAATTCATTCAATTGATGCAATTTCACCGGATCCTTTGTCCACTCATTTCCGATAACTGAAGTAATCAGGCTTGAAAGTTCGGGGTTTGCTTTCATCAGCCAGCGCCTGTGAGTAATGCCGTTGGTTTTGTTGTGAAATTTATGCGGAAAATGCTCATTCAGTTCTTTCATCTCCCGCATTTTCAGAATTTCCGTATGCAATTTTGCGACTCCGTTAACTTTGTAACTGCCCACTACAGCAAGTGTCGCCATTTTGACTATCCCGTCGTCAATGATGGAAAGTTTCTTCTTCGCTTCTGAATCTAAATTTTCCTGATGGCATTTTTCCTTGAAGCGACGGTCAATCTCCTGAATGATCATATAAATACGAGGGAGCAACTGTTCAAGCATGCTGCTGTCCCACTTTTCCATCGCTTCTTCCAGAATTGTATGGTTTGTGTATGAAATCGTATGAGTGGTGATACCCCACGCTTCTTCCCAGGATAACCCTTCGCCATCGAGCAAAAGACGCATGAGTTCAGGAATGGCCAAAGCCGGGTGGGTATCGTTGATCTGGATGGCTACATGCTTCGGCAAGGCGGAAACTGGAAAATCACGGTTTTTTAATATCGTCTGAAGGGAAGCACTGCACAAAAAATATTGCTGCTTCAGCCGGAGAATTTTCCCTTCTTCAGTCGAATCATCAGGATACAGGCGATCAGATATAGCTTCTACATGTTGCTTATAGGTTTCTACGTCAGCCTTCGGAAGCAAATGCTGTTCTGGAAGTTCCGCTTGCCAAAGCCTTAATGTATTGACCGTTTTCCCGTACGCTCCGACAATCGGCATATCGTATGGCACAGCTTTGACCCACTCGGCATTCGTGAGTGATGCTTTAAAGCGCTGTCCATGCTCAGGCTGTACTTCTCCAAAGAACGGGATATAGGTTGCCAATTCCTCTCGTCTCGTATCCCAACCTGCAGAATCATTGATCCAGTCTGTCGGATGCTCGGTCTGGAAACCATCTTTCAAAACTTGGCTGAACAGTCCGCCTCTGTAACGGATTCCACAGCCATGCCCAGGCATCTGCAATGATGCAAGAGAGTCCATAAAACAAGCCGCAAGCCGTCCTAGACCGCCATTGCCTAAGCCCGGTTCCGGCTCCTGTTCTTCCAGCTCCGCCAAATCATAGCCCAATTCTCCAAGTCCTTCGTTTACCAGCTCATAAATCGTTAAATTCATCAAATTCTGGCCCAGCATACGGCCGATTAAAAATTCAATGGAAAAATAGTACAATTGTTTCCGCTGTTCATTTTGATAAAAATGATTTGTTTCATCCCAGTCCCTTTTGACAAATTCCCGCACCATTCCGGCAAGAATTGAGTAGGCGGTTTGAAGGGCTACTGGCTGTTCTTGCTGTTCCAGGCGCATTGAAAAGTTTTCTTTGAATTCCTCTTTTGAATAAAACATCCGCCACCTTCACTTTCCGGCGAGTCTCTCATATACGCTAGCATATTCTTTTGCAGAACGTGACCAAGAGTAATCGCCCTGCATGCCGTTTTGTTTGATTGTTTTCCAGTGTTCCGGCTGATGGTACAGGGATAAAGCCCGGTTCATTGCTTCCGCGAAACTTTCTTGTTTTGAAAAATCACTTAAAAACCCATTGCCACTCCGTAAAGTCAGATCATATTCCGCTATGGTGTCCTTCAAGCCTCCAGTCTTGTTGGCTACGGGTACAGTGCCGTATCGCATCGAGACAAGCTGGCTCAACCCACATGGTTCGAAATGAGAAGGCATTAAAAAGATATCTGCACCCGCATACAGCAAATGGGCAAGTGATTCATCAAAACCGATATGGGCAACCACTTTTTTCGGAAATTCTGCGGCAAGTTCCCGAAAAAATTGCTCATATTGGCTTTCGCCGGAACCAAGCAAGACAAATTGCACGTCTTGTGTTTTCAGTATCCCCGGCAATGTTTGTTGCAAAACATCTATTCCTTTTTGGCCCGCCAGTCTGGAAATCATTGTTAGAAGCGGTACATCTCCACGCTCCGGCAGTCCGAAACGTGACTGGACGGCCCTCTTATTTACCGCCTTATTTTCTATCGAAGTCTGATCATATACCATTTCTATTGCCATATCAGCGGCCGGGTTATAGGCCTCTGTGTCCAAGCCATTCAAAATGCCAATTAAATCCGGCTCTCTTTCACGCAATAGTGAATCCAGCTTCTCACCATATTGTTCGGTTAAGATTTCGTCCCGATAAGCCGGACTGACGGTCGTGACTTTATCTGCGTGTAAAATGCCCGACTGCAAGAAATTCAGATTTCCGTTCCGAGACACGGCATCGCCATTAAGATAAGATTCATTCATTTCAAGCTCTTCCAACAGAAGCGATTTGGGAAACCACCCCTGAAACTGGAGGTTGTGAATGGTTAGCACCGTCTTCAATTTCCCTTTTAAAGAAGCATAGCGCGCATCTTCCTTCAGCAAAAATGGAATCATTGCCGTATGCCAGTCATGTATATGTAGAATATCCACGCCTTCTTTCAGGGATTCCACTACGGCTAAAACAGCCCGGTTGAAAAATGCAAAACGTTCACCGTCATCATGCTGGCTGTATATCTGATCTCGCGCAAAATAGTCTTCATTTTCTACCAGCACGTAGTGCACGCCCTGCAGTTCATATTCATAGAGTTTACAGTGTGTATTTCCCCCTTTAAAGGGGACTTCGACTTCTTCCTTTAACAAAAACTCATTTTTATATTCTTTGGGAATCAGGCTGTAATTAGGAAGAATTACCAGGACGTCGTGGCCAAGCGCCACTAACTCTTTTGGTAATACGCCCATCACGTCTGCAAGCCCTCCAGTTTTCACAAAAGGCACGCATTCCGCTGCAGCCATTACAATTTTCATCGGACTTCCTCCTTTGATACTCTCTCTCCTTTACGGAGAACCACCGGCTTTTCCGGTGTTCCTTTAAGGACTACCCCTTCTTCAATATGAACGTTTTTATCAGCAACGACATATGTTAAATCGCAATTTTCTTCAATTATCGATTTTTGCATGATAACACAATGGTCCAGTTTGGCATTTTTCTTTATGGCGACCGCCCGGCTGATGATGCTGTTTTCAACAGTGCCTTCGATGGTGCTGCCATTAGCTAATAAACTCCGGTTCACTTGTGAACCTGGCAGATAGCGGGTAGGCGGTTCATCTTTTACTTTTGTAAAGATTGGCTGTCCGGGCAGGAACAATCCGTTTCTTTTGTCGCTGTCCAACAAGTCCATCGAAGCCTGAAAATAACTTTCAATGGAGTCAATGACAGCGTAATAGCCTGTATATTCATAAGTTCCGTACGTATAAGGAGCTTTTTTCAGCTTAACCACATCTTCCACACTGATTACCCGTTTTTCCCGGTAAGTCTGAATCAATTCCATCAGCAGGCTTTTTTCTAAAATATAACTATTAAGCCCCACATCTCCACTGACTGCTTCCGTAATATCAACGCCGGAAGCCATGTGTGCATCGAGCATTTCTTCATAATCGATTTGGCATACCGTTGAACAGGTGGTCACGACTACATACTTCTGACGGCTTTTTTCAAAAAATTCCGTATGCTCTTCAAGTGCCGCAAATGCCCCTACGGTGACGTGCCCGCCGGCTTTTTGGGAAACGGGCAGGAAGAATAACCCATCTTTCCTGCGGTCCAGATCCCAGCTTTTCCCTACACCGATATGATCCAGCAAAGAAACAAATGGATACGAAGCGAAAACACCCACGGAATTGATATTGGCGTTTACGATATTGGATAAAGTAAAGTCGATTAAACGATAGCGTCCGGCAAAAGGCACTGAAGCAGTCGAACGGTACATCGTTAAATCCTCCAAGCCCGGCTTCTTAACAGCAGCATCTATAACTGCGACTAATTTCATTGGTCACCGCTTCCTTTCCACTCTTCTATAATATCTTGAGTCAGTAAGACAATTTCGTCATTCTGTTCTTTCAGCTCGAAATTTTCCGGAATTTCGAGATTCGGTTCAATGATGACTCTCGATAATTTTGCCCCGCTTCCTACCACCACACAGCTCATCACTACGCACTCGTACAGTGAAGCACCTTCTTTAACTTCGACATCCTGGAAGATAACGGATTTTTCAACTCTTCCATCAATGACACACCCTTCGTTGACCAATACTTCCTGCAAGTAGCCTGTTTCTCCAATTACTTGAGGAGGCAACTGGGGATTTGAAGAAAAGATTCGCCAAGCCGGATCGTTTAAATTCAGTCCAGAACCGGGATTCAGCAAATCCATGTTGGCTTCCCATAAACTTTCTACAGTCCCTACGTCTTTCCAATAACCTTTGTACGGATAAGCCACCATTTTTTCACCCTGCTCAAGCATCAAAGGAATAATGTCTTTTCCGAAGTCATGCGATGAATTTTCATTGTTGTTATCCATCAATAAATACTTCTCCAACTTATCCCAATCAAAAATGTAAACACCCATTGACGCCAGATTGCTTTCCGGTTCTGCCGGTTTTTCCACAAACTCTTTTATTTGCATGTTCTCGTCTGTGTTCATAATTCCAAAGCGGCTGGCATCTTTCCATGGCACTTCGATCACTGAAATCGTTGCTCCTGCATTTTGCTCAATATGAAAATCCAGCATGGTCTGATAATCCATTTTGTAAATATGGTCTCCGGATAAAATAATTACATATTTCGGATCTTGCTCCGTCAGGTATTTGATATTCTGATAAATGGCGTCCGCCGTGCCGTCATACCATTTGATGCCTTCCATTCCGGCATACGGCGTCAACATCGTGACTCCTCCAGAGCGTCTGTCCAGATCCCAAGGCGTTCCGAGCCCGATATAATTATGCAAAACATGCGGCTGATACTGCGTCAGCACACCCACTGTATGAATCCCGGAATTCACGCAATTCGACAAAGGAAAGTCGATGATCCGGTACTTTCCGCCAAACGGGAGAGCGGGCTTGGCAATATCATGTGTCAGCGATTTTAAGCGGCTTCCCTGTCCTCCTGCCAAAAGCATTGCAACTACTTTTCTTTTCATGCTTCTACACTCCCATCCTGTTTTTGTTTCCAAATGCTCATGGTAAACGCCGGCAATTCTATCTCCATCGAATATCGCTGCTTGTTCCACGAAACTTCCTGTGCCGCAAATTCTGTTTCTCTTCCATTCCCCGGCCCTCCGTATGCAGCATCTGCAGTTGAAAATATTTGCTGGTAAAAACCGGCTGCTGGCAGCCCTACTTGATATCCTTCATATTTACGATCAGAGAAATTACAAACGACAATGCAAGTATCTTCAGCCGAATGCCCTCTTCTGATAAAAGAAATCACGCTTTGCTCGCTGTTATCAGCTTCCAGCCATTCAAACCCTTTGAGCTCATAGTCCAACTCAAAAAACGCTTTTTCCTTTCTATAAAAAGTAAGCAGCTCTTTGGTAAACAGCGCCATTTGTCTGTGAACCTTTAAATCGAATAAATGCCAGTCCAACTGCGGACGGAAATCCCAAGGCTCAAAATGGCCAAATTCCTGGCCCATAAACAACAGTTTTTTCCCCGGATGAGCAATCCAGAGACCCAGCAATAGCCTTAGCTGATGAAATTTTTCTTCTAATGTTCCAGGCATTTTTCCTAATAACGACCCTTTTTCGGGAATCAGTTCATCATGGGAAAACGTAGAAATATACCGCTCTTCATGGTAATACGCCATCGAAAAAGTGATTTTCCGATGAACTCCGGAACGTTCAGAAGGCAGAGTTTTCATATACGTTTGAGCATCGTGCACCATGCCAAAGTTCCATTTATAGTGGAATCCGATGCCCCCTTCTTCCACTTCTCCCGTCACTTTAGGGTAATGCCAGGCATCTTCCGCAATCAAAATAGCCTCTGGATAGTGGAGTTTTAAGCTTGTCGTCAGAATCCGCAAAAATGCTGCCCCTTCTTCGTTATGCGGCCTTTCCGGCCGGTTCGGGATGAACAGCAGATTTACGAGTGCATCCATCCGGCAGCCATCAAATTTATACTCTTCAAACCAATAATGCGCACTCGATAAAATGAAACTGACGACTTCACCTTTTTGGACATCAAAATTCAATGTGCCCCAATCGGGATTACTCCTGCGCTCCGGCCGTTTTTCTTCGTAAAGATCTGTACCATTAAACGAAGCCAAGGCATGAGTATCAACACAGAAATGTCCGGGCACCCAATCGGAAATCAATCCAATGCCGTTTTCAGCACATTTGGCGATAAAATATTTTAAGTCATCCGCTGTTCCATAACGGCTGGTTGGCGCAAAAAAGCCGGTCGTTTGGTATCCCCATGATTCGTCCAGTGGATGCTCGGTAATCGGCAAGAGTTCAATATGAGTAAACCCCTGCTTTTTTACATAAGGAATCAATTCCGCAGCCAACTCACGGTAAGTTAGAAAACCACCTTCTTTGTTCCGCTTCCATGTTCCGATATGTACTTCGTAAATAGCCATCGGTTTTTCAAAATGATTTTTCACGATATTCTTCTTTTGGTATAGCGCAGCCTTTGACCATACATGCTTTGACTTAGCAGACACAATTGACCGGTGCTGCGGCCTTTTTTCATTTGCCCGTGCAAAAGGATCTGTCTTTCTGATCACATCCCCATCTGCGGTTTCAATTTCATATTCATAAATGAAACCTGCTAATTTCTCCGGTATTCGGACTTCCCAAATAGTTGTGTCGAGCGAAAGTGGAGCCATTTGATGACGCTCTTCATTCAGTTCCTGCGGATCTATAATGACGACTGCTACGCTTTTCACATCCGGTACCCAAACTGCAAAGAGAGTCTCGTTGTGATGAATATGCGAGCCGAAATATAAATAGGCATCTATCATCTTTCCATTGTGAAAATCCGATAATGTTTCAGGTGTAAAAGAAACCAAGGTATCGCTCAAAAAGAACACCTCCAAAAGTACTGGCAATTTTCTTGTTCCTATTACCATTATTCTACATTAAACAATAAAAATCCTTGCAAAAAATCGGAATATTTAAAAATTGAATCAGATAAGTAACAAATACTTGTATTAACTTGACGGGTGTTCGCAATTTTTACACATAATTGATGACCCAAGCCCTTGTTTGCCGGCTTATTTTCTACTAGGCTTAGGGAAGGCAGGTCATTTCAGAAAGGAAGAGGAATCTTGCGGAAAACCTTTTGGATTTCGTCACTTTTGCTATTCAGCTTATTGCTTGCCGGATGCGGTCAGGCAATTGAAGATCCCCTTAACTGGGAAATAGAAGATTTTACTTTTACAAATCATGAAAACGAAGAATTTGGATTAGCCGATTTAAAAGGCGAAGTATGGCTCGCTGATTTTGTCTTTACGAACTGCACCACCGTTTGTCTGCCGATGACATCGAATATGGTGGATCTGCAGCAACAGTTTAAAGATCAGGGGCTGGACGTGAAAATTGTTTCATTCAGCGTTGATCCCACTGTCGACAAACCGGAAGTCTTAAAATCCTATGCCGAGAATTATGGAGCGGATTTATCTTCCTGGAATTTGCTGACGGGTTATTCCCCTGAAACCATTGACAAATTCGCCATGGAAAATTTCCAGACACTCGCCAGAAAACCTGAAAATACCGATCAGGTCATTCACGGAACTTATTTTTATCTGGTTGATCAAAATGGAGTTGTGATGAAAGATTACGATGGCGTAAATCTTTCGGCTGAAGATATAATTGCGGACGCAAAAATCCTGCTTTCGGAGGAGTAGAGGATGAATAAAAGAATTTGGATAGCAGTTTCCTTACTTGCAACAGCCTTACTTGCGGCATTGATTTTCATGCCGCGTGATAATGAACCCCCTCCGAATACACGCATCGTGCTTGAACATACTTACCGGACATACATCGCACCTTCTTGCTTTGATGAAGCAGATGCCACAAATTTCTTGGAAGATGCAACTTTGATGGATGCCAAAGAACTTGGCTATCTTCCCCATTCAACTTGCACTGAAAAATCGCTGCAAGGCAATAACGACAGCTTTTTTATCGATTTGATGAAAGAACTTGGCATTATGGAAAGAGACTCCAAAGATTGGTGATTAGAAAAAGCAGGCTGTCGAGAAACTCTCGATAGCCTTTTCTCATTCCGCTCCAGGACGGACGCTTTTCGCGGGGGGCGGCCTAAGCCTCCTCGCTCGCTGGCGCTCCCTGCGGGGTCTCAGGACTCGCCCTATTCCCGCAGAAGTCGCCGCCTTCCGCTGCATGCAGCTTCCTTTTAACATTTCTAGAGACTCTCTAAAACTGTGAGTGTTTCGGAAAGCTCTCTAATGTTTGTTCCTGCTCTCCAGATATGGAGCCAACCGGCGGAGACGCCTGCGGGATAGCGAGACAGCCGAGACCCTGCAGGAGCGTAAGCGACGAAGCGGCTTGGCGCTCGCCCGCGGCAAGCGCAGCTGGTTGGCGGAATATCGGTTAAGGAAGGATCACTAATAGAAACTTTAACTTCCTCAACAAGCTGAGAAAAAGCAGGCAGAGAATTTTCTCTGCCTGCTTTTTCTTTAGCCAATCACTTTTATACAAACCGGCGCATTGGTGGAAACCGGCTCGATAATCTCTTCTGGAATCCCGGATGCACCAATTTTCAACATATTTATAGAATCCGATTTTTCATTTGCAACTGCCAGCCATTGTTTGCCGGGCAAGAGTGTGAAGTGGCGCGGTCCTGCTCCTCCTGTTGTTGCATAATCTTCAAACTTCAATATGCCTTTTTCTTGAATTGCAAAAACAGCAATACTATCATGACCCCGATTAGAGGCATAAAGATGCTGTCCATCTTCAGACACAACCACTTCCGCACTCGTATTTGTGCCGGCAAACTGCTTCGGTATCAGCTCAACCACTTGCACAAATTCCAAGAAATCCTCTCCCCCTATTTCATAGACCGATAACGTCGAACTCAGTTCTTCAAGAGAGTACACTACAGTCATTTCCGGATGGAAAGCCAGGTGGCGGGGTCCCGATCCCGGGGTAGTTAAAATCGATTTCTTTAATTTCAGCTTGCCCGTTTCTCTATCTAATTCATAAACAGCAATCATATCCGCTCCAAGATCAGAAACGAAAAAATCATTGCTTCCCGGCTGCTGAAAAACGGAATGGGGGTGGGGAGCATCCTGTCTTTCCACATTGGCTCCACTGCCTTCATGCTTTATCGAATCTGTCCTTTCTCCAATTGAACCATCCTCCTGAATGGGATAAACATTGACATTGCCGCCTGAATAATTGGTAGACAGCAGCCATTTTCCGGAAACATCAATACAGACATGTGACGGATGAGCCCCGTTAGCCGATTGACGATTAATCTCTGTTATCAAATTGTTTTCAAGATCCAGTCGATAAGACACCAGTTCTCCATCTTCCACTTCACTTGTGGCGACAAAATTAACACCATTTGGATGTGCCGCAATAAATGATGGGCGTTCAATGCCTCCAATGCCTGTTTTCTCTATACATGTTGCTTTTACTGGATTGAATTCCCAAAGCTTGATTCCTTGTTCATGTGAAGATGAGTAAGATCCAGTGAGCAAATATATACCAGTCATAAACTTCCTCCTTATTTTTTGAAAAATGAATGAATTTTTATACAAGCTAGTGTAAAGTAAAGGGTGTAAACTCAGCAATTCCATTTACTAATTACAAAGAAACGAGTGGTTGTCAGTGAGAAATTTTGGATTATCAATTCGTGAAAAAAGCATTGTTTGTATCGGTTTTATGGGAGTAGGAAAAACGACTGTCGGAAAACTGCTTGCCCAAAAACTTTATCGGAATTTTGTCGATATCGATGCGGAAATTGAAAAAGAATTCTCGATGCCGATTCCTTTAATATTCGAGACATACGGTGAAAAAGCCTTCCGTAAAAAAGAGAAAGAATTAATCGAGTATTATAGCCATCAGCCTCTTTATATCATTTCTGTCGGAGGCGGCGCTTTCTTACAAAAAGAAATACAAGCCATGTGCCTGGCAAACTGCATTGTGCTATTCTTGGATATTTCCTGGGATTCTTGGAAAGAAAGAATCCATATTCTTTCCGGCAACCGGCCATTGCTGCAGGGCAGGTCTATCGAAGACATCAAAGAGCTTTTTCTGGAACGGCAATCTATCTACTCACTCAACCATTCAAAATTTCAAATAGATCATTTTGAAGCAGAAGAAGCAGCGGAATACCTGTCAGACGCCTTAAAACTATCATGGGAAATCCACGCCCCTCAACCTTGAAAAGCGGAAAGAGCCATTTAGCTTCGACAGGTATAAGACGATCCGGTGAAGCGGCGTTTTTTGCCGCACAGCCGGAGTGGCTTATGACCCGAGAAGCTGGCTCTTGCAGCTGGACACTAGAAAAGCGAAGGCGGCTCGGTTAGCCCTTACAATCATTAGAGAACTCAAAAGGAATGGCGCTCTTTGCCATTCCTTTTGAATTTCAAAGCAGAGAATTTAGATTAAGGCGCATTATTTCTAAAACCGAATCCAATACACGGGACGTTTTAAGTGGTCATCCTGCTTACATCCGCTGTTCCCCCCGCTAATATTCCCTTTATATGAAAAGCAAGCCAATAAAGAAAACCTCATTCAGCAGGAATTATCTTTCCCCTCCCTGACCGCTAAAGTAGAATAAATCGTTCTGGCGATTTCAGCTGCTTCCATGTTAATTGATTTAATTTATTCGAAAGCGTGAATTTCATTAAAGTTTTTTCTATTTTTGAATTTATTTGTCTTCTTCCCTGCTATATAACGTTAGGAGGAATTTAAACTATCGATTATAATGAGTAAAAGGAATGAATAAAGTTCCTTTTTTTAATTGCTCTAGTGGATTTTTTTGTTGATAATCTATGCTTAGTAAATAAGCCTGGATGAAATATACCGTCTTTCACATCATTTAAGGGCTGCCTTGAATACGTTTTCATTAGCATAGGAGGAAAAACAGTGAGTTTAACACGAGATTTTTTTATTGCTTTATCTAAAAATCAATTATTGAATAACGGGGCAAAAAAATGGGGCTTAAAATTAGGCGCCAGTAAAGTTGTCGCGGGAACTGATATTAATAGCATGATGAAATCCGTGAAAGAATTGAATGCCAATGGCATTGGAGCTACAATTGATAATCTCGGTGAGTTTGTCTACAGCAAAGAAGAAGCACTTGAGGCAAAAGAAAATATCCTGGAAACATTGGAAGCGATCCAACAGCACGGCGTAACAGCCCACATGTCGATCAAACTGACACAAGTCGGATTGGATGTCGATTATACATTTTGCTTAGAAAATATGCGGGAAATTGTGGCGGCAGCTGCAAATTACGCAATTTTCATCAACATCGACATGGAAGATTACAACCATTTGCAACAGACACTTGATATTCTCCATGCGCTTCTAGAAGATTATGACAATGTCGGCACTGTGATTCAATCCTATCTTTACCGTTCTGAAAAAGATTTGGAAAGCTTGAAAAATGTACGCTTGCGTCTTGTCAAAGGAGCATATAAAGAGATTTCGGAAGTTTCCTATCAAAGCAAACAAGATATCGACACGAACTACTTGAAGTTGATTAAACTTCGTTTGCAGCAGCCCGCATTCACTTCTATCGCGACTCACGACCACCACATTATCAATGCTGTGAAGAAGTTTGCTAAAGAAAACAGCATTCCGCGTGATCGTTTTGAATTCCAGATGCTTTACGGTTTCCGTTCTGATATGCAAAAAGAACTTGCTGAAGAAGGTTATGCATTTACTACTTACGTTCCATTTGGCCAGGACTGGTACGGCTATTACATGCGCCGTTTGGCTGAACGGCCGCAGAACATCAATCTGGCTTTGAAGAGCCTTGTATCTAAGTAAGTTCCTTATAAAAAGAGCGTCGCGAGGAAGAATAACTTCCTCGCGACGCTCTTTCTTTTTTATCTCAATCCAATTCTTTGACGTTAATCGGCATCAAATCATCATTCAGCCGTGCCCGGTAATGCTCGTACTGCTTAGGCAGCATCAAACCTTCTCCCAGAGCTTCAGGTGCTTCGTCAATAGCAAAGCCAGGCGGATCTGTAGCGATTTCAAATAATAGATCGCCATATTCCCGGAAGTAAATCGCATTGAAATAATTGCGGTCTTGGACTGGGGTTACCTGCAGGCCATAATTTTCAATATGCCGCTTCCAGTCCAGCTGGTCTTCATCATCTTCTGCCCGCCATGCGATATGATGGACGGTGCCAACTCCCATTTGCCCTCTGCCGACAGAAGTGAGTTTTACATCAATCACATTTCCAAGATCTGCAGAAGCGTGGAAGCGCATCAAATCATCTTCTTCTCCAATTTTTTTCAAACCCAGGCCTACTTCCAGTAATTCCGTTGTTTTTTCGGCGTAGGAAGTAAGCAAAGTCGCTCCGCCAAACCCCTTGATGGCAGTATTCGGACTGATGTCACCAAAACTCCAGGCACTCGGTTGTCCCGCTTCCCTCGCCACCAGTTCCAACCGCAAACCATGAGGATCCTCAAAAGTTAGAAATTGCTCTCCGAAACGCTCTGTTTTTTCATAAGATACACCAAACTTCGATAATCGCTGTTCCCAAAAATGCAAAGCCCCTGCGGGTACAACATAAGATATTACACCAACTTGGCCATCGCCAATTCTGCCTTTATAAGCATTATCCCAAGGGAAAAAGGTAATAATAGTCCCCGGTTCCCCGGCTTGGTTGCCAAAATAGAGGTGGTATGTGCCCGGATCGTCAAAGTTGATGGTCTTTTTTACAAGCCGCAACCCCAGTATTCCTGCATAGAAATCCACATTTTCTTGGGGATTCCCTACAATTGCCGTAATATGGTGAATTCCTTTTGAACTTTTCGCCATACTGCATTTCCTCCAATTCAAGTAGTCTTCTTTTATAGTATCACTCACTTATCTCAAACTAAAGATAGTAAGCGCCATTCCTATTTACCCTTTTGCTTTTCTTTTATTTCTTCTTTTTCCTGTTCTTTCTGCTCTTTCAATACTTCCTTTTCTCGTTCTTTTTGTTCTTCAACTTGTTCTTTTTGATGTTCTTTCAATTCTTCTATTTTCTCCATCTCTTCTTGGTATTCTTCTTCTACCTCTGTTGTCGATGGAATAAAAGGTTCCTGATTGTAATCAGTGCGCCGGCCATAGCGCAGCATTTCATAAATAATAAGGCCATTATTGGGCATGCCATTCGCTGTCTTCATAGGCACTATATCAAATAACACGTAATAAAAAGCGTAAAAAACAAACCGGTCCCAAAACGTTTTATATTCTTCGAAATAGCCATTTGCTATAAGGGCGTTGATGACCAATGCCAGCACAAGGTTGACCAGAATTGGTCCGGCATAAATGGAGACATAAACAAACTTGCTTTTCCTTTTTAAAGAATCGTAAGAAAACCAACTGTATAGATGGTAATATTTTCGAATATCAAACATTCCTATTTTAATAAGCCGAGGGCCTGAACCAATAGTAAGTCTTGGATTGTTAACACCGAATATTGCACTGACAAGCAAATAACCAGTTTCACGGAAAAATACCACCACTGGCAAAATTATAAACGCAGAAATGATTAATGACAGTAAATCAGCGAGACCGAACATTTATTTCACACCCCTATATAAAGCTTCAACTCTTTAGATACCCTTAGTCAAGCACGGTAAATCATTCATCATGCAGAAAAATGTTCTTGTTTTCACTCCTTATAGGTATTTAGTACCTATCTTTTTATCGCTCTCACTCGATAATATAAAGCTATTGTTCTATCCAAAAATTTTTTATTAAAGGATGCTTGCCATGCCAGCCACCAAGAAACTTATTGTGCAAAAAAAATGGATAGTCCTTTGTTCTTTTATTGCCGTTTTAACGTTGATTATTATAATGGAACAAATACCCGCACCTCTGGACGCCTCTGCCTCTAAGCAGATTCCTGATGCTACTTTGTTTAATCTTGAAGATATTTATCAAGAAGTTCAGGTAGTCAAAAATCTAGTGTATAGCAACAAAAAAGATAGCCTCTTAGACATTTATTATCCAAAAACAGGAGGACAGAACCTTCCTGTTATTTTATGGATTCACGGTGGCGGTTATGTCGGTGGCTCAAAAGACAGCCGGCAAGAATATGGCATGGCTTTGGCTCACGCGGGTTATGTCGTAGCGAACATTGATTATGCACTGGCACCCGAACAGCGGTATCCTGGCCCAATCATCCAAGCGAATGAGGCCCTCAATTACCTGCAACTGCACGCCGCGAAATATGGAGGGGATATGGACAAGGTATTTATTGGCGGCGACTCAGCCGGAGCTCAGATATCAAGCCAAGTTGCAGCCGTTATTTCGAATAATAACTTATCCCAAGCAATGAAGATTTTCCCTGCCATTCAAGCAGAGCAACTTCAAGGAGCCCTCCTTTTTTGCGGATTATTTAATATGAAAACGGTACGCGCAACAGAATTCCCCAATATCGACGGTTTTTTAAATACATATACCGGAATTGAGCCTTTTGAGAATTTTGAAGCGATTGATCAATTATCAACTGTGAACCAAATTACACCAGCTTATCCGCCGGTGTTTATCACGGCTGGAGATGCTGATCCGCTTGTATCACAATCGGTTGAATTTGCCGAAGCACTCCAATCCTCAGGCATTTCGGTTACCAGTGTATTTTTTAATGGCACGGACAAAGAGTTAAAGCATGAATTCCAATATGCTTTGGACACGCTTGAAGCACAGGAAACTTTAGCAAAAGCTCTGGATTTCCTATTCATTAACAGCAATTGAACCACAAAAAACGAGCCGTTGCTTAATGCAGCGGCTCGTTTTCATATATCATATGGAACTGTGGTTTATAGCAGCGCTTTTTTGCACTGAGACCGCAGCTTTCGCTTTTCTTTTAGAAGGAATCATATGGAAGAGGATGTTCAGGACGATTGCCGTAACGCTTCCTGCCACAATCCCGTTGCTTGTCAAAATTTGAAGGCTTCCAGGCAGTTGGGCAAAAATTTCCGGTACCACTGTAACGCCAAGGCCGATACCGACCGAGCAAGCAATGATCATTGAATTTTCCTGTGATTCCGAAATGACTTTGCTGAGCATTTTAATGCCCTGTGATATAACCATTCCAAACATGGCAATCATGGCTCCGCCGAGAACAGCAGTTGGAATAATGGTCGTAGCTGCTGCCACTTTTGGCAAGAAACCAAGAGCAATCAGCATCAATCCGGTGATTAAAATAACTTTTCTCGATTTGACGCCGGACATTTGAATGAGTCCCACGTTCTGAGAGAAAGCTGTGTAAGGGAAAGAATTGAAAATCCCTCCAAGAATAATGGCAAGCCCTTCGGCCCGATATCCTTTTGACAAATCTTTCTCCGATAGTTTCTTTCCGGTGATATCACTCAGTGCAAAATAGGTGCCCGTCGATTCAACCAAAGAAACTAACGCAACTAAGGTCATTGTAATGATGGCAGACCATTCAAATGTTGGCAGACCGAAGTAAAAAGGTTCCACCATGTGGAAGTAAGAGGCTTCATTGATTGCAGTGAAATCGACAACTCCCATTAAGGTTGCTGCAATTGTTCCTGCTGCCAAACCAAGTAAAATAGAAATGGCTTTTACAAAACCAGTAGCAAATTTATAAACCAAAATGATGAACAGCAAGGTACCGAAGGACAAACCAATATTGGTTAATGAACCAAAGTCGCTCGCCCCTTGTCCACCGCCCATATTATTGACAGCAACGGGAATCAGCGTGATACCAATAATTGTTACAACAGAACCTGTGACAACTGGCGGGAAAAACCGGACAAGGCTTCCAAAAAATCCGCTGATCAGAACTACGATCAACCCCGAAACCAGAATAGAACCGTAAATAGCTGAAATTCCGTATTCCCCGCCAATAGCAATCATCGGTCCAACTGCTGTAAACGTGCAGCCTAATACAACAGGAAGGCCGATACCGAAAAAGCGGGTGTTAACAATTTGCAGAATAGTGGCGACACCGCAAAGCAAAATATCTATAGCTACTAAGTAAGTCAATTGTTCTGATGTAAGTCCAAGGGCTCCTCCGACAATTAACGGCACCAATACTGCCCCTGCATACATTGCCAGCAAATGCTGCAATCCTAAAGCTGCGCTTTTCATTTCGCACTTACCTCCCCAATGAATTCTACTTTTCCATTGGCTAAAGAAGAGATGATTGCCAAAGATTCTACTCGAACGCCTCGCTCCCGGATCATTTTACCGCCATTCTGAAATCCTTTTTCAATCACAATGGCAACTCCGCTAAGCGCTGCATCTGCTTGTTCGATAATATCAATCAAGCCAAGGACTGCTTGTCCATTTGCCAGGAAATCATCCAAAATCAACACCACATCGCTGCTGTTAATATAATCTTTTGAAACAGAAATATCGTTCGTTTCATTTTTAGTAAAAGAATGCACACTTGCTGTATATAGATCATTGACCAAGGTCAGTGATTTGCGTTTTCTGGCAAAAACCACTGGAACTCCTAACACAAGGCCTGTCATCATGGCAGGTGCGATTCCTGAAGACTCGAGCGTCAGAATTTTAGTGATGCCTTCATCCGCGAACTTGGAAGCAAATTCTTCTCCTATTGCCTGCATGAGCACCGGGTCGATTTGATGGTTTAAAAACGAATCCACTTTTAATACCGAATCGGATAAAACCTTTCCTTCTGCCACTATCTTTTTCTGTAATTTTTTCATGCTGTCAGCACTCCTTTCGTCACGCCGAAGGCATAAAAAATAGCCCTCAGAACGTGCATCCATTCATACCATGAGCGGAGCAATGTCCTTCGAGCTAAAAATTCGAAAGGAAATGAAAAGAAGCATGCCCTTTTACAAAAGGCACTTTTCCATCATTTCGTTGCTTCTCATAGTCAGTTTGTTTACGGCAAACCGGTAGAAACTTGCGGACCATATTTCCGCTATTATATGAGTGAATATTATTAGAATGGTCTTATTATAGCACGTCAAAAAGCCATTTCAAGACACCGGAAAATAAAAGAGAATTCAATTAATTCCATAAAGAAACAGCAATCGTTTCAATGATGGCTGCGCTAATCCAGCCAATTAAAACTTGCGGAAACAAAAAAGAACGGCTCATCAACTGAGCCATTCTTTTTGAAGACCTTATTTCACTTTTTTGCTTTTGGAAGTCAAACGGCCCAATACAAAAGCTCCGGCAAAAATGCCAAGCGCGGTATTTGTGCGTTTATTGAACACTTGTTTTGCCACAAGATTCAAGTTCTGTGGACGTTCTGCCAAGCGGCGCATGAAGTAACCATACCAATCATCCCCAAAAGGAACGTATGTGCAGAAGTTATATCCTTGTCTCGCTAAATCCAACTGCATATCTTTACGGAAACCATAAAGCATCTGGAATTCGAATTTCTCGCGTGGAATATTGTTTTCTTCTACAAAATCAATAACATGGTTGATGATATGGTGATCATGAGTAGCGATTGATGTAAATTTCCCATTCAGCAAATGGTATTCGATTAACTGGATGAAGTTCGCATCAATTTCTTCACGCGTTTGGTAGGCGTATTCAGCAGGCTCTTTATAAGCTCCTTTTACAATACGCAAACGCAGATCTTTATGTTTTTTGATATCATCTTCTGCCCGGTAGAAATAGGCTTGGATAACTGTTCCGACATTGTCGTAGTCTTTCAAAAGCGTTTCCAACAAATCGTACGAAGGCTGAACGTGGCCGTAATCTTCCATGTCGATGTTGATATGCATATTGTATTTATGGGCAGCAGCCACGATTTCTCTCAAGTTTTCATAACAGAAATCGTAATCGATATCCAAACCGATTTGGGTAGGTTTCAAAGAAACGTGCGCGTCCACTCCATTGGCATGAATGCTTTCGATGACTTCAAGAATACTTTCTTTCGCTTTTAAAGCTTCTTCTTTTTCGAAAACGAATTCCCCAAGGTTATCCACTGTGCAGCTGATTCCTTGAGCATTCAGTTCCCGGATGCTGTTGATCGTTTGTTCAATATTGGTGCCAGCAACGACGGTTTGAGCACCTAATTTCAAGCCATACTTTTTCGCCGCGCTCGTTAAAAATTGGTTTTGTGACAAGCTGATAAAGACATCTTTTAACATTTTTTTCCCTCCTGATACAATTCACCTAAAAGTCGCTTATAAGAGTAGACAACAGTGTGGGACTTTATCCTTCGATACAAGCAAGTCTTATTGTAATCCTTTTTTTGAAAACCTGCATTAAGAAAATTGAACAAAATAAAGAGCCTCAAAGTTATTGAGGCTCTTTGTCTTTGAAGATTAAATTGTTTTGTTATAGAACGTAATAAAGTTGTCAACAACCTGGTCCAGGAACCCAAGAGTCCCGGAATCGATAATCTCGTTGTTTTCATTCAATTTCTCATGGACTGATCCGATGTAAACTTCATTGCCTGGAAGCAGCAAGGGTGATAATGACGGATTTGACAGCACTTCCCTCAAATGGATCTGGGCACGGACACTGCCTAGAACCCCCATGGAAGAACCGACGATAAACGCTGGCTTTTCACGAAGTACAAAGCCTCCGCGCGACAGCCAGTCAATGGCATTTTTCAATGACCCGGGAATCGAATAATTGTACTCAGGAACGGCAAAAAGAACAGCATCTGCTTGTTTTATCTTATTTCTGAAATCCACAACTTCCTGTGCTACATTTTCTTCAACATCCGGATTAAATAATGGAATATTGTTGATGGTTACGGGTTCGATATCCAGACGGTCTGCATATCGCTTTTTCATAAATTCTACGAGTCTTAAATTCATGGAATCTTGTCTTACGCTGCCAATAACCGCTGCCACTTTTATTGCCATGATCATCTCTCCTTTATGGTAAGTAATATGTAACCAGAAAATTACCTCTAATTAAAAAAATTTTCTATAATTCAGTTTAACATGAAGGTATTTTTGTCAGCGAGATTAGGCATCAGAAAATTCAAAAAGAGTCTTTATTCCTTCTTCCGCTAAGAAGAAAGACCTGAACCAGCTCAATTGTTTATGTATTTTTCGAAAACATCCCCGAAATCTTTTACATGGTATTGGTTGCGCACTGAAGTCATCCAAGTAAATCCGAAATCCGTCAATTTCGAGTATTGCACATCTAATGCTACATCGTTCGGCCGTGAGTTTTGCAAAACGGTTACTGCTTTATCCAGGCTTTGGTTCGCCATAGAAATGAGGATGGCGTTTTCATGTGTCATTTCCGCGATGCGCAACAGCGACTTATAAAGATCTTTTAGCCGTTCAATCTGGTTTTTCTGAACGTCAATTTTAAAAGGGATTTGACCTAGTGTAAATCCGATTTCAATATCCAAATCGATTTTACCCGCCGTTTCCATTACTACCTCCGAGATAGAATGCTGAGAATACGGATATCTTTTTAATGTGCGTTTAGAGGACATCGCACTGTCGCCATCTACATGAATCAATGCAAGATTGGTAAAGCAATATTCATCTGCTTTTGTTTTAATCAAGAAAAAAATCTTCTCTTCATCTTCATGCATCACATAATCATCTGCATCTGTCTTGTCGTAGTCCTGAGGATCGATGATTTTCCCTACGTCCGATAAACCTAAAGCATCTGCTGCCATTTTCTTAAACATATGTATACACTCCTCCTATTGGAAAATATTAGTTTTCTTCTATATATTAGTTTATCAAAAAAATCGTGGGGCCAACATGGATTAATATAAAATACTCAAAACAACCAGGACTCCGAAGCGAGTATTTTCTTCGAAGTCCTGGTTTGGGTTTCCAGCAATTTCATTACCGCCAAAAAGTTGAACAGTCAGCTTTATCCAAAATATTAAAATCAATCATTTTCTCAAGCAATATAAAATCAATCGGATGCTTCCACTGAATGCGCATTAACTCTTTGGTGTGATCATAGCCTGCCTGTACAATCTCATCAGAAAAACGATCCATTGCTGCCCTTTCAGGAGCAACAGACATATGCTTTTTAGCCACGCTAAAGCCGATAATATAGGTGCCATGGTCGGTAAACATAGGTTGATTCCACTTAATCACTGGTGTTAAGTTCGGGAATTCCTTAATTATCCAGGCAAATACTTCTTCCATTCGGTCCCGGTGTTGAAGGTCGTCAATACCTGATAAAAATTCTTCAAAAACTTCCATTGTACTCTCTCCTAAAAAAGTTCTTTTTGATCACTGTAATTCTTCTAATTCGTATGCCAAAGAATCAATTCTTTATTCTTCAGCAAACCACTTGTTCAACAGATAGGAATCAACTGCAGGTTTTCTCATTTTAAAAAAGATCTTCTATAGGCAATCATAGCTAACAGAGGGAAACGGCGCAAACTTTTAAAAATAGCCTCTTTCTCACATCCATAAAAACCCCTGGAGACAAGATGCTCCGGGGGTTGCCTAAACTATGATTTTTCAAAGAATTTATGGACGCTCTCAATATGCTGCTCCATCAACGCAGATGCTTTTTCACTGTCTTTCGCTGCAATTGCCTCATAGATGTTCTGGTGAAAATCCAATGATTCTTCCATTACCCCTGGCACCAGAGCTGCTTTTGTCTGAGCACGCAATACGAGGCTCGTGATGGAGTTGTACAAATCAATCATCACCCGGTTATGAGAAGCCTCAGCAATTTTTTCATGAAATTGCATATTCGAAGAAACGTATTGGGTGCCGTTATTTTCCTCAATCGCTCTTTCCATGTCGCCAATGGTTTGTTTGATTTCAATTAGGTTTTCAGGAGTAGCCCGTTTGGCAGCCAATCCAGCCAATTCTTTTTCGATAAATCGACGGGCTTCAAACAGATCTGCCCATTGCACTTCCGAAAAATACAATTGATAAATGAGTGAATCTGAATAAACGTCATTAAAGCTAGGGGAAATGAACGTTCCTTTCTGGGAACGGACAATCAGCCCTTGTGATTCGAGCACGGCCAAAGCTTCCCTTAAAGACGTTCTGCCCACTTCAAACATTTCCATCAATTCTCTCTCGGGCGGCAATTTATCGCCTGTCTTTAGTTTACCGTCCAAGAAAAGATCTTTGATTTGATTCACAATATTATCTCCGACATTTAAACGCTTGATTGGTTCCATCATGGGTTTCACCTTTTCATTTTTGAATATAATACCATATTAAGGCTTGTTCGCTTCTAGCGCCATACTGCTTGTTCCGGCTTTTTCTCGGGCTTTCACTAACGCAAAGACTATGAGCGCCAGAGATATCAGCATAGCAGCAAGGCCGACAAAGAGGTTCTTGGTTAAGCCAAGCGTTATATAACCGATAATCGAGACAAAACTTGAGACCATGGCATATGGCATTTGAGTCATCAAATGGTCAATCGGGTGGACGCCTCCGCCAATGGCTGCAAGGATAGTCGTATCAGACAACGGCGAACTATGTTCCCCGAAAATACAGCCAGCAAGAACTGCACCGAAAACCGGGATTAAGTAAGCAATATCCACGATTGCCACAATTTCAGCACCAATCGGCAGCATCAAACCGAAAGTCCCGAACGTACTTCCCATTGAAAATGACATGAATGCCGAAATGACAAAGAAAATAACGGGCAGCCACATGAGTGACAAGTTGCCGTCGATCAAGGAAGCCAAGTATTCCCCTACTCCCAGCAGTCCGATGACTTGAGCTGTCATCAACGCCATGAACAAAATGACGATGCTTGGTAATACTGATTTTGCACCGATAAACATGGCTGTTGCAACTTCTTTGCCCGCTGTTTTTCTAAGCAGCAGGCGTATAACGGAAACTGCACAAGCGACTAAACCGCTGTAAACCAGAGCCGTAATGACATCTGCGTTCATTAAAACGTTTAATGGTGTTAGGGCTCCTTCCGCACTTGTAATTCCACCCCATCCAGCAATGATAACCGTCAGCACTACCAGAATGACTACCGGTAAAAATAAATCAAGGAGGTTCCCGCCTTCTTTTGTCGGAAGCTCTGCTACGCTTTGTCCAGGCACGATGCCTCTTGAAGTATCAAATAAAATCCCTTCTTCTTTTGCCCGCTTTTCATCACGCTTCATCTGGCCAAGATTGATGTTAAAATAAGCTACTGCAAAAACCAGCAAAATGGTGGAAAGTGCATAATAGTTAGTCGGAATCGTCAACAAGAACGCTTCATAACCCTGGTATTGCGTAATGCCATTATCCACAAAAATGGTTGCCATTAACGCTGCGATAAATGCCGCCCAAGCTGAAATCGGCATTAGAATAATGACTGGAGCTGAAGTTGAATGCAGTAAGTAAGCTAATTTGGAATGTGAGATATTATGTTGGTCAGTCAGTGGTTTAATGACACTCCCGCGGAACAGACAGCTGAATGCGTCATCAAAAAAGCTGACAAACCCGAGCAGAAGAGTCACAAGCTTTGCTTGGAACGGTGTTCTCACTTTCGTGACCGCCCATTCAGAAAAAGCCTGAATCCCTCCCGACAGATAGATCAATGCACTCATAGCTCCTACAATTAAGATGAAGACAAAGATATTGCCTTCGGTAAGCACTGTACCGATAATACTTAAGATCGTGCTCACACTCGCTGCAGCATTCCAGCCGTTTGCAAGCAGAGCGCCAAAAATGATCCCCACCCCTAGGGACAATAAAATTCTTTTTGTAATAATTGTTAAAGCAATCGTAATGACTGGCGGCAATAGTGACAAAATTGAACCTTCCATTTACAGGACCCCTTTGTAATTTAGTCACAAACTTTTCTTTCACCGGAACCAGCAACATAAATTCGGTAAGCGCTTACATTTTTATCACAGAGAGAAGTCTCTCTCCGATTTCACAAAGACACGGCTTGTTCTTTTTCTTCTCTGCTTTTCACAGCGACCAGACGGTTCTCAAGGCGCCCCAAGCCTTCCACTTCACAAGCAACTTCATCTCCAGGTTTTAACCAGACGGGTTCTTCCATTCCTAGGATAACGCCTTCTGGAGTACCTGTATAAATTACATCTCCAGGTTCAAGAGTCATGATTTGAGACAAGTCACTGATAATTTCCGCTATAGGGAAAATCATATCTTTTGTATTAGCATGCTGTCTCAGTTCCCCGTTCACCCAGCAGCTAAGTGTCAGATTTTGAGGGTCTGCCACTTCTTCAGCTGTCACCAGATAAGGTCCAATTGGCGCAAAACCATCAATCGCTTTCCCAAACATCCATTGATTGCTTCTGAACTGCTGTTTACGGGCAGACAAATCATTTCCAGTGGCATAGCCATAAACTTTTGCCAGCGCTTGTTCCTGTGTCACTTGATGCGCTTGCTCGCCGATGACGGCGACCAATTCCACTTCGTAATCGCCTTGGTCAACAAACTCAGGCAGCACGACTTCTTCTTCATGAGCGGCTAAACTATTCGCAAATTTAGCAAAGTAAATCGGATATTCCGGGGCAGCCATATTGGCTTCTTCCGCATGGGCTTTGTAATTGGCTCCCACACAAATGATCTTCCCTGGATTTTGTACAGCCGGAGCGTATCGGAACTCTCCTTCTGGCACAATGACAACAGCAGCTGAGAGAACCGCTTCAAGTTCCCGGCGCCCTGTTTCCCCTTTTGAAATCAACTCTTGAATGTTTTGACTGACCGGCAAGCCGGCAGCTTCAGCAGTCGCTTTTACATCCACAATACCCTGATCTGTTTTAACCCCGTAACTTAAACCCTTGGAAGTAGTAAATGACAATAGCTTCATTCTTCTTCACGCCCCTTTTGTTTTTTAAAATCGATGGATAGTGAGAAAAGACTCCTCCTTTTGGCCAAACTGCGTTTTCGAGTATTCGTTGTCGTATGGTCTGACCATCATCTTATGAATAGTATAAATGAATATTTTACTTTTGCAAGTTGTTTTTTAAATTTTCTGATTACTAATCTTGAAAGTGTTAAACTGATGATAAAAGCGGATTAACGAAAGGCAGGCAAACGGGATGGATATACAATTGAGGCCAGTGACAAGGGATAATTGGGAAGAATGCCTAAACCTTAAAGTCAGCGGATTACAAACTAAATTTACTCCGCCTGTAGCGGTTTCTTTAGCCAAGCCTTATATTAAGCCAGACGGAGAACATGTGGAATATCTTCCATTTGCCATTTATTACGGAGAAGTGATTGTGGGGTTCATCATGCATGCTTTTGAAAAAGAGACAACGGATATGTATTGGATCAACGGTTTTATCATTGATGAAAAATATCAAGGAAAAGGATATGGAAAATCTGCTTTAGCGGAAATGATCCGCTGGATTACCTCTCACTCCCCACAATGCAAAGAAGTCCGGCTGACTGTCTATCCAGAGAATCATATGGCCCGCAGCCTTTACATCAACTTTGGATTTCTTCCAACCGGGTATTTTCACGGAGAAGAAGAAGTGCTGGCTTTTTCGATGTAGCAACAGTTGGCCAGTTTAAAACGGTAGCTTCTGTTCATCTGAATACACAAAAAAATGCGGAGCTCTTCTCTCCGCACTTTCCTTTATTTCTTATTGGTGCGGTCATCCACTTTATAAGTGAATTCCACTATGGCCGACTTACCGGCAGCAATCCGTACGCTAAATTCTACTTCACTAGTATTTTTGACTTCGTAATCATGGGATGACGATTCCATTTTCCAAAATGGTTCATAAATGGCGTGGCTGATGTCGATGCGAACATTTTCGTTCTTACCGTTTCGCAATCCATAACGATACGTCACGTATTCTATCCCATCACGTTTTTCACGTACAGTTTCCCGACTCTCCGAGACAATATCAAAAGCCTCTCCAATGGTCAGAGATAACTTCTCCTTTACCGGAGTATGGCCAATTGCATCTTCCCCGGTAAACTCCAGCTCCCCGTCACTATCAAGCTCATAAACTTTCGCAATACCTTTAGGCAAAGGAACGCCAAGGCCGTTTTTTTCAGTATTTTCAATCATTATGGTGACTTTCGCATGCTTGCTTGTCTTTTCTACTTTATAGACTTTCTTGAAAGAGCCCTCTTGCGCAGATAAAAAGCTGATTTTCTTAGATTGCCCATCCACTAAATCTACTTCCCTCTCAAGCGTATATACATGCTTGTCTGCAAAACGGCGCTCTTCGAAAGATTCTCGGGCAGGCAGGCTATTTTGAAGCATCATATGTGCTTCTTCGTATAAATGAGCCGGGCTATGCCGGTTTACTTGGCCCGCAATCAATTTTAGCCGTACATCGCGAAAATCAGTCCCTGTCTCATTCACGATATTGATCCAACCTGCAAGCTTAAAATTCTCTCCTCGAATCTCCATTATATAAATCGCTTCCCAGTCCAATCCGTCCGTTAAATACGATACATGCACTTTGTGGTTTAATAGTTCCGGCATTATTCTCCAGACAAGCGCCGGCTTTATGCTGAATCCTTCCGGCAGCGGCGGAAGGATCAATTCACCCGACGGATTCAAGAGGATTTCACGGGTATCAACACGCTCTCCGATGATGCCAGCCACTGTGCTCAATAACCGGATTTGCGTTTCATCTCCCAGCTCCGGATTGCGCACGGTCACGACATCCCCGATATACGATTCCAGCAGTTTCCCACTATCTACAAGGCCGTAATCATATACTTGTTCCAGCACCTGCAGACCATGAACAACAATGGAATCCGGTTCAATTCGCTTGGCAACATCAGAAAACTGGACTTCTTCAACCGCTGACTCTGATAAAAGCTCCCGCACTTCTTTCACAACGCCAAACCCATCCCTGTAGACAGTCAAACTGACAGATTTCTGCGCTTTTCCAGTAGATTCGAATTTCATCTCAACACATCCTTCAAGTGGTATGAATGCCTATTTCCATGGTCTCCATTTTCTTCATGCTACCATAGAAGGAATCTCGCATCACGATTTAACTGAATATTTACATGCTTCAAATTGAAATTTACAGAATAACTATCCGAGGCAGAAAATCTGTTTTACACTGTAGAAAGGAGGCGAATGCAATGACGAAGAAAATGTTTGCAAGTGACAATAATTCAGGCATCCACCCTGCTATTCTGGAAGCAATTTCCCAGGTGAATGACGGACATGTCCCAGCCTACGGAGACGACCCTTATACGGCAGCAGCCCGCCATAAATTCAAAGAACATTTCGGTGAAGAATGTGAAGTTGCATTTGTTTTCAACGGCACGGGGGCCAACATCACGGGGTTAAAAGCGATGGTGCGCTCTCATCAAGCTATCATCTGCACAGATGGTGCTCATATTCATGCTGATGAAGGCGGAGCAGCTGAAGGCTTTATCGGCGGAAAGCTGTTGACTGTCCCTTCTGAGAACGGCAAGCTGACCGTCAACCAAATTGCGCAGCAGCTGCATCATATCGGCAACCAGCAGCGAAGCCAGCCAAAAGCCGTTTCCATTTCCCAATGCACGGAACTCGGGACGGTTTATACGCTTGAAGAAATTAAAGAAATCACTTCTTTTGCCCATGACAATGGCCTCTATGTACATATGGACGGTGCCCGGCTAAGTAATGCCGCTGCCCATCTCGGCTGCAGCTTTGCGGAAATGACAGTGGATGCTGGCATCGATATGCTGGCGTTTGGCGGAACTAAAAACGGCCTGATGATTGGCGAAGCAGTGGTCTGCTTTAACAAAGAGCTGGCATCTGAATTGAAATACATTCGCAAGCAAGGCATGCAGCTTGGCTCGAAAATGCGCTTTATCGCCGCTCAGTTTGACTGTTTGCTGACGGATAATTTGTGGCAGGAAAACGCCAGCCACGCGAACCGTATGGCTCGTTTGCTGGCAGACGGTCTGCAAAATTTCATTGGCATCACTGTTACTCAGCCAGTTGAATCGAATGCTATTTTTGCTTCGATGCCAAAATCCCAAATTGAAGAGCTGCAAAAAACCTATGCGTTTGCCTTGTGGAATGCAGCCATTAATGAAATTCGCTTGGTGACATCGTTCGACACGACAGAAGAAGACATTGAAACCTTTCTTTCCCATGTCGAGAAAGCCTACTCCTAAAAACATAAAAACCACTTCAGCGATTGAAGTGGTTTTTTAAATACGCTATAACTGCTATACGACAGGTTTCCGATAAAGGGGATTTTTCTGGATGTACCAGTTCACCGTAAAGCAAATCATTCAAAAACCGCACTTCTTCCCGGTACTTTTTTTCTGTTTGCGCATCCCATATGTCCAATTGAATGTAAAGAGAGCTTCCCCGCTCCGCATAATCAATGACGGAAATCTGATGTTCCATGTGATCATCTCCTTTATTTAATGATGAGCGACTTTCACCCATTTACGAGCAAGTCAGCTCCAAAAAATCAAAAAGCCCAAAAGCTCAATAGCTTTCGGGCTTCTGTCCTTAAAACAAACCAATCGCTTCTCCGGCTGCTCCTACATCCATTTTCAATGCAGCCGGCTGCTTCGGCAAACCGGGCATCGTCATGATGTCACCTGTTAAGCAAACCAGGAAACCGGCACCGAGTTTCGGTATAATCTCGCGTATCGTAATCGTAAACCCTTCCGGACGGCCAAGCAGTTTCGGCTGGTCGGACAATGAATATTGGGTTTTTGCCATGCAGATCGGCAAAGCATCCCAGCCATATTTCTTCAACTCCACTAATTGCTTTTGAGCACTGTCCGTTAACTGGACATCCGCACCTCCGTACACTTTCTGCACAATGGTACGGAGTTTTTCTTCTACAGAATCGGCTTCGTCATAAAGATGGGCAAAGTCTGTAGGGCGCTCCAATTCTTGCTTCACAAGCTTCGCCAGAGCCAGTCCGCCTTTACCGCCTTGTTCCCAAACATTGGTCAAAGCAATTTTCACACCTTCTGTCTCAGCCCAGTTGAAGATTTCTGCCAGTTCTTCCTCTGTATCTGTTATAAACCGGTTTAATGCCACGACCGGTTCAATGCCGAATTGGCGAATGGTGTCCACGTGTTTCGCTAAGTTGACCATGCCGCGCCGCACTGCATCACGGTTCACTTCTGCCAATAAATTCTTTTCGACACCACCGTGCATCTTCAAAGCCCGCACTGTTGCCACAATCACCACAGCATCCGGATGAAATCCGCCTTTACGGGATTTGATGTGCATAAATTTCTCAGCACCCAGATCCGCACCAAAGCCGGCTTCCGTCACAACTACATCAGCCAGCTTTCTAGCTGTTTGCGTCGCCATCAGCGAGTTGCAGCCATGGGCAATATTAGCAAACGGTCCACCGTGGATGATTGCCGGTGTTCCTTCGATGGTCTGTACCAGATTAGGTTTAAAGGCATCTTTCAGCAATAGCGTCAAGGCGCCTTCTACACCTAAATCACGAACTGTTACAGGCTCTTTTTGGTACGTATAGCCGATGACCATGCGGGCAAGGCGCTCTTTCAAATCTTCCAAAGAAGTTGCCAGGCATAATACGGCCATAATTTCAGAAGCAACGGTAATGTCAAAACCGTCTTGACGCGGAACGCCCTGCGCAGGACCCCCGAGGCCGATTGTCACTTGGCGAAGCGCCCGGTCATTGATATCGAGTGCCCGCTTCCAGGTGATGCGCCGAGGATCAACATTCAAAGAGTTGCCTTGGTGCAGGTGGTTATCAATAAATGCAGCTAACGCGTTGTTTGCCGACGTGATGGCATGGATATCACCTGTGAAATGGAGGTTGATGTCTTCCATCGGCAGCACTTGTGCAAACCCTCCGCCTGTGGCTCCTCCTTTTACGCCCATTACCGGCCCTAAAGAAGGCTCACGCAAAGCGACAACGACCGATTCGTTCAATTGCCTAAAAGCATCAGCAAGCCCTACCGTTACGGTTGATTTTCCTTCTCCTGCTGGAGTCGGGCTGATGGCTGTCACTAATACGACTTTTCCAAGGCTTCCTGGAGGCGGCAATAAATCGACATTAATTTTCGCTTTATAATTTCCGTATAGTTCAAGAGCTTCGCCTGGAATCCCAGCACGCTCTGCAATTTCCTGTATCGGTAAAATTTTTGCATCCGTAGCTATCGATAAATCCGTCAATGCCATTCATTCCCCAACTTTCAATTTTTCTTTTATTATAACCCGTTGATTGTAAAAACAAAAAAATAACCGCCCCTCGCATCAGCAAGGGACGGTTCATGAAAGATATTATTTTTTCGTTAATTCTACTTGTTTTTCTTGGTTAGGCTCTTCGATCACTTTAGTCTCTTCTAGTGTGTCGTCCATGATGCCTTTTGTCGAGTTTTTGAACTCTCTCAAAGTTTGTCCAGCAGCACGGCCCAACTGTGGCAATTTAGCTGGTCCAAAAATGATCAAAGCAATGATAAGGATTAAGATTAATCCCGGTACGCCGATATTTGGCATTAGGTTCCCCTCCTGTCCGTAAGTAATATTATTCTTTTAAAGCCATTTCTGCAAGTCTTTTGTTTGAACGTTTCAGCGTCCAGCTCGAAATGACAATGCTGATTTCAAACAAAATGAAAAGCGGTACGATAATCAGAATATCCGAAACGAAATCCGGAGGTGATATGAGTACCCCGATTACCACAAGCGCAAAATACGCAACTTTCCGCATTTTTCTTAACGATGTTGGCGTCACAATCCCCAATTTCGTCAAAAACATAATGACGATCGGCATTTCAAAAACGATGCCCACTGGTATCACCAGATTAAACAGAAAACTGAAATACTGGTTCATCCCATACGTTTCAGTCGCCCCGATGGATTGGTTGATATCCGACAAGAAATTCAACATCATCGGGAACATAACGAAATAACTAAAGCTCACCCCTGCCAGGAACAAAAAGAAAGAAGCTGGAATGAACCATACCGTGCCTTTCGCTTCCGCTTCTGATAATCCCGGTTTTACAAAAAGCCATATTTGATGCAAGGCGATCGGCAATGTGATTAAAATAGCTACCAGCAGTGCACACTTGAAGTAAATCATGATGCCGTCCGTAAAGCCAAAAACGTTCCATTCTACATTTACGGCGGTAGGCTGCATTTTGATGAAATTTAACATTTTCGTCGCTGTGGCAAATCCGATGCCAAGAGAAACGATCAAGGCTGCTGCAATAATGACCAGGCGCTTTCTTAACTCGGCTAAATGCTCAACAACGGTATATTCTTGCTCCATATTTGTTAACCACCTATTTTGCTAAATATAAAATTCAGTCACTGGGCATCTACAAAACAGCTGTATTTTAACAAAACTGATCTATCGTCGTCCATGCTTACTAAAATTTTGATTTACTCTTTAATTCAATTGTTATTATACTCCACATGGGCTATTTGTAAATCATCTAACCCGTATTTCCTCCAATAAACGATTGCAGCTGTGAACAAAATGACAAAATATAACAACAAATGCATTTATAGAGCGCAGCAAAAAGATCTTTCTCTTGCCGCTGCCGATAATCGCAGCGAACTCTTTTCTTTATAACTTACATTTATAAAGCACAAAAATAACCGTCCCTCAATTTCTTTGGGCGGTTATTTTAACCTTCACTAGTCTCTTGCTCATTTTTCTTTTTCTGTCTTTTCTTCAATTTTAAACTCTTCTTTCACGTCTCCCATTATTCCTTTAGTGGAGTTTTTAAATTCCCTCAGCGTTTCTCCGACAGCACGGCCCAACTGCGGCAACTTGGCTGGCCCAAAAAGGAGCAAAGCGATGACAAGTATTATTATCCATTCCGTTGCACCAATATTCGCCATAATGGTTCCTCCTTAAGAAAGAAATAAATTTATACCAGCAATTACGCATTTGAAACAATTGCGCCAAATATAACACAAAAAATCCCTGCCGAATCGGCCAAAGTAAGTTCTTCATAGATAAGTTATACCACGTTCAGATAGAATATTGAAACTTTTCCGTTAATTTTATATTAGAATCTGAAATCTCTGCTCGTTCCTAATTCCGGGAAGTCTTTCTCTATTACCTTGTTCAAATCGTGTTCTTCCAAATGCTCATATAGTTCTTCTTCATCCGCTATGTGTACGCTTGGATTTTCTAAGTATTCACTAGCATGGTATTTCAAAATGTATTTTTTAAGTCCATTTTTCCCAACAATATATACATCGAACGGTTCATACTTTTTCACGTTCCGGAGATTCTGGTTTTCAATTACAGAAGCGGCATCCATTTTTTCCAAATGGGTATAGAGAAAAGCTTCCGAGCGCACGCGCTCCGCCGAAATAAAGCTCATTTTTACGTGGTGGCGGTTAATGAAGCGCTCAGACAAGTCCTGATGGAAAGATATTGTTTCCCATTCCACACGGCTGCGATGTTTCTCGATAAACCGCTCTGAAAGCGCTTGAACTCTTGTAATCGCATTCCAATCCACCTTATCAGAATGCCTGTCGATCAATGACATGGGCAAGATTTGGCACAACGATAAACAACTCCATGATAACTTCTCCTGATGCTTTTCGATGAACGCAGGCGATAATCCTTTTGAATTCAACAACTCCCGTTTCCTTGAAACAATTGTCCAATACACCGTTTCATCAAATTCCCGGCTTTCTCGTTCCCATGTTTTCAACTGGCGTTTACTTAACCTCTCTTTGGCAGGGTTCCATTTTTCTTTTGCCGCGAACTCTTCGATAAACTGCTCTGACACTTTTTGCCCGAACATAACCGGCTCCCAGAATAACCTATCGCTGAATTCCCGGATAAAGTCTTCTGACAGCGATTGGTATGTTGAAACCAGTTTCCAATTGACTTGGTCCCCATTTTCCCGGATAAACGGTTCGGACAGTTTTTCTTCCTGGCAGACTTCATTCCACCGAACACCCCGTTTATCCTTATATCCTTTCGCTTCCATCAGTTCCTTTAAAGAATTGAACATGGCAACCACTCAACTTTCTATGTATAGATTGTGTACATTCTATCATCCTGATAAACCTTTTCAACAAAAAGCCCTGTATGCCGGTAATCCGGCATACAGGGTGTAATGAAAGATGTTATTTTTCTTGTTTGTCATCATCTAAATCATTCTGTTCCCGCCGTTCGTCAGGAAAACGTGTCTGCTCTTTTACTTCCTGTATTTCTTCCCTGAACTCCTGTTTCCGTACACTGTCTTTTAGTTCTTCTAAGTTTTTATCTCTAGCCATGTAATCCCTCCTCTTGTTTTTATTATTCCCCATTCCAATTTAATAAAACTGTCAAAAAAACTTTATTTAAGAGTTTCGTTATCTTGCTTTTCCATCATTAAAAGGTTATTTATCCGGCGTTAAAGTATATACTATTTATAGAGGTGAACGGTTCATGGCAAAACAAAAACCAACCGCTATTCCTGCTGCCTACTGGAAAGCCATTATGGAAAATGACGCCTCATTTGATGATAAGTTTTTTTACGGATTCCGGACCACCAGAATTTTTTGCCGCCCTTCCTGCAGCTCGCGTGTACCGAATAAAGAAAATGTGCTTATTTTTAACAATGCCTTTGCCGCATTGAACAAAAATTTTAGGCCATGCAAACGGTGCAAACCAGATGGGTTGAATTTGCCGGCCGAAGAATGGATCGGCCAAATTGCCGAGTGGATCGATGAACATTTTACAGAACCCGTTACATTGGAACGGCTGGCAGACATTTCGCACGGCAGCCCCTACCACCTTCAGCGGTTGTTCAAACGCCTTAAAGGCAGTTCACCACTGGAGTACATCCAGCAGCTGCGTCTTGAAAAAGCAGTTTGGCTGCTTGAAGAAACGGATTATCCAATTGCAGAAGTTGGCCGATTAGCAGGTTTTCCGAATGCTTCTTATTTTATTACGTTATTTAAAAAGAAAAACGGACAAACACCGGCAAGTTTCCGGCAAGCACGAAAGGCAAAGAAAGGAGAGAACACGCATGAATTCTTTAATTGAATGGTCAATTCTAGAACACAGCCACTGGAAGTTATATGTTGCTAAAACTTCAAAAGGGCTTTGTTACGTCGGTTCTCCAGGCCAAACATTTGAGGATTTCCAAAAGTATATCAATAAGCGGTTTCCGGCAGCCGAACTGCGGGAAAACCGAGACGCGCTGTCTCCTTATATCCAGGAACTGAATGACTATTTTGATGGCTTCCGAACTGCCTTCACCTTGCCAATTGACGTTAAAGGAACACCTTTCCAAGAAGAAATCTGGCAAGCTCTCCAAGAAATCCCTTACGGCCAGACCGTTTCCTACTCGGAAATCGCTGCACGCATCCAGCGTCCAGCAGCTGTCCGGGCAGTCGGTACGGCGATTGGTGCCAACCCTGTACTGATCACCGTGCCTTGCCATCGGGTTATTGGAAAAAAAGGAACCATCGCTGGTTATCGGGGCGGTTTAGAACTTAAGAGCTTTTTACTTGAATTGGAAACTGCCGATAAAGCCCATCATTAATTTGAAAACCTCCAACCGCCTTTTAATAAGGGCTGGATTGGAGGTTTTTTAATCGGACGAGATTTCTTGCCTCTATTGAGAGCCGCTGGTTACTTTTAAAGAAGCAAGGTAGCTCTGGACAGAGGGCATAAAGCTATCTTTCTTTGCTGCGGACCGCAAAGAACAGTACGCTGAATTTCGCCATCGAACCGTCCACCTTTTATCTATCGGCTTTTTTTAACAATCGCTACTGTGCATCTTGATACGCAAATCAGCTTCTCTTCTTCATCTATGATTTTTATATCCCATATCATTGTCGTGCGGCCTTTATGGAGCGGCGTTCCGATAGCCGTAACAACCCCTTCTTGTTTACCGCGGATATGGTTGGCGTTTATTTCTAAACCGACCGCAATTTCATTTTCCTGGTCGATTAAATTCCACGTTCCGAAACTCGCCACTGTTTCCGCTAAAACGACCGATGCCCCGCCATGCAAAAGACCTATCGGCTGATGGGTGGCATCATGTACCGGCATCGTCGCTGTGACACGGTCGGCTGTTGCCTCTCCCATCTCAATGCCGAGCGCTCCCATAATCGTTTTATCATAGGGTTTCTGATTCATAACATCCCGCCTCCATTTTTCTTAATATTCCAAACTTACCATATTGAGTATCAACTGCCCACTATTAACTAGAACCCTCAGTCACACAAAAACTTGAATGAAAGCCTGGGTTGTCATTACTTCGAAGGCTCCTTATTACCCCCTAGTACTTGACTTTAAACTGAGACCTTTCGCTTTGTAACACAATTGTAATATTAAAACTTATTGCCTATTCATTTGATAGAATATACAATTAACTACACACAAAGGATTCAGGATTTTTTTACTATATTCAGACAAATAATGTTCTAAAAGGAGATAATAATGAAGAAGATTGCTTTCTCGCTACTCGCCACCAGTTCTTTAGCCTTATTTATTGGAGTTTCAGATGTTGATGCAAGTTCATACACGATTAAACCTGGTGATACGCTTTGGAAGGTCGCTTCAACGAATAACGTTTCGGTGGCCAATATTAAAAAGTGGAATAACTTAACATCTGATACTATCCGCCCAAACCAAGTTTTAAAATTAACAGCTCAGGCGCCGGCAAAAAGTTCCACTTCCATCAGCAAACCAAGCACTTCTTCACCAACTGCGAGTGCCGCGAATTCTTACATAGTGAAATCCGGAGATACACTAACCCGAATTGCAACTTTACATAAGACCACTGTGAAAAATCTTCAAAAACTAAATGGCCTTTCAAATTTCTTGATTTTCCCAGGCCAAAAGTTAAAAGTAAGCGGAACAGCGACAGCGCCAGCTGCTTCAAAAACGCCGGCTCCCGCAAAAACAGCAGCTCCTGCAGCACCCGGCGGCACATACAAAGTAGCAAGCGGCGATACACTGACCAATATTGCACATCGCCATGGCATCTCAGTTACACAAATCATGAATTGGAATAACTTGAGTTCAAGTTTGATTCGCGTTGGCCAAGTGCTGAAAGTGAATAATTCTTTGGTAGCAGCACAGCCAAAAACGACCCCTGTTTCCAAACCGACCGTAACGGCAACAGGAGCGGCAGGGAAAGTGGTTTCTACAGCTACTTCATTGATCGGTATACCATATGTCTGGGGCGGCGCTACAACTAGCGGTTTCGACTGCAGCGGATTTATCTATTATGTATACAACAAAGCTGGCATCAACCTTCCCCGGACTAATACAACCGGCTATGATGCCCGTTCATATGATGTCAGCAACCCGAAAGTCGGCGATTTGGTGTTCTTCAGCAATACTTACCGTGCAGGCATCTCCCACATGGGAATTTACTTGGGAGACAATAAATTCATCCATGCCGGTGGAGACCGTGTGCAAATTACAAGCTTGAGCGACAAGTATTGGGGCAAGCATTTCGACGGCTTCAAGCGCTTGTATGCAATGGATTAACAGTTTCCCCCGCACTTCTTTCCTTAAACGCAAAGAAACAACACCAGACAAGTAATCTGGTGTTGTTTCTTTGTTTTTTATCGGGTTGATCGGAAGAAGCCGGGCACCTTTAGTAAATGTGCCTTAATCGGTTCATCCAAGGCTTGCCGCACTTTCCTCATACTCCGCTATTAAAGTTTCAACAATTTCTTTGGTAGTTTCTCTTTTTGTAATTGTTGTGACACCATGTCCTGCTGACCAGATATCCCGCCATGCTTTGGCATCAACCAAATGAGACAAATCGATGTCTTCTCTTGGCTTGAGGGTTTTTGGATCGATGCCTTCCTTAACAAGGCTTGGCACCAGCACATTCACCGGCACACCGCTAAACGAATCCGTGTAGAGCACATCTTCAATCGTTGAATCGATGACCATTTGCTTGTATTCTTCCGGCGCGTCGCTTTCTTCTGCAGCCAAAAACCGTGTTCCCATATAGGCATAATCGGCACCCATTAATTTTGCCGCCGCAACATCTGCTCCTGTTGAAAGTGCTCCCGACAAGATAATTGTCCCGTTGTAGAACTTTTTTACCGCTGCAATAAACGCAAATGGATTTAATGTACCACCATGTCCGCCGGCTCCGGCACTCACCAGCACAAGACCATCAACGCCGCTAGCGGCAGCTTTTTTCGCATGGCGCACATTCGCCACATCTGAATAAACGAGGCCTCCATAGGCATGGACAATATCAATGACATCCGCCGGCGACCCTAAAGAAGTAATGACAATCGGAGGTTCGTATCGGCGAATCATTTCCAAGTCGTCGCTGTATCGTTTATTGGAACCTCTGTGGTAGATAAAATTGACTGCCCAAGGTTTATCTGCAAGTGCCTCTTTTACTTCAAGCAGCCAATCAGCACAAACTTCAATCGGCCGCGCATTCAATAACGGAAATGAACCAATGACCCCTGCATTGCCTGCTTCGATCACCATTTTCGGTGTAGATACCAGGAACATAGGAGAAATGATGACGGGCAGTTTAAGCATATGAAATTTCCTCCCTTAACTTTTCGCCGAATGGCTCACAATTCTCATTTTCCAGATACGCATTGTTCATTCTTTATGATCTCCTCTCTTTTAGCTTCTTAAATTTTCCGATACACGCAGCGTATGTTTCAGCACTTTGCCAGAAGCATTGCGCGGCAATTCTTCCATAAACTCCACTTCCAGCGGCACTTTGTATTTCGCCAGTTTTGTAGCACAGTACGCTTGGATCTGTTCTTCTGAAACATCCTGCCCCGGCTTTTTGACGGCATATGCTTTCGGCACTTCTCCGTAAACTTCATGGGGCACACCGACAACAGCCGCTTCAAGCAATTCCGGGATTTGATACAGCACTTCTTCCACTTCCACCGGATAGACATTTTCTCCGCCGCGAATAATCATATCTTTTTTCCGGTCCACGATATACAACAAGCCGTCTTCATCGAACTTTCCAAGGTCTCCGCTGTATAACCAGCCATTTTTAATAGCTTGGCATGTTGCTTCTTCGTTTCTCAAATAGCCTTTCATCACTTGCGGGCCTTTAACGACGATTTCGCCGACTTGACCGGTTGGCAGCGGCTCTCCGAATTCATCCACTACCCGGATTTCTGTCTGAGGCAGCACTTCGCCGACTGAACCAATTTTATCCAGCGCAAAATGATCTTTTAACGACGAAGCAGCAGGCGCATTTTCAGTTTGCCCATAGCAGTTTTGGACACTTACATTCGGAAATGTCTCTTTCAATTTCTTCACAAGCTCATATGGCATCGGTGCTGCACCATAACAGAACAGGCGCAGAGACGGCAATTGAACTCTCTGGATATCTGGAAGGTTCAAAATGATACTGTACATCGCCGGCACGCCGAAAAACATTGTCGGCTTGGCAGATTCGAGCATCTTCATGGTCTTATCGGGCGAAAAAGCTTCTTCTATAACTAAAGATCCCCCTTTATGCGTAACCGGTACTACGAAGACATGGGCTGCAGCACAATGAAATAGCGGAGTGGAAATCAGCATACGGTCTTGTTCTGTAATGGCCATCGCTTCGGACCAGATTTCGGCGCACGCTTGGACATTGGCATGGGTCAGCATAACTCCTTTCGGCTTTCCAGTTGTCCCGGAAGTATACATGACAACAGCCGTGTCTTCTCCTTCTAATGACACCGGAGCAAACTTCAATAATTCATCGGCAATTATCTGACCGACTGCATCTTCTCCGCCAATCGTTAAGATATCTTGAAATTCATAGGATGTGCCGTTGATCACTTCTTCAATCCGCACATCATAGATTAAAGCTTTCGCCTTTGAATTCGAAAAAATATATTCTACTTCAGGCGTAGCTAGTTTAGTATTGACCGGCATCACCGTGAAACCGCCCAATTGAATGCCGAAATAACAAACAAGGAATGTATCAGAGTTCAGGGCATATAAAGCAATGACATCATCTTTTTTATAGCCTTTCTGCTGAAAGTAAGCAGCAATCCGCTTGGCTTTTCCATAGAACTCACTGTACGTCCAGTCTCGTCCTTGGTAAGAGGTATACATTTTCCCCGGCTGATTCTTCGCGTAATTGCTTATGCTTTCCGTTATCAACATTTCTCTCTCCCCTTTTCAGTATTTTGCTTTTATTAAAATGCTTTACCTTTAAAAACTGAGAACAATCAAAAGCTCCATTCAGCTGCTTAAGTTTGAAACCACCTTTTAAAAGTTTTACTTTTCAGAAAATTTATAATTAAATTTTATATTATCCATTTTTATTTTTAAATGCAATCTCTTTCTATATAAGGTTCAAAATTCAAACGAAAGTTTAAAATTGAATTCTGCCTCCTTTTCCTTCAAAGTAAAAATAAAGATCTTTCGTTTCTTCTTTCCAATTGAGAAAGTCTAATAAATACAAAAATATTTTATCTCTACTCCTTATTGATCTTTCTCTTATTTATAATGATTATCATTAAGTATTGATTTTAATTTGATAACTGTTATGATAGTGAATGTAGTCTTTTACATAAATAATGAAAATGAGGTGTTCGATTAATGAGTACAGACAAAAAATCTCTAACAACAAGTTGGGGTGCCCCGGTAAGTGACAACCAGAACTCACAGACAGCTGGACAGCGCGGACCCGTATTGCTTCAAGATGTTCATCTTCTTGAGAAATTAGCGCATTTCAACAGAGAACGTATTCCTGAACGCGTGGTTCATGCTAAGGGCGGTGGCGCTCACGGTTACTTTGAAGTCACACAAGATGTCACCAAATATACCAAAGCTGCTTTCTTATCAGAAGTTGGCAAGAAAACTGATATGTTCGCACGCTTCTCTACAGTTGCCGGCGAACTTGGATCTGCGGATACACTTCGCGACCCACGCGGTTTTTCTTTGAAATTCTATACTGAAGAAGGAAACTATGACTTAGTCGGAAACAACACACCAATTTTCTTCATTCGCGATGCAATCAAGTTCCCTGATTTTATCCATACACAAAAACGCGACCCAAAAACCCACTTGAAAAACCCTAACGCAGTGTGGGACTTCTGGTCGTTATCACCCGAATCACTGCACCAGGTTACCTACTTGATGGGCGACCGCGGTATCCCTGCAACATGGCGCCATATGCACGGATTTGGAAGCCACACTTTCAAATGGACAAACGCTGAAGGCGAATCTGTTTGGGTGAAATATCATTTCCTGACTGAACAAGGCATCAAAAACATCACACAGGAAGTAGCTGACAAGATTGCCGGTGAAAATCCGGACTTCCACACAGAAGATCTTTTCAACGCAATCGAAGAAGGCGACTTCCCAGCTTGGAAATTATACGTTCAAATCATGCCATTGGAAGATGCGAACACATACCGCTTTGACCCATTCGATGTAACAAAAACATGGTCTCACAAAGACTATCCATTGATCGAAGTTGGACGTATGGTGCTTAACCGCAATCCCGAAAACTATTTTGCAGAAGTTGAGCAAGCTACATTCTCGCCTGGCACATTGGTTCCTGGTATCGACGTGTCTCCGGACAAAATGCTTCAAGGCCGTTTGTTCGCCTACCATGATGCACATCGCTACCGCGTAGGCGCTAATCACCAAATGCTGCCGATCAACGCAGCGAAAAACCAAGTCAACAACTACCAGCGCGATGGCCACATGAACTTTGGCAATAACGGCGGCGGTTCTGTTTACTACGAACCGAACAGCTACGGCGGCCCTATTGAAACTCCTGCTGCGAAACCGGCTCCGCTTGCAGTTGAAGGCTTCACGGATGCCGTTCCTTACCGTGAAGAAGATCATTACACACAACCAGGTGACCTTTACCGACTGCAATCTGCAGAAGAACAAGAACGCCTGGTAGCAACTTTCGTCGGCGGCTTGAGCGGGGTTACGAAAGAAGATATCAAACTTCGCCAAATCGCTCATTTGTATAAAGCGGATGCTGATTTCGGAACACGTGTCGCAGAAGGCCTCGGCCTTCCAGTTCCAGGCCTTACTGAAGTTAAATAAACAATTTTAAACAGCCGCTCCTTTGGGGACGGCTGTTTTTTCATTAATCTTGTGAGTTGGGCATATCCGAGGGGAAGTTAGGTATAAATTGTTGTGAGTTGGGCATATTCGCAGTCCAGTTGGGCATATCCACGGGCGAGTTGGGCATAAAGGCTAATTGCCCGAAAACAAAAAAACAGGAAAGCGGCCCATCAGCCGCTCTCCTGTTTTTCATTTACTTTTTCGCTAATAGCTGTTCTGCAATCTTTTCCGCTAAATCTTTGCCGTTTTGGATACAGGCACCGATGCCGACGCCGTAATAAGAAGCGCCGGCCAGTTGGATTCCGGGAACAAGCTCAGCCATTTTCACTTCTAATGCATTAACCGCTGATTTATGCTGCATCGTGTAATTCGGCATCAGGTTTTTCCAGCCCGTCACTTCAACTGACGTTGGGTCAGCCTTGATTCCCAGGCTCTTCTCGATATCGTGTAAAGCAACCTTTGCCAATTCCGCTTCCGATAAATCCTTCAGCTGTTCATAGGACGGATTCGTACTCTTGTAGAACAACCGGACCAGCAAATTGTTATTGCGGGAAGTATGGCTCCACTTCCGGCTTGTCCAAGTGCAAGCGTTGCACAATAAATCACTTTCCTGAGAAACGATGAAGCCGGTGCCGTCTTCCGGCAATTGTGCATCCGGCAATTCAAAGCCGATATAGACGCTGATTAACGAAGAATTTAGCAGCCGTTCAAATTCTCGATCGAGCTCTTTTTCATTCAGCAATTTCTGCGCCGTTTCGTGCGGCGTTGCCAGTATGACAACATCAGCCATCACCATTTCCCCATTGGCCAACTCCACTTCATATTGGCCATCTTTTTTCTGGAGCTCTGTCGTTTCCACGCCTTTGAAGATGGTGACTTCGTCCAACTCTTCTTCCAAGCGATCGATCAGCACCGACATGCCTTCATCGAAAGAAATGAATTTTTTATTGGCAGCGCCTTGGAAATGCGCTTTATTGTCCTCGAGGCCCTTGATAATGCTGCCATACTTGTTTTTATACTCGACCAAGTAAGGCAAAGTCGAAGAAAGTGTCAATTCATGCAAGTTCCCAGAATATACACCCGATAATACGGGGGCAATCTGGTTGTTCACCAGTTCTTTTCCAAGAAACGCTTCAAGAAACTCACCAATTGAACTGTCACGCGTAAAGGTCTCGTTCTTAGTGTCAAAATCCCGCAGAGCCGCTTTTTTTCCTTCTTCTGAGACAAGCGTCGAACTGAACAAAGCTTCTTCACTCATAGGAATGCCGAAAATCGTATCCGCCGGAATGGCATGCAGCTTATTATTGGCATATAAATAGGAAATGCCGGTTCCGTTATAAACCACTCGGTCCTTCAAGTGCAAGTCTTCGATTAAAGGCATCACACTGGCATGGCGGGCTACAATCGAATCCGCTCCGGTTTCCATGATGAACTCAGCATCTTTTACCGTCCGGATTTTGCCACCCAGCATCTCGTCTTTCTCAATCAATACCAATTCCAAATCAAGGCCCTGTTCTTTTTTCAGCTTCTGCAAATAATGCAATGCAGAAAGACCAGTAATGCCCCCGCCTACTACTGCCACTGTCGTCATTGTATATCCACTCCTTATTATTACTTTCATTTTACCAACATTTCACCGTTAAATCAGAGTAGAATATGTCATTTTTTATACGCTTCGGCCAATGTACCAAGGATTATTTCCCGGGGAATAAAAGCTCCAATGATTGCGTTTCATTGTCGGGTCTGGTTTGATAAAGAGAGAAGCAATATTGTGTGATAAAAGGAGAGAATATAGATGCAGAATCCAATAGATCAAAACATCATGGAACGCCGGACCATTAAGAAATTCAAGAAAGATCCGGTTGATGTAGAAGAAATTATCGAGTTGTTGAATATTGCGAAATGGGCACCGAACCACAAAGTGAATCAGCCTTGGCGTTTTCAGCTGTATACGGGCGCCGGCAAAGAGAAATTTGTTCAAGCTTTTATCGATTCCATGCCAAAAATAGATGGGGCGATTTCACCGAAAGTATTAAATAAAGCCCAGTACTTCCGTGACATTCCCTTGCATTTGGTTGTCATCATGCCGGAAGATCCTCGGCAAAGACGATGGGACGAGGATTACGGCGCGATTTCTTCGCTCCTCCAGAATTTCCAGCTTGCTGCTTGGGCCCGAGGCATCGGCATGATTTGGCGTTCTAATGACTGGATTTATGATCCGGTATTCCGGGAAGCCATCGGAGTAGCACCTGGAGAAAAAATTGTTGCCACCATGATGATCGGCTATCCAGATCATATTCCGGAAAAACGCGAACGCATAGACATCCGGGAAAAACTTGATATTATCAGTGAGTAAACGTAAAAAAGATGGCGCATGGTGCGCCATCTTTTTTATTTTAAGCTGATCATCGCGCCAACTGCACCTGAGAATTCTCCATTCTCGAGGAACAATGGTTTTGAACCTCTTAAAATTGTATAGGTCTCCACCACTTCTTTTAATAACGGATTGTGGATAAAAGACGAGCCAATATAAATAACAGTCGAACTCTGGCACTGGCGAGCTGCTATGACACTTAAAGTACTCACAGTTTCCCCGACAAGCCCGACAACCGTTGCTAGCAGTTCTTCTTTGGATAACTCTCCGGCAACAGAAAATAAATCATTGCCAAAATTGCTGGCGGTCAGATCGCCCGGTATCGGCGGTTCTTTGTCTTCATAAATGTGTTTTACTTTCAAATCGATACGATCTCTCGAACCTTTGCTTGCCAATTCCACAATTTCTTCAAAATCAGTTATACCTGTCAGCAAATGGCTCAGCCCGACTAACGTTCCACCGCCGACTCCAGTGCCTCCAAGGCGCTCCTGTGCGTTGTTTTGGATGCAATGGATGGATGTTCCTGTGCCAACGTTTGTGACTACGTAGACCGCTTCCTCGCGGCCCATTTGGTCAAGCAGGAATTGGACGCCTTGGTGTGTAGCTTCAAACTCCACCATTTCCTTTGCTTCTTTAGTTAAAAGGGAACGCAATACACCAGATTTCCCTCCAGTTAAACAAACTTCTGGATTATCCAACGCATTAACCCAAGCGGCAACCTGCTCAATTTCTGCAATTGGATACTTTGTAAATTGCGACGAGCCGTTCTCCGTGTACGCCACTTTAATCAAAGTTCCGCCTGCATCTATACCGACAATCATCTTTGCACCTGCTCTTTCTAAATAAAAGCTCGTATTAAACGCATATGAAGAAATTCTACCATAATATTTTATTGAATGGGCTGATTTTATATCAGTTCACCTTGGAGAAAGTTAAGAGATATACTGCCATTACCAAATATTTTATCCTGGAGGAAGAATTAGGGCTAAAGGAACGATTATTTTATAAAATGGATATACAGCTCCGGTAAAACGACTTTATCAAAAGAGCTGATTCTGCAACTGCCAAACTATTTTGCTTTAAGCACCGATGATTTTGACTGGGTTGTCAAGCAGCTGGAAGACCTTCAGAACGTCAGCTTGCCCCCCTTCCCCAACAGAACATTATTTCCATAGAGTGATTGCGATGTTTTCAGGCAGCGCCATTAAATTTGCCGAACCTCTAGCTGATGCTGGCTTTTAAGCAATCGTTTTGTTTCGAAACTTCAATAGACGGGGTATAAACTTGTACCACCCGTAAAGTGGCTTAATAAGCCTGTCTTTCAATCATTCCGCTTATGCCTTTACCCTATTTTATAATAGAACGGAGCCTGCCAATGCCATATGCCACAATTGAAGACTCAGTGTCCTTGTACTACCGTATACAAGGCGAAGGAGTGCCCATTGTTTTCATCCATCCGCCTGTGCTGGGTTATAAAGTTTTTAAACACCAGGAAAAACTGGCACATTCCTGGCAAACCATTTTTTATGACCTTCGGGGCCATGGCCAAAGTTCACGTGGAAATATGCCGCTGTCGATTGATCTTTTAGCTAATGATTTAAAGAAATTGCTAGATAAAATCGGCATCTCCAAAGCGGTGATTTGCGGATTTTCCAATGGCGGGACGATTGCCCAGGAATTCGCTTTGCTTTATCCGGAGCGTACCTCTGCCTTGATTTTGTCCGGAGGCTATCCAAAAGTCGATCACCTGAGCTTAAAAAGCAAAGTTTATTTTGGAATGGTGATGGCGAAACTTCGCCGAATTCCGACAGTCGCTAAAATGCAGGCAAAAACTCATAAATACTTTGAAAGGGATGAACAAGAACTTTTTGATTATGCCAAAAATGCGGATGGTGAGAAAGTATATGAATACTGCAAAGCCGGGTTGCATTACAATGCCACGCCTTTCCTCCATCGTTTGACTATGCCGATTCTACTCATATACGGCGATTTGGAAAAGACGATGCATCGCCATCGCAAACCTTATCTCAAAGCGGCTCGCAACGTCGAAGTTATCTATGTCAAAGGGATATCCCATGAAGTACCCCCAAAGAAATTTCCGGAATTTAATGAAATCGTCCATAATTTTCTGCAAAAAAATAAACAAGCCGGCTTCCTGGATTAACAGGAAACCGGCTTGTTTTTTATTAAAGCTGTCTAAAGCCGCCTGTATTGGCACGGACTTTAACTTCTGCAAATCTCTTGATGTCGCTTTCTTTAGAGACAAGCGTGCCGACCAAGCCGCCGATAAAGCCAAGCGGGATTGAGACAATCGCCGGATTCGTCAATGGGAAAATCGGGTTGCCAGTCAGAATTGCAGCTCCTGCTTCCGGACTCATAACGCTCGGGCTGATTGATACTAGAACCAGCGCTGAAATCAAGCCAGTTAGGATGGCAGAAACAGCTCCAGTAGTATTGAATCTCTTCCAGAAAATCGTGTAGACAATAACCGGCAAGTTTGCGCTCGCTGCAATACAAAATGCCAATGAAACTAAAAACGCCACATTCAAACTTTGCGCAAAAATCGCCAGCAAAATGGATAAAACCGCCACTCCAACTGATGCATAGCGGGCAGCCAGCATTTGCTGGCGCTCGGTCGCTTTTCCTTTTTTAATAATCTGGCCGTAAATATCGTGAGCAAATGCTGAAGCACCCGATAGTACTAACCCGGCTACAACCGCTAAGATGGTAGCAAATGCAACCGCTGAAATAAAGGACATCAAAATGTCTCCGCCTAATGCTTGGGCCAGCAGCGGTGCCGCCATATTTCCGGCAGCATTTGTGCTGATGATCTTTTCTGACCCTACAAAAGCAGCAGCACCGAATCCAAGGAAAATCGTCATAACGTAGAAGATTCCGACAATCCAAGTTGCCCACATAACGGAACTTCTGGCAGTTTTCGCATCCCTAACGGTAAAGAAGCGCATTAGGATATGCGGCAAGCCTGCTGTACCAAGCACCAAAGCCAGCATTAGAGAAATCGTGTCTAACGGAATTTTGTATTTTACTCCAGGATTTAAGAAAGCTTCTCCATGCGGAGTTGCCGTTTTCACTTGAGCAAACATTTCCAGGATACTGAAGTCGAAGCGCTGCAGCACCAAGAACGACAGGATGACCGTACCAACCATCAAAAGGACAGCTTTAATAATTTGAACCCAGCTTGTAGCTGTCATACCTCCGAAAAGGACATAGATTGTCATCATAATACCAACGAGCAGGACCGCCCATAAATAATCGATTCCAAACAACAATTGAATAAGTGCACCGGCCCCTACAAGTTGGGCGATCATATAGAAAATAACAATGGTAATTGAACTTAATGCAGCAGCGCCGCGAACTTTCTTGGCATTAAAACGCGCATTGATCATATCCGCCAAAGTAAATTTCCCCAGGTTTCGAAGTGGCTCTGCCACAACGAACAAAACAACTAAATAAGCAACTAGATAACCGATAGAAAACAGGAATCCGTCAAAACCGAACAATGCAATAGACCCGGCAATCCCCAGGAATGAGGCAGCTGATAAATAATCCCCTGCAATCGCCATTCCGTTTTGCCAGCCCGTCAAGCCGCCGCCTGCCGTATAAAAGTCGCTGGTAGTGTTGGTGCGCTTTGCGGCAAAGTAAGTAATGACAAGGGTCATGCCCACGATGATTAAAAAGATAATGATTACTGTAGCATTCATCGATTTTCCTCCTTGTCATAATTGAATTCTTTTAACGTTTCCCAAGCCATTTCATCAAACTTTGCCGCTCTCTTCATGTATACGGTTACAAGAATCCAAGTCATAGCGAATAATCCAAAGGCAAATACCCACACCCAAGAAATATCGCCGATAAACTTAGCATCCAGGAGATTGGTATATGAAATAATAATATTAAATAATAGATATAGTCCTAAGAACAATATAGTGGTTGGAATAAGAAAAGCTTTTTTCTTCTTCATCAAATCTTTGAAACCTGCTGATGATTCGATTTCTTCAAAATCGGGGACATGCCCTTCCTCCCTTGCTTTTGAAGAAGCTTTCCCGTCTTTTGTCTGAGTCTTCCCTTTCGACTGAGCAATGCGGTCTTCACTTCCTGCTATCGTCTTTGCCAAATTCAACACCCCTTTGAAGTTTTATTTTTCTGAATCTAAAAACAATTAAATCATTTAAGCAAGGGAGCGTCAATACAGAACAACCATTAAGTGGTATAAAGTCCCAGATTCTGGGCGGTATTCCCCCAATATCTCCTGACACAATAAAAACTTGATCTCTCATATAGAAGAGACCAAGCTTTTCTAAGCACAATGCCAAAGAGAGAGAGGAATAGCTGTTCTTTCTTACTGCGGCTCGCAGGCTCCAAACCCTATACAAGTGAAAAACGGAACCATCAGCCGCTGTTTTTCTGATCTGCCCGAATGTTAGATGAGTTCACTTGTTTAAACAGCTGCTCAAATTTTTCCAGCGCATCCAAAGCAAGCAGCCCGTTTCCTTCGGCTGTTTTCGGATAGCCAAGCGGAACCGTCCGGCGCACAAGCTGAGCGTAAAGTTCGGCTTCCGTCAGTTTTCTGGCAAACTCTTCTTCCGCTATATTTTTAATCAAAGCCAAGGCGCCTGTCACATGGGGGGTAGCCATCGAAGTGCCTGACAGCGTGGCATACTTGCCGCCCAGAAACGTGGAATAAATACGAACGCCAGGCGCAACTAGATCGATTTCATCGTTGGAGTTGCTGAAGGAAGCAATTTTTCGGTTAAAGTCGACTGCTCCTACTTGAATCACTTCTGGGTACGCACCCGGATAGGCATATTCATCCGTCGCCGGACTATCGTCTCCTTCGTTGCCTGCTGCGCATACAATTGGGATTCCCGAATCAACCGCCCGCTTCACCGCCCTGTGGAGTTCCGCAACATCTTCCGGCCCTCCTAGCGACATGGAAATCACGCTTGTCTTTTCTCCACTCGGCCCCTCCCAATCGATTGCATAATTGATGCCGTTGATAATCCCTGCATAATCTCCACTTCCTTCGCTGTTTAATACTTTTAAAACCAATAGCTTTGCTCCAGGTGCAACTCCAGTGATACCGCCTTCCTGCCGCAAAGATGCTGCAGCGGTCCCGGCAACATGAGTGCCGTGGCCATGATTGTCTTCAAAATTCGCTGTATCGCCGCGATAATCCGGTGTAAAGTTTCTGCCATCAATAATCTGGCCCTGCAAATCCGGATGATCGCGCTGGCAGCCGGTATCTAAAATGGCAAGCACATTGCCTCTGCCATGCCTTGCCTGCTCCCAGACAGCTGGCGCTTGAATCATTTGCACTCCTTGTGGAATCTGCGCAGCCGCAATGGTGATTTCTTCAACACGGTAAGGAATTAAATGAACATTACCCATCGGTACGCCTCCTTTTGAAAAACGCCGCTTTTTATCATTAGCATGCCCCTTTTTGTTTCTTAAGAAACATTAGGCGAAAAGCTCGCAATTCCACTGGAGAAATGCCACTATATTCACTAATACGATGTCATTATTTAAGTCTTATTACGGAATACTTTTGTTGCATGCCGCTATGTGCGGGACTTTCACCTATACAAAGAAAAATATTATTAGATCAACTTAAAATAGGGAGAACATCTTTTAAGACACAAATTTGCCTGTCCGGAGAATTTTATAAACTCTGAGAAATGAAAGGCTCAAGGAGGAAAATTGGATGAAGAAAAATTGGCTGCTTTATGGAGCTTACGGTTATACTGGCGAACTGATTGCACGCGAGGCGGTAAAGCGCGGGATGAAGCCGATACTTGCCGGACGAAATCTGCAGAAGCTCAAGCCCCTGGCAGAAGAATTGAATCTTGAGATGCGCGTATTTGCAATCGACGAAAAAATCGCAGACAGCTTATCCGGCATCGATGCCGTGCTTCATTGCGCCGGCCCTTTCAGCGAAACAAGCGCTTTGATGATTGAGGGCTGTCTTTCGGCCAAGGCACATTACATGGACATCACTGGAGAAATCCCCGTGTTCGAACATACGCACGCTCAGCATGACCGGGCGAAAAGAGCCGGAATTGTCCTTTGTTCAGGCGTCGGTTTTGACGTCATTCCAACAGATTGCACAGCGCTGAAACTAAAAGAGCTGATGCCTGATGCCACCCACCTTGCTCTTGGTTTTGAATCAGACTCCGGCATTTCTCCAGGAACTTATAAAACTATGATTCAAGGGCTTGGCTCCGGCAGTGCCGAGCGCAAAGCAGGCAAACTAACAGCCGTGCCGCTCGGCAGCCAGCGCCGGACCATCGATTTTGGCAGAGGACGGCGCTCTGCGATGGGCATTCCGTGGGGAGATGTGGCAACCGCTTTTTATACCACCGGAATCCCAAATATTTCAACATGGGTGCCGTTTCCTAAAGCGCTTGCTGCTGGAGCCGGATTAACGGCTGGCCTGCAGCCGCTGCTGGCATCTTCCTTTTTGCAAAACCTACTCAAGGATTGGGTGGAACGGCGGGTAAGCGGACCGGATGAAATATTCCGTGCAAACTCACCCGCTTATATTTGGGGAGAAGTGCGAAACAAAGCGGGAATAATTAAAGTAGCCCGGATACAAACTGCCAATGTTTACGATTTAACCGTTTACGGAGCTCTTGAAGCTGTCAGTCGTTTGATGGCCGGGGAATTTCCCGGCGGCAGTTCCACCCCCGCACTGTTATTTGGATCTTCTTTGCTTGAAAAGTTGCCTGGGTCAGAAAAATTTGAAGTTGATACTTTCTTTCCTTCTTAACGATACGAAAAAAGCTGACCTGAAATTCAGGTCAGCCTTTTCTCATTTCGCTCCAGGTGGGACGCTTTTAGAGACTCTCTAAAAGTGGGACGGTTTAAGAAATTCCTCTCTTGCTTATTCCTACTCACCTAGATATGAAGCCAACCAGCGGAGACGCCTGCGGGATAGCGAGACAGCCGAGATCCTGCAGGAGCGTAAGCGACGAAGCGGCTTGGCGCTCGCCCGCGGCAAGCGCAGCTGGTTGGCTTCATATCGGTTAAGGAAAGATTACTAATACAAATATCAACTTTCTCAACAAGCTTAAAAGCTGGCCTAAAAATTCCAGGTCAGCTTTTTAAGAATTGCATGCGTTGGTTAAACAATGTCGGGTAAGACAAAAACCCAAGAAAAACACTCGTTACCGCAGCTGTCGTCAACAACAGGAACATAATCAATAATTGAAATTGTACCGCTTGAATCGGATCGGCACCCGCAATGATTTGTCCGCTCATCATACCGGGCAACTGGACGAGCCCAACGGTCTTCTGGCTTTCAATCGTAGGAATCATACTGGCTTTGATCGACTGGATCAATTGTCTATGAATCGCTTGTTTCGGTGTTCCGCCAAGAGACAAAATCAATTCAGTCTGGTCTTGATTTGCTTCTACTTCTGCAGTAAAGCGGTTCAGAAACAGGATAGACAGCACCATTGAGTTACCAATGACCATACCGCTAATCGGGATGATGTACTGGGCGGTTGGCGGTGTAATATTAAAGCCGATTAAAATGCTTTGAGTCAGCACTTCCACAAGCACTAACGTGGCTGCAATCTTTACAACAATGCCTTGTATAGCCGCTCCTTTTTTCTGTGCATTATGCGTTGCCGCGACGATCATCAATGTCACCATCAGGAAAATATAGATAAGGCTATCGGAATCGAAAACGAACTTCAATACATAACCGACTGCCAGCAATTGAATAATAGAACGAATAGTGGCGATCAGCGTATCTTTTTCGAGCCCCAGATTAAAAGTCTTGGACAGCACCAGCGGAATCAATACAAAAATCAGCGTCAGCGATAAAGTAAAATAACTCATCCCGCTTCCCCCCTAACGAAGCGTTTGACTTGGTCATTAACGGGGTTTTTCAGCAATTCACTTTCACCGGTTTCAATCACTTCTCCGGCCATCATCACCCATGTGTAATCGCCAATTTCCAGCGCTTGCTGGAGATTATGTGTAATCCAGATAATAGTCGTCTTATATTTCTGGTTGATTTTTGCAATCAGTTCTTCAATTTCCTTTAAAGAAGTACGATCCAAAGACGATGTAATTTCATCGAGCAGCAGCACTTCCGGGTTGTTTACAAGTGTGCGGGCTATTGAAACTTTCTGGCGCTGGCCGCCGGACAATTCTTTTACATTGCGGTTCAGAAATTGTTCTTCTAAACCGACATCATGCAACAAAGCCGCTGCATCTTTTTCTGCCAGCTTTTTTCCCTGCAGCTCCAGCGGCAAGTTTAAATTATCATAAACCGTTCCGCTCACCATTGGGGCCCCTTGCAAAGCCATTCCAATAAGCCGGCGCAGTTCCACCGGTTCATAATTTTCGATCGCTTTGTCTTTTATATAAATTTCTCCAGACTTGGGAGATAATAAGCCATTGCATAATTTCAATAAAGTAGTCTTTCCCGCCCCTGACGGCCCTACCAAAGTGGTGATTTTACTTTCGGGAAAAGATCCAGTAATCCCTTTTAATATATGTATATCGCCAACCGAATAATGTACATCATTAAAATGGATAGCTGGTTTGTACGGGATGGTCATACCATTCACTTCCTTTAAAAATAAAACAGCACACAGTCAGCCGTGTGCTGTTTTAAACTAATCATTCTTCCAGTCTGCGTGCTGCAAAGTCATCATTCATTTTCAAGAAGTATTCTCCGCCTTCTTCAATGTGGGTCATACGGGTGATGATGTCACGGAACATTTTTTCTTCTTCCATTTGTTCTTCAATAAACCAGTCCAGAAACGACAAAGTTGAATGTTCCTGCAGTTCGTCAGCCAACGTCACCAATGCATAAATATTGCTGGTCACGTCTTTTTCCTGAGCCAATGAACTGTGCAGAACATCCATGGCATTGACGTAATCATTTTTCGGTTCTGTTAATGCCTGCAATACCGGTTTTTCATCCATCGTCACTAAGTAATCATAAAATTTCATGGCGTGTTCATGTTCTTCTTTTGATTGCACTAAATAAAAATTGGCAAATCCGTGATATCCTTTTTTCGAAAAATACGCCGCCATTGCGGTATACGAATGAGCCGCTTGTAATTCATTGTTAAATTGATCGTTTAACGCCAAAGTGAGTTTTGGTGGCAACATCATAAATCCCTCCACTTTCTTATTTAGAATCATTCTAATGTAGACACTATACCATACCCGCATTTTAAATGCAAAACACATGAGAATACCAATAATTAATTGAGAATTAAAATCAATAAGAACTCAAAGTCTCTACCTTTAATTGATAATAATTATTGTTTAATGGATAATGGTTTTATGTTCGAATATCTTACAAACTAATTACTTACTATTAGTAACTAATTGTAGTATAATAACTTCATGATTTAAAGAAACTCTTACTATAGGGGGAATAGAAATGACATCAATTAAACTTGAGCCGAAAGTGTTCGACGTTCTAAAAGATAAAATTAATTTGATTACAATGGAAAATGAAGCGATATATGTAGTCGGCCCAATCCGGCTGCCAGTGAACTTATATGGAGAAACAGTGGTATTCCAGTGGTATAGCTGGTTAAAACAAGATGAAATAACTAGCGACTACGAGAGCATTATCGAAAAATTATCGTCTTCCAACCTAGCTGAATATCAGCAGTCCAGTGTATTGGTATATGGGGATTTTGAAAACAGCGAAGAAGCTTTGATCCGTATGCATTCCATTTGCCACACCGGGGATATTTTCGGCAGCAAGCGATGCGATTGTGGCTTCCAATTAAAGCAATCGATGCAACAGATTGCCGACCACGGAACCGGTGCGCTATTTTACTTGGCGAACCACGAAGGCCGCGGCATCGGTCTGTTCAGTAAAGCGATGGCTTATGTTCTCCAAGAGAACGGCTATGATACCGTTGAAGCCAATGAAAGCCTCGGGTTTGTTGATGATTCACGTAATTATGAAGACGCCATTGCGGTATTGAAATCATTGCGTACAAAGCCGGTTACCTTGATGACTAATAACCCGAAAAAAATAACAGCACTGGAAAATTCGGACCTTGAAATAGCCGGACGTATTTCACTTTGGGGAGATACATCCGAATACAATTCCGAGTACTTGCAAACAAAAATCAATCGCTCAGGCCACTTGAAAGACGAGGAGGATGCGGTCCATGTCAAACCATGAATTTTATATGGACTTGGCGTTGAATAATGCACGGACCATGAAAGGCCAAACAGATCCTAATCCGTTAGTCGGCTCGGTCATTGTCAATGACAATCGCATTGTCGGCATTGGCGCCCATTTGAAAGCAGGAGAGCCGCATGCAGAAATCCATGCGCTGCGCATGGCTGGAGATGCTGCACGCGGAGGGACAATTTATGTCACATTAGAGCCTTGCTCCCACCACGGCCGCACCGGCCCTTGTGCCGCTGCCATCGTTGAGGCAGGCCTCAAGAAAGTGGTCATCGCGACTCTTGACCCAAATCCGATTGTCGCTGGAAACGGCGTAAAAATGCTGGAAGCAGCCGGCATTGAAGTGGTTGTCGGAATCCGTGAAGAAGAATCTAAAAAAATGAATGAAGTCTTCAATAAATACATCGTCACGCAACTTCCTTTCGTAACCTTAAAAGCAGCCGCTACATTAGATGGCAAAATCGCATCGCATACACTCGACAGCAAATGGATCACATCGGAAGAAGCGCGTCATGATGTCCATGTGCTGCGCAGCGAAAACCGGGCCATATTGGTAGGAGTCGGCACAGTTATTGCAGATGATCCCGAATTGACTTCCCGCATCCCGAATGGCCGCAATCCGATTCGGGTTGTCCTGGATTCTACATTACGGATTCCTCTTGATGCCAAGCTGGCAACAGATGGCTTGGCGGAAACCTGGATTTTTACCAGCAAACAATACGACCAGGGAAAACGCCTCGCGTTGGAAGCATTAGGCATCAAAGTTTTTGAGACTGGCGGTGAAACCCGTGTTGATGTCCGTGATGTCGTGCGCGTCTTAGGCGAGCAATCCATCTCTTCGTTATTCATCGAAGGCGGTGGCACAATCAATGCTGCATTTTTGGAAAATGATTTGATTGATAAAGTGGTTTTGTATTTTGCACCCAAATTAATCGGCGGCAAAAATGCACCGACCTTTTTGGAAGGTTCCGGATTTGACCTGATGAAAGAAGCGGTTGAATTGGAAGACGGGGAATTCTTCAAAATGGGGAAAGATTTTAAATTCACCGGATATCCGGTGAAAAAAGGAGTTTAATCATGAGATTTGGATTTGATATTGACGATACATTGATCAACTTACGCGAATTTGCTTTTGGGCTGTACCAAAAGAAATTAGGGCGAGAAGTGGCCATCGATCTTTTCCACGCACTTGACCGCGTGGAAATCCATGAACTTTTTGATATGAGTGATGAAGAAGGCTCTGTCATGTGGAACAGCGTTTTAAATGAACTGTACTATACCGACTGCCCTACTTATCCGGGAGCCGTTGAACTCTTGCAGCAGCTTGACCGGGAAGGCCATGAAATCTTCTACATAACGGCCCGTCCAGCAATACATGCAGAAAAAACAAAAGCTTGGCTGAAGCAGCAAGGTTTCCCTGTCCATGACGATCGGTTTTACTGCGGCATGAAAGACAACGAAAAAGTGCATATTATTGAAGAATTGCACCTTGATTATTATTTCGACGATAAGCCCGCAGTGGTTGATACATTGTCACGCAAAACGCTGAAAGTGATGGTCAAAGACCAGTCCTACAACCGCCACGTGGAATTGCCGCGCATCAAACAATGGGCGGATTTAAACGAATTGATACAGAATGAAATAAAATAAAATTCACTATCAAGCCGGCCTATCATATTAGGCCGGCTTTTTTCACTCTTAAAAGAACATTGCAAATAGCAAGATGGATAGTGTGCCATCAAACTCTTTAAATTTCACCTGCTTCACGAATCTGTTGTGCAGCTTTTTTTGGATCTTCACTTTTTGTAATGGCACTTCCAACAATCGCTGCTTCAATCCGGCTATTTTTTATATTCCGGATAACTTCATTGTCAATTCCCCCGGCTATTGCTATTTTGATGGAAAGTAAATCTGAAAATATTTCTAACCCTTCTTTCCCTGCCCCTTCTCCTTGCGACTGCCTGTCCTTTCCGATGTGGAGGCAAAAAAGCGTGGCTCCTAAACCCGCTATTTCCTTTACTCTTTCCGGGTTCTTGATTTCCAACAAATCAATCATCACTTCTTTGTCATAATTATGGGCTACTTGTAAAGCGTCAAGAATCGTTTGGTTATTGGCAAATCCCATAACGGTTATTACGTCCGCTCCAGCCTTAAACGCCTGTTCAGCTTCATAGCGGCCGGCATCACAAGTTTTCATATCAGCTACAAGTACTTTCGAAGGATATGCCGCTTTCATTTCTTTGACGATAGCCATTCCATATTCTTTAATCACGCCCGTCCCCACTTCAATCCAATCAATAAATTCAAAAGTTTCATCAACAATCTGATAACACTCTTCTTTTGTTAATCTATCCAGTGCAAGCTGAATATTCATTGAGTTCCTCCTTATGAAAAAACCACATCCCAAGGAATGTGGTTTTAATTTATACGCCTGAATATGCCAGGAATCCACCGTCTACGGGTACTGTGATACCCGTAACGAATCCAGAGTAGTTTTCATCGAGCAGCCAAAGCATGGTTCCTATTAGCTCTACCGGCTTACCAAAACGCTTCATCGGCGTACTGGACATGATTTTATCGGAACGCGGCGTCAATGATCCATCCGGATGCGTCAACAGGCTTTTGTTCTGTGACGTCAAGAAAAATCCTGGGGCAATTGCATTGACGCGAAGGTTCTGTTCCGCGAAGTGAACTGCCATCCACATGGTGAAATTATTGATTGCTGATTTAGCCGCACTGTAAGCAGGAACTTTTGTCATTGGTGAATACGCGCTCATGGAAGATACATTCAAAATCACTGGGGCTTCCTGTTTCAGCAATTCCTTGCCGAATACTTGGCTTGCAAGGAAAGATCCAGTGAAATTGCTGGCGAACACACGCGAAAAACCATCCTCTTGTAGGTCAAAGAAAGTTTTTCCTTGCGCTCCGTCCTCGTGTATCTCTACATCCGTTATAGCATCCGGATGATTCCCTCCAGCGCCATTAATCAGAATATCAATGCGCCCAAAAGCTTCTACTATTTGCTCTTTCGCCTTTTCCAGAGAAGCACGATCTAAAACATCTGCCGCGACAGCAATAGCATCACCGCCTTGAGCCTGTATTTCATCTGCTACGTCTTTGCCTTTTTCGGCTGTTCGATTCAAAATAGCGACTTTTACTCCTTGCACTGCTAATTGACGCGCCATTTCGGAACACAAAACACCGCTGCCTCCGGTAATGACCGCTGTTCGTCCAGCAAGATTTTTATGAGAAGAAAACATAGCGTCCTCCTTTATTTTGATTGATGGGCATCCCATAATCCTAAAAGATACATGATACCCAGTGCCCGGTCATAGAGTCCGTAACCTGGTCTGCATTTTTCATTCCATATATGGCGTCCATGGTCTGGCCGTGCATAGCCTTTGTAATCCTGTTTTGAAAGCTCTTTAACAACGCCATTCAAATCAATCGAACCATCCTGTGTATAGTGGGAAGTTTCGATGAAATCACCGTTTTCAAATATTTTCACATTGCGCAAATGAGCAAAAGGAGAATACTTGGCAAATTTTGATGCCAAATCCACCATATCATTTTCAGGGTTTGCACCCATTGACCCTGTACAGAACGTTATACCATTAGAAGATGAACTGGAAATGGCAAGCAGCCGTTCCCAACTTTTTTCTCCTGTCATAATACGCGGCAAACCGAAAATTGACCAAGGCGGATCATCTGGATGGATAGCCATCTGTATTCCGCTAGCTTCTGCAGTCGGCAATATCGCGTTTAGGAAGTAATCAAGATTCTCCCATAGTTGCTCTTCGTCTATGCTTTCATAAGCAGCAAATAATTCCTGAATACGGGCCATTTTTTCAGGTTCCCAGCCTGGCAACGTCAAATCAGAGGCAGAAGCCACCGTTTCGATTAATTCCGCCGGATCCAGAGATTCGATTTTCTGCTTTTCAAAAAACAAGGCCGTTGAACCATCAGGCAGAGGATGATACAGGGATGTACGTGTCCAGTCAAAAATCGGCATGAAATTATAGCAGATAACTTTTACTCCTGCTTCCCCTAAATTTCGAATCGTTTCCTTATAGTTCTCGATATAATGGTCGCGTTCAGAATTTCCAAGTTTGATGGACTCATGCACATTGACGCTTTCTACTACTTCTGCATGGAAACCAAACGATTTAATATAGTCTACTTCTGACCGGATTTCTTCTTTGCTCCAAACTTCTCCAGCCGGCGTATGGTGAAGCGCCCATACAATCCCTTTCGTTCCAGGGATTTGCTTGATCTGCTCTAACTGGACACTGTCATTATCGCGCCCATACCAGCGGAACGTAATATTCATACAGATTCTCCTTCTTTAGTTAATTTACCAAGATAACTTTTAACTAATTGAATCACCTCTTCTTCACCTGAAGAACGGTAAGCCTTTGTCAAATCACTACTGATTCCGACTGCTACAGCCCCTGCGTCCAGCCAAGCATTCATATTGTTGATATTGATGCCACCCGTCGGCATTATTCGAACATTCGGCAAAGGGCCATTGACAGAGCCGATAAACGAAGGTTCGAATCCATTAGCTGGGAACAGCTTTAAAATATCACAACCCCATTCCAAAGCCTGTACCATTTCTTTGATGGTCATGCAGCCTGGCAGATAAGGTACGCTGTACCGGTTGCATATTGCCGCAATCGCTGAGTCAAAGTGAGGACTGACAACAAACTTCGCTCCGTGGAGTATCGCATGGCGCGCTGTTTCTGCATCAAGGACGGTTCCAGCCCCAATTAATGCATCCGAATCACTAAGTTGTTCAAACACTTTAGACACATTTGGCGTAGTATAAGTTAATTCGATAGTTCTTAGTCCCCCAGCAATAGCTGCTTCCGCTATTGCCGTCGCTTCCTCTGCATCTTTCCCCCGGATTACTGCAACTATTTTTGATTCGAGTAATTGTTGATAAACTTCCACTTTAGGAATCATTTTATTACTCCTCATTCAAAGACAATCAACGCTTTGCGTACTTTGTCCGGATTTTTTTCAACAAAAGTAAAGGCTTCCTGTATATCACCCAATGCAAACTTGTGAGTGATAAGCCCATCAGATTTAAGTTCTCCGCTATTCAGTAAACCAACCACTTTGCTAAATTGATCTGTTTGAAGTCTTGAACCCACAATTGTGATTTCTTTCTTCGTAATAGGCAATTGCGGAATCGCCGATGGTCGTTCATCAAATCCTAGAATGACTACATATCCTGCAGGAGAAACTAAATCAATACTCAGTTCTACCGTAGCAGGCATTCCCACTGCATCAATGACCACATTTGGTCCTTGCCCATTTGTTAGCTCCAGAATACGTTCTTTTACGGACTCTTCCCTAGCATTGATGACTTCATCCGCACCGCTTTCTTTAGCAAAAGCTATGCGTTCTTCACTTAAATCAGTCATATAGACGGTAGCTCCCGCAATTTTTGCCAGCTTTAAAATGCAAATGCCGATGGGGCCACAGCCTTGGATTAAAACAATGTCCCCAGTTTCAACGTTACCTCGCCATACTGCTTGTGCCCCAATTGTATAGGGTTCAGCTAATACTATTTCATCCCAGCTCAAGTCCTTGTTTACCGGATGCAATTGCTTCTCAGGCAATACAGCATATTCGCGCATGCCACCGTCTTCATGGACACCGAACACCGATAATTTCTCGCAGACATTAGGACGGCCTTTACGGCAGGCATAGCACTCACCGCAATAATTGATTGGCTCGATCACTACATGATCACCCTTCTGCACGCTCGTTACTGAACTGCCGGTTTCGATTACCTCACCCGCGACTTCGTGCCCCACAATCCGGGGATAAGTAGCCAGTGGGTTGGTACCGTGATAAATATGCATGTCTGAACCACAGATTCCTACACGTTTAATCTTTACTAAAACTTCATCCGCGTTCTGGATTGTTGGATGTTCTTGTTCAATTATCCGTAATTCATGTGCGTTAGGAACTTGGACAGCTTTCATTTTATAACCTCCTATTCAAATAGACTTGGCAAGAACAATGTAATTTGCGGGATGAATGCAACCATCATCAAAACTACTAAGCTTACACCGATAAATGGAACAAGCTCCCTGGCTGTTTTTCCAATGGATACTTTTCCAATTTGGGAAGCAACAAAGAGACAGACGCCCACCGGGGGAGTTACTAAGCCAATAACTAAGTTCAGCACCATCATGACCCCGAATTGGATGGGATCCATGCCGACTGTTATGGCGACCGGAAGCAATACTGGGAACAAAATAACCAAAGCCGCAATTGTTTCCATAAATGTTCCTACAAACAATAGGAGTAAATTGATCAATAAAATAACGATGATAGCATTTGTCGAAATGCCTAAAATGGATTCTGCTACTAATTGTGGGATTTGTTCACGCACCATGATCCAGCCGAATAAATTGGCAAATCCGACAAGTAACATAATAGAAGCTGTTGCTGTCATAGAAGATAGCATGATTTCTGGAATCTTTTTAACCGGCAGCTCCCTGTAAACAAAAATACCAATGACGAAAGCATAAAGAACAGCAACAATTGAAGCTTCAGTCGGTGTAAAAAATCCGCCTAAGATACCGTAAAGAATAATAAATGTCATTAAGATTGCCCAGAAAGCACCGGTAAAGCTATTCCAAATTGTTTTTACTGTTTGGCGTTCACCTTTAGGGTAATTTCTTTTCACTGAAATGATATAGGTAGGAATCATTAAACCGAGCCCTAAGAGAATTCCAGGAACAGCACCAGCTAAAAACAAATCCCCTATTGATAAGGATGCGAGCGTGCCTACGATGATCATTGGTAATGAAGGCGGGATAATTGGACCCACAGTAGAAGAAGAGGCGGTTACGGCAGCAGAAAACCCGGATCCATACCCTTCTTTTTTCATTGCAGGAATCAAAATCGATCCGATACTCGCTGTGTCAGCAAGAGCAGTGCCTGAAATCCCCGCAAATCCCATCGAAGCTCCAACATTCGCAAGGCCTAGTCCTCCACGGATATGCCCGAATAAATCATTGGCGAATTTAATGATGCGTTCTGTGATGCCGCCCGCATTCATCAAATTACCTGCCAAGATAAATCCGGGTATACATAAAAGCACAAATGAATTTAACCCCCCGAACATGCGCTGCGGAATGATATTAAGAGGAATTTCAGCAAGGAAGAGATACAGTAATGATGCCAACCCTAAGCTGAAAGCGACCGGGACACCAAGGAAAATCAGAACAATAAATGATATGAACAATAGGGCTGCCATTAGAAATCCTCACCTCCATAATGTTGGCTATAATCTTGTTTGTTCTTCACAAGATCTATTATTTTAAGAACTGCGTAAAATACTAAGAAAACACTCATAATCAGCAGCGAGGCATGTACGACTGATAATTGGAAAGGCATAGTTGCAGAAGTTTGATTATTTCCTAGCAAAGTGAAATTATAGCCTTCAATTACCATAACCATACTTAGCAAAATAATTGTTAAATATATCAGCACTTCATAAAATCTCCGGAAATTATTGGGCATTTTATTCAACAGCATGTCTACATTGATAAATTCATTACGCATTAACGCTAGAGGTGCTCCAAAGCAGATGGAGTAAAGGAATAGATAACGTGTTAATTCCTCCGTCCAGATAAATGAGAATGGGGCAAAACGTGAAATAATTTGTACCGTTACAATGATAATGACTCCCGAGAAACTGGCAATGGTCAAGAAAGCGAGTGTCCGATCTATCAATTTCCGAAACAATGACATCCTATTTTCATCCTTTCCTAATGGAAAAGCACATTTGGCCTTACAGCCAAAAGTGCCTTATTCATATATTATTCAACTACTAAGATTTGCTTATACAACTCCAATTGCTCCGGAGATAAAGAAGCTTCAACCGCAGGAGTCATCTTTTCACGGAAAGCGTCTTGGTCGACATCGACAAATTCCATGCCTGCATCTTGCAGCTCTTGTTCTATGGTTGAAATTTCAGATTCATATAATTCATCGCCCAATGCTTGCGCTTCTGCAGCAGCATCTTGTACAACTTGCTTCAATTCATCAGAAAGTGCATTGTATTGTTCATTTCCCACAAGGATGTAAATCCACGAGTAAACGTGCTCAGTACGGTTCACGTAATCTTGAACTTCTGCTAATCCACCGCTTTGAATCAAATCTACTGGATTTTCCTGGCCTTTAATAACACCTTGCTGTAGCCCTGTGAACACTTCATTGAAATCCATTACTTGCGGAGACGCTCCTGCAGCTTGCCAAACATCCAAGAACAAAGGAACGTTTGGTACACGCATACTGAACCCTTTTAGGTCCTCTGGAGTTTTGATCGGTTCATTTGACGTTAAGTTCCGTGGTGCACGTGTATGGTAATAAAGAGCAGTTAATCCCGCTTTATCACTGATTTCCTGTTTAATTTGCTCACCGATTTCACCTTCTACAACAGATTTAACATGATTTAAATCACGAAAAGCATAAGGCACTGCCATTAAAGCTGCGTTAGGAGCCCAGTTTTGCAATGTTTCCCCTGAGATAACCATATCTGCTGTTCCTGCCTGAATGGAGTTGATGGTATCCGTTTCCCCGCCAAGCGAGTTGTTTGGATAAATTGTGATTTCCATTTGCCCGTCTGAATTTGCTTCAACCAATTCTTCAAATTTCAGCGCAGTTTGGTGCCAAATATGATTTTCATCTGCCAAGTGGCCAAACCGCCATTCGATTGTTTCTCCTGACTCTGAACCGCCTCCGCCTTCACTAGCATTGTCTGAACCACATGCCCCTAAAACCAAAACCGACGCAAAAATTCCTGTTAACCATTTCTTCTTCATCTTCTTCTCCCCTTTGTTTCTTAGTTTTTTTGCTTTATCATTTCTTGAAAACTTATGCTTTCAAGTAATCATACGTTGTAGCAGCAATCTCAATGCCTTCAACTAAATTGCGTTCTTCGTTCTTCTGCTCGATTTCCCCTGGGACAAGCACTCCGGAAAAACCTTCTGCCGGTGGAATTTCCCGCACTTCTTTCATCATTTGGTCCATCTGCTCTAAAAATGTATCCATTCCTGTAAAAAATGATGGATTGATGACACAGAAATAGTGGCCCAGTTTTCTTTTCTTATCCAAATCTCCATACATTTGATTGATATGGGGACCGAACGCCATCCCAGCAAGCAAGCCAGAGAAAATGTCTACAACCATAGCCAACCCATATCCCTTCGGACCTCCAAATGGAGTCAGTGAAACCACTTTTGAGGGGTCGGTCACATAACTCCCTGTTTCGTCCACCCCCCATCCTTCCGGGATGCTCTTTCCTTCTTCTTTATGCTGCAAAACCTTTCCTAAAGCTACGTTTGAGGTAGCCATATCCAAGATAAACGGTTTCTCGTTTTTTGCTGGAATTCCATAGGCAATGGGATTCGTTCCAAGAAATGGTTCTTTTCCGCCGAACGGAACCATTATTTTATCGGTATGGGACATGGCAATTCCGATTAAATTTTGTTTAGTGGCTTTTTGGACAAAATAACTAAGTGCTCCGCAATGGCTGCTATTCATCGCTGTAACCATACCAACACCGTTTTCTTTAGCCATTTCTATAGCCTGATCCATGGCAGCATCTCCAACCAAATGACCGAACCCATCATCGCCATCGACAATCCCTGTAACAGGGCCAGTAGCTTTAAATGCAATTTCAGGACTGGGGTTAATTCCTCCTGCTTTCAAACGGTTTATATAATGTTCTGTACGAAGAGCACCATGTGAATTGACTCCCCGTAAGTCTGCATGTACAAGGATCTCTGCCACCTTTTCGGCATGCCTAATGCTTATCCCGGCTCCAGCCAATTTATTCTTGATCAGCCCTTTCACTTCTTGATGGGAAACAATAACAGCGGACACATAATCCCTCCTATTCTAAGTTTGTATGATTTTCCCTCAAGGTTTCATGAGAGTTTCCTGTATAAGGTCCATCTATTATTGCGGAATCCAGCACAAGATGAACAGCCTGATCAAACTGATTTCCGAGAGGCTGGATGGTAGACGGCTCTCCTTCAGCACGTTTCTTGGTGGCTGCCGGAATTACTAGTCCGCTGGTACACCAGTCTTCTTTAAGTTTTGCTTTGTTCGTCGTCACTAAAGCGATATGGGCACCTTGTTTTGAGGCATTTTGACAAATTCCTGTTAACTGCAAAGAACTCCCTGAACCTGAAATAATTAAAAGAATGTCGCCATTTTGAATTGATGGTGTGGTCGTTTCACCTACTACATGAACAACTTTTCCACAGTGCATCAAACGCATGGCGATTGCCTTTCCGATTAAACCGGAACGCCCTTCACCAAAAATAAAGAAGCGGGAATCTTTTTGGAGTATATTCACAAAATGTCTATATTGCTCTTCGTCAATCCCGATTATTACTTGTTCCATCTCTTTCAAAACAAGGAAAGGCGTTTTCATCTGCAAATTCCCCTTATCTTTCCACAACTTTTGTATTGCCTATAAAACCATATACTTCTTCCAAGTAAGGCAGCCCCTCGTTGTCTCCAGAAACGGTTGTCACTAAGGCTCCGACACCATTTGCGAAACGCAGCAGCTCTTCGGGCTTAAAATTATTTAAAATGCCATAAATATAACCGGCATCAAACCCATCTCCAGCACCTACTGTATCGACTGGGTTTACAGAAAAACCTTCAGCAATTGTCCACTTCTTATCACGGTATAGTCTTGATCCATTCGGGCCGTCCTTAATGACAAAATCCGTTATGCCAAATCCTTCAATATAAGAAATTAGATCTTCCATCGATTCTTTACCGGAAATCATTTGGATTTCATCTAACCCTGTCAATAAAACATCTACTTCCGGAAAGATCGACTCGTATGCCGCTCTGGCTTCTTCAATCGTCCATAACTTGAGCCGTATATTCGGATCGAATGAAACAACGATTCCTTTTTTCTTAGCAATTTCAATTATTTTCTTTGCTATTAAAAGATGCTGTTTGTTAATAGCCAGGTAAACTCCTGTAAGATGTACTGCATGAATATCATTGAACAAATCATCCTTAATGTCTTCCGCTGTCAAACTGGTAACAGGGGAAGGTTCCCTATAATAAAATGTTTTTCCGGCTCCTCCTTCATGGATTTCTTTAAAGTTTAATGATGTCGGAATGTTACTCACAAATTCGACTGCTGAAACATCAATACCCTCACCACGCGCAAAGTTGTAAATAACCCTTCCAAATTCATCTTCTCCAAGCCGGCTAATCCATTTACTGTTTAATCCAAGCCTTGCGCAGCCTATGGCGAAATTCATTTCTGCGCCTCCAACTTTTCGTTCGAATTGAGTCACGTATCTCAGCGGTCCAGTCGTACTCGGATTCATTGTAATCATCGCATCCCCTATCGTTAATACACCAAAATCTGTAGACAATTCACTACAACTCCTCTTTTGCATTAAATGGATTCTCGTTGAACTAAAACCGGTGGATATCTTTGTTCCTCGTAACTTTCTTCAAACAATTTATTTTTAATGAGGTCCAATAAGATAGTTGCAGCATCCTTTCCAATCTGGAATGTCGGTTGTTTAATCACTGTAATAGGTGTAGTGGCAATTTCAAGGAAAGGTGAATCATCAATAGAAATAACTCCGACATCCTTTGGAACTGACAAATGATTCGCTTTGATAAACCTTAATAATTCAATCAAAGCCAAATCATTGGTGGCAAAGAAAGCACTTGGCCTATTCTTCGTTCCCCAAATTTCTGCCAGTCTTTTGCCAAGCTGTTCCCGTTCATCTGCAACTATCCATTCTTCTTTAACAGCAAGGCCGTTCTTTTCCATAGCTTTTTTAAAACCCGTAATGCGCTCGATTCGCGGGGTCACTTTTTTTGCAATGGAAGTAGAGACGAGACCTATTTCTTTATATCCTTTCTCAACCAATAACTTTACCGCCATTTCTGAAGCGCTTTCATTATCAAGCAAAAGTGTCGGGAAAATAGGCTGTTTAATCTTTCTATCGACAAAGACAATTGGTAAGTTCTCGGTTTTTAACTGCTCATATAGATCGTCGTTTCCTGCTATCGGGAAGATTATTAACCCATCAACTTGTTTAGCTTTTAGCATGTCAATATATGCCCGTTCCTTTTCGGGTTGATCATCTGCATTGCAAACAAACAGATGAAAACCATTTTTTTCGCATACATCTTCTATTGCTCTAATAATTTCTGTTGAAAAAGTGTGAAGGATATTAGCCACTATTACTCCTATAGTAGCTGATTTTTTTTGCTTCAACCCTTTCGCTGCATAATTCGGAATATATCCCAGCTCTTTAATTGCTTGTTCAATTCTCAACTTTGTTGGCAATGCCATGTACTCAAAACGGTTATTGATGTACTGGGAAACTGTGCTCTTTGATACTTGAGCTCGTTCCGCTACATCTTGCATTGTTTTTTTTTTCACTCAAACACCTCATAACTAAATCGGTTTAGTGTACCGGTTTAGTAAAATTATAATTGAAAGTGTTTTCAAAATCAACATTAAATTCTGAAAACTTAAAATAAAAAAAGTTCTTATCCAAATAGGAAAAGAACCATTAATAATAATTATTTAATTATATCTTCTTCTCTCAATCCGCTGTCGCCAAATGCATCATCCAATGTGTCAAACCGGGAAATCCGCACCACTTTACCGTTTTTGACCTCCATAAATGTGAAGACTGTGACTTTGCCGTTTTGGTCTTGCCATGTGCCTTCTTGTTCAAAAACCACTTTATTGCCTTTTGCATAGCGGGTGACGGTAGTCAAATGAATGCCGGATTCCTCTGCCCACTGCTGCAATGTGTCATGTCCGACTGCCGATCCCCTTGGCCCCATCAGTTCGATATTGTGATCTGAAACTTCCAGCATGCCTTCAATGTCTTTTGCATTTACCTTGTCGACCCATGCATCTGCAGTCTTGATGGTTTCTGTCATGTTCATCGGCTCCCTTCATAAGGCAATTTTTTAAAAACAATCAGCACCAGTGTAGCAAACGGGCCCATTAAAGGAGACAACAAAAACCAGTTGAGTCCGCTCCGGTTTTCCCCTTGCGCAATGCCTGCATTAATGAGTGCCAGCTTACCCAACCGATTGCGTAATCATTATCCATTCATTCAGCCCCCTTTTTTCTAAATTTTAACACAAAAGAAGACAAGCTAAGAGCTTGTCTTCTTCAGTAATGCGCATTTTTTAATTTTTTGAAGGTCGTCACAAATCGCCCGGGATCTTCGTACACTTTATACGTCACTAAGCCTTGATGCGTGTGCAGATAAAGCAAATTAGCATCTTCGGAGAATGATTTATATGAAATATCCCACACATTCTTCAAATGGTAGTGAGTGGTGGAAGTGACCAGAGTATCTTCATATAAATGGAGGTCATACTTTGTATGGATGAGTTTCATTTCACCGGCTTCGATTGACCGTTCCGTGTCAATGTAAGTGATAGAGGACAATAAATTTTCACGGTCCATATCTATTCGCCTCCTGTCTTACGGTTGAGTAAAGTTTAACTTATTTTTAATTCAACAAGCAAAGGTTTGGTATTCCGAAAAAAGTTAGACGAAAAAACGCATCAGGTGCTACAATTTCCATATAATAGTTATATGCTTAAAGGAGGATCCATATGGACAACTGGTTTGGTGCCACGTCTACTTCAATTTTCCATCCTTTTTCGATAAGCCATTTACTCATGCTTGCGATAGCTGCTTCCGGCCTTTTTTTCCTGATTGTCCGAAAAAAACAGCTCCGAGAATCCTCTTCCTTCTTCTCACAGTTGCGCTGGGCTTTGTTTATGCTGCTGCTTTTTTCCGAAATCTCTTATCAGACTTGGGCAATCTCAAATGATGTTTGGAGTGTTAGCAGACACATTCCTCTCCATTTATGCGGCATTGCATCGATCACGGCAATGATCGGACTTGTGACACTGCACCGTACATGGATTCAAATCTCCTTTTTCATCGGCATTTTCCCAGCGTTTCTAACACTCATTACACCCGATCTCCCTTATGATTTTCAACATTACCGGTTTTGGAAATTCTTTATCCACCATATGTCCATTCCTTGGGCTTGCTTGTTTTTGGCGCTATGGAAGCCATCCTCTATCACACTTCGTTCCGTTTTTATGGTCTATTCCCTGCTTCTCCTTTATGCAATGATAATCGGCTTTATCGTCAATCCGCTTACCGGCTCTAATTATTTATATCTTTCCCGGCTGCCTAATGCCACAACACCGCTAAATTTCTTCGGCAGTGGAATCTGGTATTATCTAAACCTAGGATTTACTGCGCTTCTGCTGTTTTTAGGCCAATATTTTCTTTGGAGAAAATTTTTTATCAACCAGCAAAAAAAGGCTGCCACATAGGCAGCCTTTTTACGTCCTCGCTCTTATAGCAAAAAGAAGCTATCGCAAAGTAGAGATTTGCTTTATTCTTCTGTATCAAAGTATTCATTCGTTAAATCGCCATTCACACCGATGGCCGCTGCACTTCCTTCGCCCGCTGCAATGACCAGCTGGGCCGGAACAATGAGCGAAGCATCTCCTGCGGCATACACATTCCAAACATTGGTGCGGCCGTACTCATCGGTTTTGATGCCGCCATACTGGTTTTCTTCGCAGCCCAGCTCTTTGCCGAAGTCAGCAGCGTGGTTCCAAAGAGGCGTGACAAAGCCGCCTACCCGGTCAACCAGCGTGCCGTCTTCAAGTCTGACGCTGCGTAATTGCCCATTTTCTCCTTCCAGCCCATCTATGATATCTTCACGGACTTTAATGCCTTTAGCGATAAGCTTGTCGCGGTCTTCCAGTTCAAGCCGCCCTTCCCCGTTCGTGAAAACCACTAAATCCCGGCTCCACGTATAAACTTTTTTCGCCAGTTCAAAGACGCTTTTATCTGCGATAACCGCCAGCGGCTGGTCGCGCAATTCCCATCCATCACAATACGGGCAGCTGAACAAAGAAGTCCCATAAAACTTTTCAATATCCGGTATATTGGGCTGCTGTTCTTTTAAGCCGGTAGCCAAAATAATTTTGATGCTATGGTATGTTTTTCCGCTCGAAGTGGTTAATTCGTAATGGGTTTCCGTGATGCGATTAATTGTCATAACCCGGTCTTCCTTTATTTCAACGGAATCGTATTTTGCAATGTCTTCATGCGCCAAGCGTTTGAATTCAGCGGGTTTAATCCCGTCTCGTGTAATAAACCCATGAGATTCCCTCGTCACCAGATTCCGGCCGCTGTCATCATCAAATAGGATCACATTCCTTCTTGATCTTCCAAGTACCAATGCCGCATTCAATCCAGCTGGTCCGCCACCGATAATAGCGCAGTCATATCGCATAGTAAATCCATCCTTCATTTAGTTGTTTTTCTCCTACACCTTCCCGATTCATCACTTTAATAAACGCCTGTAATCAAGTCGAATGCGAGTAATAAAGACACTTGGACTTTTCAAAAAAAGAGCTGCTTCCATTTTTGGAAGCAGCTCTTTTTTATACTTGTTTAGCTAATAATCCTGTCAAAACTTCGATAAAAAATTCGTTTTCTTCCGGAGTTCCTACAGTGACCCGGATATATTCCGGAAGACCCCAAGTTTTTCCGTAACGGACGATGACGCCTTTGGCCATTAATGCCTTGTAAATTTCTTCGCCTTTAGGCCCTATATGAACAAGCACGAAATTCGCCATGCTCTCCGTGTAGTTCAAATCAAGCTCTTTAAAAGCTTTGTATAGCTGCTCCCGTCCAGCTTTATTGGCTTCTTGGGAAGCGCGGACATGTTCTACGTCGGTAATCGCAGCCGTCGCAGCAGCTTGCGCCAATGCATTAACGTTAAATGGCTCTTTCACTTTCAAGATCGATTGGATGACTGATTCCGGTGCTATGCCAAAACCAACGCGAATTCCTGCAATTCCATAGATTTTCGAAAAAGTCTGCAGCACTACAACTGGGTATCCCGCCTTCACAAACTCAATGCCATTTGTGTATTCAGGCGCATCGGCAAAGTGGCTGTATGCCCCGTCGATAACAATTAAAACGTCCGAAACGGCATTCAGCACTTTCTCGATGTCAGACTGCGAGATGATTGTCCCAGTCGGATTATTCGGCGTGCAAATGTAAAGAATTTTTGTTTTTTCGGTGACTGCTGCAATGATGGCATCTACATCAAACTGAAAGTTTTCTGCAAAAGGCACAGGTACAACAGTGGCTCCCATGATATGGGCGCCGAAATCGTATTCGCTGAAAGAAGGAGAAGGAACGATGATTTCATCCCCTTGTTCCAGGAACGCTTCAGAGACCAGCGTGATTAATTCGTCAGCGCCGTTTGTCGCAATCACTTGCTGTGGGTTTACATCATATGCGGAAGAAATCGCTTCTTTTAAAGCAGTTGTATCTGCATCCGGATAGCGGTTCAATTCCGTTAAGCTTGCTTGAATGGCTGCCACCGCTTTTGGAGACGGCCCAAGTGGATTCTCGTTTGATGCTAATTTAATAACACGGTCTAAGCCTAATTCTTTTTGTACTTCCCAGATTGGCTTGCCCGGAGAATAAGGTTGGATCGTATCCAAAGTTTTGCGTGGTTGAATGTTTTTATTGTTTCCCATATAGTAGTCCCTCCAACAGTTTCGTTTCAATTGCATGAATTTTTATTTAAATACATATATAACTATACCAGTCATCTTACGAAATCGGCACTTTAAATTGTTACATCTATGTTTCTTCTGTTCAATCAGACGCTTTTTTTCGTAGGAATTAAACCAGCTGCATTCGCAGGCTTGCGATTGACCAGATAAATGCTTAAGACGATCAACACCAACCCTACAGCCAGTGTGGCCGTTACCGGTTCATCCATAAATAAGGTACCGGTCAAAACCGCAACCAATGGCACAAGAAACGTAAATGCCGCCACTTTGCTTGCTTCGCCGTTGTTCAGAAGATGGAAATAGATGACAAACGCAATCGGCACTCCAAGTGTCGCTCCAAACCCTAAGCCGATCCAGTACGGAAGGTTCCATGCAATGTCGGACCAGCTTTCAAATGCACTGCCTCCTGCCAATAAAACTGCTCCTCCAATGATAAACTGCATCGCCACCATCCACATCGAATCGACTTTATTGCCCACTTTCTTCACGTAAATAACCCCAAGCGCCCAACTGAGCGCAGCAAAAAGCGCCATGACAATACCGGTTATTGAAATATTTCCGGATAAGCTATCGGCGCTGATGACCAGAATTCCCAAAAATCCTATGAGCAGCCCAGATATTTTAAAAGCGGTCATTTTCTCACCCAGCCACATCCAAGCGAATATACCGATTAGCACCGGCTGAAAATAAATCAGGACTGAAAACAGCCCACCCGGCAAATATTCCAATCCCGCAGTCTGCAATCCATAGAATAAGACGGCATTTAATAAGGCGGAAATCGTGTAAGCCTTCCAATTTTCCTGCCAGCGGATACGCCGCCACGCTGGCAGCAGCACAAGTGCAAGCAATATCCCTCCAATGAAGGAACGAAGGCCAGCAAATAATATGGGCGGTGTATAATCGAGCGCCATTTTATAAATGGACCAGCTGACTCCCCAGATGACCACTAACAAAAGCAACAATCCCATCGGCCGTGTCATATATTTATTCATTATTATCTCCTTCAATAGCTTTTGTTGTAGATACCGTTTCATTATACAGAATTGCGATATTATTGAAACAACCTCGTCGAACTATTTGTATCGGATCCTCAAGTATGGTTTACTGTAACGAGACTAACCAAAGAGGAGTTTACATATGATAAAAAAAATGAAATATGCAGCAGCCCCCCTTCTATTAGCATTGGCACTCGGAGCTTGTTCCGACAACGAAGAAGCGGCCCCAAAAGAAGAACCAGCAGAAGCGGCTGAACAAGCAACTGCAGAGCAGCAGACAAAACTTAAACTGCCAGCCGAAGAAGATGTGGTCGTCGTCGTAAACGACGAAGACATTCTAGGCAATGTCTATAATAGTGTTGCCCGCCAGTTGGAATCTTCCCTTGCTACACAAGGGAAAGATACAGCGGAAGCTGAAAATGCCGACTTGGTGAAAGAACAAGCGATCACCGTTATTGTCGGCAATAAGCTGATTTTGCAGGACGCTGCCAAAAAAGGATATGAAGCAGAGGATGCAGCAGTTGAAGAACGCCTTGAGGAGTTAAAAGGTCAATTCGAAAGCGAAGAAGCTATGAACGAAGCTCTCAAAAAAAGCGGATATACGATGGAAGATATGGAAAGTCAGCTCCGCGAACAAATCACTTATGAAAACTATGTTGCCAAAGAAGTGAAACCAGCTGAAGTGACCGACAAAGAAGTCCAAGCAGCATATGATGGTTTTGCTGAAACAGCAAAAGAAGAAGCTCCGGCTTTCGAAGAAATGGAACCTACCATCCGCCAGTCTTTGGAACAGCAAAACACACAGCAAGCAGTTGCTGACCGTATTGAAGAATTGAAAAAAACTGCCAAAATTGATGTGAAAATCTAAATAAAAATCCCAGCCGAATTCGGCTGGGATTTTTATCTTAATCACCTTATAGTTTGTCGTGGCAGAAAGCTGATACTTCCGCCTCTTCATCTTCTTCAAGGCCGAATTCCAAGGTTTGCCGAGTCGCTTTGTCAGCGAAATTATAATGGGCAATCCTTGCTCCATTTTCTTCTACTGCCAAAATAACACGCAATTCCAGGCCGCCTTCTGTGAATAGCTCGTCATCTTCATCCACTTCCACGTCCAGCAAAAATTCATAGCGGTCTCCGACTATAATGCCTGTCGGATCTTTTATTTGGTGAAAGCTAAAATTTGTAATTTTCATTGTTACACCTCCGTTTCTCCATTCTAGCCTTTCCTAAAGATTTTTGGTAGCATCTGCCTAAAATTGCTTGCACGTTTAGTCTGGAAATTAACGGGAATATTAAGTAAATCGTTACTTTAAAGGAGTGGACATGATATGAAAGTATTAGTTATCGGCGCAAACGGACAAGTTGGGCGGCGAGTCGTCCAGGAATTAGCGGAATCCCAGCACGAGGCAGTCGCCATGGTCCGCAAAGAAGAACAAGTGAATCATTTAAAAGAGCTCGGTGCCGAAAACGTGGTATTAGGTGATTTGGAACAAGATTTTAGTGAAGCTTTTGAAGGTATAGATGCAGTTATTTTTGCTGCCGGTTCCGGAGGTTCTACAGGAGCGGATAAGACCTTAACCATCGATTTATGGGGTTCTGTAAAAGCAATGAGATACGCCGAAGAAAAAGGTGTGAAACGTTTTGTGCAGCTGAGTTCCGTGGGCACTCCGGATCCCGATCGAGGAGGCGAAAAGATGAAGCCTTACCTTGTTGCAAAAAGAGTGGCAGATGATCTGCTGAAAACAACGGATCTCGATTATACAATTGTGCGCCCCGGGGCTTTATCAAATGATGGTAAATCCGGCAAAATCGAAGTCTCTGCTGAAGGCTTTGCTTCGCTAAAAGACCGGTCGATTCCAAGAGCCGACGTGGCTGCGCTTTTGGTAAAAGTCCTGGATCAGCCAAACACTTATCATAAAACCTTTGAAGTCCTGCAGGGACAAGCTTCGTTTGATGATGGGTTGGCTTCTTTATGAAAGCCATTCTTGTTCATTAACAAAAAGAGCGAATAGATTTCCGCTCTTTTTTATGGTAAGATAAGCAATACGATAATAGAGGACGTGATAAGCATGATTAATATTCAACCACCTAAAGCCGATATCACCATTACACAGCGTAAACAGGAAGTTACAGGCGATGAGGCGATCATTAAGCCATTATACGGTTTTATCGACTTGCATGAAATTCCGCGCGATAAAGGCGGCATCATTCAATTCTTCAACCATAGCGGCGAATTACTGTTTGTCGGCAAAGCTCGCAAACTTCGCCAGCGCGTGAAAAAGCATTTCGAAGATAGCGTGTCACCATTGAAAAACCACCGCGATGAAGTTCACCGCATTACGGTTTCGATTGTAGAAGATCCGATGGAGCGCGATATTTACGAAACATATTTGATTAACACGCATAAAGCAAAATACAATATCGACAAAGTATTTTATAAAGAACAGGACTGATTTAAAAAGGACGCCTTTTGGGCGCCCTTTTTTTATTGCCTTTAATCCATCAACCGTTTTTCAAAATAATGTTTGCTATGCCCTTTTGGATGATTTTCCAATACGCCGAATTCACAAAATCCTTGTTTCTTGTAAAACCCCGGCGCCTGGAAACTGAATGTCTCCACTACCATCAGGTTGTATGCCTGGCTTCGCGAATAATGTTCCAGCTGCTGCATCAGCTCTTCAGCAATCCGTCTGCCGCGGGCTTCTGGATCTACCCAGAGAAAATCGATATGCATGTGCTCCCAGTAAGCGGTGCCAGTGATTCCTCCAATTATTTCCCCTTCATCATTGCGGGCAATAAAGCTGACTTGTTCTTTCGGTGACTTCTTTTCGCCAGGCAAACTGGCCACATTATGCTCAATCACCTTATTCCGGATAAAATCGCGGTCTTCTGGAACTTCTTGTTTGACGATATTCATATGATTCCTCCTATCCCTTGAATGGACTGCAGTTTTCAGTTGCTTCTCTGTTAATTGTACTTTATCTCTATGTTTTATTCTGCCTTCCAGCAGGGAATAGGTATATAACTATGAGGTTTTTTTGGAGGAGAAAATATGACATCTTATGCAAAAGAAGCACCGTTTGCCTGGTGCAGAAGCGAATACGATACACTTCGATCGGTTTTGTTATGCTCTCCGCATTACATGGAAATCAAAGAAGTGATCAACGATGTGCAAAAACGTTATCAAAAAGAAAATATTGATACTGAAAAAGCCATGCAGCAACACGAACAGTTTGTAAAAGCTTTGCAAGAAAACGGCGTTGCAGTAGAGATGCTTGAATCGGCTGAGCATTTCCCTGAACAAGTTTTTACGCGTGATATCGGATTTACAGTAGATGATACTGTCTTTATCGGTGGAATGGCTTCAGCTATCCGGCAAGGCGAAGAAGCTGAATTGGAGAAATGGCTGGAAAGCCGGCACATCCGCTTCAAGCCGCTCGGCTCTAACCGAGTAGAAGGCGGAGACGTTATCATCGACCAAGATACGCTTTATGTCGGCATCAGCAGCCGGACATCTAAAACCGCTATTCAGGAACTGCAGGAAAAATTGCCGCGCTTTAATGTGGTGCCCATTTCATTTAACGAAAAGTATTTGCATCTTGATTGCGTTTTCAATATCCTTTCCCCGACGGAAGCGTTGATTTTTCCGGAAGCTTTGGATGCAGAAACCATAAAAATGTTAGCTAAACGCTATACTCTGATGAAAGTGAGTGCTGAGGAACAATTTGCACTCGGCACCAATGTGCTATCGATTGGAAACCGCCGGGTCTTCAGCCAGCCGCAGAACAAGAAAGTCAATCATCTGCTCAAAAAAAGTGGATTCGATGTAATTGAAGTGGATTTTTCTGAGATTATCAAATCCGGTGGGGCCTTCCGCTGTTGCACGATGCCACTCGTTAGAAAATAGAAAAAGAGAGCGGTCTGGAATCAAGTCCAGGCCGCTCTCTTTTCTTTATCGCTTATTTAACAGCAGTTTCTTGCTCAATCTCTATAAAAAAACGTTCTAACAACCGAACTCCTTCAGGGGTTCCAATTGATTCGGGATGGAATTGCATACCGTATACCGGGAAACTTTCGTGCCGGATAGCCATTATGGTATTGTCATCCGAAGCAACTGCGTCGATATTCAAGCATTCCGGAACAGTCTCCGCATCGATTACAAGCGAATGATAGCGCATAACAGGCAATGGCTTTGGCATTCCAGCAAAGATTCCTTGCTGATTATGCGTTATGGTAGAAACTTTGCCGTGCCGGATTACTGGCGCTTGGATGATATTCCCTCCAAAAGCTGCGCCAATCAATTGGTGGCCCAGGCAAATCCCAAGAATCGGAATGGTTTGGTAAACCTGTTGGATCAATCGGATTGAATCCGGCAAAGCTTCCGGATGCCCCGGTCCCGGAGACAAAATGATGGCTTCGGGGTTTTTCGCGATAATTTCTTCAAGTGATAATACACCATAGCGGACAACTTCCACGTCTTTGCCGATTTCCGCTGTTGCCTGATAAATATTATAAGTAAAAGAATCGTAATGATCGATTAAAAGAATCATCCGAACACCTCCGTAAGTGACCGTGCTTTGTGCAAAGTTTCTTCAAATTCTGCCTGGGGATCCGAATCATAGACAATTCCTGCGCCCGCTTGCACATGAACATGCTGGTCCTTGACCACAAATGTCCGGATGGCGAGAGCCACATCCAAATTCCCGTTAAAGCCGAAGTAGCCGATTGCCCCTCCATAGACTCCACGCCGCTCTTCTTCAAATTGCTGGATCAGCTGCATCGCACGCACTTTTGGAGCGCCAGAAACGGTTCCTGCGGGCAAGCATGATACCAGCGCATCTAGCGGATGCATAGTGGCATTCAACTGCCCCGTCACTTCCGACACGAGGTGCATAACATGCTGATATTTCTCAATAGCCATGTATTTCGGGATTTTCACAGAACCAATTGCTGCCACTCTGCCCACGTCGTTGCGGCTGAGGTCGACCAGCATCTGATGTTCTGCTCGTTCTTTTTCATCGTTTGCCAATTCATCCGCAAGAAACTCATCTTCTTCTTCCGTGCGTCCGCGTTTTCGTGTTCCTGCTATTGGATTTGTCACCATATGGCCATCCCGTATCGTCAATAAACTTTCAGGTGACGCCCCAACTACAGCATAGTCGCCAAAATCGATGAAAAACTGATAAGGCGAGGGATTCTGCTTGCGCAGTTTCCGGTACAACTGGAATGCATCTCCTCCATAACCAGCGGACAAGCGCTGCGACAATACCAATTGAAAAACATCGCCGTTTCGGATATGGTCTTTGGCTTGCTCTACTTGAGCACGAAACTTTTTAGCATCGGTTTTAGAAGAAAATATGAGCGGCTGTTGTTTTTCCTGCTCTGCAACAGTCTCCGGCAAGTTCAGCTGCGCTTCTACGTCTTCCAATTTATCTTCAAAGGAAATGATCGTAATATCATTCTTAACATGGTCAAAAACCACAATCGTCTCATACAGATGGAGATGGATATCGGGCATCTGAAGGCTATTCTTTACAGCTGCTTCAACCGGTTCATAAGCCTGGATGGCGTCATATCCTATGTAGCCGAGCGCTCCTCCTGTAAACGGCAGTCCTTCCACTTTTGCATCATAAACAGGCAAAAGTGATTTCAATAATTCGAGCGGTTTGCCTATATGATTCGTTTCCTGTCCAGTGCGGAAATCTACTTCTTTTAACGCATCTCCATCTCCAATAAACGTTTTCGATGGATCAGCCGCAATGAAAGAATAGCGGCCGGTAACACTTGTCTTCAAGGAACTTTCCAATAAACATTTCCGTTCGCCTTGCAGCCGGTTGAACACCATAATCGGCGTCAAGGAATCTCCATCAATTTTTCTCATCTTCATCTCTGCTCATCTCCTTTGATTTAGAAAAGCGGAAGCGCCTGTGTAGCCCCGACAGGCTTAAGGCAGAACACGCCAGAAATCCTGATTTCCAGAGTGGGCTGACTTAAGACCCCGGGGGGGCTAGGCGCTGCAGCTAGACATTTAGAAAAGCGGAAAGAGCCGTTTTGCTTCGACAGGCATAAGGCGGGTTGCCGAAGCGGCGTTTTTTGCCGCACAGGCAGAACGACTTATGACCCGAGAAGCAGGCTCTTGCAGCTAGACGCCTCTGAAAAGCGGAAGCGCCTGTGTAGCCCCTGGTACCCCAGACAATAAAAAAGCCCCCTGCAAGGAACAGAAACATTCCTTGCAGAGGACGGATTGACCGCGGTACCACCTCTTGTTAAAGCTGAAACAGCTTTCCCTTAGCCCCCTGTAACGCGGGAGAAACGGACTCCTCTACTCTTGGTTCAAGGAATCTCTCATAAGCCCATTCACGCACAATCCCCGCCAGTTTCCACCTGCCACTGGCTCTCTTTGAGAGGAACTCTATACGCTACTCTTCTTATTCATCGATTTGCTCTGCTATGCTCAGCTCTACTGTACTGTGGCGATGCCGCTCCCGACATCTTCTGCCATTTTCCGTACAAAAAGGTTGAACTTATCTTATGAGACTTTTCTTCTTTTGTCAATGAAAAAATGGCTAAAATTCGATAATTCAGTATTATTTGTGTTTATTAGTACTTTTACGGTATAACTAATAATAAGCAGTTCTATCATTATAAAAAAGGGGTGGGCACAGGGATGTCAAAAAAGTATATTTCAATGATTGCTGGAATTTTAGCCGTGTTATTAATTCTTTCGGGGTGTGCCGGTGAAAGCAATAGCAGCAACGAAAGCGGCGGAGAAAGCGGCGAGCAGACCCAAATCAGTTTTATGCATTGGCGCGGGGAAGATAAAGCCGTCTTTGATGAAATTATCACGGAGTTTGAAAAAGAAAATCCTGACATTTCTGTAGAAATGAATATTTATCCTTCCGATCAATACCTCGGCACTGCTCAGCGCATGCTGCAGGAAGGTTCTACGGGAGATGTCTTCGCTTCATTCCCTGGGGCACAATTCCAGTCACTTCAAGAAGCTGGAATTTTTGAGGATTTAAGCGGTGAAGAATTTGTTTCTAATTTTGATGACAACTTAATCAGTGTCGGCCAAGTAGACGGCAAACAGTATGCTCTTCCATATCAGCTTGTTTTCAATATGCCGGTTTACAACAAAGGCATGTTTGAAGAACTCGGGCTTGAAGTACCGAAAAGCTGGACTGAATTCCAGGAGATGTGTGACACGCTGTTGGAAAATGGCATTACGCCTATCGCCTTTCCTGGAGCGGATATTGGCCCTAACCAATTCATGAACAGCATGGTGATGAACAACGCACCTGATGAGGAGATTTTTGCCAAACTGTTAAGCGGTGAAGAAAAGCTGACGAACGAATGGTGGGTAAAAACACTGGAGGATTTCCAATTACTTGAGCAAAAAGGCTATATCCAGGAAAACGCACTCGGCACTAATCAGGATGCTGCAATGGCTATGGTAGCGAACGGTGAAGCAGCAATGCTTGCGACCGGCTCATATCATATGGCATCTTTATTGGGCTTGAACCCAGACCTTCAATTAGACTTGCTGGCGCCGATTACAGTTGAAGAAAGCGAAGCAGTATATGAGGGCATCAACACCGCTACATTCATGCTTGCCGTGAACAACAATTCAGAGAAAAAAGAGCAAGCGAAGAAATTCATTGAATACTTGAGCCAGCCGGAAGTAGCTTCAAAGTACGCCAATGAAACTGGTCAGCATTTGACTATTAATGACGTTAACTACGAATCAGAAGCTCTAAAAAATACCGCATACTGGATTGATGAAAGAAAAACGAGATTCCAGCCGCGCTATTTGATCACCAATGCGCAAGTTGAAGATGCTGTACTCAGCTCGATTGAAAATGTTTTAGGCGGAGAAGAACCGATGGCAGCTGCAGAAGCTGCACAGAAAATCGTAGACGAAAACAGGGAATGATGTTATGAAAAACTCAAAAACTATTTTTCTATTTTTTGTACCGGGATTTCTCCTGTACAGCATTTTCTTCCTCTATCCAACAATCAGTGCGTTGTTTTATTCATTCACTGATTGGGATGGATTTAGTGATGCCTTCGCATTCATCGGTTTCGACAATTTTGAACGAGCTTTTACCGGTGATTCGATTTTCAGGAAAACAATTGGCAATAACTTAAAATTCATGCTAGTAGTAGTTATCTTCCAAACACTAGTGGCGCTCGCTTTTGCAATGATTTTGTTAAAAAATACAAAGACCACCATTTTTCTGCGGGCTTTGTATTTTTTCCCTACCATTCTGTCATCTGTTTCCGTGGCGTTTATCTGGGCGTTTGTTTACGATCCGTCTTTAGGCATCCTGAATCAAATCCTGGAAGCGATCGGCCTTGGATTCATCGCGCAAAACTGGCTGGGGAATGCCAATATCGCGATCTACTCTCTAGCTATTACACAGGTTTGGTTCCATGCAGGCCAAATGCTCATCGTCTTTGTCGCCGGCCTTCAAGCCATCCCGCAGGAAATGTACGAAGTGGCTAAAATTGAAGGGGCTTCAAAATGGCAGACGTTTCGGGCGGTTACGTGGCCGTTGCTGGCTCCTTCCGCTACGATTGTTGTTGCTTATACAACCATTCAATCGTTCAAAGCGTTCGACCTGGTATTTGCGATGACAGGCGGCGGACCTAATAACTCAACAGAAATCATCGCCACTTATATCTATGACATTGCTTTTAGAAGTTACCAGTTTGGTTACGCAAGTGCCATTTCCGTCATTTTTATGGTTATTATCGCGTTTATCACGTTCCTGCAATTCAAAGCATTGCGATCGGATCGGGTTTCCTATTAATGAAAGGAGGAAAACAGTGTGCTTTTCCGAAGGTTTTCTCTAATCGTTTATGCTTTGCTTATCTTGATTCCTTTGCTGGTGGTTGTACTGACATCAATGAAGACTTTGCAGGAAACTTTTGCCAATCCACTTGGACTTCCTGCAAATGGTCTAAATATCGATAATTACGTAGCTATTTTCCAAGAGCAGACGATGGCCGGCTATTTTATGAACAGTGTAATCGTCACATTGTTTTCCGTAACATTCACTTTGCTGTTCGCTTCCATGATTGCTTTTGGCATCACACGCCTCAGCAGCTGGCTCGGAAACATCCTGTTTACATTGTTTACGCTTGGCATGATGGTGCCGGCACAAGTGATCATGGTGCCGCTTTACTCATTAATGCTGGACTTGGGGCTTACAAATAGTTTGGTTGGGCTGATTCTCGTCAATGTCTCCACCACATTGCCGATTGCCGTATTTATTTTGACCGGCTTTATGAAAACATTGCCGAAGGAATTGTTTGAAGCTTCAACAATTGATGGTGCTGGAAACTGGCAGATGTTCACGAGAGTAGCCATACCTTTGTCGTTGCCTTCCCTCTCGGCAACTGCCATTTTCCTGTTTGTGATGCATTGGAACGATTTGCTGTATCCATTGCTATTCATCACAGACAACGCGTACAAGACCTTGCCGCTCGCTTTACTCGAGTTCCAAGGCCAATATTCCACAAACTATCCAATGCTCTTCACAGGCGTCATTATCGCTTCTGCTCCAATGGTAATCGCGTACGTCTTCCTGCAGCGTTTCTTCGTTGCCGGCATGACAGCTGGTGCTGTGAAAGGTTAATAGTATAGAAAAAAGCTGATGTCTCAGGACATCAGCTTTTTTCAGGCTGTCGAGAAACTCTCGACAACCTTTAGCGCCTCTTTAAAAGTGTGACTGTTTGAGCAAGTTCTCTTCTGTTGCTTCCTGCTTTTTAGATATGGAGCCAAACGGCGGAGAAAACCGTACTGCTCCTGCAGTGCTGCGCACTTCGTCGCAAAGACTTAGCCTCGCAAGCTTCGGCTAATGTCTTGCCTGCGGGATAGCGAGACAGCCGAGACCCTGCAACGCCCTTTCATGTTTCGAAGCTAGCGCAGCGATGCAGAAACAGGAGCGTAAGCGACGAAGCGGCTTGGCGCTCGCCCGCGGCAAGCGCAGCTGTTTGGCGGAATATCAGTTAAGGGATGATAGCTAATACAAGTTTAACTTTTTCATTTTCCTTATTACCACAGCTCAGGTTTAACTACCATCAACCAAAGCATGGCCACCAGCAAGCCAATATACAGCCAGACGGATCGGTTTAATTTATTAATTAAAGCAGCCCGGTCTGCATGCGGTTCATCAAACTTTTGCAAGATGGGCTTAAAGGCACGCGCCAGGAAAAAAATCGACCCAAACATGATTACAAGTGTCATCACGATCCACGGTGTCGTCCATTGCCAGTAACTTTGCCATATCAATAACACACCAGTCGTCACCAGCACATGTCCCGCATGTTTAACGAGCCGGGTAGCTGAACGAAATGTCGAGATTTGTGATTGCAGCACTGCATCCGGAACATCCCTCATCTGTTTGACTAAGGGCACCAGGACAAAAAAAGGGCCTATGGATAAAACGGCGCTCATGATATGAAGGAATAAAATCAACGTGTACATAACTTACCTCAATATCGGAGTAAATTCATGAACCCAAACGGTCATATGCGGGAGCCAAGGCATACCTGGATGAAACTTTAGAATCGATTGCTTATATTCTTGAACACTGTCATACCCTTCTTGCCGGGCGAATTCATCGGTTAAATCGCCAAGAGTTTGCAGATAGACATTTTCCACTTTAAATTCTCTGTCTTCCAGCACCATTATTTCGCCAACATCTGCATAGCGTCCATTTCGCCGAGTTGCCGTTTTTTGTCCGGACAGCACTTTCGCTACATCCTTTTTGTTTGTCACCAATTTTTCGACGCTGCATGTTTTTGGTGGTAATTCATTGTTGTGTAATTCAGCCATTTTCATTCCGCCTTTCTGTGATTCCTTCTTCATTATATACAATGCAGTGAAACAGCATACTCTTTCTTCCAAAGGCAATTGCATCTTTTGACGCTAATTTCCACCTATTCCACAATTATACCAGCTATAAAAAAGAGTCTTGGAAAATCCCAAGACTCTTTTCTCTATTTCGCAAAATAATGTTTACCGATTTTTGTAATGACTGTACGCGAGTAAATCCACTTATCGCTGACGCCCGCTGGATTGTAGTAATACGTGGCTCCTCCAGAAGGATCCCACCCTAAGTAAGCATCACGGACCGCCTGGTAAGCGGAAGCGTTAGGTGCAAGCCAGTACTGTCCATCATTGACTGCTGTAAAAGCATTGCGCTGGAAAATGACGTTGTATGCACTGTTAGGAAATTGGTTCGAATCCATACGATTCAAAATGACTGCCGCTACCCCTACTTGGCCTTTGTAGCTTTCGCCTCTTGCTTCTCCGTGCACTACACGTGCCATCATTTTAACTTGATCAAGCTTGCTGCGTGTCAATGAACCCGTATACCCTGTAGATGGAACATTGAAATCGCGCTGGAACTGGCTCACTGCAGTTTTTGTCAAAGAACCATAATAGCCTGTTGGATTGACTTGTAAATAGCCGAGTTTCTGCAATGTTGACTGCAGTTCTGTAACTCCTTGTCCAGTAGAGCCTTCATGAAGATCAGGTGAATGTGCTTCAGCCTCTGTTTGAGAAAAACTTAAGAATAGTACAACAAACAATCCGAATGCTAATGTTTTGATGCTTTTCATGCTTTCTCTCCCTTCTATCAGCGGAATTGTTAAAACAATCCCTTCCCTTAGTATAGGTTTAGTATAGTGTACATTAAATCCAACAGACCTACTTAATTTCCATTTAATAAAAGTTCAAAAGTCGTATGTAACTTTTTTATGGAATAAAATTCTACTCTATAAGCAAAAAATATGAGAAAATATGCTTAGATCCTGCAAGGAAAAAGGGTTCAAGCCTCATTAAAGCGAATAAAATAACCATGACAATGTTTCGAGGGGGAAATACTTTGTTCATCCAACAGCCTTTTGATGAATTTCTAGAAATCAAGTATGAACGGATAGCCGAAAATAGCGTTAAAGTGACCTTACCCATTAAGCCGTTATTCGTTAATAGTGTAGGGGTGATTCATGGCGGCATTATTTCCACATTGGCAGATATAGCACTTTGCAATACGGTAGCCCCTGATGAAAACGGCAGGCAAAAAGTGGTGACGGTCGAATTGAATGTCACTTTTTTAAAAGGAGCCAAATCTGAGTTTTTAACGGCTCGGGCTTTTGCCGTAAAAGAAGGGCGCCATCTGACGCATGCTGACTGCATTATTCACGACGATGAAGATCAAGTAATCGCTAAAGCAAGAGCCATTCTCTTCAGCCGCTAAGCAAAGCCAAAAGAAAAAGGACCTATTAATGGTCCCTCTCTTGTGGCTTCTTCTATTTGATTGCAATTATTGTTTAATATGGGCATCCGGCGCTTTATCTGCAATAAGATTTAAAACAATGCCATGTTCTAGATAAGCCTTTAATCCGCATAACACGATCGTAAATCCTCCCATAGAGTCGATGGCTTGACCAACCATATCATCACCATCGCCTTTAAAGCCCGAGTTCGTAATCTCTACGATAGTTTCCTGCGCTGTACGTGGAGTAAACGTCCAGTGCACAGTAGAATAGCCGTAAGGTTCTTCCCATTCTATCAGGATGCTTTTGTTTTCCTCTATTTGTTTCACATAGACATTGGTAGAAGCACCATACATCTCCCATTCCCATCTGACGTGCTTGCCGAACTCCAACTTCCCGCTGCTTTTAGTAAACCAGAATTTCGTCGTGATTTCAGGGTCGACAAATGCCGCAAATACTTCTTCAACAGGTTTTCTAATGTTCATTTCCGTCTTAACAACCGGTTCTTGGTTTAAGCTAATCATCATCATTTCCCCTTTCACTTGCGGACTAGATGCATTTGCGTAAACTGTCCTGATTGCTGGGCGCTTTTTAATGTGAATTCTGTCTCAAAATCAAGTTCTTGAAAAAGTGGAATGCCTTGGCCGATCATTATAGGAGCAATGGAAATCAGAAATTCATCAATCAGTTTTTCCTTCAGAAAACTATGGAGAAGATTTCCTCCTCCGACCACCCAAATATCTTTGCCCGGTAGACTCTTTTCTCTTTCTACAAAGGATTTTACATCTTCATTGGTAAAAATAACATTCTCAGCCTGTCCACTTTTCGAATTTGAAAATACATAACATTTTTTATCTGGATATGGAACTTTTCCTTTTTCCATTTCTACTATCCAATCATATGTGCGGCGTCCCATGACAACCGTATCAATTGTCTCTATGAATTCCGCATAACCGGCATCTCCTTCCATTTCCACTTTGAAGAGCCAATCCAGCGAGTCATCTTTTGTAGCGATATAGCCGTCTAAACTGATAGCTATATAACACGTGACTTTCCGTTCCTGAACCATTGTATCCCTCCTCTTTTTTGGCATCGAAAGCTTTTTCATTTATTTCTGCTTAAGGATCAGCGGGGTAGAAGAACCCCACTGATTGCAGTTTCTCTTTATCCCGCTTTAACGGGCAGTAAGATCCCCGCTCTTCAAGCGGGAGATCAACTGTCCGTAAAAGTCCGATTGGATCAACTAGCAATCAGCGGGGTAGAAGAACCCCACTGATTGCAGTTTCTCTTTATTTTCCCCGCTTTTTCACTCTGTTAATCATTTCGACAACCACTTACTTTTATCCAGAATGAGACGCAATCAGAATTTTTTGTTAAAGTGAAGGAAAGTCGAAGAATGGGAGGCGTTTACATGCAAAAAATCGTTATTGTTTCTGATACCCATATCCCGGCCCGCGCCAAAAAGATTCCCCAGCGTTTGGCAGATGAATGCCAAACTGCAGATTTTATCATCCATGCTGGAGACTGGCAGACGCTGGATGTCTACCACGAATTGGCCGCTTACACGGAAACAGACGGAGTCACAGGCAATGTGGATCCATGGGAAATAGCAGACCGGTTTGGCAAAAGAAAAATTTTTACTTTCGGAGATGTGAAAGTCGGAGTCATCCATGGGGACGGCATTCGGAAAACGACCGAACAGCGCGCTTTTGAAGCTTTTTCAAACGAACAAGTTGATATCATCGTTTTTGGCCATTCCCATGTTCCAGTGATGCGTGAAGTAGATGGCATTACATTGTTTAATCCAGGTTCTCCCACTGACAAGCGTACGCAGCCGCAATACTCATTCGGCTTGCTCGAAATTGATGAGACCTGGGAGCTCAAACACGTCTTTTTTGATAAAGAAGAATAAAAAATGAGCCGGTTTTCTCATCGGCTCGTTTTTTTATCACATTCTTTTATCAATACAAATCCGAGTTGCTTCAAAGCCATTTCAAGATTTGCTTCCATCATAATGCCTTTTAAAGCTGTGGCAAAATGCGGCACTTTTAAAGCCATGAAAGGTTGGATGCCGGTAATCACTGGGATTACGCCAATAATTTTTAAAATATTGACCAGCTTTAGCAAGTACTCTCCGACGACAGCGTTGATTTGGGAAACACCGGAAACATCGATGACCAAATAATCCAGTGCATTTTCCCCGCATTTTTGTAAAACATGATCGATGATGGTTTGGGCACGCTCTGCTGTCACTTCTCCAATGACCGGCAAAATAGCGACTCCTTGAGTAACTGGAACCAATGGGGATGAAAGGGATTGAATTTGTTCGTTCGCTTTTGCAAGTTCCAAAACATACGTCAGCAAAGATGACATGGTAGCAAACGCTTGTTCATGCTCTTCCGTAAACTCAAAAGGCACTTGGTCAAGACCGCAAATGGTGCCGTAGACTTCGCCGCTTTCGTACAAAATCGGTATGCCGATAAATGAACCACTTCCAAAACGGGGTGCAATCTCTAATTTATTGGCACGTACGTTGCTGGAAATATCTTTGATAACCAAAGGCTCTTTTCCAAAACCAATGCTTAAATTGCAAAAAGTCTGTTCCAGAGGAGATAAGCTGCCTTGTACGACCAGTTCATCACCTGCATTCAAAGCCTTAATAATTTCATTGGTCTGCCCATCATTTTTCGCAATAAATAAGGTATTGATTTCTAGCTGTTGACTGAGCAGTTTTAAAATTTGCTCCGCCGCATCATCAAAACTTTTAAAGCTGCCTGCTTTTTTAGTTTCCGCAAAAGCCATTCCCCAACCTCCCGTTGTCGTTTTTCTCTTTAAACCGTGATCCATATTCTTTCTTTAACGTACTATTTGTGATGCAGCATTGCAAATCTATCAACAGCAAAAGCCGGCCCTCGATAAGGACCAGCATTCATTCAATTTAACGGGCTGTCAATTTTGTTAAGGCCATTCAATTGAAGAAAATCCATGAACTCCTTAATGTTTCCTCTTGAAATATAAGCCATCCCCGCATAACAGCCATTAAGCAAAAGGCAGCTCAGTTTTGTATGCCCTGCTATACCGGTTGATATGGATTCTATTTCACTGTAATCAACTGACCACTCCGAAGAGTCCTCCATTTTGCCAGTAAAAAAGAGCACCTGGCATCAGTAGCGACTAATATGCCTTTCTGATTGGCAGCTATATGGCTGCAAGTGGTATTGAATAATCCGTAAATCCATTGGCGGATAGGTATCTGCGGCATTGCTTTTTCAAACTCGGCAATTATGCGGGCGGGATGAGCCATAGAAAACGCCTCCTGCTTTCATTCTTTTCCTATATTATACATTTAATTTTTTAATCTATTATTTTAATTATGTAACAAATATATCGTGAATTAGAAAGAAGGGTTCAGGAATTTTAAGAACCGGGTATAGCTTAACATACCCTTGTAAGGAGATGATTCAATGGCTGCGTTGGAGAAACGCCTGGAAATTGATTTGTTGCAGCAGACAGATACAATGATTTACTTTAAATGGTCCAATATAGGAGATACTTGTGTAGTAAAAAGAGATGCGGATGCCATCTATACTGGCATAGAAAACAGCTTAAAAGATGAAAACCTGCAAAGTGGTGAGCTGTATACCTATACAGTCGAGCGCCTTGACGAAGAGGGAAAAGTAAAAGAGCGGATCAAAATGCAAACCAGCACAGAAGACCATACGGAAGACAGCATCAATTATCTTCAGCAAATTGCCTTTACGACAATTGTTTCGGATTCAAAAATCATTTTGGCATGGGGAGCCATCGATGGTATTGATGAGTATGAAATTTACCGGGACGGCGAATTTTTGGACACAATCACAAAAACCCAGTTTACTGATCGCGCTGTAGAAATGGACCAGGAATATTCATATTGGATTCGGGCAAAGCGTCCGCTGGAAAAGTCTGAAACGGGTTTCAGTGAAGAGAAGTCGGTAGCTGCCCATCTTTTTGGGTTTTTTAATATTAAGTCATCGCAAGAAGCAGCTTCCATGGAAGAATTCTGGATCACTAAAAAGATTGCTCCTCTGGAGCGATTGCTAGCTGATTCTCCACACGTTAACGTATCGGAGTTTAATAGAGTCTGGGATTTCCGCTATACCACTTTCCTGACTGATAAGTTTCTAGCCAACCCGAACCTGTTGTCGCTCAACCGCTATTTTGCTGGAGATAACCGAACGTTCACTCCTGATTCCTCTCATTACCGTACGCAAGTAAATTTTTCACTGCAACTCGGAAAAGAGGATTCTGTCTTAGAACTTCAAAAGGACGTGGGCATGAGCGTTGCCTACGATTGGCGGAAAAAATTCCGGAAAGCAGATGTGGCTTCTTCTGAAGGCATTCAGCTGGAAAAAGTGAAAGAAGACGAACGAAACGTTAAGGTTATCCTGAAACATAGTGTCGGCAATCCCTTAACAACTTCCCCCAATATTGACTATGACGTATCTGCAACATTTTATCGGGATGGCCATTACGATATCGTAGGGCTGCATGACCAAGCACCCAATCATGAAGTTTACTTGAAAAACGACAAAATGGATGAATGGCTTCAAATTCACGAAGCGGAAAGCAAAGGATTAGCGTGGATGTCCCGTTCGATTGCGAGCCAATACTGGCGGATTTCCAATTTTGAATAGGAAAAGCGAAAGCGGCCGTTTAGCTTTGACAAGCGCTGTAAGAATTGCCGACGAGGGGTGAGGCTCTGCAACTGGACAATGAACAGCGGAAGCAGCACAACGCACAAAAAGCTCTGATACGCCTAGGCGCATCAGAGCTTTTACTGTTTATCAAGAAATCTTTTTCGGATATGCGGAGGCGGCAGCATACAGCTATTGAGTTTCCCGAATACCTTGTAGCGATTTTTTGCGACCACATCATAAGCGCCATCGCGCAATGGACGAGGAAATGATTTTAGATAAAACGCCAGTTTCCATAACCCAGTCAAGTGGCGGGAAATCATCAATGCCCCTTCGGATTTAACATAGGCTTTGCCGTCTTGTATCAATACCAGGCTGTCTACGTCCTCCGGCACTTGATGCTTTCGTCTAAGCTCCCGTCCAATATCGCTTTGCAGTGAAGCAAATTGATAATATCCTGCAGGATCATGGTTTATGATGAACTGGACACTGCTATCACAGAAATTACAATCGCCGTCAAATAATACAACCGCATGTTCCATCTGAATCCTCCTTCACTTTAAAAAGTACTAGTTATTCCATATCCTCTTTTTCTTCAGCATAAACACTTTCATTCTGAAAGCGTTCCTTGATGAAAAAACAGCTTCCAGCCACTTCCCCGATTTTTCCAAATGGAACTGCGAATGGATGCTTTTCCGCTTGTTTGATTTTGGATGCGGTACGTTGCCAGTACAGCTTCTGGTCCCAGAATATGTAAAGCAAATTCTGAAATCTCCAACCAGTCCGGGGTTAACGAATGATCTGTGTCATAATCCCTCCGCCTCCAGACTTTCCCTGAACTCCCAAACTCAAAAAATTCCTCATCGAGCACTTCTCCAAGTTTTTGTTTTGAAACCCGGACATCCGGTTGAAGGTGGCTGCATTCCAATTCAAAAATTTCCTTCTCTAATCCCTCCAATACCTTCTCTCCCTATCTGTTATTTCTTTTACTGTAGGCATCTGCCAATCCAAGGTCCATCGTATTTTAGCCAAAGAAAACCCCATGCTTGGAAAAGCATAGGGTTGAGGATCAACCTTTTTCTTCGTAGAAATCTTCCATATCTTCATCTTTGCCAGGCTGGTCCTGTGGACTGTCCGAAGAACCAAAATCTTCGACTTCCTGAAATGTATCTGTGTAATCCCGAAGCCTGCTGTCTTCTTTTTCCACTGGCTGGCTCGTGGATCCTCGTAACACGTCTTCTTCAGGAGGGCGTGACGTCATATCAGTGTCTTGCTGAGCATGGTCAACACAAGTTAACGCAGTCGGCAATACTTCTAAACGCTCGTACGGGATTTCTTTGCCGCACACTGTGCATTTGCCGTAAGTCCCGTTCTCAATTGCCTCAAGAGCAGCATTGGCATCATTTAATTCATCTTCTTTAAATTGGTTTAGCGCGAGACCGCGTTCCTGATCAAATAAGTCTGTTGCATTATCAGCTGGGTGATTATCATAATTAGACAGTTCAGTTGTATCAAACTCTTCCGTATGCTCAATACGTCCTTCAAGAGAATTCTTTTGTTCAATCAATTGGTCTTTCAATTGCTTCAATTGTTCCTCTGTCATCCGGGTTCCTCCTTAAAAACTTGCTTGTTCTGTATATTTCCTTTTTCAGAGAAATCAAACCTGATGAAATGCAGCGCACTTGTATCGCATTAATAATCGTCAAAACGATCAAGCAAGCTGAGCAAATAATTCTCTAATCGATGCTTCATCAAGTCGTCTGTTAAACCGGGCATCCCAAAAAGGTTGATATGTAAAAGACGTAAAGGTAAATAGCTGCAGCTGCCGAGGCGTCATAAGCGACATAAAAAGCTGCTTACCGTGCTTATGTCCTTCATCATCCATCGTCTGTATGGCTTTTTCTCCAATCAAGCTTTTTTTGTATCCTTTTTGGAACGGCTCTTCTCCGCCGAAACTTTGTTTCATCATAAAACACACAAGCCACTTCTTCTCCAACCACGCAATTCGTTGTCTGGCCAAGCAATCGTGTTTGGAAAATGTCCGAATTCAGTTCTCTTGCACGATTCCGGATGAATCGATAACTTTCTGTCATCAATACTAATGTGTTGTCCATGCTTTTATCACGAAGAATTGGTTTCTCCTCTTTCATGAGTAACAACGCCTCCTTTGATTGCGGCACTTTTTTGGAAAAAGAAGAGAATTGACAGTGAACGGAAAGTCTTTTACTATAAGTGAGGTTAGTAAAAAATAAATAACCCGGTGACGGGAGAGGTTCATAGCATTATACCCTCTATAAAAAACTATGGATTGACGAAATTTAGCCGAATCCACATGCGATTCGGCTTTTTCTTTTCCTGTTTTTTATACGTCCTCTCTTAAGCCGCATACTTGAAGGAGGCCTTTACCTATGGCAGGAAGAAACGAAGACACATTAGACCATTTGTCGCTGCTCGGCAATCAAAATACGAAGTATAACTTTGAATATGACCCGGACATTTTAGAAGCAATCGATAATTTGCATACACGCGATTATTTTGTAAAATTCAATTGCCCGGAATTTACTTCACTTTGCCCACAGACAGGACAGCCTGATTTCGCGACGATTTATCTCAGCTTTATCCCGGACAAAAAATTGGTGGAAAGCAAATCTCTGAAATTGTATTTATTCAGTTTCCGTAACCACGGCGATTTCCATGAAGACGTCGTCAACATCATCATGAACGATTTAATCAAATTGCTCGAACCCCGTTATATCGAAGTATGGGGCAAATTCACACCGCGCGGCGGCTTGTCGATCGACCCTTACACAAACTATGGAAAACCCGGCACAAAATACGAAGAAATGGCTTCGTACCGCATGATGAACCATGACATGAATCCGGAAACCATTACCAACCGCTAATCGTAAAGAATACCTCCAGCAATATTTGTTGGAAGAGAAATAAAAAACTGTAGATAAACTCATTTTACTGAGTCTATCTACAGTTTTTTGATGTGGAGAAAAATATTCTCCGTAAAAGTTCAATTGCTTAATAAAATTTCATTTAAACAACTTTAATTGTTCCGCTTGTGCTGATGATTTCATCGCATTGGCCGTTCTCGACAGAACCAGATCTGCTGCAATCGGCAAATGATCCGATACAGCGGTTTCAATTACGGTTGCCTTTGCAGGCTCCAGATTTTGATCCGTAAAAATATAGTCAATCCGTGTCACCGGCTTTAACTTCACTCCATCTGCCTCATGTGTATAAGGTGCCGGGTACGTATAAGAGTTGTCTTTATCCATTTTCAAGAAAACATCGTCGTAATGGTTTTCCAATCTCTTGATTTGCAGGTGATCCGGTGCCGCATTAAAATCTCCTGTAATGATTTTTGGAAAACGGCTTTTTTCTGTAATCTCCAAAATTTCATCAATGCTTACTTTGAGTTCTTCTTCTTTCAACGATAAATGTGTGTTAAAGAAGCTAAGATATGTCCCTTTTACTTCGAGAACAACTTCCAGCATTCCCCGCTGTTCACTGTTGGCAATCGGAGAGACCACTTTCGTCAGGAGGTGATTTTCAACATACTTGATCGGATGCTTGCTTAAAACCGCGTTGCCGTACTGGCGCCTTGGCCTTTCAGGTTCATTTGGCTCTAAATCTAAGTTGGCTCCGAAAGCGCCGTACATGCCAAGGCGGCTGCTGAGCCAGTCTACTTGATCGATAAATTCACTGCGTTCAGTAAAATGCCGATCGAGTTCCTGCAATCCGATAATTTCTGCTTCTGATTGTTCAATGACACTTGCTGTCTTTTCCAAATCGACGACATTATTCATACCTAATCCGTGAGCAATGTTGAATGACATCACTTTTATGGGCACGGTGGGGGGGAGTTTTTCTCTCTCCATAAAAAACATCTCCTTTTAAGATGAAACGAGTCCTTGGCAAGGGTTATTGGATGCATTGATTGTAGCAAAATAATACAAAAAATGCTGTTATTTATGTGCTTATTTCAAATAAAAATTTAAGATATTCAAAAGCTGAAGATATCAGGTAACTTTTTTTAATAGAAAATCGGAAACGCACTTAAACTTTCTGAAGGACTGTTTGTGCTGCTTCTTGTGCATGAGTTTTCGCTGTAGAAACAATGAAGTCAGCAACAATTGGCAAATGGTCTGATGTATCGGTTTCCATTACTGCTACCTGCACCGGATCCAGTTCAGGGTCTGCAAAGACATAATCGATGCGTGTAACCGGTTTGAAGTTTTCACCTGTTTCCGCGTTTCGGTAAGGAGAAGGATACGTATAAGCGTCTCCTCTTTTCATTTTTAAAAAGGTGTCCGCAAAATGCCTATTCAGCCTTCTGATTTGTCCATCATTAGGAGGAGCATTAAAGTCACCCATCACAATACGGGGGAAATGACGTTTTTCAGTGATGCCGATCAATTCGCCAATGCTGATTTTCAATTCTTCCTCTTTTAAAGAAAGATGCGTGTTGTAAACTGTGATTAAATTTCCTTTTACTTCTATCACTGCTTCCAAAACACCACGCTGTTCATTCTTTCCGAAATCTGTCAGCACTCGGGTCAATTGATGATTTTCCGCATACTTAATCGGGTATTTGCTTAAAATCGCGTTGCCGTATTGGCGTCTCGGCTCACCCGCTGCAATCGGCTCAAAATCCAGATTTGCTCCAAATGCCACTTGCATCCCAAGCCGTTCACTTAACCACCGTGCCTGGTCAACAAAAGCACTGCGGGAAGAAAAATAGCAGTCGACTTCCTGCAATGCAATAATATTGGCGCAAGAGTCCTCAATAATACCAGCCGTTTTTTCCAAATCCACTATTCCATTCATTCCCAAACCATGAGCGATGTTAAATGACATGACTTTGACAGAAATAACTGGTTCTTTTCCTTTTTCAAGCATGCAACCCTCTCCTTTTTGAATGAAGCAATTTACCGTTCACTATCTTTGTCACCTTGATTATAGCAAAGCAAACAGCAAAATTTTATTGTTAATATGTAAATTTCTGTTAAGTGTTTGTAAAGGGGTTGAAATGCCGTTAATAAAATTTTTTACATTAAAAGGCGGATTCAGCCAAATGGCCGGACCCGCCTTTCATAGAACCGCTTATAAATTGGCTCCAGTATAAATTAAAATTGCATCCCGCAAGAATTCAGCGGCTTTCGGATGCACTTTGTTGTAATAAGCCGCAAAGCGCTCGTCGTCTACGTACATTTGAGCTAGTCCTGCATGTGCTTCTTTGCTGTACGACGGCCAGGTGAAAGTCAGCCACTGCTTGTGCAAACCTGCTGTTTTTTGGGCAACTTCACTTGCCGGGTCTCCGGTTTTGCAAGCTTCAGCAAGCGATTCCATCAGCTCCTTTTCCAAACGCATGAATTCTTCGTACTGCGATTCGCTCATATTCAGCATTTTGGCATTGGAACGGTCGACTACATCATCACCGTATTTCGCACGGACTTCTTTACCGTATTGCTTTTCATTGTCATCAACTAATTTCTGCTTAAAACCTTGGAACTTTTCCTTGTCAGCCATGTGACTCTTCCCTTCTGCTGCGGAAATGGTTTTTTCCACATTATTGATCAGGAGGTCCAGCTGTCGGCGTTTTTGCAGGAGCAGCTGCCAGTGTTTTCTCAAAGCCCCCGGTCCGTCAAATGCCGGGTCGTTGACAATTTTTTTGATGCTTTCCAAATCGAGTCCGAGTTCCCGGTAAAAGAGGATTTGCTGCAGTTTATCCACTTCGTTCCGGCCATAAATGCGGTACCCTGCAGAATTTTTTCTTGCCGGCTTCAGAATTCCTATTTCATCGTAATACCGCAATGTTCTCGTACTGACTCCCGCTAAACTTCCCAGTTTTTGAACAGTGTATTCCATGCGCTCACCTCCTGATACCTTCACTCTATACCTTGACGCAACGTTAAGGTCAAGCTGAAAGTTCAAGTTAATTGCTGCTCTGCAAATTCGCTGTAAAGTTCGTGGGAACGGCTTAATTCAAGGTGTGTTCCTATACCTGTAACTTGGCCTTTTTCAATAAAGACAATTTTATCAGCATCAACAATCGTCGATAACCGATGCGCAATAACCAGTGTAGTGCGTCCTACCATTAAGCGGCTTAAGGCCTGCTGGACAATTCCCTCTGACTGGCTGTCGAGGCTGGCTGTTGCTTCATCCATCATGAGAATTTTCGGATTGCGGAGAAACGCCCGGGCAATGGCAATCCGCTGGCGTTGTCCCCCGGATAATTTCACGCCGCGTTCCCCAACTTCTGTGTCTAGCCCTTCCGGAAAGTCCTTAATAAATTCTTCAGCATAAGCCATACGGGCGACATGCCACAATTCCTCATCCGAGATACTGTCTGCATCCGGCAAGCCGTAACTTAAGTTCGCACGGATTGTACCACCCATCATGGCACTTTCCTGGGACACATAGCCGATTTGGCTTCGCCAGGAAATCATTGACAACTCGTTGATTGGAATGCCGCCAATTGTGATGGTCCCTGCAATCGGCTCATAAAATCGCTCAATCAAGCCAAACACGGTTGTTTTCCCACCACCGCTTGGCCCTGCAAAAGCAATCATTTCACCTGGCTGTGCTTCGAAAGAAATTCCACGAAGAACCGGATTTCCTTTTTCATAAGCAAAATCCACGCTTTCAACACGTAAAGGTTTGCTGGCGATATCGATTTCCATACCTTCCTGGCCTTCTTCAAGCGGCAGCTCCAATATCTCAATGATGCGTTCTGTTGCACCTTTTGCTTTTTGGAGTTCAGTAAAAAACAACGCAAACGTAGTCATCGGCATGATGATTTGAAATAGGTATAAAAGGAATGCTACCAGAGAACCCGTCGACATCGTCCCTTCTGCTACACGAATGCCGCCGTATCCAATAATCATGACAATGACTGCCATTACGACTGTATACATTAATGGGGCAATCAATGCATAGATTTTCGCTTCCCTCAAACCGATTTTAAACAGCTTTTGAATGCCGCCCAAGCCTCGGTCTTCTTCTATCGCTTCGGCGGTTGAAGATTTCATCAAGCGGATTTCGCTTAATGTTTGCTGGACATGCCCAGTAAACGCTGCTGTCTCATCCTGCAGATTTCGGGAAATTTTGGCCATTCGGCGACCCAAGGGAATCATGATGGCAATTGTAATTGGCACGGATAAAAGCATGATCACTGTCATTTTCCAGTCCAATACCAATAAGATAATGACGGCTCCGATAATGGAAATAATGCCGGTGATAAACTGGGGAAAATGATCTGTGATCAAGTTGCGGACAATTCCCGTGTCATTGACGACCCGGCTGACTGTTTCCCCACTCGTTTGCTGGTCGAAATATGGGACACGCAGGCGTATTAAATGAATCCACATCCGGTCCCGCAGCCCGGCTACTATTTTTTGCCCTACCATGCTCAGTAAGTAAATCGATACTCCATTGACAACCGCTTGTAAGATAAATGCAGCGGCTAGACCGCCGATGAGCCACGGACTTATTAAATCCACTGAAAAACCATCTACTAAATCCTTTGTTAAAAGCGGCACTGCCAACCCTACTAAAGTTGTAATAACGCTTGATGCCAAACCGGTAACCAGCGCCCATTTTGGTATCTTCAACGACAGAATAAGTGAAACAAATGCTTTCAATCCCATTGTTGTTTGTTGTTTTTCCATAATTGAAAGCTCCATTCGAAAAAAATTAAATTCCCGCTTTCTTTAATGCTTAACTAAACTTCGCGTAAATGCATGTATCGGTCAGGTTTTTGCCATCTACTGATAACTCGTCGTTGTGGAGGACGCCTTCCAGCACAAAACCGAGATTTTCAGGAATTGTCCGGCTTTTGACATTTTCTGCGTCGCATCTGATTTCCAGGCGCTTGCAGCCAAAATCATCCAGTGCCAGTTCAGACAGAGCAGATACCGCTTCTGCCATGTAGCCAAAACCGCTCCACCTTGTCTCAATCCAATAACCGATTTCCATTTTTGGAATGTTCCATTCAATCGCATGAAAACCAGTGGAACCGATAAATTCCCCAGTTTCTTTGTTAAAAATGACATAACGCAGGACTTCCCGTTTCAAGAAATTAATATGAGCTTCCAGCACATCGATTTCAGTCTCTTCTATAGAAGGCACTTGCTGTGCAAACGGCAGCCAAGGCTTCAATTCTTTGATGGAAGAACGGATAGCGGCGTTCACTGCTTTGCCGTCCCCTGGTTTTGGCATGCGCAGCAGCAAACGCTCTGTTTTGATTTCATCAGGTATCTCCGGCACTGTATTGTTCATGTCCATCATCCTTTTCAGCAGCTTAAGCAGCAGTTATTTTCCGGTCCTTTGGCAATCCTAAGCCGACGAGTCCAATAATAGGCAAAAATGAGACCACAATCATGGTTTCGTAAACACCGATAGAATCCATTAAAATACCGATCACCACACCGCCAATGGCTCCCATGCCAAATGCCAGCCCAACAGTCAGGCCGGACATTGTGCCGATTTTACTCGGCACCAGCTCCTGCGCATAGACCACAGTAACAGAAAAGCTCAGCATGATGAAAAATCCAATCAACACAAGCAGCACAATGACAGCAAACAAAGGTACATAAGGCAAAGCAATGGCCAGCGGAATCGGTACAAAGAGCGACAAGACAATGACATTTTTCCGTCCGACTTTATCCGCCATCGGCCCTCCAAAAAATGTTCCTGCCGCACCTACTGCTAAAAACAAGAAAATATAAAGCTGTCCCGTCTGGATGGTCAGTCCATATGACTCCATCAAATGGAAAATATAAAAACTCGTCATGTTAGTCACATAGAAAGACCGGGCAAAAATGATAATCATCAATAAAGCCAGCGCTATTCCTACTTGTTTTTTCGTCAATTCCGGCAGCGAAGATAAAATGGCTCTTTTGCCTTTTTGCAATTTCTCTTTGGCCAACTGGCTTTTATACCATGCTGAAATTTTCGAAAGGATGAATATGCCGATAGCTGCAACAAATAAAAAAAGTGCGGCACCATGCTGCCCGAGCGGCACTAATATAAATGCACTGATCAGCGGAGCAAGCGCTTGGCCGGAGTTTCCTCCCACCTGATAAATTGACTGCGACAACCCGCGCCTTGTTCCTGCAGCCATATAAGAAACGCGTGAGCCTTCCGGATGGAAAATGGCAGATCCAAGCCCAAGGAACATGACTGACACCAGAATCATCCAGTATTCAGGAGCAAATGCGAGTCCTGCGATTCCTACAAATGAGCTGGTCATGCCAAGCGGCAACGCAAAAGGCATCGGCTTGCGGTCACTGATAAACCCTACGACCGGCTGCAAGACAGAAGCCACAATATTCAGCGCAAAAGCGATCAGTCCCAATTGGGTAAATGTTAGTCCAAGGTCGGTTTCAAGAATCGGGAACATTGCCGGTATGACCGCTTGCAAAGAATCATTCAACATGTGGCAAGCACCCATAGCAAACATTACTGGGTAAACTGGATTTCCAGCCAAAGGGGAACTTATTGCTTTCGTCATCAAACTGCCTCCAATGAAATAATATATTCAGATATTTCCATTATAGAGCAGTTTTCCATTATTCGATATTCATTAACGCTAAAAAACACCAGCGGAAAAATTCCGCAAGTGTCTAAACTAGTTGATGTAGCTGATATATCGTTTTAGTGTTGGTTTCCTTAACCGATATTCCGCCAACCAGCTGCGCTTGCCGCGGGCGAGCGCCAAGCCGCTTCGTCGCTTACGCTCCTGTTTCTGCATCGCTGCGCTAGCTTCGAAACATGAAAGGGCGTTGCAGGGTCTCGGCTGTCTCGCTATCCCGCAGGCAAGACATTAGCCGAAGCTTGCGAGGCTAAGTCTTTGCGACGAAGTGCGCAGCACTGCAGGAGCAGTACGGTTTTCTCCGCCGTTTGGCTCCATATCTGGAGAGCAGGTATAAACAATAGAGAGCTTATTCAAATAGTCACTATTGCAGAGAACTGCTAAAGATAAGAAACTGAATCTAAATATAGCGAAAGGCGGCGAGTCCTGAGACCCCACAGGGAATGAATGGGGCAAAAAGCATTTGCCCCATTCATTTGCGACGAAGCTAGCGCAGCGATGCAGGAGCACACGGGTTTCGCCAGCGAGCGAGGAGGCTTAGGGCCGCACCCCGCGGAAAGCGTCCGTCCTGGAGCGAAATGAAAGAAAACCAAAGTTTTCTCGAAAACTTTGGTTTTCTATTATAGAGTAAGGCGGTTGCCCGCTGCTTAAACCAATTCCACAAATAGCACTTTTAAATAATCGCCTTCTTTAAACTCTTTTCGTACACGGAAATCGGAAGGTAGCGTGAATTCTTCCACAATGCGATATTTCTTTCCTTCTTCTTGGAACGCCTTGTCGATAAATCCTTTAAATTTCTTCATGCCGAATGAAGCATTGTTTGTCGATGCCACAATAGTTCCTTGCTTCTCCGTGATGGCGATGGCTTCTTTCATCAAACTTGTATAGTCTTTCGCTGTACTGAATGTATATTTCTTGGAACGCGCAAAACTTGGCGGATCAAGAACCACTAAATCGAACTTCAACTCTTTGCGTTTGGCGTACTTAAAATAATTGAAGACATCCATTACCAGAATGTCTTGATTCTCATAATCAATGCCGTTGACGCTGAATTGTTCAATGGTTTTTGCCGAGCTGCGTTTTGCCAGATCAACACTTGTTGTTTTTTCAGCTCCGCCCAAGGCCGCTGCAACCGAAAAAGCGCCTGTATAAGAAAATGTATTCAACACCGTTTTTCCTTTAGCATACTTTTCTTTAATGGCATTCCGCACATCGCGCTGATCCAGGAAGATTCCTGTCATCGCACCGTCATTCAAGTAAACAGCAAAGTTTACGCCGTTTTCTTTAACAATCAAAGGGAATTCACCGCGTTCTCCTGCAACAAAATCATCTTCTTCGATATACTGGCCTTTCGTATCAAAGCGTTTTTTCTGGTAAATCCCTTTAAAGTCTGCCACGTTCTGCAATGCTTCAACCACTTCATCTTTAAAAGTATAAACGCCTTCGCTGTACCAGCTCAGCAAATAATAGCCATCGTAATAATCGATTGCCAAACCGCCGAATCCATCACCTTCTCCGTTGAATACCCGAAATGCGGTAGTGTTTGGATTGCGGAAAAAGTTTTGCCGTTCGGCAATAGCAGCTGTAAGTGTCCGCTCTATAAACCCTTGTCCAATTGCTTCATCTTTATTGCGCGTCAGCACCCAGCCGTAACCTTTGTTCTGTTTGCCGTAATAACCTTTCGCCAAAAACTTGCCTTGCTTATCAACCAAGTTCACAATAGCGCCTTCTGTAATCAGGCTATCTGCATTTTCAAGTGCCTCTTTTGAAATCAACGGCATTCCCCGTTGAAACTCCGCTTTGGCTTTGTCTGTTACTGTCAGTGAAATTTCTTGTCTCATTATTATTCATCCTATCTGCAATTGCCCGATTGTCTTGTTCTAAGTGTAATACAAAGACGTCTTCATTTATACCTGTGGCCATTGGAAAGTTTAAATGGCATTGAAAAACGCCTGGCATCAATGCGAGGCGTTCTTTAGCCTTTTATCCATTCCCATGCTGCTTCCATCAACTTCTAACACAATGGTTTCTGCATCTTTACTTGGTACAAAAACCAGCACCATCCCGCCTTCTTCTTCCGCCCCTTCTTTCTACGGTTATTCGCTTCCATAAGAAAATAAAACGAAGCAGCATGCTTGCGATATATTGTATTGAGAATATTTCATTTTTCCACAAAATGGTGTATAATTATGCTATCTTGGACACCATAGAAAGGGTGAATCTGCAATGCCGATTCCAGTAAACCATGCGAAACCGGTTCGTGTTACCGCCAAAGAAAGTGCCTATGAACAATTACAACAATGGATTATTGATGGTACGTTGCAGCCTGATGAAAAATTAGTCGACACCGAACTCGCCCAAGCCCTTAACCTAAGCAGAACCCCTGTCAGAGAAGCTCTGCAGCTTCTAGAAGTACAAGGCTTTGTAGAGATGTTTCCCGGCAAGGCAACGCGTGTAACGAAAGTGGAAAAAGAAGATCTGAAGACCCTCTTGCCTCCGCTCGCTGCACTCCAAGCTTTAGCCGCTGAACTTGCGATTCCAAATTTAAATGGAGAGACAATTGAATTGCTTGAAGATACAAATCGGCGGTTTGCCGAAGCTGTTGAAGCGAAAGATCATTATTCTTCTTTGAAAATTGATGAGGAATTCCATCGGCATATCGTAACAGCGGCTCAAAACCCTTATGTTTATACGCTTTTGGATCGCCTTCAAGCTCATGTAAGAAGACAATTTTTCCATAACTCGCTTATTCTGACTCGCCATTCGGTTGAAGAACATATTCACATTATTAATGCTCTTAAAGAAAAAGACAGTGAAAAAGTCTCAAAGCTCATGAAATCCAATTGGATTCGGACTGTTGAAGAATTGTCCCTGTAGCAATGCCTTCACCTATAGCCAATTGAAAAAAGCTGTATCAAAAGCAAATTTGCTTTTGATACAGCTTTTTATAATAGAAGCCAGCCCAATTTTTTGGACCAACCAGTACTAATGTTTTCAGACTTCGTTTTGAGCCGCTTGAACATTGACACCTTTTCTATTGCGGGCAATCAATCCTGTAACTGCAATTACAATCACTGCCGGCAACAACCAGCCAAGACCGTCTGCGTATAAAGGCAACGATGCGGCATAAAAGTCAACAATTGCCTGCAACCAGCTTGGATTTGCTACACCTAGTGAGCCGGTCAATGTCTTTAAGCCGTCGATAACAGCGATAAAGAATGTCACAGTGATAGCCGAAACATAAACAAGGCGATCATGTTTGAATAGTGGTGATGTGAAAGCTAATATAATCAAAACAATTGCAAGTGGGTATAGGAACATCAATACCGGAATTGAATAAGTAATGATATTTGCCAGCCCTGCATTTGCTACGACAAACGAGAATACTGAGAAAATAACGACATATGTCTTGTAGCTGATTTTAGGCGTCAGCTTATGGAAGAACTCCGCATTGGCTACAATCAACCCGATAGCAGTTGTTAAACATGCCAGCGTGATAATAACTGCCAACAGCAACGTACCGAACGTTCCGAAGTAATGAGATGCTGCTCCGCTAAGTACTGGACCACCTGTTTCTAATAGGCCAAGCGTACTTGTGCTTGTTGCTCCCAAGTAAGCAATTCCTGTATAAACAATAGCCAATAGTGCAGCGGCAACGATTCCACTTTTCAATGTAGCCGCTAAAATTCCTTTAGATGAAGTAACCCCAAGCTTGCGGACTGTCGCAATGACAATGATTCCGAAGACCAAAGAAGCCAAAGCATCCATCGTATTGTAGCCTTCTGTGAAGCCTTTCAAAAAGGCATTTCCTGCATATGCTTCTTGTGGAGCTTCCGGTGAGCCCATCGGATTGAAAATAGCAATAATCAATAATGCCCCTAACGTCACTAAAATAGCTGGAGACAAAAATTTCCCGATGCTATCAACCATTTTCGACGGGTTCAGGGAAAGCCAAAGCGAAATCCCGAAAAATACAGCTGAAAAAACAAGAAGGCCAATTGTCATATATTCTTGGCCAATGAAAGGTGCAATTCCGACTTCGTAAGAAACCGCGCCAGTTCTTGGCAATGCGAAGAACGGTCCAATTGTCAAATACAGCAATGAAGTGAAAATCAATCCAAAAATTGGATGAACACGGCTGGAAAGGTCTTGAAGGTCACTACTTTTCGAGTAGCCGATTGCCAAAATACCAAGCAGCGGCAAACCAACACCAGTAGTTAAAAATCCTGCGATGGCGATCCATACTTCCGAACCGGCGTACTGGCCGAGCTGAGCGGGGAAAATCAGGTTCCCTGCTCCAAAAAATAATGCGAATAACATCATGCCGACTATGGCATATGCTTTGAACGACAATTTAGTGTCCATTTTGTATTCCTCCTGGGTGTATGAAACTCTGGCAGTTGTATATCCTGTTTCACCAAAAATAATCTTGCTATAATACTTCGTGTCCCTAATTCAGGTATGCAATATATCGCTTAAGGTAATAATACAGGATTTAAACGAAAATGCAATAAATATTAAATATAATTTTCAAAAAATCTGTCTATTATGTGAATTAAGGAAATATAAGTAATTTTTTCAGAATAACTTCTCCTAAAAAATGAGAGTGCATAAGGGTTTAAAGAGAACATCACCCTAAAAAAAAGGCATAGCCAATTTGGCTACGCCTTTTTTTCATTTCAATTGCGAAGGGTATAAAGTCATACCGCCATCTACAAACAAAGTCGTCCCAGTCACATAATCTGCTTCCGAAGATACAATCCAGGCAGCTGCGGCTGCAATTTGTTCAGGCTGGCCAATCTTTTTCATCGGTATTTTTTCAAGTGTCTTTTTCTTTTCTTCTGGGTCTGCTTTTTCAGCCGGGTTTGCCGGGGTATTGATTGTGCCGGGAGCTATCGCATTGACGCGGATGCCTTGTTCCGCGTATTCAAGTGCCAGCGTTTCCGTCAGCATCTTAAGGCCCGCTTTGGTCACGGCGTAATGCGCATTGTCCACTTTCGGAATAACCTGGTGGACACTGGTGATATTAAGGATGCAGCCCGGTTTGCCATCTTCCAGCATGCGTTTGATCACTTCACGGCTGGCAATAAAAGCTCCGGTTAAATTAACGTCCAACACACGCTGCCAGTTTTCCAAACTCAGTTCCTCAGACGGTTCGCTTTTACTGAATCCAGCATTATTCACTAATACATCAATCGAGCCGTATTGATCGAGTGCAGCGTTAATCAGCTTCTGAACGCCTTCTTCACTCGCAATGTCGGCTTCTACGAATACGGCATTTCCGCCTTTTGCTGCAATCGCCGCAACCGTCTCTTCGGCCCCTCTTTTATCTGTATGGTAATCCACCACGACGTTCATTTTCTCTTTCCCAAAACGTTCAGCGATTCCTTTGCCGATTCCTTTCGAAGCGCCCGTTACAATGGCTGTTTTCCCTGCTAAATCCGGATACATCCAATCACCCCTCATCCTTTTGATTTAATATCTAAGGGCAGCGACCGATTTACTGATCGAGATTTCTTTCATATTATAACCTTTGCTATTTAGATAATGCTCCATGCCTCTTTTGGCAATATCAATATTGTTCTTCGGACCAATAGTAATATGACTGATCGGCAGCCGTTCTTCAAAATTCACTGCAATATATGGGATAATTACTCCGTTTTGCGCTCGGAACCGTGCTTCCGGCTGTGTTTCACCACTTGCATTCATATAGGCAATCCGATATTCCTCTTCGCTTTGAAAAGCAGGGTCTTTAAAAAAGATGGCACATGTGGCAATAACTGAAAAAAAATGAGCCGGCATCGCTTTTTTCACTTCTTCCACTTCGTATTGCGTGACCAGTTTGAAGGTTTCTATCAAGAAGTTCATAAGAACAAGTTCTTGTTCTTGGCGGTCATATACTACAAGGCCGTGGACGACGTTTGATTCATCGGGAAAGACGCTCGTTTTTTTCAAAAGATCTTCTACATAGAAGCCAAGGTTATAGCCTTCCCCTTTTGCATAGTTATACCAAAGAGCAAGCGAATCTTGGGAATGTGACATTGAAAAGATGTAAACTTCAAAACCGTTTTCTTCAATTTTTTTCAAAAACCGGTTCATTGAAAGTTTCAATTCCCGAATGAACAGCCGCCACAATTCTGTCTCATTTTGGATTCTCATTTTACTGATAACGCTTTTTAACACATTCGAAAAGTAAACCAATTCACTGGAATCATTCAAAAAATTGCCTTTGCTCATCCATAGATTATTTGTCTCGATCATTCCCATCAGACTCTGGAGACTGGTGTAATGATAGAGCGTCTGGCCGGATTCATGGGTTTTCCTGACTTGTTTGTCGACTTCATTCCGGAACTGCCATTCCAATGCTTCAGCCAACTCTCTATGTTCCGCCATAGCGGCAGCTCCTTTCTTTAAATGATACAGTTGATTGGTCTTTTTATTCCCGATTGCCCGGCATTCAAACGGCTTAAGAAGAGCCATTTCCAGCTGTGTACACTTCTTCAAAGGGCTGGACGATCACAAAGCCCTCTCCTTTAAATTCCATCTGGACTGATTCCCCGCTCCCTCGGCCAAGGAATGTTCTGATGCTGATATCTGTCCGGAATTCAGGTGTCAAATCGCCTGACCAGGCAACAGTTGCACCCGGGTCTGTAATCACCGGTTCACCCGGTTTAACAAGCAGCGTCAATGGTTCATAATGGGATGTGATGGCCACTCTCCCTTTTCCTTTCAAGGTGACATTGAACAATCCGCCAGCCATCATCCCCGCTACTTTCCTCATCATTTTAATTTCCCATTGGATGCCTGGCTCAAAAGCGAGAAGATCATTGCCGTTGACTGTGATGGATTCATTATTCAATTCAAAAATGGTGATTTTCTTGCCTTGGTCTGCCAAATACAAACGTCCTTGCCCCGCAGCTTTCATCAGCGAAGTGCCTTCGCCAGTCAACGCCTTCTTGAACATCACTCCGACGCCATGTTCCAGCATGCGTTCCCGCTCAAATTTGATCTCGCCCGTATACGAAATCATCGAACCAGCTTTTGCCCATACCATATCCGTTAAATTCACTTCCAGAATACGCGGTGTTTCCAACTCAAAATAATCATTCTCTCTCTCATCCTGTTTCGTTTGCCGAATAAACTCTTCAATTGTATAATTGCCCATTGTCCACTTCCCCTTTCTGTGTTGGTGTATTTACGTTATCGGCTGCCAAAAGTTTCAATCCATTAAAAGCAGCAAGTTTTTCAATGCTTGCCAGCCAAATGATAAACCGAATCCAATTAAAGCCAATTCTGCTATAACCGAAAAACTTTTCATAAAACGGTGTCCTGCAAAACTTTTGCCGATGTGCACAGAAATGGCAATCACCAAATCCCAAATTGCGACGCCAATAAAAATGGCGCTGCTGTACAACAGCACTTCCCCACTGCTTGCGTTCTGAGGTGTGCTGGTTAAAACGGCCCCATAGATGCCGATCCAAAAAACAATATTCAATGGATTGGAAATCGCAATGGCGAACCCTGTCAGATAAGCTCCAGCCAGCGTTTCTGATTTCCCCGCGTTCATGGCATCTATTCCGGTTATCCGAAAGGCATCTCTAATGCTTTCGGTTCCCAAATACATCAGCACGACGAAACCAAAGAGCCAAAGAACAGTTTGCGCAGCAAAACTGGTCAAAAAACCGGAAATCCCGTAGTAAATAAGCAACATCAATACCACATCGGCGGACATGCCGCCAACGCCAACCATCCAAGCATGCATGAATCCGCCTTGAATCCCTCTTTTCACCATTTCAATCGTGATAGCTCCCACTGGAACAGATAACGAGAAACCTAAGATGATAAAACCAAGCAATCCGCTGGCCACAAAATCCTCCTTTCCAAGCTGTATTGATCGGATGTTCTCCCTTTACCCGCTTCTGTAAATTTATAAAGAAGAATCCAATTTTTAGCCGGATTCTTTTATGGATATGCACTCTTCTCGCTTTTCAATAGAAATGCTGTAAAATAGCTTATTATGGCAAAGATTACCGTTTCATTTTTTAAATTAAAGGAAGGCGCGATTGCATATGAAATTCCTGCTGGTTTTTACTCAACTTGTTGTTTTATATGGCTTTTACCTATTCGGTGAATGGTTGCGCGAATTCTTCAACTTGCCGCTTCCTGGCAGTATAATTGGGTTTTTGCTGCTGTTTGCAGCTCTTTTGCTGAAAATTTACCCGCTGAAATGGATCGACTCTGGCGCGCATTTCCTTTTGGCTTTCTTGTCGCTGTACTTTATCCCGGCAACTGTCGGAGTCATCGATTATGCGGATGTTTTTGCAGGAAAAGGCATCTGGCTCATTGTCATTGCCGTGTTTAGCACATTTTTGACAATGGCGGTTTCCTCTTTATTAAGCCAGTGGTCCAGCCGGTTGTCCGGGCAAAGAGAGGAGCATTAAAAGTGGAAATTTTTCTTCTGTCTCTGCTGTTTGCAGGGCTTACAATTGTGGCCTATCTCTTTTTGAACAGCCAATACATTAAATACCGCTGGACACTCTTAAATCCTGTGCTGACCACTACTGTTGTCTTGGTGATTATTTTACTGGTATTCAATGTTCCCTATGAAACTTATATGCTTGGAGGGAAATGGATTGGCGAGTTGCTTGGTCCAGCTGTAGTGGCTTTGGCTGTTCCACTCTACAAGCAGCGTGATTTGCTGTGGCAAAACCTGCTGCCAATCGCCATCGGTGTTACTGCCGGAGCGATTGTCGGTTTAACCAGTGGTGCTTTATTGACCAAGCTATTCCAATTTTCCAACGAAATGGCTCTAACCATGTTGCCGAAGTCAATTACCACACCTGTTGCCATGCAAATGGCGGAAGCGCTCGGAGGCATTCCTTCACTTGCCGCGGTATATGTCATGACTGCCGGGTTTACCGGCATTATTGCCGGTCCTTGGCTGTTGAAAATATTAAGTGTCGATTCTTCCATCGGACTTGGCATCGGCCTAGGGTCTTCTGCCCATGGCCTCGGTACAGCAAAAGCCTTTGAATACGGTCCGGAAGAAGCTTCTATGAGTTCTGTCGCGATGACTTTAAGTGCTGTGGTCGGGTCATTTCTCGGACCGGCCATTGTGTGGCTGTTCTTTTAACAAGAGCAGCCTTTTAGTTTGACCAAAACTTACTGGCACAAAGGCTGAATCCTAAAACAAAAATCCTGTATGAAAATGAACAAGCCATTTTCATACAGGATTTGCTCCTTTTAATAATTCAGCTGCCAAGAAACACCGAACCGGTCCACCAGCCAGCCGAACTTTTTGCTGAAAGGGTACTCATCCAGGGGCATTAAAACCCCTCCGCCTTCCGAAAGCTGGGCGAAAACACGGTCAATTTCTTCTTCGCTGTCGCATGTGACATATAAAGAAATTGCCGGTGTAAAAGTAAATTCATGATTGACGATGCTGTCAATGCACATCAACGTCTGCCCATTCAACGTAAAAGTGGCTTGCATAACAGTCCCGTCTTCATTATGGACAATGTTGTCGACACGGGAGTCTTCAAACAGCGATGTATAAAATTCCATCGCTTCTTCTGCCTGCCCTGAAAACATCAAAAATGTGGTGATTTTCGGAATCACTTTTTCCACTATGCATACACTCCTTTTTCAGTTGCCAATATCTCTCCGGTTAAAGCCGATAAAGCCGGCAATTAATAAAAGTAGAGCTATCGCCAGTAAGATTGCCAATGCCGTAAAATTCAGTTGCTCAATTGGAAGCTGCGGAACATGGCCAAATGGCGTTGTTTTTTCTAGCCAAGCCGGGAACTGGAACAAAGCGCCCAAATAGACTATGACAAATGAGAACACCAAATACAGCCAAACCAATCCGGATAATCTGGGTACCCAGCCGAGCAATCCAGCTGTTGCCCCAAGCATAATCCAGACAGCTGGCAAATAAGCCAGCGCAGCTTTATAGACCATTCCGACCGAAAGCTCTTCCTCCTTCATCGCATTGCCTACTAAACCAAGCCCAAGCCCTGCAAGCGATAACATGATGAAACTGGTAATAAGAGAAATCAATACATAACTACCCATTAAACGGTTTCTGGAAACCGCACGGCTTATGAAATGTTCAAGCCGGCCACTCTTTTCTTCTCCTTTTAGTCTTAAAATGGCCAGTAATACCGGGATGGTACCAATGATTGCCATAACCGACATCAGCATCGGAATAAATTGTTCGGTCAATGAGTTCCCTGGAGCTGCTGCTAAAAACTCCTGCATGATTTCAACATCGGCAAAGAAAGTTTCTAAATCGCCGAGTACTGAACCGTATGAAGCACTTATCAAGAAAAGTCCAAAAGCCCATGCAACAATACTAGTGCGCTGTAGACGAGTGGCCAATCCCAAAGGACTCTGCAAAATCGGCGAGGCATGAGAGTTGCCAGTTCTTCCCGGCAAAAATCCTGAACCCAAATCCCGGATGGAATTCAGATAAAGCGACAGCAGCGACAGCAAAAAAGCTGCAGCTACAGTAAGCCAGATCGGCCACCATATATTTTGGACATATACTTCAGACCGCAAAATCCAGCCGAGCGGAGAAGTCCAGGACAGGGCTTCATTTCCAATATCTCCGATAGCACGCACAGCATAGGCAATTATGAGCGCAGCAATCGACAAGCCGATTGTGCTTCTCGAATTTTGCGACAGCTGGGCAAATACAGCTGTGATGGCCGTAAATATTAAGCCGGTCGCTCCCAAGGCAGCTCCGTAAAGCAAAGAACCTTCCAGATCCATGCTTTCAATCCCGAGTATATACAGTCCTAAGCCTGTAGTCACAGCAAGCAGTACGTTGACGGCGAGCATGACTAGCAGCACTGACTGGAGATTCGATAAACGCCCCACAGGAAGTGAACGGATCAACTCAATCCGGCCGTCTTCCTCGTCGCTGCGTGTATGGCGTGCCACTAGTAAAATACTCATCAGCCCGACGACTACCGCTGTCATTAACAGCATCTGATGTGCCATCAGGGCGCCTGCGGTATAATTGTCTAAGCCATATCCGCGGCCCACCATTGCAGTCATCGCTGGATTTTTCATTGTTTCGGCTATCGCTTGCCGCTCCCCTGCATTCTGGTATAAATCCGTAAATGCGATGGCTGTCAGTATCGTGACGAAGACGAAGGAAAGGAGCCAGAGCGGAATGCGGACGCGGTCTCGCCGCCAAATAAAACGCATCAATGTACCCGTTTCGTCAAATAAGCTTTTGTCCATGGTAGGCCGCCTCCTGTTTATGCACTGTACTTTCTCCTTCGTAATGGCGCATGAACAATTCTTCTAACGTTGGCGGAGAACTTTCCAACCTTACAATGCCGAATCCGCTGACATAACGGATCACCGGATCCAGTTCCTCTGCATCTACTTGAAAAGACAGAACTCCTTGTTTTTCCTGTATTCCCTGTACGCCTTTTAATTCATGCAACGAAGGCATCTGCCGCTTCGTTTCCACTACCAAAATGCTTCCTGTCAGGTGCCGCAGCTCCCGCAAAGTTCCCGTCTCAATAATCTTGCCTTGCCGGATAATCGCGACTTTATCACATAGCTTTTCAACTTCAGATAAGATATGACTGGAAAGCAAAATGCTTTTGCCTTGTGCTTTCGCCTCCCTCACCCATTCCTGGAAAATACGTTCCATCAACGGATCAAGCCCGGAAGTCGGTTCATCAAGAATATAGAGATCGGCTTCCATAGACAAGGCCGCTATCAACGCCACTTTTTGCCGGTTCCCTTTCGAATAAGTCCGGCATTTTTTGGTTGGGTCTAAATCAAATTTCCGGATCAATTCTTCCCGCCGGGTTTTGCCATGGCCGCCGCGCAATTTCACAAACAAGTCAATGACTTCTCCTCCCGTCAAATTCGGCCATAAATTGACATCCCCTGGAACATAGGCCACGCGCTTATGAATATCCACTGCATCATTCCATGCGTCTTGTCCGAAAACTTCAGCTTTTCCGGAAGTCGCTTTCAAGATGCCTAGAAGTATGCGGATAGTTGTCGACTTGCCTGCACCATTTGGTCCGATAAAGCCATACACTTCCCCTTTTCCAACTTCAATGTCAACACCATCAAGTGCTGTGAAATCTCCAAACTTCTTGGTCAAAGCGGTGGTTTTCAAAATGCTCATGCCAAATCCTCCTTTTCTATATAAAAGCTTTTCTTTAAAATGTCGGGGTAGCCATATAACTCTTCCCAATACGGTTTAAAATCAATGGAGGCTATTTTTTGTCCTTCCAGCCGCTGCAATAATTCATTTTGATAACCTTCAATGGACCAACGGATCAATTTGAACGCCCTGTCCGCATCTAAATCCTTTCTAATCAATGATTTATCGATGTCTTCATATACTAATGCCGCACTTAAAGCATTCAGTTCCGCATATTTTTTCTGCAAACGCTCCGGCAGTTCCCTATCTTTCCCGAGTGCAAAAGTTCCCAAGAAATCAAAAACCTGCTTATTTTCCAGCTGCGATTTCATCTTGACTTGTGCTGCCCCTTTAAAGCGCTTAATAAAATCCGGTTCGCTTGTATCTACCTGCTTAAAATAAGTATTCACAATGATATCCAAGCTGTATTCAACCAAGTATTCCTACAGTTGTCTTTTACTTTCAAGATAATAAAACAGCATTCCTTTGCCAATTCCAGCATTTTTTACAATGCGGTTTGTGGAGGCTTGCTGATAACCATTTTCCGCAAATTCCTGAAGCGCCGCATTTAATATGGTCTGTTTTTTCTTGTTCTCGAGGTTTTTAAACTTTTCCATCTTCTCTAACTTCTCCGTTCATTAGACCAGTTTGGTCGATTACAGAATACTCCCTTGGGCCATAGCAATCAATTAATTTTCGCAATTCTCTATTTTTTGATTTTTGAAATTAAACCTTTGCCCCAGAGCTTAGATAGTGCTATGTTCTAAATGAAATATATTATAGGAGGAATAATAATTGAAAAATTTATTTACCAACAAAAGCGGCTCTTTGTTCGCTGGAATATTGGCATTGATCTTACTTGCCGGCTGTGGCAACAGTGCTGAAAATGCAGTGGAAGAAGAGCCATCGGAATGGGATAGAATCCAGGAAGAAGGTGTCTTGACCGTTGCCACTTCCGGTACGCTGTTCCCGACTTCTTACCGCGCGGAAGGCACCGACGAGCTGACAGGCTTTGAAGTTGAAGTCGTACGTGAACTTGCTGAACGCTTGGAGCTTGAAGTTGAATTTACAGAGCTGGGCTTTGATGAGATGCTGACGTCCGTCCAAACAGGCCAAGTGGATTTAGCAGCAAACGATATCGAAGTAACGGAAGACCGGAAAGATAAATTCACATTTTCTACACCGTTCAAGTATTCCTACGGCACTGCCATTGTCCGGAAAGACGATTTATCCGGAATCGAGACATTAGAAGACTTGAAAGGCAAAAAAGCAGCAGGCGCTTCCACTTCTGTTTACATGGAAACTGCGCGTGAATACGGAGCGGAAGAAGTGGTTTATGACAATGCCACAAATGAAGTCTACCTGCGTGACGTCTCCATTGGACGCACAGACGTTATTCTAAATGATTATTACCTGCAAACACTGGCTCTTGAAGCCTTCCCTGAACTGAACATTACGATCCACCCGAATTTGAAGTACAGCCCTTCTGAAGTAGGAGTAGTGATGAACAAAGACCATACCGAACTTGCCGAAAATGTGAACCGCGTGATTGAAGAAATGCTGGAAGACGGCACCATTACTGAAATTTCCGGAGAATTCTTTGCTGGCGCTGATGTAACCCAGAAAGTTGATATTGAAGAATAAGAAAAAGAAGCTGTCCGCGTGTGCGGGTAGCTTCTTTTTATGTCTTTAATGAGGATCTACATTTAAAATGATTTATTGCACTTAGCCCACTTGATCGGCGTTCCGGTGATTTTGCATGATTAAATAAAAACCAGTAAAGAAAACGAAAAATGAGTAGCCAGCTTTTAAGCCGCCCTCCATAATCAATTTCTGTCATCGCTAATTCGCTTTCATCGCATACAAAAGTTCCCCATCCGAATTCTTTGAAATAAACTCCGCCTCATAAATAGTGTCATCAGCGGTTTCCAGGATACCGAACCCTTTTGCAGGGCCAGACTCTGCAACGGATATTTCAATGGTTGTCGTTTCGCCGCCTGCTGTTTGGATGTCCACACTTTTTATCTCTTCATCAAATGTCCGGATGATTAAAATCACCGGATCCTCTTTACTGTAAGTCGAACTGGAAAACGTCAGATGAATCGGCTTTCCCGATTCTACGGATTCGTGAGCGAATGCTTTCTTGACGTTCCACTCAAACCAGTTTTTTTCAAGAAACACCTCTTGTTCAGCTCCATCGTTCGTGCTGACAAAGGCCACAGCTTTTTGCCGGTCGTCAAAAATTTCAATGTATTCCCATTGAGCCACATGCAACTGGCTTCCTACAGCCGCTTCCACTTTTTCTGAATCATTCCCAGATAACAAACTGATGATTCCTGCACTCAGTAAAAACAATGATATCAGCAAAACTAACTTGGTTTTCATTTTGCTTCATCCCCTTTTGCGTTCCTATATTTTACTAAGTATTCGTCCTGTCCCTTTAAAATTCCTTTTCTTATCTAACTTCCTTTCATTAGAAAAGATTGAGGAAGATTGCTTTTATTATTAATTGCCAGATGTTTGCAACGAAAACTTTCACCTTTTGAACTAAAGCCTTATACTTAATTGAGTAGTTAGAATAATCAGAAGAAGAGGTGCCGCCATGAACTTTTCTTTTTCACCGCTTGGCGACCAAGCGATTGTTATTGAAGTCGGGCAGGAAATCAATGAAAAAGTACAGGAGCGTGTACGCGCCATTGCAGCGCTGCTGGAAGCCGATCCTCCTCCTTGGATGGGAGAAATCATTCCGGCTTTTACCACTGTCACGGTTTTTTATCATCCACTGGCCACCCTATACGAAAAAGTGCAGCAGGAACTCGAAGAACGTGTCCAGCATATATCCGAAGCTGCCGCTGGCGAGTTCCGGACTGTGGAGATTCCAGTTTGTTACGGAGGCGATTTCGGACCTGACCTAGACTTTGTGGCACAGCATAATGGGCTGAGTCCTGAAGAAGTAATTGAAATCCATACCAGCGGAACTTATACGGTCTACATGATCGGCTTTGCTCCAGGATTCCCATTCATCGGCGGAATGTCTGAAAAAATCGCAGCTCCCCGCCGTGATTCACCGCGGCTCCGAATTCCTGAGCGTACGGTAGGCATTGCCGGCATGCAGACAGGCGTTTACCCAATCGAAACGCCAGGCGGCTGGCAGCTGATTGGCCGCACGCCTATTCGGCTGTTTCGCCCTGAACAGGAAATTCCGAGCTTGCTGCAGGCTGGAGACAAAATCATCTTCAGACAAATATCAGAGAGTGAATATCATTCACTTAAGGAGGAGCAGCATGCTGAAGATCATTAAAAGCGGACTTCAAACAACCGTGCAGGATCTCGGCCGCTTCGGTTTCCAGAAATACGGCGTCATTGCCAGCGGAGCTATGGATCCTTTCGCACACCGAACAGCCAATTTGCTGGTGGGCAATGAAGAAAACGCTGCAACATTAGAAATTGCGATGGTGGGCCCTGCTATCCAATTTGAGGAAGACACGTTCATCGCACTTTGCGGAGGAGACTTGTCACCTGAAATTGATGGCACCGCCATTAAAATGTGGCGCACGATCGCCGTCAAAGAAGGAAGTGTTTTGAAGTTCGGGGCTCCCCGCACCGGATGCCGGGTATATTTGGCAGCAACAGGCGGCATTGACGTTCCAGACGTTATGAACAGCAAATCAACTTATCTGCGGGCTGGCATCGGCGGCTTCCATGGACGGGCCTTAAAAGCAGGCGACATCATCCCGACGCACCCTGTTTCACCAAGTCATGCGGCTTCCTTGCTTCATGCCACTGACAATGAACTGGAATGGAAGATTGCCGCTCCCCGATATTTTGACGAGCCTGTCGTCCGCATGATGAAAGGTCGGCAGTTTGAATTGTTCAACAGCGACAGTAAAGAAGAAATTTTCAGCGAAGCTTTCTCGGTTTCTTCCCATTCCGATCGGATGGGCTACCGGTTAGAAGGAATTAAATTGTCATTAGAAGAACCGAAAGAATTGATTTCAGAGGCGGTAGCGTTCGGTTCGATCCAAGTGCCGGCGGATGGCAATCCGATCGTTCTTTTGGCAGACCGCCAGACTACCGGCGGTTATCCGAAAATTGGGCAAGTGGCTTCCGTCGATTTACCGCTCATCAGCCAACTGAAGCCCGGAGACCGGATTCGCTTCAAGGAAATTTCTGTTGAAGAAGCACAAAAGCGTTATATCGAACAAGAACATCAAATCCGCCAATTAAAAATTGGCATTTATTTAAAAAGGGAGGAATGGAAATGACGTTTAAAGTGGACTTGAATTGTGATATGGGCGAAAGTTTCGGGGCTTATAAGCTTGGAAATGACGCAGAGATTTTGGATTTTGTGACGTCTGCCAACATCGCCTGCGGCTTTCACGCCGGAGACCCCGCAACAATGCGGAAAACGGTAGCGATGGCGCTTGAGAAAAACGTCGGGATCGGCGCTCATCCGGGACTCCAGGATCTGGTCGGTTTCGGCCGCCGGAATATCGCCATTTCTCCCCAGGAAGCTTATGACCTGACGGTGTATCAAATCGGAGCCCTGTCCGGCTTTGTGCAGGCGGAAGGCGGACGATTGCAGCATGTAAAAGCACATGGGGCCTTATACAATATGGCCGCTAAAGACGCTGCCTTATCAGAAGCGATTGCCGAAGCGGTCTATAAAATAAATCCCGAGCTGATTTTATTTGGCTTGTCCGGCAGTGAATTGATGAAAGCAGGCGAAAAAATTGGCCTGCGCACCGCTAACGAAGTGTTTTCTGACCGCACGTACCAGCAAGACGGCACCTTGACGCCGCGCACTCAGCCAAACGCTCTCATTACTGACCCAGATACCGCAATCAGCCAAGTTATCCGGATGGTCCAGGAAAATAAGGTCCATACCGTACAAAACCAGGACATCGGCATTAAAGCAGAGACCATCTGCATACACGGTGACGGAGTTACGGCGCTGGAATTTGCAGCAGCCATCTCTAAATCATTAAAGGAGGCGGGAATTGATATCACAAAAGTAGAGGAGTTTATGTAAGCCATGAATTCAAAGGGAGGGAGAATCATGAAGAATACGAACCGCAGTATTTTGCTTGGCGCTGCTTTCCTGATGGCGACTTCCGCTATCGGGCCGGGTTTCCTGACACAGACCACCGTTTTCACAGAACAATTATTGGCTTCATTCGGTTTTGTTATCCTTATTTCCATCATTATTGATATCGGGGCCCAAACGAATATCTGGCGCATCATTGCCGTATCTGGAAAACGGGCCCAGGACATTGCCAACGATGTCCTTCCCGGCCTTGGTTATTTTTTAGCCCTTCTCGTGGTCATGGGCGGCCTTGCTTTCAATATCGGAAATATTGCCGGCGCAGGCCTTGGGATCAATGTACTGTTCGGCTTTGACCCTAAGGTAGGTGCCTTGATCAGCGGACTGATAGCAGTCGGCATTTTCGTCGTTAAAGAGGCGGGACGGGCGATGGACCGCTTTGCACAAATCCTTGGTTTCGTTATGATCGGTTTAACCCTTTACGTTATGATCACTGCCCAACCGCCTATTGGAGAGGCCGTAGTTAAAACATTCGTTCCCGATACGATTAGCATTTTTGCTATTGTGACGCTGGTCGGCGGTACCGTTGGCGGATACATTACATTTGCGGGCGGGCACCGTCTCATTGACGCTGGTCTTACCGGCAGAGCAGCAGTGCCACAAGTTACCCGCAGCTCCATCTATGCCATCGGGATTGCTTCCCTCATGCGCATCATTCTTTTCTTGGCTGTTCTGGGAGTCGTTTCGCAGGGGCTTTCGCTGGATCCCGCCAATCCACCGGCCTCTGTATTCCAATTGGCTGCCGGCAATATCGGTTATAAAATATTCGGTGTCGTCTTGTGGGCCGCAGCCATCACTTCAGTGGTAGGCGCAGCCTATACATCCGTATCCTTTATCCGGACATTTAGTCCGGTTCTCGACAAATACAACCGCTGGCTGGTCATCACTTTTATCGTCATTTCCACAACGGTCTTTGTCATTGTCGGCCAGCCGGTACTGATTCTCATTCTTGTCGGTTCATTAAATGGCTTGATTTTGCCGATTGCCCTTGGCATTATGCTGGTTGCTGCACATAAAGCAAAGATTGTCGGCGACTACAAACATCCGCTGTGGATGACGATTTTCGGTATCGTCATTGTCGTCACAATGGCTTGGATGGGCATCTACACATTATCGAATGGCATTCCTCAATTATTCGAATAATAGCAAAAGGCGCTTGGAAAAAGTTGATCCAGGCGCCTTTTCCTCATTTTATGGATTTTCATTGCCATGCTTGAAATGTCCTGTCGCCTTCGCTAAAACCAGCTGGACGCTTTATTGGTTTCCACTTGCTGAATCCGTCCAATCAGCCTATCCGCATTTTTTCCTTTAACGCTTTTGATTTCCTTGCCTTTATACGAGACAAAAACGTTTGGCTCTTGCTGACTTTATATGTGTAGGGCTCTTGATCCAAACGGCTTCGTTTATCAATGTTGCCTATTTTGAAACTCCTTGATCCAACTTATTTCAAGAACCCATCTTTCTCCAGCACCTGCTGTATTCGAATAGCTACTTGTTCCAAATAACTCGAACTATGCGGCACTAAGTTATTTTTGCTGATCGTCTTAGTTAATCTTTCTACTGTACCATCACCTTCTATCTTAAATCCTTCAACAGCAATTCGCTCTCTCTTGCCCTTGCATAAATCCGAAAAGGCTTGAAATTCTGCCGACACCATGCCGGTTACTTCTTCTATCTGCAACTCAAACCTTAAGTCAGAGTTTTCGTTTACGCGGTATAAAAAATTATGGCAATGTTCGTTGTCGATAAAACCTGTCTGGTGAATCTGGTCTTTGATGATGCCAAGCGGCACAAGGTCTTCAAATTCCACCGCAATCCCGAGCTCTTCTTTCACTTCTCTTACCCCATCTGCGACTGTTTCCGTCGATAAAATATGCCCTGCGGCCGTGATATCGAACAGGTACGGGAAATCCTTTTTGGCCACGCTCCGCAATTGAAGATGAATCCAGTTTTTCCCGTCCCTTCGGCTGATGAACCAACAATGGAAGGTCTGGTGCCAATGCCCTTGTCTGTGTATATCTTCGCGCGCGGCTATTCCAAGATACCGGCTGTCCTCGGTGTAAATTTTAATCTTTTCAGATTCCATCCAATCACCTCTTTTTTCTGTCCTTGTTTTATTATACCCAAAAAGAAACCGGCCAATGAACATTGGCCAGTTTCTTGAAAGCACGGTTCATTTCTTTTATTCCGTAACCGCTGCTTCGACTTTATAAAGAAATTGTTTTGTTCTTTCTTCTTTCGGATTTTGGAAAATTTCTTTCGACGTCCCTTGCTCTACGATGACTCCTTCATCCATAAAAACGACACGGTCAGCCACTTCTTTTGCAAAGTTCATTTCATGTGTAACAATGACCATCGTCATGCCCTCTTCTGCCAGACTTTTAATGACGAGCAGCACTTCCCGAACAAGTTCCGGATCCAGTGCTGAAGTGGGCTCATCAAAAAGCATGACGAGCGGATTCAAGGCAAGCGATCTGGCAATCGCTACGCGCTGTTGCTGGCCGCCTGACAATTGGGCAGGAAAATGGCCGCCGCGGTCGCCTAATCCAACTTTGGCTAGCAAAGCTTCAGCAATCACCTTCGCTTCTTCCGGCTTTGCACCGTGAATCGTAATGGGACCTTCCATAACGTTCTCCATGGCGGTCTTATGAGGAAACAGATTGAACGACTGAAACACAAAACCGGTTTTTTTCCTTAATTCCCGAATCACTTTTTTACGGTGCCGATCAATTTTTCCGCCTGCATGCACTTGGTATTCGCCAATATGAATAATGCCATCGGTCGGTTCTTCCAGGAAATTCAAACAGCGCAGCAAAGTGGATTTTCCGGAACCGCTCGGCCCCATAATGACCACCACTTCACTTTTTTCAATTGTCAGATCGATGCCTTTTAGCACTTCATTGGCGCCAAAATCCTTTTTTAAATGTTCGATTTTGATCATTGTCATAACCATCTCCTAACTCGTCAGCGGACTAGGTATTTGGAGCTCTGCACTTCCAGCTTGTCCAGCAGCTTGGTGAAAAATGAAATCAAGATCCAATAAATTGCGGCGGCGACTAAATAAATAGTCAACGGTTCAAAGGTTTTTGCAATGATCAAACTCGACATCTGCAATAATTCTGTGACGGTGATCACCGAAACGAGCGATGTGTCTTTGATTAGCACAATAAAGGAATTGGATAATGTCGGAATGGCTATCCGCATACTCTGCGGCAAAATAATCCGCTTCAGCGCTTGGGGATAGGTCATGCCCATCGACATCGACGCTTCCATCTGCCCATTATCCACAGCCAGGATGGAGGCACGGAAAGATTCTGAAAGGTAAGCCCCTGCATTTAAACTCAAGGCTACCACTCCCGAAGAAATCGGGTCCAAGGAAATTCCGATTTGCGGCAATCCATAATAAATGACGAAGATTTGGACTAAAAGCGGCGTCCCCCGCATTAGGGAAACATATGTATTCGCCACTTCATTTAATACTTTTACTTTTAGTATGCGAATGATTGCTGTGAAAAATCCGATTACCAGCGCAATCAGGATGGAAATAGCCGCTAAGAAAATCGTCATAAGCGTCGCTTTTAGCAAGGACGGCAATGAATCAATAATAATGGTAACGTCCATATGTCCTCCATTCAGACAAGTGCTATGCTGTTATTCCACTTAAGCGAAAGTTTCTTCCTTATAACCAATATCGATTCCTAAACTTTTCAGCTCTGTTAGAAACGGCTGGAACCGATCCCGGATAATCAAACTTTCGATTGGAATAACTCCTGTCTCAGTTATTTGTCTTGTAGCGATCAGTTTCGCAATAAGCAGCGCCGGAAGAGCCGTTGTTTTAGCCATCGATGTAATGTTTCGTTCATGGTCATATAAATCAACCATTTCCCATTGATGCTTTTTGCGTTTCCCGTCTTTTATACCCGTCACTTCGACTCTCAGAACGGTAATGTCCTTGTGCGAGTCTCCTTTCATTTTCGTTGCCAGTATCTTCTCGGCAAAAGCACGTGGGGTAATGGTAATTCCATCAATTGCGACCGGTGTATCGTCTAAAAAGCCAAGTTCGCCGACCACTTGCATTTTTTCCCAATGTCCGGGATAGCGCACTGTTTTTTCATATAGATTCTTTACTTTTCCTTTTAAGATAAAAGCAGTGCTATGAGCATCCGTGATGACAGTTTCGCATAGTCCGACCGGCTGTGGAAAAGTGATTTCCTGCAAATTCGACAGCGGAGCCAATTCGACAATTTCTCCATCTTGGATGGCAACGGCCGGTTTTGTATATAGCCTCAATAGGCTTTCAAGCCGGTAGACCACTTGATACCAGAGAGGCGGAATCGGATGCATAGGGATTCCGCCGCACGTCATAATTGCTTCGTCCGCTTCATCGAGGAGATCGATGCCTTGCGCAGCTAAAAAATTGGTTATTCCTGGAGCCACTCCGCACCCTGGTACAATGATGACGCCTGCATTTTTTGCTTGCTCATCTAAATCCATTTTCTCCATAAACTGTGAACCGACAAGATCCACTAAATGGCAATGAGAGGAAATAGCTGCTTTAACGGCCGATAGGCTAAGAGAATGTGGAAGACAAGCTACAGCTACGTCAGCGTTCTTCAATACGCGCGCGATGTCTTCTTCCGTTTGGAGAGCAGCCACTTTGCCCATCACTTTTGGATTATCAGCAATGGCCAAGCATCTATCAATGCTCACTTGGTTAACATCCACAGCGGTAATGCTGTCGACTTCCGGAAATTTCACCATTTCCGTAACAACTGTTGTGCCGATCATGCCTGTGCCTAAAACGAAGATATGCAAGCTTCTTCTCTCCCTTCTCCACGCTCCTGTCCATAAAATTGAAGAATAAAGTGATCAAAGACGTTCCTTTGACCACTTTATCCGCCATTAATTTGCTAATGGCTCTGTCCCAAACCATTTTTTATAGATCTCATTATAAGTTCCGTCTTCTTTCATTTCGCCCAATGCCACGTTCACCTTTTCGATGAAATCTTCATTGCCTTTATTGACCGCCATGCCGATTTCATCTTTATTTAAAATATCGCTGGCTATTTTGATTGGGAGGTCTTGTTCCTTGATATTATAGCTGATGAGCAATTGGTCGTTGATAATCACGTCCAAGCGTTTATTTGTCAGGTCCTGGATATAATCTCCGACAGCTTTATATAACTTCACTTCAGCCCCGTCGACACTGTTTGCCACTTCCTCAAACGTCGTGCCGCCGCCGACGCCGACTTTTTTGCCTTTGATATCTTCAAGTTTTGTAATATCATTTGTATCTTCACGAGTCACGAGCACTGAACCGGTGATGACGTATGGATCTGTAAAATCGACACTTTTCTTTCGTTCTTCTGTTACCGTCATCTGACCAATGATGATATCAAATTTATCGGCCTTCAATCCGCCAATCAATCCATCCCATTTAGTTGCAATAAAATTTGCTTTAACGCCAAGGCGCTCCGCGATTTCATTTGAAATATCTACATCAAACCCTTGGTATTTGTCATTGTCGTCAATGAAGTTAAAAGGCGGATAAGTGCCCTCAAAAGCCACATTCAATTCCTTTGATTCTTCAATCCGGCTAAGAACGCTGTCTTTATTGCTTTCTTTTTCACCTTGCGCTGTTTCCTTGGCATCTTCTGAACCACAAGCTGCCAGCATACTGATAACCAGTAAAATGACGAACACCCACACAGCATTTCTCTTCATTCTATTTTCCCCCTTCTTTTGTAGAACTGCTTTTTACTTTTGACGTGGAAAAATAACGTTCAGCCGATTGCATATAAAAAGTCAATCAATGATCGATCGGAGAACATAGATGAGTGGAATTTTCTAAACGGGGAATACCAACGAATAAGCTATGGCAGACGAATATTTCAGCGTCTCATTTCACTTTCCTTTTTCTAGAAGGTATTCCATTCATTATTCCTTACTGAGAGTACAAAGTCAATTTAATTTACAGACTTTTCTAAAAACTTAAAACAGATTTTATTCTTTTTAAATTGCGCTAAAGCTCTCCCTTTACACACTGCTTAGACCGTTTCTCAAGATTGAATACTTTAAGGATTTATGGCCGCAAAAAAACTGCAGACACCTCATCTTTCGAGGTGGTCTGCAGTTTTCTTCATGCCGCAGAATAATTTCTACAGCATGCCATCCATTCTTTTTCCGCTGCTATTTACATCAGTTAACCACTAGTATTTCCTCCGGTTCCGCTTTTGAAGTCCGCGGGTCCTGCAACCAGCAAGCCGCCGTATGGTGGTCATTCCCTACGACCGTTTCAGGCGGAGTAAATGTATGGCAGACTTTCATTGTATGCGGACAGCGGGCTGCAAACGCACAGCCTTCCCCGAGCGTCGCTAGGTTTGGCGGTGACCCTGCAATCGGCAATAGGGGCTGAGAGCGGTCTTCGTTCATTTTCGGCATTGATTGCAGCAAACCTAACGTATAGGGATGCTTTGGATTATAGAAGATTTCGTCCAACGTGCCTTGTTCAACGATTTTTCCTCCGTACATCACTGCTACCCGGTCCGCCATATTCGCCACTACGCCTAAATCGTGGGTGATTAAAATAATCGCAGTATCTGTTTTCTTTTGCAGATCTTTCATCAAATCCAAAATCTGCGCTTGAATTGTTACATCAAGAGCTGTCGTCGGTTCATCCGCAATCAGCACTTTCGGATTGCAGGCAAGTGCCAAAGCAATAACAACACGCTGACGCATTCCGCCAGAAAATTGATGCGGATAATTATCCAGCCGCATTTCAGCTTTTGGGATGCCGACGAGTTTCAGCATTTCCAGCGCCCGTTCCCTTGCTTGGGATTTCGACATGTTTTCATGGCGCAGCAGACCTTCCATAATCTGTTTGCCGACTTTCATCGTCGGATTCAATGAAGTCATCGGATCTTGGAATACCATTGAAATCTCTGAACCGCGGATATTGGTGATTTCTTTATTGGAAAGCTTCAATAGGCTTTTATCGCCATACAAAATATCGCCTTTTGTGATTTCCGTCGTACTTTTTGGCAGCAGGCGCATGATCGATTTGGCTGTCACAGATTTCCCGGAACCGGATTCGCCTACAATCGCCAAGGTCTCGCCTTTTTTCAATTCAAAGTTAACGCCCCGCACCGCCGTGATTTTGCCGGTTTGGGTCTTAAATGAAACATGCAGGTCTTCAACTTTCAGGACAGTATTTTTCATAACAGACCCTCCCCTATTTTTTCATTTTTGGATCTAGTGCATCCCGCAGGCCATCAGCGAGCAAATTGAAGCAGATCATGATTGCACTGATGACCAATGCAGGATAAATCAGCTTATATGGAAAATAACGCATGGATTTATAGCCATCTTCAATCAGCACACCAAGGGACGCGAGCGGCGCTTGCAGTCCAAGCCCGATAAAGCTTAAGAAAGCTTCAAAGAAAATGGCTGTAGGTATCGTGAACATAACCGTAACAATAACCGGGCCCATTACGTTCGGCATCAGATGTTTCCAAATCAGCCGGCTATTTGAAGCTCCCAGCGTACGGGAAGCTAAGACAAACTCCTGCCCTTTCAGCTGAAGGATCTGCCCTCGGACAACCCTGGCCATTCCTACCCAGCCCGTAATAATCATCGCCAGGATAATCGAGCGGATACCTGGTTCTAGCACCAGGATAAAGAGGATAATAACGATCAGATTCGGTATCCCCATCAAAACCTCGATAATCCGCTGCATCACGTTGTCGACTCTTCCCCCGTAAAACGAAGAAATCCCGCCATAAATGACACCGATGACCAAATCGAGCAATGCGGCCACTAAAGCGATAAACAAGGAAATCTGCGTGCCTTTCCAAACCCGCGTCCATAAGTCCCGGCCGAATTCGTCTGTGCCAAACCAATAATTGGTTGCGACGCCACGCTCTGCATACTGGTTCACCCCATTGGCATCCACGCCGTCAAATCCCATCCACTCCAAGCCCGCTACTTTAGGCGGCATATTGGAATGGGCCAAGTTTTGTTCTCTATACGTAAATTCGTTCATGCTTGGTCCAATAAGTGCCATCACAATTAATAAAATTAACAGCACCAAAGAGATCATGGCACCTTTATTCTTTGCTAGCCGCTGAAAAGCTTCTTGCCAGAAAGAAACAGAAGGTGTTGAAATTTCTTCGCTCTTTTTTTGATCGAGCGGAGCTTTTACAAACAAATCGGATGGAATGTCATCAGCAAGGTGATTGTTCTGCTTCTGAAAATCCTGCTGCAACGGCAGTTTTGCATCGAATTCTTTCATGTTGCTTCCCCCCTATAGTTGATGCGGGGGTCCAAGAAGCCATAAATGATATCGACAACGAAAACTACGAATATGAATAATGCGCTATAAAAAATCGTAATCCCCATGATGACGCTGTAATCCAAAACCAGAATGGATAATGTAAACTGCTCTCCAAGCCCCGGAACAGAGAAGATTTTTTCAATAACCAAAGTTCCGGTCATAATCGAAACCGCAAGTGGCCCAAGCATGGTGACTACTGGAATCAGTGCATTTCGGATGACGTGCTTGACGATAACTTGATTTTCCTTCATTCCTTTAGCCCGCGCGGTTATGACGTAATCCTGTCCAAGCACTTCGAGCATTTCGCTGCGGATAAAGCGGGCCACGGTCGCAGTGACCGTAACCGATAACGCAATGGACGGCAGCAAGGTACTGGAGTACCCTTCCCACAATGCTACAGGCAGCCACTCTAATTTAACGCCGATATAATATTGAAGCAATGCCGCAAAAACGAACGAAGGAATCGACATCCCGAGGACCGCTAATGTCACTGAACCGTAATCAACTATCGAATTATGTTTTAACGCCGAAACGATGCCGAGCACTAAGCCGAGAATAGCACCCATGACCAAAGCTTGCAGGCCGATAAAAGCAGATGGACCGATGCGGGTGCTGATCATACTGGAAACGGTTCTTCCTTCATGCTGAAAAGAATAGCCCAGATCCCCTTGTACCAAATTCCCAAGATAGCGTATGTATTGCATAGCCACGGGCTGATCCAATCCATACTTGGCATTTAATACCGCTAGCTGTTGTACGGTCAATTTCTCAGGATTTGTAAAAGGTGTACCTGGCAAAAACTGCATTAGAAAGAAAGTTGCAGTGACGATGATAAAAAGAGTGATTAGCATATATCCAATTCGCTGCACTAAATATCGCTTCATGGAAACACCTCAATTCTGTAAGTTGAGTATCCTTCTGGATGAAAAATACGAGGGGGCCAAAATTCCGGCTACACCCTCGTATCTATAGCTGTATAACCTTTTGATTATTCCTCGATTGATGTCCATTTGTATGAGAATGAAGCACCAGTCGGGTGTACAAGAAGATCTTTAATTTTATTTCTCATTAAGACAGCTGTACCTTCTTGATAAAGCGGCGCAATCGCTGCGTCTTCTTCTAATAATATTTTTTCAATGTTTAATAGTGTTTGATAGCGTTTCGACAGGTCGGTTTCAGTTCTAGCTGAAGCTACCAATTTATCCAGTTCCGGATTATGATAATCCATGCGGTTAGCGGATCCGCCTTTTAACCACATATCCAAGTAAGTCATTGGATCACTGTAGTCCGGTCCCCAAGAGGAAAGTGAAATATCATAATCAATCGCTTTTTCAATTTCTAGACGTTGAGCGAAAGGAACTGCTTTGATGTCCAATTTGAATCCTGGCAGATTTTCTTCCAACTGCGCTTGAAGATACTCAGCCACTTTTTTATGGTCATCTGAATCTGCAATGTTAATTGATACCGTCACTTCTTTTTCGCCTGTCTCTTTCAAGCCGGTTTCCCAAAGTTTTTTTGCTTCTTCTACTGTTCCGGTGTTAAAGTCACCGTTCAAATCACGGAAATCTTTTCCTTCTGGTGATTTGAAGAAGCCTTTAGGGACAACCGCATTTAAAGGAGTAGAACCATTCTTTAAAATAACATCCGTTAAACTTTTTTTGTCAATTGCCATATTGACCGCTTGGCGAATATTTTTGTTTCCAAGTACTGGATGGTTGTGATTGAAACGAAGGAAAATGATTTCTGGTTCTAAAATTGTGTCAAAGTTTTCATCTGCCTTGTATTGATCGACTGATTCAGAGCTCAATACAATTCGATCTACCTTGTTTGTCTCATACAAATTAACTCCAGTTTCCGAATCTTTTACTACATAAGAATTAATAGCATCTAATTTGACGGATTTAGCATCCCAATAATCTTCGTTCTTTTCATATTTCCATCCTTGATCATGTGTCCATTCAGTTAAGATGAACGGTCCGTTGAAAAGGATATTCTCTGCTTCAAGTGCATATTGATCGCCTTGTTCTTCCACGTATTTTTGATTTTGCGGCAAGAATGTCGGGAAAGTTAAAAGAGATTGGAACAATGGATTCGCGCTTTCTAGCGTAACTTCCAGTGTTTTTTCATCAAGCGCTTTAACTCCTAACTCTTCAGCGCCTTTTTCTTCATTCATAATAGCTTCAGCATTTTTAATGCCAGCTGTTACAAACATGAAATTATAAGGACTGGCTTCTGCCAATACACGTTTCCAGGCATATTCAAAATCTTGAGCAGTAACAGGATCTCCATTGCTCCATTTTGAATCACGCAATGTAAAAGTATGAACAGTTTCATCTTCACTTACAACATGATCTGTAACGAGAGCCTCAATAGCTTCGTGATTTTCATCTTGACGATACAATCCTTCATTGACATTGTTGAGCACCGTAAACGCAATTCCATCATGCGCCTTTGTAGAATCCAAAGTTGGAATATCCGCTGTCATCGAAACATTCAATACTTGGCCTGCTGCCCCTTCTTTTTCGTCTGTAGTCTTACCTTCTTCATTTGAACCCTCAGAAGAATTAAAATTACATCCGGATAATATTAAAACGAACACCATGAAAATCATTAATGCTTGAGCTTTTAATTTTCTTCCCATTTCCCTACCCCCCCTATTTTTCTAATAATTCCTTTTAATCATAATAGTAATTTAATTAATAGGCAACAAGATATTTTAATTTTCAAAAACTATGAAGGAGTGGTAATCTTTTAATAACAAAAGAAAGGACTTCCACCTATGACTTTTAAACTCCTCTTGATTTTTCTATCGCTGTTATGTTCACTTTTAATATCGTTCCTGTTTGACTCCAGCTGGAATTTCTTAAAATGGCTTGATGCCGCTTTCCTTGTTGGCCTTCTTCTTTTAATGATCAGCTCTGCGATGATTTTAATCGAAGGCAGGTTTTTTATGGCCTTTATCCAAAGCACCAAAAACTTTTTTGCAAAAATTAATAAACAAGAACAACTGATCAGGGAAAGTGAAAAACGGTCGGCGCAACCAGTTATATACGTAAAACGATTTCCTTCTCGAAAAGCTTTTTTCCAAGTCGGGATGCTGTTTTCCATAGCAAGCCTGCTCGTTTCATCAGCCATTTATTTCTTTTAATAGTTAAAAACCTTCAGCTCATAAAAGCTGAAGGTTTTTTTAAGATGCCCCGTATATCGTTACCTGGTTTTTTCCGCGGCGTTTGGATAGATAAAGAGCCTGATCGGCTTCCTCAATAATCTGTTCCAGCTCTCTGTTTTCTGATGAGAAACTCAATCCCATCGAAACCGTCAATTTTCCGCCGGGACTGCAATTCTTCTCCTTCAAATTTGTAATCCTCTACTTTTTTGCGGAACCGCTCAGCCAGAAAAATCACTTCTTCCGGTTTTGAAACATTCGGGTAGCAAATGATAAACTCTTCTCCGCCGTACCGCGCTACAATATCTTCTTCTCTTGCACTTTCCATTAACAACTGTCCGAGAGTACGAAGAACCGAATCGCCTTTTTGATGCCCATGCGTATCGTTGTAAACTTTAAAATAATCAACGTCAATCATGGAAACCAGCATCGGCGTGTTTTTAGAAAGAATATCTCCAACTTTATTTTTGAAAAAGCGGATATTCGGCAGACGGGTTAGCGAGTCTTGATTTGAATACATCTCCAGCTCTTTACGCAAAAGAAGAGTTCGATTTTCTTCATTCAATATCATGGCCATGGCCAACACCGCAATCAAGGCAAAAAAGAAAATCGGCACGATAATTGCCCAATTTACCGGTGTATAAAAAAACATCCAAATAGACTTTAAAACTTCAAATACCACAAATCCGGTTATCATCCGCTTCAAATCAATAAGAGGGAAAAATTTGTCGACTGGCCGTTTGTCATGGAAAAGAGCGCCTATTAAAACCGGGAACAAAATAGATTGGAGAATGCCAATCTCTGCAGTTGGCCCTCCCATTGATGCCCGGAAACCAGCTGGAATAATCGCTGACAAAACTCCGAATTTCCAGCCGCCCACGTACGTGATAAAGAATAGTGGAACTTCCCTCAGGTCCAAGCGCATCCCTTCGAAGACGTATGGATTATACATAACAGAAAAAGTTAAAAAACTGATAAAAAGTGAAGACAGCAGCAGCAAATGAGAGTGTTTGCTCATTTCCAGTAAAAACAATTCCTTCATTTTCAAAGCTAAATACATCAAAGCAATGATCAATGCCATATTCTCTACAAAGAAATAAAGCAGTAAATCCATTATTTTTTACAACTCCTAAGTATTGCGTCACTTCACATTCTAGCAATTAAAGTAAATAAATTACAGGCATTTTTTCTAATTCTAAACACTATGTTCTTTACTGCCTCTTCTTCCATTAAGAAAAGCTAATTGGTTCATGGTATCTCCTTATTTACCAGGTTCGTGATTTATAGAAGCAGCTTACGAAGTTTTAGCTTTGCAAGGGGATTGGTTTACAGAAACTACTGCCGGAATACATATCTATTAAAACGATTAAAGACTATAATGGCGCTAAGCAGGAGGTGTGAAAATGGATATTAAAGAAAAACTCTCGCATTGGCAAAAAGAAGGCTTAATCGACGAGACTACCGCTGAGAAAATTCTGGCTTATGAACATCGGCAGCCTAGACCCACGAAAATACCGCTGTTGCTGATCATCGGGCTTATTTTCTTTTCACTGGCCGTCTTCAGCTTTATCGCCGCCAATTGGCAGGCGATCCCGGCAGCCTTGAAAATCGGTTTAATGCTGTTGTTAATGTGGTTATTTTATGGTTTTGGACACCTGGCACAGCGGAAAAACTTCGGCTGGCCGCACATTTTCCGGCTGATTGGACTCGCCATGTTCGGGGCCGCAATCATTGTAGCTGTTCAATCGTTCCATTTGCCGTTATCAGGCTCTCTAATTGGATGGGCCCTTTTCCTGGCAGCGATTGGCCATTATTTTTATTGGCGCCATGTGGCGTATGCAGTGGTGGCATTTATTTTTGGAATTCAAGTCTTGATGTCTTCTGTTGTTACGATGGGATGGCTCGAATGGATTGTTTTTGCCGCTGTAGCTCTCGCCTGGCTATACTTCAGCAAAGACCGGCTGCCTGCAATTTTCAGCTGGCTCCTGCTTTTCGGTACAGGACTGATGCTATGGGCAGTGGCCGATTATGACAGCCGGTTATGGCCGATTTGGACTTTATTCGTTTTAGTGGGTCTCTTATTCCTGGTTTCTCCAGAAAAAAAGAAGACATTGCAGCCGCTTTATTTACTGGCGGGCGGAGCGCTGTCACTTATTTATTTGTCAGCCCGCGGTTCTTCTTTAGTTGTCTTTGATGAACTGAATATAATTGAGTCTATTATGCTGTTATTCGCCGGACTAGCGGTTCTTGCGCTTTGCTATTTCCGTGCGCGTCCAATCAGTTGGGTCTCAGCTTTAGGGACAGTCGGGTTGTTGCTGTATGACAATTCGGCAATCGGACTTGCCATTTTATCCGAAGCCGTGGCACTAAGCTACCTGGCTTTTAATCACCGCCAAAATCAGCCGCTTGGGCTCGGTTTTGTTTATTTTATCCTGGTGCAGGTCGTGCTTTATTTTATCTATGCTTGGGACCGGCTCGATATGTCGCTGTTCTTCTTGATCGGCGCACTTCTTCTATTTGCCTTGTCGGGAATTGCCTGGTGGTTTAACCGCAAGAAAGCGAGGGTTGCGTCATGAAAAATTACCTATTTCCCTTACTGCAAACAATTCTGGTAGGGTTGATTGTTTTGAGCTTTTACGCAGCGTCATGGTTTGGAGACCAATTCGTGCTGCGGGCTGAACCGTACGACCCGTTTGATCCGTTTTACGGTGAATATGTCCTGCTTCAATATCCCGATTTAAAACCGGCTGAGCCCGTGCAAAACGGCGATGTTTACTTTACATTACAAGAAAGTGCAGACGGCTATGCCACGCTGGATCAAGTGGCGAATGAACCTTTTTTCGGAGCCATTCACGGCACCTATTACGGGGACACTCTAACATCACCTCAGTTGGAGCAATATTATGTAGAACAAGGAACCGGTCCGGGGCTTGAAAAAGCACAAAAACTGGCGGTTACGGTAGATGTCGCGCCGTGGGGCACTATCCGGCCGGTATTTTTGGAAGCCAGGCAGCAATAGGGAAAAACAATAATCAGCAGAAGATTTTTCCTCCCTCTTGGACTTAAAAACAATATAAAAAAACTTTCTTCCGCTAATGGGAAGAAAGTTTTTTTAACATTTTATAATTCGGCATGGCAATTCCTTTTCGCTCCACGGACTGCTTTTTAATAACCTGGTACCCCCGCTCTTCAAAAAACGGCTTGGCTGTAAGGCTCGCTTCCGTACTGATTGCCTGAAGCTCCAGTTTTCCAGCCTCTTGTTCAAGCAAATCAACAAGTTTCGAAGCAATGCCTTGCCGCTGATGATTTTTATGGACATACAGGCGGTTCAAGTAGCCGGTTGTTGCCATATCGCAGAAACCGGCAATCGTACCGTCGATGTCAGCCACATAAGTTATATTCCGCCTCAAAGATTCTCCCCATACCGCTTCTTTTTCCACTCGATCTCCAATTGGTGCCCAAGCCGCCAATTGTTCCTCAGAATAATCCACCGCATTGACTTCATGAACCGTTTCATAGAACAACGAAACAATCTCTTTCACATCCGCGTCCCGGAACCTTCTAATGACGATATTCTCTTTATTGACTATGCCGATTATTTCATTTAACTCTTCAATGATGTAATCCGCTGCTGCGCCACTCCACTGCGGATCTTTTTTCCAGACTGTTTTCATGCCCACGCCTTTCGCAGCCAACACATCATTGTCCGGATGGTCTCCTACATAAAGAGTCTCTTGCGGTTTTGTGCCAAGCTTCGCTAATGCTGTTCTGAATAGCCGGGGATCTGGTTTTTTCATGCCTTGCCATTCGGAAATCAAGATAACGTCAAAATAATGTTCAATCCCTAATGCCTGTATCGCATCCAGTTGAAATTGGCCCCGGCCGTTTGAAATGATGCCCATGTGCATCGGCTTATCCTTTAATTCTTCCAGCATGGACTTTAAATGCGGAAAAGGCACACAATGCTGTTTAAAGACATTCAAGTAATCAGCCAGCAGCTCTTCCCAGGTGATGCCCTGAAGCTGGAATTCCTTCACCAGCTGCTGGTAAACCCGGTCTTTCCAGACCATCCCCCGGGCATCCAGTTCGATAAAACGCTCCATATACTGACGTTTCGGAATAAAATCCAATTGCGGCTTTAATCGTTCATACTGTGAATTAATAAAAAGCTTTAAAGAAGCATCCCGATTTAACAAGGTGCCGTCCAAATCAAAAACCACCGCTTTAATCATATAGCCTTCACATCCAGTGCAATATGCCGCACTTCACTTAACTTCATGTCTTCAAAAGCCAGGCAGTAAACAGCCGGCATCCCAAGCTGCTGCCAGAATTGAAAACCATAGCGGCTGTCAAAATAACTCATGATCAGCACCATGATATTGCCATGCGTTCCAATGGCAATGCGTTCTCCTTCATAACGCCGAAGGATCTCCAGTACTTCTTTTACGCCGCGCTTTCTTGCCGTTTGATTTGATTCACCGCCTTCAAAGGCGAACTGTTCATCTCCCCATACCTTTAAAATAGCGCTCTGGAAATCAGCAGCCGGTTCACTGCACAGTAAACGTTCGCGAAAGCCCTCCAGCAGTTCAATTTCTACGTTTATTTCCCGGGAAATACCTTCCACAGTCTGTATCGCCCGCTTGTAGGGACTTGAGATGACCCGACTAATCTTTTCTCCTTTCAGCGCCTCTGCCACTTTCTTAGCATCTTCTGCGCCTTTTTCCGACAAAGGCCGCCCCAATTCATCCGGCGTATAATCGGAATGGGCATGCCTGACAAAATACAAATGAGTCTGCAATTTCATCTCCCGCTTCCTTTGTTCAGCTGCTTGTAAAAATTCAATGAATCTATCAAGAACTGCCGATCAAAACCGGTTTTTTGTCCGATTCTGTCCACCCATTCTTCTATTGTGGCAATGGGTTTATCCGGAAAAAGACCTTCCGTTGTACTTAGGAAACTTTTCCAGTTGTCGAATTCCCAGTGTGCCGTTTCATTTTTATAAGAAAGCCGCACTTCTACAAGCGGCTTTAGATAGACATGATTTTGTGAAAACTCACCCGCTTGCCAAAAATCCGGTTCCGTTACCGGTTGGGTGTCATACGTTTGGCGTGACTGTTTTCCGTTTGGACGATGATAGATGATTTCCACTTCGTTTTGCCGCGGCAGAATCTGCACATCAGCAGCAGGGTAAAAACCGCTTAGTTTATCTCCCATATACACCTCATGCCTGCCTTCAATCAGCACCGGTTGCAGCCATTGATCACCAAGATCGCATAAATAGCGGTTGCCTTTTTCATCAAGCGCAATGACAGCAGCATGCGCTTCTTCTGTCCCCAATTCATTGCCGATAGGATAAGCTTTGATGCCGGCTTTTTTATATTCATCCAACAGCCAAATAGCTAAGTCAAAACAATTGCCGGTTATCCCGTACTGCGCTTTATGTTCTTTCATCAGCTCTACGCTGCGCTGCTTTTTGTCTTGCGACCGTGAATAATACCAGGCTTTCGTCAATGTCTCCATCGGAAAATCATAAAATTTGTTCCATACAGCTAAAATTTCTTCAGGGGCTTTCATAATTCCCACCTTCTTTGTTAGGTTGCTATCCTATTTCGATTTTCATTTGTCCAATTCCTTCAGCGTTCCAATTTTAGCTAAAATAAAACCCAGCAAGTGGCTAAGCACCTGCTGGGTTCCTCTGTTCTTATTTATTCATTTTTCCATCCATATTGATGGCACCGGTTTCAACCAGTTTTTTTAAATTCTCGAACATCATGCCCCAACCTTCTTCGGATTGAGTACTGTATTCAGCTTTTTCCCGCTCAATATCTTCTTCTGTCCAAATTTCTTCATGTGGAACTACGATTTCCTGCGAAAAAGTCATTTCACACATTGCCTGAACGGGAGAGATGAAAACTCTGATGACATCTTCCGTATCACTGAATTGTGGCATTTTAAAGGTAAATACCAACTTATTCGGCTTTATAATGTCTACGTATTCACCGAAAGCCTGGTAATCGACACCGTTCCGGCGATCAACGATCTCCCACGCCCCGCCTATGCGAAGATCGCTTTTAGCAACTTTGTTGGTCGATTCCATTGTAAACAGCCATTTTTTCATGATTTCCGGATTGGTCCAGGCTTCAAATACCGTTTCTGATTTTGCATTAAAACGCCGAGCCATATTCAAAGTTACGGTTGAAGTGATTGCCATTTCGCTCATCCTCTCCGAATCAAGTAATAGGTAAATTCTTGAAGCGAGTCATGCTCTTTACTGCCACTTTACCCCAAAACATTTTTTCAGGCAATATAATCTTCTTTTGGAATATCGTTAACTTCTCTTTTCGTATAATAGCGGCCTTTAGTCAAAACAGCTAGAATTACTGTCAAAATGGCAGCCATGATGGCCGCGAAAAATGCCGCCGTGCTTTGCAGGAATAAGCCGAAATATCCAAGTGCTGCAATGGTCCCTAAAGCAGTTGGCACCAAGAGCGATACCACGCCGACAGGATTCCATTTATATAAATTTCTCTGTCTGGACTCATAATAGCCAGGCCCGATTTTCAGCATTTTCTTTACAACAAGCGCATCGGTCACCAATATAGATGCCCAAGTCATAAGCGCTACGCCTTGGAAAGTCATGGCTACACCTAAATGATCTACAATGCCGCCAAGCATCAGCATGATGGCAACAATGCCTGAAACCACTACCCAGAAGCGTCGGCCCGGTGAAAAGTTGAACATATTTTCAAAGAAACTCGACAATGACAACGAACTGCTATAGATATTCGTGATGTTAATGCGCACTTGAGTCAGCATCGTAAACAGCACACCGCCAAGACCTAATAAGACAACGATATAAACACCGGGATTGGATTCACCCAAAGTAACGCCAAACCAGATGCCAAGGCCACCCATTACCCCAAAACAGAAAATCTGCGGAATAAATCCGATGGCGATTGAACCGACTTTTATATCTTTCGGTTTTAAGAAACGCGCGTAATCAGAGGCGATCAAAGCAGTCAGCCCCATGATGCCATGTTGCATACCGATGCACAGTAGCAGCGCCGTGCCGCCTATTTGAACACCTTCAGGCATGTATGTCCAGAAACTCCCTTCATACAAAGAAGGGCGATTAAACGCTACATAAATAGCAGCGATTAAAAACAAACCAAAAATGGGCAAAGACCATTTTTGCAACTTATCCAATTGCTTGATGCCAAACCAGTTTAACGGAATGACGATTGATCCAAAGATGACGATCAGGGCCCACACGGGGATTGCGGGGAAAAATGCATGGACAGCTGCCACAAGTATCATGCCTTCAAACGCACAGTACATGATAAAGTTGGAAGCGTAAATTAACGAGGTTAATGAGGCGCCGATATAACCGAATCCTCCGCGGGATAACAAGTTGACGTTCATGCCGGATTTAGCTGATAGATACACAATGATTGTTCCAAGTATTCCTGCTACGATAATCGCGTAGATAGCTGAGATAATGGCATTGGCCGCTCCGAATTGCAAAGCCATGACACTTCCCATCTGAAAATAAAAAATAGCGGTAGCAATCCCGAATGTAATATTGGTGATGCTTAACCAGCCCATTTTCCTTTCCTCTCTTGGCACACGGTCAAATGTGTAATCTGCAGTTTTTTCTGGTTTGTGTTTGTTGACAAATTCCTTTTCTCTCGATCGGTGATCTGCAGTAATGTCAGATCTCATAAAATCATCTTCCTTTCTTTCACAAATATTTAGTTTTTCATCTCGAACAACATGTTTTAAGCAAAATAAATCATACTGCTTTATCCTAATTGACAAGCAAAGACTGTTTAGTAAGTATGCGGTTGATGAAGGAAAGTGTATGTTATTTCCTTGCGAGGCGGGCAGGAGTGTTAGGGAGGATAAAGCAGGCTTAAAACCAGCATTCAAAATAAAAAAAAAGATGAATTCCGCCCATCAGCAACAGTTGCTGAAACGGGTGAATCACTTCCTTTTATATTTTAACATAATTTTTGTTTTCTTGTAGTTTTTAGAGGCAAACTCATCCAAAGGGTCTATTCAATATCCATTAATTTGATTTTTTCTAAGAATGGAAAAATGAAGGATTTATTATTCTTTTCATATAATTATTTTCAGCTTTCACTTAAACAAAAATATAAAAAATGCCACTTACGGCATAATGTCGTAAGTGGCGTTTAAAGAACTTATTTTATTCAACCGTAACCGATTTCGCCAAGTTACGTGGCTTGTCTACGTCACAGTCGCGGTGAAGCGCTGCGTAATAGCTGATCAACTGCATCGGAATAACCGATACAAGCGGGGACAGCAATTCATGGACTTTCGGAAGAACTAAGCTATCGCCTTCTTCTTGCAAGCCTTCCATAGAAATGATGCAAGGATTTGCACCGCGAGCCGCCACTTCTTTGACGTTTCCGCGAATGCTGAGGTTAACCTTTTCTTGCGTTGCAAGCGCAATAACCGGAGTGCCTTCTTCGATTAACGCAATCGTACCGTGTTTCAGTTCGCCTCCAGCAAAGCCTTCCGCTTGGATATACGAAATCTCTTTCAATTTCAATGCGCCTTCAAGGCCTACAAAGTAATCCATGACGCGGCCGATAAAGAAGCAATTGCGTGTAGTTGAAAGGAAATCACGGGCAATTTGCTCCATTTCTTCTTTCATGTCCACTTGTGCTTGGATTGCATTCGCTACAATTCCCAGTTCCTGCACCAAGTCAAAGCCAATGTCGATGCCTTTGGACTCTGCAGTTACCGCAGCCAGAATTGAAAGAACAGCAATTTGTGCAGTGTACGCTTTTGTAGAAGCGACTGCGATTTCTGGTCCTGCATACAATAACAATGTGTAATCCGCTTCACGTGAAAGTGTAGAACCGGCTACGTTGGTGATAGTCAACGACGGATGCCCCAATTTCTTGATCTTCACCAATACCTGGCGGCTGTCAGCAGTTTCTCCTGATTGGGAAATAAAAATAAACAATGGTTTTTCTGAAAGAAGCGGCATGTTGTAGCCAAATTCGCTTGATACATGCACTTCTACTGGAATTCCTGCCATTTTCTCCAAGTATTCCTTGCCGATCAATCCAGCATGATAGCTTGTTCCCGCAGCGATGATGTGGATACGATCCGCATCTTTCAATGCTTGGATGATTTCAGGCTGGATCGTTAATTTATCATCTGCGCCTTGGTAAGCTTGAATGATTTTGCGCATCACTGCCGGCTGCTCATCAATTTCTTTCAGCATATAATGAGGGTAGGTGCCTTTTTCAATATCGCTCATGTCGATTTCAGCTTTGAACGGCTGGCGGCTAACTTTTTCGCCGTCCAATGTCAAAATATCCACGCTGTCTTTGCGCACGATGACGATTTCTTTGTCCATCAATTCCACGAATTGATCTGTGATTTGAAGCATAGCCATGGCATCACTTGCAACGACGTTAAAGCCATCTCCAAGTCCCACTAGCAACGGGCTTTTGTTTTTCGCGACGAAAATTGTATGCTCTTCTTCAGCATCCAATAAAGCGATAGCGTATGAACCCTTTAGCAAAGTCAATGTTTTGCTGAATGCTTCCCGGGTTGTCATGCCTTCTGCTACAAATTTGCCAATCAATTGTACAATGACTTCTGTATCTGTGTCTGATTCCATTTGCACTCCAGCCAAGTAATCGCGCTGAATGTGATGATAGTTTTCGATCACTCCGTTATGCACCAATGTAAAACGGTCGTTTTCATTTTGATGAGGGTGAGCGTTTACGCGATTCGGTTTTCCGTGAGTGGCCCAGCGTGTATGGCCGATTCCGCTTGTTCCCACCACTTCATCTTCCACTACTGCGCGCAAATCAGCAATGCGCCCTTTTTCTTTGAATACCGTAATGCCTTTGCCGTTGCGTACAGCAATCCCTGCTGAATCGTAACCGCGGTACTCCAATCTTTCCAAACCTTTTAAAAGAATTTCTTTTGAATCATTTTCTCCAATATACCCGACAATTCCACACATAATCTAATTCCTCCATTTTCCTATAAGTCAAAATGAGCGTTTGCCCATTTTGGCAAACACTTGTCATGAGCCCATCCGCATCGTTGTACAACTGATCACTCAACTGCTTTAAATGCTGGATATTACGACCGGGCTTCGCGGCCGGGAGGTATCCGCCGAAATCTCGATACTCCTCCTCCTCGTCTACTGGGAATTGATTTGTCCATCCGATTTCCCCAGTACTGGCGCTTTAACTGTTTTCCTTGTACGCATTACTATCCCCCTTTTTTAGCGGCCTAAACCTAGGCAAGTTTATCATACCTTTTCGTTTAACGCACGTCAATAAAATCTTATTAAAATTACTCCTTATAATACCAAAAAACCGGTTCAAAAGCCGTCTAGCTTTTGAACCGGTTTCTTATACTAGTTTAAGCCCATTTCGGCTCTTACTACTTCAGCAATTTGCTCAACATATCTCTCGCAGTCTTCTCCAGAAGCTGCTTCCACCATGACCCGGACAAGCGGCTCTGTGCCAGAAGGACGCACTAAGACACGGCCATTTCCATTCATGTCGCTTTCCACTTCAGTGATGACAGCAGCCACTTTTGAATTCTCTGTAACAGCATGTTTATCCGTTACACGGATATTGACAAGTTTTTGCGGGAAAATTGTCATTTCTGCTGCTAAATCGGATAATTTTTTGCCCGTAACTTTCAAGATATTCACCAGTTGAAGACCGGTCAACAAGCCATCGCCTGTTGTATTGTAGTCTAGGAAGATTATGTGGCCGGACTGCTCGCCGCCAAGGTTGTACTCGTTTTTCTTCATTTCTTCTACGACATAGCGGTCACCAACAGCTGTCTGCTTGCTTTCCATGCCGTGCTCTTCCAATGCTTTATAAAAGCCCATATTGCTCATCACAGTCGACACAACTGTATTTTTCTTTAGCCGGCCTTCTGAATGCAAATGTTTCGCGATTATGTACATAATCTGATCGCCATCAACGATTTGGCCTTTTTCATCCACCGCAATCAAGCGGTCGCCGTCGCCGTCAAATGCCAAGCCGATATCCGCTTTTTTAGCGATGACCAGTTCAGCCAATTTTTCAGGGTGGGTTGATCCTACTTTATCGTTAATATTCAAGCCATTCGGAGAAGCGCCCATTGATGAAATGTCCGCATCCAAATCAGCGAATACATGCGTTGCTAGGGAAGATGTTGCTCCATGTGCGCAATCAAGTGCCACATGGATGCCTGTGAACTCTTCATCCACGGTCTGTTTCAAATACTGGATGTACTTTTGGCCGCCTTCAAAATAATCGGTGATGCTGCCTAAATCTCCTCCAGTAGGGCGCGGAAGTGTATCTTCTTCGCTATCAAGCAAAGCTTCAATTTCCAGCTCCTGCTCATCGGATAATTTAAATCCATCCGAACCAAAAAATTTAATGCCATTGTCTTCTACCGGATTGTGTGAAGCTGAAATCATGACGCCCGCTTCCGCACTCATCACACGCGTCAAGTATGCTACTCCAGGAGTGCTGATAACGCCAAGGCGCATTACTTCTGCTCCAACAGACAGGAGTCCTGCCGCAAGTGCCCCTTCAAGCATTTCTCCTGAAATCCGGGTATCCCGGCCAATTAATACTTTAGGCTTTTCTTTCGAGCTTTTCGTTAAAATATATCCGCCAAAACGTCCTAATTTAAATGCCAGTTCAGGTGTCAATTCACTGTTCGCGACGCCCCGCACCCCATCAGTTCCAAAATATTTTCCCATTCTTTTCTCTCCTTCAATCTATAGCATTATCTCGCTCCATTATACATGTTCCATCCCAAATTCATATCCTCGCCTTAGCATTACGAAGAAGAATTCTCTGATACTTCTGGTTTTTCCACTCCATCAGGCGCTTTAACTGTCTCATCCACTGTAATTTCAGCTTCCACTGTCATATCAGCCGGAGTGACGGATGTAGTCCCTTTCGGTGCTTTCAACTCCGTTTCTATCGTTGTATCTGTCGGAGTAATGACGCCGGTATTTACTTCCACCACATACTCATTCAATGGATCAACTGCATTCTTCGGCCCGTATACCCGAACAGTTTTGCTGGATGGAATAAGCTCGTCAATCCTTATTCCGGTTGGCGGTGTTCCATTCTCTTTGATAACAACTGGCACTTCTTTGCTGTATTCCTGTATTTCAACCGAAACCTTTACCACTTCAGGTTCAATCTCTACATTTTCAAGCTTTGTCAAATCGTTTGCGAGTACCCGGACCCGGGCTTCTGTTGTAAACGATTCATTAACTCCCTGCTCACCTGTAACAGTGGCTTTTACAAAACTGATAGCATCGATCACGCTTTTCGGCCCTGTGACAGTGACGCTATTTGGATCCGCTGTAATTTCCTCCAACACAAATCCTTCTTGCAATAAGCGTTCATTCATTTCAGGGTCAATGCGGAACTCCTGCGTGACCCGCTCTTCAATCGTAATGTCCACAAACGCCGGATCAATTTGAACCCGCAGCTGTTCCGAAAAATTTTCAGTCTGAATTGGCACGCGGTGTTCACCAATCGTCATATTGCGCAAATCCACAAACAATGTAAAATCTTTCAGTTGCCGAGCAGTCTGTACAGTACTGGTAGGACCTGAAATTGTTAAATCCACTGTCTCAGGCAACCCACTAACCATTAAATTGGTATCTCCATAAAAAACTTCCAGTTCCACATCTTCGATTTCTTCAGTTATCGTGCCATTATTCGCTGAATTTACAGCGTCTTCATCTGCTTTAACCGTAAAGAATAAAAGAAATGCCAGCAGGAGGGCCATAATCCGCAAAAACCAAGGACTGTCCATCAATTTATCCATTTTTTTTCCCCCTCCAGTTCCATCGGGAAGAATCAGCTGGCTGCTGGACGGCTCCAAACCAAATTCGGCGCAATTTCACTTCAAAATCTTCGAGTGACAAATTGCGATGCAAATCTCCGTTTGCCGTAAGGCTGATTGCACCCGTTTCCTCTGACACAATAATCGTAATAGCATCGGTCACTTCACTGATTCCGAGTGCTGCACGGTGGCGGGTTCCAAGTTCTTTTGAGATAAAAGGACTTTCTGACAACGGTAAATAGCAGGCAGCAGCGGCAATTCGGTTTTTCTGCACAATGACAGCACCGTCATGCAATGGGGTATTTGGAATAAATAAATTGATCAACAACTCTGACGTTATGTCTGAGTTCATCGGAATACCGGTCTCTATATATTCACTCAAGCCCGTTTCCCGTTCAATGGAAATAAGCGCGCCGATCCGGCGTTTCGCCATATAACTTACGGATTTTGACATCGCCTCAATCAACCGGTTGCGTTCAGATTCCTCATTTAGCTGGCTGCTTGAAAACAGTTTGCCACGGCCAAGCTGTTCAAGCGCACGCCTCATTTCCGGCTGGAAAATAATAATAATTGCCAGGAAGCCCCAATTCAACACTTGTTGCATGACCCAGCCAAGTGTTTCCAGATTGAGTGCTTGTGTAATCAGATACGCAATGACGATAAAAAATATTCCTTTTAATAACTGGACCGCTTTCGTCCCTTTAATAATCGTAATCAGCTTATATATAACGAACCATACTAATAAAATATCAATGACATTTACTAAAAGTTCGAGTGGTGTCTGGTTTGTTAAGTTCTCCAAAAACGGCATCTGCAACCCTCGCTTTTCCACATCTGCATATAAATCAGTATATCATAAGTGAATTCTCCTTGCCTTCATTGAAAAAACCTATCCTTCAATGAGGATAGGCTCTACTCTTCATTCTCTTTATCGCCTGCGTTGAAAATGGAGGCAGCGTCTTTAACGCCATCTTTAATCGTAAACCAAAGCCACTCGAAAGCTTTATCAATTTCTTCGATTTCTCCTGTAATCACGCCAGAAGAAGCCATATACTGGCCATTGACAATAGTCGCGTCGCCGTGCAATTCGCCTTCCACACGCAAATCGCCATTGCGGATCGTCAAATCCCCTGTCACCACTTCGCCTTCAGGGACCACCACTGTTTCACCTTCTACAACTAAATTAGGTTGTTTTGTAAAAGCGAACTGCTGATCATTATTGAAATTCGAGAACAAAGTTGCGCTCATCAGCAAACAAAAAAGTGCGGCAGCTGTTAGTAACGGGTGTTGTCTGAACCAGCGCTGGATTCCGACGCGCTGCCTTTCTTTTGGCAGCCGTTGCAATGTCTTTTGGACAAAATCAGGCGGTGGTTGTATATGTGATGCACTTTGGACAAATGCGATCGTTTTGGTTAACTCGTGGTATAGTTTCCGGCAATCGATGCAGCTTTCCAAATGCTCTTTCAGAACAGCTTCATCAGCGGGGTTAAGATCCCCATCTAAATAATCGTCCATGAAATGGATGATTTTTTCCGGACACGTATTCATGGTGCTCGCCTCCTACAAATTGCTCAATTGCTTCCGAAGAGCTTCTCTTCCCCGGTGTATCCGCGTTTTCACGGTACCTAGCGGCAAATCCAAAATTTCGCTGATTTCCGCCAGCGGCAATTCTTCGATATACTTTAATACAATAGCGGCACGGTACTTATCTGGCAAGCGGCTTATCTCGTACTGCACCCGCTCCTGCACTTCCATCCGCATTAATTCTTCTTCAGGAAGCTGGTCATCGCTGGCAATAGACGAGTACATGTTCAAGCCTTCCGTCCCGCGCACTTCCGCATCCAAATGAAAGTCCGGCTTTTTTTTGCGGATCCGGTCAATGCATAAATTCGTGGCTATACGGTAAAGCCATGTCGAAAATTTGCGGTTTTGATCGAATGTATGAAGATTCACATAAGCGCGCGTAAACGCTTCCTGTGCAATGTCTTCTGCCTCATGCTTATTGCCAAGCATGCGGTAACAGATTTGATAAAGCTGATGCTGATACAGCTCAACGATTTCGGCGAATGCGTTCTGATCGCCTTTTAATACTTTTTTTATTCGTTTATTGACTAACGCATCCATGATCTCATTTCCCTCCGCCTATGCGGCTGTCTTTTATATACGGATTGCTTTTCAAAAAGTTTCATTTATTTTTTCTCTTTCTATCGTACCAAATTCACGTCAAAAAAATCCAACTTATTTCCAGATAGTTTACATTTAGGCATATAAATAATAAAAACGTATTAAAACACAAAAAAACAGGCTTTCGCCTGTTTTAGAGTGTTACAGTAATTTTTCGCCGAGCAACGAACCGATAAGCGCGACTGCTACGTCCGCAGTCCGGTTCTTTTCATCTAGAATCGGATTCACTTCTACAAACTCGGCAGAAGTGATAATTCCTGCATCATGCAATAATTCCATTGCCAAATGGCTTTCCCGGTAAGTGATGCCGCCTGGAACCGGTGTCCCTACTCCTGGAGTATACATCGGATCAATGCCATCTAAATCAAGTGATAAATGAACGGCATCTGTCCGGCGTTCTTCTTTTAAATATTGAATCGCATCATCAATTACAGCATTCATTCCCATTTTATCAAGTTCATGCATGCTGTAGACGCGAATGCCGCGCTCTTTGATCAATTCGCGTTCTCCTGGATCAACGGAACGGGCACCAATGATTACTATGTTTTCCGGCTTCACTTTTGGTGAATACCCACGAATATTCGTTAATTGTTCATGTCCAAGCCCAAAGCTGGCTGCTAAAGGCATTCCATGAATATTGCCGGATGGTGATGTTTCACTTGTATTCATATCAGCATGGGCATCATACCAAATAACACCTAAGTTTTCGTGGCGTTCAGAAATGCCTGCAAGCGTCCCGATTGCAATGCTGTGGTCTCCGCCAAGAACGAGCGGAAAATTCCCTGCTTCTGCAACTTCAAACACTTTTGCTCCTAACGCTTCAGTAGCATCTGTAACCACTTTTAAATTGCGCAAATTTGTATCTGTATCAATGGATCCGTCTGCATGGCCGATTTGGATGTCCCCTTCATCTTTCACCGTATGCCCTAAGTTCTCAATCCGTTCCACCACTCCTGCATAGCGGATAGCACTTGGCCCCATATCGACTCCACGGCGGTTTTGGCCATGGTCCATTGGAACTCCTATAATAGAAACGTTTAATTTATTCATTATTTTATCCCCCTTATCAAGATGAATCTATTGTACCTGCTAAGGAAGCCTTGGCTCAACCAGACAAAATTAAGTATATTTATTCATTATTATTTCTAATCTGTTTTTTACAGCCGGCCATTCCGCTTCAATAATCGAATAAACTACCGCATCTCTCGGCTTTCCGGTAGAGCGGATCCGTTCATTGCGGAGCGTTCCTTCTTTTACAGCTCCTATTCGCTTCAGCGCTTTCTGTGAAGCGATGTTTTCAGCATCCGTTTTAAATTGCACACGAATCAGGCTCCGCTCCTCAAAACAATAGCGGAGTAAGGCGTATTTAACAGCTGTATTCACATGAGTCCGCTGGACAGATTCTGCATAAAATGTAGAACCGATTTCACAGCTTTTATTCGCTTCATCGATTGCATAAATGCGAGTCGTTCCCATCATTCTGCCTGTATTCGGATCTTCCACCACAAAAACCATTGCATTGGGTGCTTTCAGACCTGATTCCAGCCATTTGACAAGCTCCTCATAGCTTTTTACTTTCGTCAGCATATGTTCAAAAATCCGCGGTGTATACAACTCCCATAAAGCTTTAAAATCTTCTCGTTCTAATAACCTTAAGCGAATATTCGACCGTTCAATTATCATGTCGCATCTCCTTTTCAATTAAAGTAAACCGATTGAATTCTTCTTAAAAATTCTTTCTCAAGTTCTCCAAATTCTTTTGCCAAAAAATATGTAGAAACGGTCGGCAGTGGAAACAAATCAAAATGGGCATCCATTAAACGCCCTTCGATCAATTCCCGCCGGACCATCGATTTTGGCAAAAAGGATACTCCAAGCCCTTCTTGGATAAAGCGTTTTGCGATATGGGCTTGCGTAACTTTCATCGTCCGTATGCCGGTTACATGGAGACGCAATTTCAATAGCAATTCATCCCAATAAGCCGGATGGTGATGGGTAAATAAAAATGTGGATTGCAGCGCTACTTCCCCTGATACAGCAGGACCAGTTTCATCGTCGTACGCATCCCTCGGCAAGATAAAAAGAATCGGATCGCTGTAAACTGTTTCATGGACAACGTTATGGCGTTTAGGAGGCAAGGCAGAAATACCAGCCGATACTTGTTCCGTTTCGACCAGACCCTCAATCAGCTCCGACTCTTCCACTTGAATGACCAGTTCCAAATCCGGGTGGTCTTTCGTAAATGATTTTAAAATATACGGCAAAATGGTTTCCGCCATTAAAGGAGAAATGGCAAGTGTCCATTTTTTCCGATAGCCCTGGGCAAACGCTTGGAGTTCTTCTACACTTTGATCAAGCTGCGCCAATATAAGTTGGGCTTTTCCGTAAAAATGGCGCCCTTCTTCTGTTAATGCAACCCGGTTCTTTTCCCTTTTGAATAACAAGAGGCCTAGGTTTTCTTCTAACAATCGAATATGCACTGTCACACTAGGCTGGGACATCAACAATCGTTCAGAGGTTTTTCTGAAATTTAGCGTTTCAGCAGCATCCACAAAAGTTCTTAGCCAGGATATTTCCATACTGTTCTCCTTTTTTAATTAATAATTCGAATTGTTTTAATTATATATCTTTAATTTTCATTATCAATAGTCAGCAGTATGATAGAAAAAAAGGAGGAATTAAAATGTTTCAGAAAGGATTAAAGGGAGTCACAGCTGTCCAGACGAAAATCGCTTCTGTCGACGGGGATAAAGGAGAATTGCGCTATCGCGGCAAAGAGGTGGGCGAAGCGATACGGAGGAAATCATTTGAAGAAGTGGCTTATTTCTTGTGGCATGGCCACGACGCTTCGGAACAGGAACTGAAGGAATTGAAAAGCCAACTCCTCAAGCATCGCCAGATTCCTGTTCATGTAAGTGAAACAGCAAAGCTTTTACCTCGAGAAGCTTCTTTGATGGATGGCTTGCGTACCTTAATATCCGCGTACAGCCATGATGACTTTACTTGCTTGCCAATTGAAGAACAAGCAGTAGCATTAACTGCAGCCTTCCCTGTGCTGACAGCGCTTCTTTTCCGCTTAAAGCAAAAAGAAGAATTTATTGAGCCACGCAGTGATTTAAGCCATACCGCCAACTATCTATGGATGATAAACGGAAAAGTGCCAACTGAAGCGCAGACAGAAGCATTGGAGACTTATTTGAAGTTAACGATGGAGCACGGAATGAATGCTTCTACCTTTGCGGCACGGGTTACCATATCGACAGAGTCTGACCTTACTTCCGCTATCACTTCTGCCATCGGTACCATGAAAGGCCCTCTCCATGGAGGGGCGCCTTCCGGAGTAATTGATTTGCTGGAAGAAATTAACGTGCCTGAACAAATTGAATCCCTCATCTTAAAGAAACTGGAAAACGGTGAAAAAATCATGGGTTTTGGCCACCGTATTTACCGCACCGAAGATCCACGTTCGATTATCCTAAGAGAAAAATGTCTCGCTTTACAAGGAGCCGATCCATGGCTGGATTTAGCTGTGGCAGCAGAAAAAGAAATTATTCGCCTCCTGAACCAGCACAAATCCGGCCGAGCGCTTTACACGAATGTAGAATTTTATGCCGCTGCCATCATGCGTTCGATTGCGATGACACCTATACTTTTCACTCCTACCTTCAGTGCGGCCCGAATCGTCGGCTGGACAGCTCATGCTATGGAACAGCAACAAGATAATGTGATATTTCGGCCGCAATCGGAATATATCGGCGTATAAAAAAAGCCCGCATCCAATAAATTGGATACGGGCTTTTTACACATGGATAGTACAAATACACATGGAACAATGGAGCCTAGGGGGCTCGAACCCCTGACCTCGACGCTGCCAGCGTCGCGCTCTCCCAGCTGAGCTAAGGCCCCGCGCTGAACTGGCGCAGGAAAAATAAAATGAGCCATGAAGGATTCGAACCTTCGACCCTCTGATTAAAAGTCAGATGCTCTACCAACTGAGCTAATGGCTCAAAATAAAAAATGGCTGGGGTACCTGGATTCGAACCAGGGCATGACGGGATCAAAACCCGTTGCCTTACCGCTTGGCTATACCCCAATGGCAAATATAAAACTGGTGGTGGGGGGCAGATTCGAACTGCCGAACCCGAAGGAGCGGATTTACAGTCCGCCGCGTTTAGCCACTTCGCTACCCCACCGAAAAAATATGGTGGAGGATGACGGGATCGAACCGCCGACCCTCTGCTTGTAAGGCAGATGCTCTCCCAGCTGAGCTAATCCTCCACTTTAAATATAAAGAATGGTGACCCCTACGGGATTCGAACCCGTGTTACCGCCGTGAAAGGGCGGTGTCTTAACCGCTTGACCAAGGGGCCTTAAAAATAAGTGTTTTTCCCGTTTACAGAAACCTTATAAAACAAAAGCTTCCAACCGGGTTCGAACCGGTGACCTCTTCCTTACCATGGAAGCACTCTACCTGCTGAGCTATGGAAGCAAGGTAAAAGAATCATTACGGCATAAAAAAACATAAAATGGCCCAGCAATGTCCTACTCTCGCAGGGGGAGACCCCCAACTACCATTGGCGCAAAAGAGCTTAACTGCCGTGTTCGGGATGGGAACGGGTGTGGCCTCTTTGCCATCATCACTGGACATGAGCGCTTGCGCCCTCAAAACCGGATATGCGACATTGAACAAACGTATTTGGTTAAGTCCTCGATCGATTAGTATTCGTCAGCTGCACGCGTCGCCGCGCTTCCACCCCGAACCTATCTACCTCATCGTCTTTGAGGGATCTTACTTGCTTGCGCAATG